>JBQVOK010000003.1:0-551979 GCA_052437175.1 Flavobacteriales bacterium
GTCCGAGAACGTGACACCCGAAGGGTTCGCAAAACCGCCGTCCAGGGTCCAGAGGCCCGTAGCCGTGCCTACCGGCGCATTCCCGCTTAATAACGTGTTGTAGATGTTACACAGCGGGATATCGGCTCCCGCATTCGACACCGGCTGGTCGTACACGAAGATCTGCATCGTATCCGAGCGCGGCACACAGGGTCCGCTGTTCAGGGTCCAGATCAGCTGATAGGTGCCTTCCTGCAGTCCGCCCACACTTGTATTGAAAAGCGTACTATCCGCAAAATTCAGCCCCGAAGGGTTCGCGAAGTTCCCGTTCAGCGTCCATACGCCCGTGGCCGTGCCCTGTGGAGCCACAGCCGACAGCAGGGTATTGTAGCTGTTGCAGAGTGAAATATCTGCACCCGCCTGGGGCACAGGTTCCGGGAATACGATCACCACTACCGTATCCGAAGCCGCACAGCCGGGTTTCTGGATCTGCCGTACGAACACAAGGGTGTCTGTAACCGGATAGGCCGTATTATGCAGGAAATCGGGCTGCGCCGCCGTGGCACTGTTCAGGTAGCCCGCATTGTTCCAGTTGTAGGTATAATTATTGATGGCCGGGTTACCGATGTTTATCGTATTGCCCGAGCAAACCTGGTATTGCAGGGGCGGACTGTGCAGCTGTATGGGAATGTATATCTGCTGCGTGGCACAGATACAGGGGTTGGCCGACGTGTCCACCACGGCGATGATACCGCAGGTGTAGGGCGAATTTACCGGCAGTGTATGTGTATAACTGAAGGTGCTGTTGGAGCCGAGCTGATCGGTGATCGTATGCACTCCTATGGGCACGTCGCCCGCGGAGAAAATACCGTTGCCGTCGGCATCGCCGTAATAGCTGATCACCGTATTGGTGCCTGCAATAATGGTTTCGCCGGAGTTAAAGATATCGAACGACACCGTGGCCGATTCGCCCGCCGGAGGCGCCGGCACCGACACCCCGGAGCTATTGCTCAGTTGCAGGTATCCCTTGTAAATGAATATATTACGTAAGGTATCGCCCGTTACCACCGAAATATTGCAGTAAGCCCCGTTCTGGCTGCAGCTGGCAAAACCCGATGCGGTGGAAGACGCCGATATCTGTACAATACCGCATTCCAGCAGCGAAGGATCGGCATCGAGCATAACGGAGAACACCGATGAATCGCCCGTTACCACGCCCTGCGGCAGATGCCAGATCAGTTCCTGGAACCCGTTGGGCGAAGTAATGAGCGGCGCCCCGGCCGGTGCATTGTGGATCGGCACCTGGCTGCCCGGTATAAAGGTAAGTCCGTTTGTGAGGGAAAGACGCAGTGAATCGAACATGTCGAAAGGCTGCGTACCCAGGTTCAGTACCCGTATCAGCAGCTGTGAGCCGCCCGTACAGGGTGTAATAAAGTCCATCTTCAGCCTGATATCGGCCTGGTAAGGCGGCAGTGCGTCCTGCACCAGCAGCGGGGCCGAGAATACCGGTATGGAAGATACCCCGAGCCCGCAGAAGGCCTCGCCCATACTTTGCACCCGCACCCGTTCGCCCGAGATAAAATTACAGGTAGCAAAGGCCCGGAAGCGTATCCGGAAACTGTTGGACTGCGGATCGTAAATACCCGACAGACCGTTGCCCGCCAATACCTGGCTCATGCCGTTTATGCTCCACTGCCAGGTGGTACCGCCCAGCAGCACCGGATCGGGCACGGAAACAAAAGCCCCGTTGTACTGGAACTGTGAGGAGCCCGGAACCAGCGTAAGACCATTGGGCAGCAGTATCTGTGTAAGTATGTTGTAGGCATTTCCCAGCTGGAAATCGCGCACCAGGATCTCGTATTCCGTAGTATCGCAAAGGGGAATGGTATCTGCCGTAAGAATGGAAATACTGTTCTCCAGTGCCGGGAAGAGCGGTGTAATGGTGAGTTTGAGCGGCGTAACCGGGCATTCGTAACCGGCCAGGTTCGTGGGAATACCCGTACAACCCCAGCCAAAATAGATCATAATGCTGTCCGTGGTGCAGGAAGTGGAATGTGTATACAGTGTGTACGTATGGGTAAGGGCCGGACCGATCTGCTGCAGGTTGAAAATATTGCCCGGCCCCGGGTACAGCATCTGTCCCGTTCCGTTCACCAGGATACTGTCGGCCACGATATTGCCGTTGGAAGAATACCCGATCCAGAGGTTGGAACCCGTAGATACGTTGGACTGGTTGGTCATGGTAAGCGTCCAGTTTACATTGCCGGTGGAGGTGTTGACGGAAAGCAGGTTCGACTGCAGGCTTACCAGCGGACTGTTGTAGGTGATATCGTCATTGGTAAGTACGTTGGAAGTGGGCGAGGTTGGCGAGGGCTGCAGCTGTGCCGACTCGTCGAAGGTCCAGTAATAGCCGATGTAGCCGGTACTGTCGGCCACATTGCAGTTGGGCTCGAAAGTTACCTGCAGGGTGCCGTGGAAACCGTCGTCGCCGAAAAGGATACTGTCGGCCGCCGTACTTCCGAAATAACCCGAGACATCAAAATCATAAGTATTCCCCACTACGGCCGAAGGATTTATATTGAACCAGGGACTGCTTGATGTGACCAGGGTACCGGCCGTTCGTACAAAGTTGAAACGCGCCCGTATATACGTATAATCATCAGGCATTACCACCCGCAGCATGCTTGGCGAGGCCCAGTGCCTGTATTCGAAAGGGAACAGGTTACCGCCGCCGTAGTTGTTACAGCAGATGCCGATGCTGAGGTAATAGTTCTGCGAGATGGTGAACTGGTTGCAGTTATTGATATCGTAACTGTCCGGGCCATAATTCGTATAATAATAACCGATCACCGTAAAGGTGCGTACCACCTTGTTACAGCCATACAGGTCGTTACTATCCACCGGCTGTACATACGGCACGGCCGAGGTGTACATGTAGTTTACACTGTTGCCGTTCAGCGAAGCTCCGCCGATATTCGATGTAACTACGTAATTCATTTTCCAGAACACCGAATCGCCCGTTTTAAGCGTATAGCCCGCCGGCAAACAGCCTCCGGCGAGTGCGTTCACATTAATATCGTGTGCATAACGTACGCCGCCGGGTATATTGGTGGTAGTAAGTGCCGAAGGCGCATTGCAGCTGTAATAATTGCCCGTGGCCCCGTCGTAGATGCGCAGGGTGCCGCTGCCGTAGGTAAATATATTGCCCGTGCCCTCGATGTTGGAAACGGCAATGATATGCCCCCAGTTCAGTCCGTTGGGATTATGAATATAGGCCACCTGTTCCACACCCAGCGTATCGCCGTACATAAGACGTGTGGTCTTTACCTTGCTGAAGTCGATGACCCCGCCCGGGTCGGGCAGACCGTTGTTGTCGTTATCCGGCAGGCCGTAGTTCACGCGCTGACAGTTTACCGTGGTCAGGTTGGCGCCTTCGCAGAGGGCCGGGCACAGAATTTCGATACTGGTGGTAACGCAGCCCAGGTTTATGGCACATCCGCAGTTACGGTCGGGTATGTATACCGACGACAGGGAAATGTTCTGCACGCCCGTACTGGCACAGGAATTACAATCCAGCGATATGTCAAACAGCAGCTGAGCCTGCTCCCCTCCTACCGGACCGCTGTAATAAAAGCGTACCAGGTTGCCGTTGGTGACCATAGAATCGGGATTGGCCAGCTGGTTACCCGCGGCATTCAGTATGCGGAAAGAACCGGGCACCACCGTTAAACAGGGCGGCAGCGCCACTTCGTAATAGAACAGGTCATTGGCCGTATTGCGCGGCAGCACGGTCTCAAAATTAGAAAACAGGAAACTGATGGTCTCCGTGGAAGAACCTGTCATAGTGCCCGGTGAATTGTCCACGATAAGCGTATTGCGAAAATAGGAAACGCCCGCCGGGGAGCTCACCAGGGGAATGGTATAGGGCGTATAGCAGCGGTTCTCGTACGTGCCGCGGAACTGCCAGCCCAGCAGGTGTTTACGCTCGGTATTGGTGCACAGGTTGTTGTAACAGCAGGTAAAATGGTTCCAGCGGATGGTGACAACGTCGCCGGGCAGGATACTGTCGATGGTAAAATACACCCGGCCCTTGGGATTGGGCGGCAGACAGGGCTTGGCCACCGAGTTGGACGTGGCCGTGAGCGTAAGCGGCAGCACGGGCCCGCCGTTCACCTGGTAGGTAAAGCTACCTGTGTTGAGAGAGCTGTAATAATCGCTGGTATAGTTACCGCCGTTGGCATGCTGGTACAGTTCAATATCTACGTTGTATGCCGTACCCGTACCTGCATTGCTTATGTTGAAGCCCGATTCAAAATCGCCGCTGGCATTATTGCCGTAACAGTTGGCATTGAGCACCGAACCGGTAAAGGAATTGAACGTGGTAAAGGTAAGATTGGGCACTTCGCCGGGGAAATTCACATTGGCGCCGTCGGCCTGTATTTCACAGGTGTCCTGTCCGCAGCCCCAGTAATAGTAGAAATCGGACGATACGTCGGCGCAGGCTACCACCTGCACAGTTTCGCAGAAGGTAATGTTCTCCCCGGGTTCAAAAAGTCCGTCCCCATCGCCTAAGGTCATAAAATCAGCCGCGGTAAAATGCATCAGCAGTCCGTTGGGTACGGGGGTAAGCGTACCGGCCGATACGGCATTGATGCTGATACCGGCTCCGTGTTCATCTTTAAAATAAAACTCGTCCAGGGCGCCATTGCCGCCGTTCACAATGGTAATGCAGCGGCTGAACACATCGCCCACACTGGCATTGTAGCTCTGGTTGGTGACCGTGGTAAGCGCCAGGCTGGGTATCGACACCGAATATACGGCGCTGTTCAGGGTCTGGCTGCCGGGCGTAGCCACACCGATACCGTTGGTAGCGTCAAACTCGAACAGCACGGTATTTACCAGCTGTCCGCCGCTGCTCAGGAAATCCCGTATCTCACAGCCGGCCTCCAGGGTTACCGAAAAGTTGTGGGAACTCAGCGAATTAATATTCGGGATCTGGAACACCGGTTGCTGCAGGTCACTGATATCCACTTCGATACCGCCGGCAATACTGCCCGGCTGGTAATAGACGCCCGTCGGCAGGGTCATGGTCACCGTGTCGTTCAGTATATTGAACGGCGAAGGGTTTTCAACCTGCAGCTGAAAAGGGATCTGGTTGAGGCACACCGTAAGATTCGTTCCGACCGATGAGTTGATCACCAGCAGATTCTGTTGTGCCCGGAGGGCTTCCGTACCGAATGCAAGAGAGAAAAATAAGAAGAGCGAGAGGGTTAAGTGGTAGCTTAGCTTCATTGTATATTGATTCACGATTTAGTACAGTCTTGCTTGGTGATTTAAGCCGGGCTTACTAAATGCGAGAAACAGGGGTGTCTCACAGTTCTTCAGGCAAATATGCATCTTTTTTGTACGCGTGTCAAGTAAAAAAAGAAGCTGATTCAAAAGTTATCTCTGAAAGGGTATAAAAGAAAGCCGTCCCTGAATTACTCCGGGGACGGCTGTGTCTTTAAGCTTATATTTCGGCAGTGCCGCGTGCGGGGCGGCCCGCAGGAATTACAGTTTACGTTTTACTTCTACTTCTTCGTACGTTTCAATGATATCGCCTTCCTGGATATCGTTGAAGTTCTTGAGGCTCAGACCACACTCGTAACCGGCGCTCACTTCCTTCACATCGTCCTTGAAGCGTTTGAGACTGTCGAGTTCGCCCGTGTGGACCACAATACCATCGCGGATAACGCGTACTTTGTTCTTGCGCTCCACTTTTCCGTCGAGCACGTAACAACCGGCAATGGTTCCCACTTTCGAGATCTTGAACACGGCACGCACTTCGATATTGGAAGTTACCTTCTCTACCAGTGTCGGCTCCAGCAGGCCTTCCATCGCGTCTTTAACTTCTTCGATGGCTTTATAGATGATGGAGTAATGACGGATATCGATCTCTTCTTTCTCGGCCAGTTTCTTGGCATTGGCGGCCGGACGTACGTTAAAGCCGATGATGATGGCGTCGGAAGCCGAAGCCAGCATTACGTCGCTTTCGGAGATAGCACCCACCGCCTGGTGAATTACGTTCACCACGATGTTCTCGGTAGAGAGTTTCAGCAGGCTGTCTGTAAGGGCCTGTACCGAACCGTCGGTATCCCCTTTGATGATGATGTTGAGCTGCTTGAAGTCCCCGATGGCGATACGGCGTCCGATCTCGTCGAGTGTAATGTGTTTGCGGGTACGCATGCCCTGTTCGCGCAGCAGTTGCTGGCGTTTGTTGGCAATATCGCGGGCCTCGCGTTCGTCTTCCATAATGTTGAACAGGTCGCCCGCCTGCGGTGCCCCGGAAAGACCCAGGATACGCACCGGGGTTGAAGGACCTGCGGTGTCGATCTTGGCTCCGCGTTCGTTGAACATGGCTTTGATACGTCCGCTGAACGGACCGGCCAGGATCACATCGCCCACCTTGATGGAACCGTTCTGTACCAGGATGGTACATACGAAACCGCGGCCTTTGTCGAGCGAGGCTTCGATCACGGTACCCAGTCCGCGTTTGTTCGGATTGGCTTTCAGGTCAAGCATTTCGGCCTCGAGCAGTACTTTGTCGAGCAGTTCCTTGATGCCCTTGCCCTGTTTGGCAGAGATCTCCTGGCTCTGGTATTTACCGCCCCACTCTTCTACAAGCAGGTTCATGTTGGCCAGGGCTTCGCGTATTTTATCGGGATTGGCTCCCGCTTTATCGATCTTGTTGAAGGCAAACACCATAGGTACGCCGGCGGCCTGTGCGTGGTTGATGGCCTCGATGGTCTGCGGCATCACGCTGTCGTCCGCGGCAATTACGATAATGGCCACGTCGGTTACTTTGGCACCGCGGGCACGCATGGCCGTAAAGGCTTCGTGACCCGGCGTATCGATAAAGGTGATGTATTTACCGTCTTCCTGCTGCACGCTGTAGGCTCCGATGTGCTGGGTGATACCCCCGGCCTCGCCTGCAATTACGTTGGCATCGCGGATACGGTCGAGCAATGAGGTCTTACCGTGGTCAACGTGACCCATTACGGTCACCACCGGCGGACGGTGCTGCAGGTCTTCCGGATCATCGGCCTCTTCTTCGAGCACTTCCTGGGCATCGGCAGAAACGAATTCTACCTTATACCCGAATTCCTCGGCAATGATGGTAATGGCTTCAGCATCCAGACGCTGGTTGATGGACACGAACATACCCAGGCTCATACAGGCCGAGATAATGGAGGTAACGGGCACATCCATCATTTTGGCCATTTCGTTGGCCGAAACGAATTCGGTCACCTTCAGGATCTTGCTTTGTTTTTCGATCTCGCGCTCTTCCTCCTCGCGGCGTAAGCGGCCTTCCACACGTTTGTCCTTACGGAGTTTGGTGCTCAGGTTCTTCTTACGGTCGTCCAGGCGTTGCAGCGTTTCTTTGATCTGGCGCTGGATATCTTCTTCAGACAGTTCGGCCTTTTCTGCTTTTACAGGACGTTTTTTCAGGCGCTGGTTGTTACCGCCGCTGCCTGTGTTGCCTCCTGTGCTGCCGGTCTGCTGTTTATCGTCGTAAACTTTTTCTTTTTTAATATCGACCTTATCGGCTTCGATACGTTTGCGTTTCTTTTTAGGCCCGTTGGGATCGTTACTTCCGGCACCGGTTTTGCCTTTTTTCTTGAATTCGCTGTAATCGGCCTTTTTCTCCAGGCTGGGATTCAGCTGTATCTTACCCAGGATCTTGGGTCCGGAAAGCGTTTCTACTTTACCGCGGATCAGTTCCGGCTCTTTGGATACGGGTTCTTCGGCAGCGGGAGTTTCCGTTACGGCAGGTGTTTCGGGTGTCTGCGGTGCTTCGGCCTTTACTTCAGGCTCGGCGGCAGGCGCTTCTTTTTCCTTTTCCTTCGGTTTTTCTTTCTCCTTTTTGGGAGCGGCTTCCGTTACCGCTTTCGGTTCGGGCGTTTCTTCCGTTTTTTCGGGCGCTTTTTCCGCAGCTTTCTTTGTCTTTTTAGGTTTGGGCTCCAGGTCTATCTTTCCTAATATTTTAGGACCTGCCAGACCTTCCGTTTTGGGCTTTTTCTCTTCGGCAGCAGGCTTTTCTTCCTCAGCAGCGGGCTCAACCGGTTTTTCAACAGGAACGTTTTCCGGGGCTTCTTCTGCTTTGGGTTTAGCCGGTTCTTCAGCTTTTTCGGCCTTGGGTTTTTCTGCAGGAGATTCGGTTACAGGGGCTGTTTCGGCCGGTTTTTCAGGCGCAGCCGGTTTTTCTTTTGCCGCGGCCGTTTCGGCAGGGGCGCTTTCTTTTTCTTTGGCTGTAGTACGTACAATGGTAAGCTTTTCCGCTTTCTCGCGGGTATTTTTGTCCCCGGCATACTCCTTCGACAGCAGGTCATAGGCCTTGTCGTCGAGTGCATAGTTGGGGTTGAATTCAACCGGCAGACCTTTGGCCTGCAGGAAATCCACTATGGTAGACATCCCTACGTTGAACTCTTTGGCAGCTTTACTGAGTCGTACCTTCTTTACTTCACTCATATTCTTTTTGTTCCTGTTTCTTTTTACATAACATAGAAAGGGTTTTATACACAGTATGCCTATGCAGAAAACCCTTTCCGGGGTGCCATGCTACTGCAGGACACCTTTTTAATTGCCATATATGTTATGTGAGACAGGCTTACATAATCAGCAGGCAATTTTTCTGCAAGGTATGTTTGCGGTTGTGCACCACTGCATTATTCTTCAAATTCAGAACGTAATACAGCAAGCACTTCCTGTATGGTTTCTTCTTCCAGGTCGGTACGTTTTACCAGGTCGGCAGCACCCAGTTCCAGTACCGATTTGGCCGTGTCGCAGCCGATGGCTTTCAGCTCGTCGATGATCCAGTCTTCGATCTCGTCGCGGAATTCGTCCAGGGCAACGTCTTCAGCATCGATACCGTCGGTTTCGCGGAATACGTCGATCTCGTAACCGGTAAGTTTCGATGCCAGTTTAATGTTTTGTCCGCCTTTACCGATGGCCAGGGAAACCTGGTCGGCCTTCAGGAATACGTCGGCTTTATGAGTCTCCTCATGCAGACGGATGCTGGAAATTTTGGCGGGGTTCAGGGCACGCTGAATGAACAGCGAAGAGTTGGAGGTGTAGTTGATCACGTCGATATTTTCGTTACGCAGCTCACGAACGATGCCGTGGATACGCGAACCTTTCATACCTACGCAGGCACCTACGGGGTCGATGCGGTCGTCATAGCTTTCTACGGCTACTTTGGCGCGCTCACCGGGGATACGGGCAATTTTTCGGATAGCGATGATACCGTCGAAAACTTCGGGAACTTCCTGTTCGAACAGTCTTTCCAGGAATTTCTCGGCCGTACGGGAAAGTACGATCACCGGCAGGTTGTTCTTCAGCTCCACACCGTGCACAATGGCGCGCAGGGTATCGCCTTTCTTATAGAAATCGTTCGGGATCATTTCGCTTTTGGGCAGCAGCAGTTCGTTGCCCTCGTCGTCCATGATCAGCAGTTCTTTTTTCCAGATCTGGTAAACCTCGCCGGAAACGATCTCGCCTACACGCTCTTTGTATTTGCGGTACAGGGCATCCTTTTCCAGGTCGTTCACACGCATGCGCAGGTTCTGGCCCAGGGCCAGCACGGCGCGGCGACCGAAAGATTCCAGCTGAACAGGCTCCGATACTTCGTCGCCGATCTCGAAGTCCGCATCAATTTTGCGGGCCTCGGTAAGGCTGATGTGGAAGTTCTCATCGTAGTCGAAGCTGTCTTCGGCCCATTCGTCGTCCACGATCTCGCGGTTGCGGAACAGTTCCAGGTGACCTTTATCTACGTTGATGATGATATCGTAATTGTCAGAACGACCGTATTTCTTGGTGATCATGTTGCGAATCACATCCTCCAGGATGCTCATCATGGTCACTCGGTCAATGTTTTTCAGGTCTTTAAACTCTGCAAACGATTCTATCAGGTTTACTTGATCCATGACAGGAAATTATTTAAAATTGATGATACGTTTGGTTTCTTTTATCGTGTTGAACGCGATCTCGTGCTTCACAGGTTCCGCGCTTTTGGAAACTTTCATTCCTTTTTTGGGTGGTTTGGGGGCTTCTTCCACAACAACGGAGTCTTCGCCTACTTTCGACAGTACGCCGCTGATGCTTTTGCCGTCAAAGGTAACCACTTTTACCTCTTTGTTCAAGTTTTTATGATATTGTTTCATGCTTTTGAACGGGCGGTCCATACCGGCAGATGAAACAACAATATCAAAATGATCAAGCTGCTCGCCGAATTCCTTGCGGATCACCCGCATGAGCGCGGCACAGTCATCCAGCGTAAAATACTGGAAACTATCTACATAAACAGCCAATTGCCCGCCGGGTGTCAGATCGATCTCCGTAAGAAAATGTTCTGTTCCCTCCAGGTGGCTGTTTACAATTTCCTCTATTTTTCCTTGTGTAACCATGATTTATGTTCAATGAAAAAGGGGACGATTCCGGTCCCCTTCTTTCAAAAGTTTTGCAAATGTACGGCGATTTTCGCTAATAAAAAAATAATCTGCTAAAAATTACCTTTTTACCGCTAGCCGGACTTTCTGTTATTCAATTATATGTACGTCTGTGGCCTGTATCACCTCGTTGTTGCTCACCTTATATACGAAAGCCAGTACTTTGAGGTGTTCGGCATGGAACTCTGCCGGCACCACCATCTGCCATTCGCGGCGCAGTATCTTGCCGGCGGCATTGTTGGCGCCCAGGCTCACGCCCCATACAGGACTGATGTTCTGGCGCAGCATGTCCATGTGTACGTAGTCGTGCATGTAATCGTCCACCAGGCCCTGGTTGTACCATTTCTGTGCACCCACGATGCTGTCTTCCACCAGGTATACGCCCAGGTTCACTTCCTCGGCGATCGTTTCCACGAAACCGCTGTGTACATAAGTGACCAGGCGGCGGGTAGACGGATCGAAATACGTTTTTATGCCCAATTCCACATCGGCAATGGGGTCTTCGGAAAGGTACTGGTTCACCAGGTTGGCCCAGGATGTGTGGAACACAATGGGACTTCCGCTTACCGAACGGCGGTTGATAAGCCCGTTGGGCTGCCCGGCCGAAGATACGCCGAAGCGGTTATCGAAAGCCGTACCCACTTCGGTACGCCAGTCGTCCGGGTATTTGGGAGGCTGCGGAGGTGCAAAGGTACTGCCTGCATGTACGGCCAGCGCCACCACATTGGGATTGGACGCCAGTATATTTTTAAGCACCACGGCCGCATCGGGGCAGTTGCCGCAGGTATGGCCCGTATAATCTTCGATAAGCACCTTGCGCGGCGCATTAGGGTTGATGCTGAACGAAGGCGGCGGGTACAGGGTGGTATCGATATTGGAAGCGACGGTAGAATAGGGGGCCGGTACTTTGTCGCAGGAGTACAAAGCAGCCGTTAACAGCAGCAGAAGTGCCGGCAGCAGGCCCTTACCCGTTTTTAAGTTCATTACATTCATCTTTTTTGAATACGGAAAAGTACAAAATTTATCAGAAACTACCTATATATCCGAGTGTTAAACCATTGGCCGCAGGTACCGCACGGCAAACCCCGCCTATGCAGAGCACCCCGGCACGCTGGCGTCCGTAGCTCAGCTGGAAACGGTGACTGCCCATATTGTACACCACAGAACCCAGGGGATAATTGAGCCTTTTTTCAGGTACCGGGTGCCCGATGTTGTACTGGTTCATGAGCGATACCGACCAGTGCGGGGCAAAGGTCCACTCTACCAGTCCCATCAGCCAGCTGCCCTGGTCCTGTTTGGTATACATACCTTCGGCCTCTATACGCAGGGAATGACTGTTGTTGATACGCCAGGTAAGATCGGCCACACCGATGTGTGCATGTACAAAAGGGTCTTTACCCAGGGTACTTACGGTAAGTATGTTGAGGTTGGCCCAGAGCTGCATGTACATTACGGTGAGCTTCCATTTTTTGTTGAATTTCTTGGTGATCTCGATATTGAAGTCCTGGTAGTACTCCTTGCCCAGTCCGGCGCCGGAACTGTAACCGTAGCGGTCGGGCGTAAGCACGGTATCCGAACCGAAAACGGTAGCGCGCGAAGGACGGTTGGTGGTATCGAGCCCGTATACGATGGAGGCATTGATATTGATGTCCATACCGTATTTCCCGCCCAGTTTGCTGCCCCGCGGAATGGTAAAGTTCAGGTCGGCCTGCAGACCCTGTTCGCCCACGTACTGTACGGCGTAGGGATAAATGGAAGCGGCCAGGGCGTATGTGTGCTGCTTGTTGAGCATGGGTATCCAGTTCACCAGCAGGCGATTACCCACGGCCTCGCGGTCGGTGCGGTAATCGAAGTTATCGATACGTTTGGCACCCACCGAGATGCCCCAGTTGGTGGCGGCATAGGTAGCGGTAAGCAATGCCGAGGCACCGGGCTTGTAAATATAATGGTTGGGTGTGGAGGGATCGTTGAACTTATAGGCAAATTCACCGCTCAGGGAGAAGTTACCATAGCCGAGGTTCAGTCGGCCGGCGGCATTACCTACGTTCAGGGGCAGGGCAAGCACTTCCTGGCCGATCACTTTTTCGCCGTCGGGACGGTTCACGCTTACAAAGCTACCTCCCACGCGCAGGCGGAATTTGCTGTTCTTCAGTTTGGGTACGGTCTCGTTAAAGTTGATCTCGGCGTCGATACCGCGTACGGTTCCCCGGCTCCAGGTCCAGAAATCGCGCATGCGTCCGAATACCCCTTTGATATAGATCCCTTTTACATTGTACTTTACACGAAAGCCCTGCAGAAAGTTATCGAAACCCAGCTGACGGGCTTCGTAAGAGCGCAGCGTGAGGCCGTTACCGAACTGTTCGTAAAAGCCGCCCGCTGTAATGTCGAGCCCTTTGTACTGGTAACCGGCAAAATAATAGGGAATACCCTGGCCCTGGAAACGCTCGTCGATGCCGAGCAGGGGTTTGGGCTGGTAAAACTCCATACGGGCACCTGCGTAAAAGCCGCCTTTACGGTAATTGAGGAAAAGGAAGGCGTTCATCCGCATTTTTTCGGGCACTACAGGCGCACCGATAATGCTGTCGCGCGTATAGAACTGTACATCGGCACCTGCCAGGCCGGTAAGCGTTCCCCAGTTATTTTCCTTGGGGGTCTGGCTGTACGTGACGGCGGCAAGACCCAGCACGGACAGGCCGGTAAGTATATGTTTTTTCATAGATGCCTTTTGCAGATATGTCTGATGTTCGAAAAAGAATACGGTATTATTCATCTACTTTTTCGCCCCTGGCTACTTTTTTCACCACGTCAAAAAGCACTTTTTCATCGCCCAGCTGGTAGCCCATGTGCTGCCATACCACGCTGCCCTTACCGTCCACCACAAAGGTATGCGGCGGATTCTGCACACCCAGGGCGCGCTTCAGGTCCTCGTTGGTATCCAGCAGTATCTCATAAAGCCAGGCGCGGCTCTTTACAAAAGGGGCCACCTTGGCGGTATTGCGTGAGTCGTCAATAGAAACGGCATAGAGTTTTACACCGGTGGCCGCTACCCATTCCTCGTATTCGTCGGCAATGGTACTCAGCTCCAGCACGCAGGGTTTGCACCAGGTAGCCCAGAAATTAATGATCATGGGTTTACCGTCGTTCTGCAGGGAGGCTACGTCCACTTCGTTGCCGTGGATGTCCTTTACCTTGATGGACGGCAATTGGGCAAAGCCGAAACCGGCGATGAGAAAGAATGCAAGAGTGAGTGCTTTTTTCATTTTTGCGCTTTAACTTTTTGTTGTGTTAACCAAATGTAATCACATACAGCAACTTTGTGCCGATTGTTAAGGCGAAATTAACAAAGTTTTTTAATCCTTTGCATTCCCGGCCACAGAGCACGCGCAGAGGCTGCAGGCAGGCAGAACGCGCCCGCCGGGACTGCCCGCCGCCCGGCGTTAACGGCAGCCGCTTTAAAATTGTCGACCCGGGAAGTAGGTTTTACCCGCAGAAGGTACAGACAAACTGCGTACTATCCGTAAATCAAACGATTGTTTAATTTTGCGTAAATGACAAATCATTCCGTACTCATCGCCGACTGCGGCGCCACCAAATGCGAATGGGCCCGCACACAAGGGCCCGGACAAACCTCCTGGTCGGCCTCCCGGGGCTTCAACCCCAATGTGCTGCCCGAAGCCGAAGTAAAAAAGCTGTTGTACGAAGCGGCCGAAGTGAACCAGTGGCTGGCCGATGTGCCCGGAAGCATTTATTTTTTCGGGGCGGGTTGCGGCACCGCGCACGGTAATGCATCGGTAACGCGCAGCCTGCAGGAGATCTTTCCGCAGGCAAGCATACAGGTACAGAACGATATTATGGGCGCTGCCCTGGCCCTGTACCACGAAAAACCGATCGTGGCCTGTATCCTGGGCACCGGTTCGGCCTCTTTGTATTTCGACGGACAAAGTCCCCGGCCCCTGCGGGCCTCCCTGGGCTGGACCATCGGCGATGAAGGCGGCGGCTGTGCCATCGGCAAGCGGGTACTGCGTAATGTGTTCTACCAGCTCTGGCCCCGCGCGGTGATCGATGCGTTCTATGAACAATATCCCGGTTTTACGGTAGAGAAATACCTGCAGACCATGCGCGAAGACAGCGCGCCCAACCGTTTCCTGGCTACCTTTGCGCCTTTTGCATCCCGCTACGTTCATGTGCCCGAGGTACGGCAGGAAGTGTACGAAGAACTGGAGACCTTTGTACGCTGGCAGGTTACGCCCTTCTGTACCGAATACAACTGCGAAGCGGCCTTCTGTGGCTCAATAGCCCATTATTTTGAAGATATACTGCGCGATATATGCAAAAAGAACGGTACAGGGACCGGCAAAATAATTGCCAAGCCCCTGACCGAACTTGTGGATAAATTAGCGCTGCGGGTTTAACGGCTGGTGCGGACCATTTTGCGGGTATCTATCACGCTGTTGTCCACAATAAGTGTATACAGGTAAATACCGGCCTGCAGCTCATTGCCCGCAATGGTAATGCTGCCTTCGCCTTTACCTGTTATGTTGTACGAACGGATCTCCTTTCCCTGCAGATCGTAAATATTTACCATGGCCGAAGCGGCACGCTGCGGTATATGGTACCCGATCAGGGTGCTCTCGGTAAAAGGATTCGGAATATTGTCCCGGAGCAGGGCGGCATCTGCGGGGTTTTCGGCAGAAGGCAGCTCCAGGCTGCGTGCTTCGCCCGAGCCGCAACATTCTGACTGCTGCTGTGCCAGGAGCTCGTATTGTGCGTTAAGGATTTCGAGAGCCTGTTGCTGTTCTTTGTACGCCTCTACCAGCAGGGGAATAATGCCGTTATAGTTCAGCAGTTTTATGCCTTTGGACGTGTCCACCAGCGCCGGGGCCACCAGTTCTACTTCCTGGGCCATAAGACCAAACTCGGCAGAAAGTTCCTCCCCGCTGCGGATATCGTAGGAATACCCGTTCAGCGCCTGCAGTATGGCTGCGGCATTGGTAATGGGTTCTATATTCTCTTTGGTGCCGCTGTCTGACTGTGTATAGAACTTCTGGGCATACAGCTTATTATGCCCGGTATTCGAGTACCAGAAATCGATGCGGTCGGTACTGCTGCCTATTTCCGTGCCCGGATTATCGGGCAGTATGCGAAAGATGTGACCGTTACCGGTGAGAAAGATACGCCCGTTCACGTGCAGGCGTGCGATGGGATTGGTGGTACCGATGCCCACATTACCGCCCGGAACGATCTTAAGCTGGGCAAAAAAACTCTGCACAAGGCAGAACGACAATAAGAGTGTGATGATTTTTTTCATGACAGTTACATGTATTTAGATTGTTATTTAGTATACAGATCAGGTAATTTGCGGGCATAGCTCCGCCAGGCAGACAAAATCTGCGTATATGCATGGCATCGACAGGGTCGATACCGGGACCAGACAATAGAGTACCGGGCAGACTTCAGGTCTGCAGAAAAACCGGGGAATATTTACGGTTTAGAAAAACAGCTTCGCGCACACGCGGGGAAAGAAGTCAGCCCTTATTCCAGAACAGGGTATATACAAAATTTACCTGTATAAAAAGCTTCGGATGAGTTCGGGACCGGCCAGTGACTTTTAATGGATGTCCTATAGCTCCCCCGCACTTCTTCACCGTATATCCTGCCCTCCATTATATAGGGCGTCTGCTTGTCTATCCAGGCCAAATCAGGATTAGGGAGGGCAAGACTACCGCGGACCTTCCCGTTTACGCGGCTCAGCAACCAGCGTCCTGTTCCATGAGTGAATTCGATACTGTCTTCCAACGGCCTCAGATGCATTTCGTAACGGTCAAAGACCGGGTATCCCGAGCTAACAGACGCTCCGTCGAAATCGATCCTGTATTCCCCTTCTACAGGACGTTGTTTGTAACACCCCGTAAGCGGGATAAGCAGCATTAGTGTGGCGACAGTATGTTTTCTCATTTTACGGATGCTTCTGTTTCCCACAAGGTACACAAAATCCTATTCTATTCCCGCGGCGTAAGCATAAAGCTGCCCCGGATGGTGTCGTAATACACCGTAGGATTGGTATAGGTAATGATGCTGGTTTCGAAATCGCCTTCCGCCTCATTACCTCTGAGCGTACCCTGCAGCAGGAATGGCGTCTGCGCCTGCACCTGCCCGAGGCTCACGTCGTTGATATGCAGGGCCCCGCTGAGTTCCTTCCCCTTCTTTTGCAGCACAGAACGCTGGGCGGCCTGGTACATTTCTACGCTGTCTTTACGCGTATCGGTCAGCTGCAGGTCAAATTCCTTCAGGTAGGTACCGGCATTCCCGTTAAAGCGGATGCGGTAATCGCCTTCCATGGGGCGGCTCCCGGTACAGGCTGCACACAGCAGGGTAACAAGCAGGGCGCTTAGGTTTAATCTTCTTCTTTTCATTACTGACAGGCACTTACATCCATAAAACATTCGGCACTGGCCGGCACGGTAAAGTCTCCGCTAATCTCAATACCTTCTGCGGCGCGCAGCACAATATTCGACCCCGCCGGCAGACTGTTAACACATCCGTTTCCACCGATAGATATACTTTTTTTCACTTTATTATCATACCCCGCAGGATTGAACGAGCATACCTGGAGCGGTACCGAGCAGTCGGTCCTGAGCCTGTAATAACGGAACCAGTCGATGTACATGGCCGAAGGCAGCAGGTTATCGGGCGGCAGACTGTTGTCTTTATCATAAAAACCCATACTGAAAATTACCCGCTGGGGTTTCCACACGCCCGGGTTGTTGATACGCCGTACTTCCTTATAGTCCACGTACCATACGATCTGTTCGGGCGACCATTCCATACTGTATATATGGTACTGGGTATAATCGCCTACGGCATTGATGCCCGGTTTTTCGGCAGGCTGCCCGTTTACGCGGTAATGCACATTGCTGGTCATTATATGGCGGTCGTGGTAGGGAACTCCGTACTTATTGATCCCGGGCAGCATTTCAAAAATATCGATCTCGCTGTAGGGATTGTCCCCGTCGCGCAGCAGGGTCCAGAAGGCCGAATTGATGCCATAGGTCTCCGGTACACGCATGCGAGCTTCCATATACCCATAGGTAAAATTCTGGTATTTGCTTTCCACATAGCCTGAGGTATAGGTATAGGTTTCGCCGGTCTGTGCCTGTTTATAGCAGCCATAAAGACCCAGGGCCTCGGGCGGACAAGTGTAGGCCGCTTTATTCATCTGTACGATCAGGTTCCCGTTCTGTACGCGTGCATTCGCCGGAGTATTTACGTGCACGAGCGGGTTCATGGAAGGATAGCCGTAGGCATCGTAATTATGCCTGAGAAGCCATTTAGCGGTGTTCAGGGTGTTAAAATCCTCGGTATAGTCCAGCTGCCAGTGCGGGTCCGCGTAGGGTTGCTGCGCCTGCAGGCAGGGGATACATACGGCGAGCAGGCAGGCATGAATAACGGTGGTATACGAAGGCCATTTCATACGCGGGCGGCTGTTAAGAAGTACTGTAACGGATAAAAACGCGTCTTCAGGGGGCGCGGAACCCTTCCGGGCGGCCAGGCGGCCATGTTTTTGTGCAGTTTCATATCAAGTGTTATTTAAAGTTTGCATAAAATTACTCGATAATAAACTAAAAATTTCAAACTAAAACTACTTATTTAGTACATTTAGGGACATTTTATACGCATGAAGTATCAGATTACCGATAACATCCGCAAAATAAGAGTGCTGAAGAACTACACCCAGCAGTTTATGGCGCAGGAACTCGGTATATCCCAGAAGAGCTACAGCAATATCGAGAACAATGTGCATACCCTCAGCATGGAACGCTTCCTGAAAATAGCCGCCATACTGGAAGTGACACCCGCCGAACTGCTGCATTTCAACGGCCGCGACGTAATGCGTAAACAACTGAAACAAAACGGCCGCAGCCGCGAGAAAACGCCACCCGAAGTACAACTGATGGCCGAACGCGAGAAAAAACTGCTCGAAACCCTGATCCTTACCCAGCAGGAACTGCTTAAAACGCAGGAGATCCTGATCGAGACCCTGCACCGCAACCTGAAACCCTGAATATACGACCTATGCCAAAAACGTATATGCATCAGGGGCTTTGCCGGCAATTTACCAAACACTTACGCGTAGTTTCACTAAAAATACACCTATACAAACTCCCGGTTTCTATAGTTCTGCTGTTCGCCCTCATTTTTGCACTGCTCAGTTTCCCGAACCATTACCTGCTGCGTACCTATGCCCTGGACCTGGGTATGTTCAACCATGCCCTGTACGACTTTTCACAGGGCCGTGCCAATTATTTCCTGCTGAACGTACACGGCCGGAACGTGCACTATTTCTCCGACCACTTCTCTCCCATTACCCTGCTCTATGCGCCTTTCCGTTACATTTTCGGCTCCTGGACACTGCTTATTATCCAGTGGCTGGGCATACTGGCCGGCGGCTGGGGTATGTTCCGCCTGGCCGAACTAAAGCTGAAGAACATACTGCAGAGTTCCCTCGTTATGTTCCATTTTTTCAGCATCTGGGGCATTGTGTACGCCTTATCATTCGATTTCCACAACAATGTGATGGCCGCCATGTTCGTACCCTGGCTTTTCTATTTCATGGAAAAAAAAGCCCGTACAAAAGCCATACTGATGGCCCTGCTCATTATGCTCAGCAAAGAGAACATGGCCCTCTGGCTGGTATTCCTCATCAGCGGCTACGGCATGCTGCGCTATACCACGTTCCGGGCGTACTTCCGCGGTTACCTGCTGCCTTCCCTGCTTATCTCCGTGTATTTTATACTGGTGATGCAGGTGTTCATGCCTGCTTTTTCAGACGGGAACTACAACGGGCAAACCGGCCGCTATGCACACCTGGGTGCCACACCGGCGGCCATACTGTATAACTGGTTCAGCAACCCGCTTTCTTTTCTTTCCCTTTGGGTAGATCTGAATGATAACGCTAAGATCATATTCGGATACAAAGCCCAGGTCTGGCTCATGCTGCTGCTTTCCGGCGGAATATTCGTCCTGCGCAGGCCCGCCTTCTTCTGGATGATACTGCCCATACTGGCCCAGAAGTTCTTTTCCGGAGACCCGGCCATGACGGGCATTACACACCATTATTCCATCGAGTTTGTACCCGTACTTTCCATGGCCCTGCTCTGGGCCGCGGCCCAACAACCTCAGCGGGCATTATGGTATAGTATTCCTTCGATTGTGCTTACCCTGGGCGCTACTGTGTGGAGCATGGACCATAAGCTGCTGCCGGGTTACAACAATGCCAACCTGCATTTTTATGGTGCCCGGCACTACCGCAGTGTACATCCCGATCCTGCCTTTATCCTGCAAAAACTGAAAGAAATTCCCGATACCGCAGCAGTCTCCGCCTCCAGCGAACTGACGCCGCACCTGGCCCTGCGCCGCAGGATCTATCATTTTCCCGTTGTGCGCGACGCTTCCTATATCGTGCTCATCAGCGCTCATACCAATTATTACCCGCTGGGCCGGGAAGAATTCTTCCGCCGGGTACAGGAATACCGGCAACAGGGCTTCCGCACGCTGTGCGATGAAAAAGATCTGCTCATACTGGCCCGTCCCTGAAAGCATGTCTTCGTTCAGAAAGGAAATCGTATATTCGTTCCAAGACACAACGTTGCATGATCCTGATCCTGTATACCACCCGTTACCGCCAGGGAAGCCCCATGTTTAAAAGGGCTGCCGAAACCCTCGCGGGCGAAAAAGCCGCCGTTTACAAAGGGCCGGTACTTTGCCGCGGGATTGTTCATAAAAAAGAAGTAAGCGATCTGTTCCGGCAACTGGCCCAAGAAGGCAAACCTGTTGACGAATATCATTTTGTGGGACATTCCGGTATGTACGGCCCCATGTACGGCACACAGGAATACCCCGAACAATTCAGTCCGCACGAATGGCAGCAGATGCATATCCCTTTTGCCGCGGGTGCCCGGGCTTATTTTCACTGTTGCCGCTCTGCCCGCTGGTTTGCCCCGTTCTTTGCCCGTACCTTTTCGGTGGAGACCTTCGGCTACTACTGGTATACGGGCTTTAGCCGCCGTACAGATTATTTCGGCCGGGTACGTTCCGAAAGCGACCCGGTGTATGCCATCGGCTGCAAGGGCCGCAAGTCGCACGGGATCATCGGCTCCCTGAAAAAATATACGCGCAGTGAGCCCCTGGAAAAAATGCGCTCCTTTTCGCCTGCAGAATTCACGGAAGACCGTTCTTACGACAAAGTTGCCGCCCTGTATGATGCCGTTTTCCAGGATATAAAAGTACGGCGCGACGAATGGAACTGGCTTTGCAGGCACCTGCCCTCACTACAGGATAAGACCGTACTTGATATCGGCTGCGGTAACGGCGCCCTGCTTAAAGAACTGGCGCCAAAGGTACGGCAGGGTATCGGCGTAGACGTTTCTGCCGGTATACTGGAAAAGGCCGCTCAGATGCACGCACAGAACCCGAACATTGCCTTTCACAGGCTGCAGGGGCCTGTTCTGCCGCTGGCCGACCAGAGCGTGGACATTGCCGTTTCGCTGCTCTCGTTCCGTTACCTGGACTGGGACCCGCTTATGGCCGAACTGAAACGTGTACTGAAACCCGGCGGACGTATACTCATCGTGGATATGATCACCGTGCCCGTTAAAAAGCGGGAGATACCGGTCTTTCTCCGGCATAAATTACAGATGTATATACAAAAATACAGGGAGCGCCACTTTCAGCGCAGCCTGTCCGAACTGGTGAACCATCCCGACTGGAAACACATGATAAAATACAATCCCATACGTGCCGAACACGAAATGAAATGGTACCTCGAAAGCCGCTTTCCCGGGCGGCGCACCGAAAAGATAAACATAGGATGGAATGCCAGCATACTGGCGTTTGACTCGGGCCCGATCGAACACATGAACACCATTCATCTTACCTATCCCTGATGGCTATCGGTATCTGCGACTGGGGTATAGGCGGCGCGGGCATCTGCGGTATGCTGCGCAGCGAAAGCGATACGGATATCGTATATCTTTCGGATACGGGTTATACGCCCTATGGCCGGGTACCCGAGGCCGAACTGCGCGCACGCCTGCAGCGGGTATTCGACTATTTCGGCCGCCTGGGCATAAACCAGGTGATCGTAGCCTGCAATGCCGCCAGCACCGTTATTCCGCAGCACCCCCACATCAGCGGTGTAATTGAGCATGGGATACGACTGGTGCAGAAGCTACAGCCCGCCGAAATTGCCGTGGTGGGCGGCATACGCACCATTGAATCGGGCATCTACAAAAAACGCCTGGAAGCGGCCGACATCCGGGTGCAGCAGCGCGTGGGGCAGCCTCTTTCTGCCCGTATTGAAGCCGGCGACCTGGATTCAGACGGGCTCCATGCCGATATCGCCGATATTTTTGCGCCCATAAAACACATAAAGCACATTTTACTTGCCTGCACCCATTACCCGCTTATTTCCGATCATATACTGCACTATACCGGCCCTCTGCAACTGCTGGACCCCGCCCGCGAGATGTGCGATCACATTCTGCAAAACCGGGACTTAGGCCCGGGCAGGCGGCAGCTGCGCTGGCAGACCACCGGCAATACCGAACAGATGCAATACAGCCTGCAAAAGGCCTACCGGATCACAAACGTCTCCATCGAAAAAACCGAAGTATGAAAAATGCATTTACCGAACATCCGCGCGAAGTAGGACTTTCGTATACAGGTCATTTCCTGTTTGCCTGCTCTGTAGTATATAAACTGGGCATGGCCCTGTTCTGCTGCTCGGTACATGCCGTATTTCCCTTTCTCTTTACGCATACCACCAGCCGCATTGTAAAACAGCTGCACGATAAAATAGAGCATCGCACGCAGCCCGGAGAAAATAAGGAACCGGACTGATCAGTTCAGCGACTGCCGGAACGCCAGCGGAGTAAGCCCGGTTTTCTTGCGGAAAAGTTTATTGAAGGACTGCGGGTATTCAAACCCGAGCGCATAGGCGATCTCACTTACCGACATGGCCGAAGAACCCAGCAGTTCGCGGGCCTTTTCAATAAGTCGGTTCTGAATGTGCTGCTGTGTACTGAGACCCGTACTTTTGCGCAGCATATCGCCCAGGTAACCCGGCGATTTATGCAGGCGCTCTGCAAAATACGAGACATCGGGCAGGCCTTTTTCCGCCGGCAGGGGGCCGTCGAAATATTCGTCCAGCAAAAATACGAGCCGTTGCAGCAGATCATTGTCCAGCTTTTTGCGCGTAATGAACTGCCGGTTGTAAAAGCGGTTGCAGTAGCTGAGCAAAAGTTCAATATGCGATAGCATGATCTCTTCGCTGTAACTGTCCATATTGGACGAATATTCATTTTTTATATCCTGCATGATCTTACCGATTTTATCTTCTTCTTTATCGGAAAGATGCAGAGCCTCGTTGAGGGCATAACTGAAAAAACCGTATTCCTTAAACCTGCGTTCCAGGGTATGATTGCGCAGCAGATCGGGATGCACCACCAGCATCCAGCCGGCGGGCGGGTTTCCGTCGGACGACTGCCAGTCGATGACCTGGCCCGGGGCGATGAAGGACATTACGCCACTGTCGAAATCGTAGTAATTCTGCCCGTACTTTAGTTTACAGCTACAGCCTTTTTTCAGCGTAATGGTATAAAAATCCATGGAAAAGCGCAGACTGAGGTCCTCCCGCGGCAGGGGAAGCTGCGGCAGGTCTTCAAAACGCAGAATGCTGAGCAGCGGGTGCTCCGGCCCCGGCAGGGACAACAGGCGGTGTTGCTCTGAGACGGAGCGGATAACAATGCGTTCGTTCAGCGGCTTTTTCATACGGTGTATACTTTTATAAACGCCATATCCCGGTCTTTATTTTCCCAGTCCGTCCCGGAAACGGCCGGACAATGCCCGTACGATCAGCCGGTTGGGCATCAGGGCACTCATGCCCACCATCACCTTATTGCTAAAACCCGAAACCGTGATCCGTTTACCGCGTCGCAGGCCTTTCAGGGCGGCATCTACCACCTGTTCCGGCGTCTGCAGGTTCGTGCCTACCAGGGTATCCTTACCGGAACCCCGGATATCGGCTGCGTCAAAGAAGCCGGTCTCTGTGGCTCCCGGGCACAACAGCATTATGCGGATATGGTACGGGCGGTTCTCTTCGGCCACCGCTTCGGTAAAAGACCGCACAAAAGCTTTGGTAGCCGCATAGGCCGCCATGTATGGAATGGGCTGAAAAGCCGCCGCCGAGGCCACATTGATAAGCGTACCCCCGCCACGTTTACGCATGGGTTGCAGGTACAGGTGCGTGAGGGCTACCAGTGAACGGATATTCAGTGCGATCATGTCCAGCTCGCCCTGTAGCGGAAGCTTTGCAAAATCGCCGGCCGAACCGATGCCCGCATTATTGATCAGCATATCTACTTCCAGTCCCTGCTTTTCCGTTTCTGCAAAGAGGCGTTCCGCGGCATCGGGCTGCAGCAGGTCCAGGACTATGTAACGCGCCTGTACCGCATGACTTTTCTCCAGTTCACGGCAAAGGGCCTGCAATTTTGCTTCGGAGCGGGCCACCAGCAGCAGGTTGTGCTTTTCGGCAGCCAGGCGTCGGGCAAAAGCTTCGCCGATGCCTGACGAAGCGCCTGTAATAAGTGTTACTTTCATATTTGTTTGTTTTACAAGGGCACAAAGGTTCTCCGAATTTCCCGTATAAAAGTATCCCTTTCGCGGCTTTTAGTATCCGAAACCCGTTTTTACGGGAGCGATCTGCCGCTTACGACTTTATTCCCTGTTCTTCTCCATTAATTGCTGCATCTGCTTGTTGAAGGCCGGAAGTTTGCCGTCTAAGGCCGCAAAAAAATCCAGGTCTGCACGTTCTACGTTAACCAGTGCCTTTTGCAAAACAGCGGCACCCTCCCCCGTAAGCCGGATGGTCTTTGCCCGGGTGTCGGTCTGGTGTTCTGCCCGGGTTATAAATCCTTTTTCTTCCAGGGTGCGCAGTACTTTCGATACCATCATCCTGTCGGCATTGCTCTGGTTGGCAATATCCACCTGCGTTACGGATCTGCTCTTCTTTGAAAGCCATCCCAGTGCCGCCAGCAATACAAATTGCGTCTGCGTGAGGTTCAGGGGATCTAAAACCCTTTTCTGTTTCCGCTGCCAGAGCATGGTTACCTGCCCGAGCAGATAACCGGGACTGTCGCTCGGACTTTTAAAGTGAAATTCTATTTCTTTCGGCATACGCTGTTTCTATTTTGACTCCAGGAACGTAAGTTTATACCCGTCGGGGTCTTTTACGTGAAAAGCTCTGCCAAAAGGCGTTTCGATAACCGGGCCCGCCGTGGTTACGCCATTTCCGATGAGTTTTTCTTTCAGTTCATCTACATTTTCCGTAACGGCAAACCAGAGCGCTACGCCAATACCCAGTTCTCTTCCTTCCAGGGGTTCCAGCGGGGTACGGATGGCAAAACTGGCCTCTCCCTGCCTGTATTTAAAAACGCAGGCCTGCGGATTCGTATCACCCACTTCGAAGCCCAGTTTCTTTTCATAAAAGTCCCGGGACGCTTCCAGGTCGAGCACCTGTAAGGATGCAAATGTCAATTGTCTCATTCTGTAAAAATTTAATTGTTGTCGCAAAGATAATATACGCGACAACATAATGCAACTGCTTTTTTCCCGGGTGAAAATGTACGAAAGCTCTTTACTGTGGATACTAAAAAGCAAAACCCGCGACACGCGCGGGTTTTAAACCTGTAGCCCCGCCTGGAATCGAACCAGGATCGGATGTTTAGGAAACATCTATTCTATCCGTTGAACTACGGGGCCAGCGGACGCAAAAATAAAATTTTTCACGATAGCGTATCTTTTATTATACGCACACTAAAAAGAAAGGATTCAGCGAAAGCGGTCCGGGACTACGCATTTCCGATCAGCAGCCAGTAAGAACCGCCGTGTTTCTCTACCACAGGCATCCCGGGCTGTTTCCAGATGGGTTCTGTAAGGGCGCTGAGCGCAGGGTCTTCGCTCACAAAGAAATTGGGCATCAGGGTCTGGTAGCGCTGCGGGTTGGCCATGATATTGGCGGCCAGCAGGTATTGCTCGTTGTAGAAACGGTCGCACATGAACTGCGGGTAATCGTAAGGCAGGTACATATCGTGCACCTGCACGATCACGCCCGCTTTCAGGCGGGGCAGCACTTCCATGAAGAAAACGGTAACGTCTGAATTCGGGAAACTGCGGTGTGAGTTATCGATAAAAAGGATGTCGCCGGCTTCCAGGTTCCGGATGAGCCAGTCGGCCATGCCTGTATTTTCGAAGGGCTGCCGCATCACTTCATCGGCCAGGTGGTCGATCTGCGCGCGCGGGTACGGATCGATGGACCAGATGCGGGTAGCCAGTTGCTGATCGCTGACGGCCTTACGGGCCACTTTGGTGGAATTACCCGAACCAACTTCCACGTAGCGGGCCGGTTTATATTCGGCAATAATGCCATACAGGGCCACAATGTCGAGCCCGGGCAGGAAGGCATTGTTCCAGGCGGGCTGGTTCTCGTCCGTTTCGGCTTTGGAATCACGGATACCCGCAAATACCGGGGCATAACGGGTAAATTTATCCAGCAGTTGTGCATATTCCGCGCGACGGGCATCTATAATCCCGTACAGCGGCTCCAGCGGTGCTTTGCCATGCCCGTGACGGGGTTGTACCTGCACCCGGTAATCGAGGTGTACGGTCTGGAAACGCGGCGAAACAAAGCGGTATATGTTCTTCAGGAGATCTTTCATGGCAACTGTATGGCACAAATATACTATCCGCGGCCGAACGGCCAAGCGCTATTTAAGGCGCGGCAGTACATAGGACGGGATTTCCTTTTCCCGTTTGGCTTTGATCATTTTATCCCGGTAGGTATTGTAATTCTCTACGTATTTGGGTTTATCGCGCTTTGTATAATACGCATCGCCGCGCAGGCGGTAAAATTCAGGCTCTTCGGAAGAAAGCAGCATGTATTTGCCGTGTTCCTTGAGAAAGGCGTCGGCTTCGCGGTTCTTCAGCATCCATTCCAGGTACAGCAGCAGATCGGCCACGCATTCTTCGGGGCTCAGCCCGTGGAATTTCTTACCGAATTTGGCGCGGAACGCTTCGGTGTTCTTAATAGGTTCAAACAGGCGGCTGTCGGCAAAGGCCATTACGGGGCGTACAATTTCCAGCGCATTCTTAAAACGGTTCTGGGCGGCCAGGGGTTTGGCCTTTTCAAAAGCGGCCATGAAAAGTTCCACCGATTTCTTCTCGGGATCCATATACGATTTTGCAAAGGTCACTTTTTCGTATATGGCTGCCGCCTTCACGGGGTCGCCGGCCTTCAGCAGACTGTCGGCCTGTTTTACCAGGGGCGGATTGGGATCGCTGCGTTGTTCCTTTTCAAAACTGAGGCGGTAGTTCTCCCAGCTGAAAACGCCGCATACCTCTTCGGCCTTGCCCGGCACGGAACTGCATATCAGCACTTTTTTATTTTCGTATAGGCATCGCGTAAAGTTCTTCTGCGAAAAAGCGAATTGTCCCGCCGGCATTTTCTGCAGCAGGATAATATCGGTTGGCGAGGTTTGCCCGTACCACACCCAGCTGCCGTCGCCCGTGTGATAGGCAAAGGTATAGCCCTGGTATTTGTTGGACGGAATGGCTTCGGTGCCCGCGGCTACATCATACAGCACATAATCGGCAGGCATCTTCACACGCGGAAGGGGGTTCTGGGCATACAGGCTGCAGAGGCTGAGAAAGGCACACAGGCCGGAGATCCGTTTTTTCATGCTCTAAAGATAAAAAAGCTGTGTGAATATAATTGTGACGCTCCGCCTTATTTTTGTACTCTTGTATAGTCATGGCTTTCCGGCTCGATGAACATATTGTACAGTTCCCGCACCCTTCGCTGGCCGATGAGGACGGACTGCTGGCCGTTGGCGGCGTGCTGGACCCCGAATGGCTGCAGCTGGCCTATGCCTGGGGCATTTTCCCCTGGGATACCTATCATTTAGACGGTGAAGAGCTGCCGCTCTGGTTTGCCCCCGCCGAACGCTTTGTGATCTTTCCGCAGAAAATTCACCTGAGCCATACGCTGAAGCGCCTCTGGAAAAACCCGCCCTATACCTTTCGCGTAAACAGCTGCTTCCGCAGGGTAATGGAACACTGCGCCGCCATTCCGCGCCCCGGGCAGGAAAGCACCTGGATAAAGCCACAGTTCATTGATGCCTATACGCAACTGCACGAAATGGGACTGGCCCACAGCATCGAGGTATTCGACGGCGAAGAACTGGTGGGTGGCCTGTACGGCGTACAATCGGGTACGGTGTTCTGCGGCGAAAGTATGTTCTCGCTGCGCCCCGATACCTCCAAGCTGGCCCTGGTGTACCTCTGCCGGAATATGCCTTTTACCCTGGTCGACTGCCAGTTTCACACGCCGCACCTCGAACGCATGGGCGGCGAACGTATGCCTTTATCAGAATACCTTGTACATTTGCAGCATGAACATTGAGGCTTTTACATTCAATCCCTTTTCTGAGAACACCTACCTTATATACGACGATAAAGGCAGCGGCGTGGTGCTGGACCCCGGCTGCATGGACAAAGCCGAGTACGATGAACTGGAAGACGCCGTGCGTGCCCGCAACATACGCATACAGGAGATCATTCTTACGCATGCCCACATAGATCATATTTTCGGCTGTGCCCGCCTGTGCCAGACCTACGGTGTGGGCCTGGCCATGCACCCCGACGATGAATTCCTGTTTGCACGCTCCCAGGAAATGAGCCGTGTATTTGGCCTGCCTCTGGTACCGCCGCCCGCTCCCTCGCGGTATTTTTCCCACTGCGAAATATATACGATCGGCGACATCAGCCTGCACATACGCCACACGCCCGGACACTCTCCCGGCAGCATTAGTTTTGTGAACGAAGAAGCCGGTATCATTATCGGCGGCGACGTACTTTTCCGCAACAGCATAGGCCGTACCGACCTGCCCGGCGGCAACACGGACGTACTGCTGAAAAGCATCCGGGAGCAGTTCTTCATTTATCCCGACCATTTTCGTATACTAAGCGGACATGGTCCAGAAACCACCATCGGGCACGAAAAAAAGCACAATCCTTTCCTGCAGCAGATGTAAAACGGGCTTCCACAGCGGGTTACAGCATCTTAAAGCATATTTTCAGATTTTTTAATTGTCTGCCGGCGTACTTTCCGTCTACGAAAAAACGTTTTTTATCTATTCTTTAACGCTTGTATGCTGTACAACGCGTTATTTTAGCCTGAACTTAATCTACCTGTAACAAAAGACTACGAATGAAGAACAGGAAAATCAGAATTATCCTGGGAGTTGTATTACTTGCCGGGATCGCCGCGGCACTGTATTTTTCGCTGGGCAAGAAAGAGACCGGCAAAGAACTTACCGCTAAGGCACAAAAAGGCACCTTTGTGGTGGAAGTGAGCGGTTCCGGTGAACTGCGCGCCACCAATGAAACGGAGATCCGTGCCCCGGAAGCGCTCCGCAACAACAATATTTACCAGATTAAGATCTCGGACCTGGTGCCCGAAGGCAGCCGCGTAAAATCCGGCGACTATATCGGCAAACTGGACCCCACCGAAATTCAGAATAAACTGAACGAAGAAATGCTGAACCTGCAGAAGCGGGAGGCCGAATTCAAGCAGACCCAGCTGGATACCACGCTGAGCATGCGCGAGGCCCGCGACGAACTGCAGAATTACCAGTTCCAGCTAAAGGAGAAACGCCTTATCATGGAACAGAGCAAATACGAGGCTCCGGCCGTGATACAGCAGACCCAGCTGGACCTGGAACGCACCCAGGACGCCTATAACCAGAAAAAGACCAATTACGTGACCAAACAGGAGCAGGCACGCACCAAAATGGCCATCGTGAACAGCGAACTGCAGAAGGCACAGAACAAGGTACAGGGCCTCATGGCCGTGCTGCAGCAACTGGTGATCACCGCTCCGGAGGACGGTATGGTGATCTACGCCCGCGAATGGGACGGCAAAAAACGTACCGTGGGCGCCAGCATCAATATATGGGACCCGCAGGTAGCGGCCCTCCCCGACCTTTCGCAGCTGGAAACGGTAACCTACATCAACGAGATCGACATCAGCAAGGTAAAGACCAAACAAAAAGTACGTATAGGCCTCGATGCCGCACCGGACAAGATGCTTACCGGCGAAGTGGTGAGCGTGGCCAATATCGGCGAACAACGCCCCAACAGCGACAGCAAGGTGTTCGAGGTGATCATCAGCGTGAACGAAAAAGACAGCACCCTGCGGCCTTCCATGACCACGTCCTGCAAGATCAACTGTTCTACCTACGAAAACGTGGTCTTTGTACCGCTGGAAAGTGTACGCACTATTGATAAACAGACCTTTGTGGTGGTGAAGGACGGCGCTTCGTACTATCGCCAGCAGGTGCAGACCGGCGCCACCAACGATACCCACATCATTATCCTGAAAGGACTGAGCGGCGAAGAGACCGTGCTGCTTACCGAGCCCGAAGACATGGACAAACTACCGGTGAAAACCATATAACCGGGGTTGCAGGCATGAATATCCAGAGGATCATATCCAATTTTAAAAGCGGGCTGGAATCCATTTCTTCCAATAAGATACGGGCGTTTCTTACCTCGCTGGGCATTATTTTCGGTACGGCGGCGGTAATTGCCATGCTGGCCATCGGCGCGGGTACCGAACAGGAGATCATTAACCAGATGCGCGAGGCCGGGTCCAACAACATCATCGTACTTCCCAAACTGCTGGAAAGTAACGAGGAGGATGCCGCGGACAACAGTTCCAAAAAATGGTCGCCCGGGCTTACCCCACAGGATGCGATTAATATACGCAAAATTGTGCCGGGCATTGTTTCCGTAAGTCCGGAGACCGAAAAAGAGACCTATGTATCCCTGGACGGACTGCGGAAAAAGACCAAGCTGATCGGCGTAGAAAAGGACTATTTTGACATTGCCTCGCTGGAACTGCAGAAGGGTACCGGTTTTACCGACGATCATTACAGGGAGGGACTGCCCGTGTGCATCATAGGAAATGATCTGTATACGAAATTATTCCCGAAGACAGAGGCCATCGGCGCCCGCATCAAGGTACAGAACCAGTGGTTCACGGTGATCGGCGTGCTGCAGAACAAGAGCGTGTCCGAAAAATCGCAGAGCAACCTGAAGATCCGCAACGATAACGATAACGTATACATTCCGCTGCAGACCTATATCTCGCGCGTGGAAGACAAACAGCGCCTCACGGCTCTTTCCATACAGCAGCAGGCCAATATGCAGACCCAGGATGGCGACGACGCCCAGAAACCCGCCTACAATTACCATCCGCTGAGCCGCCTGGTGATCAAGGCTGAAGACGGGCCCAGCACCCTGGCCGCCTCACAGGTGATACGCACCATGCTGCTGCGCAGGCACAACGGCCTGGAAGATTTTGAGATAAAACTGCCCGAAGTACAGCTGAAACAGGAACAGAAGACCAAAAAACTCTTCAATACCGTACTGGGCATTATTGCCGGCATTTCGCTGCTGGTGGGTGGTATAGGTATTATGAACATTATGCTGGCCTCGGTGATGGAGCGTACCCGCGAGATCGGGCTGCGGCAGTCGATCGGCGCCACCCGCAACGACATTCTCACCCAGTTCGTTTCCGAAGCCATGCTCATCGGCATCAGCGGCGGCATCATGGGCGCCGTGCTGGGCATTGCCGTGAGTATAATCATTAATAAAGCGTTCGATATTCTCACCATCGTTTCGCCCTGGGCGGTACTGCTTTCGTTCAGCGTTTCGCTGGGCACCAGCCTGTTGTTTGGTATATGGCCCGCCAAAAAAGCCTCTGAAAAAGATCCTGTTGAAACACTAAGATATGAATAGATCCGTTCTGTGCATCCTTGCCCTGTGCGGCTGCATCACCCTGCAGGCCCAGGTAAAAAAGATCTCGCTCGAAGAAGCGGTAGAGACCGCCAAGACCAAAAGCCTGGCCTCCGAAACCGTGCACAGGGACGTGCGGGCTTCCGTTTTCCGTTATCGTTCGGCCAAAGCCTCGCTGTTTCCTACGGTGTCGCTCAACGGCGATATTCCCGGCTTTACCCGTGGTATCAATCCCATTACCCAGCCCGACGGTACGGTGCTTTATGTACCGCAAAGTCTTTCCCAGTCCTTTGTAGGCGCCACGCTTTCGCAGGAGATCCTGCCAACCGGCGGACGTATCTACCTGGGTACCTCCATGGGCCGCGTACAGCTGTTCAACAGCAGCTCGGGCTCTTTCTGGCAGGCCACCCCTTTTTATGCCGGACTTACCCAGCCCATATTGCAGGTGAACCGCACCCGCTGGAACTGGAAGAACAATTCCCTGGCCTACCGCCGCGATATGCAGCGCGGACTCGAACGTATAGAGCAGATCTCTGCCGATGCCAGCAATGCCTTTTTCGACTGGTACATTGCCGAACTGCAGCTGCAGAACGCACGCACGAATGTGCGCATAAACGATACCCTGTATCTTATTTCGCAGGGACGTTTTAACGTGGGCAAAATAGCCGAGACCGAACTGCTGCAGGTAGAACTTTCGCTGCTGAACGCACAGGCCGCCGAGCAGAGAGCCCTCACCGACAAGGAAATTTCGGAACAGCGCTTCCGCCTGCAGGTCGGTATAGACGCTTCACAGGAAATTGCCCTGGGCGATATCCCCGAGATCATACCCATTTCGGTAGACACGGCTTCGGCCGTACTGGCCGCATACCGCAACCGCAGCGACGTATTGCAGTGGCAGATCGATATGAACAATGCCCTTATCGATAAGCGCGACGCCTCGTACAAACGCTTCTTCAGTGCCAACCTCAATTTCCGTTACGGTCTCAACCAGACGGATCCCGTTTTCCGCAATGCCTATACGAACCTGCTGAGCTCACAGACCTTTTCGCTGGGTTTTTCGATACCGCTTTCTTCGGCCGGCGTGGAAAACTACAACTACAAGGCCGCCAATGAAAATTACTATTCCGCGCAGAAGAACGTAGAACTGCAGAAGCGCAGCCTGGCCATCGAGGTAAAAAATGCCGCACTCACCATGAAGCAGCTCGAACTGAACGTGCTGATCTCCAAAAAAGCTTATGACATCGGTATAAAACGTTACGAACTGAGTAAAAACCGCTACCTGGTGGGCAAGATCGATATTACCAACCTGACCATTGCCCAGAACGAAAAAGACCAGGCCCTGGTAAGTTATGCCCAGAACCTGCGCAATTACTGGACGGCCTATTTCCAGCTGCGCCGCCTCACACTCTTTGATTTCCGCACGGGACGCGATATAGAAATACAATAAAAAAACCCGCAGTAGCTCACTTGCGGGTTTGCTTAAAAAAGCAGACGTATTTAAAGAGTATCGCAAAGATAACAGCGTGCCCCTTTTTTAAGAAATGAAGGCCCCTTTTTGCTGTTTTTTTAACACAAGCCTGTACCGGGAAGCCATTCCAGGTCTTTTCCGGAAGATTTCAACTTAAACATAATCAACACGTTGAAAATAAAAGTGAAATAAAAAATCGTTTTTTCTTGCAGCATCTTTCATTTTAACATAATTTAGCATTTATAACATTTCTTAACAAATGAGAAATTTGATCCAACTAAATACTGTGCAACATGAAAAGATGTTTATGCTCCGCAACGATCCTCTTTTTCACCGTCTTCCTGCCGTTAAGGCTCCTGGCCCAGGGCTATGTTATAAGCAGCATCCAGCCAGGCAATTTTTCCGCGTTTACCAACTGCGGCACGCACCCGCTGGCCGTTAACTTTTATGCTGATTTTGCACCTGCCGGCGATCCCGCACAGATGGACCTGGTGCTCAACGGCACGGGCTTTACACCTTCGGTTTTCCTGGTGCTGATCAGCTGGGGCGATGGTACTACCTCTACCGACACGGCCTACATCAACAGCCAGGGCACGGCCGCTCTTTTCTCCCAGAACCAGTCACCGCAGCATTATTACGCGGCGCCGGGGCAATACACGGTAACCCTGCAGATCACCAACCTGCTCACCAACCTCAGCACGCCCTATACCTTTGTGTATACTGTGCTCAGTGGCTGCCAGACAGACATATACCTGGCCGTGAACCTGGATTGCAACAACGATGGCATCAGCGACAGCACGCTTTACTCCGGGGTACCGGTTACGCTTACGCCGCCGGGGCAGCAGTGGTCCGGGATCTTGTCTACACTCAGCAACGGCATTGTATACTTTGCCCCCGACGTTACCGGCACGCACACGCTGGCCATTGATCCGGCCTGGCTACAGGCAAACGGGTACTACGTACTTTCCTACACACCCTCTGACCAGGTCTTCATTACCGGCTCGCCCAATGCGCCGCAGACCATACAGGTCACGCTGGGCTGCACCAATGCCTCCAACAGCTGCGTAAGTGCACTGGTCTTCTGTGACGCCAATCACAACGGCCTATTCGACGGATCTGAACAGGTACTTCCCGGAGCGCCCGTACAGCTGCACTATGCCGGCAATGCATATTCTACCAATCCCAGCAACGGCAACGGACAGGTAACCTTTACTCTGCCGACGCCGGCTCCCGGCAGCCCGCTGCTGCTTTGTGTAGACAGTAATTACCTGGCGGCCTCGGGTTATAGCATGTCTAACAACTGCTTCCCGGTACAGGCTACGCCCTGCCTGGCCGGAAACCCGGTACTGCTGCCGGTGATCTGCGATACGCTGCCGCAGACCTGCGCCTTTGGGTATGTATACTGCGACCTGAACCAGAACGGCGTTTTCGATGGCGGCGATACCCCGCACAATGGCGCACCCGTTACGCTGGACCTCGGAAACGGCACTACCGTAACTGTATATACCAATAACGGCCTGTTCAGTTATACGGGACCCGGCCCTGCGGTACTACAGGCCACGCTCGACGCCAACTGGCTCAGTCAGCACGGGTTTATGCTCAGCGGTAACGCCACGGTGACCACCAACTGCAATGCCCAGGTTTTCGGGCAGTTTCCGCTGGACTGCGGCCCGGGCTTCAACTGTGCCGATCTCTGGACCACCGTTACACCCTGGATCGGCTATTACCAGGGACAAACGGCCTATATTTCGCTCAACTGGGGAAACAACGGTCCGGCCGTACCCGGCAACTATACGCTCAGCTTCAGTTTTCCACCGGGCGTAACGGTAAATACCTCTTCCATCAGCATACCGGGGTATACCCTCAGCGGCAACACCATCACCTGGAACCTCAGCAGCAATTTCGCCTCGTTCTACAACAGCGATATCATTACCTTTAACGTACCCTCGGGTATGCTCAACGGGGCCAATCATTTCTACACGTCGGCGATCAGTGCACAAAACGACTGCAATACAGCCAACAACAACGGCAACCTGCTGCAGGTGCTGGGCAACAGCTACGACCCTAACGACAAGAACGTAAACAGTCCGCAGGCCATAGACCCTGCCGTACAGGACGAACTTACCTACGTGATCCGCTTCCAGAATACAGGAACGGCCCCTGCCCAGAACATATACATTACCGACACCCTGAGCCCGAATCTCGATCTTTCTACCTTCCAGCTGCTGGAAAGCAGTCACAGCGTACAGATACAGCAACCGGGCAACGGTGTGTACCGTTTCGAGTTTCCGCAGATATGGCTGCCGGACAGCAATACCAATGAGCCGATGAGTCACGGGCACCTGGTGTACAAAGCGAAGGAAAAAGCGTCGAACCCCACGGGCAGCGAGATCCGCAACACGGCCTATATTTATTTCGACTGGAATCCGCCCATCATTACCAATACCACCTACAACGTAAACCTGGGTTCGGGCCTGGGAACTGCCGGAGAAACGACCATACAGCTGTATCCCGTGCCGGTGCACAGCATGCTGAACATACAAAGCGGCGATGCTGCCATACAACGTATACACATTACGGACATCAGCGGCAAAACAGTGTTGCTGAAGAACACAACAGGGCATATGCAAAGCCTCCACCTGGAACATTTACCGCAAGGCATTTACCTGCTGCGTATAGAAACAGAAAAAGGAGAAATTTTCCGGAAGATCATCCGGCAATAGACAGTTACATATACACGTTCGGTTCAACAAGCACCCTGTCTTCCGGCAGGGTGTTTTATTTTACAGGCGTACGATCTTTGTGCTGCGGCCCGTTTCGCTGCGCAACCAGTATATACCCGGTTTTAGCAGGGAAAGGTCGATCTGTTGGTTTCCGCCGCCCAGCACAACTTCCTTCAGTAGGGCGCCGGATGTGGCCAGTACCTGGATACGTTCTCCTTTTGTACCGTTTACGTATATAAATCCTGAAGCCGGGTTCGGGTATACCTCCATCGTTGCCGCAGGAAACTGTTCTTCTGCAGAAAGCGGCCCCTGCAGGCTGTATTTGCTGAAGAACCACCAGATATGCTCCGAAGCGTCAAAATCCTTACAGGTATTACCGAAGGCCGGTATGGAAATGGCACCGGGCCAGGTATGTCCGCCGTTCTGAATGATATAACGCCAGTTCTCGGTACCGGCGGCACAGGATGCATATACCATTTTAACGGCTGTACAGGCATCGTTCGGATCGGTATCGGGCAGGGCCGTGCTGTTTGCTGTGGTATCGCAGCCGTTTTCCTGCACCCAGTACAGAATGGTCTCCTCTTCGCTCAGGGAGAGCGGCGGACCCGAAGCGGGCACAATGGGATCGGCAGTACCGTGTACCTGCATCATGGGCACGGCACGCTGGGGCGCACAATGCACATGCGTACTGTCCGTCATAAGCCCGGTTACGGAGGCCACGGCCGCAATGCGGTGACTCAACTCACAGGCCATACGGTTCACCTGGTAGCCGCCGTTACTCATTCCGCATGCATATACACGGTCCAGGTCTATGGAAAAATGCTGGTCCATGTAATCGATAAAGGCATCTATAAACCCGATATCGTCGGTGCCGCTGCCGTACACGCCTGCCCAGCCGCTGTTCCACTGGTTGTTGAGCCCGTCCGGATAGGCCACGATAAAATTATAGGTGTCGGCCGTGCCGTTCATTCCGCTGTACAGCATCTGCTGCTGGGCGTTGGACTGGTAACCGTGCAGGTTGAAGACCAGCGGATAACTGTTTGCGGCATTGTAACCGGGCGGCAGGTGTATAATTACATTGCGGCTCTGTCCGTCCCAGGGAAAAGTAACCGGCGTGGTCTGAGCCTGTATGCCCAATGCCAGCAGGAACGCGCTGCAGCACAGCATTTTTTTCCAGTGCAGATTTTTTAACGAAGTCATAATCATTTACAATTCACAAATTTAATGTAATTTAGACCCGTTTTTACATGCATTATGAAAAAAGTAGCCCTATACACAGTACTGGTTATCACCGCACTTAGCTTTGCTTCCTGCGCCAAACAGGCCGATTCCAAACTCAACGGGAAATGGACCCTGGTTAAAACGGCCGATTTTGTCGGTGAACAGGCCATCTGGGATTTCAACGGCGGAACCGTTACCGTTACCTACCCGGCCTACCCCGGCGAGTCTTCTTCCGGATCCTACAAAGTATTCAGCAAGGGGCTTACCAATTACATAAAGATCAACGGCCTCGACAGCATCAAGGGTAATTTTGAGCCGGTGAATGCCGATTGGGAGATCATTAAACTGAAATCGAACATGCTCGTTATGGCACACAACCAGCCGGCCCCCGGACAGGAGGGCAAAGGCGTGGTCCTGCGCGAGTTTACGCGTTAAGCAGAGCCGGATACCATGTCTAAAATAAAAACCGCATTTGTCTGCCAGAGTTGCGGGTTCAGCACCCCCAAATGGATGGGCAAATGCAGTTCCTGCGGTGCCTGGAACTCTTTTGTAGAAGAAATTCAGCAGAAAAGTTCCGATAGGTCGATGCTGCTCCGCAGTTCGGCCCAGAGTTCCAGACCACAAAAACTGGAAGAGGTACGTACCGAAAGTTCGGAGCGCATTTCCACACACGATGCCGAGCTGGACCGTGTTTTAGGCGGCGGTATGGTGCCGGGCAGCGTAATTCTGCTGGGCGGTGAGCCGGGCATCGGCAAATCCACCTTACTCCTGCAGACCGTTCTGAAACTGCAGGGCAAAAAGATCCTCTATATTTCCGGCGAGGAAAGCGAGGCCCAGATCAAGCTGCGTGCCGAACGTACCCCTTACCGCAACAGCGACTGTTACGTACTTACCGAGACCAACCTGGAACAGATCATACAACAGATCGAGGCCTTACAGCCCGAAGTGCTGATCGCCGATTCCATACAGACCCTGCACACCGAATTTATTGAAAGTTCGGCCGGCAGTGTGTCACAGATCCGCGAGTGCGCGTCCAAACTGATCCGCTATGCCAAAGCCAGCGGCACGCCTACCATACTGGTGGGGCACATCAACAAGGAAGGCAGTATAGCCGGTCCCAAGATCCTGGAACACATGGTAGACGTAGTGCTGCAGTTCGAGGGCGACCGCAATCATATTTTTCGCATTATACGGGCCATGAAGAACCGTTTCGGCAGTACCTCCGAAATAGGCATATACGAAATGAAGCAGTTCGGCCTGGAAGAGGTGCCCAACCCCTCGGCCCTGCTGCTTTCCGAAAGTGACCTGCAACTGAGTGGTACCACCATTGCCGCCATTACCGAAGGCTTACGTCCACTGCTGGTGGAGGTACAGGCCCTGGTAAGCACGGCAGTGTACGGCACGCCCCAGCGCGCGGCCAACGGTTTTGACGTGCGCCGGCTGAACATGCTGCTGGCCGTACTGGAAAAACGCTGCGGCTTTCACCTGGGCACCAAAGACGTGTTCCTGAACGTTACGGGCGGCATCCGCCTGGAAGAACCGGCCGCCGACCTTTCGGTAGTGGCTGCCATACTCTCCAGCAACGAAGACCTGGCCCTGCCCCGCAACGTATGTTTTGCCGGCGAAGTGGGACTTACCGGCGAAATACGCCCGGTGAGCCGCATCGAGGCCCGTATTGCCGAGGCACAGAAACTGGGTTTCGAACGTATTTTTGTAGCGCAGAGCAACCTGAAAGGCTTATCCAAAAGTGCGGGCATGCAGATCAGCGGGGTTAGCCGCATCGAGGACCTGTACCGCCAGCTCTAAGCCTATCTTTTTTTAACGTCCGCGGGTACTTTTGATGAGGTCGCCCAGGGATTCTATACGTCCGGCAAAAGGCACGCTGGTATTGCCTTCGAACGTAAAGGTAGACAGGGTTTTCAGGTTCCCGTCCACATCAAAGCCGATGCCCAGGTCTTCCAGTTTCACTTTCAGGTTGGCGCCCCAGCCGTTATCGATGGAGATCTTCACTTTTTTCGCATAGTACACGTCGTGCAGGAACATCACCGGCTCGATGAGGCGTTTGAACTGTTTCGGATTCTTTGTTTTAGACTCTGTAAGGGTCTTAATGATCCGCCCGGCCGTTTTTTTATCGTGCATCAGGCTGCGGCAGCTCACTTCCTCGAAAGAGATGCGGGTAACATCGGCGTAGTTGATGGTGGCGCCGATATCCATTTTCACATAAGGAATTTTCAGTCCGAGTTTAATGTCGATGCTGGTGGTGATGTCGAGTCCGGCAAAAACGGCCTGGTCGGGTTCATCGGTACCGATCCTGTCGAAATAGGCCTCGAAATACTCGCTATCGGCATCGGCCAGGGGAATGTAGGAACTGAAGTACGTACCGATCTCGAACATACGGCGGCCACTGCCGGCTTCGTATTCGAACTGGCAGCCCACTTCATAGTTCGCGGAAGAGGGGTTGAAGAGCAGGGCATTGTTGTAGAGTTTACGGAATTTCTGTACCGTGATGCGGTTTGCCATATATGGTTTAAAATTAGTTACGGTTCGGGTGAGGAGGATAGGAAAATATCCCGGGTTTCTATGGGGTAAAACCCTGGAATTCGCAGGGAAAAACCACCCGAAACACACCGGTATTTTCTGTGTATTAAGATACGAAATTTTCCCGAAAAACCCTATAACAAACTCATAAAAAAAGCATTAAAAAAAGGAGCAGGAAAGGATTATCCCGGAATCGGACCTGTGGCCGTACCCAGACGGAAAGTGCGCCTTAATTTTGACCTAAACCATTAATTCTACAAAATTTATGAATGCACAAAACAACATCCGTCGGGAAACGTGTATGCTCGTTTTCTTTTTTGCCTTTCTTTTCAGCGGCCTGGCCGGCCTGCAGGCACAGGTACTTACCCCGCCGCCGGGAAGTGAGGCCTTGCAGAAGTTGCTGAACGAAAAAGACAGGGGCGGCAATAAAAATGCCCTGAAAAAAGCACTGCGGGAGGGCCTGGGAAACAATTACAGTACACAGGAGACAGAGGCTCTTGCCATCGTGATCAGCTCGGCACGCTTACAGAATTTATTGGCTTACACTATGTTTAGCATAAAAATGGAAGACCGGGGAGATACAAAACCCATTTTATCCAGCGTGGCCGCCTGCATCAAAGATTCGTTCGACCTGCTCATGGGCTCTTACTTCCGGGTAGATACACTTGCGGGCCCGGGCGTATCCGAAGCGCCCCTGAAGGGCTGGCGCCTGGAGCTGGACAGTATCAAAAGCCTGCTGAATCCCTCTCCGATGTCGGGCATAGCACCCGCCAAAGAGTTGCTGCTGATGCCGGCACTCAGTCCGGCGGATAATTCGGGGGGCTGTATTAATCCCGGACGTTATCTCACCCTGATCGTAGCCGGCATCGATGCCAACAACAACATCATCCGCAAAAGCGACGGCAAAGCCGACCTGTACGAATACCTGAAACCCTGCCCGAATAACTGTCCGAAAAAAATGAACAATATTTTTAATAAAGAGCAGTAAATCATTTTCTTATATTTAACACAAATCCTAAATCTCTGAAATTATGAAAACGTTTTCCAAGCCTGCGATCGGGGTTATATTTGCCCTTTTAATAGTCATTGGTTTTCTGAGTTATAAAATTATTGCCAAAAACCCTCAGGCTCTAAGTTCATCACATGCTGATATAGGAACTCAAATATCATCTAAATACTTAAAATCGAAGAAAAATCCTAAATCAGAAGACCTCTATACTTCCAAAATAAAATACGCAACCGCTGTCGAGTGTAAAAAAGCATACAATGCCTTTGTAACTAATCTCATAATTGAAAAAGGGCCGGATGCTGGAAAAAAACCATTCGTTGATCATAAAGTAAATGGATGGAGGGTTAATCTCGCAAGCATCGAACCACTACTTAGGAGATACCGTCAGAGTGAAATTACAGAACTTTTTCTCGTTCCCATTATGAAGCCATTAGAAGACGAAACTCCGGCCAAATATGAAATCAGCTTAATGATTGCTGCAATCAGAACTATAGATGACCATATCCTCATAGACAGAACTGACGCAGAGGATGTTCTATATGAATATCTTAAGCCGTGTCCCGATAACTGTCCAAGAAATTTGGACGATGTATTTCCTGCTAAAGACAAGGACAACCAATTCCCTTTCATGTAATCTAAAGACTTCCTATGACTCCCGACTTCTGGATCTACTTTACCATTCTTCTTGCAAGCTCAGGTTACGGCATTTTCCACTTCCGGAAAATGCCCGCCTGGCTTAAAGCTCTTACTCTTATCTGCCTGCTCACTCTTCTCAATGAAATTGTGGGCCGCATACTTGCATACTCTATTCGAAACAGCAGTCCGCCCTATCATATCTACGTCGTATTCTGCTATCTGCTGCAATGTTATATATATACGAAAATTTACAAAAAAACAGGGTTTATAAGAAATTACGCTATCATAACGGCTATTATCCTATGTACCTTTTCTCTAACAAACAGCATTTTTATTCAGCGGCCCCTTACTTTTCCTTCGCACGCTATACTACTCGCAAGTATCTTTACGCTCATCCTCATTCTAAGCTCTTTTGTTCTTATGCTTCGTTCCCCGGGAGAAAGTCCCCTGCTGGCAGAAGCGTCCTTTTGGTTCAATACAGCCAACCTGGTACTATACACTACGTCTTTCCTTTATTTTGCCCTCTACAATATTCTTATTGCTTCCGGAGGCATACCTGATATATATGAAAGTGTAATTGCTGTTTTTACCATACTGGCTTATACCTTTTATGGAATTTCGCTGTACTTAGGCAATAAAAAGGCTACAGCCCATGACAATCAACCTGGAAAATAAAGAGTTGCTGATAGCTATGATCGCCGGGTCCATCGTTTTTGTGATCCTCGCCGGCTTCATCATTTACTTCATGTTCCTGTACCGCCAGAAACAGCTATTGCATGCCAACGAACAAAAACGCCTTGAAGCCCAGTACCAGGAGGCCGTCATGGAATCCCGCATGGAGATACAAACCCAGATCCTGCAACACGTTTCTTCCGAGATCCACGATAACCTGGGACAGATCGCCTCCCTCATCCATATTCACCTGCATACCTTTCCGACCCCCGAAAATCCGCAGGCCGAGGCCAAACTGCGGGAATCCCGCGAGCTGGTACAGCGCCTTACGCTCGATATGCGCCTGCTTTCCCAGAGCCTCAACACCGAACACTTTTCCGAAAAAGGCTTTTTCCGCGCCCTGGAAGAAGAAAGCGAACGCATCGCCCGCACCGGTATCGTGTCCGTACACCTGAACCTGCCCACACCCGTTCCGCAGCTGGATAAGAACATCGAGGTCTTCCTTTTCCGCATCAGCCAGGAGATCCTGAACAATATGCTGAAGCATGCGCAGGCCACGGAGATACACATAGACCTGGAACTGCAGCCCGAACACCTGGCCATCCGCTTCCGCGACAACGGCATCGGCTTTAACCCCAACCTGGCCCTGCAGGAAGGAGCCGCCCGGCGTAAATCGGGGCTGCGAAATCTACAAAAACGCTGTGAATGGATACATGCCAGGCTGGAAATAGAAAGCGCCCCCGGCGAAGGAAGCCGTTTTATTCTTAAATTACCCCTGTAAAACACCTGTAAACATGCCCGTTACGCCCCTTAAAATTGCCGTGGTCGACGACCATACCCTGTTCCGTAAGGGACTTATCTCGCTCATTCAGTCCTTCGATCCCGCCTACGAAATCATCATCGAGGCCGGCGACGGTGCCGAATTCCTGGGACTGCTCAAAGACGATAACCTGCCGCAGATAGCCGTGCTCGACATCGATATGCCCCGCATGAACGGCTTTGAACTTGTACAGAAACTCCGCCGCATCTATCCGTCCATACGGATACTGGTGGTTTCCATGATCAGCCGTGAAGAAAGCATCGTGCGTATGCTGCGCAGCGGCATCAAAGGCTACCTGACCAAGGACGTGGCCCCGCTCGAACTCAACAATGCCATACAGACCGTAATGAGCGGCCAGTTCTATTTTACCGATTTTATTTCGGGTAAACTGCTCAACATGGTGCTGCATCCCGGGGGAGAACCCGAAGCGCCTCTCAGCCATCCCCTACTCAGCGAGCGGGAATTACAGTTTGTGAAGCTGGCCTGCTCCGAAGATACCTACCAGGAGATTGCCGATAAAATGTTTCTCAGTCTCAAGACCATTGAGGGATACCGGGCTTCCGCCTTTGAAAAACTGAATGTAAAATCGCGCGCAGGCCTCGTGCTGTACGGGTTGCGTACCGGCCTGGTGAGCCCGGAAGCGGAATCATCTACTTAAAATCGCGGTACAGCAGGCTGGGCTGAATACCTTCGTTGTGCTGGTATTTACCGCTCTTGTAATTTTCGTAATCACCCTTGATCTCGTGGTAAAAGATCTGGCAGATCTGCACGCCCGGGTAAATACGTATCGGGTGTATACAGTGCATTTCCAGGGTCCAGAACCCGGAAAAACCCACATCGCCGAAACCGGCCGTAACGTGTATGTACAGCCCCAGGCGGCCGATCGAGGATCGTCCCTCCAGCATAGGCACCACGCCTTCGCTGCGGGTAAATTCTACCGTACGGCCCAGGTACAGTTTCCCGGGTTTGAGGAGATACCCTTCTTCCGGAATGATGATCTTCTCCGTAGCGGGCAGTTTCTTCATATCGAGTTCCCCGTCTGTATACACCATCAGCTCATTATGCAGGCGCAGGTTATAGCTGTTGGGATTCAGCTGCGAAGGCTCATACGGTTCGATAAAAAGAGTTTCGCCCAGGCGTTTTTTAATTTCTAATCCGGAAAGAATCATAGATTGTAATAACTTTACCAGGCAAAAGTATAGCAAAGTATTGATTCTATGAAATAGACCCTGTTTAAACCACAGGAATCGATACCCCTCACTTATAAAGGTATGATTTATATGAAACGGATCGGAGTATTTACAAGCGGCGGCGACGCACCCGGCATGAACGCCTGCCTCAGAGCCATTGTTAAGGCCTGCCGCAAGGCCGAAATAGAATGCATCGGAATTTTTGAAGGATATAACGGACTGGTGGAAGGACTGATGAGTCCGCTGGACGTGGAGAATACCCGAGGCATTGAAAAACGCGGCGGAACCATACTGAAAACCGCGCGCAGTGCAGCATTCCTCACTGCCGAAGGGCGTGCACAGGCCTTTGAGAACGTAAAACAGTACGAACTGGACGGCCTTATTGCCATCGGCGGCGACGGTACCTTTAAGGGCGCCGTGCAGTGGATGGAAGATTATCCCGTGCCTGTGATCGGCATACCCGGCACCATCGATAACGACCTCTACGGCACCGAATACACCCTGGGCTTCGATACAGCGGTGAACAATGCCATGAGCGCCATCGACAAGATCATGGACACCGCCGAGGCGCACAACCGCCTGTTCCTGGTAGAAGTAATGGGGCGCGACTCGGGCCATATTGCCCTGAATGCAGCCGTGGCCAGCGGAGCCGAAGCCGTATTCCTGCCCGAGAAAAAGGGCGAACTGAAAGAATTTTTCCACCTGCTGAACCAACGCAGCAAAGAACCCATTTCACATGCCCTGCTGGCCATTGTGGCCGAAGGCAATGACGAAGGCAGCGCCTACAAAGTGGCCAGCCGTGTGCGTGCGCTCTTCCCCGAGTTCGACACCCGGGTAACCGTGCTCGGGCACGTGCAGCGCGGCGGATCGCCCACACAGCGCGACCGTGTGATCGGCGCCCGCTGGGGGGTAATGGCCGTGGAAGCCCTGGTAAAAGGACAGAGCGGTTTTTACACCGGCTTTACCGGCGGCAAATACCAGCTGGTGTCCATGGAAAAAGCGGCTAAAAACGCCTACAAAATAGATAAAGGCCTGATGCACGCCATGGATATTCTCTCGGAATAAAACTACCTTTGTGCCCATGGACCAGGCTTACCTGCAACACCGGGCCCGTTTGCGCCAACGTGTCTTCCTGCCGGCAACGGAACAGGAACGCGAGGCCTATTTCCTGGACCTGTTTGCCTTTCAGTATACCTATAACCCCCTGTACCGTCAATTCTGCGACCTGCTGGGCAGGAACCCGCACAACGTACGGCAGCGGCAGGCCATTCCCTTTCTGCCCGTTTCCTTTTTTAAGACACACACCGTACAGAGCGGCAGCTGGGAACCCGTGCTGCGCTTCAGCAGTAGCGGTACTGCAGGTATGCAGACCAGCAGTCACCTGCTTTACGAAGAAACACTCTATACCGATAGCTTCCTGCACGCCTTTACCCGGTTTTACGGCGATCCGGCCGCTTTTGCCTTTTTCTTCCTGTTGCCCTCGTACATGGAACGCGAAGGCTCCTCACTGATCTATATGTGCGAACAGCTGCGCCTGCGGAGCCGCTTTGTTCAAAGCGGCTTCTACCTGCATGCAGACGAAGCCCTGCTGAATGCCGTCGATACCTGCAAAAAACAGGGCATCCCCGTACTGCTGCTGGGCGTTTCCTTTGCCCTGCTGGACCTGGCCGAAAGCGGACAGTTCAATTTTTCGGACTGCATTGTTATGGAAACCGGCGGAATGAAAGGCCGCCGTACCGAACCCACCCGGGCAGAACTGCATGCGATCTACTGCCGGCAGTTCAACGTTGCGCATATCCACTCCGAATACGGCATGACCGAACTGCTCTCCCAGGCCTACAGCAAAGGCGAAGGACTGTTTGAAGCCCCGCCCTGGATGGACATACAGATCTTCGATACGGACGACCCCTTTTCAGCCACGGCAAACGGAAAGACCGGGGCCATTCACGTGATCGACGGCGCCAATATCGATACCTGTGCCTTCATTGCCACGCAGGACCTGGGTAAAAAACACGAAGACGGACGCTTTGAGGTACTGGGCCGCTTCGATTACAGCGATGTACGCGGCTGCAGCCTGCTGATCGCGGAATAATACACTTTCCCTTTTCTCCTTTTTACCGCGATAAAAGCTCAAAGCTGTAATTATCCGTTTAAACATCTTTATTTCAGCTATTTATTCCGGAAAATGCATTCTTTTTCCCGGATCCCCGGAAAAGCACCGGGAGAGGTCTGTACCTCCTCTTTTCCGCCCGGAATATCATTTTGTGATAAAAAAACAAGATTTTCATCACATTCGACAAAAGATAAAATATGTCTTTTTTTATAAAAAAAATGCAGTATAATTTTATCCTGCTAAACATCAAACTCCCTTATAGCCCATACAGAAAGAAGCAGGCAGAGAACCTGTTATTTCATTTTTTATTTTATTATACAAAAACTATGAAAAAACTACACATCATGCCGGCACCCCTGTATTCTGAGCTTACATCTCTACCGGGCCTGCAACCCCTTCTTCTCCCGGAATTTATATCCTGAAGATCAACACGGGCGCTGTTTATACAAAAACGTTCATAGTCTCCCGATAAACCTTATCCCTATGGGTGGTCTGCGCGCCACCCATACCGGATAGGGGAACTGGAGAATATATTATAGCATTTATCCCGGGTAAAACCATGGACACAAACGCAGCATGAATGCTTTTCCATGCCACAATTTGTGATAAAAAACTTACCTGTTTTCTCGTTTACCCGGGACCTTTAAAGACAGGTCTCCAGCCCCGGAGGCCGTCTTTTTTCAACATACCCAAGCGGCGCATTATGTGTGCAACCTGCGTCGCATCAGGCACCCCGGACCTCTTTGCGGATTGGTTACGGGGTGCCGCCCGTATACAGAAGCCGGGGCAAATTTGTACATTGCGCTCTATTCTGAATTTTCGAAATGAGCAGCAAAAAAAAACTCTTCCTTCTCGACGGCTTTGCCCTGGTATACCGTTCCTACTTCGCCTTTATCAACAACCCGCGGGTTAGCTCTTCAGGCCGCAATACCAGCACAGAGTTCGGCTTTACCAATACCCTGCTCGACGTAATACAGAAGCAGAAACCCACCCACCTGGCCGTGGTATTCGATCCGCGTGAGGAAAGTTCTGAACGCAGCACCGTATTCACCGAATACAAGGCCAACCGCCAGGAAATGCCCGAGGACATACGCAATGCCCTGCCCTATATCGAGCGTATCGTACACGCCTTTAATATTCCCCTGCTGGTGATGGAAGGCTACGAGGCCGACGACGTGATCGGTACCCTGGCCCTGATGGCCCCCAAAGACGAGTTCGACGTGTACATCATGAGCCCGGATAAAGACCTTTCGCAAATGGTGGCGCCGGGGATCTTCTGGTTCCGCCCGGGCCGCATGGGCAACCCCGACGAGGTGTTCGACGAACAGAAAGTATGCGAAAAATTCGGCGTAACCCATCCGAAGCAGGTCATCGACCTGCTGGGACTCATGGGCGATGCCGTGGACAATATACCCGGGATCCCCGGTGTGGGCGAAAAGACCGCCCAGAAGTTCATACAGGAATTTGGCAGCGTGGAAGGCCTGCTGGCCAATACCCACCAGCTTAAGGGCAAGATGAAGGAAAAAGTGGAGGCCGGCGCCGAATTGGCTATCCTTTCCAAACAGCTGGCCACGGTAATTACCAGTGTACCCATCGAATTTCATGAAGAATCGCTGCAGCTGGACCCGCCCAATGAAGAAGCCCTGAAAGAACTGTTTGCCGAGCTGGAATTCCGCAACATGCACAAGCGCGTTTTCGGGGAGACCCTTACGGCTACCACCTCTGCAAAACCCACGGCAGGAGGCACCCTCTCGCTGTTCGACCAGGACAATGCCCCCACCGAAGAAGCCCTCGATATTGTGCAGTTTGCCTCCTACAATCCCGAAACCCAGCAGTATATACACTGCCAGACCGAAGAACAGTGGGGCCAACTGCTTACCGAACTGGCCGGACAGGCCGAATTCTGCGTAGATACCGAAACCACCGGTCTCGACGAACTCACGGCCGAACTGGTAGGCATGAGCATCAGTACCCGCAAGGATACGGGCTGGTACATCTCTTTCCCCGAAGATGCGGAAGAATGCAAGAAAATACTGGAACGCCTGCGCCCCTTTCTTTGTGGCGAAGCATATACGAAAATTGGCCAGAACATCAAGTACGATTATTCCGTACTGCTTAAATACGGCATCCGGCTCAGCGGCCCCATGTTCGATACCATGCTGGCCCATTACATACTGGAGCCCGATCAGCGGCACAACATGGACTTCCTGTCCGAAAGCTACCTGGGCTACACACCCATCAGCATCGAAACCCTGATCGGTAAAAAAGGCAAGGGCCAGCTGAACATGCGCGATGTGGAATACGACAAGATCGTACCCTATGCCTGCGAAGATGCCGACGTGACCCTGCAGCTGAAACAGCTGTTTGCCCCGCGCCTGGTAGAAACTGCCACCCTGAGCTGCTTCACCGACATCGAAATGCCCCTGATGCCGGTACTGGCCGCCATGGAAATGGAAGGTGTAAAAATAGACACACAGAACCTGCAGGAATACTCCCGGCTGCTGGCCACAGAAGCGGTAAGCCTGGAGAACGAGATCGTTGAACTGGCCGGAACACGCTTTAACATTGCCTCTCCCAAGCAACTGGGCGACATACTTTTCGAGGTACTGAAGCTCGATCCCAAAGCCAAGAAGACACGCACCGGTCAATACAGTACCAACGAAGAGGTACTGAGCAAACTGGCCGGGAAGCACCCCATTATTGATAAGATACTGAGCTACCGCGAGGTACAGAAGTTAAAAAGCACCTATGTAGATGCCCTTCCCGCGCTGATACACCCGCTTACAGGCCGCGTACACACCAGCTTTATGCAGGCGGTGGCCAGTACGGGGCGACTCAGCAGCCAGAATCCCAACCTGCAGAACATTCCCATCCGCAGCGAAAAGGGCCGCGAGATCCGCAAGGCCTTCATTGCCCGCGACGAGGAGCACATCCTGCTTTCTGCCGACTATTCACAGGTAGAACTGCGTATTATTGCAGCGCTCAGCGGCGAGGAGCACATGATCGAAGCGTTCCGGTCGGGCACAGACATTCACACCGCTACCGCAGCCCGCCTGTACAATATAAGCAGCAGCGAAGTTACCCGCGAAATGCGCAGCAATGCCAAAACGGTGAACTTCGGTATCATCTACGGCATTTCGGCCTTTGGTCTTTCCCAGCGCGTGAACATCAGCCGCACGGAAGCCGCCGAGATCATCGAAAGCTATTTCCGCAGTTACCCGCGCATCAAATCGTACATGAACGACCAGATCGACCTGGCGCGCGAAAAAGGCTTTGTAAGCACCATCAGCGGGCGCCGCCGTTACCTGCGCGACATCAACAGTGCCAACCATACCGTACGCGGATTTGCCGAACGCAACGCCATCAACGCTCCGATACAGGGCTCCGCGGCCGATATCATTAAGATGGCCATGATCCGTATCGGGAACGAACTCGATAAACGCGGGCTGCGCAGCCGCATGGTACTGCAGGTACATGACGAACTGGTGTTCGATGTATACAGACCCGAACTCGAAGAAATGCAGGAACTGGTGCGCGATTACATGCAGAATGCCGTAAAACTGGACGTGCCGCTCGAAGTAGAGACCGGAACGGGCGTCAACTGGCTCGACGCTCACTAAAACAGGGCCGGTAAAACGGTATATCAGGCCTGTTTTTTGCGGCGCGGCTTCTTGATCTCGGGCCGCAGGGCATCCACTTCCTTCTGAAGATCGTACAATTGCTGCTGCAACTGGCGAATCACCTGCACGATCTCTCCCGAAGGACGATCCATCGGGGTGTACAGTTTTTCATCTTCGGTAATTACATAAGGGCCTTCATCTCTCAGGAAACGCAGCGCCGACATCTCGAGGATCTCAGCGATCTGAAAAAGACGCGTTACCGTTATATCTGTAACACCGCGTTCAATATTGGAATACGCAGCCACGGTAATACCCAGTTCATCTGCCATATTCTGCTGGCTGTAGTTCTTCGCCAGCCTGAAGAGCCGAATTTTGTCCGCTATCTTTTCTTTCATGAAGTAAAATTAACCAACGTTGCATTTTAATTTATGAAGTTTCGATGTATTAATTTTTTGTTTGAATATAAATTTTTTATATTTACTTTGTTATTTCAAACAATACACATAGCGGCGGTTAACAATACATGAACATGAAGTACCGTTGTATCGTAAATAATTACACGGTGAAGGCCCTGGAAATACATTAAAGACAAGGGTTGGTAAACGGGGGGCGGTTGCCGGAATGGCACCGCCCTTTTTTTAGCTAAACTTGAAAATACGACCCAAAGCCGGAAACAGCGGACCCCGGCTCCTCTTACATTTTTTAGTCATACCTACAGATCATTCCCCGGAAACCGCTCCGCCACTGAGGTCCGACGGCCTCACAGAGCCCGCCAGGTGCCGCACATCCCCGGAATTCGGCATTTCGAATACTTCCAGATCGAAATACGATACAGCCGCCAGCAGGTGATCGAACAGGTCGGCCATGATGTGCTCGTAGTTTTCCCAGCGTACATCGTTCGTAAAAACATACAATTCGATCGGAATTCCCGTGATCGAGGGTTCCAGCTGACGGGCCATCATCGTCATCCCTTTGTGCAGATGTTCGTTTGCTTTTATGTAGGCATCGATGTATTTGCGGTACACCCCGATATTGGTAAAATGCCGCCCGTTGATGGGCAGGCTGGTGTCCCCGCTGATCATCTGGTTATAGGCACGCAGCTCGGCGCCCTTGGTGGTAATGTACTCGCTGATGAGACTGATGCGGCTGAATTTCTGAATATCCTCTTCGGTAAGATAACGGATACTCGATACCTTGATCTTTACCGAACGTTTGATACGGCGGCCGCCCGCCTGCTGCATCCCGCGCCAGTTCTTGAACGAGTCTGAAATAAGGTAATACGTGGGAATGGTGGTGATGGTCTTGTCGAAATTCTGCACCTTCACCGTGGCCAGGTTAATTTCTACCACATCGCCGTCGGCACCATACTTTTCCATCGTGATCCAGTCGCCGATGCGTACCATATCATTGGCCGAAACCTGTATACTGGCCACAAAACCCAGTATGGTATCCTTGAAAATAAGCAGGATAATGGCCGAAGCCGCTCCCATGGCCGTGAGAAAGGTAGTTACCGATTTGCCCGTAAGAATGGAGAACAGCACCACCGCGGCCACCAGCCAGGCCAGGATAACGAGTACCTGTACAAAGCTGTCGAGCGGTTTATCCCGGTAGGCCTCCTTGGTCTTCAGGTAATCGCGTATACTGTTCAGGATCGCTTTAAATATCCATACCATCCACAGCACCAGGTAGATGTCTGTAAGATGTTTTACCGGGCCCTGGTATTCGGGAAAACGCGTGAAGATGACCGGCAATATATTTACAATGAACAGGAAAGGCACCAGGCGGGAGAGATAGGTGATCACCCTGTTGTTGAGCAGGTAATTGTCGAGCTGGGTCCGGGTCTTGCCCGCGATCTGTCCGAAAACAAAATTGGCCGCCGATCTCGAAACAATGGCCAGCAGCCACATACTCAGCAGGGCACATACCGCCAGGATCAACAGGTTGAGGTAAGGCGCCAGTTCGCTCGAAACACCGGCGTCCAGCAGAAAATGGTAGGACCAGTCATGGATCTGCTGATGGATTTTCATTTTCATAGCTCGCGTTTTTTGTTTTGCGGTACAAAGATACGATTACCTATATATACGCTCTCAGCGTTCGGGCTCACGCGCGTAAAGCTCCAGCACCTGCTTGTTGTCCAGCAGCTTAAGGCGGCTGTTGATGCAGACGATCCACTGCGGGATGCTCTGCATTTTTTTAGTATATCCATTGCGTTGCAGTGCAGCCGCGCCGTTATTGTAGGCAATATCTTCCTTCCTGGCCACCACCAGCTGCACGGGCGCCGGTTTCAGCGTCAGGGTATCCAGCTCTGCTAATGTGGTGATCTCCGTGGCCTGTACCCCCGGATTGTGGTAGAATTTTGCTTCCAGCGACCAGGGCCTGTAAGGATTGCTCCAGCTGCAAAACACCAGGTGAATGTCCTGCCCGGGATAATGCCGTTGTATATACGCACTCACTTTCATGCGGCCCAGACCGGCCGGTTTCAGCATCATAGCGGCCAGGCCCGTGGCATTCACAATAAAGAGTATACTAAAAACAACGATGCCCGCCACACGCGTACCTTTCTGTACGGCAGAAGGCAGCCGAATTCCCTGCCACTGCTGCCAGGCCAGCAGCAGCAAAAGCGGCACCGTGCCGGCCAGCGGGAAAAGGAAACGTTCTTCCTTATGCGGGATAAAGGAGTGCAGTACAATAAAGGGAAGCATTACCCACAGCAGTACGTTCTTCGGATCGCGTAGGAGAAGTGTTACAAAAGCCAGCAGGATGCATATACCAAAAAAGTGCGTAGGGTAATTGATCATGCTTTCCAGGTAGTAGTACCAGGGCGACACGCCGTATTCGGAAGCCACGTCCTTAACAATATTGGCATGGAAATAATTCCAGAACGTGCAGGTGAACGTACCATAAAAAAGATAGTCGCTCAGGAGTCCGAGCAACAGTACGGCCAGTCCGCCGCATACCATGCGCAGCAGGTCCTGCCATTGGGTACGCTGTATAAAAAACATCCAGAGCAGCAGTCCCCCGCTCATAAATGCCGACTGGAAGCGGAACAGGAAACTGAGGCCCAGCAAAGCGCCGATGCCGAAAAAGTTCTGGGCTTTCTTCCGGGAAAGCAGCATGCCCAGGGCCAGCAGGAAAGTGAGTCCCGACCAGGTCTCCGACGAAAAACGTACGTACAGTACCGGCAGAAACCAGAGCAGGAACGAAAGACCGGCATACAGGCTGCGGTTGCGGCGGTGCACCAGGTGCATTGTCGCACGTACAAAACGGTGTATGGCAAACAGGGCAAACAAAGCGGTAAGCAGGCGCAGTATAAACGCCTGCGTATATACATCATGGATGCCCAGACCCGAAAGTACGCCCAGTATACCCGAGGCCAGCACGGGCTGCAGCGAAGGCCGGATGCGTTCCTTGAATTCCCAGGCCAGTTCATGTGGCTGGTGCGTGCCCAGTTTATACCCCGCAAACTCAATGATCTGGTATTGTTCATCGGCATGGTAATAGCCCGAACTGAAAAAGGCCGTAAGCACGTATACCAGGCAGGCCGTGCAAACGATCAGCGTATAAAAAGGGGTATTTTTCATGGACGATGTTCTACAAAAATAGCTTTATGATCGGATTTCCGGAAGAATACTGCCGGTAGTTTTAAAAAAGCCTGTTCCGAAGCCTTTTACAGTGCTGTCTTTTATTTGCAATTCCTTTACATTTCGATAACTTTGAGAGATTAACTAAACAACAAAATGAAGAAAATGTATGTAACCATTTCCATGGCTGCATTTTCTGTAATTACGTACGCACAGTCGGTAAGTCCGGAAGTGATCGCCACTTCGGGGCAGCAGTTCCAGAACGGGCAGATGCAGCTGGAATGGACGCTGGGCGAAGTAGTTACGGAAACCGAAAGCAATGGAAGCGCAGTCCTCACACAGGGGTTTCATCAGCCCGAACTCAAGATCACCGGGCTGGAGGACCTGAGCCCCGACTGGGCCCTGTCTGTATTCCCCAATCCCACTTCCGGCTTACTGAATGTACAGTTTGAGTCCCAGAACGAAATGCTGCAGTTCAGCATCATCGATCTCAGCGGCAAACAGGTACTCAGCAGCCGCTCGGCCCACAGCTTCCAGCTCAGCCTTGAACAGCTGGCTCCCGGAAGCTATTTCTTAAACGTCCGTTCGCTGAACGGCTCTCTGCGCAAAACATACCAGATTCTAAAAACACACTAAGATCTTATGAAAAAACTGCTCACTACTGTTTTCTCCCTTATTCTTGCTTATTCACTTTTTGCCCAGGCTCCGCAACGCTTCAATTACCAGGGTGTGGCACGTACGGCCAGCGGTTCGGCCCTTAGCAACCAGGCGCTGGGCCTCCGCATCAGCATACTCAGCGGCGGGGTCAACGGCAGCGTTATGTACAGCGAAACCCATACGGTAACCAGCAACGGCAACGGCATCTTTAACGTACAGATCGGTGGGGGCACACTGGTATCCGGCAGCTTTTCGGCCATCAATTGGGGCAGCAACGTACATTTTATAAAAACAGAAATGGATGCTTCGGGCGGCACGTCCTACAACCTGCTGGGCACCTCGCAGCTGCTTTCGGTACCCTATGCGCTCAGCGCGGCTTCGGTAAGCCATGTAGACTGGTCGTCCATTTCGAACATCCCTCCCGGCATTGCCGACGGCGACGGCGACGTACTGGCATCCCTGAGCTGCGGACCCAACCAGGTAGCCGTGTTCAACGGCAGCACCTGGGTATGCGGCAATATGAGCGGGGGCGGCAGCCTTAACTGGAGCAATATCAACAACATTCCTTCTTACCTGCTCGACGGCGACGACGACGTACTGGGCAGCCTCTCCTGCGGGGCCAACCAGATACCCGTATTCAACGGCAGCAGCTGGACCTGCTCTTCCATTCCCTCGTCCACCAGCGGCCAGAACATTACCGATTCTTACGGCACCGGCCAGGTAACACTTACCGCCGCCAGTACCTCGTATGTGGTGATCCCCGGACTTTCGCAAAGCATTACCGTACCGGCCAATGCCAAAGTATATGTACACACCAACGGCGGACTACAGACCGTAGGTACCGGCACGACATACGGGGTGGCCGATTTTGCCATACACGTAGACGGAGCCATTATGGGCGCCGGAAGTACCCAGCTCGTGGTTTCTGCCAACACCCAGGGACTGGGCAATATGTTCGATAACTGGTCCTTCGGCAAAAGCTACAGCCTTACGCCGGGTACCCACACCATCGACGTACGCGTGCGCGACGGCAACGGTACCGCCGACGTGAACGTAAGCGGCACCGGCAACTACATTCAGGGTGTAATGACGGTGATCATCGTAAAACAATAAAGAACAATCTGTTCCTGCTGAAAGAGGGTCCCCGCGGATCCTCTTTTTTTTTGCCCGGCAGCCGGTAAAACAAAAACCCCGGCTGTTACACCGGGGTTCATCCATCGTTTAACCTTCCTTACCGGAAAGGTTTACCCATTAACAAGTTTGGCCGTATTGCCCGGGGAAAGACAATACAGATATATGGCGCCGGCAGTCCGGAGCGGGAATGCGTGGTTTTACGTGCAGAGATACAAAACGGTCTTAAAGATGCGTCCTAAAGAAACGATGGGATAGGTGGTACTTCAGGGAGGCTCTGTAAGGATTGTTTACAAGACAAATAAAACATGTTTTTTATTACCGTGCAAGAGATTAACAGAAAAATATCTTTCCGATGTGTATACTATTTCGGGAGATTTCGTTTATCCTGCTCTAAAATACACTGATAATAAAAGGAATAAAAAAATTATTTTTCGTGTGATGACTATGTAAATAATCACATTTTTTCACATTTATGTGCATTGCGCTCTGCTGTCTAACTGCCTGTTTTGCGCCTGAATATTTCACGGTAATGCGGTGTGCAGTAGGGAATAAACAGGCTGAGCGTGATCTGCAGGTAGGCTTCTTTAGCCTCTTCTTCGGTATTGCCGTAGAATCCGTTACTTACATACTTAATAAAACTATCGCTGATAATAAAAAACTGCTCAAACACTATTTCCAGCTGCCGGGTAGTAGCAGCAGGGTCCAGCAAACCTTTATGGCGGAACACCCCGAACACGCCCATCATCTGTTCGCCGCGCACACGTTTGAGGGTATGCAGACGCTGCACCAGGGCCGGGTATTTTTGGTACATGGCCGGTGAACACTGGAAAAAGAAACGGTATTCGTACAGGAAATCAAAACTGGCATACAGGGAAAGGGTAAGCGCCTCCGGCTGCACCAGGAATTCCTCCGGCGGTATCTGCGAAGAAATGGAGGCTTCCAGGCGGTCGAACAGGGCGGTGAGAATATCTTCCTTCGTCTTAAAATAATAACGCAGGTGCCCGTCGCTGATACCCAGCTCGGCCGCAATGGCACGGAGCGATACCGATTCGGCGCCCTTCCGGTTGAAAAGCGCTGCCGCCTTCTGTAAAATCTGCTCTTTCAAAATTTAGCGCATTTGCGCTAAGATATGCAGTTTTTCCTAACTTTGGCCTGTATTTCAAATCCGAATACCCATGGAACGTGACGTAAAACTATCCGAAACGTCCGAAAAGATCTGTCCTTCCTGCGGGCAGTGGACCACCTGGAGCAAACAACCGCATGACCGTTGTATACATTGTGGTTTTGAACTGATGGCCGAGACCCTGCGGAAGGAAGAAATCCGTAAAGAACGTTTTTACCAGAAACCCGCCGGCCTCATTACCATTAAAGGCAGCGAACCTGCCTGGCTGCAGGCCGTTTACAAAGGCATCAATTTTGTATACTTTATTTTCGTGGGCATCATGGCCGCCGTGGTGTGGTTCATTACCACGGTAGCCGGTTAACGCATGGGACCGCGCCCGCACAGGAACGATCTTTGGCTGCTGGGCCTTCTGGGCTCCGGCTTCCTGCTGAACCAGCTGTACATCCGGTATTTTACTACGCCGGCCTTTTTCCGTAATTACCTGGACGACCTGCTGTGTATGCCCCTGGTACTGCTGCTGGCACGTTGCCTGTTGCAGCTACTGCCCCTGCCTAACAGACCGCGGCGCCTTCCGCCCTATTTTGTAGGTACGGCCTTTTTGCTGTTTGCCCTCTATTTTGAGGTAATACTGCCACGGTATAACAGTGATTTTACGGCCGACCTCCTGGATGTGGCCGTATACGCCGCCGGCTGCCTGCTTTTTGCCGCCTGGGAATACCGCCCCATGGCCGGAAGAACAAAAGCCTGACAATCAAAATTTTAATAAACGTAGGGAATAACTTTACGAACGCAATCCGCTCAATAACATGTGTTTACAGCTCATTTTTTCATCCGCGCCAAAATAGCCGAAGGAAAACCCTGTAAAACATCTACTTTAGATGCGGGTATGGATCTGAAACTGCATGAAAAGATACGTGTATTGCGCCTGCTGAAGGGCATTTCCGTCGAAGAGGCAGCCGATGCGCTCGACATGGACAAATCGGCCTATTCGCGCCTGGAACGCGGGCTTACCCGGCTCGATATCGAAAAAGCCGACCGTATAGGCCGTTACCTGGGCTGCAGCCTGGCCGAGCTTATCCAGTACAGCCCCCGGCAACTGGCCCAGCCCCCGGTACCGCAGCCGCTTTTCCTGCGTTCTACCTTTTCGCACAACGAAGAATACATCCGGCATCTGAAGAACGAGATCCGCTTCCTGCGCGAGCAGCTGGCCGCCTCCGGCGAAGATACAGGTTATATCCCTGCCATACAGGAAAAAACGGGGTAAGAAACAGGAAAAATCCTCTTGTGTGAACAGACCCGTACCCCCATCTTTGTCCTGTAGAATTAAGGTAAGACAAACATACGTTTACCTACCCTTATTAAAGGCTAAACGTAAACCCCTCTTGACCAGCCCCGGGAAATATCATTGCTGTTTTCCGGGTTTTTTTATTTTCCGACACACCGGTCCGGAGGCTTACCCCGCACATGCAGAGGTAACTGACACTTAACACGGTTTGCTTTTATTATATTACCTTTGTATCCTGATATGGCCAGGGAATCTTTACGCTTGGATTTTGATTTTGACGGCTTACTGTTTGTTATAGCCAGCCAGGAAGCGGAACACCGCCTTTGCTGGGGATTAAACAGGTCTTTCGGACTTCAGCTGGAGCGCAAAGACGATTTTCTGGCCCCTGTCGAAAAAAATCACCAGCATCCCTTTCCGGTTTTTGAATGCTATGAAGAGGAACACTTCCGCTTCTGGCGCCTGCTTTCCAATAAAGATCAGAACCAGGTGCTGCTGCGGGATTTCAGCGCGTTCAACTACCTGCTCATCATGTCGGGCGAGGCCGACGGCAGCGCAGCTGAACGCCTGCTGGAACACCTGCGCGAACATCGTTTTGTGCAGATGGCCTTCCTGGTGGACCCCCTCCGTATCAAAAACCCTTACGTACTGATGCAATCATAAATATATGAATTCGAATTACACTAAAACCAAAATCGTAGCTACCATCGGACCGGCAAGTGCCTCTTATGAAGTACTGAAAGAAATGATCCTTGCCGGCGTAAATGTTTGCCGTATCAACTGCTCACACGGCACCCATGCCGATCTCAAGAGCATCATCGAGAACGTACGCCGCATCAATAAAGAACTCGACAGCAGCGTGGGCATCCTGGCCGACCTGCAGGGCCCCAAACTGCGCGTGGGCGAGGTGCAGGACAACGGCGTAATGCTGGTGGAAGGCAACGAACTTGTTATTACTACAAAAAAGGCCATCAGCACGGCCGAACGCGTATACATCACCTACGATCTTTTCCCGCAGGACGTACGTCCCGGCGAAAATGTGCTGCTCGATGACGGCAAACTGGTACTCAAAGTACTCAGCACCAACGGCAGCGACGAAGTACGCGCCCGCGTGGTAAGCGGCGGAATCCTGAGCTCACGCAAGGGCGTGAACCTGCCCAATACCAAGGTCTCTCTCCCCTGTCTTACCGAAAAGGACCGCGAAGACCTGGACTTTGTACTGGAAAACGATGTGGAATGGATCGGCCTTTCCTTTGTACGCTCGGCCAGTGACATCATCGAGCTGCGCCATCTGATCCAGAAAGCCCGGAAACACAGCGGCATCGTGGCCAAAATTGAGAAACCCGAAGCCCTGAAAGACATCGACGATATCATTAAGGAAACCGATGCCCTTATGGTGGCCCGCGGCGACCTGGGCGTGGAACTGCCTATGGAACAGGTACCCACCGTGCAGAAAATGCTGGTGAAAAAATGTATGCAGGCCGGTATTCCCGTGATCATTGCCACGCAGATGATGGAAAGCATGATCACCAATATCTCGCCCACCCGCGCCGAAGTGAACGATGCCGCCAACAGTATACTGGACGGCGCCGATGCCGTAATGCTCAGCGGGGAGACCAGCACAGGCAAACACCCGGTAAAAGTGATACAGGCCGTTAAGAAGATCATTCAGCACGTGGAGAACCAGAAACTGCTCTACAACTTTGATATTGAATTTCTTGAAAAAGAAGATATTAACCGCGAACGTTACGTATCTGACCATATCTGCCGCACCGGCTGCCGGGTAAGTAACGAAGCCGGGGCCCGCGCCATTGTGGCCATGACCGGCAGCGGCTATTCGGCCATGAAAGTAGCCGGTTACCGTCCCAAAGCCGATATCTATGCCTTTACGGCCAACCGATTCATCCTGAATGCCATGAGCCTGGTATGGGGCGTACGTGCCTTTTACTACGATAAGTTCGTATCCACCGACCATACCATTGCCGATATTCGCTACATACTGCGTAAACACGGTTATGTGAACGACGGAGACCTGATCGTGAACATCGCCAGCATTCCCATGGAGAGCAAAGGCATGTCCAACATGTTAAAGATCTCCGTAGTATAACCTGCACATTTATTTGCAGATAGCATTCTGGCAGGGCTCAACTTAGTTATTCACAAAAACACAAACCTGTTAATAACTTTTTGCGAGGTATGCCGGGGTGTTGTACATTTGTAATTGCAGTAACGCGTTCAAAATAGAGATGGAAATAACAGACAAGCCAAAAGTGATCGTAAAAGTGAAGAACATGTCTCTTGTTCTTGACTATTGTATTGAAAATAAGTTGAAATTCAGCGCTTCGCCCCGTTTAACCCCTGACGAATGGGAATTTGAACTGGGCATCAGCGATATTATGGGTGCCGTTGCCCTGGGTATGTTCCTGCGCGAGAACCGCCTGGAAGCCGTAGGTCTGCAACCCTCCGCCCCCAAAGCCCAGGTAGCCGCCCGCGCTGCCAAAGTGGCCAAAGCTCCTTCCAAAAAAGAAACGACCATTGATCTTACTTCTCCCGAACTCGAAGAAACGCCTTTTGCCGTTTCCGGTCCGGCTGAACCCGAAACCCCGGCCCAGGCCGAAGCTTCGGACAACGATTTCAATGAATTTGCCTCCGACAGCGGATCACACAGCAACGATCTGCTCTTCGGCAGCAACTAAAAGAGGCTATACATAACACACAGATGCAAATGCCGATCCGGGAATCCGGGTCGGTATTTGTTTTTAGGCCATTCCCCTCCCGGAACACCGGGCTGCAAAAAAGCCCGCATCATTACGATGCAGGCCTTCTTTCTTAGGTTTAGAACTAACAAAAGCGTTCCTGGTCTATCTGCGCACGAAGGGGCGTACCGTTTCCTTCACGGAGCCGTCGGGCAGGGTAAGTTTCAGATGTGCATAATACATGCCGGGCTGCAATTGCTGCAGCGGCACCGAAATACTTTGTACAGGCGTTGTGCCTGCATAGCTCAGCACCGTGCGGCCTCCCGTTTCGGTTATGGCCGTAAGCAGCAGTTTGCTTTCCGGGTTTGCCATATTAAAGGTCACCAGGTCACTGGCCGGGTTCGGGAATACCGACACCTCCGGGCTTTCCGCGGCGGAACAGGCTACGCTTACATTGCCGTAAACGGTCTCCGTAAGGTCGTAATCGCGCTGTATAAGGCGGTAGTAGCCAAACCCGTTCAGCGGCCGTGCATCCGTAAAGCTGTAATTAAGCAGACTGTTGCTGTTACCGGCAGCCGTTACTTCACCCAGGGATTCCCAGGCAGAGGCATCGGCGCTGCGTTGTATCTCAAAATGATCGCTGTTGAATTCACTGGCGGTGGTCCAGCTCAGTTTTACCCCGGCCGGGGTACATTCTCCGTCGAACGTGCTGAGCGTAACCGGCAGCGGACTGTTGTTGCCCGTGCCGCTGAGCCAGAATTCGGAGAAAGAAGGGATCACAAAGTCCACATAACGGCCATTGGGATCAAAACCGCCCATTACGGCCGAAGTTACACCCGAACCGGCATTCATGTGCAGGCTGATGGAACCGCCGCAGTTATCGGTAAATGTATTGTTTTCGTTTACGCCGCTGTACTTGGTAAGGTCCACGTCTCCCAGGCTGCTCACATCATCGGCCGGGTTGGTATTGCTGTTGGCGCTGGCCAGCAGCAGGCTGTATTCGCCCTGGTCCAGGTACAGGCGTACGTTCACCGGCGAAGAGGGCTGTATATCGGGTGTAATGGTCCAGTGACGGCCCGCAGCGGCTGAGGCGTCCTCTGGCTGGGTGGTGCCGCAGGCCTGTATCGTGATCGGCGAACCGCTCACATAAGAGCGCGCCGTTACGCTGCCCAGGTTCTGCCCGTTGGAATTCACAGAAGCGATCAGGCGACCCGAAACGTCCATAAAATGCACATAACCGTTCTGGTTTACAATACAGGTACCGGCCGAATTATCTACCGACAGCGTGTTTGAGGCTACCGGCTGACTTACCGTCACAGTGGGGTTCAACGTACAGTTGACCATACCGCCGGGCAGGTCCCAGCAAAAGCCGCAGCTGGTGTTCCAGCGGGCATGGATCAGGTAGGTGCCGCCGGCTGAGGGGGTGAACACATAGGTATTCCCCGGACCGTTCGGCGCCTGCTGTGCCACAATATCCCAGGTAACGCCGCCGTTGGAAGATATCCAGTAATACGGCGTTCCGGTACCGCCCGAAGGGGTTACGGTTACACTCTGCCCCGCGCAGAGCGTAAGTGCAGAAGCACTCAGCGAACCGTCCACCGGCCCGGGATTCACGGTTATGGTACCCGTGTTACCCTGTACGGTACATCCGTTTGAAGAAGTAACCGTTGCTGTATAGGTATACGTACCGGCGGCGGTAGGTGTTGCGTTTATCGAGGCATTGCCTGCAGAGCTGGTACCGGCGCCCGCAGGCAGCCCGGCCCCTGAAGATGGCGTGGCCGACCAGCTGTAACTTGTGGCTGCACTACCTGTGATCACAATATCGTCGATGTTCCAGCCGTAATTCCAGCCGCTGAGATAGCGGAAACGCACCCGCAGCGCAGGCTGGTTCACATAAGCCGAAAGATCTACCGTGGCCGCGGCAAAGGCCGTTGCCGAACCCTGCGTGGACGTGTAGGTCTGCACAGCCGTCCAGGTGCCGTTGATGTTACCGTCGGTATTCACTTCCACAATAGCCATGTCCGGCGCTTCGTAATTGGAATAATAGTAATAGTGACGGAACGTAAGGCTGAGACTGGTATAACCGCTGGTACTTATGGAATTGGTCATGGCCAGGGCCGAATTGGTATAGCCATACAAATCGTAATTCACATCTGTGGCGGCAAAGGCCCCTGACCCTGAATTTACGCTACCGTAACTGATATAGGTACTGGGACTGGTTTCTACGTACCAGAAACCATTGGCGGAACTTCCGAAATCCTGCAGGGTAACCGACTGTACCGGGTCTGTAAGTATGGTATTGAAATTCTCGGAATACAGGATATCTGTATGGGACCCGCTTACGGTAAGTGGTTGTGCCGCTCCGGTACAGAGGGTCTGATTACCGGAAGGGGTAACGGAATTAAGTGTGGGTGCTGCATTTACCGCAGCCACTACGGCCATACGGGTATTCGATTCGCAGCTGCCGTTACTGGCCGCCACATAATAGGTAGTTGTAGTACTGACAGAAGGGCTGTTGAACGGCGAGCTAAGCCCGGTAGCCACAGCCGTACCGCCACTTGCCGCAGTATACAGGTTAAAAGTGGCACCCGGGGTGTTGGAAGTAGCTGCCAGCTGTACTGTTCCCGTTCCGCAACGGCTGCCGGGCGTGGTGCCGGTAACCGTTACCGTGCAGCCCGCAGTTACGGAAATGTAGTAGTCCTCCACCTCACCATAGCTGTAACTGGCCTGACAGGGTGTATTATTGGTACCGTCCATAAGTTTCACACGCATTACGGTATTACCGCTCAGAGCTCCTGCAGGCGCGGTAATGGTTACGTTATGCGTAGCTGCAGCTCCCGCAGAAGTGCCGCACAACTCCCCGGCATCCAAAAAGTCGCCGTCACGGTTCCAGTCGGCAAAAATATAAACGTTGTCGGAAGAATAACCGCCGTTAACACCTACCGTGATCGTGGATGTAGCCCCGGCAGCAATATTGCCGATGGCGCCGAAGGAAATATAGTTGGCATAATTGCTGCGGCCCGAAGTAATGGTATTGAGCGAACCTCCCACCGAGCTGATATATTCAAAGCTACCGCTGCTGGAAGTAGACCCGCAGTAGCAGGTATACGGCGTACCATTATAGGCCATAAAGCCATCGACCTCGAACCGGTTGCTGGCCCTTACGGTCATGTTCAGGCGCACGTAACGCGTAGTGGTGGCCAGTGGCGAACTGTACAGGGTGGCCGTGGTCGGTACGGTGGCCTGTGTATGGGTGGCAATGGTGGTCCAGGTAACTCCGTCGGGCGATTCCTGTAAAAGTACCGTGCGGTTACCGCTGGCGGAATTGCTGCGCAGGTAATACTGCACATTGGTGGCCGTTCCGCTGAAATTCATCTGCACGTACTGCCCTACACTATTCAGCATGGCCGATGCGCCCCCGCAGGCGTCGAGTGTAGTGGCCGAACCGCCGGTAGCCCCGCTGAATCCCAGGGGAATGGATGCATTGAAATGCGTGCAATAGGCCGGAAGAATAGCCTGTGCCCGTACACCTGCAATGCCTGCAGAAGAAAAAAGAAGAATGGCGAAGGCTTTTTTTACGCATGCTTTATGCGCAAACAACGATGGTAGTTTGGGTATCATAGTTTGTTAGTTCAGGTAATTCCACACATATTTCCCCTGCATGGAACTTGCCGAACGTGTAACACAAGGGTACGCGCTACCACACGGAGGTCCATGCCGGATCATAAGGCTCGGTAAAGAGGAAATAAAAAAGTGGATTTTCCTGGAGAGAAAACTGGTGATCAGGGTTACAATTTCGTCCGGTGATGAGGCGGGTTATTTCCGAATCGATCTTATAACGATTCCATTTTTGTTAGTTCCTTAACACAATATTAAAAAAATCTTCATGTGCGTTGAAGTTTTTTAACAAAAATCTTTTGTGAATGTGGAAGATCCGGTAACCGGCTAAAGCTGTTGTCATTTCGCACATGGCCCGCAGGCAAAGGCATTCAGTCCACCCGAACGGTAGATTTGTGTAACAAATCGGGGCTGAGATATTTAACTCAGACGGGAAGAAATAAGGCTCAGGAATTCTTTACGTGTGGGTTCTTTGAGGAATTCGCCCGTAAAAGCCGAAGTTGTGGTAACGCTGTTCTGCTTTTCCACACCGCGCATCTGCATACACATGTGCGAAGCTTCGATCACCACGGCCACACCGAGGGGTTTCAGCGTGCGGTCGATACAATCGCGTATATCTGTGGTAAGGCGTTCCTGTACCTGCAGGCGGCGGGCAAATGCGTCTACGATACGGGGAATTTTGCTCAGTCCCACAATGTATCCATTGGGTATATAAGCAATATGTGCCTTCCCGAAGAAAGGCAGCAGATGGTGCTCGCAAAGGCTGTACATTTCAATATTCTTTACCACCACCATTTCCTGGTAAGGTTCCTGGAACATAGCGCCCTTCAGAATGGCCTCCGGGTCTTCGCCATAACCGCGGGTAAGGAACTGCAGGGCTTTGGCGGCCCGTTCGGGAGTTTTCAGGAGTCCGTCGCGCCGGGGGTCCTCACCGATGGAATCAATAAGGGTAAAGTAACTATCGGTCAATATCTTCAGCGAATCGCTTTTTTTATCTTCACTCATGGTTTATTCTCCGTAGTACTCTACAAAGTTATTTTCGGTTTCGTAGAGTGTTATTTTATAAAGAAAACAGTTGTCAAAGCGGTTGATCTCCGGCTGCAGGATCTTCCAGATCTCCATGGCCAGTATTTCGGTGGAGGCCATTTTACCTTTCATAAAGGGCACGTCCATATTCAGGTTCTTATGGTCGAGTTCTTCAATGACCCGCTCGCGGATAAGCCGGCTCAGGAATTTAAGATCGATCACAAAACCGGTGTCCTGCCGCGGGGTGCCTTTTACGGTAACAAAAAGATTAAAATTATGCCCATGCCAGTTCTTATTGGCACATTTTCCGAAAACGCGTTCATTTTCCTCGTCTGTCCAATCCTCCCGCCACAGCTTGTGTGCAGCATTAAAATGTTCTTTTCTGGTTACGCAGATCATCTGTACAAATTCGGGCACAAAGATACTATCCAAACTTCACTTTCGGAACTTTATTCGTTGCGTGTAAGCGAGCCAAGCACGGATTTACCGTTATCGAAACGCCCCCGCAGCACGGTACCGTCGGGGTAGTGAAAAATTCCCTCGCCGTGGTACTGATCGTGCGACCAGCCGCCCTTATATACCACACCCGAAGCTTTAAAGGTATAGGTACCCTGTCCGTGCCGCAGACCGCGTACCCAGGTACCTTCGTACACATCGCCCGAGGCATACCACATGGTGCCTTCGCCCTGGTAGCGGCCCAGTTCGAAATTGCCCGCGTAGGTATTCCCGTCCGGCAGGCGCAGGTTTCCCTTTCCATGGTAAACATCGGCAAAAAAGAGGCCCTGGTAGGTTTCTCCGCTGCTCCAGACCAGCGTACCCCGGCCCTGTTTCCTGCCTTCGAAAAAAGCGCCTTCGTACCAGGTACTGTCTGCAAAAATCAGGATGCCATGCCGGTGGTACTGGTCATTCTGCCAGAACCCCCGGTATACCGTGCCGTTGGCATAGTGTATCTCGCCCATGCCGTTGCGCTGGCCGGCTTTGAACTCACCCGTGTACACGTCTCCGTTTACCCAGGTGTAGGTACCGCTTCCGTTAAATTTTCCGTCTTTGAACTGCCCGGTATACGTGCTTCCATCGGGAAAGCTCAGTGTGCCTTCTCCCTGGTAGGTGCCTTTGCGTATGGCTCCCTTTTGTGCATACAAAGCGCTGAAAGACAGCAGCCCCGTGCATAAAAGTATGATGAACCGGGTTTTCATGGTATTACAAAGATATAAAAAGCCGGGCCTGACTAACAAACCCTGTCGTCTTTAAAAAGATGTTAAGTAGTGAGGACCTGTGCTGCCACATACGTTTCACTTTCATTATAAAGATCTGACCATCAGATTTTTTCTTTGAAAATCCGCCGCGTATACAGCTTCACGGACAGACTGACCACGCTGACCACCGTAACCGAGCTGAGCGGCATCAGTATGGCGGCAAACACGGGCGAAAGTCCCCCCCTCACAGCCACGGCTATGCCCAGCACATTGTACAGGAGACTGATGGCAAAACCCAGGCGTATAGACCCGATACTGCGGCGGGCCAGCTTCATGAACTGCTGCAGATGAGCAAAGGAACGGGCTTCCAGTATGGCGTCGGCCGCCGGACAGAACTGGTTGTTGTTGTCGGTGATGCTGATACCCATGCGGGCTACTTTAAGTGCTCCGGCATCGTTGAGCCCGTCGCCCAGCATCAGCACCTGTTCGCCGCGCCGCTGAAGGGCCTCCACATATTCGAGCTTTTGTGCGGGACTGCAGCGGAAATGCATTTCCGTACCCGCAGGGAACAGCTGCTGCAGGCGCTCCTGTTCTGCGTCCGAATCGCCCGAAAGGATCGTGAAACGATACGATCTTTTCATACTTTTCAGCAGTTGCGGCAATCCTTCTCGATATACATTGCTAAAGAGGAAACAACCCAGCAGTTGTCCGTTCTCACTGTAAAAAACACTGGTAAATCCGGCATTGTTGGCTGCCGTTCCGCAGAATTCTGCCGAACCCAGCCGGTAGGTATTCCCGTTTACCCGGGCCTCAATACCCCGACCGGCCTGTTCACTGTAGGTTTCCAGGATCAGGCGCTCTTCTTCCTGCATCTGTTCGTTCAGGGCCCTGCTCAGCGGGTGCGTGGAATGTGATACCATAGAGGCCAGGATGCGTTGCTGAATGGCACTGAGTGCGGCTCCCTGCCAGTGTGGAATACTTTTTTCGGGCACGGTAAGCGTACCCGTTTTATCAAAGACCACGTGCGTAATGTCGGTAAGCAGTTCAGCCGATTCGGCATTTTTAAGAAAGAGTCCTTTTTTAGCGGCCTGGCGGATGAAGGTCCCGAACCCGAAGGGCGCCGCCAGTCCCAGTGCACAGGGGCAGGCGATGATGAGCACGGCCGTGAGTGCGTTAACGCCCGTTCCCCAGCCGCTGCCGTACAGACCGTGCCAGAGCAGGGCCCCCAGTGCAATAAGCAGGATGAGCGGGGTAAAATAATAACTGAGCCGGTCGGTAATATTCCGTATTACAGCCCCTTTTTTCTGAAAAGCCTGGTGATTCCAGAGTTGCGTAAGGTGTCCGTCGGCCATTTCTTTTTCTACCCGAAAGCGGGCGGCGGCGCCCTGTACCTTACAGCCGGCGTAGGCGCGTTCGCCGCGCTGTATATGCACCTCGCGCGACTCACCGGTAACAAAGGACGCATCCAGGTGTACCTCCGCATCCAGCAGGATACTGTCGGCCGGTATAATTTCCTGGTTCTTCACCCGGATGCGGTCTCCGGGCCGTATATCCGTTACCGGCACATATTCCCAGTCGCTGCCTTTTTCGCGTTGCACCGAAATGGGGAAATACGAAGTATAATCGCGGTCGAAAGAAATGCCCTCGTAGGTTTTCTGCTGAAAGGCGCGGCCGATGCTCATAAAGAAGATCAGTCCGCAAAAGGAGTCGAGATAGCCCGGCCCCAGGTCCAGTGCTATTTCTACCAGGCTGCGGCCAAACAGTACAATAATGCCCAGGGCAATGGGTATGTCTATGTTGAGCGTGCGGGAACGCAGGGCATTCCAGCCCGAGCGCAGGTATTCCATCGAACTGTAGAGCAATACCGGCAGGGCAAAGGCAATATTGGCCAGGCGAAAGAACAGCGCAAAACCCGGGGTATGGGTCATGGCGGCATCAAAATACTCGGGCAGGCTCAGCAGCATGATGTTCCCGAATCCAAAACCCGCCACCCCGATGCGGTACCAGTGCCTGCGGTCGCGCTTCTTCTTTTCCTTTTTGAGGTCGGCACTGTGAAAAACAGGGCCATAGCCCAGGCTGTCGAGCGTGCAGGCCAGCTGGCGGAACGAGATCTCTGCATGCAGGAACTGCACGGTAAGCTGCTTCTGCACAAAGTCTACCGAGCTGTATTGTACGCCGGGCACCAGCACCTGCAGGTTTTCCAGCAACCATATACAGGAGCTGCAGTGTATCTGTGGGATGTACAGCACTACGCGGGCCACTTCATCATCGCGGTACTGCAGCAGGCGATCGGCCATGGCCGGCTCGTCCAGGAAGGCAAAACCGTCTTCGCGGCGGTTGCGCATACTGGCACCGGCACCCTGGTTCAGTTCGTAGTATTCGCAAAGGCCGTTCTCTGTAAAAAGGCTGTACACATTGCGGCAGCCCGCGCAGCAAAAAGTTTTATCGTCGTAGGCGATCTCTTCCTGCAGACAGGGATCGCCGCAGTGGTAGCAAAGGGTCCGGGAGGTAGCCGGATGCAATACTTTCATGTGTGCTGAGATTAACACCACAAAGTTCCGCAGAAAGAACGGCCGAAACTATGACGATGGTCAGTCTCCCAGCTTTTTGAGCATAATAAAATCGTTCATGAAAAAGCCGCCCCCGATATCGAAGTCTGCCGCCTTTTCGATCTTAAAGCCCTGTTTAAAATAGAAATTCAGCGGACGTATATTCATCCGGTTCACCTGCAAACGCACTTCTTTACAGCCATGGGCGCCCAGGTACGCCAGGGCTTCGTGCATCATAGCCGCTGCAACACCCCTGCCCCGCTGTTCCAGGGCCAGGTAAAATTTGGGAATGTACCCGCTTCCGTCTTCCTTAACCTGCACGGAAAAAAAGCCCAGCGCCCTGTCGTTAATGTGGCATATATAAAATACCTGTCCTTCGTCTATCTGGCGTTCCAGTTCAAATTCGGAGTACATCCCCTGCAGCATATATTCTACCTGTTCCGTGCCGATGATGGCCGGGTAATGTTCCCTCCAGATGAGTTCTGCCAGGCGCCGGATCAGGGGCACATCGTTTTTTGAAGCTCTGCGGATGCTACATTCCTGCATAAAATGGTAACTTTGAATATGCGAACCTACAAAACTTTATTTATTCTTTCTGTAACTGCACTTGCTGCCGGGTGTAAAACGGCACAAAAAGCCACACCGGTAAAGACCGAATTTGTATTTAAGGTACAGGTGCAGGAAAAATACTGCGGCGGGGCCCGAATCAGCGATGAAATGCGACTTGATTTTGAAAAACAGAAACCCTTCCGCAACGGCGACCTGGTGCTGGTGAACGATGCCCGTAAAGATTCGGTACGTCTCTTCCTGAATGCCGACGGCAGCGGGCGGCTTACCCTGCAACCGGCCCTGTATAAAGTATTTTTTGCAGAAAAGACCGATACGCCCGACCGGGCCGACATGCGCAGCTGTCCCGAATGGAAGTTCCGTGCCGATACCATCATCGACCTGGTTCCGGGCCGTACATTGCTGGAACTGCAACTTTACAAAGGCTGTAATCCCTGCCTGCCGCCACGTCCCTGATCAGCTGCCCGGCTTCATGAAAATGGGCAGGAAAACAGGCGTTTTCTTCTGGTAGTTTTTGTACTCGGGGCGTTTTTGCAGCATGTGTTTTTCCATAATGGGTATGGAAGCCAGGCGGAACATGGCATACATAGCCAGTACCCCTACGCCCGTCCAGGCGTAATCCCAGCGGGCGCTGAGCCCGAAAGCGTACACGCCCAGCCAGAACAGCAGTTCGCCCAGGTAATTGGGATGCCGGCTGTACTTCCACAAGCCGCCCTGCATAAATTCGCCCGGAGCTTTGATGCGCTTCCGGAACAGGCGCAGCTGTTCGTCAGAGATGAGCGATACCATGGCCCCGGAAAGGCAGATGGCAAAGGCAATGATATCGTAACCGTTCACTTCATTGCCCGGCAGTGACATGGCCGGGTACATGGGCAGACAGCCCAGGAATACCTGCACTGTAGGGAAAAAGTGGATCCCGAACCAGTCGATGGCCAGTTTTTTGGCTTTGTTGCCCTGTTTCAGCATGCCGTAGCGCCAGTCTTCGTGGCGTATGCCCGGCCAGCCGCGGGCCCAGTTCAGGGTAAGCCGCAAACCCCATACCTGCACGGCAATGAACAGCAGCACCTGGCGGAAACTATCGGCATCCGGCAGCGCCACCTGGGCAAAATAAAACACGAATACCATGGGCGCCACGCTCCAGTAGGCATCGTAAAAACTGCTGTTCTTAAATCCCAGGCTGAAGAGCCAGATCACAAAGGTGGCCGTTACGTCGGCAATGAACAGTTTCCACAACGGGTGCATTTCCGGCAGGGCATACAGCACTCCGCTTCCGGCCCCGAAGGCCGTAAGATAGGCTATGGCAATAAGAATAAAGGAAAAGGAACGGGTATAGTTAGCTTTCATATCGTGCAAAATGGCCGCGCAAATTTATACGTACCACTTGTTACAAACAACTTCGGCGGCTTTCTGTTCGGCGGTTTTTTTATTTTTTGCCTCGGCGGAGGCTTCTTCACTTTCGTTGATAAAAACGGTTACCGTATATACCTTATCGTTGTTCTCGATACGGGTGGCCGTATGCTCAAAACGTACGTTGTGCCGGTTCTTCTGGCCCCATTTGATGAGTTTGCTCTTGTAGTCGTTATCGCTGTTCACCAGGGCCAGCATATTGATGTTCTTATCGAACAGGGCAATGATCTTCTTGAAGGTAAAATTGTAGCCTTTGTCCAGGTACATGGCCCCGATCAGTGCTTCCAGGGCATTTCCCTTTACGTCTTCGGGCATAATGCCGTTGCGGAACTCCCCCACGATCAGTTCGGGCAGTCCGATCTTATCGGCCAGGTGGTTCAGGGTATTGCGGCTTACAAAACGGGTCTTGAGCTTGGTAAGACTACCCTCGTCCATGTGCGGAAAGGTGCGGAAAAGGTAATCGGCAATAACGGCGTCCAGGATCACGTCTCCCAGGAATTCAAGGCGCTCATTGTGCTGCCGGTACAGGTCTTCCTGTGCATTGGCAAAGGAGGCATGCAAGAACGCCCGGTAATAATTGGCATAATCTCTCGGGGTGTACCCAATAATTTTCCGGAGGCGTTTTTCAAAGCCCTTCTGAATGTAAGACGGTGATGTATGTGGGAGAAATGGGAACATACTCCCTAAATGTAGTAAAAAATCGGGGAATCCGTGCGATTAAACTTTTTTAACCACAACAGAGGCGTTGTGCCCGCCAAAACCAAAGGTATTGCTGAGGGCAGCGTGTACTTCGCGCGACTGGGCCGTGTTGAACGTAAGGTTCAGTTTGGGATCGATCTCCGGATCATCTTCGAAGTGGTTGATCGTAGGCGGAATTTTACCTTCTCGGATGGCAAAGATACAGGCCAGGGTCTCAATAACACCGGCTGCGCCCAGCAGGTGGCCGGTCATACTTTTGGTAGAACTGATGTTCAGGTTGTAGGCATGATCGCCGAATACGCCCAGGATGGCTTTGGTCTCGGCAATATCGCCCAGGGGGGTAGATGTGCCGTGTACGTTCACATAACCGATGTCTTCGGGTTTCATACCGGCATCTTTCAGCGCCAGGGTCATTACGTTCTTGGCGCCCAGACCTTCGGGATGCGGGGCCGTAATGTGGTTGGCATCGGCTGTGGCCGCACCGCCCGCAATTTCGGCATAAATGGTGGCTCCGCGTTTTACGGCATGTTCGTATTCTTCCAGGATCAGTGCACCGGCGCCTTCGCCCAGTACAAAACCGTCGCGGGTCTTATCGAAGGGACGGGAAGCCGATTCGTACTGCTCGTTATTGGTAGAAAGGGCGTGCATGGCATTGAACCCGCCGATACCGCCGATATTGATGGCCGCTTCCGATCCGCCGGTAACGATAATGTCCGCTTTACCGAAACGGATGGTATTTACCGCGTCGATAATGGCGTGCGTAGAAGAGGCACAGGCCGAAACCGCTGCGTAGTTGGGCCCGCGGAAGCCATGTTTGATAGAGATATGCCCTGCGGCGATATCTACGATCGTTTTAGGAATAAAGAACGGATTAAAACGGGGGGTGCCGTCGCCTTTACCAAAGGCGACCAGCTCTTCCACCAGCGTATCCAGTCCGCCGATGCCGGAAGCCCAGATCACACCCACACGGTCCGGATCGTAGGAACCTTCGGTAAGGCCGGCCATCCGGATGGCTTCATCGGCCGTTACGATCGCGTACTGCGTAAAAGCATCCACTTTGCGGGCCTCTTTACGGTCCATGAATGCCGTGGGGTCAAAGTTCTTGACTTCGCAGGCAAAGCGCGTTTTAAATTTCGATGCATCAAAACGGGTAATGGGAGCCGCACCGCTTTTTCCTGCAAACAGTGCCTGTTTGAACTCTTCAGCGGTGTTTCCAATAGGCGTCAGTGCGCCCATGCCGGTTACTACTACCCGTTTTAACGTCATTCGAAATAATTTTGGTTAGACTACTATTACTTGTTAGCGTTTTCCTCGATGTATTTGATCGCTTCGCCTACAGTACCGATCTTTTCAGCCTGTTCGTCAGGAATGGCGATTTCGAATTCTTTTTCAAATTCCATGATCAATTCTACCGTATCCAGTGAATCAGCACCCAAATCGTTGGTGAAGCTCGCATTTTCGGTTACTTCGCTTTCGTCAACGCCCAGTTTGTCAACGATAATAGCCTTTACTTTTGCTGCAATTTCTGACATAAACGTATTGTTTAATAGGTTTTACCGGGTGCAAAGTAAATAAAAATTAAAACGTATAGCCAAATTCTTTGCCTATAATGCTGCATTTTATCTTATCAACCCCGCATACATCAAGGGTTTAGAATTAAAAAAAGAGCGTAAAAAAACAAAAAAGCCGCCTCGTTTACAGCGAGGCGGCTTCCTGAAATCTGTTTATGGTTATTTATACGTAACCTGTCTTGCAGCCTCGATGATACGGGCCACATTGGGCAGGTAAGCTTCAATAAGCGAAGTGGCAAAAGGGAAAGGCACATCACGTCCGGTAACGCGTACCACAGGCGCATCCAGGTAATCGAAGGCTCTTTTTTGTACCATATACGTTACTTCGGTGGCAATGTTACCCAGCGGCCAGCTCTCTTCAATGATCACCATACGGTTGGTCTTTTTCACCGATTCAATTACGGTATCGTAGTCGATCGGACGTACCGACATCAGGTCGATCACTTCGGCGTCGATGCCCATGCCAGCCAGCTCTTCAGCGGCTTTATGCACGATCTTCATCATTTTACCGAAAGACACCAGGGTGATATCGCTTCCGCTGCGTGTAATTTTGGCCTTACCGATGGGCAGCAGGTATTCCTCTTCGGGTACCTCGCCCTTGTCGCCGTACATCTGCTCGCTCTCCATGAAGATCACGGGGTCGTTATCGCGGATGGCGGTCTTCAGCAGACCTTTGGCGTCGTAAGGGTTCGAAGGAATTACCACTTTAAGACCGGGACAGTTGGCATACCAGTTCTCGAAATTCTGCGAGTGCGTGGCGGCCAGCTGACCGGCAGAACCCGTAGGACCACGGAAAACAATAGGTATGTTGAACTGGCCGTTGCTCATCTGGTAGATCTTGGCGGCGTTATTGATGATCTGGTCAATACCTACCAGCGAAAAGTTAAAGGTCATGAACTCGATGATCGGACGAATGCCGTTCATGGCAGCACCCACGCCGATGCCGGCAAAACCCAGTTCGGCGATCGGGGTATCGATCACGCGTTTTTCGCCGAATTCAGCCAGCATTCCTTTGGAAACCTTGTAAGCACCGTCGTATTCGGCCACTTCTTCTCCCATCAGGAACACATTTTCATCGCGGCGCATTTCTTCTACCATGGCCTCGCGAAGGGCATCACGAAATTGTATCTCTCTCATATTACGAATGTTCTGTGATTTGTTTGCAGCCTCCTCTTACAGAAGCATGGCAAAAGTATAAAAGTTTATCGGTTTTACACTTCTTTAGGGGAGCGGCCTTGCGTTTTACCCCCGTTTTAAGCTATTTTTGCCGAAATTTGACGGGTATGTCAGCGAATTGAACCAGAAATTGTTCGTCATGCATACTTTTTTTTACATTTGTTCCGATTAACGAAAATTGAAAATCCGATCAACATGAACATTTTAGTTTGTATCAGTAAAGTTCCTGACACCACCTCGAAGATTGCCTTTACGGATGGTGATACTAAATTCAACACACAGGGGGTTACCTGGATCGTGAATCCTTCCGATGAGTGGTATGCCCTCGTTAGAGCGCTTGAAATTAAAGAATCGCTCGGTGCGGGAAATGTTACCATTATTACCGTAGGTACGGCCGAAGACGATGCGGTGATCCGCAAAGCCCTGGCGGTAGGTGCCGACAACGCGGTACGTGTAAACCTGGATCCGAAAGATTCGTATTCCGTAGCTGCGGCCATCGCCGACTATGCAAAAACACAGAATTTCGATCTGATCCTTACCGGTAAGGAGACCATCGATCACAATAACTCCGAAGTAGGCGGTATGGTTGCCGAACTGCTGGGCCTGGAATTCATCAGTCCGGCCAACAAACTGGATATTAACGGACGCACAGCCCGCGTGGAAAGCGAAACCGGCGGTGCCACCTACGTATTCGAGGCCGAACTGCCCCTGGTACTTTCTGCCGCCAAAGGTATGGCCGAGCAGCGTATCCCGAACATGAAAGGCATTATGGCCGCACGTACCAAACCCATTACCGTGGTGGAACCTGCTTCTCCGCACCCGAAAGTGAACGTGGTAAAATTTGAGCTTCCGCCGGCCAAGGCCGGGGTTAAACTCATTGCCCCGGAAAACACCGACGAGCTGGTACAGTTACTGCATACCGAGGCCAAAGTGATCTAAATTCTATTGTATAATATAACAGAAAAATATTGTCATGTCAGTTTTAGCATTTGTTGAAAGCGCAAACGGAAAGATAAAAAAGGCCGGTTTCGAAGGCGTATCTTACGCTAAGAACACCGCCGACAAAACAGGCGGCGGAGCCGTAACAGCCATCGTATTCGGGGCTGCCGACGCCGCTGAGCTTGCCTCCCTGGGCGAGTACGGCGCCACTACGGTACTGCATGTAAGCAACGAGGCCGATACCACCGGTATGCTCGATGCCGTACAGGCCGCCGCTGAAAAAGCCGGCGCCAAAACCATTATTTTCCCTTTCGATGCACTGGGTAAAGCCATTGCCCCGCGCCTGGCCGCACGCCTGGGTGCCGGACTGGTATCGGGCGCTATTGCCTATCCCGAAACATCGGGCAACGGCATCATCGTTAAAAAGAACGTATTCTCCGGTAAAGCCATCGCTCAGGTAGAAATGGCCACCGACATCAAGGTAATTGCTTTCTCACCGAACGCCACCGGCCTCAATAAAGTAGGCGGAACGGCCAATGTAGAAGCTTTTGCTCCGACCATGCGCGCTTCCAAAATTAAACAGGTGGAAGTGAAAAAACAGGAAGGCGAAATTCCGCTGCCCGAAGCCGAACTGGTCGTTTCTGCCGGCCGCGGTATGAAAGGACCCGAGAACTGGGGTATGATCGAAGAGCTGGCACATATACTGGGTGCCGCTACGGCCTGCTCACGCCCGGTTTCAGACATCGGATGGCGTCCGCACCATGAACACGTGGGACAGACCGGTATCACCGTTCGTCCCAACCTGTACATTGCCGTAGGTATCTCCGGCGCCATACAGCACCTGGCCGGTGTAAACCAGAGCAAGGTGATCGTGGTCATCAACAAAGACCCGGAAGCCCCCTTCTTTAAAGCGGCCGACTACGGCATCGTGGGCGATGCCTTTGAAGTACTGCCGCGCCTGATCGAAAGCGTGAAAAAATTCAAAGCAGCACATTGATCTCACAAAGATATTGCATAAAAAAGGCTCCTCTACGGGAGCCTTTTTCTGTTTATAGCGCTTTCTGCTAATTCACTACCTGTACCACGCGGTTCTTGGCACGGAACTTAGCCCGTATCTTACCGCCCTCAGAGGTTCCCTGACCCACGTTCAGTTCCGTCTGGCGGTCCATGTACACCGTAGCAGGACCAACGGGCAGACTGTTCATCTGGTTGATGCCCAGCACCAGCGAAGTAGCGCCGTCGCCATCCTGGTAGGCCAGGGCATCGTCTCCCCAGGTCCAGCCACCCACAAAAATGCCCACGCCCTGGTTCGGAGCCAGTGCCGGGCCGTTCCAGCCGATGGTCTGTGCCTGCGATTTCTGCAGGGTGTCAAAGCCGGGCTGGAAAGCCAGGGTATCGCATACGGGCAGGGTGTTCACAAAGTTCTGTCCGCTCAGGTTATGATACGTAAAGGTGCCCGAACTGATGTGACCGGCGTACTCCTTGTAATGCCCCATAAATACGGCATTGTAGGGCAGGGTATCGTTATTGAAGGTTACATAGGCGCCGGAATCGAGCTCCAGCACCGTACCGGTAGCCCCGCCGAAACGGAAACGGGCCACTACCCAGGTTTTATCGGTGTTTTTGTTGTAGAAGACCTCGTAATCGGTGTAGATCTTGTTCTGGTTCACGTCGGAAGCGTTTTCTTTGGCACAGGCGGCCACCAGCAGCGAAGACAGGGCAAAGCTGCATACATACAGGAGTTTTTTTGCGGTCATAGTTTACGGTTTTTTTGCGAAAGAAGTAATTTTTACGGAAAGGGAGAACATTACCGGGAAAAATAATATGCCATGGGCACATCCTTTATCTCAGGGTTTTATAAAAGAACGGCAACTTTTCAGCGGCTGGTATGTGCGGACAAAAAAAAACCCGCTCCTTGCGGAACGGGTTTCCCTTTCGGTTAAAAAAATATGCTTAGTTCACCGCCGATTTGAAGTCACTGTCTTCAAAGAAGTTCTGGAACTCTACATCGGTTTTGGCTTTTGCTTTCAGGGAAGCGTCACGAGTGAAAGCTTCTTTCAGGTTGCTTACTACGCCCGATTTGTTTTTCTGACGTGAAGCAGCGATGGCTTTCAGGTAGTAAGACAGGGCTTTGTCCTGATCGTCGCCGCCGTTGATGGTAGCATCCACATCGCCCGGTTTACCGGCCAGCAGTTTGGCAAGCGCAGCGTTGAAGGTTTTGGCATCTCCGTACAGGGAAACAGACTCGTTGTATTTACCTTTCAGGATATAGATGGAACCTAAAGCGCGGTCAGCATCCTGGAAACCGGCAGCTTTCTTGAAGTAGTCGATCGCTTTTTGTGTATCGCCTTTCTGGTATGAATATTTACCCAGGTTAGACAGGATGGTTTTTTCGTTCGGAGCGATCTTCTCGGCCTTACGGAATTCCATTTCCGCTTCGTTCCATTTACCCATGTTTGCATAGCTTACACCGGCGTTGTTGTAACCTCTCCAGTCTTCGGGAGCTTTACGCTGGGCGGCCTGGTACAGTTTGAGACGCTGATTCTCGTCGGTGATCAGGTTCTGGGCTGTATACAGCTGCTCTTCCAGGGTAAGGGAATCCGGGTTTGAAACGCCGAGGGCTTTCATTTCGTCGGCTGTTTTTTCGCGCAGCTGAACAGTGGTCAGGATCTCGGCGCGACGCAGCGGAGACAGCAGGTCGGCTTCTACAGAAGCCAGTGTGGCGCCGCTAACGGATTTCAGTTGTTTCTGCAGTTCGTTACGGCTTACACCGGTTTTAACGATCTGGGCAACCTGTGAAGAACCGTTCTTCTCTTTTACTTTCGCTTCGAAACCGGCGATGTCGCGGCCTTTACCCTGGCTGCTTACAAAAGCGCTGTTCTCGGCAAGTACTTTATTCAGTTTTTTCAGTTCTTTCTGAACTACGCCTTTGGTTTCGGTAGCACGGCCGTCAGACAGAACCTGGTTGTGCTCGTCGGAACCTTCCGGAGAAGCCCATCCAACCACATCCATTTTCTTGAACGTACTTCCGTTTCCGCTGTGTTCTGTAACAAACGCGCGGAAAGCGGCGATATCTTCGCTTTTCAACTCAGACGGGCGAACCGCTTTGCTGTTGTAGGCGAAATAAATAAGCGCACTGTGCGTTTTATTTACCGGACCATAGTTGTGTTTGCCCACGGTTGTGCTGGTTTCTTTCTGTACCAGCAGCGGCGTGATGCTTACACCTTTATCGATCGGCTGCACAGTTTTTGCGTTGAATTTCTCTGTGGTCTTATCCTTGATGTAACCTTTGGCACCTACGTGCAGTTCGGCTACTTCCATACCGGGTTTGTACTGCACCACATCGCTGTAGGTGAATTTACCGCCGGTTTTGTCCAGGATGATCCCTTCGCCTTTGTTCTTAGCGCCTTTCACCAGCAGCGGTTTCGCTTCCACGGTCTGGCCGTTGAATTCGAAAACCGGCGTCAGTACGGCACGGCCGTTCTTCGGGATCGATTTTTTCGGGTACTCGCCCGAAATGTTCAATGCAACACTGTCGTTCTTGTACTCCAGCGGATCGGGAGTCACTTTGTAGGTCACCTTGTCCAAGTTAAACTTAGAACATGCCGCGAGCAACACCACCGAACACGACACGGGAATTAAGGTACTTTTTAATTTCATAACAACTCGCTTTTATATTCAAAATATGTATTCAATCCCCAAAATAAAACATTTCGGCACATTTAATCAAATAAAAATAGAAGGTTTCCGAAAAATAAAACAGAATTAATCTCTCATGAGGTCTTTAAGCTGCCACTTTTGCAGGCCGGGCGGGTGATTCCTTTCCATTACAAATTCGCTGATAACGGCCAGTACACGGGGGTCGTTCTCGAAGTCATAATTCTCCACATCGATCAGTATCACAGGTATTTGCGTCACCGTACGCAGGTATTCGAAATACCCGTTCTGGATATTCAGCAGGTACCCGGGCCGTATCTCCTGTTCGTAGCTGCGTCCTCTTTTACGGATATTGGACAACAGGTACTCTACATCGCGGTGTATATATACCATACGGTTGGGCAGGGGCAGTACCCGGTTCATAATATCGAACACCTTGCGGAAAAGGTCAAACTCACCCGGCCCCAGGTTATTGCGGGCAAAAACGAAAGACTTGGCAAAAAGATAATCGGAAACAATGTGCGGCTCAAACAGTCCGGCCTTCTCAAACGCCTTCTGCAGCTGGGCAAAGCGCTCGGCCAGGAAAGAGATCTCCAGCTGAAAGGCCATCGCTTCGGGATTGCGGTAAAATTCGGGCAGGAAGGGATTTTCGGCAAAATTCTCAAATACCGTCTGTGTTCCGGGCTGTGCCCCCCACAGGCGGGTAAGCGTGCTTTTTCCCGCGCCAATATTTCCTTCCACCGCTATGTAAAACGGCTCTTCTCCGCTGCCTTCCATCTGCCTGCAAAGAAACGTGATATTCCGGACAAATAGAGTATCTTTACAGCTGATTTTAAGAAATTATGCAAGCGTTAAACGACATTATCATCGGCAAAAGCGGAGTGGCTCAGATCATTAAACTGGGCGAACTGAATATTACAAGTGGAAAGATATGTGCCTGTGATCCCCTGATCGAAAGCTATTTCAGCGGCTTTGAGCAGGAAGTGAACCCGGGTAAATACCCCGTGGAACTGTACCTGGAAGAAGATACCGACCTGGTGGGTATGGCCGTGGTATGGTTCGAAAAAACAACGAACATCAGCGAGTGGAAAATGGCCACCGTGCCCGGTGAGACCATCTCGGACGAAGACCTTGAAGAAGGATATATACTCGGCTTTCCCGTAGAAAGCGGGCTGGCCTGTTTTATGGACCCGCAGGGTTCTGCCGAATTCCTGAAACTGGAAGACCAGGCCGGCGAAGGCGAAGAAGCCTCCGAAAGCGTATTCCTGGGCCCCCTGCTCGATGAGAACGGCGGCGACTGGGCCCTGGCCCCCCTACCCGACGGACATAATATTGCCGCCTTCAGCAGTGGCTACGGTGACGGTAACTATGCCTGCTACTGGGGCCTGGACGAAAACGGGAAAGTGTGCGCCCTGGCCATGGACCTGGACGTATTTTTCACCGAAGAAGAACTCTAAAAACCGGCAGGGCAGCCCGTTCACACAGACAGTATGCGGATCTTACTTCGCCATAAAGTAAAGGGCCGGCCCGCGGATATCATGAACCGGTTCGACCGGCAGCTGTTCCTTGCCCTGAACCCGCCCGGGATACGGGTTTTCCTGGAAGATTTTACCGGTAATACCACCGGCTCCGAAATTTCGATGCGCATCTGCTGGGGCCCCTGGTACCTCGGCTACTGGCGAAGCCTGGTCGTGAACCACCGCTTTTCGGAAGAACGCTGCTCTTTTACCGATGAGGGCATTATGCTCCCTTTCCCGTTAAACTACTGGCGGCACGAGCATATTGTAACACGGAGCGGGGACGACACCTATATTATTGACGACATTCACTTTACATGCCGCTGGCGCTGGCTGAACTTTTTTTTATATCCCGTCTTCTGGCTGCAATTCTTTTACCGGCGCGGGGTATACCAGAAACACTTTCGCTGATACACAAAAGGGACTTGTTATTTTTTGTTAATAATTAACAAATGTTTATATCTTTGTTAATGTATGAGAAATTATCCTAAGTCATTCTTTTTGAATATCGGCGCGGCGGCCGTGCTTGCTTCGGCAGGAACGGGAGCCATGTTTGGTCAGGTAACCACTACCCCGGTTACCCCGGTACAGGCAGTAGGAAATGTACTTATCGGCGGCGGTGTGAATGCATCGAACGTTACCTATACGGGCGCTGCAACAGCCCTGGCCCAGTATACGGCCACAGGAACGAACCTGCCCATTACTTCAGGTCTTATTATTTCTACCGGAAACGCTACGAATCCGCTTTTAAACGGAAATCCCAACAACTTTTGTACCACCGGCAACGGCACGCCGGGTGATCCCCTCCTGAGCCAGATCGCAGGCGTAAATACAAACGATGCGGCCGTACTCTCCTTCGATTTCATTCCCCTGGGAGATACGCTCAAATTCAACTATGTATTCGGTTCTGAAGAATACAACGAATTTGTGAACGGCGGCGTGAACGACGTTTTTGCCTTTCTGCTCACCGGTCCCGATCCCGCAGGCGGCACCTACAATAATGAGAACATTGCCCTTTTACCCGGTACCACCGTACCCGTAAGTATCAATACCGTGAACAACGGCAACTTTTTCGGCTGTACGGGCGCCTGTAACACGGGTAACCCCGGCACGCCCTACTGCAACTATTACGTGGACAACCTCTGCGGAGCGCCCTCCGGCATAGCCTGCGACGGCTTTACGGTAAGGCTAACGGCCATTGCGCCCGTGGTACGCTGCCAGACCTACACCATACGCCTGGCCATTGCCGACGGCGGCGACAGCGCTTACGACTCCTGGGTATTCCTGGAGCAGAACTCCTTTGTTTCGCCGCAGCTGCTGTTCGATTCCAGCCCGCAACTGGGCGGCGGACTCATCGGGGCGGTAGATACCCTGCTGTATGAAGGCTGTACCAATGCCACCATTACGGTGCGTCGTAACTTCGATATCGATTCGGCACGCACCTACAATCTTACCGTAGGAGGCACCGCTACCGACGGCGTGGACTACAGCGGCGTACCGGCCACGGTAACTTTCAATGCCGGCGACAGTACGGCCGTTTTCACCATCAATGCCTTGCAGAACCTGGGCTCACAGTCAGACTACACGCTGTCCATCACCATTTCCGACAGCACGGTTTGCGGTGCCGTAGGTTCGGTGATCAGCAGTACCATCGTATTCCTCATCAGGAACGTAAACCCGCTGCAGGTGAATCTCGGGCCCGATCTGTCCACCTGTACCACGGTAAGTATCATGCCGCAGGTAACGGGGGGCGTTCCGGCCTACCAGTACAGCTGGAACAACGGTCTCAGCAACTCGCCTTTTATTGCCAACTACCCGCTGCCCAACGACATGAACTTTGTGCTTGTGGTCACGGACCAGTGTGGGGTTACCGCTACAGACACCGTGTTTGCGGATAAGAAATCGGACCCATTCGCCAACCTGAACATTTACAACGTGGGCCAGGCTGTTACCAACGAATCCTGCGGAGAGGCCCTGTTCGGAATTTCGCGTACAAATCTGCTCACCCAGCCGCTTTCCTACCAGATCTGGATCGGTTCGGGAACCGCACAGAATACGATCGACTTTACCGTGCCGGCCACCGTGAATTTTACGTCCGGACAAACTGCCGATACGCTTTCGCTCACAGGCATTTACGACATGATACCAGAGCCGCTGGAATACATTTACCTGGTTACCATCGACTCTACCTGCGCCGGCCCGGTGGTTAAGGACAGCATACGCATTAATATACGAAATGTAGACCCTGTACAGGTAGATGCCGGCCCGGACCTGAGCACAGGCTGCCCCATTGTACAGCAGACACTCACCGGTAACGGAAGCGCCGGTATTGCTCCTTACAGCTATACCTGGTCGAACGGCTACAATACCCAGCAGATCTCTGTACAGCCTGCGCAGAACACTACCTATGCGGTAACGGTTACCGACAGCTGCGGCCGTGTATCCAGTGATACGGTAGAAGTAACCGTGTTCTATCCGCCTACAGCCGATTTCACGTTTATGTCACAAGATTACTGCGAACCTTCGGTGGTTGCCTTCAGCGATCAGTCAAGTACCCAGTACGGCACACTGAACTCCTGGCTGTACATAAACGACAATTACGATACCTACTCGAGCGCGGCCGACTGGACACGTTCGTTCACGGCTGCAGGAAACTACAACGTAACCCTGGTGGTAGGCACCGATTTCCCCAACTGTTACGATACGGTGACCAAAGTGGTGACCATTCACCCCAAACCGATCGGCAATTTCTGGTGGACACCGGACCCCGTTACCGAGGTAAACCCGCTGGCCAGCTTCACCAATGCGTCTTCTGTGGACGTAAGCAGCTGGATGTACGAAGTAGACGGCGCCAGTTACAATACCGCCGACTTTGAGCATACCTTTACCCTGCCGGGAGAATACGATGTGTACCTGTACGTGGAGAACGAATTCGGCTGCCGCGATACCGTAGAGAAAACGGTGATCGTGGAGGGGGAACACACGTTCTTTATCCCGAATGCCTTCTCGCCGGATAACAACAGTGTAAACCCCGTATGGGAACCCAAGGGCGAAAATATTGCCTACCTGGAGTACTTTATCTTTGACCGCTGGGGCGAACGGATCTTCCAGGCCAACAGCGACATGAACAGCTACGGCTGGAACGGTCTCCGCAGTAATGGTCAGCCTTACAAGAGCGATACCTATGTGTACAAGATGTATGTAAAAGACAAGTACGGCAAGGAGTACGAGTTCTTCGGGCACATACTCCTGCTCGGCGGTGATTAGGCCTTTAAAAAAAACTAAAAGAGAAACCTGTACGATATAAAGCCGTTTTACATAGTATGGCAGTAAAGAACCGGGCCGCAGCTGCGGCCCTTTTACTTTTATCTTTTGCAGCTCCGCTCAGGGCACAGCATATAAAACTCTCGTCGCAGGAAATAGATTACGGCAAACATATTGCCTGGGACAACCCGGCCGGTTTTATCGAGATACAGAATACCGGCAGCCGCGCTATGGCCGTGCTGCGGGTAGACGCTCCGCGCGGTATCTGGTACGATTATCCCAGGACCTATATCGAACCGGGGCAGACCGCCGAAATTACCTTCATCTACTACACCGAAGAAGCCGGTAGTTTTGCCCTCCCGGTGAAAATATACGTAAGTTCGGAACCCGAGCCCATACAGGTGATGCTTAAAGGCAATATCCGCGGTTTTGCCAGTAACGCACTTACGGCCTGCCCGGTATGGCAGAAACCGGAAAGCAAACCCCTGGAGTTCGACCGCAGTTTCCTGGTGCTGGACGATGAAACGGGCAAACCCATCTCTATGTCGCTCATTACCATTTACCAGCGGGGCGAGTTGCTGGGTGTGCTCAAGACCGGCCGCAACGGCACGGCACGTACTTCGATACCGGGTGGCATGTACGGCTCCCGCGTAGAAGCACAGGGCTATATTCCCGTTGACTCGGCGCTCGCCTTACGGGCTGGTACACAGGAAATTATTTACCGGCTGCGCAAAGAGGTACTTCCCGGGCCTATACTGGCCGAAATCCCCGACACCCCGCCCCGGCAGGTACCCGAAACGCCCCGGCAACCGGAACAGGTACCGCTAAGCGTACAGCCCGCACCAGCCGACACTTCCTGGAAGACCGATCCGCTGGCCAGCAACGATGTGCTGCCGTTCAATGAATACAAGTCCAACAACATCATATTCCTGCTGGACGTATCTTCTTCCATGAACGGCCCTGCCCGCATGCCACTGCTGAAGCTGGCCATGCTGGAACTGGCCGGAGTGCTGCGCCGTTCGGACCGGGTAAGCTTTGTTACCTTTTCCACACAAAGCAAAGTACTGGCCAGTAATATACCAGGCAGTGACCGCGATACGGTGGTCAGCCTCATCAATGCCATACGTGGCTCGGGAAGCACCAATGGGGTAAAAGGTCTGCAGACCGCCTACGAACTGGCCCGTAAGAACTTTATCCCGGGCGGTAACAATACCGTACTGCTGGCTACCGACGGCATTTTTAAGATGGTAGATTCAGACATCAACGGACAAAAACTGGTAAAGGACATGCAGCAGGAAGGCATAACCCTTTCGGTAATGGCCCTCGGAACCAGTATAGATGCACTGAAGAACCTGGAAGCCATTGCCCTGGAAGGTGGCGGCACCTTTGCCAAGATCAAGGATCCGGCCCAGGCTCCGCAGGTGCTTATACAGAGCGTTCAGCAGCAAAGTCGGCGAAAATAAGTGTGCCACGCCCCGTATTTTTTATTAATTTTGCCCTAAAAGCACCCGATGGGGTATTATATAGGCAAATTTATTTTTTTCCTTCTCGGCTGGAAATTGGTAGCCAAACCGCCGAAAGACCTTCGCAGATGCGTAATGATTGCGGCACCGCACACCAGTAACTGGGATTTTGTTATTGCAAGGGCAGCTTTTGCCATTATGCGCATTCCTGTAAAATTTACCATAAAAAAGGAGTGGTTCCGTTTCCCCTTCAATCTCTTTTTCAATTTGATGGGTGGTATTGCCATCGACCGCACACCCAAAGAAGAGGGCAAACCCCGTAAAAGTTCCACGGAGGCCATGGCCGAGCTTTTCCAGAAATACAAGGACCTGGTGGTGCTCGTAACGCCCGAAGGCACCCGTAAGAAACAAACCGAATGGAAGACCGGCTTTTACTATGTAGCCAAAATGGCCGGTGTCCCCATCGCATGCGGCTGGCTCGATTATTCCAAAAAACACGCCGGGGTGGGCCTCGTACTTCAACCAACCGACAATATGGAACAGGACCTGCAGCAGATCATGCAGTTCTACCGCAATATTACGCCTAAATTCCCCGAGAATTTCAGCGTGGATACACGATTCGTTTAATCAATAAAATAAAAATAGAAATGAGCATCTCAAAGAACAAGGTAGTATCTATTACATATACGCTGCGTCTGGATCACGCCGAGGGCGAACTGGTACAGCAGGTAGATAATTCCAGCCCCCTGGTGTTCCTTTTCGGTTACGGTCAGCTGCTGCCGAAATTCGAAGAGAACCTGCAGGGCAAAACGGTAGGCGACACCTATGAAATGACCCTGGCTCCCCAGGATGGTTATGGTATCCGCGAAGAACAGGCCGTGGTGGATATTCCGCTGGACGTATTTATCGTGGACGGTGTTTTACAGGAAGATATGATCACTGTTGGCAACACCGTGCACCTGCGTAACCAGGACGGTATGCCCCTGAGCGGTGTGGTACTGAAACGCTCCCTGGAGTTTGTTACCGTAGACTTTAACCACCCCCTGGCCGACAAAACCCTGCACTTTACCGGCGAAGTTCTGGACGTACGCGAAGCCAGCGCCGACGAAATTGCACACGGACACGTACACGGCGAAGGCGGCCACCAGCACTAAGGACCGCTTTCAGAAAGCATAAGAACAAAAAAACCGCCTCGCTTCAGCGAGACGGTTTTTGTTTTTTAAGACGATGCGTCTTTATTTTACCTGAATACGTTTTACGTAAATGTTCTTGTCGGTCTGGAAGCGCAGCAGGTACATTCCGGATTTCAGCTCGGAAAGGGAGATGTACATGTTGGAAGAGTTTCCGTCGTTGCCGGAAGGGGCATTCGTCTTCTTAACGGTTTTGCCGGTAAGGTCGATCACTTCTACCACGCCGAAGATAATTTCACCTTCCGTTACCACGTTCACCCCATCGGTGGTCGGGTTCGGAAAGATGGAAATACTCAGGGCCGGTGCCGCTGAAGTGCCGGAACCACCACCCTGCGGGGCGACGCTGTTTACAGGAACCGAACCGGAGCCGCCTACCGTAGAAGGCGTACCTGTAAGGTTTACATTATTATTTACCGTTTGTGCGGGCGAATTATTGTCTACACCCAGGATATCCTGCACCGTAACATGGCCTCCGCCCTGCTGGCGATGGTCATTGGCCGAGGACGCCCCGGAAGGATTGCCGTTATAGGGAGTGGAAACGCCACCACCGGATGTGCTTTCGAGCACCTCGGCAGGGGCCTGCTCCAGGTCGCCGCTGTTGTTCTCGGCCGCCAGGTTGGCCTGCGCGTACACGACGTTACCGGCGAACAAAAAGCCGGCGATCATTGTAGAGTACAAAATATTCTTCATACGCCTGTGTTTTTTAGTGATTTCAAATTTACATAAAATATCCTTAACCTGCCAATGACAAAAAAAACAGTTTGTCGGATTCCCGCTTACTCATAAATGCTCTGTTTTAATTGCATATAATTTTTATAACGGATATTTTTATCAAAACGTTTACTTTTACTCCATCAAAAATCATGCTAAACAGTAAACCCATACACATACTTCGCACTTTTGATAAAAACCAGATGCAGGAATTCGAGCGGTACATCCACTCGTCCCTCTTCAATGTAAATAAGGCCGTTATACAGTTATTCGAAATATTAAAAGAGTATTTCCCCGACTTTACTTCCGAAAAGCTGAACCGCACCCTTGTGGCCGAACGCCTTTTCGGAGAGCCCGAAGAGAACAAACTGCGCTACGCCGCTTCCGATCTGGCCAAACTGCTCGAAGATTATATTATGTGGCATGAATTCCAGAAGAGCGAGGCCAAAAAACGCCTGTACCTGCTGGACTATTACCGCAAGACCGACCTCGAAAAATACTTTTACCAGATCTTCGACGAAGCTACCAAACAGCAGATCAAAGATCCCATAAAGGATTCCACCTGGTTCTTTAACCAGTACCTGCTCGAGGAGAACGTATATATGTACTCCCAGCTCAAAAAATCGCGCTCGCTCGATAACAACCTGCAGACGCTTGTCAACTACCTGGACCTTTTTTACATTTCGAACAAACTGAAACATTCCGGCGAAATGCTCACCCGCGAGGCCCTGCTGCGCGTGGAATACAAGAAACCCCTGCTGAGCGATGTGCTGCGCTTCCTGGAACTGCGCGAGATCGAAGGCTATATGGCCGTGGAAATGTACTTCTGCGTGGTACAGATGCACCTGCAGCCCGAAAGCGTGGAATACTACTACCGGCTGCTGACCCTGCTCGACGAGAACCGCGATCAGTTCAGCCGCGAAGAACTGGTGGACCTGTACGTGTTTGCACAGAACTATTGTACGGCACGCATCAATGCCGGCAAGATCGAATTCCTGCAGGAGGTGTTCAACCTTTTTAAGAAAATGATCGAGCTGGAGGCCATTTACGACGACGTAGGCCATATCCGCCTCAATGTGTTCAAGAACATCGTTACCGTAGGCATACGCCTGGGCGAGTTCGATTTTGTGGAACAGTTCATCGAGAATTACAAAAATAAACTGGAGGCCGATAAACGCGAGAGCGCCATCCTGTACAATACCGCCTGGCTGCAGTATGCCCGCCGCGACTTTAAAAGTGCACTGCGCCTGCTTTCCCAGGCCGAATTTGCCGATATTTTCTACCTGCTGGGCAGCAAATGCCTGCAACTGAAGATCTTTTACGAAACCGACGACCAGGATGCCTTTTATGCCCTCTGCGAATCGTTCTACGTATACCTGCGCCGCAATAAGGTGATCGCCGAGTTCCAGAAAGAGGCCCACCTCGAGTTCATAAAATACATAAAACAGCTGGCCCGCCTGCGCAGCGAAAAAGACACCAAAGGCGCCGAAAAACTACATACGAAACTCTCTGAACAGGTCGGACTCATAGACCGCACCTGGTTCCTGCGCAAACTGGAAGAGATAAAGCAATAGGGCATTTTCTTGCAGATATAGTTCAAAAAGCGTATATTAGTACAAGTAAGTAACCAAAAACAGAGAAATTATGAAAAGAGTACTTGTAATTCTGGGCTTTCTGAGCAGCGGGTTCGCCTTCTCTCAAGCCATGGAAGCCAATGCGGAGATTGATAAGACCATGCGTCCTGCGGTGCAGATAACTATTAAAAATACGCCCAAAACCACCCAGGAAGCATTAGACAACAAACTGAAGGCCGAAGGGCTGAAAGGCGCCAAGAGCGTTAAGGGCTGGTCGCTTTACGAAGGCGCTCTCTTCAGTAAGATCAGCGATACAAAAATGGATTACTATTTCAAGGTGGAACAGAATGGTAAGATCAAGGAAGAATCGCTGGTATACATTTCTATGTCCAAAGGCTACGGAAACTTCGTGGATGGCAATGCCGACCGCGACCTGATCGAAAAAGCGAAAGGATTTCTCAACAGCTTCGTGGCCGACGTATCGGCACACCAGCTGAGCCTGGACATTGCCGCCCAGACCAAAATTATGGAAGATGCCGTAAAAGCACATGAGAAAAGCGTAAAAGACGGCGAAGACCTGGCTAAAAAGCTGGAAGAGAACAAACAGGACCAGGCCAACAAAAAGGCCGAAATGGAAAAACAGCGTTCTGCACTGGATGCCCTGAAAGCACGTAAATAAGCATTTACATACGTTTAGACTTTGAATACGGCCTCGCTGAAAAGCGGGGTCTTTTTATTTCGGCGGATGCGAACCAAACGCTAAATTTTGTACCTTTAAAAGAAAAAAATGACCACAAAAAGATCTAATCATGTGGTTCCCTCTAAATCGTCCGGATGGGTCGTGAGGAAAACCGGAGCCGCCCGGGCCTCAAGAACATTCGGAACCAAAAAAGAAGCCGTAGAATACGGAAGGGAACTCAGTAAAACGGAAAAAACCGAATTGTACATCCATAAAAGGAACGGTATGATTCAGAACAAAAATTCGTATGTAAAATAACACTTCCCACTCTTAGAATGCCCTTTGCCAAAAATGTTTTTATCAACTGCCCTTTTGATTCCAGGTACAAAGATGACCTTTTAAAGCCCATGCTTTACGTCATTATCCGCAATGGGTTCACTCCCCGATTAGCCCTTGAAATTTCCGATTCAGCACAGTTCAGGCTTGAAAAAATAACCGGTATCCTAAAAGACTGTCGCTACAGCATTCACGATCTGTCAAAAGTAAAATCAACAGAAGCCGGCGAATACGCCCGCATGAATATGCCTTTTGAATTAGGGATCGATTATGGTATTAAATCCGTTTCTGAAGGAAAACTCGCACAAAAAAAGTTTCTTATACTGGAAGCAACCAGATACGATTATATGAGGGCCATTTCAGATATAAACGGCCTGGACGTCAAAGTACATAAAAACGATACGCAAACTCTGTTCGAGTGCTTATACAGCTGGTTCAGCGAAACCGCAAAGGTCCACAAGCAAGCACCGCCATTGCAGCAATACTATGATTTTGCCGACTTTAACACCCGTTTGTTCCGGGAAAAACGAAAAGAATTCAAGTCAGAAAGTATTGCAATCAATTATATCGAGAAAATAAGTATTGCCGAATATATCCGCGAGATCCGCGAACAGATCTAATTTGTAAAACACCGTTTTATTTCGGCGGAATAAAGTCTGCATCGCCCGGTTTGGGCCAGTGGACCTTGATCTCGACACGCCGGTTACGCTGCCGCCCGAAACTGGTCAGGTTCTCCGCCTTGGGCTTATTCTCGCCCAGGCCCTGTGCAAAGATGATACGGCTCCGCGGACAACCCAGGCGTTCCAGGAAGGCCATTACCGCCCGTACCCGCCTTTCGGACAAGGCCTGGTTATACGAAGTGCTGCCCATGTGATCGGTATGCCCGTACAGCTGGAACTTGGATTGCGGATAGTCACGCAGGATGTTCCAGAGCACATACAGCTTTTCCCGCGAGGTATCGGGGATACGCCAGGAATCAAAATCGAACTCCACCAGCATTTCGCGGGGCAGGGTCTTGCGCTTCTGCACGGCCTTTACGGCGGCAGAAGGCGGTGGCCACACCATACGGCCCTCGGCCTTAAAACTCTTTCCTTCCAGGTACACCCCGCTGTCTACCAGGCGGTCCCCCGCATCGGCAATGGCCAGTTTTATGTGGTAGGTCTCGTGCGGCGTAACCTTGTAACGTACCGTGAGTGCACGGGTAAAACCGTCCCATTCCAGCAGGGGTTCCACAATGCCGGCCGTATTCACCGTGCGGAAATTCCGGGTATCGGTAGTGGAACCGTTATCGATGTAAAAATTGGTGTTCTTTTCGCTGTTGATGCTGTTCACGCTCACCACGTCACGGGTACCGGGCACCAGCGCCAGGTTAATGGGTGTGGAAATATCGTGCCCTGAAAGATAAAAGCCAAAGGCATCGTTGTAGCCCCGGTTCACGTACTCGAGGTATTCTTCACTGGCAAATACGTAGCGGAAGGAGATGTAGTCGGAGACCGGAACAAAATCGAATTCCAGCACCACGGCGTCGTAAGTGGTGGTGCGGGCCAGCTTGTCCAGGTCCGGATCGCCGGGGGCAGAATTATCGGTGCCATTGATGGGGCTGGTATTGGGCCCCTGTGTGCCTATGGCCGAGCCGGTGGTCATGAGTATACCTTCGGATATGCCCAGGCGGCCTTTGGGCGGAAAACGGAAATAGGCCAGTCCGTTGCGCGGCCCCTTGAACTTTACATTGGAAACGGCGATCTCGGGCGTTCCGATAAAGATCTTTTTCACCAGGTCGTCTACCTTTACCAGGGTATTTACTTCGTACTTCTGTGCAAAAAGCAGGGCGGGAAGCAGAAAAACAGGAAGTATGTAAAAGACTCTCAGGTTCATCTTAACGTATACGAAAATACAACCGTGTACAAATAACTAAACACAAAAGCGGCAAAAGTATTGCACGCTGCAATGTGTACAGGATTTTGCAATATATTTAAATACTGATTTAGTCTCCTGTAAAATAAAGCATTAATGGCGATCAAAATCAACCCATTATACCTTGATTTTATACTTATAAAGAATAATTTGCCGTTTTTCAGATTTTTTTGAGCCCGTGAAAAAATACATACTGCAGGCAACCACACCCAAATCTTGCGTACGTTTGTACCATGAACCGCGAAAAACTGCCGGAAAAGGCCCGCGAAAAGCAGAAGGAGAACAAAAAATTCCTGAACGGCCCCAGAACAAAGGCCCTGCTGCGTTACCTGCCCCAGGTACACGAGGAGGTTTTTGAGGAGGTAGACTGCCTGCAATGTGCCGGTTGCTGCAAAAGCATCAGTCCCCGCTTCCGAACACCCGATATTTCGCGCATAGCCAAATACTTACGCATAAAAGAATCCGCACTTATCGAACAGTACCTGCGCCTGGACGAAGACGGCGATTACGTGGTACAGCGCAGTCCATGCCCCTTCCTGGGCAGCGATAATTACTGTTCCATTTACGAGGCGCGCCCGGGCGACTGCCGCAATTATCCCTATACCGACAGCGATGTATTCTTTAAACGGCCTTCTACCACGTTGCAGAACACCTTTGTGTGCCCTGCCGCCTTCCTGGCCGTGGAAAAAATAAAGGAACTGGCCGCAAAGCTCCGTTAAGGCTGGTAATAGATGCGGTAAACGGCATCGCCGAAATCGTCGCTTACCAGTAAAGAACCGTCGGGATGCATCAGTATGTCTGCCGGCCGGCCCCAGCGGCTGCCGTTATCTTCGAGCCAGCCTTCGGCAAAGATCGTATAGCCTTTACTTTTCCCGTTTTCATCCAGCGCCACAAAACTTACCCGGTAACCCAGGGGTTTGGTGCGGTTCCAGGAACCGTGTTCGGCCATAAAAATACCGTTGCGGTATTCTGCGGGGAAAGCCGAGCCCGTGTAGAAGGTCATACCCAGCGGAGCCACGTGCGGCCCCAGGTTTTGCAGGGGCGGCGTAAAATCGCTGCAGGGTTTTTCCCTGCCGTATTCCGTATCGGGAAGCGTACCGCCGTGACAGTAGGGGAAGCCGAAATGCATACCTTTTTCGGGGGCATGGTTCAGTTCGCAGGGCGGAATATCGTCGCCCATCCAGTCGCGGCCGTTCTCGGTAAAATACAGGGTTTTAGAGACGGGGTGCCAGTCGAAGCCTACAGAGTTCCGTATGCCGGAGGCAAATATTTCAGCGCCGCTGCCATCGGGGTTCATACGCATAATGGAGGCAAAGCGCGGATCATCGTCGCGTTTACAGATATTGCAGGGCGCACCTACCGGTACGTACAGTTTTCCGTCGGGGCCGAATTTCAGGTATTTCCAGCCATGGTGTTCTTCTTCCGGGAAGGTATAGGGCAGTACTTCAAAAGAGGGCTTATTGCGGAAGTTCCTGTCGATATTTTTAAACACCAGCACGCGTGAGACCTCGCTCACATACAGGTTTCCGTCTTTATAGGCGATACCCGTGGGCATGTGCAGGTCTTCGGCCACGGTTACGATCTCATCGGCTTTTTTATCGCCGTTCTTGTCTACCATGGCGTATACCTTCCCTTCACTGCGACTGCCGCCGAACAGCACGTTATCCGCACCCCAGGTAATGGCGCGCACGTTCTTTACGCCGGATGCGAAAAAATCGACCTTAAAACCGGGCGGCAGTTTTATGAGCGCTAACTTTTCGGGGCCGGCAGCCGGTTTATTCATGGGCGGATTTACCCGGCAGGTTGAAAAGGTGAAAAGCAGGATCAGCAGTGGTGCAATCATCAGCCCCGAGCTCCTGTACAGGATATGGCGGCCTTTTTTCCCGGAAAATAGTTTAGCTCCTTGCATACGTATTTTATTGTATATTTGGTTTTCACTTGATCTTTTTGGGTATAAATAGTTCAAAAAAAAGCGACTCTCATGATCCACATACCAAGTAACGCATTTTTATCCATACTGTTCTGCTTTTTCTGCATTTCTTTCGGCTATACGCAGGATGTTGTACACCTGAAGGACGGCAGTATGCTGGATGTAAAAGTGACGGAAATTACCCCTTCGGCCGTAAAATACCGTGCCCGCAACAATCCCGACGGACCGGTATACAGCATTGACAAACGCCAGGTAAGTTCCGTTGTATACGAAAACGGCACATCCGAAACCTTTGAAAAAACCGCCGCGCCCCGGCCCGAAAAACCCGTACGCGATCGGAAAACCGGCGAGGATTACGGCCGCCATTTCATCGGCATGAACCTGGCCGATCTCTTCCGTACCGATATTACCCTGCATTACGAATACCTGCTGAAGAACAACCGCATCGGCTTCCGCATACCGCTTACCGTAGGCTTTAACAACAATTATTTCAATACCGATTCCAAGATCGAAAATCCCTATGTTTTCCGCAGGAACCGCATGTTCAGCATCGGGCTGGATGCCCGTTTTTACCCCGGCGGACAGGGCAAGGCGCGCTATGTGGTGGGGCCCGGCCTTCACTACATCCTCCACAATAAGCGCGGGCCGCTGGTCGGTTCGGTACCGGTAGGCAATCACCCGGTAAGCACCATGCGCATTATGGTGTACAACGGTGTGGTATTTACGCCCGTGCCGCAGTTCCGCTTCGGGTTCGATATGGGTCTGGGCACCCAGTACGATTTTACGGACACCGAATATACCGACGAACGCGTTTTCGGCGATCCCAAGATCCAGTTCACCTGGTATGCCGGCTATAAATTCTGAATTGTATCGTTAAACGAAACATTATGAGTGCCTGTGGGGCTTTTTTTGTACCTTTGCGCTCTCATGGATAGCACACGTCAGCAAAAGGTAGCACGCCTGATACAAAAAGAACTCGGGGAATATTTCATGCGCGACGGGCGTATGCTGTATGGCAATGTAATGGTTTCGGTGACCGATCTGCGGGTTTCGCCCGATCTTTCGGTGGCCCGTATCCACATCAGCATTTTCCCCAATGAGGCCCGTGAAAAAACGCTCGGCATTATCGAGGCCAATACCCGCCGCATCCGCATGGAAATAGGCCAGGGCCTTAAAAATCAGCTTCGTAAAATTCCCGATCTGTACTTTTACATCGACGACACCTTCGACCGGGTACAGCACATCGAAAACCTGCTCAAGAAGTAATTTCCTCTTTACGTACCAGTACCGAAACGGCATTCCCGCCGAATCCGGTGGCATTGATCAGTACCGTCTGCGGCTGCACCGCAGCCAGGGTACCGAATTCCGTTTCATAAGGCATGCGGGGTACCTGCCCGTCCAGCAGCAGCAGGGCCAGTTGCAGGCTTAGCATGCCCGAAGCGCCCAGGGTATGTCCTGTAAGGTGCTTGGTGCTGTACACCGGCATAGCGGTCCCGAAAAGCTGTTTCAGCGCCGTGCTTTCGGCCGCATCGCCTTTGAGCGTGCCGGGAGCATGGGCAATAACGGCATCCGGTGTTTCTGTGCCGGCCTGTTCCAGGGCTTCGCGCATGGACTGTTGCAGGGCTTTTCCTTCGGGCGTAATGCCGCTTAAGCTGCCCGCCTGCTCCGTGCCAAAACCAATGCCCGCTATACGGTATGCGGAAGGTTCGGGTGAAAGCAGCACCATTCCGGCAGCCTCTCCCAGGCAAAGCGTATTGTTCTCTTTGTTTTTATAAAGGGGCCTGCAGGCAAAGCCTTCTGTATGGCGGCTTACAATACCCAGGGAACGAAACTGGGCCTGCGTAAAATCGCTGAGGGGCGCTTCGGTTCCGCCGGCCAGGGCCTGCGTACACATGCCGGCGCGTATCCAGGCACAGGCATTGGCAATGGCCTGCAGACCGGAACCACAGGTAATGCTGTGATCGAGCGGAACCGATGCCGAAGCCAGGTAACGGGCTACCGAAGAGGCAATATTGCCCGGCGTTGTAAACGGTGAGGCGGCCGGGTTCAGGCGGTCGTCCTGCAGGGAAAGCCGGTGGAACTGCTCCCACAGATCGGTACTGCCGCGGGAGGAGCCAATGTTTACCAGGGTTTTCTGCCCCGGCAAAGCCGGCAGCAGGGATGTGGCAAAAACGGCAAGCTGTATGGTACGGCTGTGTTTGCGGAGCCAGCTGTGTTGCTCCAGGAATGCCTGTAATCCTGTTTCAGCCGGAGCAGAAAGCGGGAAGACCGCCTGTCCGTTACGCAGCACGGAAAGAGACCGGGGTGCGGCATACAGGGCCGCAGCCTCCGCAGGCGAAGTGCCCAGCGAAGACAGGGCCGAAAACCCGTGGATATATACCCCTTTCATGGGCGCAAAGGTCGCAAAAAAAGAAAATGTCCGGCGCCTTTTTAGCGTACGCCGGCGGTTTTGTGTGCCCGGATGGCACGCAGTGCTCCGTCCCAGAGCGTAAGACGTGCCTTGAGACTTTCCACGGCCATGCCGGACGCTTCCTCCCACTTCTGGGGATCGTTACCGCAGAGGCGGGCCGTCATTTCCAGGGCCAGGTGACTGTGATGATCTCCGTCTACTTCGATATGGCGGTCCAGGTAGTACTTAAAGGCACTGAGCGTTCCCGGGAAACGCTGGTTGAGTTCGTTCACCAGGGCATAGAACATGCCGGGGATCAGATCTTCGCGGCCAAAGGTGAACACGGCGGCCAGCACATGCGGTTTGTTTTGGGCAATGGCCCCGAAGGTAAAATTCACAAAAGCTTCGGCCTCGGGCGCCACGCCGGCCATCTTAAGGGCAGAGGCCACACCGGAACCCGACTGCAGGAACCCGATCAGCTGATGCATTTGGGAGGCATCGGCACCACACTGTTCCATGGCCCTCAGGTACATTTCGAAATGACTGCGGCGTTCGCCGTTCTCGTCTACATCGCTTTCTTCGCCCACCACGATCTCGTTGATGAGAAAACGCGTATCTGCATCGCCAACTGGCACCCAGGGCACCCGTGTGCAGGTAAGATGATTCTGCAATGCCTTCAGCAGGGACATAAAATCCCATACGGCAAATACGTGAAATTGCGTAAACAGCTTAATGTCCGATGGCTCATTTATATTTACATACAGCGGATGCTCCATGATCTGCCGGCGGTAAGGCTCGGTGGCCATGCGTATCTTTTCGAATGCTGTGTCCATAAGTATATGATTTTTGGTGTTTTATAAATAAATGGAATGCGAAGAAGCCTGTAAATATACATCTATAAAAGCGATCCTCTATTTTTGCAGGAGCGTGTTGAGGCAGATCATAAAAAATCAATAAAAATGAGCACCGAACAGGATATTCTCCGGTTTACCGAAGGCTTCCGGGAGCACCGCAGCTTTGAACAGGCCCATGCTTTCATCCTACAGAAGGAAGCGCACCTGGAAGGAATGGTCCGCATCGTGCTGCAGGAGCGATCGCCCTATGCGGAGCACATTTCCTGGATACTGGTGCATTTTGCCGCCAAATACCCGCCCCTGCTCTTTCCTTTTGTGCCCCGGCTGCTGCAGTGCCTGGAACAGACACAGAACGGCACGCTGAAGCGCAACATGCTCTGCATTTTCCTGAACCTGCCCCCCCTGGACGCCGAAACGGCCTGGTTCGACCGCCTGCTGCACTACCTGCGCGACCCGGAGAGCAAACCCGCCGTAAAAGTAAACGCACTGAAACTGACGGAACACTGGTTCCTGCACCGCTGGCCCGAACTGGCGGCCGAAGTGCGCGAGACCCTGCAACTGCTGGCCGAGGACGATAAACCTTCGGTACGCAGCGTGATCCGTAATTTTAATAAAAAGTGGAAATAGCTTAGTGTTCCTTGCTGTAAGCGGGGTCTTTATACCCGAAGATCTTCTTGTCCTTGATGATATTGGCTACGTAACTGGGCACGTATTTTTCCCATTCCGGGTTGCCTTCCTGTAACATTTTCAGCACCTTATCGGCATAAATACCCAGCAGGGCCGGGTTGTAATGCGAAATATTGCGCATGCGGCCGTTTTTGAGCAGGTAATCGTACAGGGGTTTCACATTCCCGGCACACTCAAAATTATCCAGGGTGAGTATGCGGCCGTCCTTATCGATCATGGGGTATACCAGTACTGTGGCCTGGTTGTTGAACAGCCTGGACATAGCTTCCAGGATTCCGCCCGGCAGGTGGCTGTACAGGTCTTCGTTGAACATGTCCACAATATTGGGCATACCCATTACCACGCAGATCTGTTCGCGCGTGTAATGCCGCGAGAAGTACTGCGACAGGATGTAATGTTCCATAAAGTTGGAGATCATTACGGTATGGCCCAGGGCGCAGAGGGTATCGGCACGGTCCAGGAAATCGCGCTCGTCGATATCGGTATCTTTCAGGTATAGGTTGTTAAGCGAAAGTTCGGAGATGACCAGGGGTTCTCCGGCGCCTTCCTCGAGCATGGCCGAAAAATCGCGGATGGCATTGGTAAGCATATCGATGCTGAGGCTGGTGATGGGCTTAAAGCGGCTGCGCAGCAGCAGTACGTTCTTCTTGTACAGCAGGTCCGAAGCCTGTACCACTTTGCCGTCGGGCAGGAACATGGTGGCGTCCGTAAGCCCGTAGCGCACCAGGCGCAGGCTCATGAGGCGGTTGTCCACATCGCTGAAATCGGGCCCTGTGGCACGGAACATATCAATTTCCACCTTGTCCCAGGTCAGGTTGTCCATGAGCGACATCATGAGCGTAGTGGCATCATTATGGTAGTAGCGGCAGGCAAAAATGAGGTTTACGCCCAGTATGCCCAGGGTTTTGTGCTGCAGCAGTTTCTCCTGTTCTTTCAGACGTACGTGTATCACTACGTCGTTGGGCGGTGTATTGGGGCGTATCTGGAAGCGGCAGCCGATCCAGCCGTGGCCGGGTTTGGTCTTATGGTAATTGATGGTGGCTACGGTATTGGCAAACACGAAAAAGCAGGTATCCTCGGCCCGGTCGTTGAGGCGTTCGTTCAGCAGCTGGTACTCATGGTCGAGCATGCGGTACAGGCGGCTTTCGGAAACGTAGCGCCCGTGTTCTTCGGCACCGTAGATACTGTCGGAGAACTTCATATCGTAGGCGCTCATGGTCTTGGCCACGGTCTGGGAGGCGCCTCCCGCCTTAAAGAACACACCGGCCGTATCCTGTCCCGCTCCGATCTCGGCAAAAGAACCGTAAAAAACCTTGTCCAGGTTTATCTGTAAAGCCTTCCGGTCCGTAGAAAAGATCTCCCGTCCCTCGGTGCGCGTCTGCGTGTAGTCCATAGTGCTACAAAATTAATGATATTGCGCACCAATCCCAAAACTGCCGATCAATTTAGCGTTACGTTATCGATGAGGCGTACCGGGCCTGCATAATAGGCCATACAGATCACTGCCGGAGCGCCGCTGAAGCGCTCGAGGGGCTGCAGGGTGGCGGCATCGGCCAGTTCGATGTATTCGGGTTCAAAACCCAGGGAGCGGGTAAGTGCTTCAAAGGCGGCCTTCATTTCGGCGGCACTGAGCGTAAAATGGCGTTGCAGGGAAAGCAGGTAACGCGAAACGGCCGCGGCTTTTTCGCGGCTTGCGGCATCCAGGCGCATATTGCGGGAGCTCATGGCCAGTCCGTCGGCTTCGCGTACCGTAGGGCAGCCGATCACCTCCACGGGCAGGTCTTCCTGCAGCACCATGCGGCGTATCACGGCCAGCTGCTGGTAGTCCTTCTGTCCGAAATAGGCGCGGTGTGGCTGCACATAGCGGAACAGCAGCCATACAATTTTGTATACGCCTTCGAAATGGCCCGGACGGAACTTTCCTTCCATTACCTCGTTGAGTGTACCCAGGTCGGGCTGCGGAAAGGCTTCGCCTTTAAACAGCTTTTCAGCATCGGGTATAAAAACAGCGTCGAAACCGGCGGCCTCCAGCATGGCCAGGTCGGCCTCCGGCGTGCGCGGGTACTTTTGCAGGTCGTCGGGGTTGTTGAACTGCATGGGATTTACAAAAATACTGGCTACGGCCACCTCATTCTGTGCCCGGCATAACTCGAACAATGCCCTGTGCCCGTGGTGCAAGGCACCCATGGTTGGCACAAACCCGATGGTGGCAGACTCCTTTTTTTCAAGAATAAAGTTAAGAATATCAGCCTTTTGTGTGAAAATACGCATCCGTTTTCCCCTCCGCTAAAAGGGGCAAAGTAAGGGGTAATTTTGAAAGTACGGATATTTTTTGTTAATTTTGCATTCGGAAACAATCTATTCGAATTACGATCTTGATGTCGACAGACCAAGCATACACCTTTAAGAAACCACATTCGTCTTTAATCACACGTTAGTATTTATGGAGAAAGCAAGAGTGCTCTACATTACCCATGAAATGATGCCCTATATGACCGACGAAACGCTCATGGCACGAACGGCAAGGGAACTGCCGCAGGGCATGCAGGAGAGAGGTTGGGAAATCAGGAATTTTATGCCGCGCTTTGGGATGATCAACGAACGCAGGCACCAGTTACACGAAGTAATACGCCTGTCGGGAATGAACATTATCGTAAACGACACCGACCAGCCCCTTGTAATTAAAGTAGCCTCTATTCCTACCGGCCGGATCCAGGTCTATTTCATTGATAACGAAGAGTTTTTCCGCCGTAAGACCATGTTCCGTGACGATTCGGACAACTTTTTCCGGGACAACGACGAGCGCGCCATCTTCTATTGTAAAGGGGTGCTGGAAACCGTGAAAAAACTGGGCTGGGTACCCGATGTGATCCACGTGCACGGCTGGCTGAGCACCCTGGTTCCCTTTTACGTACGTACCCTGTACAAGAACGACCCCACCTTCAGTAATTCCAAGATCGTAACCAGTATATACGAAGACGACAAGTTCAGCGAAATGTTCCCGAAAGACTTTGCCCGCAAAGCCCAGGAAGGCTTCAGCGACGGGGACCTGAGCGAGCTGGCCAAGAAAGCGAACTACGCCAACCTGATCATTTCGGGCCTGAAATACTCCGACGCCGCCGTAAAAGGCAATTTCACCCTCGATAAAGAGATCAGCAAAGCCATCAAGGACAGCGGCATCAAACTGCTCGAAACTTCGTATACCGATAATTACCTGGACGACCTGCATACGTTCTACCAGGAAATTTTACAGGAAGAAACAATATTAGGCTGATACCGGCGTTTGCCGCATTGGTCATTTTAATTGCTAAGGTCTGCAGGATTGCGTAATCTTGCAGATTCTTTTTTATGAGAGTTCCAGGCAACATGAACAAAATACTCCAGATCGCCGTAGGCGTATGCACCATAAGTGCTTTATTTTTAGGCTCCTGCAAAAAGCCCGACGAGAGTTTTCCCAACGATCTCGACGGACTGGGCGGCGGACTGGACGAGAACTATACCGATACCCTCAGCATCCTGGCCAAAACAGCCGTAAACGACTCTGTACGTGGCGACAAGCGTACCTGGGCCGTGCTCGGAAGCTTTAACGACCCCGTAATGGGTATTACTACCGCCGGTTTTTATGCCGCTTACCGTCCCTTTGTATACTACGGCGCCGGACTCGGTAACGTTACTTCTGTAGATTCCGTTTTTGTTTCCCTGGCCTATTACCCCAACCAGATCGGTTACGGTTATCCTAACAAATACAAAGGCCAGACCGAGATTTTTGTATATCCGGTTGAAAACAAACTACCTTCGGGCTCTTCGTATACCGATGCCAGCTATGCCCACGGCAAACCGCTGGGTTCCCTCAAATTCATCCCGCAGCAGTTCGATCCGCTGCAGGTGGGCGATACGACCCTGCCCGCACAGATCCGCATACGCCTGAACAAAAGCCTGGGCGAAAAACTCCTGGCCAATCCCTATGCCCTGGCCAGCGAAACCTTTTTCGAAGATCATTTTTACGGACTGTACTTCACAGCCAGCCAGCAAAACACCCCGGACAAAGGGTGCCTGCTGTACTTTAACCCTACGGCGGTGTACTCGAAAATTACGGTACACTTTACCCGCAACGGCAATACGCCCGGCCTTTGGGAAGCTTCCATCAAAGACGGCAACAACCGCATAAATACCTTTAATCACGTATACGGCAGCACGCCCATGGCTTCAGCCTTTAACAGCTATGCCGCGGGAGAACAGAACCTGTTCCTGCAGCCGGGTGTAGGGTCCATGATCAAGCTATTTATACCGGGGCTTGCTGATATCAATCCCGATAAAAAGACCATGATCAACAAAGCCGAACTCATTTTTCCGGTAGACGAAACCCTGAACGGGAGCCTTCGGAAACCCTCGGCGGTTGTACTGGTTAAAAAAGCGTCTTCCGGTATTTTTCAGTTCCTGGATGATTACGGAAGTACCAGCACCGACGGTGTTTACCAGGCCGATAAAGACCGTTATGTATTTAACATTACACGGCACGTAAACCGGGTATCCGCCGGCCTTATCCCGAACGACACGCTGATACTGAGCCTGCAGGGCGCGGGTACCTTTATGGAACGTATTGTCCTGCACGGCACAAAAAGCCAGCCCGACCGGGTACGCCTGCGTTTGTATTACTCGCAGGTTCCTTAACTTTAGCATTATCTTTTTAAACCATGTGTGGAATAGTTGGTTATATCGGGGATAAACAGGCCTTCCCTATCCTGATAAAAGGATTAAAACGCCTGGAATACCGTGGCTACGACAGCGCCGGGGTAGCACTCATCAATGAAAACGGACTTAACCTCTACAAACGTAAGGGGAAAGTAAGTGAGCTGGAAAACCTTACGAAGGACAAAGATATGAGCGGGACCCTGGGCATAGGCCATACCCGCTGGGCAACCCACGGGGTGCCCGACGACAAGAATGCCCACCCGCACTATTCCGATTCGGAAAGCCTGGTGATCATTCACAACGGGATCATCGAGAACTACGCCACCCTGAAAGAAGGGCTGGAAAAACGCGGCATGCACTTCCGCAGCGATACCGATACCGAAGTACTGGGCAACCTGATCGAATACATACTGGAACACCAGAAGGTAGACCTGGCCGAAGCTGTACGCCTGGCCCTGAACGAAGTGGTTGGAGCATACGCCATTGCCGTGCTTAAGAAAGACGATCCCGACCGCATCATCGCTGCCAAAAAAGGCAGTCCGCTGGTGATCGGCGTGGGTAACGGCGAGTTTTTCCTGGCTTCGGACGGAGCCCCCATCGTTGAATATACCAAAGATGTGATCTACCTCGAAGATGAACAGATCGCCATCCTGGAGCGTGGTAAGGCCGTACGCCTGAAAACCATACGCAACAACGAGGTTACACCCTTCCTGCAACAGCTGGAAATGGACCTGGAAGAGATCGAAAAAGGCGGTTACCCGCACTTTATGATCAAGGAGATCCACGAACAGCCCCGTTCCATTACCGACAGCCTGCGCGGCCGCCTGGACACAGAAACCGGGCGCATCAGCATGGCCGGGCTCATCGAATACGAACACAAACTGCTCAATGCCGACCGCATCATCATTGTGGCCTGCGGAACCAGCTGGCACGCTGCCCTGGTAGGCGAATACATGATCGAAGAACTGGCGCGTATCCCCGTTGAAGTGGAGTATGCTTCCGAGTTCCGTTACCGCAACCCCATCATTACCGAGCGCGATATCGTTATTGCCATCTCCCAGTCGGGCGAGACCGCCGATACCCTGGCGGCCATTCAGCTGGCCAAGGAAAAAGGCGCTACCATTTTCGGTATCTGTAACGTGGTAGGTTCTTCCATTGCACGTACCTCACACGCCGGCGCCTACACGCATGCGGGCCCGGAGATCGGGGTGGCCTCTACCAAGGCATTTACGGCACAGGTTTCGGTACTGGCGCTTATTTCCCTGTTCCTCGGACGTAAAAAAGGCGTTCTGCAGGAATCGGAATACTTCCGCCTCATCAACGAACTGAATGAAATACCCAACCAGGTGGCCGAAGCCCTGCAGACCGACAGCCTGGTGAAAATGATCGCGGAAGAGTACAAAGACGCGCCCAACTGCCTGTACCTTGGACGCGGTTTCAACTTCCCCGTAGCCCTGGAAGGAGCCCTGAAACTGAAAGAGATCTCCTATATACATGCCGAAGGATACCCGGCGGCCGAAATGAAACACGGCCCCATCGCCCTCATCGACGAGAATATGCCCGTAGTGATCGTGGCCACCAAACGCGGCCATTATGAAAAGATCCTGAGCAATATACAGGAAGTGAAAGCCCGCAAGGGACATATTATTGCCGTGGTGAACAAAGGCGATACCGAAGTGCGTAAAATGGCCGATCACGTGATCGAAGTGCCCGAGACCTGCGAAGAGTTCTCGCCCATGGTTACCACCGTTCCGCTGCAGTTCCTGGCCTACCACATAGCCGTAATGCGCGGTTGTAATGTAGACCAGCCCCGCAACCTGGCAAAATCCGTAACTGTAGAATAAGCGTTATGGCCGCCCGTGCAGAAATCAGGGACGCGTTCCGGATGCTGCGGGCCCTTACCCCGTACAAGCTTTATAATGCTGCCCTGCTCTGGGGCAGCTATCACTATTCACGTGCCCGCAAAAAACCCTTGCAGCTGGGTATGCCCATGGCCGTTTCGGTAGAGCCTACCACCTCCTGCAACCTGCGCTGCCCGGAATGCCCCAGCGGTCTGCGTTCCTTCTCCCGGCCCACCGGCATGCTGCGCAAAGAGGTGTTTGAGAAAATACTGGACGATATAAGCCGCCACGTGTGGTTCCTTACCTTTTATTTCCAGGGCGAACCCTTTCTGCACCCCAACTTCCTGGAACTGGTAAAAGCGGCCAAAAAACGCCGCATTTATGTGTCCACGTCCACCAATGCACATTATATGGGCAAGGACATGGCCCGGCGTGTGGTAGAAAGCGGGATCGACCGGGTGATCATTTCCATCGACGGCACCACACAGGAGGTGTATAAGCAGTATCGGGTGGGTGGAAAGCTTGATAAAGTGATCGAAGGGACTAAAAATTTAGTGGAAGCTAAAAAAAATCTATCCAGCACAAGCCCTTATGTAATTTTCCAGTTTTTAGTGGTGAAACCCAACGAACACCAGGTGGAAGATGCCCGGCAGCTTGCCCGCGAACTGGGGGTAGATGAGATCAAATTTAAAAGCGCCCAGCTCTACGATTTTGAGAACGGGAATCCCCTGATGCCCGAAGCCGAAGAGTTTAGCCGTTACCGTAAAGGAAAAGACGGTAAATACCGCATTAAGAACCGCCTGCTGAACCAGTGCTGGAAGATGTGGCACAGCTGTGTATTTACCTGGGATGCCGATGTGGTCCCCTGCTGTTTTGATAAAGACGCTAAATATCCCATGGGCAGTGCCCTGGAAAAACCCTTCCGCGAAATATGGAACGGCGAAAAATACCTGCGATTCCGCGCTACCCTGCTCAATGGCCGCTCGCAGATCGACATCTGCAACAACTGCACCGAAGGCACCCGCGTATGGCTGGAAGCCGGTGCCGAGTAGCCTTATTTCAGAATTTCTACCTCGTCTATGAACTGTATGCTTGGGTTGCCCTCGCCGGGATGACCGGCCGGCAGTACGCCCGGGTATACGAGTTCAATTTCCGCATAGCGGAACTTCAGTCCCGGTTTATTGGTAATAATTTTAATTTCTGACTTATCGGAACGTTGTGTGCTGATCTTAACGGAAACCGGTTTGCTGTATTCCACACCGTCGCTGCTATAGCGGAAGATCACTTCGGAAGGGAAGAAGATCCAGGCCCGTTCATCGCGCAGTACGCGTACGTTAACGCCCGAAGCTGCTTTTATATGGCCACGGTCCAGTTTTATTTTTACGTTCTGCCCCTGGAAGCCGAGCCAGTCGCCCTTGCGCCAGTCGGTAGTACCTTTTACTCCGTCGATCAGGCCTTCGGCCCCGTTCGGGAAATAGGAAGGCATCGCTTGGGTCTGCAGGTCCACCTGCAGGTCCGCATCCGGGTAGGTACGTATGCTGCAAAGTACGGTATCACTGTTCTGTCCGCCGGCCGTGCGGGCAAAAGCGCGTATGTCCACGCTGTAATCTACGGTAAAGGGGCCGCCGTATACAAACAGGTCACTGCTGCCCACGTTTTGCAGGTAAAAGATCTGCGCGGTGCTGTCGATATGTACAATTTCTACCTGCGTTTCTTTACGGAAGGCTTTGTTTTTTACATTGACCGCCGGGACAATGGCCTTATCCTGCTTTTCGTGGGCGGGAACGTTTACCGCGTACATATCGCGGCTGTTCTTACTCAGGGTCCAGCTCAGGCTGCCGCCCGAACTGATGCTGCCGTGGCGTATGCGTGAACCGCCAACCACTTTACCGTCGTCACGCACTTCCACAGGATATATGGCATCCCTGTCCGCCGCATCCGGGGCCACAATACGGAAGGTCTTTCCGTTTTCGAGGTGTACGCTTATTTCTTCAAACAGGGGAGAACCCAGTTCGTACTCGGGCTTACCCGGGCAAAGCGGGTAAATGCCCATAGAACTCATCACGAACCAGGCACTCATCTGTCCGCAGTCCTCGTTGCCGGGCAGTCCTTCAGGACCGTCATTGTACAGTTTATTCAGTATCTGGTGCACGTAGAAGGGCGTTTTATACCGCGAATTCGTGTAGTTATACAGGTACGCAATATGATGACTGGGTTCGTTGCCGTGTACATACTGCCCGATAAAACCGGTCATATCGGCCTGTTCGCGGCCAGTGGTCTTTTCTTCGGCAGTAAAAAGTGCGTCCAGTCGGGTTTCCAGGCTGCCGGGCAGGAACTGCATCAGCAGGGGAAGGTTTTGCGGAGCGTACAACGAATACTGCCAGCTGTTGGCCTCGGTAAAGTTCTGATCTACGCGGTAGGGGTCAAAATCGGGCACAAATCCGCCATTGGTGCGGGGGCGCATCTGTCCTGTAGCCGGATCGATCAGCGCCAGGAAGGCCAGGGAGCGGCGCTCGTACTCTGCCTGTTTCACCGTATTTCCGGCCGCGCGGAACAATTGTGCAATACACCAGTCGTCATAGGCATATTCCAGGGTCTTGCTCACGCTTTCGTGCTCGTCTTCCTGTTGCAGATAGCCCTGGCGGGCGTACTTCAGGATACCGAAACCCTCCTGGTTGGCGGAAGCCTCTGCCGCTTTACAGGCCAGGTTCAGGTCCCAGTTCCGTATACCCTTGGCAAAGGCATCGGCAATGACCGACACGGAATGATAACCGATCATACAGTTGGTCTCGTTGGCAGCCAGTTCCCACACAGGCAGGCGTCCGCCCTGTTCGTACATGGCCAGGAAGGTGCGTATAAAGTCGTTGCTGCGTTTCGTCTGGATAATATTGAGCAGGGGATGCAGGGTACGGTAAGTATCCCAGAGGGAGAACACCGAGTAATAATCGAAGCCCTCTGCCGTATGAATTTTGTTGTCCATACCGCGGTAACGGCCGTCCACGTCGCTGGCAATGTTCGGGGCGATCATACAGTGGTACAACGCTGTGTAGAACACCTTTTTACGGTCTTCCTTTACCGATCTTACTTCTATCCGGCCCAGTTCCTGGCCCCAGCGCACGCTATTCTGCTTGCGGTAAGCCTCAAAGTTCGAATGGGGCGCTTCTTTTTCCAGGTTGTTCAGGGCACCGTTTTCGTCCACCCAGCTCAGGGCTACGCGCAGTACAACGGAATACTGGGAGTCGCGGGCAAATTCCAGGGCATGTACCAGGCCTTTGCCGTCCTCGAAACGCAGCGGAAAATCGCGGGCCGGCACCGTTTTTACCCCCGAAGCCGTTTGTATGCGCAGCTGTTTCACCGGTTTGGAAAGGCGTATAGCAAACCAGAGCTGCTGGTTCTGTGCCCAGGCGCGGCTGCCGCGAAAGCCCACAATGGTGGTGTCGTTCAGCAGGGTATAATGGCTGCCGGTGGTCTCGTCGCGGTGTTTGAGGTCGAGCAGTATGAACGGCGCCTGGTTGGGTCTAAAGGTATAGCGATGTATACCAACGCGGGGCGTAGTGGTCAGTTCTGCAAAGATATCGTCTTTAAGCATAAGGGAATAGTAGCCGGCCGTGGCGTATTCCTTTGCATGATCGAGCGTGCTTTTGCTCTGTGTCTTCAGGTCCTTTACCTCGTTGGTGGCAAAGGGCATCAGCAGTATGTCGCCGTAATCGCTGCAGCCGGTACCGCTCAGGTGGGTATGACTGAAGCCCAGCACTTCCTTATCAGAATAATGATACCCCGAACAGCCGTCCCAGGAACCGTCGGCGCGCGTATCGGGACTCAGCTGCACCATACCGAAGGGCGATGTGGCCCCCGGGTAGGTATGTCCGTGCCCGCCCGTACCCGTCATGGGGTTCACGTACTGGGTAATGCTGTTGGCTTTTTCGTTCAGAGAGCCTGCCAGGCTGTTGTTACCGGTGGCCGCACTGCGCGAGCTGAGCGGGTTCTGGGCCGGCAGGACCGAAACATAGAACAGGGAGCAATACAGGAAAATGCGTTTCATACAAGCGAAAGACTTTCCGTAAAAATACGGCTTTCTGCCAAACGGCAAACCCGGTTTTAAAATCCGAGCATCATGGCCAGGCCGAAAAGCACCAGGCATATACCGGCAATGTATTTTACACTTTTCAGCGTGCGTTTGCGCAGCAGGTACCAGCCCCCCACGGAGCCCAGCACGGCACCGGCCATGGCCACGGACATAGCCTGGTAAGGGGTTTCCGACCCGGGAGGAAGTGCCTTCAGGTACAGCGGAATGCGGGTAAGGTCCACCACCAGGGCACAGGCAATGCCGGTGGCGATAAATGCCTCTTTGCTTAGCCCGGAACGCAGCAGGAATGCGGTGCGCAGAGCCCCCTGCTGACCACTCAGTCCGCCGAAAAAACCACTCAGCGTACCCCCGGCAAACAGGTACTTTTCCGGCAGGGCGGGCAGTTTATTTTCCCAGAAGAGTTCCAGCAGGGCAAACAGTACCATCAGGCCACCGATGACCAGGGAAATGGTATACACCGTTCTGGGTTCCCCGAAGAACGAATGTGTGTATGCCACCTGCATGCCACTGATCTCGCGCAGGAGCCAGGAGCCCAGCAGGGCACCCACGAAAGCACCCGGTGCAAAACGCCACAATACCCTGGCCGAAATATCTTTCCAGGTAAGCGCACACTTTAAAATACTGTTGCAGAGATGCACCACCGCTACGGCAAAAACGCCCTCGAAGGGGCCGCAGATCAGCACAAAAAGCGGCAGTAAAAGCGTTCCCAGGCCAAAGCCTGAAAAAAAAGTAAGCAGGGCGCCACCCAGGGCTACGAGGAACAACACGATCAGCAGGGTCATACCGTATATTTTTGCCTAAATATACAACCCCGGCGCATTAAACCACAATGGGGCGCTGCAATTCCGCCTCGCCCGGACCCGAACAGGCCGCACTACCCCAGCGTCCGCGCAGGTATTCCCGCCCGTTCTCGATGATGTATTCCAGTTCCAGTTCCTTCAGGCACCAGCTGGCATAGCTATACAGGCGCTGTTCCAGGATCTCGCTTTCTGTAAAACGCACGGTATTGCCCTGCACCGTGCCGCGGAATGCCATGCGTCCAAACATAGCGGTATCGTTCCACAGCCGTATCTCTGAATAACCGTACACCGTTTCGCCCTCGGTCTCCAGCACCAGGCTGTACTGGTAATTGGTGGCAATGGCCAGGAGGCCGTTCTGCGTAATGTATCCCGACCAGTAGCCGCGCACCGCAGCCTGAGCCTGCAGCGCAGCCGTAAAAAACAGGAAGAAGAGTATTTTTTTCATAGCAGGGACTTTAGCAGCAAAGTTCGGGGATGCGGCCTCAAAAAAAGTACTGCAAATGTGTGATTTTGAGCCCGGCCGCTCTTGAAAAACAAAAGAAATACCTGTATATTTGAAACTGCGATGAAAGAACGGTTCCTTGCATACCTGCGATCGGCCATTGAACTGCCTGCCGAAGAAGAAAAGCGCGTCAGTGCCATACTGAAGAGCGCTTCCCTGGCCAAAGGCGCCTATTTTATCCGTGAGGGCCAGGTTCCGCGCCGCTTTGCCTTTGTGGGCAGCGGACTTTTCCGTTACCTGTACATGGATCCATCCGGGCGTGAATACACCAAGAACTTTATTCCGGAAGGCCAGTTCCTGAGCGCCTATTCGGCCATGATCAGCTCCAGCCCCTCGCACATGTTCATTGAAGCGCTGGAAGACAGCGAGATACTGGAGATCGACTACGGCCTGTGGATGCGCCTGCAAAAGGGACATCCCTGCTGGAACACCTTACTGGTACAGGTACTGGAACGGGCCTTCTCCACCAAGGAAAAACGCGAAAGAGAACTGCTGCTGCTCAATGCCGAAGACCGTTACCGCATTTTCAGGGAGGAGTTTCCCGGCCTGGAATCGCGCGTTCGGCAGCATATCATCGCTTCCTACCTGGGTATTTCGCCCGTTTCACTCAGCCGTATACGAAAAAGTCGCCTCCGTTAACACAGGTTAATGTTTTTGTGCCTGGCCTTTCGGCTCTTTGCAGCGTAATTCAATACATCCTACATTATGCTGAAAGGAAACACCATCCTGATCACCGGCGGCAGTTCCGGTGTGGGTCTTGAACTGGCCTCTGCACTCAGCCGTATGGGCAACCGGGTACTGATCTGCGGCCGCTCTGCCCCGAAACTGGAGGCCGCCCGGCAACACATCCCCGGTTTGCAGACCTTCTGCTGCAACCTGGCGCGGGAAGAAGACTGCCAGGCGCTTTTTCAATGGGTGCAGGCGCAGCACTCCGAATGCAATATACTGATAAACAATGCCGCCATCGTGCACCGGATCTCCTTCGACGCCGATGAACAGGCTGCCACCAAAGCTGCGGAAGAATTCAGCGTGAACCTACTTGCGCCCATACGCCTGTGCAAACTGTTCCTGCCCCTGCTGAAGCAGCATGCCAACGCACACATCATAAACATCGGCACGGGTCTTGTATACGCACCGCGGGCCATCTATCCCTTTTACAATGCATCCAAAGCAGCCCTGCACGCCTTTACGCAAACACTGCGGCTGCAACTGCCCGAAATACGGGTGAGTGAAGTGTTATTGCCCGTAGTGGATACACCCTGGCACCGCGGACAGGCTCCCGCCTCGGCCATATCTGCAGAAAAGGCCGTAAAAGCCATGCTTCGCGGACTCCGGAATGAGGGCCGGGAAATTCGGGTGGGGAAAGTAAAACTGCTTTACGTTATTTCGCGGCTCTGGCCCGCACTGGCTGTACGTATCATCAACCGGCTCTGAGAAAAAGCCTTCAGAGGATCTTGTTGTTCACCGCGTAGGAAAGCGCTTCCACAATGCTGCTTACCCCGAAGTTTTCGAAGATACGGCGGCGGTAATATTTTACGGTATCGGGCACCACGCACATTTTTTCGGCGATCTGGCTAATGGTCAGCCCCTGTGCGTACAGGCGCAGCACTTCTGTTTCGCGCTGGCTGAGCCGGGGTTTCTGTGCCTTTTGCCAGGTTCCGCTGCCTGTATCCAGCTTCCAGTATTCGTCGCTACCCTGGCGCTGTATCACAATGTTGCCGGCCTGCCGGTGCGGCGATACCGACACCAGGCACATGGCCTTCCACAGTTTCCCGGTGCTGGTCAGGAACAGGGGCGTAAGCCGGTGGTTGATCAGTGTTTTCTTACCGTCGGGGCCCTGCAGGTGAAAATCGTAGGCAATGCTGTACTGCTTTTTTTCTGCATCGGGCAGACGGTCATAAAAATCAAAACCCGCCGCATTGATCAGGTTCAGCAGTTCCAGGTCGGCCGGGGGCACATTCCGGAAATAAAAGTCGTAACCCATTGCCTGTACTTCCTGCGCGGTGTGTCCGCAGAGGAAAAGCGGGTTTTCGGACACGTACTCAAAAGCCATACGGCTGTAGTCGATCAGGTACACGCTTTCGTAACTGAGCCGGGCAAAGGCTTTTACCACATCCAGGTAATCGCCGGTCTGTCGTCCGTCCTCGGCCGTTACTTCGCTAACTTTATTGCGGGTGAGCAGGGTTGACGCTGCCTGTGATTTGCTTTTCATTCTTACATCAAAAGTACGGCAAACTACACTATGGTGTAACGGTCCCGAGAAATACTTTCCGGAATTTTGACAGCGTTCTACGTTTTGTTTTATGACACAAAAACCGCTCTACGAGCTGAACCGGGAAGAGCTGCACAAACAAAAGCGCCTGCTGAAAGGCGCACTGCTCGGGTTTGCACTGCTCGGGTTCTTTATGACGGGCCTGAATATATGGTTATTGCTGTACACACGTGCCGATACGGCGCTGATCGCCGCTTCCGCAGCGCTTATTGCCGGCGTTCTGCCCCTGTGGAGCTCCCTGAACCGGGTAAATGCCGAAATTAAGGCCCGGCCGCCAAAAATCTGATAACCAACAATGTATGTCCGAAAGCCCAACGAACTGTTTACACTGTGAGGAGCCCTTAACGGGCAATTATTGTGCGCATTGCGGCCAGAAAGCAACTACCCGGCGCTTTTCTGCGGCCGGCTTTGTAACGTACGACCTGCTGCAGGGTATATGGGGCGTAGACAAAGGGCTGCTCTTTACGCTGAAAGAACTGTTCAGCCGTCCGGGACACAGCATCCGGGAGTTTATCCAGGGAAAACGGGCCGGGCATTTCAACTACATTTCGCTGGCACTGTTCATTGTGGGATTAGGCCTTTTCCTGAACGAATACAGCGTACACAGGCTCTCCGATATTATTCCGGACCCGCACAAGGCCATGGCTTCTGTAGAAAAACTGACCATAAAATACCCCAAACTGCTGCTCATTGTTTCCATTCCTGTTTGCTCGCTGTTCAGCTGGTTGTGGTTCCGCAGGGCAAAGCTCAATATAGCCGAGCACCTGGTCATGAATACCTACAAGGCATCCGGCGAACTGGTCATTGAACTGCTTTTTACCCTGGTTACCATCTTTTACCATAACAAACAGGGTTTGTATGTGGTGTACAATATTACGGCCACGCTTACCACGCTGTACGGCATCTGGTTCTATATCCAGTTCTTTTCCGTTTACGGTTACAGCAAAGCGGGACTTATTATACGCAGCATACTGATACCGGCATCGATCTCTTTCTTTTTTATGCTGGTCGGCCTGCTTACTACCGTGTTCATACACAGGACGCCCTGAGTCCGGCGCAAAAGAACTCAGCGGCACTCGGTCATGGCCGGTTCCGGCGCAAGATATGCCTGCACGATGCCACTGCGGTAAACCAGGAAAAAAGCCAGCACGATACTCAGCAGGGGAAGGGCCCTGCGCAGGTATATGCGCCATTCCTGTTTCACGAACTGCAGCAGGTACTGGGCACTCATCATCGCCGGAACCGTACCTAAACCGAACATCAACATAAAGCCGGCACTGTGCAGCGGATGAGCCTCTGCAACAGCAGCCAGCAGCGAGGTATACAGGAGTCCGCAGGGTATCAGGGCATTAAAGGCGCCCATACCCACATAACTCCAGTAATTCTTTTGCCGGAACAGGGGCCGGAACAGCTGCCGCAGGTTATTCATCCAGCCGGCGGGCAGTGGTATACGTTCCAGCAGATCGCGGGAGAACAGGGAGAACAAGCCGCTGATCAGCAATATAAAAGCCGAAGCCAGCATAAGCCAGGCACCGGCGCCACTGAGCGAAACCAGGTAACCGGCCCAGCCCGTGAGCATACCCAGGAATGCATATACCAGGATACGTGCCAGGTTGTAGAGCAGCAATCCGCCTACTTTACCCGCCGCAGAGTTCCGCTCCGGCAGCATGAGGCTCAGCGGACCGCACATACCGGCGCAGTGCATACTGCCCAGCAATCCCATAATAAAGGCTGCGCCGATCATGGCCGCAGGGTTAAGGTATCTTCGAGCAGGTATTCGGTTTTTCCCAGGCTCCAGGCCAGTTGCAATTTCCAGAAACCGGGCGCCAGTTCAGCGGCCGGGACCTGTTGCTGTAATGCGGTATCGGGCTGAATGGGAAATGTACGATCGAGCGCCGCATCGGACGGACGAAACAAACGGATCTCCCCCCGGAACTGCGGATTCTTCCGGAAATTGGCCGGGAAGCTGAAGCGCAGTCCGTTTTCTTCCTGCCGGTAGCTCAGTAGCGGTTTAAAGGCCCGGCCCCGGCGGAGCTGTTCCATTTTGGTGCCGTGGGTAAGTTCGGCGGCGTAATAATTCTCTGTTTCCAGGTCGAAATTCTTGCGGTAGGCAAAGAACCCGAGGGTACTGATGCCCAGCGCAAACAGCAGCCAGGGCAGAAAAATGAGGTTTTTATTCTTGAACATAACGGGTAGAATTTTAAAGATCAGGAGTTGTCGCCGGGTCCGAAGAACACCATTTCACTTTCGTCGACCTGAGTATCGCCTTTGAATACACCGATCTTCACGGGCATTTTTACGCCGTTGACCTGCGCCGCGGGGTAACTGAGCATGATATTCACTTCGGCCGAAGAACCGCCTTCCAGTTCCGGGGCCGTACCGATAATGCGCAGGGTACCGCCTTCGGGCTGCAGCAGACGTATCTGCGGGTGGAACGTATGGAAACTTTTGTTCATGAGCTTCAGCGTGAAAAAGTTGCTGATGTCCCCATTGCTCTGCTCCTGGTAGGTGGTACCACGCATACGGGCCACGTGTACGTCAAAATCACTGCGGGTAGCTAAGAGTACGCTCAGCAGCACTAGCAGCAGCACCAGCACGGCGGAATAGGCCTTCATGCGGCCGCTGAAACGCAGGCGGCGGCCGTGTTTTATTTCGTCCTGCGAGGCATAACGCACCAGGCCTTTCGGTTTTCCGATGCGGTCCATGATATCGTCGCAGGCATCGATGCAGGCGGTACAGCCTACGCATTCCAGCTGGGTGCCGTTGCGGATATCGATGCCGGTCGGGCACACGTTCACACATTGGCCGCAGTCGATGCAGTCGCCCAGTTTTTTATCCTTGTTTTTCTTTGGATTTCCGCGTGGTTCGCCACGCACGTGGTCGTAGGCCACTACCATCGACTTCTGGTCGAGCAATACACCCTGCAGGCGGCCGTAGGGGCATACGATAATGCACACCTGTTCGCGCATCCAGCTGAACACAAAATAAAACACCAGGGTAAAGAGCAGCAGACCTACAAAAAGTCCGAAATGCGGACCGGGACCGTCTTTTACGAACTGCAACAGGGCATCACTGCCAAAAATATAGGCCAGGAAGGTATTGGCTATCAGGAAGGAAATGAGCAGGAACAGGCTGTGTTTAGCTATCCTCTTCCATATTTTCTCAGTGGTCCAGGCACTTTTGGCCAGGGCACGCTGCCGGGTATAATCGCCTTCGATCCAGTATTCGATCTTACGGAACACCATTTCCATAAAAACGGTCTGCGGGCATACCCAGCCGCAGAAAAGACGCCCGAAAGCCACTGTGAACAAGGCAATGAACACGATAAAGGCGATCATCAGCAGAGCGAAAATAAAGAAGTCCTGCGGCCCGAAGAACACGGTGAACAGCACAAACTTCCGCTCGGGTACGTTGAGCATGAACAGCGGTACTCCGCCTATCTTTATCCAGGGCAGGACAAACAGTATGGCCAGCAGGAACCAGCTGAGCCGGGTACGATAACGGGTGTATTTCCCTTTGGGTCTCTTTGGAAATATCCAGACCCTTTTACCTTTTTCGTCGATCGTGGCAATATGGTCACGATATTCTTCCGCATCAATTTCATTCTGCATAACGGGTAGATTTTGCATAAATGATCGGGGACTCCGCAGTTACGGCAGTCCCCGGTCTGTCTGTCATATATTGTTCGCGGCCACCTTTACGGTATCGGCAGCCGGTTTCAGGGAGTCAGAGGCCGCAGGCGTATAGAGGTCGCCCTGCGGCTCTTTAGGGTTGGGCGGATTGGTTCCGCGCAGCGTAAGAATATACCCGGCCAGGGCCTGCATTTCGCTGGCTTTGAGCTGGTCCTGCCAGCTGATCATTCCTTTTTCAGGGACGCCGTACTTAATGGTCTTGAAAATATCTTTGATATCGCCGCCGTGCAACCAGTAATCGTCGGTAAGATTGGGACCTACATCGCCCTGACCCTGCGCACCGTGGCAGGCGGCACATACTTCGTCGAACTTGGCTTTTCCCTTAGCGATCACCGCCTTGTCCTGCGGCATGGTCACCGTGTTCTCATCCACGAAATCGGCTGCTTTTTTCTTGTATTCGGCCAGCTGGCGTTTACCCTCCTCTACTTCGGCGATATATTCTGCATCCTGCAGTACACCGGAGTTCCAGATGGGTACAATGTGGTAGTTCACCAGGTAGAACAAGGCCCATACGATGCAGATGTAGAACATCCACTTCCACCAGGGCGGCAGACTGTTATCGAGTTCTTTGATACCGTCGTAATCGTGGTCGAGCAGGATATCTTTTTCCTCTTCCACGGCGCGGGCACGGGTAAGTGCCTTCAGTATCTGTGAATAGGCCGTTTTTCGTTTCGGGGCGGGGGCGGCAGTAACCACACCCTGTGTGTTGATGATCTTATCGGTCTCGCCTTTCAGCAACTTCAGCAGGGAATTGATCACCTGCACAAAATAGAGCATGATCAGCACCAGGAAGGCCAGCAGGATAAAGAGCAGCACTTCTTCCAGGCTTATGTTCAGCAGCCAGTCGAAACGGCGTGCCGGGTTTTCGGCAGGGGCAGCTGCGGCCGCCGGATTTTCCGCTCTACCCAGTGGAATTACAGCGACCGCTGCCCATGCCATGATTCCCTTAGTCAGAGGGAGTTTCCCGAAAAGGTGTTTATTGGTTTTCATGAGGCGTTCGGTTTGATTGTGCCGCAGGATCGCCCTGCAGCGGGATGTTACGTATCTCTTCCACACTGTCTTTTTTCATATACAGCACGTATACCAGCAGTACCAGGAAGAATATAAAGAAGACGCCGAGCGAAAGAATGCCCATCCAGTCGATACCGGTGCCATCCAGGTAATATTTGATGTTTTTAAGCATAACTCGTTATTTTTCAGGTTTTACGGCAACTTCTTCCGTTTTTACTTTTATATCGGTGCCCAGGCGTTGCAGGTAGGCAATGAGGGCTATAATTTCCTTGTCGGCCAGCTTATCACTGCTGCGTTCGGCAAAGTCGTAGCGCACGCTCTTGTCCTGCAGCAGGTTTTCGGCAATTTCGGAAGCCTGTTTCTGCAGATCGGCATTGGCCCTTGCATCATACCCCTCGGGGTAGGGCACGCCCAGCGACTGCATGGCACGTATCTTGGCTGCAGTCCCCGAAGTATCCAGGTCATTGGTAAAGAGCCAGGGATAAGCAGGCATCAGTGAGCCTTTGGAGATATCGTCGGGGTTGGCCATGTGGAAATAGTGCCAGCTGTGCAGGTATTTGGCCCCTACGCGCTGCAGATCGGGCCCGGTACGCTTACTGCCCCAGAGGAAAGGATGGTCGTACACATATTCCCCGCTCTTGGAATATTCGCCTTTGTAGCGCACCGTTTCGTGCCGGAAAGGCCGCACCAGCTGGGAGTGGCAACCCACACAACCCTCGCGGATATACAGATCGCGACCCTGCAGTTCGAGCGGGGTGTAGGGTTTTACGGAGGCAATGGTAGGTACATTGCTCTTTACCATAAAGGTGGGCACCATTTCAATAAGTCCGCCGATGAGAATGGCAATGGTGGCAAAAATGGTAAGCTGCACGGGGCGGCGTTCGATCCAGCGGTGCCAGTGTTCACCGGCATGACCAGCGTACACTTTTTCCAGGGCAGGTGCGCTGGCTTCCTCTTCCCGTTCCAGGCTGCCGGCGCGTACCGTGCGTACCAGGTTGTACACCATCATAATGGCTCCGCTCAGGTACAGGGTTCCGCCGATGGCCCGCAGCGCATACAGGTTTTTAAGATTGGTAACGGTGGTGAGGAATTCGGGGTATTTCAGGGTGCCGGCCTCGGTAAAGTCCTGCCACATGGAATGCTGCGTAAAACCTGCCCAGTACATAGGAATGGCATAGAGCAGAATACCCAGGGTGGCGATCCAGAAGTGGGCATTGGCCAGTTTTTTAGAGAAAAGTTCGGTTTTATACAAACGCGGGATCAGCCAGTACAGGATACCGAAGGTAAGCATACCGTTCCAGCCCAGTCCGCCTACGTGTACGTGGGCAATGGTCCAGTCGGTAAAGTGACTGATGGCATTGATCTGTTTCAGCGAGAGCAGTGGCCCTTCGAACGTGGCCATACCATAGGCCGTAACCGCTACCACGAAGAACTTGAGCGTGGCATCGTCGCGCACGCGGTCCCAGGCGCCGCGCAGGGTGAGCAGACCATTGATCATACCGCCCCATGACGGTGCAATAAGCATAATGGAGAACACCGTGCCCAGGCTCTGTGCCCAGTCGGGCAGGGTAGAATACAGCAGGTGGTGCGGGCCCGCCCAGATGTAAATAAAGATGAGGGCCCAGAAGTGTATGATGGAAAGTTTATAGGAATACACCGGGCGGTTCACCGCTTTGGGCAGGTAATAATACATGAGTCCCAGGTAGGGCGTGGTGAGGAAAAAGGCCACGGCGTTGTGCCCGTACCACCATTGTACCAGGGCGTCCTGCACACCGGCGTATACCGAATAGCTTTTAAAGAGGGCCACCGGCAGTTCAAAGGAGTTCACTACGTGCAGCACGGCTACCGTAACAAAAGTGGCTATGTAGAACCAGATGGCCACGTACAGGTGCCGTTCGCGGCGGCGCAGGATGGTCATGATCATGTTCAGGCCGAAAATGACCCAGATAAGGGTAATGGCAATATCGATAGGCCATTCCAGTTCGGCGTATTCTTTAGAGGTGGTATAACCGAGGGGTAGAGTAATGGCGGCGGCTACAATAATGAGCTGCCAGCCCCAGAAATGGACCCGGCTCAGCATATCGCTCCACATACGGGCCTTGAGCAGGCGCTGTATGGAGTAATAGTAACCCATAAAAATACCGTTGCCCACAAAGGCAAAGATCACCGCATTGGTGTGCAGGGGACGCAGGCGGCCGAACGTAGTGTATTCCGAGTGTACAAAACCCGGATTAAAGATCTGGAACGCCACGATAACGCCCACCAGCATACCCACCAGGGCCCAGAGCATGGTGGCGAACGCGAAAAGGCTTACGATACGGTTGTCGTATTTAAACTTCTGAATTTCCATGTCTTAAGCGCGGGGATTAGATTGTTTTGTTTTCGGCGGACGGGGTGCATCCAGGATGCGGGTGCCGGGCGAGCGGGGATCGTCGTACTGACCGGCGCGTACCGCGCGTATGAACAGGGTTAGAAACAGTATGGCCACCGCCACACTAAAGCCGATGAGAATGAAAAGTGCCTCCATAAACGGGTAGATGTTTGTTTGACACGTCAAAGGTGCAACCCTGAGCGGCGGCGGGGTATGAGAAAGATCAGCCGTAAATATGATTTATATCAGTTTTCCTGCCGGGCAAAAAACAAAAGGCGGGAAAAAACCCCGCCTTTTTAATTTATACATTGCCCGCAAAGGGCGCTTTCTGATGATAGCTGTCGTCTTTTAGCTGCCCTACCAAAAACTGCGCCAGCCCCGAAGCGCTTACCCGCGGCCAGGGACAGTGATGCAGGCGGGTCTGCAGCTGCCCGGGATCATCTGTAAGCTCTATAAGCGGCAGACGAACCATTGTCCACTGCACCCCGGAAGCAGCCAGCAATTCATATTCTTTCTGCTTGTCGAAGGTAGTCTCCGGGTAATGCTGTTTCATCCAGTCTGTGGCCTGTTGTACGGCGGGTTCTTTTTTGTCACCGGGCACATCCACGCTGAGGCCGGTAGTTACTATGTAACGTTGTATGCCTTGCTGTTCCATAGCCTGCAACACATTACGCGTAGCCGTGCTGAAAATGGAAGATTCGCCGGCGGGCTGGCCCAGGGTACTGAGCACGGCCGTACAGTCCTTCAGCAGCCGCAGTACAGCTTCGGGGTCCCGGGCATCGCCCTGTATTACTTCTATACGCGGATCTGTTTCCTGCAATTGGGATGGATGGCGCAGCAGTAAACGGCAGGGATAACCCGCACGCAACACTTCGCGCAGTGCATATTTTCCGGATTTACCGGTGGCGCCCAGCAGGGCGATTTTTTCCGTAGAATGCATCATTTTTTCTCTCTATAAATTTTTAAAAAACAAAAAAAGTGTTGGCAAAACACCATGCACAAAATACCGTTCCGGGTCTTTACAGCCGGGGAATTACAATGGTTTTGCGCTATTTATAAAGAGATCTTAATGGAATAAAGGTATATATTTTATGCATTTGTCGCAAAAATGATGTGTAATTCATTCGTTTTTTGTATATTAACCTGTTGTATTCACGGAAGTCCTGCTTTTTTGCCTGTTGTTGTTTGGAATCCGCCTGTTTCTTTCCTGAGCCGGCTTAAATTTTGCTAAGAGCGGACAACAAGGCCGTAAATTCACTAAATTTCAAGGATAAAACAGTGTCTTATGATCAAAGAATACCGCAAAGACGATGTTTTTGTTGTCTGGGACAACAAGAAGTGCATCCATTCCGGAATCTGCGTACGCGGGCTTCCGCATGTGTTCCGGCCCGCCGAAGTGCCCTGGATCCATCCCGAAAGCGATACCCGAGACAGCATTGTAGAGCAGGTGCATAAATGCCCTTCGGGCGCGCTTTCGATCAAGAAGGCAGAGTAGCAGCTCTGCACAACCCACACAGATATTCTGTACCTTTACAGAACGCATGAAATTTATCCAGGTACCGCCGCCCGAGAGCCTCCGCCGCTACATCCGTTACAGTTGGGTAATGGAGTCTGCACCTGCGGATGCCGCTGCGGATACCTTTCGCCCCCTGGCCGACGGCAGCCCGGGCCTTATCCTGCAAAACGGCGATGCTCCCCTCTGGCAGGACGGAGACGGCAAACAACTGCCCCGGCTCTTTTTGTACGGACAAACGGTACAAACTCGTATTTTACACACCAAAGGCAGTACAGGCGCTATCGGCATAGGCTTTCATCCGCATGCGCTCAAAGCCCTTTTCGGCTGGGATGCCGGCATCCTTACCGATACCTGTACCGATCTGCATAATGCCGTAAACAAACCGCTTTTTACACTGGCTGAGAACCTGCACGAAAAGAGCGCGCAGGAGCGTCTGCAACAGCTATATGCCTACCTGCAAAGCCGCATGTACGGCTCCGTGAAGGAAGACGCCCAGGTAGAACGGGCTATGAACCGCATCCTGCAATCGGGCGGTACGCTGTCCATACAGGAGCTGCTGAACGAACTGGCCCTGTCTGAACGCAGCCTGGAGCGCCGTTTCCGGAGCCATATCGGCATTTCGCCCAAATTGTTTTCGCGCATCTGCCGTTTCCAGTCTTCTTTACAACAACTGCGCAACCGTTCTTTCGATAAACTTTCTGATCTTGCCTTTGAGAACGGCTATGCCGATCAGTCGCATTTTATCCGCAACTTCCGGGAGTTCACCGGCATTTCGCCCGAAGAATACCGGCGCCGCGAACCGCTTTCGGATATGGTTCTGTAAACTGTCGGTTTTGTTCTATTTCCCCGGCAGGGCCCGCCATAGCTTTGTCAAAAAAAAAACGACATGAACATTTTTCAGAACCTGGCTCTTTTTAGCGCCGCTTTTGGTTGTGCCCTGATGGCCGGACTTTTCTTTGCTTATTCCGTTTCGGTGAACCCCGGACTCAACCGCCTGCCCGATGCCCAGTACCTGGCGGCCATGCAATCGATCAACCGGGCCATACTCAACCCCGTTTTCCTGCTGGTATTCATAGGAACGCCGCTGCTACTGGTATTAAGCAGCATCCTGAACTTCGGCACAGGCCTGCGCTTCTGGCTGTTGCTGGGGGGGACCCTGTTGTATGTATCCGGTACTTTTGCGGTAACCATCGGCGGTAATGTACCCCTGAACGAAGCGCTGGACGCTTTTTCGCCGGCAGAAGCCGATGCCGGGGCCCTGCAGCAGATGCGTGCCCGTTTTGAGCATCCCTGGAACCGACTGCATACTATACGTACTTTTTGTTCGGCGCTGGCCTGTGCCTTTTCGCTGGCGGCGGCGCTCCGCTAAAACACCGCTTTACAGCGTCTCCACAATATTGATATGCAGGGCTCCCATGCGGGAAAGTACCAGGCAGAACCAGGCATTCTTCATTCCCCGAAGCGGTATGGGGCGGGTGTCTTCCTCTTCCGCGAACGCAGTTCGTATTTCCTGCAGGGTTTTTTCTCCCAGGAAAGGAATATCGCCCAGGTGCTCTTCCTGGTATTTCAGCCAGGCCTGAACGGATTCGTGAACAGATCCGGCCTTCACCTGCGAAATAAAGGTTCCCCCGCGGAATAACACGACCCAGGTATACAGGCTATCTGTTCTTTTCATGGTTCAAAGCGGAGTATGCAGAGTGTTTTTTCTGTCTCTGTATAGGCACTGCCATTCCATATTTCCACGTAACAGCTGAGTTTTACAAACTGTACCTTTTGCGGAGGAGCAGACAGGAAAGACCGTACGGGCAGTTTGAGCGACAGGTATTGTTTTTCGCCCTTTTTCCAGGGGGGTGTTTCGCACAACTTTTCATCCTGTGCATTACGGATAATGATCTGTTCCGGGTGCCCGCCCATACAGGAATAAAAATGCAGGGAAAGTTCGTCTTTCGTTACATCCGCGTCAGGGATAAGCACGGTGTCCGGTTCGTTCATGAACTGCAGCACTTCGTTCACGGAATAGATCTTCTGATCGTTGTAAAACAGCGTACGGAACGAAACGGTATCTTCCGGTGCCGGAGCGGAGGCACAAAGGCCTGCTGAAAAAAGGAGGGAAAGTATCATTTTAAGGCTTTTCGTTCTCTGTAAACGGCAGAAAAGGCGCTGCGGTATAACGCTTACAAAATTTCGGAAACGTGTATTTTAATATTGGCCGCGATCTTTTCTGTAGGCAGGTCATTACCATCGGTACCGAAAGGGTCTTCGATCTCTTCGGCGATCAGCTCCAGGCTGGCCAGCACATAAAAAATAAATACTACCACCGGTATTACGTAATAGCCCAGGCTAAACACATAGCCGAAGGGCAGGCTCATGATATAGAAAAAGATAAATTTCTTAATGAACATGCTGTACGAGAATGGAATAGGTGTATTCTTGATCCGTTCGCAGGCTCCGCAGATATCCGTAAAGGATTCTAACTGGCTATTCAGCACAATAAGCTGGTCGCCGCTGATCTTACCGGTAGTGTATAGCTCCTGTACTTTCTGGTACATCATGCGGGCCACCTGGTTAGGAGCGTGTTTATGATGCTCTTCGATACGCAGGTCAAACTCGTCGAACAGGGTTTTACCGGTTTCTTCGTCTTTCAGGTGTTTATTCAGGATAGAGGCATAGGCAGGTATCAGGCGGCGGAAATACTGCCGGTCCTGTTCTTCGCTGAGCATGGCGCCCAGTTTCAGGGCAAAGTTGCGGCTGCTGTTCACCAGGCTTCCCCAGAGTTTGCGGCCCTCCCACCATCGGTCATAGGCCGTGTTGGTGCGAAACACCAGCAGCAGCGAGATCACAAAGGTAAGCGTGGTGTGCATAATGGGCAGGTTCTTGAGGGCATTGTTTACCGAAAGCTGCCAGTATTCCAGTTCCAGGTAGGCAATGAGCCACGAATAACCTGCAATGGCCGCCATCAGCGGAAGCAGCGTACGAAAGGTATCGGCTTTGTGAAAGCGGAAAATAAAAAAGAACCAGTCTTTGGGATTATAGGCGATCATAAATGCTGTCGGTTTTTATCTGCCAAATGTCGCACATTGTATCTTATCCGGCAATACAATCTCGGTTTATCTTAGATTTATAAACGGCAAATTGCCCCGGGCCGGGGCAACGTATGAAAGAGGAACGGCAACAAGCGGAACATTCCCGAAAACCTGTGATTTATATAACTATTTACCAGATTTATATAACACTTTCTGTCCCGTATCTGCGCATCTTTGTTTACGCAGGATAAATGTAATATAGAACGGACGGTCCTGCCGCTTAAACACTCCACTTCCCGGTAAAAAACACAAACGCCGGATTTCATGTATCTGCCGCCAGGTGGCGATAACCGGATGCATGCACAGAGTACGCCTATCTCCTTTTTGCTTTAATAGTCCGGGAATTTAATAAACAATACAATGAGAAAGAACATTTTAATCCTCACTGGAGGCATTTTACTTATGGCCCTGACGGCCCTTCCAGGCTGTAGGCCGGCACAGACGACAGATGATGCGATACATGCAGAAGATATGGCACGTAAAGAAAAAGAAGGAGCCCGGGCCCTCCAAGCCGCGGATGCTGCCACTCAAAAAGTTTCGGATACCGAAGAGTGGAAGATACTGAAAAGCGAGTATGAAACGAAATTTATTGAAAATGATCTTAAAATACTCTCTCTCAAATCGAAAAAACACAAGCCAGGCACCTCTTTCGATGCGCTTTATATGAAAAAACTGGACGTCCTGGAACAAAAAAACGAAGACCTGAGAGCCCAGATGAACAGCTATGAACAAAACGCCGAAAACTGGGCCCTGTTCAAACACCAGTTTAGTTACGATGTAAATGAACTGGGACAGGCGTTGCGACAGCTGGGTATCGATAACAGGAACCCCAGCCCGCAGCACTGATTGCAACCACACCCGGACCGGTTTGTACAACGATTTTAGGATCAGGAAAGGGTAAAACCGGGTTTCTTTTTTCTGACCTGAGAAAGAAGGGAAACAATGCATGGTAACTGTAAAAAAAGAAGGGGTTCTGTTGCGGAAAACAGAACTGGGATTTGAAAACCACGGAGTACTGAATCCCGCTGTGATACAGGATGATTATGGTATACACCTGTTTTACAGGGCAGTAAGCAAAGAAAACTACTCCAGTATTGGCTATTGCCGCTTAAGCGATCCGCTTACGGTTGCAGAACGCCAGGATATACCACTCCTCTTTCCGCAGTTCGCTTACGAATCGCGGGGAATGGAGGACCCCCGTATCGTAAAGATCGACAAGCTCTATTACCTGAGCTATACCGCCTACGACGGAATAAATGCGCTGGGAGCGCTTGCCCTCTCGCGCGACCTCCGGCAGTTTGAAAAACAGGGCCCTGTGGTGCCACAGTTCAGCTATGCCGAGTTCAGCCGCCTGGCCACATCACGCGGAGACCTAAATGAAAAATATGCCCGTTACAATACATTTGGTAATATACAGGACCTGACCAGCGAAAAACTGTTGCTGTGGGATAAGAACCTCCTTTTTTTTCCCCGGAAAATAAACGGGATGTTCTGCTTTCTTCACCGCATCAAGCCGGACATACAGATTGTTTTTACCCAACGTCTCGAAGATCTGACCCCCGCATTCTGGCAAAACTATTTCCTCTGTTTCGAAGAACATATTGTCCTTTCGCCTAAAAAAAAGCACGAAATAAGTTATATCGGTGGGGGGTGTCCGCCCATTGAAACAGAACAGGGCTGGCTGCTCATCTATCATGGTGTGTACGATACCGCCGGCGGCTATGTGTATTGTGCCGCAGCAGCGCTGCTCGACCTCGAACATCCGCAGACCGAACTTGCCCGCCTGCCCTATGCGCTTTTTGAACCTGAACACGAATGGGAACAGAAGGGTACGGTAAACAATGTATGCTTTCCTACAGGCACATTGCTCTGCGACGACGTACTGTATATATACTATGGAGCTGCCGACGAACAGATTGCCTGTGCATCGCTCAGTATCAAAGAATTATTGAAAGAACTATTGCTTAACACACGCGCTTTATGAGAAACATTATGGCAGCAGGCCCCGAAAAAAAACTCCCTGAAATACTGATCATTACGTCTTATCCTCCGCGCGAATGCGGCATCGCCACCTATTCCCAGGACCTGGTCAAAGCCCTGCAAAAAACCTTTCACGATTCCTTCCTGTTGCAGATTTGCCCTATTGAGTCTGATAACGAGCAACATATATACGATGCCCATATCGGCTATACCTTAAATGCAGATAAGGCCGAAGCATTCTCCTCGCTGGCGGCGTCCATCAACCGGCAGGATAATATACTGCTCGTGGTCATACAGCATGAATTCGGGCTTTTCAGGGGCAATGAACAAGCACTCATTCATCTTATGCACGACCTTCAGAAACCTGTCCTGCTGGCCTTTCACACCGTATTGCCGCAGCCTGACGAAGTATGGAAAACGAATGTAACAGCGATGTCGGATGCCGCCGCAGCCATTCTTGTAATGACACATTCTTCGGCCCGCATCCTGCAGGAAGATTATGATATACCCTCCGGAAAGATCCGCGTGATCCCGCACGGTACACACCTGGTCCCCCACCCGAATAAGAACCTGCTGAAGAAAAAACATGATTTCTCCGGCAGAAAGGTGCTCTCCACGTTTGGACTGCTTGGTTCCGGCAAGAATATCGAGACCACGCTGGATGCCCTGCCTGCAATCATACAGCAACATCCCGACGTACTTTTTCTTATCATCGGAAAAACACATCCTTCTGTTCTAAAGCAGGATGGGGAAAAATACCGGCAACTGTTAGAAGCAAAAGTACAGGAACACGCCCTGGACAAGCACGTACAGTTCATCAACGCCTTTCTGCCCCTGCCCTTACTACTGGAATACCTGCAACTGACAGACATATACCTGTTTACGTCCAAAGACCCGAACCAGGCCGTAAGCGGCACCTTCTCCTATGCCATCAGCTGCGGCTGTCCGGTTATTTCCACTCCAATTCCCCATGCACGTGAGGTTTTGCAGAATGAAGCCGGTGTTTGTATTGATTTTGGCAACTCTGCCCAACTGGCCGAGGTCGTAAACCGGCTTTTACACGATGAGCCGCTGCGGGACAGAATCAGCTCGAACGGACGACACAAAATCGCCTCCAGTGCCTGGGAAAATTCGGCCCTTGCTCATGCCCGGCTTTTTGAAAAAATAAGCATGCAGAACATCGCACTGCATTATACCCTGCCGGGCTTTAACCTGGATCATATAAAAAAACTGACCACAGATTTCGGCATAATCCAGTTCTCGAAGATCAACCAGCCGGATCCAGGTTCCGGCTACACGCTGGACGATAATGCCCGGGCTCTGATCGCTATGTGCCAACATTTTGAAGAAAGTGCAGATGTAAATGACCTGGAGTATATTTACATCTATTTCCGCTTTATAAAATACTGCCAGAAAAACGACGGTTCTTTCCTGAATTACGTAGAGAGCGACTACCGGTTCAGCAGCCAGAACCATGAGACGAACCTGGAAGATGCCAATGGCCGGGCAATATGGGCACTCGGATACCTTTTTTCTGTATGCTCCCGCTTTCCGGACGCGTACGGGTTCATGAGTACCGATACCCAAAGAATACTGCAGAAAGCGCTCCGGAATGCACATACGGTCCGCTCTCCCCGTGCCATGGCCTTTACTATAAAAGGCCTGTATTATTATCATACAAAAACGCCCGAGGCAGGCAATACCGATCTCATTCGGGAACTGGCCGACCGCCTGGTGCAGATGTACCGTCACGAAGCCGGTAAAAACTGGTGCTGGTTCGAAAGTTATCTTACCTATGCCAACAGCATTTTATCCGAAGCAATGCTCTGTGCCTGGTCTGTATGTGCAGAACCCGTTTATAAGAAAATTGCCGTCTCTTCCTTCGATTTCCTGCTCTCGAAAATATTCCAGTCGAACCGCATAAAAGTAATTCCGAATACCCGCTGGCTGCAAAAGGAACCGAAAGCTGTGCAGCGTTCAGGCAATAAATCCGGCAACGGGGGCGAGCAACCCATCGACGTGGCCTATACGATCCTTGCGCTGAGTAAATTTTACGATGTATATAAAGACGAGCGATACCTTCAAAAAATGGAAACGGCCTTTAACTGGTTCCTGGGTGCGAACCACCTGGATCAGATCATATATAACCCATGTACCGGAGGTTGTTACGACGGACTCGAAGAACACAATGTGAATCTCAACCAGGGAGCAGAGTCCAGTGTAAGTTATCTTATGGCCAGGCTCACCCTTGAAAAAAGTCTCCGGGCCAGTCAGAAAAACAATTATAAAAAGTTATACTATAAGCAATTGGCTTTTTAGCAAAACCCGCAGGTTTATTTCCAGCGCCAGTTCTCACGCAGTTCCACGGCCACACCTTTTCCGCGGAAAAAACTGAGGAAAGCGTCGGGTTCCGGCACATCGCGGCGGGGTATCACCAGGCCCGATCTTTCTTTGAACATCAGCAGAAAATATGCACGGAGCACCACCACTTCGCTGATGCCGCTGTAGCTTATTTTCGACTCGGAGTTCTCGTTACGGATCAGCATCTGATCTTCAGCCAGTTCCATATCGTAGGTCTTGTTCACCCTGTCTTTGGTCTGTTCCCGCACAATACGGCGATAGGTTCTTTTGTAACGCCAGGCGCTGTAGCGCGGGTAAAACAGCAGCCAGAGCAGTCCGAAAGCCATAAAAACGAAGCCGCCCACACGCACATCACGGCCCAGGCTGAGCCAGGCACCGAGGCAGATGTAGAGTACCGATACCAGCCAGCGCATACGCATACGGCGGCGGCGCAGCATGCGCGATGTAGAAGCGTTGTACAGCGTGTATACAAGAAAATCGTCTTCGCTGAGCCGGAAGCTGTAGGTGTTTTTCAAAGAGGGGTTTATTTTTTAGGTTGCAGTTTTTTACCGTCCCAATAGAGGCGGGTCGACATGTCTTTTTCGTACACCACGTTATGGCTGTCCCAGCTGGCATAATTCTGTCCTTCTTCGAACAGGATCTCGCCGATCTGCTCCTTTTTGATCACCGTCTCCTTTTCACCTTCCATATCGGAGGGGTATACAAAGAACTGTCGCCCGAAGTAGGCTCCGTCCACATAATCAGACAGTTGGTCTATATAAACCAGTTCGGTACCGGTCCAGAAAAAGATCATGGCCCCGGCATTATCGCCGCAAAACTCGCCATAACCGTCTACCTGCAGAATATCGTCTACCCCGCTGAGGCCCTTGTTGGAAATGTTACTGCATATATGCTTTTTGTATTCTGTTCCGAATCCCTGAAAATTCAGGCGCTGCAGTTCTTTATGGTCTTTTTCTACCCGTATCTGGAACTGGGCATAGGCGCCGTCTTCATTCTCTCTTTTATCAATGCCGAAATGGAAGGCGACATCCGGGTTTTTGTTACTGCGGAAGGAATTCAGGGCCAGTTTACCGCCCCAGATGTATCCTTTTTGTTTCCCGTTGAATTCTACCAGGTACCAGGGCATAAGTATGTTGTTGATGCGGGAGACCTCCCTGCTTTTTTCGAGTATGGTTACCCGGGTACCGATGGGCAGGCGGGTGATCACAGCGCCGTCGGTACCCGGCGTTTTGCGTACATTAATGCTGTCGCCGAGCAGGTATACCACCTGTTTTTTCTCAAAGAGCACCAGGGTATCGCCATAATCCTGTGCCATCAGGGGAGAGCCCAGGATAAAGAGAAGCAGTACAAAAAAGGTATTTTTCATCGGGTTCTGTTGTCAGGAAGTGGTTTTGTTGGCCAGTTGTCCGCAGGCGGCATCAATGTCTTTACCTCGGCTGCGGCGCACAGTGGCCGTAATGCCGGCATTCTCGAGCAGGCGGCGGAAGCGCTCCAGGCGATCGGGATCGGTCTGCCGGAAGGGACTGCCTTCTACCGGGTTGTATTCAATAATGTTGATCTTGGACGGAACGTGTTTCGAAAAACGTATCAGATTGCGGGCATCCTCTTCGCTGTCGTTAAAATCTTTAAACAGGATGTACTCGTAGGTGACCGGATTACCGGTTTCGGCATAGTAGAACTTCAGGGCATCGGCCAGGTCTTCGAGCGGGTTGGTATCATTGATGCTCATGATCTGGCTGCGTTTTTCATTATCGGCCGCGTGCAGGCTCAGGGCCAGGCGGTATTTTACGCGGTCTTCGCCCAGACGGCGGATCATTTTGGCCACCCCGCTGGTAGAAACGGTAATGCGTTTATAGCTCATCCCCAGACCCTGTTCGCTCATAATGTGCTGTATGGCCGTGCTTACGTTCTTGAAGTTGAGCAGGGGTTCGCCCATGCCCATAAATACGATATTGCTGAGCGGCTGCCCGAATTTCTGGTCTGCCTGCCGGCTGATGGCCACCACCTGGTCATAGATCTCGTCCGGGTTCAGGTTACGCATCATTTTAAGCTGTGCCGTGGCGCAGAATTTACAGTCGAGGCTGCAGCCCACCTGCGAGCTGATGCAGGCGGTCATGCGGCTGTCGGTGGGTATCAGTACGCCTTCCACTACCTTACCATCGCTCAGGGAAAAGGCCGATTTTACGGTGCCGTCGTTGCTGTGCTGCTCGCTGAGCACATCCAGTTCGGTGATCAGGAAATGCTCCTGCAGAAAGGCGCGCAGGTCCTTCCCGAGATTGGTCATATCTCCGAAAGACTTGGCATGTTTCTGCCATACCCACTGAAAAACCTGGTTGGCCCGGAAGGCCTTTTCGCCCTTTTCCTCGAAAAAGGCGCGCAGGTCGTCGAGCGCATAGGATCGTATATTGGGCTTATCCGTACGTAAAAGCATGCGGCAAAGGTAGGCAATAGATGCGAATACTACGCAACAATCACCTCTACCCCGTCGGCAACGGCATTTACTTTATAGCGGGTAAGCGGTTCTTTTGCAGGTCCTTTTATAACCCCGCCCTGCAGGTTAAAGCGGCTGCCGTGCGCCGGGCAGGCCAGTTCGTCGCCGTCGATCTTCACGGCTACGCCCATGTGTGTACATTTAAGCAGGTAGGCATCGTAGACATCGGGATTTTTGATCACCAGCAGGGGCCGGGGCAATCCCTTTACCTTAAATGAATTCAGCTTCTCGGTAAGCAGGGCGGCCGGGATCAGCACCTTGCCGTCTTCAACTTTCAGTTTCGGTTTTTTGTCGTCGTCCTCTTCATTTACCGCCGCCAGCGCTGCCGGGGCCAGTACCGCGGCCGCACACAGTGTACAGGCCGCACTCAGGAAATTTCTTCTGCTCTGGTTCATGTCTATTGTTTATTACAGGTACACTAATATACGCCTAAATACGGGCTATGCAACAGGTGCAACAGATTTTCGGACCTGCCTAATGCGTCAAAAAGGGTTAAATTTTTGCAAATTTGTTTACCTTTATGCACAATGGTACGTTTATAGAAGGACATCTTATTATGAAAAATACACACATGAAAAAAATACTCTTTGTATTTCTTTTTATCGCTTCGGGGATCGGATTGAATGCCCAAACCGCTGACGCCGAAGGAATCAGCTTCTTCACAGGCTCTTTCGAGGAAGCCAAGAAAGAAGCGGCCTCCAAAAAGAAACTGATCTTTATGGATGCCTATACGGTATGGTGCGGCCCCTGTAAGGCGCTGAGCAATACCACGTTCAAAGACAAAGCCGTTGGCGAATATTTTAACAAAAACTTCATCAACGTTAAAATGGACATGGAAAAGGGCGAAGGTCCCGGACTGGCCCAGAAATATGGTGTACGTGCCTATCCTACCCTGCTGTTCATAGACAAGGACGGCAAACAGGTGCACGTGTCCCTGGGCTACATACCGGCAGCCAGCCTCATTGAGGAAGGTAAAAAAGCCCTGGCCCTGGCCAAGTAATATTAAAAGAACAGGCGGGCGGAAATTCCGTCTGCAAGGATACGGTAAGGTTTATCCAGCCGTACCGACTCCACGTCATGTATAAACCACTCCCCCGCGGGAGTGGTTGTTTTTTGTAGTAAGGTTTCCGTATGTTCCGGCCCGAAACGTTCGCGGAATTCGGCTATGCGAAAGCCTTCCAGCAGGCGCAGCCGGGTGAGTATGAACTCGTTCATCTGTTCGGTCTCCGTAAGGTCCTCGGAGCTGCGTATCTCGTCCAGGCTCCCGAAACGGGCATATTTTACGTTATGCGCCACATTGGAATACCGGGTGCGGCCCCCGTCGAAACCATGCGCCGAAGGTCCGAAACCATAATAGGGTAACCCATACCAGTAGGCGCTGTTGTGCAGGGCCCGGTGCCCCGGCAGGGCGCTGTTGCTGATCTCATAGGCCTCGTAGCCATGGCTGTCCAGGAAATCCTGCAGGATGGCAAACTGGCGTTCGTAGCTTTCTTCCCTGGGTTCGGCCTGGCGCCCTTTGCGGATATGTGCCCAGAGCGGCGTATTCTCTTCTACGGTAAGCGCATAGGTAGACAGATGCGGCACCTGTAAGGCCGCAGCCGTTTCCAGGTTCTGTAACCATTCTGCATCCGTAAGGCCGGGTGTACCGTAAATAAGATCGATACTAAGATCGCTGAAACCGGCGTCCTGGGCCCGCTTTATACAGTCTGCCGCTTCACCGGCGCTGTGCGAACGGTTCATGTAACGCAGGTCGCGTTCAAAAAAAGACTGTACGCCTATAGAAAAACGATTTACCCCCAGCGACCTCCACAAAGAAAGATTCGTTGCCGAAATATCGTCGGGGTTGGCTTCCAGGGTGAACTCGCGCAGGTCGGCAAAGCCGAACTTTTTTTCCAGGGCATTTACGATGGCTCCCAGCTGCCGCATGGGCAGGATACTGGGCGTACCACCACCGAAGTAGAGGCTCTGTATGGCCGGGGCGCCTTCAAAATACGGTTGCTGCTGCGTTTCGCGCAGTATTGCCTCGGTTACCGCTTCTGCCGTCTTCAGCGAAGTGGAAAAATGAAAGTCGCAGTACGAGCAGGCCTGCTTACAGAAGGGAATATGTACATAAATGCCTGCTTTTGTCTTCATCAGAACAAAAGTACGCCTAATCCTACATTTACGTTGTAAAAAAGATGTTTGGCGGCCTGGGCCTTTATAAAATCGCGGTTCTTCTGGTCGGGTGCGCCGGAACCCGGGGGATACAAGGTAGAACCTGTACTGAAGGTGGCATCGATGAACTCGTCACCGAAAGCCACCAGCGAAAAGGGAATGCCGATCTGCATGCCGGCATTGAATACCAGGCGGTCTTTGAAAATGCGCTGAAAACCCACTCCGTAGGTAAATACCGGTAAAATAAGGGTACCGGTGTTGGCATATTGGGTAGCCTTGTTCAGGGAGCGGAAAGAACCGTTGATCATGTGCAGGGCCACACCCAGGCGCTGGTAAGGGCCCAGGGGCGCAATATGATCGCCGTAGAAGAACTTCACGGCCAGCTCTACACCATGTCCTTTTACAATGCCTTTTCCGAAGGGATTGGGCCCCAGCGAAGAACCTAACCGATATGTAAATGACCGCGAGAAGTAATTATAATCGGCCAGCAGCGATATACGACGGCTTACGGCACCTTCCAGGCCAACGGCCAGGCGGCTGTTCCAGCCAAAGGGGCGCGATTCCGTACGCGGATTGTACTTCAGGAAGGAAAAAAAACCATGGTAATCGGCATGCAGCATCACGTGCTTGCCCATGTATCCCACATTCTGGGCCGAAGCCGCAGTCGTGAAAAGCAGGATGAATGTATAGAGAAGAAAGATCTGTTTTTTCATAAAAATGCGGTGTCGGGTTACTTCTGAAGATTCGTGTGTTTGATGGAATACAGCACATCGTACAGTACCGACTTGATGTAGTCTTCGGAAGAGTTCTTGCGCTGGGTATCTTCGCGGGATGAACATTTGTCCCCGTTCACGATATCGAAAACAGCCACTTCATAGGCCAGGTAATGGCGCGGACGTACCGAGTTGTAGATGGCGCCGGGCAACATGGGCCACAGGATCAGTCCGTAAATAATGGCGCCCACCCGGGCTTTGGGTTTTTCGGTAATGCTCAGCATGCGCAGTTTGGCAAAATAGCTGGTGCGGTATTCGCGCTGCAGGCCTACCACTTCGTCGTAATCGGTAGCCGGAATGGACATACCGCGGTTCACTTCGGCCTCGTCCAGGCGCTGCTGAATAACAGAAAAATCGTTGTAGAAATCCACCGGATCGCCCGAACTTACCCCGCTCACGTCGATCACTTCCGTTTTCAGGTCCAGTTTTTTAGAAACGGACTCGATGTATTGTTCAAATTTCTGCTCTCTTTCTTTAGAGGCCCGGTAGCGTACCATTACTTCCTTGCGCTCGTCAATAAGCATGTAAAAAGGGTCCACGATCACCACTTTTTCATCGTGCCCGTGTTTACGGATGCGCGCCAGTTCTTCGCGGTCCACGCCTTCGGCTTTGGCCGCCTGTATTTTACGCTCCATTTGTTTGAACTGAGAGCTGAACTCTTCGTCGGCAAACAGTTCCACCAGGGCATATTTGGCCAGCAGCGGATCGCCTTTCGGGCCTTTGCGTTTTTCCTTGCGGGTCACGTATCTTTTCTCGGCATCGGACAGGAACAGGGTCTGATCGCCGCTCAGCGCCGTGTCTTTGGGCGTGCGGCTGTATACATTGCTTTTACCGGCATGGTTCTTCAGCAGTTGTTCCAGCAGCACATCTTTCATCAGGCGCGGGTGTTCCTTACCGGGATAGCTTTTGTACAGGGCCCAGGCATTGTGCAGGGCCAGCAGGTTCAGCTCGTTCTTTTCGAGGTTATTGAGCATAAAGGCCGTGCGGTATTCCTCGCCCTGGATATCGTCTTCGTCGGGCAGGGTCTTGCTGAGCCGGCCGGAATTGGCGTATACCGTAAGTCCCAGCAGGGCCTGTGTTACGGTCTTTTTCAGGAAATAGCTGTCGGGGCTTTCGGCCATGAGCGCGTGCGCGTGGTACAGGGCCCGGGCATATTCCTGGTCTTTCAGGTACTGGAGACACAACTCATAACGCGCAATTTTCACGATCTCGTCAAAACGTTCTTTACTCAGCACATAGCTTATATAGTCGCCGGACGCACGCTCCTTCAGCAGGGGCATAAGCTGTTCGCGGCGCGTGCCCAGGTTGGGGTGCGTACTTTTTTCATCGCTTTCGTAATCTTCTTCACCGGCCAGTTTGGGAATGGCGGTCGGAAAATAGTCTTCCGGCAGCAGGAAACCCGGGTAGCTGAAAAAGCTGCGCTCCATCTTTGTTTCATACACCGGCGTTTCCGAGTATTTCAGGATATTGAGCACCTCTTCCACGCCTTCGGTAGCATAGGACGATCTTTTAAAGATATCCCAGCCGATGCGGTCGGCTTCCATCTCCTGGTCTTTCGAGTACATGGCGGATTCCAGTTCGACCTGCTCCTCATTTTTGCCGCGGGTACTGCGTTTGGCGCTTTCCACGGCCTCCTGCAGAGAATGTTTCTCCTGCACGTGGGCGATCTCGTGGGCCAGCACATAGGCCAGGGCCGCTTCGGAACTCAGTTTGGCGATCATGCCCGTGGTAACGCAGATCACTCCTTCGCCGGTAGCGAACGCATTCACGGCCGAAGAGCGGATGTGGAACACGTGTATACGCGAGCGCAGGTGCGGATCGTGCTTCAGCAGCTCGTCTACAATGCTGTTGCAGTAGGCCGTAATAGCATCGCCAAAGATCACCTGTCCGTTCAGCAGCAGGTTTTCTACAAAATAGGCCGAAGCCTGCCTGTAATTATCTTCTAAACGGGTGTCCTGGTCCTTCTGCGTCGTTTTACGGTCCGACTCTTCGCGCTGGGAACGGATCTTATCGATCACGGCAGGCATTACGCCCGTACTTTTCAGTGTGTGGTAATCGTTAAAATCGGTGGTCTGCTGGGCGCTGGCAAAAATGCCGGCTGCAAACGGGATAACGAATGCAGCCGACATGAGCTTTTTTACTACATGTAATGTTCTCAAAACAGTGGTGTATAGACAGGGCGGTATGGTTACTTAAAACGGGTGTGCACGCTGTAAATTACAGGTTGAAATTGATGCCCTGGGCCAGCGGAAGCTGGTTGCCATAGTTGATGGTATTGGTCTGACGGCGCATGTAGGCTTTCCAGGCATCGGAACCGCTTTCGCGTCCGCCGCCGGTCTCTTTTTCACCGCCGAAGGCCCCGCCGATCTCTGCACCACTGGTACCGATATTTACGTTGGCGATACCGCAGTCTGAACCAGCTGCGCTCAGGAACTGCTCCATCTCACGCATGTTGTTGGTGAACACCGAAGAGGAAAGTCCCTGCGGAACACCGTTCTGCATGGCGATGGCCTCGTCCATGGTTTTGTATTTCATAATGTACAGGATGGGCGCAAAAGTCTCTTCCTGAACAATTTCGAAATGATTTTCGGCTTCGATGATGCAGGGTTTTACGTAACAACCGCTTTCGTAACCGGCGCCTTCTACCACACCGCCTTCTACAAGCACTTTGCCGCCTTCGGCCTTGGCTTTTTCGATGGCTTTGAGGTAGGCATCCACCGAACCTTTATCGATGAGCGGGCCCACGTGGTTGTTCTGGTCGAGCGGGTTACCGATACGCAGCTGTGCGTAGGCGTTTTTCAGTTTTTCTTTTACCTCCTCGTATACATTCTCCTGGATAATGAGACGACGCGTGGTGGTACAACGCTGTCCTGCGGTACCTACCGCACCGAATACCGTACCGATGAGCATCATGTTCATATCGGCATTTTCGGTTACGATAATGGCGTTGTTTCCGCCCAGTTCCAGGATGGTGTTCCCGAAACGGCCGGCTACGGTCTGTGCCACGTGACGGCCGATGCGGGTAGAGCCCGTAAAGGAAACCAGCGGAATGCGCTTGTCGTTATTGATGAGGTCGCCCATGGCATTACCGGCCACCAGGCAGGAGATCCCTTCGGGCAGGTTATTGTTTTTCAGTACGTCTGAAATAATGTTCTGTATGGCTACGGCGCACACCGGCGTTTTGGAAGAAGGCTTCCAGATGCATACGTCGCCGCATACCCAGGCGATCATGGAGTTCCAGCTCCAGACGGCCACCGGGAAGTTGAACGAAGAGATGATGCCTACGATGCCGATCGGGTGCCACTGCTCGTACATGCGGTGGTTCGGTCGCTCGGAGTGCATGGTAAGTCCGTACAGCTGGCGGCTGAGACCTACGGCAAAATCACAGATATCGATGATCTCCTGTACTTCGCCCAGGCCTTCCTGCAGGCTCTTGCCCATTTCGTAGGATACCAGGGTACCCAGGGCTTCTTTGTGCTCGCGGAATTTTTCGGCCATCTGGCGAACGATCTCGCCTCTTTTCGGAGCCGGTACCTTGCGCCATTCCAGGAAGGCGTTGCCGGCAATGGTCATTACTTTCTGGTAATCTGCTTCTGTTGCCGCCGTAACTCCGGCGATCTTTTTACCGTCAACCGGTGAAAAAGATTCGATCACATCCCCCCCGGCAGGTAAAAATTCCACACCTGTACTCACCCCCGACATCACTTCGCGGATGCCCAGTTCCTGCAATGCTTGCTCTATCGTTTTCATATCTTTTATTTTCCTGTGAATAGTTTTATAATATCGTTTCCGTTCGCGTACAACATAAGACCGATCAGGATGAAGAAGCCGATGTTGTTGGCGATGTTCATGAATTTTTCGTTCGGCTCTTTACCGGTGATCATCTCCCAGAGGATAAAGATCATGTACCCGCCGTCGAGCATGGGTATCGGTAAAAAGTTCATAAAGGCCAGGATCAGGCTCAGGATACCGGTCATCAGCCAGAAACCTTCCCAGCTGAACGTTTCCGGGAACATTTTGGACATTCCGATGAAACCGCCCACCTCTTTGTAGGCCCCGGTAGAGGGTTTAAAGATCAGTTTGAACTGGCGTGCATAGTCAACGATGGTGTTCACCGAAGCATTAATGCCTGCGGGCAGCGCTTCAAAAAATCCGTAATGCGTGGTTTCCAGCGGCAGGTAGCCCAGTTTTTTCAGGTCTTTGAGGCGGGTAAGATACCCGATGCCCAGTTTACCGTCTTCGCCCACTTTCAGTTTTACCTCGCGGGTCTGGCCTTCGTTCTCGATCAGGGCGGTCACTTCCTGGTTCTTTTTTGCCTGGCCGATGGGCGCAAACTGGTCAACGTATTGAATATCCGTTCCGTCTACCTTAACGATCTTATCACCGGGTTTAAACGCTATGTCTTTATTCGGGGAATCATCGGCAACCCCGCTTATGATAAAGGGAACGCGGGGCATCAGCAGGGCACCCTGCTTCTCGATAAATACCTTTGCCATATTTTCGGGCAGGGTAATTGTCTTTTTCTCCTTATTGCGCTCTACTTCCAGGGTGGTAACATCTCCGTAGAGCAGGGCCCGGTTCAGGTCTTCAAAAGAGGTAAAGCCCAGTATCTTATCGCCGTTCTGCATGCCGGCCTTTACCAGGCTGGAATCCATTACGTGCACGGTCACCTGCTGCAGGGGTACGTATTTATCGCCGTAGGTGAATTTAACGCCCCAGAAAATAAGTATACCGGTAACAATATTCACGATAATACCACCCAGGATGATGATGAGGCGCTGCCAGGCTTTTTTGCTGCGGAACTCCCAGGGTTGCGGCGGACCGGCCAGTGCGTCCTTGTCCTGGCTTTCGTCGGCCATACCGGCAATTTTTACGTATCCGCCCAATGGGAACCAGCCCAGGCCGTATTCGGTGTCTCCTTTTTTAAATTTAAAGAGCGAAAAGTTCAGTACATTGGGAAGAGGGAATAAAAAATCAAAAAATAAATAAAATTTCTCTACACGTGTCTTGAACATGCGGGCGGCCAGGAAGTGACCTCCTTCATGCAGGATGATGAGGAGCGACAGGCTGACAAACAGTTGTAACCAGTTCATGCTTTTTGTATGCTATTTTTTTATAAACGCACAAAGATAGCGTTTTTGGCATAGCCGCAAAGGAGGGCGGGCTACACTAATCGACCGGCACAACGCAGGGGTGGACGAAAGCGGGCTTTCCGGCTGTTAATACCGCGGGCTTACGTAAACGTTAAATTTCAATTAAAGCCTGTAAAAGCGTAGGTTTGTACCCGTATGGCCGATCTTTTTGCCGATATCATAGTGCCCCTGGCCCTGCCGCAGACGCTCACGTACCGGGTTCCCGAAGAATTCGCTCCCGTGGCGGAATGCGGACAGCGCGTTATTGTGCCCGTGGGTACGCGTTTGTATACAGGCATTATCTGGCGCCTGCACCACCGCGAGCCGCAGGGTTTTAAGGTAAAGGCCCTGTACGACCTGCTGGACCGCCAACCTATTGTACAGCCACAACAGCTGCAGTTCTGGGAAATGATGGCGCGCTATTACCTGTGCACCATGGGCGAGATCATGAAAGCCGCCCTGCCTGCGGGACTGAAACTGGAGAGCGAAACGCGCTATGCTCTTTCGGTGGACGAAATTCCACAGGCCGAACTGGACGACGACGAATACCTGCTGCTGGAAGCCATGCAGAACAACGGCGAAATTACCCTGGAAGACGGGCAGAAGATCCTGCAGCGCAAATCGGTGGTACGCGTCTTTAAGAAACTGATCGAACGGGGCTGGGTAGAAGACCGGCAGGAGATCGAAAAACGATACAAGCCGAAACAAATTCGCATCATCGAATTGCATCCTGATATGCAAAACGATACGCGACTCCGGCAAGTTATGGACGGACTCGGACGCGCCAAAAAACAGTCGGACGTACTCCTGGCCTTTCTGCACCACAGCGGTTATTATACCGGCGGACCCGGAAAAGTGAATGCCAGCGTACTGCTTTCGGCCGTGGAAGGCGCCTCTGCCGCCCTGAAGGCCCTGGTAAAAAAAGAAGTGTTTACCGAAACCCTGCAACAGGAAAGCCGCCTGAAATTCGGTACTAAAGACCGGCGCGAAAAGCCGGAACTCTCCGCTGCACAGGCACAGGCCCTGGCAGAGACCGAACAGGGATTTGCCGAAAACAAGCCCGTACTGCTGCAGGGCGTAACGGGCAGCGGCAAGACCGAGATCTACATCCGCCTCATAGAAAAAGCCCTGGCCGAGGGTAAACAGGTACTGTACCTGCTGCCCGAAATTGCGCTCACCATGCACCTGATCGAGCGGGTTAAAGAGCATTTTCCGGGGCAGGTGGCCGTTTATCACAGCCGTTTCGGACAAAACGAACGCGTGGAGGTCTGGAACAACTTCCTGCAGAACGGCAGCTACAAGATCGTGCTCGGGGCCCGTTCCGCACTGTTCCTGCCCTATCATGACCTGGGACTTATTATCGTGGACGAGGAACACGATGCCAGTTACAAACAGCAGGACCCGGCACCGCGTTACCAGGCCCGCGATTTTGCCCTGGTGCTGGCCGCCCGCTACCAGGCCCGGGTAATACTGGGCTCTGCCACCCCCTCGCTGGAGAGCTATTACAATACCCGGAACGGCAAATACCGCCTGGTGGAACTGAAAGAACGCTACAGCCGGGTGCAGCTGCCGGAGATCGTGCTGGAAAATATACGCGAAGCACAGCGTAAAAAAGAAATGTACTCCCTGTTTTCCAAAAACTTACTGGAAAATATTCAGGACAGGCTAAAAAATAAGGAGCAAGTTATTCTCTTTCAGAATCGTAGGGGATTTTCTGCCCGTATGGAATGTGAAGACTGCGGAAATGTGCCCTACTGTCCGCATTGTGACGTGGCGCTCACCTACCACAAAAGCAAAAATGAGCTCAAGTGCCATTTGTGCGGCTACATGACGCCCCTGCTTACCCAGTGCCCCGCCTGTAAGAGTCCGAAAATAACCCTGAAAGGTTTTGGCACGGAGAAGGTAGAAGACGAGCTGCAGATATTCCTCCCCGATGCGCGCATTGCCCGCCTGGACTGGGACGTGGCTACGCGCAAAAATGCGTATCACCAGATACTGTCGGCCTTTGAAGCCCGCGAGATCGACATACTGGTGGGTACCCAGATGATCACCAAGGGCCTGGACTTTGATCACGTGGGACTGGTAGGCGTGCTGAATGCCGATTCCCTGCTGCATTTCCCGGATTTCCGCTCCAACGAACGCGCCTTTCAACTGCTTACCCAGGTGGCAGGCCGGGCCGGACGGCGCGAAAAGCCCGGCAAAGTGATCATACAGACGGCGCAACCCGAGAACGCCATTTTACAGTTTGTGCTGGAACACGACTACACCGGCTTTTATACGCACGAACTGGAAGAGCGTCGCAGCCTGCATTACCCGCCTTTTTACCGCATTATGCGTATTGTTTTACGACACAAAGACGAAGCCACCGTACAATCCCTGGCCGGCAACCTGGCCGCCCTGATGGGTCCCGTTTTCGGCAGCCGGGTACTGGGCCCGGAAAGTCCGCATATTGCCCGCGTACGCAACCTGCACATACGGCATATTTACCTGAAGATCAGCAATGAAGAAAGCCAGTCCCGGGCCAAGGAAGTGCTGGCCCAGCTGCTAACCCGCCTGCAGACGGAAAGCGGTGTCCGCAATTTCCGCATCGATATGGACGTGGATACACAGTAAAGTACCAACAGGCCTCATTTCAGACCCGTAAAAATAAAATTAACCGCCATCCCCGAGGAAAGCGGTTATAAAGTATTGTTTTTTGTAACGCTTAACGAATGATCAGGCGTGAGGAAATTTTCTCGTCGTACTGGGCGGCAAACGCTTTAAGGCTTTCGGGGTTTATGCTGCCGTCTGCCGGGTTGATCACCCCGCGTTTAATGAAACGTTCGATAAGTCCGGCCGGCCAGATCCCCGCCAGCTGGGTAGTTTCGATAATGGTACTGCCTTCCGTAAAGTACAGTTTCAGGTAATCGTCGTTGGAGTATCCCACGGTACCATTGGTATGAAACAGGATGGAAAACAGCAGGTCTTTTGTATCCTTTTTGTAAACAAGCGTAAAATTGCCCATCTGTTCTTTTTCAAAAGAGTACATTTCCACTTTATCGAAATACACATAGCCTTTTTTCAGGTCTACCTTCTGGGCGCTCAGGGAAAGGAACAGGCCGAGGAAAGCGGTCAATAGAAAGAGTTTCTTTTTCATGTTCAGTAAAAATCTGCGGCAAATATACATTCCCGCCGCTCTCCGAAAAGAAATTCCGGGTCTATAGGCTGTATTTGGCAAAAAATTAACGACCATTTTGGGGGCGCGTTCTTTTTCCCTGTAAGTTGATAAACCTGTAACTTTTTCTCCGCTACTACGTTTCACGTATAAAACAAGTGAAAATTTTGGTTTAAACCAAAATTTGAAATAATATTGCAGCGTTGTACCCCTTATTAATTTCTTACTTTTATGGCAACTGATAAAAAAAGACGGCCGAATAAAACATCTTTTATTTCCGACTATAACACGATTGTCAGAAATCCTCAGCACCCAACACCATCAATCAGTCATGAGTGGGTAAAAAAGGGAGATCTGTTCGAGAAATTCACGATGTTCAACAAGAATTACAAAACAGTTCCCACACTAAAATCAGTCGGTTCAAACGCCAAAATATAGGCTTTGCACGGCGTCACCCATTAATCACATTTTTAAACACCCTTATTAACATGCCCAACTGGAATGAGGTCCTGGCGGAGATCATTATGGAGGGAGAACGAAATCCTCTGCAAAATCCTTTGGATAATGTCCGTAGAAAGTATTTAAAACGTATCTCTGAAATTACAGAGCGAAATACCATTGCATACTATTCCGGCTGGTTACAACGACCTGACGCACAGGACACAATCGTTAATGACAAGGATAAATCCGGATTTATGCTTACTATCCATAAGATGGACAGAAGTAAAGGTTTAGACCTTATCTTACACACTCCGGGAGGTGATATTGCAGCCACAGAATCCCTGGTTGACTATATTTATTCAATGTTTGGAAAAGACTTTCGCGTAATTGTGCCTCAGATATCTATGTCCGCAGGCACAATGATAGCTCTTGCCTCTAAGGAAATAATTATGGGCAAACATTCCAATTTAGGACCTGTTGATCCACAAATGGGAGGTTTGGCCTGTCAGGCTGTGTTGAATGAATTTGAACAGGCAAAAGAAGAAGTCCGCGTGAATCCAAGCTCAGCAGCGCTATGGCAGGTAATTATAAGCAAATATCATCCTACTTTCCTGGGAGCCTGTAAACAAGCGATAGACTGGTCTGAAAAAATGGTTTTTGACTGGCTTGTGAATAATATGTGCAATGGGAATAAAGCCAAAGCAAAAAAGATAATCACGTTTTTTGCGGATCATTCCAAAAACAAAGCCCATGCAAGGCATATTTCCTTAAAGCAATGTGAAGCAGCCGGTCTTAAAATAACACGTTTAGAGGACTTTCCTGATCTCCAGGATGCCGTTTTAACAACACATCATGCATTTATGCACACTTTCTCTAATTCTCATTGTGCTAAAATTATTGAAAATTGCAGCGGTGCAGCCTATATTGAGCAAGTTCTTTTAGAATGAGTTCTTTAACCTGAAAAGACTGTAATCTCCCCGTTATCTTTGGTATTTTTCCGATATTCGCAGTCAAATTACAGAAGCTATATGTTCCGTACGCACACTTGTGGAGAATTACGTGCCGGCGATGCCGGAAAGACCGTTACGCTGGCCGGCTGGGTACAGCGCAGCAAAGACCTGGGAGGATTATTGTTCATTGACCTGCGCGACCGTTACGGCATTACACAGCTGGCATTCAACATGGAAACCAACCCGGCCCTCTGCGAGGAAGCCAAGAAACTGGGCCGCGAATTCGTGGTACAGGTAAAAGGCAGCGTGGCCGAACGCAGCAGCAAAAACCCGAATATGCCCACCGGCGATATCGAGATCATTGCCGAAAGCATCCAAGTACTGAACAGCGCCATTACCCCGCCCTTTACCATCGAGGACGAGACCGACGGCGGCGACGACCTGCGTATGCGCTACCGCTACCTGGACCTGCGCCGCAACACGGTGCGCAAAAACCTGGAACTGCGTCACCGTATGGCCATTGAAACCCGCAATTACCTGGACGGACAGCAGTTCCTGGAAGTGGAAACGCCCGTACTGATCAAGTCCACACCCGAAGGCGCACGCGACTTTGTAGTGCCTTCGCGCATGAACCCGGGCCAGTTCTACGCCCTGCCACAATCGCCCCAGACCTTTAAGCAGCTGCTGATGGTCTCAGGCTTTGACCGGTATTACCAGATCGTAAAATGTTTCCGCGACGAGGACCTGCGTGCCGACCGTCAGCCCGAATTTACCCAGATCGACTGCGAAATGGCCTTCGTGGAGCAGGAAGATATCCTGGGTACATTTGAGGGGCTGGTGCGTCACCTGTTCAAAACCGTAAAAGGCATCGACATTCCGGCCATGGAGCGCATGACCTATGCCGACGCTATGAAATACTACGGCAGCGACAAACCCGATATCCGTTTCGGCATGAAGTTCGTGGAACTGAATGAAATTGTACAGAACAAAGGTTTTGCCGTGTTCGACAATGCCGAACTGGTGGCCGGTATCTGTGCCGAAGGCGCCAACAGTCTCACACGTAAGCAGCTGGACGAGCTGACGGAGTTTGTAAAACGTCCGCAGATCGGGGCCACCGGCCTGATCTATTGCCGCGTGAACGAAGACGGCAGCTTGAAATCGTCTGTAGATAAATTCTTTAACGAAGACGAACTGAAAAAGTGGGCCGAAGCCTTCAGCGCCAAACCGGGTGACCTGATCCTGGTGCTGGCCGGGGCTGCAAACAAAACCCGCAAACAGCTGAACGAGCTGCGCCTGGAGATGGGCACACGCCTCGGACTGCGTGATAAAGACAACTATTCCTGCCATTGGGTGCTAGATTTTCCGCTGCTCGAATTCGACGAGGAAAGCGGCCGCTACCACGCTATGCACCACCCGTTCACCTCACCCAAGCCCGAAGACATACACCTGCTGGACAGCAACCCCGGAGCCGTACGCGCCAATGCCTACGATATGGTGATCAACGGTGTGGAAGTGGGTGGAGGAAGCATCCGTATCTTTAACAAGGAGCTGCAGGCCAAAATGTTCTCCCTGCTGGGCTTTAGCCCTGAAGAGGCACAACGCCAGTTCGGCTTCCTGATGAACGCTTTTGAATACGGTGCGCCACCGCACGGAGGTATCGCATTCGGATTCGACCGTCTCTGCGCCCTGTTCGGGGGTGCCGAAGTGATCCGCGACTTCATCGCCTTCCCGAAAAACAACTCGGGCCGCGACGTAATGATCGACGCTCCCTCGGCCATACACGACGAACAGCTGCAGGAACTCAGCATTGCATTAACACAAAGCACGGAATAAATGAAAAAACTGGCGGTAAAAGTCTGGCGCCTGTTCTTCTTCGCCAATTTCTTTTGCACCCTGATCTTCTTCTACCCCTTCTTTCGATGGTGGCTCTTTTCGGGGCCGCGCTGGTACAAAACCGCTCTGAAGGTACAACGCTTCTGGGCCGGCTGGCTCTTGTTCTGGTCGGGCATACGGGTACGCATACAACATGCGGAACCCCTGCCGGAGGGCCCTAAAATATGGGTGGCCAACCATTGCAGCGCACTCGATATACTGATCATGTACGACCTGGTACCCGAATATTTTCATTTTGTGGCCAAGCGCGAACTGGCCAACCACAAACTGTTCGGGGTAATGTTCGGCAAAACGCATATACCGATCCTGCGCGACAGTATGACCGATAGTTTCAAGGCCATGCAGCGGGCCGCGGACGATATAAAGAACGGCAGTTCCATTGTACTTTTCCCCGAGGGAACCATGCAGTATGAGCCGGGCAAAATGAACCCCTTTAAGAACGGTGCGTTTAAACTGTCGGCAGATACCGGCGCCCCCGTGATACCGGTAGCCTTCCCCGATAACCTGAAGCGCCTGCCCTTTACCTATAACGTATTGTACCCGGCCGGAGGCCCGGGCAAAGTGCGCGTATTAACGGGCCGGCCCCTGTACCCGGCCGATTTCCATAACGATGTAAAAGCGCTGAGCGAAGCGGCAGAGCAGCAGATACTGGAGATGCTGGGGCAATGAACAGGATGTTAACCTGGGCCCTATCGATCCCCAGAAAGCTGGTATTGCCTGCCAGGCCATCCTGGATCAATTCCAAACAGCAACATTGGATATAAAGAAAAATCCCACGTCTGCTCCGCTTTGGCAGGCGATCATAGGTAAATATCATCCTACCCTTTTGGGCTCCTGCCGTCAGGCTATAGAATGGTCCGAAAAAATGGTTTCTGAATGGCTCCTGAACAATATGTGCGCAGGTGACGCGAGCAAAGTAAAATGCATATATAGAGCAATCCGTTCCGGTTTCAAATTAAGTTAGCGCTGTATCAGCAGTTTTTCGCTCTTTTCCCAGCCTTTTCCCTGTACACTGAGAATGTACATGCCCGCCGGGAACGCGCCCGTTTGGATATGGTGCTGTGTGGCAGAAGCGCTCAGGGCCGACTGATACACGATACGCCCGGAGGCGTCGCTCAGGCGGATGGTCTGTGGCTTTGCGGCCGTGTTCCAGTGTACGCTCAGTTTGTCGTCGGCCGGGTTAGGGATCAGCTCTATGCGAAACGCCGGCCCCGGGTATGCCTGTACGGAAGACGTTACATCCGGCAGGGTAACATCCACGGTCGCTTCGCCATAACTGATGGGCTCCGCCAGTTCTGCAGCGGTGGCCAGCGTCGCTTTTACCACATTGGCAATGAATTCAAAATTGAGCGAGTCGGACACATCGTTGGCCGTATGGTAATTGTGATTGCGGAAATTGGCGCCGTCGGTAAGCATAAGGGCCTGGTAGCCCTTGTCCCAGAAAACGGCATGGTCGCTGCGGCGCAGGTCTGGTGCAATTTCAGAATTCCCCGGGGCTTCGATCGAGATCACACGCAACGCCGGCACATAGGCGGCCGCACACTGATCAAACTTCTGGCGCAGGGGCGAAGAGGCCGTATTGGCCACATTCGTAATAAAATTGCCCTTGAACGTATCTGCAGCTACGGCCGTTTCTGCGGCGGGGAAAAGCAGGCCGAAACCCGGGGGAAAGGTCTGGGAGTTGTTCCGTTCGGAATAATACCCGATCATTTCGAAATTGAGCACGCCTTTTACCTGTTCCCGCGGCAGCAGTCCGTTATTCACATATTCGGCACTGCCCCGGAGCCCGGCCTCTTCCAGGTCGAACGCGATAAAACGCAGGGTCTTCTTAAACGTATACTGGCTCAGGATACGGGCGGCTTCCAGCACCCCGATCACGGCAGAGGCGTTATCGTCGGCCGCCGGTCCGGCAGGTACCCCGTCAAAATGCCCGTCTATGATGTATACTTCGGCTTCATGGGTAATTCCCGGGGATTTCCCCAGTATATTCCCGGCCGAAATGCCGCTGTAGGTAAAGCTTTGCAGCGCCGTTTGCAGCCCCAGGCCCGAAAAACGGTTGTAAATGGTATCGCTCACATTCTGGAGGTGAGCCGCACCGGCGGTATGCGAACGCACCCCTTCGATGAGGCTCATATCGTGCAGCAGGCGCAGGGTGTCAACCTGGTCTGCCATATCCTGTATGGGTACGTGTTTACGGTCATTGGCCACCACCTTCAGGCGGAACTGGTTCAGGGGATTGGTAAAACCCGTATAGTTCCACACGATCTGCTTTCCTGTGCCCGCAAACTGCGGAAAACCCACATTTCCGCTGAGGCCCGCCGGCTGTATCATATAGCTGGCACCCATATCGTCGGACACGGTAAGGTATACTTCCAGGCTGTCGCTCTGTCCGTCAACCAAGTCAAAGTTCAGGGTAACCGTATTATTGAAGGTATCTGTAAGCGCGGTAAGGTTGGTTACCAGCGGCGCGGTATTCTGGGCCAGAGCCGGTGTACAGAGGCCAAAAAGGGCGGGAATGAACCATTTTTTCATAGGGACTGTTTTTTTCAAATATAAGATTTTCGGCGGCTACTCTGCCGGCATACAAATGTGTTTGTTACTGTACATTCGTCCCTGCGTGTCTGTTGCCCTTACCGTATATATTCCGGCTTTAAGTTTTACGGTAAGCTGTTGTTCTCCTGCGGGTACATTTCCATCGAATACACGACTTCCGTTCATATCCGTTATTTCAATCCGGAGTACGGCTTTGCTGTTTATTGTAATTATGCCGGACGAAGGATTCGGAAATACGCGGAAGAGATTCTCCGGAGACTCGTCCAGGCTGAAAGAACAAGCCGTGCCGGTACCCGGACTATTCCCGTTCAGGGCAATACGCTGTGCAAAAAGTTCGGTCATTTGCTGCGTGCGGTTCTGCCAGTTATCTACAGAATGCCCGTTATCCAGGCAATCGTTCATATACTCATAATTTTCAATGATCTCTGCCTGTACCTGTGTGCCACCGATACCGGCTACTGCCAGCTGCTGCTGCAGGCCTTTTCCACCCCAGGCCGAGGGATATTTCGCATAGGGCTGGCACAGATTCAGCGGAGTAAAGCACTCCCAGTCCAAACGCCCCAGCAGGCGGCCATAAACATAATTAACCACTACATCCGAACCCTGGTGAAACAGGTAAACGGGGCCCTGAAAGCCACTGCTGTTATTCAGTACCGGCTTGTAGAGCAGACCGCCGTAAAAGGAACCCAGCCCCTGCACCGATGCATCGTAAAGGCCTACATTCAGGGTTCCGTCAATGCTTCCCAGGTCGGGGCGGGCCAGCGAATAACCCTGCGGCAGACAGTTCTGGAGCGAAGCTGCTGGTTGCGGAGCATCTGGCATCGCTGCGCAATAGGCCGGTTTTTCCGAAGGATCATTTAAAAAGGCCGCATCTACGGACACAAAAGCACCGGCGCTTTCACCGGCGATAAAGACATTGTTTACATCGGCGGAGTCGAGTGCCGCACGACCCTTCATAAACCGTATAGCCCCCTTTGCATCCTGCTGGCCCCGGTAATTGGCCCGCAGCACTTCTGCACTGTCGGCCACATAGCCACAGGGGGCTGCCAGCTGGGGCGTACAAAGTGCGTATTGTACGTGCGAAGAGGTCTTATGCGTGCCCAGGCGATAGTTGATGGCGGCCACTACCCATCCCTTACGGGCCATTTCGCCCGCTATGTTTACCATGAGGCCGTCCTGCTTTGAGCCGCCGACCCAGGCACCACCGTGCACCAGCACCAGTATCGGACGCCGGCAGTTATCATCGCCGATCGGTTTGTAAATGTCCATATACAGGGTTTCGGTCTGTCCCGCATAATTCAGGGCCGAACCATATACCACGTTCTGTTCAGTACGAAACGCATACAGGTTCTCCGTATAGGGCAGCTGCGCCCTCAGGCAGAAAGTCAGGCCCAGTGCGCCGGCCAGGAGTATTGTCTTCATCCGGTTGAGGTTCATAAAAGTACAAGATACCGAAAAAAGAACGAATAAATCCTTTTCCACTGCACAACGTCTGCCTCCGTCATTTTTTATTATTTTTCGGCCAAATCCAGAAATAGCATGATGCATCGTTATGTAACCGTATTGGGTTTTGTGCTGGCCGGCAGCCTGAGCGCCGCAGCCCAGAGCACAACCCTGACTCCCGAGACCCTTTGGTCGCTGGGACGTGTAAGTCCGCTCGGAATTACCACCGACAAACAGTTTGTGATCTACCAGGTTTCCACACCGGATATGGCCGCAAACGCCTCCAGTAAAAAATACTATAAAATTCCCGTTGCCGGCGGTACCCCGCTGGAAATAAGCGACTTTAAAAGCCTTATCCCCAATAAGGACGTTTCCCCCGATGGCAGTAAGGAAATACAGGTAGAGCGGGTAAAAGTACGCAAGGTGAACGCCATCGACTATTACCCCGAAATGGGCAAGGCCCAGGTGCAGATCTACGACGGGCTGCATTACCGCCACTGGGACAGCTGGCAGGACGGTTCCTTTAACCACCTGGTGATCTACGGCGCCAAAGGTTCGCGCTCGGCCTCCCGCATTAAAGATATCATGGAAAATGAACCTTATCATACGCCTACCGTACCTTTTGGCGGTGACGAAGATTATACCTGGAGCCCCGACGGAAAAAGCATCGTTTACGTGTGCAAAAAAAGCGAGGGCACGGCCTATGTGACCAGCACCAATACCGATCTGTTCGAATACAACGTGGAAAGCGGTCTTACCACCAATCTTACCCCCGGCCGCAAAGGATACGATACCCATCCCCTGTTCCACAGCAGCGGCACCCTGGCCTGGCTCAGCATGGCCCGCGACGGTTATGAGGCCGATAAGAACGACATTATTGTAAAGGGCAAAGCCGGCGAAATGAACCTCACGGCAGGCTGGGACGGCACGGTAAGCAGCTTTGCCTGGGCCGAGGACGGCAAAAAACTCTTCTTTGTAGCAGCGGTAAAAGGCACCGAACAACTGTTCGAAGTAGATTATCCGGGTCTTACCAAAAAGATGCCCGTTGTAAAACAGATCACTAAGGGTGATTTTAACGTACAGCAGATCGTTGGTCAGGCCGGGAATACACTCATCGTTTCCCGCTGCGATTTCAATACCGCCTCCGAACTGTATACCGTAAACCTGGCTGACGGCAGCATGAAGGCCCTTACCCATGTGAACGATGCCGCCTACGCCGGTATCAAAAAGTGTAAGGCAGAAGGCCGTTTCAGTAAAACGCACGACGGTAAGGACCTGTTCAGCTGGGTGATATACCCGCCAGATTTCGACCCGGCTAAAAAATACCCCACCCTGCTTTACTGCCAGGGCGGACCACAAAGTGCACTGAGCCAGTTTTATTCTTTCCGCTGGAATTTTCAGCTGATGGCCTCCATGGGTTACATTGTGGTGGCACCTAACCGCCGCGGTATGCCGGGTTGGGGTGTGGAATGGAACGAAGCCATTAGTAAGGACTGGGGCGGCGGAGCCATGCAGGATTACCTTACGGCCATCGACGATATTTCCAAAGAGAGTTATGTGGACAAAGAACGCCTCGGTTGCGTGGGCGCCAGTTACGGCGGCTATTCCGTATTTTACCTGGCCGGTATCCACCAGAAGCGCTTCAAATCCTTCATTTCACACTGCGGGGTGTTCGACCTGCGCAGTATGTACGGTACCACCGAAGAAATGTTCTTCGTGAACTTTGATATGGGCGGCGCCTACTGGGCCAAAGACAATGCGGCCGCGCAAAAGACCATGGAAAAATTCGACCCCAGCAGCCTGGTAAGCAACTGGGATACACCCATTATGATCATCCAGGGCGGTAAAGACTACCGTGTACCCATCGGTCAGGGCCAGGAGGCCTTTAATGCCGCACAGCTGCAGGGCATCAAAAGCCGTTTTGTCTACTTCCCGGAAGAAAACCACTGGGTAAGTCAACCCCAGAACGGACTCACCTGGCAGCGCGAGTTCTTCCGCTGGTTAAAAGAAACATTATAAGTCATTTACTCTTTTGTGAAGAGGGCTGATCCGACGGGTCGGTCCTCTTTTTTTGTATATCCGCAGGAAGAAAATTCCCCCTATCCGGGGCTTGTACGCCCGACATATTTTTTACTTTTGGGCAAACATTTGCAACATGAATTACCGCATCGAAAAAGACACCATGGGCGAGGTACAGGTACCTGCCGATAAATACTGGGGAGCACAGACAGAACGCAGCCGCAACAACTTTAAGATCGGGCCGGAGGCCTCTATGCCGAAAGAGATCATCAATGCTTTCGGTTACCTGAAAAAAGCAGCGGCGCATGCCAACCACGATTTAGGTGTGCTTTCGGCCGAAAAACGCGACCTCATCAGCAAAGCCTGCGACGAAATACTGGAAGGTAAGCTGGACGGAGAATTTCCGCTGGTGATCTGGCAGACCGGCTCAGGCACCCAGAGCAATATGAACGTGAACGAAGTGGTGGCCTACCGCGCACACGTGCTCAACGGCGGTTCCCTGAACGACGAGAAAAAAGTGCTGCACCCGAACGACGACGTAAATAAAAGCCAGTCTTCGAACGACACCTTTCCGACCGCCATGCACATTGCCACCTACCTGCAGGTGAAAAAAGTGACCCTGCCCGGCATTAAAAAACTGCGCGCTACCCTGGCCGCCAAAGCCACAGAATACAACAGCATTACCAAAACCGGCCGTACCCACTTTATGGATGCCACACCCCTGACCCTGGGACAGGAGTTCAGCGGCTATGTGCAACAGCTCGACAATGGCGTGCGTGCCCTGGAAAATGCCCTGGTAATGGTGGCCGAACTGGCCCTGGGCGGAACCGCCGTAGGTACCGGACTGAATACGCCCGCCGGCTACGACGTACTGGTGGCCAAAAAGATCGCTGAATTTACCGGCGAACCTTTTGTTACGGCGCCCAACAAATTTGAGGCCCTGGCCGCACACGATGCCATGGTGGAAATGAGCGGCGCCCTGAAACGCGTAGCCGTTTCCCTGATGAAGATCGCCAATGATATACGTATGCTGAGCTCAGGCCCGCGCTGCGGCATCGGGGAGATCATTATCCCCGACAACGAACCGGGCAGCAGCATTATGCCGGGTAAGGTAAACCCCACCCAGCCCGAGGCCATGACCATGGTGGCGGCCCAGGTGATCGGCAACGACGTGGCCGTGAGCATTGGTGGTTCTACCGGTCATTTCGAACTGAACGTGTTCAAGCCCGTGATCGCCGCCAATGTATTGCAGAGCGCCCGTCTCATCGGGGATGCCTGCGTATCGTTCAACGACAAATGCGCCCTGGGCATTGAGCCGAACCGGGCTGTGATCCAGCAGCACCTGGAAAACTCCCTGATGCTCGTTACAGCCCTCAATACCCATATCGGGTATGAGAATGCCGCCAAGATCGCCAAAACGGCCCACAAGGAAGGAAAAACGCTGAAACAGGCCGCTGTAGACCTGGGTCTGGTCACTCCCGAACAGTTCGACGAGTGGGTACGCCCCGAAGACATGGTAGGAAGTCTGAAATAAGCTTAATTTTAAAAAGCATGAACAGGCCCCGTTCGCAAGGACGGGGCTTTTTTGTTTTGGTTTCTGCCTTTCATTTGAATCCATTACTTTTCCTTAAAAGCGCCATAAATTAAAAATAAGGTCAATTTATTGATCTTATTTTGTATATTTGATCGGAATAAGGAAAAAATGCTTAGAGAAGTTTCTAAAAAACAGGTTCTGGATAGAATCCGGTTTGAAAACCCCTGGTGGGTAGATGGCCGCATTGACAAGGACTATGATGAGATGCCGAGGCGATTGTATTTCGATCTGTTCAAGCCCCTTGTCTATGAAAAGGGCATACGGCGGGCCGTTGTACTGATGGGGCCGAGACGTGTAGGGAAAACCGTTATGCTTTACCATCAGGTACAGGATATGATTGAAAAGGCGTTTAATCCGAAGAAAATCATTTTCATAACCATAGAAAACCCCATCTATAACAATATCGGACTGGAGCAGCTCTTTCTATACGCCAGGGAAGCAACCGGCCTGTCGGACAAAGAAGGCTGGACGGTAATTTTTGACGAGATTCAGTATTGCCGCGACTGGGAAATACATCTTAAATCTCTCGTTGACAGCTATAGAAAAGATAAATTTATTGTCTCCGGGTCTGCTGCCGCTGCCCTGAAATTTGCCAGTACGGAAAGCGGGGCCGGACGTTTCACGGATTTTATGCTTCCACCCCTCACATTTAACGAATACATCCACCTGAAAGACCTGGACAGAATTATTATTCCTACCCGGATAAAATGGAAAAATACGCTGAGCGAGTTTTATACGTCTTCCCACTTAGATGAATTAAACAGGCACTTTATCGATTACATCAACTTTGGCGGATATCCCGAAGTGATCTTTTCGCAAACCATGCAGGAAAATCCCGGCAGATATATCCGGCAGGACATTGTGGACAAGGTTTTATTACGCGATCTGCCAAGTCTTTACGGAATAAGCGATACCCGGGAACTAAACTCCCTGTTTACGACCATTGCCTATAATACGGGTGGTGAATTTTCGCTCGAAGCGCTTAGTAAACAATCGCAGGTTCCTAAAAACACACTGAAAAAGTACATTGAATATTTAGAAGCGGCATACCTGATAAAAAGGGTGAAAAGAGTAGATCAGAGCGGAAAAAAGTTCCGCCGCGATAACTTTTTTAAGATTTATCTCACCAATCCCTCTTTGCGAAGCGCTCTTTTTTCGCCCGTTACATCAAACGACGAACTTATCGGCAACCTTGTCGAAACCGCCATATTTGCTCAATGGATGCACAGAGACTGGTTCAGGCCCTGGTATGCGCGCTGGAATAACGGCGAAGTGGATATGGTCGGGCTAAGCGATTCCACACTGAAACCGATATGGGCCCTGGAAATAAAATGGACAAACCGGTTTTTTGAAAAGCCGGGTGAATTAAAAAGCCTTTTTAAATTCTGCCAGGAAAACAAACTGGATAATCCCCTGGTTACTACCATAGACCAGGACGGAGAAATGAATTACAACGGCCTCAATATACAATACATCCCTGCATCAGCCTATGCATATACGGTCGGCAAAAACACGCTTGAAAGACAGAAAAACAGGTAATTCTGAAATAAGCTTAATTTTAAAAAGCATTAACAGGCCCCGTTCGCAAGGACGGGGCTTTTTCATTTACCTTTTGGGGATGAAAAGAGTACTGCCCATCCTCTGCTACCTGCTGCTGTGTGCCTGTAGCCACCCCGGTTCTGCCGAAAGAGAAATTCGGATGTGGCGCCTTATCGGGGCCAATAATACCAGTAATTCAACAGCCTATTGCCAGCTGGAAATAAACCGGTTGTTCCATCGCCGCCAGGCTTCGGACCCGGTATTCACTGAAATCTATAACAGCAGTTACCGCATCCGGGAAAAAATGGATGTACTCCTGCGTATTTACCAGACTGAAAAACGCTGTGATGCACGGCACAGTGACTCCCTGCAAGCAGACATGGAAAACCTGAAACATCGGATACCGGAATATTATGGCCGGGCTTATTGCACAAGACATCTCAATTATTCCGGCTGGCAGACCCCAAAAGCCGGAGACAGCCCCGAACTGGCCCTAAGCCGGTTGCATACCAATATGACCCTGCTATTCAGTAACCTGAAAGAAGCAGTTTCTTTCGGAAATACGATCGGCAACTATTTATATACCCACAAAACCGAACCCCGGTTTATCCCCGTAAGGGAGTCCGGAAAGCTATTCCTTTATTCCATATACCCGGTCCCCGCCGCCGAAATAATCCATTTTCAGGCGCTGCATAATGCATCCCTGCTCGGGTATGATCCGGGACGTGGCCTGTTAAAGATCCGGAAAACGGCTTCGCGTGCTGTACTTCGCCTCAGTCTTTTCGATAACGAACACCACTGTCACTATGAAATGGATTATCTTTTTTAGTTCTGCTCTCCTTGCCTTTTCTTCCTGTAATCCTGATGAAGCGAAAGAGTTTGAAGAACTGCAGCATATCTGTGCAAAGAACCTGGAACGGGAATCCCGCTTTATATATACCGATAACGCATGGCGGGCACCCTTCCTCGAAAAAGAGCTCGATACGCTGTATGCCGATTTTAACCGGATCCGTCTTTTCCCCAGCTTACCTGATTATCCGGCAGACTCCTTAAAACGGCTTTTTGTAAAACACGGAAAACTGGCGTTTAATGGGGTTCTCGGTCCAAACGAATCTGTTCTTCTGTATTTTCCCGATCCGGTTAAAACGTCCTTCCCGGGCTTTGACAGAATAAACCTGCTACTTATGAAAAACACTTTTGCTGATTTTTATGCAAACCGCCTCATCGGGCCCTGTTTTACACCTTCAAACATCCAGGTGGAAGCCATAATAACCTCTTTTTCCGCAGGTGATTCCCTCATTTACCTGCGCGCGGAAACACATGTCCGGACCATTCACTGGATCGAAAAAGTGGAATTCCATAACCGTCAAACGCTCCGGGTTTCCGATTCCATGCAATGGGCCGGAAAAATCCCGGCTCCACCGTCTCTTTCGGCAAACATCAATCCTTATGATCGCAGCGATATTTCACGCATCGTGGAATCTATGTATAACATTAATGTAGTGACCGGTAAAAAGCGAATGATCGTAGACAGGGGGCAATATGTACCCCTGCAGGATTACTATGAGCTATTTCGCTGACTCCACCCTGTTCTTCTTCCGCAGATCCGGCAGGAAGGCCGTTACCAGGCCGATCAGCGGTAAAAAGGCACATATTTTGTATACGAAGGCAATGCCCGTATAATCGGCCATTTTGCCTAACACGGCCGAACCCAGTCCGCCCATACCGAAGGCAAAACCGAAGAACAGGCCCGAGATCATACCGATCTTGCCCGGCATCAGCTCCTGTGCATACACCAGTATGGCCGAAAAGGCCGAAGCCATGATAAACCCGATGATGGCAATGAGGATGCCCGTCCAGAACAGATCGGCATAGGGCAGCAACAGCGTAAACGGTGCCGCACCCAGGATGGATGCCCAGATGATGATCTTGCGCCCGAAACGGTCGCCCAGCGGCCCGCCGATGAGTGTGCCCGCCGCCACGGAGATCAGGAAGAGGAAGAGGTACAGCTGCGACTGCTGTACGGAAAGGCTGAATTTTTCGATCAGGTAAAAGGTAAAATAGCTGGTGATGCCCGCCATGTAAAAATACTTGGAGAAAATAAGCACCAGGAGGATCACCACGGAAACGACCACCGTTCTGCGCGACAGCCCGTTTTGTTCCACGATCTTCTTACGACTGTGCGCCTGGCTCAGGAAACCGCGGTACCACACCCCGACCCTCGACAGTACAAAAATGCCCATAAAGGCCGCCAGCATGAACCAGAGGATGTAATACTGTCCGCGCGGCACCACGATGGCCGCCACCAGCAATGGCCCGATGGCCGACCCGAAATTACCGCCCAGCTGAAAGATGGACTGGGCCAGTCCGCGGCGCCCGCCGGACGCATAATAGGCCACTTTGGAGGATTCGGGGTGAAAAACCGAAGAGCCCACGCCTACACAGCTTACCGCCAGCAATATGGAATAAAACCCCGACGCCTGTGAAAGCAGGATGATGCCCGCCAGGCTGAAGAACATACCGATGACAAAGGAATAAGGCTGCGGACGCCGGTCGGTATAAATGCCCACAAATGGCTGCAGCAACGAGGCCGTAAGCTGAAAAGCAAACGTAATAAGCCCGATCTGTGTGAACGAAAGCTGGTACTTATCCTTGATCATAGGGTATACCGAAGGTATCACCGACTGCATCATATCGTTCAGCATGTGGCTGAAGCTGATGGAAAAAAGAATGGCGTAAACGGTTTTTTGTGCCAGATCTGCTGAAGGATCCGGTAAAGAGGTATCCGTGGCTTGTTTCATAACCCGTAATAGATGTATCGTCCCTGTAAAATAAAAGTCTGTCGGACCAAACGCGGCACAAAGGTATTAAGCCGGAACAGAACCCGGCGCAAAGATTTCGTTAAAAAATCAGGGTGCGGTAAAGCCCAGCCATTCCTGGCTCATATTAAAGATGTTAAAGTTACCCTGGCTGTTGGGCGTAAGGTATTGTTCGGTAAACTGCAGGTCTTCGCCGAAGAGGTTGTAACCGCCCTCCGAATTGTACACAAAAATGCCCTTATACGCCATGTTTATATCAAAATACAGGTACAGTTTCCCTTCGATGGCCATCATGGCATAACCGTCGGGCTCCGCAGCTGTGGTGTAGATAAAAAAGGCCGGACGGGCACCGTATCTCGGGTCCAGCCGGGTGTTATAGCGCGGACTGATATCCGGGTTTATATCGGGGTTGAGCGAGGGCTCGAACGAGGGGTTGATAGAAGGATTGCTGCTGGGATGGATGCGCGTATTGAAATTCGGATTCAGGGTACTGTTGAATTTCGGGTTGATATTGCTGCTAAGCTGCGGGTTGATATAGGTATTGCGCAGGGGGTTCACCTCGAAGACAAACTGCGGGTCCTGCCGTGGCATGGGGGCTACCTGTGCCTGTAAACCGTTCATAAGCAGCATTGTAAAGGCAATAGCAAGCGGGGGCCTCTTTTTCAGAAAGAGATTCGCTATTTTTGTGTTTCGGATGAACAGATTTAGGATCATACGCAAAAAGCTTTTTAAGCGCTTCATGTACAAATATCGTTTTAAAATTGTAAACGAAAGTACATTCGAAGAGCTGGCCTCTTTCAGGCTCTCGCGTATGAACGTATTTGTAGCGGGCGGTATGGTGGCCCTGCTGCTTATTTTCATCACCACCGTGGTGATCGCCTACACGCCCCTGCGCGAGTATATCCCGGGCTATGCCGATGTAAGCATCCGCAAGCAGGCCCTGGAACTGAGCAAGCGGACCGATTCCCTGGAAACCGCCATGCAGGAAAAAGACCTGTTCCTGTACAATATCAAGGCCATAATCGACGGCAGACCACCCGTACGTTCCCTGCAGGCCATGAAGGATTCCACGCGGAACTACCAACAGATACAGGACGCCAAAAGCCCCGAAGATTCCACCCTGCGCCGGGAACTTTACGAAGAACGGAAATTCAAGGTAGAAAAATCGGAAAAAAAGGATAAGATTTTCTTTTTCAGCCCTGTACGCGGAACTATTTTAGACAAGGCAAACATTCCGCTCGGAAAATACGGAATACGAATCCGTCAGAACGGCGAAGACCCGGTAAAATCGGTTTCAGACGGCGTAGTGCTGTATGAAGGCTGGTCGCCCTATGCCGATTACTTTATGATCATTATTCACCCCAACCGTTTTATCTCCATCTACCGCAACAATGCAGCCCTGCTGCACAAGGCAGGCGATGTGGTGCGTGCCGGTGAAGCCATAGCCCAATGTAAACCCGACCAGAAAGGCGAACGTATACTCTATTTCGAACTCTGGCACAACAACGGACCCACAGACCCCGAAAACCATATCAGCTTTTAAAAATGTCGTTAAAATCAGCACTGGGACTTATGTACGCCCGCTTCGTGGTTAAAGGTATACGCCGCGATGCCCGCCGGGCCCTAAGGAACCAGGAGAACATCTTCCGCAACCTCATCCGTACGGCGCGCAGCACCGAATTCGGAAAAGACCACCGTTTCGAACGCATACACCGCTACGAGGACTTTAAACGGTATGTGCCCGTTGGCGATTACGAGATCCTGAAACAATATATAGACCGCGCCGCAGCCGGCGAACCCAATGTACTCTGGCCCGGTAAACCCAAATTCCTGGCCAAAACCTCCGGCACCACTTCGGGCGTTAAACTGATACCCATTACCAAAGCCAGCGCCCCCTACCACGTACGCTCGGCCATGCAGGGCGTTTTCTGCTACCTGGCCGACAGCGGCAGTGCCGACGTGCTCAACGGTAAACTCATTTTTCTTTCGGGCAGTCCCAAGCTCAAAATGGTGAACGGCATCTTTATCGGCCGCCTTTCCGGTATTGTGAACCACCTGGTACCCGGCTGGCTTAAACGCAACCAGGTGCCAAGCTGGAAAACCAATATCATCGAGGACTGGGAAGTAAAAGTAGAGGCCATTGCCGATGAAACCATACCGCTGGACATGCGCCTGATCAGTGGTATTCCTGCCTGGGTGCAGATGTATTTCGAAAAAGTACTCGAAAAAACGGGAAAAGAGACCATCCTGGAGGTTTTTCCCCACTTCAGCATATTCGTGTATGGCGGCGTGAATTTTGAGCCGTATAAAGCCAAAATTTACAGCCTGATCGGCAAACAGGTGCCCAGCATAGAGACCTATCCCGCTTCCGAAGGCTTCATCGCCTACCAGGACACACAACAGGAGCCGGGTATGCTGCTGCTTACCAATAACGGCATCTTTTACGAATTTGTGAGCACAGATACGTATTTCAGCGAGAACCCCGAACGCATACCGCTAAAAGACGTAGAGCTGAATGTAAATTACGCGCTTATACTCAATACCAATGCCGGCCTCTGGGGCTACAGCATCGGCGACACCGTAAAATTTGTGTCGAAAGACCCCTACCGCATTGTGGTTACCGGCCGCATTAAACATTTTATTTCCGCCTTCGGCGAACACGTGATCTCCGAAGAGGTAGACGCCGCCATGGCCCATGCCTGCGCACAGACCGGTGCCGAAATTTTTGAGTTCCACGTGGCACCGAAAATCCAGGTGGAAAATGAGCTGCCTTACCACGAATGGTTCATAGAATTTACAAAGGAACCCGATGATATACAACATTTTCGTGATGAACTGGACGCAGAAATGCGACGCCGGAACATCTACTACGAAGACCTGATCGCAGGCAATATTCTCCAGAAGGCCGTTATACGGGCCCTGCCGCGGAACAGTTTTATCGGGTACATGAAAAGCAAGGGAAAACTGGGCGGACAAAACAAAGTGCCCCGCCTCATGAACGACCGTACAATTGCCGGAGAACTGGAACAGATGTTATAAACCAACGCGCTGCAGGCCCGCTTCCCCCAGGTGATAGCAGGCATCGAAGCTAAAAGGAAAAATATCGGGCTGATGGGTAAAATACACTACGGCCATTCCGTTTGCCCGGCTTTGTTCGTAAATGACCCGAAGCACACTGCGGGCCGTTTCCCGGTCCAGGTTGGCCGTAATTTCATCGCAAAGCAGCACACGGGGTTCACAGGCCAGGGCCCTGGCCACACCGATCCGTTGCCGCTGTCCCCCGCTCAGTTCATGTGCGCGGCGGTTAAGCGCATCTGCCGGCAGACCCATTTTCTGCAGCCAGGCCGCAGCCAGAACTTTACGTTGTGCCGTTTTTACTTTCCCCAGGTAATACGCGCCTTCGGTCAGTATACGCCACACCGGCATAAATGGCGGCAGGGTACTGAAACCATCCTGGAAGATCAGTTGCAGGAAAGCCGGCATCTGTTCCCGGGTAAAAAGCGGATCGAGGTCCGGATACAAAATTGTTCCACGTGTAACTTTTAGTTGTGCCGACAACAAAGCGGCCAGGGTCGACTTTCCGCTGCCACTTTCGCCGGTCACCCGGATATACTCTCCGGGATGAATGTCCAGATCCAGGTTCCGGAGCACCGGTTCCCAGGAAGAATAGGAAAAATGAATGTTTTTTGCTGAAATAAGAGGGTAATCTACTGTACCTTTTGATATAAGGTCATTTTTTTTAGTATTATCAAAAAAAGAAGCGTTATTTTTTTCTATATCAGATAGATATATAAATGAAATATCAAAATCACGCAAGAGCTGAATATCGTGACCTGCCAGCAATACTGTCCGTTTTTTTTCGGAAGAATGGCGCGTAATTATGTTAAGTAAAAGCCGGGCATTGACAGGGTCGAGTGCCGAAGTCACCTCATCGAGCAATAAAAGATCCGCTTCGCATAAAAGTCCGAGCAAAACATGGATCCGTTGTTTTTGTCCACCCGAAAGTTCAAAAAACTGTTTTTTCAGCACGGAAGGATCCAGCTGCAGTTCTTCCAGGTCTCTCCGGATACGCTGGTCCCTCTCCTCCTTACTTTTTCCGGCATGATGTAAATCCCAGGTTTCGTGCAGCAGCTTATCCACACGTAATACCGGGTTCAGGGCTGCGGACGCGTCCTGGAAAACGTATACGGTATTCTTTCCGGGAACCGGGGCCGGGAGTACAGAACCACTTGCATGCAAACCCGGCGGAAGGATGCCCGCCATTGCCTGCATAAGGAGTGATTTGCCCGCACCGCTCTCCGACACCAGGCAGTATACACGGCCAGGTTCAGGGTCCAGGGTAAGCGCCGGCGTAAGTGCCCGGTCCTTTTTCCAGACCTGCAGGTTACGGATCACAGGCAACATGCCTTAAAGGGGTTTAGACTGAAAATCTTTGGGGTAGATGGTAATATTGAGTTTACCATAGCCGTATTCGGCCGATTCGTCCTTCATTTCGATCACGGCATTACTGCCGGTCTGCGAAGGACCCATCCATACATACACGCCCATCTGTTGCTGGGGCTCTCCGAATTTTTTGGAATAATATTTTTTGAAATCCTGCGTAAGCGTATCCGCCTGACCTTCGCTGGCCAGGAACACGTCCATTTCGATCTTCTGCAGGGCATTGCCCCCAAAGGTATATTTGAGGTTCAGGGCACGTTCCTCCGGTAATTTATAGTCGTAGATCAGTGCATACTTATTACTCACCACCAGGGCCGAATCGTATTCCATCTGGCGCACCACATCAGGGTCATCGCCCAGGTCGGCACCACGCACCAGGCCTGCGGAATCTTTCAGTACGGTCTCAAAGAGAGAAAAGGCGGCCGGGGCCGGTTTCAGCGGAGCTTTCGATCCGCAGGAAACAAGCATACCGCCTGCGGCAACCATCAAAAAAAGTCTGTACAGTTTCATATCTTAAAGGTAATGAATATACGTTTAGCGTCCCAATTTAATGAGCAAAACCGAAATATCTGCAGGTGATACCCCGCTGATGCGGCTGGCCTGACCTAGGTTTTCCGGCCGGATGCGGCTGAGTTTTTCCCGGGCTTCCATCGACAAGGATGGCAGGCCGTGATAATCGAAGGCCGAATCCAGTTTTACATACTCCAGGCGTTGCATTTTCTCGGCCATTTCGCGCTCCCGTTGTATATAGCCTTCGTATTTAATAAGGGTCTCGGCCAGCTCCGTTTCATCTTTATACAGGGGCCGTTCCAGGCCTTCAGCCAGGTCGGTCGCTATCGTATCCAGGCCCATTATTTCTTCCAGGAATACGTTGGGGCGCGACAGTACCGAGTCCAGCTTCACTTTCTGACGCAGGGGCATAGAACCTTTCGACTCCAGGTACGCATTCAGCTGTTCCGGCGAAACGCTGTACTGCACAATATTTTTGCGCAGGCGTTCTACCATGGCTTTTCGCTCTGTAAAAACAGCGTAACGGTCATCTTTTACAAGGCCTACAGCCCTACCCTTTTCGGTAAGTCTAAAATCAGCATTGTCCTGGCGAAGCAGAATGCGGTATTCCGCCCTTGAGGTGAACATACGATAGGGTTCTTCGGTACCTTTATTGATGAGGTCATCGATAAGCACACCGATATAGGCTTCTTCCCGGCCCAGCACCAGGGGTTGTTCTTCTTTCCCTTTCAGGTGGGCATTAATCCCGGCCATGAGACCCTGGCAGGCTGCTTCTTCATAGCCTGTGGTTCCGTTTATCTGTCCGGCAAAATAGAGATTCTCCACCAGTTTCGTCTCCAGGGTATGGCGCAGCTGCACGGGCGGAAAATAGTCGTACTCGATGGCATAACCGGGTCGGAACATCACAGCATTTTCAAAGCCCACGATCTTACGCAGGGCTTTATACTGTACCTCTTCGGGCAGGCTGGAAGAGAATCCGTTCACATAGATCTCCACGGTATTACGGCCTTCGGGTTCCACAAAGAGCTGGTGACTGTCTTTATCCGAAAAGCGATTGATCTTATCTTCGATAGAAGGACAATACCGGGGGCCCAGACCCTGTATACGGCCATTGAACATGGGCGATTTTTCAAAGCCGGTCTTCAGCACATCGTGTACTTCCTGGCTGGTATAGGTTATATAGCAGCTCATCTGGTTTTCCAGCGGAGGCGTATGCATATACGAGAAACGGGAAGGATCCGGATCACCTTCCTGTTCAGTCATGGCGGCATAATTCAGAGAACGGCCGTCCAGGCGCGGAGGTGTACCGGTCTTCATACGGCCCGATTCAAACCCGAGGGCTTCCAGCTGGGCCGTGAGTCCATAAGAGGCCTTCTCTCCTGCCCTGCCGCCTTTGAGTTGTTTTTCCCCGATATGGATAATGCCATTGAGGAAGGTTCCATTGGTAAGTACTACAGCTTTGGCATGGAACTGTTGTCCCATGGAAGTGATTACGCCGTATACTCTTTTATCTTTTACGAGGAGTTCCACTACAGAATCCTGCCAGAAATACAGGTTTGGGATTGCCTCCAGCTGCATTCTCCACTCTTCGGCAAAGCGCGCACGGTCATTCTGCGTACGCGGACTCCACATGGCCGGACCTTTGGAGCGGTTCAGCATACGGAATTGAATGGCCGTTTTATCGCTCACGATCCCGGAAAGTCCGCCCAGGGCGTCAATTTCACGCACGATCTGGCCTTTTGCTACGCCACCCATGGCGGGATTACAGGACATTTGGCCTATTTTGGTCATATCCATGGTCACCAGGAGCACTTTGGAGCCCATGTTTGCGGCTGCGGCTGCGGCTTCGTTTCCCGCATGCCCGGCACCCACTACGATTATATCAAATTCAGAAAACATATATCATTGTTTCACGTGGAACAATTTCCTTTCGTATTTCACATAATGTTTCACGTGGAACATTACAAACCCATAAAGAAAACCACGATAAAGATTATTAAGTGTACAAAGGTAATGAAAAGCTTGATCAGTGCGCTCACCACAAAGCCGATGGTGCTACCCACCGACGATTTCAGCGATTGTTTCCAGCCTTGTTTTTTTACAGATTCCCCTGCAAAGGTTCCGGCAAAAGAACCGATAATACTTCCCCAGAGTCCCCAGTATAAACCGATGATCTGACCAATACCCGCACCCGTTGCTCCGGCCTTTGTCCCTCCGAACATCTTAACCGTTGCCGAGGGAATCACATAATCGACCACAATGCCGATCAGCGTAAGCAAAATGGCAAGCGTCCAGCCAAACCAGCCCAGTGAAAATGTCGGACCCGAATAGTGCAACATAACCAGTCCGGCCATACTGATCGGCGGACCCGGTAACACAGGAAGTACCGAACCGGCCATACCCAGTAAAACGCAGACAAGTCCGCAGACAATAAGTACAATGGTAATCCACTCCATATTAAAATGTGTTTAATGCTTTATCTTCTTCGCGGCGCATTTCCGCTTCCTGCTCCGGGCTTTTGTCTTTAAAACCCACCAGGTGCAGAATTCCATGCGCCAGTACTCTTCTCATTTCCGTGGAAAAAGAAACACCAAAATCGGATGCATTTTCACGCACCCGGTCCACACTGATGTAGATCTCCCCTACGATCTTTTTACTCTTTGTGTTTTCCCGGAGATCGAATGTGATGATATCCGTATAATAATCGTGATCGAGGGAGCTTCGGTTTATTTCCAGCAGGAAATCATCCGAACAGAAAATATAGCGCAGTTCCTGCACGGCATAACCATGTGCCTTTGCCAGGTTCTGCAGCCAGTTTTTTAGTCGTGTCCTTTCCTTCAGCGGAATGGAAATATCAGCGCTGTGAAATGTAAGTGCATTTTTTTTCATCGTGCAGGATGTACAGATCGGAAGTGCAAATCTACGCATCTTCCGCCATCCTTGAAAGCGATATCGTCTGCCAGGCGGCGCATCAGGAAAACACCACGGCCATTCGGCTGATCGATGAAAAAAGGATCGGTCGGGTCCGGCAGTTCGTCCGGATCGAAACCCGTTCCGGAATCTTTTACAGAAAAGGTATGTACATCGCCGTCGATGGCGTATTCAATTTCAACTTCTTTGCCCGGATCACATTTGGACCCGTGTTGGATGGCATTATTCACCGCTTCGGTAAGCGCAATAAGTATACGGCCGAATTCTTCTTCGCGGGTACGGATGTCGGGAAGTGATTCCTGAATGAAAGACTCCACTTTTCCGACATTCTGAATTTCGGCGGGAAATACTATTCTATTCACCAGAGACGAGGGCATAAAAACGTTATTATCCATTTAACAGATTTGCAACCCAGTATAATACGTAAAAAACACGCTCAGGTTGCATTAAATTGAAGATTTGTTAAAGTAGGACTGCACTTTCTGACGATAATACGGCACAAAATCGGCAGGCACCGTACGTAAAACATCCTTCATGCCCTCCTGCAGTTTTTTCCACTCCAGGTACTTCTCGATATTGTCCGGGATCAGATCATCGGCCGAATTGCTCTCCCGCTGTTCATCCTCGTCCTGCTCGCGTAATGCTTTTTCACTTTCGAGCATGCGGGAGTATATTTCGTTCTGGCGACGCATGGTCTCCGAAGATATCTTCTTGTTGTAAAAATCCGTTTCGTTCTCCTCCATTCTCTTAGCCAGTTCCTGCATCATGCGTTTCTGGTCCGGGTCGGCCGTTTTTTCAGCCAGCTCCTGCAACATCTTGCGCAGTTGTTCCTGCTGCTGGGCCATCTGGGCAAATTCTTTGCTGTTTTGTCCGTTCATGCTGTTCCGTTCCCCCGGTTTGGGCTGGCCATCCTGACCCTGGCCCGATTGTCCGCCCGGCTTCTGCTGCTGGCCTTCTTTCTGCTGTTTGCTCATCTGCTGGGCCATCTTCTGCATCTGCTCGCCCAGTTTTTGTTGCATCTGCTGCATCTGTTTCATTTGTTCTGACGAAGAGGGATTGCCCTGACCGGGTTTTTTACAGGCCTTATTGCCCATACTGCTTCCCCCCTTTTTCATCATCATCTGCTGCTGGGAATTCTCGATACTCTCCGAGAGCATCAGCGCCAGGTTATTGATAGACGCCATGGCATACTGTTGCTGCGTGGAGGCATTGGGAACGCGACGCTCGGCCAGGAAAGAAACCGCATCGCTCATACCCCGTTTTACCGTGGCAATCTCTTTGTTGATCATACCGCTCAGGTTTACCTGGCGTTTGCTCAGTGCAAAAAGGCTGTCCTCGATCACGCGGGCATCGTCCTGCAATTTACGTTGTTTGCGGGTAATTTCCTTGTAGGCCGGACTGTCCATATTTACCTTACCCAGGTCAGCGATCAGGTTCTCCTGCTGGAAAGAAAGCTTCAGCAGATTATCCAGCAGACGACGCATGCTCTCCAGGTCTTCTTCCTGGTTATTGTCTTCCATCTCCTGTTGCTGCTGCTGCAGACTGTTGCTCAGCTGCTGCATCTGGTCGCCGGCATTCTGCTGCGATTCGGAGGCTTTTTTATTCTGCCCCTTTTCCATATTCTGCTGACTGTTCTGCTGCTCCTGCTGGATATTCTGTTCCTGCTGATCGGTATTTTTTATCTCTTCGTTCGGCTTTTCCAGCTCTGAATTTTTCTTTTCGATATCGTCCAGCTGCTTACGTACATCCTCGAATTCCTTATTGATCTCTTCCTGTTTTTTCTGCAGCTCTTCCTTTTTCACCGGGTCGTTCCCTTTGGTCTTTTCGGTTTCTTTAGCCAGTTCTTTTTGCTTTTCGGCCAGTTCGTTCAGCTGCTCCACGGTTTCCTTCATCAGCTGTTCCAGTTCCATTTGCTTGTACAGTTCCAGGGTACGCTCCAGCTGTTTCTGCAGGTCTTCGGAATTGAATTTCATGTCCTGCAGTTTCTCCTGGGCTTTTTTAGGATCTTCGGTCTTATTCAGTTCTTCCAGCTTTTTCATCAGCTCTTTGAACTCGTCGCTCATCAGTTCGTCCATCAGCTTTTGCAGCTGTTCTTCTTTGAGGCGTTCCTCTTCCGATTTTTCGGTAAACTGATCCTTCTTAAAGTTATTGATCTCGTTCTCCTTTTTCAGGTCCTCGATCTTTTTCTCCAGTTCTTTCTGTTTCTTCAGCAGGTCTTCGATACGTTTTTTATCCTGCCAGTCCATATTGCGCTTTTCCAGCAGCTGTTTGTTCAGCTTTTCGGCATCGCGCTGCAATTCGCGGGCTTCTTTCACACTTTCGGTCAGACTGTTCTTCACCGATTGTGAGGCTTCGGAATTCTGTTTGCGCAGTTCTTCCTTGGTTGGAATTTTATAGATGCGTTTTGCGCTTTTGGTGGTCTTGCTGCCATTTATGCCGTCGTTATCCGAAATGCTGAAATAGTAATGCACTTTATCGCCGGGTTTCGGGTCAAGTTCACGAAAGTTGAACGCATACAGGAACGCCTGTTTCAGCGATCCGCTCTGCAGACCAATGGCTTTGCTTTCATAACGGGCCGGCTCTCCTTCTCCCGAAGTAATGCCATAGTGGAATATCAGGCCGCGGAAACCGTAATCGTCCTGCACATTGCCCAGGAAATAGAACATAGTGCTCACCACGCTGTCGGCACGTTCCTGCACGTCGATGGCCGGGAACTGATCTTTAACAACGGAAATGGTATACTTAAGCGTATCGCGGTTACTGATACCGCTGTGCAGGGGCAGAATGGCGTATGGCAGGGTATTGTTTACGCGGCGGCGGAAGTTAAAGGAGGGTCCGCCGGAGAGCACCATTACACTGTCGGCCGAGGTTTTTACCCAGACCTTCTGTGTATTTTTGGTATACATGAACCAGGAAAGTACCGTTCCTTCGGGCACCAGCAGATCGCCTGTACCGTTGAACTCTTCGGGGCTACGGTTCAGGTAGGCAGGGTATTCGGCTTTAATTTTAAATCCGGTCACGGCTGCACGCGGATTCACACGTACTTGGTACGGGTCGCTGTAAAATCCATCGGCAAAAAAGCGGAAAGTAAAATTCTTACGTACATTCTTGAATGTATATACGAACTTTCCGTTCTCACCCGTGCGCATGCGGAACTGCGCGCCTTCCGACTCTACATACACATCGGCAGGAACAACGGGACCTTCGGTCTTCAGTTCCACTTCCAGATCGGCATTCTCTTCTGCTTCGAGATCGGTGTTGAGTATACGAAAAGCAAAGGGAGCTTCGGGTTTAAATTCCCTTCCGAAGAGTACCAGGCGTTCTGTACTTTTGGTAAGTACCGAGGGCGCCAGGAAAAGCAGCAGAAAGGTAATAATGACCGGGATAACGGCCCAGCGCAGGTAACGGCGGTTGAGCGAATAATCTATGGCACGGGTAAAAGGGACGGGGCGCAGTTCGGCCGTGCGCTGTTCGATGGTAGCCATGAGCAGACTGTTATCTGCCTGCAGATCGAGACTTTTTTTCAGCTGCAGGGTATTGAGTAGTTTATCTTTTACCGGGGCAAAGTGTGTACCGATAATGGCCGCCGCCTGCTCGTGACTGAGTGTTTTACCCAGGCGGAAGAGCCCCGAAAGCGGAATAAAGATATATTTGACCAGTATGGCCAGGAAAGCCAGTGCAAAGGAGAAAAACAGGATGGTACGCACTACCGTACCGAAACTCCCGAAATACTCCAGTACACTTACCGAAAGCCAGAGTGTAAGGCCCAGGCCCACGGTGTAGATAGAACCCCGTAATAACTGGTTTTTATAATATTTGCGGATGAACGCATTTAATTTGCCGATAAGTTCGTTATAAGCCTGCATATATGAAGTATAACGTAAAAATTAACGAATACTTACAAATGTACGTATAAAGGCGCCAAAAGTTCAAATTAAATAATAGATTGAATTGCTTATAAACTAATACCTTTGCAGCTGAATATCCCTAAACAGACACAGATGAAAAGGAACCTGTTTTACGTACTGACGGCTACCCTGCTGCTGAGCGCATGCGGTGAAAAGCCGGTTTCCCTGCGCATGAACCTGCAGCCCGGCCAGGAATACGAAGTATCGACCGCCGCGGAACAGACCGCTTCCATGACCATCTATAACCAGGAAATAACCTATACACAGCTTATAAACCTGAACCATGTGTTCCACGTAGATTCTGTACTGCCCGACAGCCAGTACCTGTTTACCGGTTACCTGAAAAGCGTACGCATGGAAGTGCTGCCCAAAAGCAACAAGGGCCTGGTACAGGGTTTTGTGTACAACAGCGAAAAGCCGGAGGAAAATAAGGGTTCATACATCTCTTTCTCCTACATTTTCAGCAAGTTCCTGAAAAAACCCTATGCCGTTCGGGTAAATAACCTGGGCGATGTACTGATGAACACCAAAACGGACGTGATAAAATCGATCGGTATAGATACCGTGGCCGAATCGAAAGACGCCCTGGAAGACGATTTTACCACCCTGTTTGCCGTACTGCCCCAAAAGCCTATACGTACGGGCGACAGCTATGAACGGAATTACACGTCGGGTACGGAGAACCACATGGAATGGCAGAACACCTATACCGTTAAGGAAATTAATGATAATGAAGTTATTGTAGACTTTAAAGGGACCATTAAAAGTAAAGAGAACAGCGCCGGACAGGCCACTTTCAGCGGGGAACATTCCGGAACCATGCAGATCTCCCGCGAAACGGGACTGGTAAATACATCCAGTACCAGCATGGCTATACAGGTAAAAGATGACGGCGGAATAAACGCTGCCCCTAAAATCTCAGGAAAAGTAACGTATACTTGCAAAAAAATTAAGTAATCGATATCACAATTATGGCATCTGTGCAGATCAAACAGGTTTTGAAAGACGGCGCTCCCGGCACCGTTTTAACGCTTAAAGGCTGGGTAAAGACAAAAAGAGGAAGTAAGAATGTAAATTTTATTGCCCTGAATGACGGATCCTGTTTTGACAGCATACAGGTGGTTGCCGATATTGAAAAGATCGGCGAAGACCTGCTGAAACGCATCAGCACCGGGGCCTGCCTGGCGGTTACGGGCACCCTGGTAGAAAGTCCCGGCGCCGGACAGAACGTAGAGATGCAGGCCGCACAGATCCAAATTTACGGTGAGGCCGACCCGGAAACCTTCCCGCTGCAGAAAAAAGGACATACCCTGGAATTCCTGCGCGAGATCGCTCACCTGCGTCCACGTACCAATACCTTCGGCGCGGTGTTCCGCATACGTCACAACCTGGCTTTTGCCATTCACAAATACTTCAACGACAACGGCTTCTTTTACCTGCACACGCCCATTATTACGGCCAGTGATGCCGAAGGCGCCGGCGAAATGTTCCGTGTAAGCACGCTGCCTGCACAGAATCCGCCGCTGAACGAAGAAGGCGCTGTGGATTTTACCCAGGACTTTTTCGGTTCCGAATCGAACCTGACCGTTTCCGGACAGCTGCAGGCCGAGACCGGTGCCATGGCCCTGAGCCGTGTGTACACCTTCGGGCCTACCTTCCGTGCCGAGAACAGCAATACCGCACGCCACCTGGCCGAATTCTGGATGATAGAACCCGAAGTGGCCTTTAACGAGCTGGAAGAGAACATGGACCTGGCCGAGGATTTCCTGCGCTACTGTGTGAAATACATCTATGAAAACTGTGCCGATGACCTGGCCTTCCTGAACAAAATGTACGACAACGAACTGCTGTCGCGCATGGAATTCGTGATCAACAACGCTTTTAAACGCATTACCTATACCGAGGCCATTACTATACTGGAACAAAGCGGGCATACATTTGAGTTCCCGGTTTCCTGGGGACTGGACCTGCAGAGCGAACATGAGCGTTTTCTCGTAGAAAAGCACTTTAAATCGCCTGTGATCGTTACAGACTACCCCAAGTCCATCAAGGCCTTTTACATGCGCTTAAACGAAGACGGAAAGACCGTACGTGCCATGGACATCCTGTTCCCGGGTATCGGCGAAGTGGTAGGCGGCAGCCAGCGTGAGGAACGTTACGATAAACTGCTGGAACGTGTAAAAGACCAGGGCATACACGAGGAAGACCTGTGGTGGTACCTGGAACTGCGTAAGTTCGGAACGGCACCGCACAGCGGGTTCGGACTCGGTTTTGAACGTATGATGCTGTTTGTGACCGGTATGGGTAATATCCGCGACGTGATCCTGAGCCCGCGCACACCGGGCAACGCCAAATTCTAAACGCCATGTTCACCGGAATTGTAGAAACACTGGCGCAGATCACCGCTATACGCAACGAAGGTACCAACCGTACTTTTGTACTGAAAGCTTCCATACAGCCCGAACTGAAGATAGACCAGAGCATATCGCACAACGGCGTATGCCTTACCGTGGACGCCCTGGGAGAAGACTGGTACAGCGTAACCGCTATACAGGAAACCCTGCAGCGTACCAGCCTGGCCGAATGGAAAGAAGGCGATTTTGTGAACCTGGAGCGCTGTATGCGTGCTGACGGACGCCTGGACGGACATTTTGTACAGGGCCATGTAGATACTACCGGTACCTGCGAAAGCATTACCGACCGCAACGGCAGCTGGGAATTTGTGATCCGTTACGAGGCCACGGAACCTGAATACATTACCGTTCCCAAAGGCAGTATCACCGTAAACGGCACCAGCCTTACGGTGGTAAAAAGCGAGAAGGGATTTTTTAGTATAGAGATCATTCCATATACCTACGAAAATACCGTTTTCCGTTACCTGAAGCAGGGACAGAAGGTAAATCTCGAATTTGATATACTGGGCAAATACTTAATACGTTATATGGAACAGAGAAATCCTTAAGCTTCTCTCCTTCCGTTGAAAAAAGTATTCGTATATACATCCATTATGCTTATTTTCTGTGCTTCCGTATTTGCACAGAAAGATATATTTCAGCCGGAATTTGGTTTCAGTATTACGCCCAATACCCGCTACAGTTTCTCCACGCCGGATGGCAGCGTACAGATAAAAAGCCGGCCGGCCGAAAGTGCATTTCTCGGTTTCCGTTACCACCGGCAACTGAAGGAAGTACTCTATTTTCATACCGGTATCGTGTACAGCAGCATCAATCACCGGCATCTGCTGCAATACAGGGAAGGCGATTATACCTACAGGCAGGGTTTTAACAACTGGGGCAGCGGTTTCTGTATAAAATTACCTGCCGGACTGGAGGCCCGGGCCGAAATTAACAGCCGGCATTCCTTCAGCGCTGCCTTTTCACTGCTGCCCGTTTTCCTGGCCGGCAGCCAGAATGCGGTAAATACCTTTATCATGAATGCATCCGGAGAAGAGATACAGGTGCTGAACTACGTACGCGATGAAATGAGCTTTTTCCAGCTTTTTGCCAGCCTGCGGATCAACTATAACTACCACACTTCGCCGGAGCGCCGCCTGGCCTTCTTTTTTGCTTTTGAGCCACAGATCACCAAAGCCACACACTATACCCGCATTACGCTTATGCCCGGAAGTCCGCAGGAAAGCACATTCCTGCCCTTCCTGAACAACAGCAGTGTGCAGTTCGGTATGGGCTACGGCATTTCAAAAAGCCGCTGATGAAAACAAACGTTTCGCTATCCCTTTTTCTGCTTTTTACGGTCGCCCGGTAAAAACATAGCCAGCCGCGCCTTACGCGATTGCGGGGTTTCGAGTACCTCCAGCTTGATGTCGGTACGGCCCATTTTCAGGAAACCCAGTTCCCGGGCCGATGCCTTGCTGAGATCGATAAAAGGGGAAGAAGTAACCGGCAGACGATCGTTGATCTTAACTACCAGGCTCTTGTTGTTACGCAGATTGGTAACTTTGGCGATGGTACCCATGGGAAGGAACTTGTGCGCCGCTGTAAATTTGTTACAATCGAAAATTTCACCGCTGGCGGTATAATTTCCCTGTAATACTTCTCCATACCATGTTGCTTTACCGTAATAGGTCTGCAATGCATCCTGGTTGGGGGAGAAAGGCATTGTAGCAAACATTAAATACAGTAGTGTATTCATAATTCTTAATTTTATGGTTGGTAAGACACATCTTTCAACTAAAACCGTGCCAAAAGTTTCACAAAGGAAGGGCTTAATACCATGCATGTCAAGTTTAACCTGTTATATAACAACATTTTAACAGCCTGTTAAATGCCTGAAACCCGCTTCAGTCCAAGCATTCACGGGTGGAATTTCTCTAATTCCTGTTTCCCTGCCTACCGGTATACAATACCACTTTTTCCCTATGCCCGATGGGGTAAAAGTGAACGCGGACTCTGCGGCGGTATGGTATTTTCGGCACTCGATCTGTACCTGGCCACACAGCCTGTTCCACGCATACAGACATTGAAAACCGATGATTCCGACCCGCTTTTCCGCTACCTGGTACAACGGCTTTTTGACAGTTTTACGGCTCCTGATGTAGCTCAGTATTACCGGCTGCAGCATCCCTGGTGCGGTAAAAAAACGCGGGAAGCCCACAGTACAGAACAGCTGCAGCATATACTTGCCGGACTGGATGCAGGAACTCCGGTACCCTTTACGCTTATTCTCCTTCGTTCCTGGAATCCCGATCGCCTGGGCGAAAATCACCAGGTACTGGCCACGGGATATTCCGTTGAAAATGAACATATAAAAATACGCATTTACGATCCTAATTATCCCAACCAGGACCGCTACGTACAGTTCAGCAATAAAAAACCCGTGCAGATCTTCATGCACGGGCAGCCTGTACAGGCTATTCATAAAATGCGGTACACGCAGAAGGATCCGCCTGCGCTCTGATCATTTCTTATTACTGTCCACCACCGGGCGTTTGTCGCGGTTGGCTATGTCCCAGGCGGTATAGAATACCAGGCGGGTAATGGTTTCCATTTTGCCGTAATGCAGTTTATCGGGGGTATCGGTAGGTTTGTGATAATCTGCGTGCACACCGGTAAAATAGAATATGACCGGGATACCGTTCTTGGCAAAATTGTAGTGATCGCTGCGGTAGTAAAAACGGTTCTTGTCCTTTTCGTCATTAAAGGTATAGTCCAGGTCTATTTTAGTATATGCATTGTTATTGTTCTCATTGGCGGCATGCAGTTCAGAGCTCAGCTTATCGCTGCCGATGATATATACGTAATTGGTATCGTTCTCATGGTTCTTATCCATGCGGCCGATCATATCAATATTCAGGTTGCATACGGTCTCAGCAAGGGGAAATACCGGGTTTTCCGCATAATATTCAGAACCCAGCAGGCCTTTTTCTTCCCCGCTTACCGGCATAATGAGTATGCTGCGGCGCGGACCCTTCCCGGCTTTTTTAGCCAGTGCAAAAGCTTCGGCAATTTCCAGTATGGCCGCTGTACCGCTGCCGTCGTCATCGGCTCCGTAATAGATATCGTTACCCTGTTTACCCAGGTGATCGTAATGTGCAGTAATGATCAGCAGCTCATCTTTCAGGTCGGTACCTTCAATATAGCCCAGTACGTTCTCACCGGTGATCTGGGTACGCTTACGTTCTACCAGGATCTTACCTGTGGCGGGGAATTCAAAAGAAAAGGTCTTTGATTTTTTACGGTATTGCTCGCGCAGGTAATCGTACGTGTATTTGGGATTATAGGAAGTGAACAGGGCAGAGGCCATCTCTTTGGAGATATAGAACACCGGGTAGATATCCGGGCGTTCTTCACCGGCATGCATGGTACGCGGTTTTTCGAGCCAGTGCCCGTATTTTTCCACATCGTTGGAAAGGTTCTTGGCAATTTCGATCACGGCCACGGCGCCCAGTTCCTGTGCCAGCTCTACTTTTTTCTTAAAGTCAGAGGTCCATTCAGAAAGCTGTGCCGTACCTGTAATGCGGGATATACCTGCTTTATCGATCGGTTCATCTTCCAGTATGAGTACAATTTTACCCTTTACGTCCAGGTCCTTATAATCGTTGTACTTCATGGCATCTTCTTTGATACCGAAGCCGGCAAATACCAGGGAACTGAAGTCGAGACGGAGATCGTTGACGCTGTTGAAGCAGTAAAAGTCCTTCATGAACGCATAAGACACATTGTTAATGTCCATGGCCACGGTGCCTGTATATTCCTCTTTTAAAGGAAACACCTGCAGGTAGCCCACGTTCTCGATCACCGGAGGCAGTCCCAGCTGTACAAATTCGTCCTGGAGGAATTCAGCACACTTTTTCTGGCCCATTTTACCGGTTTCCCGGCCTTCGAACTCTTCGCCGGCCAGTTTATACACATAACTTTTCAGTTCGCCCGAAGTAATGGAATTACCAAACGTAACCGCATCGGGAGAGGCCTGTGCAAAAAGAGCGGCCACGGATACCGTGCAGGCAGAAAGCAAGAGACTTATTTTCTTCATGAAAGTATAAGGGAATGATTAAAAGTGTTCGATCTTTTCGATACGGCGTTCGTGGCGTCCACCTTCAAAAGCCGTGTGCAGAAAGGCGTATACGATCTCGCGGGCCTGTTCTTCCGTAATAAAACGGGCAGGCAGTGCACATACGTTGGCATTGTTATGGGCGCGTGCCAGTTCGGCGATCTCGCGTTCCCAGCACAGCGCGCTGCGTATACCATCGTGCTTGTTGGCTGTGATGTTAACACCATTGCCGCTGCCGCACACTACGATACCAAAATCGAAACGGTGGTTTGCAACCGCTTCGGCCAGGGGATGCACATAATCGGCATAATCGGTGCTTTCACTGCTGTGTGTTCCGAAGTCTTCCAGCATGGTATATCCTTCTTCTTTCAGAAAACGGATGATATTTTCTTTCAGTTCGAAGCCTGCATGATCGGCGGCAAAAGCTATTTTCTTTTCCTTTTCCATGGTATGATGCATATTTGTTTGTACACTGTGTAAAAACTATTCAAAGGTTGTAAATAATCTGTGAATAACCTTCAAAAAAACGATTTTGTTATTCATTAAAATGGTTTATGAATATGAACAATCTGTTGCCGGGGTTGAAACTTATGGAAAGTTATGACGTACATCTAAGGGTGGTTTTTGACAGGCACCCGGAAGAGAAAACGGAGCTATTTATGAAGAACAGGCCTGTTCAAAGCCGGTGTTAATAACTCAATAACCCCTTCATTCTTACTTTTTCATCGTCTGATAACCTATTTGCAAATTGTTTAAACAATGCTTTTCTGTAAAAATACAAATTCCCGTCACATAAAGTTTACACAGAATTAACATACCATATAATAAAACCATAATCTTTTTAAAAAATACTATATGTTATTAATGGTTCCGGGGGTTCATAACAAAAACAGCAAAATTCCGGGGCCGGCGCGCGAAAAAATTGAACTTTGTACCGGTATATGTGTAAAACCCTATTAAGATAAAGTAACAGCGATGGCAAAAATGACCTTTTTTAAAAATTTTCGCGCCTTCGGCGCGCTCTGTATCATTGTTCCGGCCGCGGCCTGGGGCATACGGAGTATTCAGCAAAACAACCTGCCTGTGGAAAAAATACAAGATAACGGCCCGTACGATTCGTTGTGGGTAAAGATCGACAGCCTTGAAGAAAAGGGTATGTATGCCGACGCCGATAAAAAAACGCAGGAACTTTTCAGCAAGGCTGCCGCCGAAAAGAACGAACTGCAGCTCATACGCGCCATGTTCTACAAGGGTAAGTTCATGAACGAACTGGAAGAGGACAGCCGTGCAAAATTTATAAAGCTGCTTCGCGAACAGACCGAACAGGCAGCCTTCCCCACGCGGAACATCCTGTACAGTATACAGGCCCGCATACTGCAGGAAAGCATGCAGGCCGATCTCTATAACCTGGCGCAGCGTAAGGAAGTAAGCGAGGACTCGGAGGATATGGATACCTGGACCCTCGGGCGCTTTGCGAAGGAAATAGACTCGCTGTACATGAAGTCGTTGGAAAACAGTGAACAACTGCTTAAAATACCGGTAAACCGATACACGTACATACTCACGGGCGACAAAGAGACCGAAGCGTTACGGCCTACACTGTACGATCTGCTGGCCTTTCGTGCCCTCAGCTACTATGCCGCGCCGGCCGGGTATTACGAAGTACCCGTGTACAGCAGCGGGCTCAACGATTCGCTGTTCTTTGCCGCGCCCGAAAGTTTCCTGGCCATGAACACCGATAAGGAGACCAATCCCAAAATACGCCGTACGCTGGGCCTGGTAAAAGATATTATGCAGCTGCACCGCGGCAGGGAGAAAGAAGCTTTTGCAGATGCGGACTACCACCGCATCCTGATCCTGCGCCGCATGACCAGCAACGAAAAAGCCGATCAGTGGTTCCGGGCCGCCCTGGAACGTCAGCTCAACAGCTACCGCGAAAACCGGGTGTATACCGATCTGCTGCTGGAGCTGGCCACCCTGGACATTAAAGAAGGCAATGCCTACCGTAAGGAAGACCCCTACGATACCCGTAAAAACAAACTGAAAGAGGCCGTTGTCCGGCTGAAAGAAATAGAAAAAGCCTACCCCGGTGTATATGCCGGTTCGCGGGCAGCCGCCATGCGCGGGGAAATAGAAAGTCCCGCGCTAAGCAACAATATGCAGCAAATGCAGCAGACCGCTTCGGCCATGCTGCTGAAGCTGAACTACCGCAACCTGGACAAGGTGAACATACGCATCCTGAAAGTGAGCCCCTCGTTCTGGGACAAATGGAATACAAACCAGGGAGATACTTCCAGGACGAACGAACTCCTGCGGATGTCCCCTTCCTATGAAACCGTGCAGGCTCTGCCGTTTTCCGGGGAATACCGGGAACAGAGTGCAGAGATCATGCTGCCCGGTATGGGCGACGGACTTTACCTGATGGAACTTTCGGGCCGCGGTAAGTACGACCACAGCGAACAGCTGAGCTATACGCTCTTCAGCGTAAGCGGTATCGGTTTTTATACCCGCCGCGAGGGAAGCAAACTGATGATAAAGGTATTCAACAGCAAAGACCATAAGTCGCTGGCCGGAGCAAAGGTGCGCCTGTATAAACAGCGCTGGAGCAACGGACGCTACAGCAGTACGGTAGATAAAGAAAGCACCGCCGGCAAAGACGGCTGGGCTCTTTTGGAAACATCGGACCGTTACGATTCCTATTCGGCCGTGGAGATCGTTCATAAAAAGCAGTCCATGTACATTCCCATGCACATTTACGCCGGTAAGGGATACGAGTACAGTCAGACCGACGAGGCCAGCACCATCTTTTTTACCGACCGTAAGATTTACCGTCCGGGGCAGACCGTATTCTTTAAGGCGATACACTACCTGAGCAGCGGAAATGCGGCTGCCAACCGTGCCCTGCCGCGTAAAAAGATACGGATCAGCCTGCGCGATGCCAATTACGAAGAAGTAAGTCAGCAAACCCTGGAAACCAATGAGTACGGCAGTATCGAAGGTAATTTTACCCTGCCCTCCTCTGGTGTTACGGGCAATTACACGCTGGAAACGGATCACGGTTCCACCAGCCTGAGTGTAGAAGAATACAAACGCCCGACCTTTGAAACGAAGATCGAAGCCCCGGAAAAAAGCTATAAACTGGGCGAAAGCGTAAAGCTTAAGGTCAATGCCAAAGCCCTGGCCGGTTACGGCATAGGCAAGGCACAGGTGGTGTATTACGTAGAACGCACGGCTTCTTTCCCGCGCTGGTGCTGGTGGATGCCGAATTTGCCGGCCAAACGTATCGTTGCGGGCACAGGCACTACGGATGCTGCGGGTAATTTTGAACTGGAATTCAGCCTGGACCCCGATCCGGCGGTAAATAAAAAGAACGACCCTACCTTCAGCTACCGTATTGTAGCCGATATTACCGACGAAGCAGGCGAAACGCGCAGTGCCGGGTACTACCTGCAGGCGGCCTACCGGTCGCTGGACCTGCAGCTGAACGTTCCGGCCAGTGTAGATGTGAACAGCGATACCCTGCTGTACATCACGGCCTCGAACCTGGCCGGCAAGGCACAGGCTACGGATGTGAACGTAGAGATCGTAAAACTGGAGCAGCCGACAGGTGGCCGTATGGCCCGCCTCTGGGGCAAAGCCGACACGGTGCTTATACCGGAGACAGTATTCCGGAAAAACTTTCCGCATTTTGCCTGGGCCGAAGAGGACGTACCGGCTAAAATGAAAACCGAATACAGCATATACAACGGTAAGATCAATACCGGCAGCTTCCACGGACTGGCCATGAACAGCCTGGACCGTAAACCGGCCCCCGGCTTCTACAAAGTTACCCTGAAAGCTGTAGATAGCTACGGACAGCCTGTGCAAACGGAACAGTACGTAGAAATTACCGCCAACAATCCAAGGGAGCTGAAATACGGCCCGATGTTCGATGTAGTGGAAATTAAAACCCAGGCCGAACCCGGCGAAAAAGCCGAGATCCTGCTGCGCAGCGCAGCGCCCAATACCCTGGTGAACATACGTGTGATGCACAAGAACCGCACCCAGAAGTTTACAGAACTGAACCTGAACCGCGAACAGCAACGCCTCAGTTTCGATGTGCCGGAAAGCTACCGCGGCAACTTCAGCATTTCGGTAACGGCCGTAAGCGCCGGTCGTTTCTATACACAAACCATACCGGTGTACGTCCCCTTCAGCAATAAGCAATTTTCGATGGAATTCGAAACCATACGTAAGACCTTTTTACCGGGCAGTGAGCAGGAGTGGACCCTGAAACTCACACCGAATAAGTATAGCGGAACCGATAAATCCAAACCGTTTAATCCAGAAGTGCTGCTGGCCATGTACGACGCCTCCCTGGATGCGTTTGCCCCCAATGCATTTTCGGCTGATTTCTTCCGGATGGATTATTATTACGACGACGCCTCTTCGCCCATGAACGAAATGGCCCGGGAACAGACCATCCGCGAATATCGTCATGTAGAGTCCTACCTGGCCAAACCGGAGTATTACGACATCAATACGTTCGGGTATAATTACTGGGGCCTGGTAAGATTCAGTTATGCCTGGGGAGCCGTTGATGCACCGGCTACGCCGATGCGATCTTTGAACACGAGACGGGGAGATGTGGCAGGCGAGGAAAAAACACTGGATAGTATGGTACTGGAAGGAAGCGCCGGTCGTACCGGTAACCGGAAGATTCCGGGAGATGAGCAGGATGAATTTAAAAATGCAGAAGACCAGAGCGGCAGAGATAAGGATAGCGGCGGCCAACAGGAAGCCCCGCGCAGCAACTTCAACGAAACGGCCTTTTTCTTTCCGGCATTGCACCCGGGTGCAGACGGTAAGGTAAACGTACGCTTTAAAGCCCCCGAAAGTCTTACCCGCTGGAAAATACTGGGCCTGGCACATACGCCCGACCTGCAGACGGCCGGGCTCACAGAAGAGGTGATCGCCAAAAAAGAACTGATGATCAGCACCTTTGCCCCGCGTTTCTTTAACGAGGGCGATGAACTGAGCTTCAGTGCCAAAGTGGTGAACCTCACCGAAGGCGTACTTGGCGGCAAAGCCAGCCTGCAACTGTTCGACGGCATTACGGGCGAGGATATAACTGCCAAAGCCCTGCTGCGTGAAGAAAAAGGCAGTTTCGAGATCAAAGCCGGGGAAAGTGAACAGGTAAGCTGGCGGGTGAAAATTCCGCAGCAGACCTCGCTGATCCGCTATATTGTAAAAGCAAACTCCGGCACGCACAGCGACGGAGAAGAGGGCATACGTCCCGTACTCAGCACCCGCATACTGCTTACGGAAGCCCTGGCCTTTGGGGTACGCGGCAAAGAGAGCAAAACCTTTACGCTGGCCCGCCTCAAAGACCTGAGATCGCCCACGCTGCGCAGTGAGCGCCTGGTGCTGGAATTTACGTCCAACCCGGCCTGGTACGCCATACAATCGCTGCCTTACCTGATGGAATACCCCTACGAATGTGCCGAGCAGACCTTTGCGCGCTATTACGCCAACAGCATCGGGGCACACCTGGTGAACAGCCGCCCGGAGATCCGCCAGGTATTCGAAGCCTGGAAAACGGCACAGCCAGCCGCGCTGCAATCGGCCCTGGAAAAGAACCAGGACCTGAAGAACGTACTGCTCGAAGAAAGCCCCTGGGTGCAGGAGGCAAAATCAGAAAGCGAACGTAAACAGCGCCTGGCTCTGCTCTTTGATATCAACCGTGTGGAGAACGAACGCCGCGGCGCCCTCAACAAACTGGCCAATATGCAGCTTCCGTCCGGCGGCTGGCCCTGGTTTAAGAACGGCCGTGAAGACCGCTACATTACACAGCACATTGTAACAGGCCTGGGCAAAATGAACCTGATGGGCATCGAGAGTGCTCCCAAAGCCGATGAAATGGCCGAGAACGCCCTCCGCTTCCTGGATGCAGAAGTAGCTGCAGATTACGCACGCATTAAAAAGAGCCTGAGCCCGAAACAGATCGACGAATGGACCCTTTCGCCGCTGTACGTACATTACCTGTACGCCCGCAGCTTTTACCGGGAAACGGCCGTTCCGGAAGCCAATAGGGAGGTAATGGCCTTCCTGCTGGAAAAAGCCCGTAAGAACTGGGCGCAGCTGGGCCGTCCGGAGCAGGCCATGATCGCCCTGTACCTGCAGCGCAGCGTAAAAGATACCCAACTGGCCAAAGACATTATGCTGTCGCTGAAAAACCGCGCCATACACAGCGAAGAACTGGGTATGTACTGGAAAGGCATGCTGGCCGGTTATTACTGGTACGAACAGCCTGTAGAAGAAATGGCCCTGATGATCGAAGCGTTTGACGAGGTACTGGACGATGCCGCCAGCGTAGACGAAATGAAACTCTGGCTGCTGAAGAACAAGCAGACCAATGACTGGAAAAGCACCAAAGCCACTACCGATGCCGTTTATGCGCTCATGAAAAAAGGTACCGACTGGGTAATTACCGAAGGCCAGAGCCAACTCAGCATCGGTACGGAAAAGATCGATATGGCGGCCGTAAAAGCCGAAGCCGGTACGGGCTATTTCCGCAAGGAATGGCCGGCCGCACAGATAAAACCGGATATGGGTACGGTACAGGTTACACAGAATGCCGCTGTGCCGGCCTGGGGAGCCCTCTACTGGCAGTACACCGAAGAAATGGACAAGGTGAGCGCCGCCGGTAAAAACTTCACCATACAGCGCAGCATGTTCAAACAGGTGCAGGGTGCAGCCGGAGCTAACGGGGAGCCGATCACGGATAAAACCGCCCTGAAACCGGGCGATCGTGTACTCATCCGCCTGGTGTTCACTACCGACCGGCCGCTGGAATACGTACACATTAAAGACCGACGGGCCGCCGGCCTGGAGCCGGAGAACGTGTTCAGCAGCTACCGCTACCAGGACGGACTTTCGTACTACGAAAGCACCCGCGACGCGGCCACACACTTCTTTGTGTCCTTTATTCCGCGCGGCACCTATGTGTTCAGCTACTATGCACGTGTAACGCACAACGGCGCCTTTATGGGCGGCATGGCCAGCACGCAGTGTATGTACGCACCTGAGTTCACGGCACACAGCAACGGCTCGCGCCTCAACATCAACGGAAAGTAAAAACGCTCACCATAACGTTTGCCATAGGGACGGAGATTTGCTTCTTTGTCCCTATGGTGTTTTATAGACCTCCACAAAAGCCGAAACTTTTTCCGCAAACAGCTCCGGGTGTTCAAAATGCGGGCCGTGGCCACATTGCGGAAAGGTAAACAGCTGTTTCTGCGCCGGGTCGGTGCCCAGCTGATCCAAAGTCCACTGGGAGAGCGGAACGGGCAGTATGCCGTCGTTCTGTCCCCAGACCACCAGTGAAGGTATTTGTATGGCGTTCAGTTCGGGGGTAAAATTAATACCGTCGGCAAAGGAAATATCTGTTTTATCGAGCAGGAACGCGATGGAAAAGGGCGACTGAAAGAACAGTTTGATATAGGGGATCTTATTGATCTCGTTGAACTTCTCAAAATCGTAGACGTCGCCGCCCCCGGCCGAAACAAAAATATAGGGTTCTATGTCCGAATACACCGGTTTGGGGTGTTTGGCATACCATTCCAGGGCATAGTTCCAGAATTCGGGATCTTCAGTACCCTGCTGCAGTTTTTCGGCGGCCTTGTTCAGTACCCATTGCTTTACGTACTGCATTTCGAGTGTATCGTTTTTCGAACCGTCTACATCGATCCAGCCATTTATGCCCGCCTGGTGACCATCACGCCCGAGATAGGCCGTACCCAATCCGCCGCCCCAGCTGTGGCCCAGCAAAAACAGGCTTTTGGGCTGGTACAGGTGCCGTATCAGCTGAATGCACTTTTCGGTATCTTCCACGAACTGGTCTACGTTCAGGCTGTTTTTAGACGGGGCCCCCTGCGAAATGCCCGCAAAACGCTGGTCCCAGTATACTATGGCATATTTTTCTTCCAGCGCGCGGAAGGCTTTCGACAGCACAAATTCGTGTCCCGAAGCGCCGGGGCCGCCGTGCAGGGTAAGTATGAACACCCCTGAACCTACATTACCCCGCACCCAAACGGGCATTACGGCCCCGTCATTCTCCAGGAAATAATAATCGCCCTTTTGGAGAAATTCATCGTCTTTTTTACAGGCAGCGAGAAAAACGACACCCAGCAGGATTATAAACAGACTCTTACGCATGATCATTTACGTTTGGGAAGGGTTTTGATGCGGTACGTTACGCCGGCCTGCAGGGCAAAGTGGGGCAGGGCCAGGTTGTTCACAGGCAGCTGCCAGAAGGCCTTGGGTCTCAGGTGTACGGCCCAGCGGTCCGGATCGGTCTTTTTGCCGGCCGCGATCCAGATGCCCAGGGTCACCGAAGGCATAAAGGCGGGGTTTCCGGTAGGGGACACACGCTGCACCACCCCTTTATCGTCTACCTGGAAAAGCCCGTCGCCGTTGTAAAAGGCCAGCAGTAAACCCATGCCCAGGTATTGTTCCAGGGCAAAGCGCCGCCCGAAACGTTCGCGCAGACCACAGTGTACGTCGAACATAAAGGCATTGTGATTGCGCGGGTGAAAATAGGCCCCCGCATCGGCCCGCATGGGTGTGGAAATGGCCGCGGTATGGTTGCGCACGTATTCCAGGTTGAAGGTAAAGCCGGGATGGGTGGCATTTTCGCCGAACCAGGACAGGCCGGTACGGATCTCGTTCGTCTGGGCAGAAATTCCCGCGGAAAGCAGCGAACAAAGGACGGTAAAAAGCACTTTTTTATGCATCGGAAAAGGATTTTTGAGTGCGGCAAAGTTCCGTTGCAGTCGCCTGATTATGAATCGCTTTTTTGCGAAGTAGACAAAAAAAGAGCTGAAGTATATGCTGGAAAGGCCGGGGTATATAAGCCCGTTAGCGAACCCCGGAGGCGCTGATCCATTTACGGAAGTCCGCCGCCTTTTTCTGACTCACGATGATGCTTTCCGGGAGGGCTTCGGTACAGTTTATCTCGATCTTTCCGTTCTCGATGGCCCGGTACGAACGGATGGCCGAAACGTGCATGATCACCTGGCGGTTGATCCGGTAAAAATCAGGCTTTTGCAAGGTTTGTTCCAGGGCGTCCAGCGTGCCGGACAGGCTGTATTTCTGTCCGTCTGCCGTGTAAACGGATAAGTTTGTATCGTTTTTCATAACAACCCGTATCGTTTCCGGTCGCAACGGGTACACATCGGCCCCTTTTACGGCCAGCAGCACTTCTTTACGGCCGGGCATTTCGTCTTTCTGCAGCAGGGCCGAAACCAGGTAATAGCCATTGATGAGGGCCAGCAGTAATACAGAGAAGGGGTATTCGTAGTAGGGGAAGTAGGACTCAAAGAAAGGCTGGCCGACCAGCCATTCAAACATGAGCCAGCAAAGTGCGAAAAGCAATACAGAGGGCAGCGCCCAGCCAAAAACGGTCTGCAGGGCCAGGCGTTTATAAAATGCGGTTTTCCAGGCTACGCGGGCATCGAGCCGTATACTGATGAAACGGATACAGAGCCATACGCCAAAGCCGATGACCGAACCCGCGGCCAGGTCGCGCCAGAACCAGTCCGTGCGCAGCAACTGTGGCAGGGGATCGTTGTTGAGGGCAATGACCGTGCAGGCGATCGCCGGTACGGCCAGCGGAACCAGGTATTTATCTTTGGGATACATGCGTATCCTGCAAATATAATCAGAGCAGGCGTTTTTCGAGCTCGGCGCGTTTTTTGGCCTTGTTCTTGCCAAAGCCCCAGGCCCGGGTAATGTTAAAGCCCAGGTGTATATCGCCCTTCATGATATCGCCGGTGGTCTGGCGCAGGTAGCCGCTGTCGTACATGGGCTGACTGTTGGTGACCGTGATCTGGAACACGTGTCCGCCGGTATTGATCTCGAAGCCGATACCCGCGCTGTTGCGGCTGATGCCGTTGGGGTTATCGCCGATGCGGAAATGGTATTCGCCCGTGATGCTGAAGGCGGGTGTAATGCGGAAACGGGCTCCGCCACCCATCAGGAAAAGCAGGTTCTTATCGGCCTTGGTGGCCACCATGTTGTAGTGTACCAGCGAAGGGGTAAGCTGTATGGAAAGCCAGTTGGTGAACTTGCGCGCAATAAGCAGCTGGTAGGCATAGCTCATGCGTTGGGTAAAGGTGGTGGGTCTTCCGTCGGAATACAGGGATTTGCGCCCATCGATAGCGGCAGAGGCCATAACGGAGAGCGAAAGGGGGATCTGGCGCTTGCCTTTGGTCTGGCTCAGGATCTTGTACTTTACAAAACCGTCCCAGGTCTTGAGGTAGGTGCTGCGGCCGAAACCCACGGTAAGATTGTCGAGGATGCCATATTCGAAGCCGAAACGCATCGAGGCGGCATCGAGGCCGAAGAACTCAAAAAAACCGCCGTTTACTCTACCAAAACGGTGCTGAATGATAAACACGAAACTGTTGCGCGGATAGCTTTCGGTGGTATGCATATTGATGAGGCGGGTACCGGCAAACGTATCGTATACTTTTTCTCTTTTAGGCTTGGCAAGCGCTGTACTGTCGCTCTTTTCCAGTTCATCAAGGAGTCCCTGCGACCAGGTGTTTTGCAGCAGGAAGAGTGCAGATAAAAGAAGTAGAGTTTTTTTCATATTTCATGGAAATAATGCGAAAGGTAGTAATGTTTTTTTCTAAATTGCTTTAAAATCTACGCAGCTGCGTGGACAAAAGTTTTAAATTCGGCGTAAAATCTCAGTCCATGGATGCCATGCAGTTCGTAATACTTGCCCTGATCGGGATCGCAGCGGGTCTCCTCAGCGGTTTTATGGGTGTTGGCGGAGGCATTGTCATTGTGCCCGCCCTGGTCTATTTTATGGGCTCTACCCAGCACCAGGCGCAGGGTACCAGCATTGCGGCCATTATGTTGCTGCCTGTGGGCATTTTATCGGTACTGAACTACTACCGCGAGGGCAATGTAAATTTTGTATATTCGGGCATTATTGCCCTGTTCTTCGTGGTCGGCAGTTACGCCGGCAGCAAGTGGGTACAGGGGATCGACGCCGGTCTGCTCAAAAAGATCTTTGCCGTTCTGATGATCGGAATCGCCGTTAAAATGCTTTTCGAAAAGAAATAAAGAATCATGCGGAAAAAAGGAGCGCTTTTTTTTCTTCTCCTGCTCAGTATAGCCGCCGTTTCCCTGCGGAACGTGCGCGGAAAGGACAAGGAATTCCGGGCCCCGGAAAAACTGTCGGAATGGGGCTTTTTTAAAGGAAACCCGGCCGACCTGGAACCGGCAGATCATGCCCTGTTGTATGAACTCAACACCCCGCTTTTTTCGGATTATGCCTACAAACAACGCCTGGTGCTGATCCCCGACGGCAAAACCATATCGTATTCGGCCGATGAGGCCTTTGGTTTTCCCGACGGCAGTATCCTGGTAAAGACCTTTTATTACCCGGCCGATTTCCGTAAACCGGCCAAAGGTCGTCGTATTATCGAAACCCGGGTATTGCAGAAAGAGAACGGCGTGTGGAATTTTTATCCCTACCTCTGGAACGAAGAACAGACCGAGGCCTATTACGACGTGAGCGGTACCGTGAAGCAGGTAAGCTATACCGACCTCAGCGGTAAAAAAAGACAGGAAACCTATGTGGTGCCCAATAAAAACCAGTGTAAAAGCTGTCATGAATTCAACGGGAAAAGTATACCCATTGGTCCGGCTGCACGGCACCTGAACCGTACGGTGCAACATGCAGGCGCGGAAGTATCGCAGCTGCAGCTGTGGAAAACCCGCTTCGGGCTGGAAGGAATGCCGGCCGAAGCAGAGATTCCAAAGAATGCCGTATGGAACGATGCGGCAAGCGGTTCTGTAGCGCAGCGGGCGAGAGCCTACCTGGATATAAATTGCGGGCATTGTCACCGTCCGGGCGGCCAGGCCTCTACCAGCGGACTTTACTTATATGCCCATGAGAGCGACAGCACCCGCCTGGGCATCAACAAACCACCGGTAGCCGCCGGCAGAGCGGCCGAAAGCTTTCGTTTTTCCATTGAACCCGGTTACCCCGAAAAAAGTATACTCATCTACCGCATGCGTTCGCTGGACCCCGGCATTATGATGCCCGAAGTGGGCCGCCGCCGCAACGACGAAGAGGCCCTGCAGCTGATCAGCGAATGGATCGCGGGCATGAAAAAATAAACTCCCCAAAATGGGTGACAGGGCTGCGCTGAACTTTGCGTACCTTTGTACCATGTTACTCAGCGAAGCCCCCATCGGTAAAAAACTGCGCATCGAAGCCCTGCGGAACAATCCGCTGGAGTCGCGCATGTACCACATGGGCCTGCGTCCGGGAGTGACCCTGTCCGTGGTGCGGGCCTCCTTTTTTGGCGGGCCTCTTGCCGTAAACCTCGGAAGCAGTATTTTAGCACTCAGAAAAGAAGAGGCCGCCTGGGTGGAAGTAAGCCCGGCCGGATAGATACACGTTGAGTAACCCGTTCCCACATACCCTATTACTGGCTGGTAATCCGAACAGCGGAAAGACCACACTGTTCAACCTGCTTACCGGGCTGCGGCACAAAACGGCCAATTACCCCGGCGTTACCGTGGAGACGCGCAGCGGCACGGTTAAACTCCTGAACGATAAGGGTGTTTTTGAACAGATCCCCTGTGTGGACCTGCCCGGTGTGTATTCCCTGAACCCCGACAGCGCCGATGAAGAAGCGGCCGTAAAAGCCATCCGGGAGCGTGCCGCCGCTGCCGCCGAAGCGCTGCTGCTTTATGTGGCCGACAGTACCAACCTGCCGCGCAGTCTCGACCTGTTCTTCCAGCTGCGGGCCCTGGGTTTCCGCATGGTTTTTATAATGAACATGGCCGACCTGGCTGAGCGGTCGGGCATACAAACCGATACCGCGGCCCTTTCGGAATGGCTGCAATGTCCGGTACTGAGCATAAACAGCCGGGGCAACAAAGCGGTGAACCAGATCAAAGACGCTATACGGCATTCAGCAGCTTCACCGCATATCGCCCTGCCATCGCCGGGTGCCGAGGAGATCCGTCGTAAAACCGGGGAGATCTGGAAAAGTCCGCGCATAAACTGGGCGCATTTCCTGCAGAAGGCCGATGCCTGGCTGATGCATCCCTTCTGGGGTTTGCTCATCTTTATGGGTATCATGACCCTGGTGTTCCAGTCGGTATTTGCCTGGGCCTCGTATCCCATGGACTGGATCGAAGGCGGCATGGCCTGGCTTACTACGCAAATTGCCGAAGCATTGCCTGCGGGCGTTTTTACCGATCTGCTTACCCAGGGCATCCTGGCCGGCATTACGGGCGTGCTGGTATTCATACCACAGATCGCCTTTCTTTTCCTCTTCATTGCCATTATGGAAGAAAGCGGGTACATGGCCCGCGTAAGTTTCCTCTTTGACCGTTTTATGCGCCGTTTCGGCCTCAACGGACGTTCCACCATTGCCCTGATAGGGGGTGCAGCCTGTGCCGTGCCCTCCATTCTTTCGGCCCGCACCATCTCCAACCGTAAGGAACGTCTTATCACCATTTTCGTAACACCGCTCATGAGCTGCAGCGCACGTCTGCCGGTATACACCGTGCTCATTGCGCTGGTGGTTCCGGATGAACGCATTTTCATTTTTAATGTACAGGGCCTGGTACTCATGGGTTTATACCTGGTGGGTATTATCGGGGCCCTGGGCACGGCCTGGCTGCTGAACCTGTTCTTCCCGGGGAAAGAAACGGGCTTCCTGATCATGGAACTGCCGTTTTACAAACGTCCGCACTGGACAGGCATTTTCGATACGGTAAAAAGCAGGGTGAGCACCTTTGTGTTCGATGCGGGTAAGATCATTGTGGCCATCAGTATTGTGCTGTGGGTACTGGCCAGTTACGGTCCGCCCGCCCGCATGAAGGCCGTGGACGAACGCTACGCGTCCCTGCCGCAGACCGAAGAGACCGAAAACCGCAAGGCTTCTGAAAAACTGGAACATTCCTATGCCGGTATTATGGGCAGGGTGGCCGAACCCCTGATCCGTCCGCTGGGTTTCGACTGGAAGATCGGCATAGCGCTTATCACCTCCTTTGCCGCCCGCGAAGTATTTGTTGGCACCATGAGCACCCTGTACAGTGTAGGTTCTGAAGATGAGGCCCGGCTGACGGAAAAACTCAGCGAACAAAAACGTGCAGACGGCACACCGGTATTTACCCTGGGCGTATCTGTAGCCCTGATGCTGTTCTATGCCTTTGCCATGCAGTGTATGAGCACCTTTGCCGTGGTAAAACGCGAAACACAGAGCTGGTGGATACCGCTGGCCCAGTTTGCCTATATGACCATTCTGGCCTGGGGAAGCGCGTTCCTGGCCTACGTAATTTTATCCTGATACGTTATTAACGGCTTACCAGGAACGGTCGTACAGCCGTTGCTGTCGCACTTTCCAGGCGTATGTAGTACAGTCCGGGGGCCAGGTCTTTTACAGACAGGCTGAAAAATGCTTCCTGAGGCGCTTTTACATCGCGGAGCAGCTTTCCGTTCGCATCCAGCACAGAAATGCGGCTGAAGACCTGTGCGGCTTCGATATTCAGCTGTTCAGAGGCCGGGTTGGGGAACAGCAGGAAGCCCGGAAGGGCGTTTTCTTCATTCGAGAAACCGGGGCAAAGTACAAATTGTTTGCCGGGCGAACCTTCGGGGCAGCCATCGAACCAGGCCGCCGGCGCACATACGTCATCGGCACTGGTAAAAAGCGTGTCCAGTTCCAGCGTATAGCCATTGCCGTCGGCCCCCTGCGGCCACTGGATATTATCGTTGTAATAGGTGGAATAGCGTATTTTATTGGAAGCGTCGTACAGGCGTATGCCGTCGCCGTTGGCACTGAAGCCGAAGGGGATAGGGCCCACCTTATTCAGCACCGAAGGATGCCGTGCCGAGAACAACGCCAGGTCCTCGTACACCACCAGGCGACCCAGGGGGTTCAGGATGGTGGAAGGGGGGAAGGTAAATATGTTGAATTCGTTCTGGTCCTTCAGCTTCCAGCCGCTGATATTGATGCCGGAATTACTCAGGTTGCGCAGTTCGATCCAGTCGCCGGCATTGGCCGAAAGCGAAGAGTTGTAATTGATCTCCGAAACCACAACGGTTTCGCCGGTACAGGGCTGAAGATCGGCTTTCGGACTGCCCAGTACGCAGCCACAGCGCCAGTTGGCAGGGTTGTTCGGGTCGCCGGACGGGTTTATGATCTGCAGGGTGCGGCCCAGCCCGTCGGCACATTTAGACCAGGGCACACTGTCGCCATAGGTGAACTGCACTTTTATGGTACTGGCGTTATCGCGCAGGGTGATCTGTTCGGAATTGTTGCTGAACTCGAACGGCAGCGGCCCCAGGAAAGAGATGCCCGGGTAGATGGCGGCAAATTTGCTGGTATTTTCCACCAGTACGATGAAGCCTCCGGAGGCAATACTGGTACCGGCCGGGAAGGTATAGGCCGGGTTCAGCACATTGCCGTCCTTCAGGGTCCAGCCGCCCAGGTTCACGGCCGCGCCGCTGTAATTGTGCAGCTCGATCCAGTCGCCCGAAGAGTTAAGACTGTCCGAATGATAATTCAGTTCCGAAACGGCGATCTGCGCGTGCAGGCAAAGGGCAGGGGCCAGCAGCAGCGCCGCCTGAAAAAGTTTTTTCAGCATGTTGTTTAGTACAGTTTGTTGCAGAATCAAATCTACTAAAACTTTTTAATCCAAACATATTCAGGCCGGCACACAAAAACATTCCGTATCGGCCCAAAATTTTGCAACTTTGCAGGGCATGAAAGTGGTTTTGTATTTCGGCTCTTTTAATCCCGTGCATATCGGGCACATGGCCATTGCCAATTATGTGTGCGAATATGCAGACGTAGATGCGCTCTGGTTCGTGGTTTCGCCGCACAATCCGCTGAAACAGAAAAAGTCGCTGCTCGACTCCCGTACGCGCTTTCACCTGGTGGAGCTGGCCATTGATGACTATCCAAAAATGCGGGCCAGCGACATCGAATTCAACCTTTCGCTGCCCTCGTTCACGGTACACACCCTGATGCACCTGCGGCAGAAACACCCCAACTACGAGTTTCAGCTGCTGATGGGGGCCGACAACCTGGTTTCCCTGCATAAGTGGAAGAACTTCGAATACCTGCTGGAAAACTATCCCGTTTGGGTGTACCCGCGGCCCGATGTTCCGCAGGAGGTGTGGGACCGTTACCCGATGGTACAGCGTATCGATGCGCCGCTTATCGAGATCAGCAGTACGTTTATCCGGGAAAGCATTGCACGGGGCAAGGACGTACGTTTTTACATGCCCGCACCGGTGTCGCAGTACATCGAAGATATGCTGCTCTACCGCGGATAAACGCGCCAGCCCGGACCCCGGACTCACTACCAGCTCAGGTTCAGCATTTTAACCCGGGCATTGCCATCGGTATAAAAAACGGCGTATATTTTTTCATCGTCGCTGCTTACCCCTTTCACTTTCAAGGAATTGATCTTCCCTTTTACGTTAAAAAGGTCTTTGTAGGTATAATCGGCCAGGTAGCTGTCCATGGCGGCCCTGGCGGCGGCATAATCTTCGTCCATCGGGTAGCGGAAGGCTTTGGCCATGCGACTGCGTACGGTACTTTTCAGCAGCCAGGAAGCGGCTTTAACCAGGGCCTGCTTCGATTGCAGTTCATAATCGAAATTGTTCAGGTACAGTTCGCGCGTGGCATCGTCGTAGGCGGGCGTACCCTTCAGGAAGATGATGGAACGCAGGCTGCCCGAGGTTTTCACCTTAATGAACACTTCGCCGGCCTTGCCAAAGATCTCCACATCGTCTATTTTGATCTGTTTTTTCTTCGTGATGGGAAAGATGGTGTCCTTCAGTTCGCGGCGGGCGATGGCCGTGGCTTCGGTAAAAGGAATTTCGATGGCCAGTTCCACCCGGAAGGCATTGTCATTCTTCTCTTTAAACGTGATGCCGGGCAGGGGTTTCAGCGGTACATTGGGCATGGCGCCCAGCGAAGTATGAATACCGGTAAGCAGGGCCCCGTTGATGGTCACATCCTCTTTACCGCACTGTATGGGAGCCAGGATAAATTCTTCGGGCGCAAAACGGATCCAGGCATTGTAGGCACTGTCGGCCAGCATGGGTTTCTGCAGCTGTTTCCAGGTGTCTTCGGCGTGTTTTTTCAGGTCAAAGCCGCTCTGCAGTTCCGTATCAATGGTCTTGGCCAGGTCCTTCAGGTTCTCGCGCAGGGCATATTCCACCACTTTGCGGGCATTGATGTTGAGCGGTCCCACCTTGATGTAGGGGTCGCGGGTCACTTCAAAAGAGGTGGCTTCGGTCTGGGTGGCCAGTTTCCAGTCCATATTCAGGGCCAGGCGGCTGGTAAAGGTGATATTGGCATCAAAATCGGTGGAGGATTCCACGGCCGGACAAAAATCACAGGCTTCCCAGCGGCCGCTGAACCAGATGCTCAGGGGCAGGGTAATGCGTATGTATTCTTTATAACCGCGGAAATCGAAAGCGCCTTTTTTGCTTACTTTGATCTTTATACCGTCTTTGTTGTTATTATCGTAACTATCGTCGGTGTACAGGTTCTTTCCCTGGCTTTTTTCCAGGGCGTCTTCAATGCCTTTGTAAGGAATACTTACGGGCACATTGATGTAGGAAGGTTCGGCTTTGAGCTGCGGACCGCTTTCTTCGCGAAGCAGCGGGGCAGGGGCCACCAGTTGTTTCTGGCAGGAAGCAAAGCAGAGCGCCGGGAGAATAAGGGTAAAAATTAACTTTGTACGCATACGGACGTGTGAAAAGGAATACAAATGTAAAACAGAAAAACGGGTAAAAATATATGGCCATGCGTTTTGCAAATAATGAAGATCTGCCCGGTATTGTAGAGATATACAATGCCAGCATTCCGCTGAAGGCGGCCACGGCCGACCTGGAGCCGCAGAGCACTTCGCAGCGTTCGCTCTGGTTCGCACAGCACAACGAGGAGCACTATCCCATCTGGATCCGGGAAGAAGAGGGGCGTATGGCCGGCTGGATCGCGCTGAACCCCTATTACGGGCGTCCGGCCTACCGCATCACGGCGGAAGTGAGCCTGTACCTGCACCCGGATTTCCGGGGAAAAGGCCTGGGCAGGGAGATGTTACTTTTTGCGATACAGGAGGCCCCGGCCCGCGGGTTCAGGAACCTGCTGGGATATATTTTTGAGCACAACCGGGCGAGTGTTGCGCTTTTCGAACAGTGTGGATTTACACGAAACGCGCTTCTGCCCGGACTTGCCGATATGGACGGCTTTTATGCCGATCTCGGGATTTACCAGCTTGTATTGTAAAACACAACTATTTTTTCTTTCCGAAAAGGTTCACGAAGATCACATCGGCCTGGAGAATGAACGTGTAACGAAAAACGTTACTTTGTCCGTCGCGCCAGGTCTGGTTCATGATGCCGAAATCGAGGTACATGTCCGGTTTTGGGATATGATGGCGGTAATACACAGAAGTACGGTTCTCCGTGAACAGGAACTTACCGAAGACCTTACGTCCGTCGGCCTCTTTTTCTTCGTCGGTGGCGGCCAGCAGTTCGGTCATGAGTACCAGGGAATTGCGTTCCTTTTTGTCGAGGGGTACATTCATCTTCATCCGGTAACGGGTGCGTATTTCCAGGGGTTTGTGCCAGTCGTAGAAATGCGGCCGGAAGAACCAGCGGAAATCGGTACGCAGGTATTGCGAAAAACGGAGCCGTCCGGCCCGGAAATGATGGGTAATTCGCGGATAAAGACGGATCTCGTTGATGTAGTCGGGATGGGTGTCGTCTTCGTAAAAACGTTCGGAATACATGAGTCCGAGCGAAGTACTGAATTTTTTAGAGATCCGGTAATCGGCCTCCTGGCGTACGGTAAAAATGCCGGGCTGCCGGAAGGGGTTGTAGGAGTTGAGCCCGCTGTTGCGGCTGTAGCCCAGCACGGAATGTAGCGTAAAACGTCCGATCTGCTGGTCGAAGCCCAGGGCGTTCCAGAAAACGAACTTTCCTCCCTGGCCCTGGGCAGTGATCTGTGCCGAAACCCCGGTGCGGAGAAAAAGGCAGATAAACAGGAAGAAAAGGATGCGTTTCATACTTAAAAAAACCAGCCTCGTCCTCGTCTCGCATTGAGCGAGGCGAGACAGGATGTATTGTTTTACGTTATATTAATAATCGATATGGTTGGAGATCACTTTACCGTCCGGCGATACGTGCAGCACACGGTCCGAAGGCGAACCGTCCAGGTCTACCACGTAAAAGGTCTTGCCGTTCTCTTCCAGCAGGTCGATATCGTCGATGGCATACTCCGAAAAGTCTTTCTTCAGCATATCGGTCACCGCGGCCGGTACATCCGAAAGCGGAATTTCGGTCTTGTGCTTCAGCATTTTACCTTCAGTATTATACCATATTTCATGGTCGATGGCATTTACTTCAAACTCTACATTATAGGTATTGCCTTTTTTCTCCCACTCAATATCCGCTGCATTGGGGTACGAAGTAGAAAAGGCGTTCAGGATCACCGAGGGCACATTGTGCTGCGGAATGTCCTGTGCGCAGGAGGTGGCGGCAAAGGGAACGGCGATCAGTAAAGCAACAAATAGATTTTTCATGATATATATATGTTTTGATTTCTGGTACAAAGTTCCGGACGAAAACCGGAAAGAATTGGGAATGTAAATTCCCGGTTTACTTTTTTCCGAATCTGGCAGGTTCATAGATCAGGCGTACGAACAGGCTCATGCCTTCGTCTGTGCGGTTCAGCGGAATACCCGTTACCACGCCCAGCATCATTTTCTGCGAAAGTACAATGCGGGCCTGGGGACGAAATACGATAGACGGCGCGTGTTTGCCGAATTCCTTGTTGATCTCCAGCCCGATGAAATTCTTGGTGCCCGGGAACATATAATGGATATTGGTATTGATCATCATATTGGCCTCCCAGTGCCGGCTGCTGAAGTGCTGCGTAAAGGCCGGACCAAAGTACAGCAGGGTATGCAGGTTGGTTTTCCAGCTTTTGGCAGCCACGAAAAAGGGCATGGAGGTATTCTCGAAGTGAAAACGGGTCTTTCCGTTCAGGGTATAGGGAATGGCCTCAAAATCATTGGTATACCCGGCGGCCAGGGTCATATTCAGTTTGGGTGAAACAAAAAAGGAATACTGGGTAGCCATTTTAAGCCCGTTGATGCGGCTCATGGGAATGGCCCCGTTTCCGCGGCCCGAAGGAAAATGAACGGAAACCGGCAGTTCGAACTCGATCCCGAGACGGTTTACCGGGGCAAATTCGTACTCTACGAACGAGGTGAGACTGTGGTAATTTTTATGGTCTTCGAGCCCCATACCCAGGTTCCATTCCTGTTCGCCGCGGCGTGCACCCAGGTCGCGCACCAGGTCGTTGTACAGGGGTTCGGCATGGCGAACTTTGGGCAGGATGGAATCGCCGGCCGTCTGGGCCGCTGCCGTAAGCGTCAGAAACAAAAAGGAGAGCAGTAAGGTAGAGCCTGATTTTCTCATGATCGTTGCAATTTCTGACACAAAGCAACAACCCGATTCGGGAAAGAATCGGGAATAGAACCCCGAAACATAAAAAAAGCGGAATTTTTTTCAGAAAAGCGTAAAACCCCTGTTGTATGCGGGATACAAGGTTCAAAAAGGGGATAGCCGGCTTAAAAATATACGCTGAAACGGTGCGCGTCGGGATAGGTATACGTTACCGAAAAGCCGTAAACGTCCGAAATGGATTTTACAATGGCCAGTCCCAGCCCGGTAGAACTGTTTTCGCCGGAGGCCTTATAAAAACGCTGGAAAATGCGGGATGCGTCCAGGGCAGGAGCACCGCCGTTCTCGATATATATACGTTTTTCCTCGATGTGTATACGAATTTCACCGCCCGGCTCGGTGTGTGTAAGGGCATTTTTAATAAGATTGGTAAAGAGCACTTCGGCCAGCGTGCGGTTCATGGTATAGGTACAGGTGCCGCTTTCTTCCGTCAGCAGGCGGATGTTGCGGTATTCGGCCAGTTCTTCAAGATCTTCGCAAAGTTTGTGGATAACGGCATTCATATCTACGGGTTCGCTTTCGTCGAACTGCCGGTTGTCGATCTTGGAGAGCAGCAGCAGGGATCTGTTCAGGCGGGTAAGGCGTTCCAGGTTAGCGATCACCGCCCCGATCTGCTGTAGCTGTTCGTCAGCGAAGTTGTTTTTCTCGGCCAGCAGTTCCAGTTTGTTGATGCTGATGGCGAGGGGCGTCTGTAATTCATGCGCGGCATTTTCGATAAACTGTTTCTGTGCCTGGAACACTTCTTTGTTGGAGCGGATGAGGTCGTTCAGGGTTTCCTGCAGCCGGCTGAATTCCTGCACCCGGGTCTTTTCAAACTGAATATCCTGTTTGTCGGAGATCTTATAGCCGCGTACGGCTTTCAGTGTACTGTAAAACGAACGCCATATACGTCCCAGCAGCAGGTAATTAACGGCCACCATGCTTACGATCAGCACCAGGTAAAGCCAGAGCAGGCTGTAGAGCAGGTCTTCGATGAGGTCGTCCTCTTCCACCATGGAGGAGATAACGCGCAGTTTGTAATATTTGCCGTTGGGGCCCACAAAAATGGTAGTGAGCATGCGGAAGGGTTCGTAATCTTCTTCGTATTGTGTATACAAAAGGGTATCAGCAAACGTATCCCTGAAGTCGAGGTACTGTTCTTTTTCTACCTCCCGGATGCGGTAATTGCTTTCGAGGAAATTGTCCTTATGCAGCAGGCTGCTGTCTTCAAAAACCTTATTGATGATCAGGATCTTGGAATTGTTCAGGCCGTCGTCGATGCTGTCGTGGATCTCATCGATCATATTGATGTAAAAAATGGCCGCCCAGATGCTGAGCACCAGGAACAGGGCGCCGGACAGGTACAGTACGGTATAGTTGTGCAGTTTCAGTTTCATGCGTCGCTGTCGCTGAGTTTATACCCGATGCCGTACACCGCCTGTATTTCTACTTCGGAGCCGTAGGTTTTGAGTTTTTTGCGCAGGTTTTTGATCTGCGAGTAAATAAATTCGTAGCTGTCGGCCTCGTCGATCTGGTCGCCCCAAACGTGTTCAGCCAGGGCGGTCTTACTTACCAGGCGGTTCTTGTTGGCCACGAAATAGGTGAGTATGTCAAACTCTTTGCGGTTCAGCTCAATGGCTTTGCCGTTGATGCTTACCTGGCGGTTGTCGAAATCCACGCTCAGGTTTTTCAGGGTGGCGATATTGCTGCCGTTGAACTGTTTGCGGCGCAGGATCGATTTTACACGTGCCGTAAGCTCGGCGGTATGAAAGGGTTTGGCCAGGTAATCGTCGGCGCCCAGGGCCAGGCCTTCTACTTTATCGTCTACCGAATTGCGGGCCGAAACAATGATCACGCCTTCGCTTTTACCGGTGCGCTGCAGCTCTTTCAGGATATCGAGCCCGCTGCCGCCGGGCAGGTTTATGTCCAGCAGGATGCAGTCGTAATCGTACACGCCCACCTTATCCATTGCCGATATAAAATCGGAGGCTGATTCCACCACGAAATTCTCTTTTTCAAGGGATTGCGTCAGGATATCCCGCATTTCTGCTTCGTCTTCTATGACCAGGATCTTCATACGGAGTTCAAAGGTACCGGTAAATTCGGGAAAAAATTGGGAATTTCCGCAAAGCCGGCCCCGGATCGGGCCATTTTAACCCGCTTATCCGCAGGGTACCCTAATTCAGTACCGTGCCGAAAACCTTTTCCATGGCTGTTTTCGAAGAGGTGAACGCATCTATTTTTCCATAATTTCCGTTCACGGCCCAGGCAATGCAGGTTTGTTGTGCAGGAAAATACAGCATGGTGGCATAGTACCCGATGGCGTCGCCGCTGTGGAACCAGGCTTCGCCCCAGGGCGTTTCCATACGGAAAATACCCAGGCCGTACTGCATCGCGAAAAAGGCGGGATCCTGCTGCGAAGGGGTCTTCCAACTCAGCATTTCGGCGCGGCTGGCCGGACTCAGCAGGTTTCCGCTGCACACTTCGCGCAGGAACAGGGTCATGTCGGCCGGGTTCGAGATCAGGCCACCGTCGGCCGTATAGTAGTCCCAGCCGCTGTAATAGGTGGCATTGATCAGGTTCTGGTTGCTGTAGAGATCTACATAGCCACGTATGATCCCCGCAGGCACCGGATCGCCGGCAGCAAAGCGGGTGCGGGTGAGCCCGAGCGGCGTAAAGATCTTTTCGTCAAACACCTCGTAAAAGGGTTTGCCTTCAATTTTTTCAATAACCATACCCAGCAGTATATAATGGGTGTTGGAATAGATAAGGTCTTCGCCCGGAGCAAAATAGGCCTTCTTTTTGCGGGCATAGGCCAGCAGGTCGTCCGCATGCCACTCCCGGATCAGGTCATTGGTAGACGCGGTCTGAAATTCCAGGTTCTGTATATAGTTGTACATGCCTGCCGAGTGGTTGAGCAACTGGCGTATACTCACCTTTTCTGCGTTTTCGAGCTGTTTCAGCTGTGTTTCGTCCAGGTATTTGCCCAGGGGATCGTCCAGGTGCAGCTTGCCTTCTTCCTGCAGTTTCAGGATGCTGACGGCCGTGTAGGTTTTTACGGTACTGCCCACACGGGTATAATTACAAGGCCGCAGTTCTACCCCGTTGTGCAGGTCGGCCATGCCCGAAGCGCCGCACCAGAGCGGTTGTCCGGGTTGCCGCACGGCCATCAGTATACCGGGTACCCCGGAGGCACATATTTCGTTAAGCAGGGCCTGGTACTGGGCGTTTTTCGGATGCAGCGCACTGCTGTCGGCCGGTATCGCGTTGCAGGCATAGGCGTCCGTATCTACATGAGGCTCTTTGCTGCACGAAAAACACAACAAAAGCATTGTCAAAAGCACCAGTGTATTCTTTTTCATCATTTGCGGGATATAAAAAATTTACTGCCCAGGTGCAGGCTGATGTGCGTCATGGCGGGAATAAAACCGGGAGAATAGGGATATTCCACCCAGGACTGGTAGAGAACGAAGATCTCCGGGGAGGCCGCTCTTTTCGGGTATATGCGGTAACCCAGTCCCAGGGATAGAGACGGATTGATGCGGGCATTGCCCCGGTCGGGCTTTTGCAGGTATTCGCCGTTTACCAGGCGGTATTCTTTCTGCGTGGCAAAACTGTGCATATAACCCAGGCCGAACAACGCCTTGATGTTTAGCCCGAACCCGAGGCGGAGATCGTACCCGATCTCGCTCTGCAGGTAAGCCGCCTGGTACAGGTAGCGGTGATACAGGTATCCTGCCTGCAGGGTCTGGTATACATAGTGCCGGGGCTTGTCCAGGTATGCAAACTCGGTGCCGGCCTGTATCCCGGGATGCAGGGGCAGAGTAAAAAAACGGGTGAAAGGCAGGGCGGTCGATTCGTTAAAAAGGCTCAGCCGGATGAGCAGCGGTTTTTTTTGTGCATGTAACGAAAAAGGAAATAAGAGCAGTACAAAAAGAAGTATACGCATGTCTGAATGTTTTTGCGGGACAAAATTAAGTGCCGGGCAAAAGCATGGCAGCACCGGTGGGTGCTAACATTCCGAAACGGGCAAAATTCCTCCTGAAACGGGCAGGCGCCGGGCGTAATCAGCTGTTTTTCAGCCACCCGGCAAATTGAGCCGCCCGGGCCTTGGATACGAAAACGGCCGTGCCGGGTCCGGGGAAAAGCTGTACGGAGAGCTTGCGTGTATCCGTTTGTTCAAACGAAAGGATGCTCTGGCGCCTTGCGATCACCTGGCGGTTGAGCTGGAAAAAAAGTACCGGGTCCAGCTGTCGTGCGATCTCTTCCAGGGAACCTTCGGTCAGGAACTCGCCGGCCGTAGTGCTCACCAGGAAAACACTCTTCTCCCGGATGATAAAATAGGCGGTCTCTTCCAGCGGAATATGCCTGGCGGCCGCTCCTGCGTAAACCAGGAAGGAATTGCGGTAGGGCCGGGACTGCTCCTTATTATCTTCTGCAGACAGAAGTTGCATACGCTGCTGCATGTGAGCGCGGTAATACAAAAAGGAATAGATGAGATTGAGCAGGGCCAGCACAAAGGCCGACACCGGAAGCTCCAGGATAAAGACCGGGCTTTCGGAAAGGGGAATATCCAGCAGGAAGACCAGGTAAACGATCTCGAGGCCGATCCCGATGCTGAGCGGCAGCAGGAAACAAAAGAGCAGGATATGAGCCAGGTATTGCCGCAGCGGCCCCTCCCAGCCGAATCGTTCTCCCAGGCGCCGGTACATCCGCCGCAGGTAAAAGCCGACCGCATACACACAGCCGAAGGCCAGCAGCAGGTCTGAATAATAACTGGGGATCTGCAGCAGTTCTGTAACGCTGTTTTCGTTGCCGGTATGTACCAGGGCCAGGGCCAGCAGGGGATACACCAGGTAAAACAACCAGCGGTCGTTTACCTGCAGGGCGGTGGTATGTGCCTGTGCCGACATGGGGCAAAGATGCACAAATTCAGGCTTCTTCGCAACGGGTCTTCAGGGCTTGGTTCATGGCTTCGAAGCCGTTCTTTGTGTCTCCGTCCAGGCTTTTGGCCAGCAGGGGTAGCAGTATGCCACTGAACTTTTCGCCGTGGATGAATGTGGTGGAACCGTCGGGGTTCTCTTCCAGGATAAAGTAATGTTCTCCGTCAAAAAGTCCGGTAAAAAGCAGTTTCCCTTTCCAGCGGAATTCCCGAACGGGCTCAAAGACAATCACTTGGGGGCGAAAACCCATTCCGGGGAGTTGAATCTGTATCGTTTTTCCCACTTCGGGCCGGCCGCTGATCTTTTTTACGAAAGGGTTCCATTCGGGGTAGCGGTCAAAATCGCTTAGAATTTGCCATACTTTTTCGGGGCTGGCATCAATGTGTATCCGTGTGCGGAGTTCTTTGTTCATGATCGTTGTTGTTTTGTACGATACAAAGGTCCGGCAAAAGGGCAGGCCCCGGCTTGATAAAAATCAAGAAATACTTTTCCGGCGTATGCGGCTGAAGGTTTCCGGGGTCATGCCCAGCATAGAGGCAATGTATTGCAGCGGAACGGTATTCAAAAGTTCGCGGTTGTGTTCAAAGAACAGCTGGTAACGCTCCTCGGCGCTCAGGGACAGGTGCGAAAAAATGCGGTCTTCCATAATGGCGAAGCATTTGGATACGAAGAGTTTTTCCAGTTCGTGCCAGCGGGGAATCTCCCGGCCGATGCGCTGGTAATCCTCCTCGTGCAGCGTGTACATCTCTACGTCTGTAAGCGCCTGTATGTGCCGGCGGGCGGGCACTTTGAACGACAGGGAGGCAATATCGGCGATAAAATAACCGGGCGTGGATATCCACTGGGTCACTTCCCGGTCCTCGTGCGGGGCATATACACGTAAGAGTCCGCTGTGTACATAGCTCAGCTTGATGCAGGGCCTGCCGATGCGGGCGTAGAAATCACCTTTTTTCAGCCTTTCGGGTTTAAAATGCCGCAGCAGCTGTGCCTGTTCGTCCGGCGATACACCAAAGAAAGAGCGGATCTGTTTTTCCAGGTCATTCATGAGGGTAAAGATAAAACAATCATGCCCGCACTCAAAAAGAGCAGGAACAGCAAGGGTTTTCAGAATCCGCTTACCGATTTCATGCCCAAACGTTCGCTCAGGTAGGGATTTTCCTTCAGGATACGGTCGGCACGAAAAATACTGAAAAGAACATAACCCAGGGCGGCCATCACGGCGATCTTCCCGATAAAACCACGTATTAAACCATCATACCCGTACATAAAGATCTGCGACAGGTAAAGCAATGTTACGATGATAAACGGGATAAGAACACCTACTTTGGGAAATAGCCGTAACATGGCCCCAAACACAGCGAAGACAAAAATCGTAGCGCTATAAAAAACGATATCGATCCAGTGCAGATTCGACAGACTAAACAGCAGCCGAACGAGAAATAATCCCGCAAGGCCGAAAAGGATGAATCTTGCCCGTTGCATGTCTTTGAAGGCATCGCGCACCTGGTCTTCTTTAATTACCTGGCCGGCCACAAAGACCGCCTGAGCCTGTTCGCTGCCTCCGATCGGGTATATACAAACAGGGCAGTACAGCTTGCCATCCTCAACATTGTTTTTGCAGTAATTACAGGTGACAGACATGGCTTATTGGTTCTTTACAAATTTAAGAATGTGTTGTTTTTCGCTGCTGTACAGGCGGAACAAATACACGCCCGGCGCAATATGCCCCACAGTGTAATAATGCGTTCCACCCACACCCTGTACAGGTAAGCGGTTACGGTCGAGTACCTTGCCACTCATATCCGTAAGTTCAAACGCAAAGTCAGACTGGGGCAGCTCCGTAAAGCTGAACACCACCTGCTGCAGCCCGGGTGCATAGTAAGCCGAAATTCCGCCCTGGTCGTTCTCGTCAAGGCTCAGGCAGTTGTTCTTAACCGTGATGCTGTGCGTAAGCGTATCGGAGCCGCAGTTGTTACCGGCAATAAAGATCACGTTGTGTGTGCCCGGGGTTGTATAGGTTACCGATGCCGTTGATGTGAAGGCGGATACCGGTGAGCCGCCGGCAAAGCTCCAGGTGTAATTGGCGGCGTTCGTCGTAGCCGATGCATCGAAAAACAATACACCGCCGCAGTCGATGGTGGTATCGGCAAAGCTGTTCACAGCCGTCGGCCGCGGATTTACCACGATGCTTACCGTTGCATTGGCCGAACAGCTGCCGTTGCTGCCGGTTACGGTATAGGTAACCGTTTGCAGGGGCGTAGCCGTAACGGAAGCGCCCGTAGTGCCGCTGAGGCCTGTTGCCGGTGACCAGCTGTACGATGTGGCTCCCGTTGCGTTCAGTGTGGCAGAGCTGCCCTCACAGATCGTGTTTTGTGTGGCCGTAACGGCCAGCGGCAGCGCCGTAACGCTGATGTGTGTGTCCATCGTATCGGAGCCGCAGCCGTTGCTTGCGATCAGGCGTACCGGGAAGGTACCTGCCGAACTATAATCTACGGTCTCTGTGACTGTGCCGGCACTGGCCGGACTGCCGCCGGTAAAGGTCCAGGCGTAGCTGTTGGTATGCGTACTTGCAGAAGCGTCGAAGCTGAGCGTGTTGCCGCAGAGCAGGGTAGTGTCGCCAAAAGCGGCCTGTGCATGCGGCAGGGGATTGAACTGTATGGTCACCGAAGCGCTGCCCGGACAGGTACCGGTAGTACCAGTCACGGTATAGGTGGTGGTTTGTACCGGTGTGGCGGTTACACTGCTGCCGCTGGTGCTGCTGAGCGTGGCCCCCGGACTCCAGCTGTACGAGGCGGCTCCCGTTGCCGTGAGCGTAGTGGAACTGCCTTCGCAAAGTGTACTCTGTGCGGCGTTAACCGTAACGTTCAGTGAATCTACGGTGATGGTGCTGTTGAGTATGTCTGTACCGCAGCTGTTGCTTACGGTAAGCGTAACCGGGTGGGCGCCCGGCGTGCCAAAGGAAATGCTTGCGGAACCGGCATTGGACGTAGCAGGCGTACCGCCGCTGAAGCTCCAGGCAAACACGTCTACATCATCGCTCGAAAGTCCGTCGAAAAGCAGTGAAGTGCCGCAGCTGATGGTCGTATCCAGGAACTGGGCCTGTGCTACAGGCGGCGCCTGTACCTGTATCTGCACGGTGGCAATATTGCTGCAACCGTTGGCCAGGGAGCCCAGTACATTATACGTAGTGGTCTGCGCCGGTGTGGCGATAACGGTATTTCCGCTGGTTGTATTGAGCGAGGCTCCGGGCGACCAGGTATAGGACGTGGCGCCACTGGCCGTCAGTGTGATGGAATTGCCGGCACATACGTAATTCTGCGGCGCGGAAACCGATACACTCGGCCGTGCATTTACCGTGATGGTGGCCTGTGCGGAATCCAGCTGTGAACAACCGCCGCCCACTACATACAGTTTAACGGTATAAGTGCCCGGGGTGTTGAAGTAAATGGTCGGGTTGGGATTCTGGCTTACCGAGGTTGTATTTCCGCCCGGGAAAGACCACAGCAGCGTATCCTGGTAGGTGGAACCGGCCGCGTTAAAGGTGATCGGGTCCCCGGCGCAAACCGTAGTGGCCGAAGAGGTAAACGTAGCCAGGGCGGGCTGATTGGTAAGGAACGGGTGTATGATAAGAGAAGCGTTCAGGTTCCAGGAGCCGGCCGTACCGTACTGGTACCACACATTGTTGCTCTGTTGTTCCCAGATGGCCGAAGGCGTTGTCTGCCCTACGGAATTGCTTACGATGGACAGGGTATCTTTAACGCCGGCGGTCCATTGCAGGTTGCTAAGGTCCACACTCACAAAAAAGCGTTTGGATGCAGGCAGTGTGATCGGGTTTGCGAATTCGGCCGTACTGTAGGAGCCGCTGTTCACGTCAGCCATGATCTGGCCCATGGTCAGGTTGGTTACGCCCAGTTGTGCACCCGGACTGCCCGAAGTACCGTCGTAGATGCGTACGGGTACGATCTTGGCCGGGTTGGCCGAATAGGCCAGGCCAAAAGCCACATAGGCCTGGGTAAGAAAGGTATAGGGTTGTGCCGAAAGGTCAAAATACATGGCCTTCTGCTTATCCAGGTATACGTTCACGCCGTTGATCCAGCCATCGGCGCCTACAGTGGCCCCGGTATAGTAGTTGGAAAGGGTCCATCCGGCGGGAATGGGCAGGTTGGCCGCATAACAGCCGCCGCCCGCGCTTACCTGTATGTACGAGGTTTTGGTCTCTGTGTCCGAACCGTTGGCATTGCTTACCGTGAGCGAAACGTTATAGGTGCCTGCGGTGTTGTACACAATGGGCGGAGGTGTTTGTCCGCTGTAGCTGGCCGGGGTTCCACCGGGGAAATTCCAGGTCCAGGTAGTGGGGTTGTATACCGACATATCGCTGAAGGCGACCTGGCCGCCGGCGGTAACGGTGGTAAAGTTTGCTGTAAAATCGGCCACCGGGGCGTTGTTCAGCGTAGCCGAAACGCATTGCATGGCCGCTGCGGCGTTGATACGTCCGGAGCCCAGCTGCCCGTTGTAACCGGGGTTTTGTGCATTGATGGATGTAGCGGTGGAAAGCAGGCAGTTGATCAGGTCGGTCTTGGTCATTCCGGGGTTCAGCGACCACATCAGTCCGGCAAGCCCGGCTACCATGGGCGAGGCCATAGAAGTGCCCGATTTATTGCCATAGGCCCCGTTCACCGTTGTGCTGTAAATATTGTTTCCCGGCGCTGAAATATCGATCCAGCTGCCGTAGTTGGAGAAGGAGGCCTTGGTGTCGGTATTGGTGGTGGCCGATACGCTGACCACATTGTTAAAGGCCGCGGGGTAGAACTGGCTGCTTACGTTGTCGTTACCCGAGGCGGCGATCAGCACACAACCCTGGCCCCATGCGTAATTGATCACGTTTTGTCCCGTGGTGGAATAGGAGGGCCCGCCCCAGGACATATTGATCACATCGGCACCGCTGGCCGCTGCATATACAATGCCATCGTAGCCATTGGTGATGGCGGAGGCGGTATTGGTCGATTTTACACACATCAGCTTACAGCTGAAGCCGATAGATGCTACACCGGTGCCGTTATTGGAACGGGCGGAGGCAATGCCGGCCACGTGTGTGCCGTGGTCGTAAGAGGTAGTGGTGGGGTTGGGATTATTGTCGTTGCTGCCTACGTCGTAGCCGTTTATATCGTCGATATAGCCATTGCCGTCGTCGTCGATGTTATTGCCGGCAATTTCACCGGGGTTCACCCAGAGGTTGGGAGAAAGATCGGCATGGGTGCGCAGTACGGCATCGTCTACAATGGCAATTACAATGTTGCTGCCGGCAGAAAAATAGTTCCAGGCCGTAGGTGCGCCAATGATGCTGAGGCCCCACTGTGATGCAAAACTGGGGTCGTTGGGTGTAAGACAGGGCCGGTCCAGCGGTACTTTTTCTGCATAGTCTATGTACGGGCTTTTCTCCAGGCTGCGTACCAGGGCATCGGCACCGGAATGCTGACTGAACTCGAGCAGATAGGTGCGCTGCAGCGTTTCGGAGGTTTTGGCCTGCCAGAAAGGAAGAGAGAGGTTTTGCACCCCGTATTGCTGAACGATGGCCTGCAGGAAGGGCAGGTGCGAAAGCGGCAGTTTAGCCGGGTTTTCGTCTAGGCTGCGGCTCACGGAGTAATTGTCTTTGATCTTGAACCAGATCTTGCCCGGCTGAAATTCGGGGGCCGTGGCGGTCTGCGCGGAAACAAGTCCGGAAACTGCCAGGAACAGCAGCGAACAGAGTAGCTTTTTCATGTGTATTTGGTGGTTTTAGCTTTACAAAAATGGTGTTTTTTTTAATCCTTCCAAACAAAAAGGATTCCCGGGCCGGGTTACGGCGTTTCATAAACAGGCGGCGTTTGATAAAAAATGTTGTTCCCGTATAAGAAACCGCGCGATACACGTTTACTTTGAACCTGAAGAAGATGGAATTTAATGTAGTACAGGCCGGCAAACAGGCACCCTGGCGCAGATGGCTGCGGCGTATCGGGCGTTTTTTCCTGTGGATATTCGTGTCCGTACTGGTATTTTTTGGCGTGGCGCTTAGCCTGGCCTACATTTTCGAGGACGAGATCAAGAAATACGCCATCGACAGCATCAACGAACAGCTGAATACCGAACTGCGGGTGCGGGAGATCGAACTTTCGCTGTTCCGGCAATTTCCCTACGCTTCACTGGAATTTAAAGATGTGAGCTGTACCGAGGCTCATCCCCGCCGGCCCAGACAGAATCTTTTTGAGGCCCGCAGCCTTTTCCTGCAATTCAACATCTGGAACCTTTTCCAGAAAAACTATACCGTACGCCGCGTAACGCTTAAAGACGCCAGACTGAACCTGTACCGCGATAAAGAAGGGCAGGACAACTGGCATTTCTGGAAGGAGAGTAAAGACAGTACGGGCAAAAAATCGTTCGCCTTTAACCTTTCCTCCGTGAAACTGCTGAACGTAACGGCGTCGTATATCGATGAGGAAGCCTCCCGCGAAATAGCCGGACATATCGACGATCTGCTGCTTTCGGGCCGTTTTTCTGACAAGAAATTTGCACTGAGCGTGCGTTCGAAACAAACCGTGAACACCCTGGTGATCAACGGCGTGGAATATGCACACAGCTACAAGATAGAGATCGATGGCAGCCTGGACGCCGATACCAAAGACCATGTATACAAAATAAAATGGCTCGGGCTCAGCATCGAAGATCTGCCCTTTGAATGCTCCGGCGGCATCATGAAAACCGGCAAGGGCTGGTTTACCGATCTGAACCTGGGCGGCAAAGACCTGAATATTTCTTCCATTCTTTCCATGCTGCCGGAAAATGTCCGCAACATAAAGGAAAACTATAAAAGTACGGGCGAGATCATGATCAATGCCCATGCACAGGGCTATTTCAATAAAGAAGAGCTGCCTGTGCTTACGGCTGATTTTTCCGTAAAGGGCGCCACGTTCCGTTATGTGCCCAATAACATCGAAATGTTTGATGTATATACCTCGGGCAGTATACGCCTGGGCCGCGCCGACGACTCGTTCGTGCGGATCGCCCGGTTCAGGGGTCGCCAGAAAAATTCGGCCATCGAAGGCGACTTCCTCTGGAAGAACTTCAGTCGCCCCGAAGTACAGACGCATTTTAAAGCCTCACTGGACCTGGCGGAGTTTCTGCCCTTTTTACCGATCGATACGCTGGAGAACGTTACCGGCCGGGCGGATGTAAACATGACCCTGGGCGTAAAAGCCGGCGGCCGCCGTTTTGTGGCCGATGATTTTAAAGCCGCAGTGATCGACGGACGCATGGAACTGAAACAGGTGAACATGGCCGTTCGCCGTTCGCCCTATGCCTTGCACGAACTTTCGGGCGTGCTCGTGTTCGATAACAATAACGTTTGGGTACAGCACGTGAACGGGGTTTTCTCGGGGAATGAACTGTACCTCGACGGAAAAGCGCTCAACCTGCTGGCCTACCTGCTTACCGATACAGAACCCCTGTATCTTTCGGTGAACCTGAAGAGTCCGTTCATTAACCTGGACCGCTTTCTGCAGGAAAATGCCACGGCCGCCCGCGAAAAAACCGATGCCGGCCGCAATCCCTTTGCCCTGCCCGAGCGCCTGGCCATGGACTTTAAAGCCGACGTGGGAAAACTGGTCTTCCGCAAGTTCGAGGCCACGCAGATAAAAGGTTCCTTCTCGCTTAAAAACCGGGTGTGTGCCGCACAGGACGTACTGCTGAGCACGATGGACGGCGAAGTGCTGCTGAACGGAGTGGCCGACAACAGCCGGGGAGGCAGCTGGCGGATCACCTCGAACGGACGTTTTACCGGGGTGAACATCAGTAAACTGTTCTATGTGTTCAATAATTTTGAGCAGGACCAGCTCAGTTCCGAGAACATATCAGGCCGCACCGATGCCACCTTTGAATTCCGCGCTACCTTTGACGAATACCTGCGCGTTGACATTCCATCTATATACGCACTTATTTCCATAACCGTGCGCGAAGGTGAACTGGTTAAGTTTACGCCCCTCGAAAAGCTTGCGGGCTGGGCCAAACTGGAAGAACTGCAGCACGTGAAGTTCTCTACGCTTAAGAACGAGATCCTGATCCGCGACCAGAAAGTGATCATGCCCGAGATGAGTATACGCAGTAATGCCTTGAACCTGAACCTGGGCGGGGAACACAGTTTTGAGAACAATGTGGACTATCGCTTTAACCTGGACCTGGGCACCCTGCTGGCCAATAAGTTCCGTTTACGCAGGAACAGCCGCCAGGACGAATTCGGCGATATTATCGACGACGGCAACCGTATGCGTATATACGTGCGTATGCACGGGCCGCTGAACAGTCCTACCTTCGGCCTGGACGGCAAGGGCATTAAGCAGAAGATCGAAGAAGACTTCCGGAACGAACGCGTGAATATACGCGACATTGTGCGGGAGGAGATGGGCCGTGTTAAGAACGACAGTATCCTGCAGAAAGACCCCTGGCTGAAGCAGCGCCAGGAACGTCGCGACAGTATCCGTACCAATGCGGTCGGCGGCGGCGATTTCGAGTTTGAATAAAAAGAATTAAAGTCCGGCTACTTTTTTGAGCTGTTGTACATCGCGAACGATCACTTTGCGGCCTTCGGTCTCGATCAGGTTTTCCTGTTTAAAATCGGCCAGCAGGCGTATGAGCGTTTCGGTAGCGGTGCCCACGATGGAGGCAATGTCTTCGCGGCGCATGTTAATGTATACGGAACCCTCTTCGGCGCTGTCGGCGCCATAGGTCTGGTGCAGCAGCAGCAGGGTGGCGGCCGTACGTTCGCGTACCGATTTCTGGGCCATGTGTGTAATGTTCTCCGTCATTACTTCGAGCTCTTTACAGGCCATGCGCAGTATTTTCTGTGAAAAGGAAGACGAAATAAAAAGGGTTTCGAGGAAACTGCTTTTGGGCACAAAGCACACGTGCACTTCTTCGAGCGCTTCGGCAGAAACGGGGTACACATCTTCGGCCAGCAGGGCTTTGTAACCCAGTATTTCGCCCGGTCCGGCCACTTTTATGATCTGGTCGCGGCCATCGCCGTGGCGGTAGATCTTTACCTTGCCGGCATGGATGCAGTATACACCCTGCGGGCGGGAACCTTCATGAATAAACACATTGCCCTTGCGGAAGATCTGGCAGCTCTTCTGTGATTCCATACGGGCCAGTTCGGCAGAACCCAGCGACTCCCACAGGCTGCTGCGGAAAGACGCACAGTTGGCACAGGCTACATCGATGGATTTTTTTTCAGACACGCGAAGAGTAGGTGTTTATAATACAAAAGTAATAAAAAACAGCCAAAGTTTTAAGACCCTGACTTTTGTCATAAATATCCGGGTATGTTTTTCGGAACTTTGATCAAAATACAACAGCGATGAAAAACAATAAAGTGCCGCACGGCGAACAATGGCACAGCGAATACAACGAATGGAAAAGCACGCTCGATTTTTGCCGCGACGAGATGCGCCTGCTGGGCAAACGCCTGCAGGAGATAGCCGGTACCCAGAAACAGCAGGAGATCATGGCCCGGCTCGAACAGCTGCAGAACCAGCTTATTGTACAGAAGGAGGCACACGATATCTTACTGCACGATATCAATGCCTTTGAACACCGCCTGGAAGAGTCGTACCGCGGCAATCCCGTGGCCTTTGATCACCGTAAGTTCCCCGAAGGGGCCGAACTGCGCGAAAAGCTGGAACAGTTCCGCCGCCTGTATGCCCGGTTTAAAGAAACCGTTATGCAATTTGCGGCCGAAGCGCGGGTGTAAGGCGATCAAAAAGAATTATGTTAGCTTTGCGGCATAATTCCTTTTCACTTTGAACAGAATTCTGATCACCGGTACGGCCGGCTTTATCGGGTATCATCTGATGCAACGGGTTATTTCCACAGGAGCTTTTGTGGTGGGCCTGGATGTTATTAATGCCTATTACGATACGGCCATTAAATACGACCGGCTCGAACAGATGGGCTTTGCAAAGGAAGACATAACTCTCGGGAAATTTGTACAGAGCCGTAAACACGCCCATGCCGGGTTTGTGCAGATGGACCTGATGGACGCCGAAGGAATAAACCGCCTTTGCCGGGAATATAGATTCGATACGGTGATCAACCTGGCCGCCCAGGCCGGCGTACGCTATTCGCTTACCCACCCGCATGTGTACGCGGACAGCAATATCACCGGGTTCCTGAATATACTGGAAGCCTGCCGCCACAATAAGGTAGAACACCTGGTGTTTGCTTCTTCGTCTTCGGTATACGGCCTCAATGAAGAGATCCCTTTTTCTACCTTACATAATGTAGACCATCCCATGAGTTTGTACGCAGCCAGTAAAAAGGCCAACGAACTTATGGCACATTCCTATGCCCACCTGTACGGGCTGCCCTGTACGGGTCTGCGGTTTTTCAGCGCCTATGGTCCCTGGGGCCGCCCCGATATGGCCCTGTTCATTTTTACAAAGAACATACTGGAAGGAACGCCCATCGATGTATACAACCACGGCATCATGAAGCGCGACTTTACCTATATAGACGACCTGGTGGAAGGCGTTTTCCGCGTAGCCGAACGGCCGGCCGCTCCCGATCCGGAATGGGGGGGAAGTGCCCCGCGGCCCGACACCTCATCGGCACCCTGGCGTATCTATAATATAGGGAATAACGATCCGGTGGAACTCATGGACTTTATTATAGCCCTGGAAGAAAAACTGGGCCGCAAAGCCATTATGAATATGCTGCCGATGCAACCGGGCGACGTGCCGGGTTCCTGGGCCGACTCGGGCGACCTGGTGCGCAATTTCGGATATAAGCCCTCCACCTCCGTAAAAGAAGGCATATCCCGATTTGTAGACTGGTATACAGACTATTATAAGATATAGAAGCGAAGCCTTAGCAAATTCATAACATTGAGGTAACGTTTCCGCAAAATGGTGCGGATACTTTTGCAGCCTGTTAATCAGGCTAAGTAATGAAACACATCTCTTTTATCTTTTCTGCAATTCTTATTGCACTTTTTTCCTTTTCCGCGTCCGCGCAAACGGGGCGTTTAACCGGTAAGGTGGTCGATGAGAACGGTCAGCCCATGATCGCGGCCAACGTAATGGTTAAAAGTGCCTCCAAGGGAACCATGACCGACATCGACGGTAATTACAACATTGTGATCGCCCCGGGTAAATACACCCTGTATATTTCGTACCTGGGCTACCAGGCGGTAGATATTACCGACGTAGAGGTAAAAGCCGGTCAGACCACCACCACCAATGTAGACATGAAACCCAAGACCAGCGAAAGCCTGGGTACCGTACTTATTACGGCACAGGCCAACCGGGCATCCAATACGGCCCTGGCGCTGGAACAAAAGAACTCGGCCGTACTGTTCGACGGCATGAGCGGCGACCAGATCCGCAAGACACCCGACCGTACCACGGCCGATGTACTGAAGCGCGTATCCGGAGCCACCATCCAGGACAACCAGTTTGTGGTGGTACGCGGTTTGCCCGACCGGTACAATGCCGCCTTCCTGAACGGAGCCCCGCTGCCCAGCAGTGAGCCCGACCGCAAGGCTTTTGCATTCGATATTTTTCCTTCGGCCCTGCTCAACGACCTTAAGGTGGTAAAGACCGCCATGCCTTCGCTGCCCGGCGAATTTGCCGGAGGTCTTATCCTGGTGCGTACCAAGGACATCCCCGATAAAAACTATTACAACATTTCCATCGGTACCAATATGAACGCCATTACCAGCTTTAAACCCTTTTCGAAGGCTACAGGCGGTAAAATGGACATTCTGGGTTTTGATGACGGCACCCGCAAACTGGCGCAGGGTTTCCCTACCAATGCACAGGTGTCTGAAGCCCAGACGGCTTTTGAGCGCGACAAACTGGTCGATTACGCCAAAATGCTGCGCAACAACTACCCCATCCGCCAGTTCAATGCCATGCCGGGTTTGAACCTGCAGTTCTCCATGGGCCACATTATTAACCTTTCGCGCAAGGAATCGGGCAACAACGCCGGTAACAAGGCCACGCTCGGAAGCGTTTTTGCCGTTACCTACAACACCACGCCGCAATACCGCGAAGTGCAGCGTGCCGAGTTCGACTTCCAGAACGACAAGATGCAGGACTTCTTCGACCGCCAGTACAGCAAGAACACCTCCTGGGGTGCCCTGTGGAACCTGGCCTTCTCCCTGTCGAAAAAGAACGGTGCCAATAACCGTATCTCCCTCAAAAACCTGTACAACGTAAACACCAACGACCAGCTGGTGCAGCGTACCGGTAAAGACTATGCCAACCTCGGCCCTGCTGCCGATATCATGGCATACAATATGTACTACACACAGAATAACCTGTTCTCTTCGCAGCTGAACGGAGAACACGTGCTGCCCAAGAGCAAGATCCGTTTCGACTGGTCGGGTGGTTACAGCCGCCTGCAGCGTATCATCCCCGATTACCGCACCATACAGTACCAGCGCAGCGATTCTACACAGCCCTTTGCCGTTCCGCTTTCCTCATCGGTACAGCCGAACATTGCCGGCCGTTTCTTTTCAGAACAGCTCGACAATATTTACTCCGGCACCTTCGATTTTACGGCGCCCTTTAAGCTGGGAGCCACCCGCCACGAGTTCAAGGCCGGGGCGTTCCTGCAGAAACGTAACCGCGATTTCGGAGCCCGCCAGCTGGGTTATGTAAGTTACAAAAGCAGCGGGGCCGACCTGGCCGCCATCCGCCGCATGGGCATCGACTCTATTTTCGATCCGCGCAATATGGGCCCGGACGGACTTATGATCAAGGAGGCCACTAAAAAATCGGATACCTACAGCTCGAGCCAGGACCTGATCGCGGCCTATATCCAGATGGAAAGCTCGTTCTTCAGCAATAAGCTTAAATTTGTGTACGGCGTGCGTATGGAGAACTTCCGCCAGCGTCTCAATACCTTTGCCCTGGCCGACGAGTCGCCCATTAACCTGGACTCGACCGTACTCGACTTCCTGCCTTCACTGAATATTATTTACGGGTTCCATTCCAAAATGAACCTGCGCCTGTCGGGTTCACAAACGGTGACACGTCCCGAATCGCGTGAGCTGGCACCCTTTGCCTTCTACGATTTCGGTCTGTTCTCGCTGGTGAGTGGTAACCCTTCGCTTAAACGCACCAAAATTACCAATGTAGACCTGCGTTACGAATACTTCCCGGCTGCCGGTCAGCTGATCTCCGTAACGGGTTTCTATAAATATTTCGAGAACCCGATCGAGCGTATCCTGTTCCCGGGCGCTTCACAGCGTACCTTTAACTACCTGAACGTACCCTTTGCCGTTAGTTACGGGGCCGAATTGGAATTCCGCTTTACCATTGCCTCTTTCCTGAAGAAGAACAAATCGCGCTTCCTGGAAGATTTCAGCATCATGGGTAACGTAGCGTACATACAGTCGCAGGTGAACCTGAGCGATGTGGCCGGGGTGAATGAAAAACGCCCGATGCAGGGTCAGTCGCCCTTTATCATCAACGGAGGTCTGCAGTATAACGACAGTAAATACGATTTTGGCATCAGCTTTATGGCCAACTACATCGGCCGCCGGATCTTCTCGGTGGGTAACACGGTAGACCCGACCATCTGGGAGAACCCACGCGTGATCCTGGACCTGCAGCTTACCAAAACATTTCTTAAACGTAAACTGGAGATCCGCTTCAATGCCAAAGACCTGCTGGCCCAGTTTGCCAATTTTTACGAAGACACCAATGGCAACGGCCGCTACGACAAGGTTGGCGACAATACGAACTTCAGCTTCCGTTACGGACAGCAGTTCTCCCTGTCTGTAGGATACAATTTCTAAGAACTTCCGCAGGAAACCCCTATAGATTTACGTTACAGGAACCGCCCCCGCTGCAAAGCAAGGGCGGTTTTTCTTTTTCAAAGGATAATCTTTTGATAACAATTGAGTAGCCTGCGCGTAATGTGGCCCCGGTACTTTTGCACCATATAAAACAATAAGCAATGAAAAAATTTCTATCCTTTTTAATCGGAAGCGCCTTGGTTGGTGGCGCGTTCGCTCAGGGAGCTTTCTTCGAGTACACACCGTACGTTGGCGCCTTTGCTCCGCAGCCTGCAACTCCATGGACCAGCGGCTGGACAAACTTTGACCCGATGGCGGCTACTTACGGAACCCCGACCGTAACGGTTACATCGGACATCTCTGCAAACACAACCTGGACAGCAGCGAACGTATACCTGCTGGACGACCAGTTCATTTATGTAAAGAACGGGGCTACCCTGACCATCGAAGCCGGTACGGTTATCCGTGGTACAGGTAAAGCTACCCTCATTATCGAGCGTGGTTCTAAAATTATGGCCCAGGGTACGGCCAACAGTCCCATCGTATTTACATCTGCGGCTCCTGCCGGTCAGCGCGACTACGGAGACTGGGGTGGTGTGGTGATCTGCGGCGCTGCCCAGCACAACCTGCCTGCAGGCCCCAATGCCATCGCAGAAGGTGGTATCGGTGATGCCAATGCCGGTAAAGGTGTACACGGTGGTAATAACGACGAGGACAACTCAGGTGTACTGAGCTATGTGCGTATCGAGTTCGCCGGTATTTCACTGACGCCTGCTTCCAACTCCGAAGTAAACGGCCTGTCTATGTATTCTGTTGGTCGTCAGACAAAGATCGATCACATCCAGGTTTCTTACAGCGGCGACGACTCTTACGAGTGGTTCGGTGGTGCAGTAGACTGCAAATACCTGGTAGCTTTCCGTGGCTGGGACGATGATTTCGATACCGATAACGGTTTCCGCGGCCGCATCCAGTTTGCCGCTTCTATCCGCGATTCACGCGTTGCCGACCAGTCTGGTTCCAACGGTTTTGAGTCGGATAACGATGCCAACGGTACGACCAACACACCGAAAACAGCGCCTGTTTTCTCTAACGTTACCATCATCGGCCCGAACTGGACCGGCAACCCCGATGTTACGCATGCCGACTACAAACGTGCTCTGCACATCCGTCGTAACTCGTCCACTTCTGTATACAACTCGATCTTCACAGGTTACCCGGATGCCGGTCTGCTGTTCGATTCACGCCGCACTGTAGCCAACTTCTGCACAGGCAGCCTGAACTTCTCAGGTAATATCCTGGCCGGTAACAACAACGACTTTAAACTGGCCTCCAACTCAGATACGCTGTGCATCACCACTGTTGCTGCCATGGCTACAGGTCTGCTGGCCGAGAGCAACGACACACTGGCTACTGCCAACGCGGTAAACCTGGTGAACCCCTTCGGCAATACCAATGCAAACCCCGACCTGCGTCCTACTGCCGCTTCACCTGCCGCTACCGGTTCGGTATTCGATTTCGTAAGCGAATTCTTCTCTAACGAAGAGTCTGCAAACGAAGTAGCTTTCGATGTATACCCGAACCCCGCTACCGATGTGCTGAACATTTCACTGAACGGTATCTCATCGGTACAGATCATGGATATTACCGGTAAAACCGTGGTATCTGTGGCCAATGTAGCCGGAAACGTTTACAGCCTCAATGTAAATCATCTTTCTAAAGGAGCCTATGTTGTTCGTGTTTCTTCAAACGGCTCCGTTCATACTGCTAAATTTATCAAGAACTAATTCATAACGTTCATACTTAGCACGTGGCAGGCAGTCTCGCAAGGGCTGCCTGCTGCTTTTTTGTATATTTGCATCAAGTTTATACAGAAATGAATATTACACTGGACCATATTAAGGAACTTCAAGGCCGCCTGGATGCGGTGAGGGGGTCTCTTTGACCTGGATAATCTAACCATACAGATACAGGAAGAAGAGAAAATTACACTGGACCCCACGTTCTGGAACGACCCCAAAAAGGCCGAACAGATATCCAAGGGGCTGAACCAGAAAAAAAACAAGGTAAAGGAATTCGAAGCCTGCAAAAGTGCCATCGATGACCTGGCTGTGCTTTACGACTTTTTTAAGGAAGGCGATGTAAGCGAGGAAGAACTGCAGCAGTCCTACGAATCGGCCAGGAATACCCTGGAAGACATGGAACTGCAGATCATGCTGGCACGTCCCGAAGATGCCATGGACGCCGTGATACAGATCACGTCGGGCGCCGGCGGTACCGAAAGCTGCGACTGGGCCTCCATGCTCATGCGTATGTACATCATGTATGCCGAAAAACGCGGCTATAAAGTGATCGAGCAGGATTACCAGGAAGGCGATGTGGCCGGCATCAAGTCCGTTACGTTGCAGGTAAGCGGCCCCAATGCGTACGGGTACCTGAAGGGCGAGAACGGCGTACACCGCCTGGTGCGTATTTCACCCTTCGATTCCAACGCCAAACGCCATACCTCCTTTGCTTCGGTATACGTATACCCGCTGATCGACGATACCATCGACATCGAGGTAAAAGAGGCCGATATCGAGTGGGAAACCTTCCGTTCGGGCGGTAAGGGCGGCCAGAACGTAAACAAGGTAGAAACGGCCGTGCGCCTGTACCATAAACCGACGGGCATCGTGGTAAAGAACCAGGAATCGCGCTCACAGCTGCAAAACAAGGAAAATGCCGTGCGCCTGCTTAAATCCATGCTCTACGAAGAAGAAATGCGTAAGCGCAACGAAGCCCGCGACGTGATCGAGGGCAACAAGCGCAAAATTGAGTGGGGTTCCCAGATCCGTTCCTATGTGCTGCATCCCTACCAGATGGTGAAAGACCTGCGTACGGATTATGAGACCAGCGATTCACAGGGCGTTCTCAACGGCGATATAGACGGCTTCCTGAAAGCCTACCTGATGGAATTTGCCATGTAAATTGCTGCAGTTGGGCAGTTTTTATATATTTAAATAACAAATTCTGTACACAATTATGCAATCCGCAGGTAATATCTATGCCTGGCTTACGCCGCTGGCTATCTTTTTTGTGCTGCTCGAAGTGGGCATCAATGCCTGGTATAAAAAGGGCCTTATCCGCTTCCAGGAACTCATTGCTAATTTCGGCACCGCTATCGGCAACCAGACGGTGAACGTACTGGTGGCAGCCGGGGTATACGTGGTATACGGCTACCTGTGGCAGAATTTCCGCATTATAGACCATATTCCCATGACCTGGTACAGTTTTCTGCTGCTGCTGCTGGGGGTCGATTTTATTTTTTACTGGGTACACCGCTGGGGGCACCACATCAATATTATGTGGGCGGCGCATTCCCCGCACCATTCGGCAGAGGAAATGAACTTTGCCGTGGCCCTGCGCGCCAGCGTTACACAGCGCCTGTTCTCCTTCCTGTTCTTCTGGCCGCTCACCATCATCGGCTTTGCGCCCCAGGATATTTATGCCATGACGGGTATTCACCTGTTCATTGCCTTCCTGCACCATACCGAGCTTGTTCCGAAACTCTGGCGCGGCATCGAGTACATTTTTACCACACCTTCGCATCACCGGGTGCATCACGGGGTCAATTACAAGTACCTGGACAAGAATTTTTCGGAGTTCCTGATTATCTGGGACCGCATATTCGGTACTTTCCAGGAAGAGGACGAAAAGGTGGTATACGGCATGTACAGTCATCCCAGATCCTGGAACCCGGTAAAGATCAATTTCCATTACTATGTGCTGCTCTGGAAGCAGGCAAAGGAGGCGCCCTATGTGTGGGATAAGATACGCCTGTGGTTCATGCCCCTGGGCTGGACGCCCCGCGGGTTGCAACCCAAGCCTTTCCCGGAGGAGATCACCCTGGCCAACCAGCAGAAATACAGTTCGCAGGCATTCCGCTACTCGGGTATATACCTGGTGGTGCAGCTGGCCTTTGGCCTGTTCCTGATGCTGCTTACGATCCGTGAGCAGTCGGTGCTGGGCACGGCCGAACGCTGGATGGCGGCCATACTGCTGTGGCAGATGATCATTAACTGGAGCGGCATCCTGGAATCGGAGCGCTGGGCGGTATATTCGGAGTGGATACGGCTGTTGCTTACGGGTATTTTCCTGTATTACACGGCAGTTTTCGGCGAACTGTGGCAGGTGCTGCTTTTCGGGCTTTACGTATTGTATACGGCTGTCAGCAGCGGATTTTTCCTGGTATTGCAACCGCAGTTAAAACCTGCGGTAAAGTAAAAAAGCCTCTCTCGCCGAAGCGAGAAGAGGCTTTATATTGTGTATCTGATCGTAGTCTGGATACTAGTTTTCCTCCGGATCGTCTCCTTTGGAAGAAGAATACGCGATCTTATACTGCTCGCGGTCACGCAGTGTTTTCTTGATATCGTTCACCACGCCCATTTTGGTGCTTCTGTCTATTTTCAGCAGCACGGTCAGTTTGGGCACGTTGGCATCACCGATCTCGTTACGCCAGTCGTCCACGGCCTGCACCAGACCAGTTACATCGGAGGCGATAACATCGTTGATCTGTATACGCGATTCAGTACCATATACACCTTGCATACTGGCAATAGGTCTGCCAACGTATACGGTCTTGATGGGATTCGTATCATCGAGCTTGGTCGCAAAAGAAGCGAACGGTCTCTTGATCTCCACCTTCAGGGTTACCTCTTTCATCTTAGTGGCCACCATGAAGAAGAAGAGAAGCATGAATACGATATCCGGCAGGGATGCGGTGGATATGGCAGGTACGCTCTTCTTTTTTTTCTTTTTAAGCATAAGTCTGTTCTTTCTGTTTATTATTTAACAGCACTTTTACGTGTTTCGGCTTCCGAAATGGCCATAGGCAGCAGGTCGTCGATAGCGTCTACGCGTTCTGCGTATTTTTTCTTCGCTGCTTCGTCGTTTCCTTTCGTAGCCTTTTCCTTCAGCTCGGCGTAGGTCATCTGGAATTCCCGGTTGGCCACATCATCACGCATTTCTTCAAAGGCGGCGGTAAGGATACCCTGTACGGCAATGTATTTGCGGTACGAAGTAAGACGGTCGCCCTGCAGGGTGATCACGCCTTTCGACTTATAGTATTTACCGGCTTTAAGCAGCGGACTCTGCTCGAATTTCTGACTTTTTTCAGAAAGGCGCGGGTCATTGGTCGGGTTCAGGATGAACTCCTTTACGTCGTCTTTCAGCTTTTTCATATCTCCGCGTTCCCCGTTCACGAACAGCTCATCCTGTTTGTTGATGAGCAGGATGAAAACGTTTCTTGCGTTGATCTTCTCATCTTCAGGAACCTTATCGATCTTAGCCGGAAGACGACGTTCGATGGCATAATCGGAATCGAATGTGGTCGTTACCAGGAAGAATACCAGCAGCAGGAAGGCGATATCCGCCATAGAGCTGGCATTGATCTCCTGAACTTCTCTTTTTTTTCTAGCCATTCGAATAGTAGAATTAATTACGTGTACGGAACAGACGGAATGCCTCCATGCCCACAATAGCCAGACCGGTTACACCCAGGAGGATGAACATGGCCCACACATTGGCACCGCTGAATTTGCGCTGTCCTTCAGAAAACGTTTTGTTGAGATCGGAAACCTGCTCGGCAGAAAGCTCTCCCCAGTTTACATAGGAGTCGGCCAGCTGCCAGGAGATAAAGCCGATAAGGGCCATTGCTGCGATGCTACCCAGTGAGCCCAGGGCACTTTTGGGTCTGCTGATCAGTCTGAATACCCATGAACCCAGGATAAAAAGCAGGGCCAGCACAATCGCAACCAGGTACAGGGTGTTCAAAGAACCCAGGTAACCGCTCATTGCCTCAAGCTGAGCCTTGATTTTTTCATTGTTGTTCATGCCGGTTGTGTCCGGGCCGGTAAACAGCATCAGCACTACCATCAGGAAGCCGCCGACACCGATAACGGCTGCAGCTCCCAGCGATATAATGCGAATTAATTTATTATTCATAACCTATAATGCTTTATAAATGATTCTAAAAGAACAAACGGGTATTAACCCACTTTGTTTTTTACCAGTACGTCGATGAAGGATATGGAAGCCTCTTCCATATCGCCTACGATAGACTCGATCTTAGAAAGCAGGTAGTTATACAGGATCTGCAGGATGATGGCCACGATAAGACCACCTACCGTAGTGATAAGGGCCACTTTGATACCTGCGGCTACTACGGTTGGGTTGATGTCACCCGCAGCGGCGATGGCATCGAAGGCCTGGATCATACCTACTACGGTTCCCAGGAACCCGAGCATGGGTGCCAGAGCGATCATAAGGCTCAGCCAGGGAAGACCTTTTTCCAGTTTGTTCATTTCAACACCACCGTAGGAGATAACGGTCTTTTCTACAATGTCGATACCTTCTTCCGAACGGTTCAGACCTTCCAGGAAGATACCTGCAACAGGACCCGGGGTAGAACGGCAAACCTCTCTGGCAGCATTTACGCCACCCGATTTCAGGGCTGCATCGATACGGTTCAGAAGTTTTTCAGAATTGGTAGCGGAAAGGTTCAGGTAAATGATACGCTCGATAGCTACGGCCAGACCAATGATCAGGGAGATCACAACCAGGGCCATGAACTCAGGACCACCTTCTACAAAGTAACGTTTGATATCCTGTGAAATGGTCGTTTTAGCCGGGGCAGGAGCTGCTTCTTCCGTGGCCGGAGCCTCCGGAGCCGGAGTTGCGGCGGCTTTGTTTGAATCCTGGGCAGTTGCAGCCGGAGCTGTGGTTTGCGTTGCCGGAGCCGATCCCTGAGCATAGTTATATACTGGTCCTGCGGCTACAAAGCTTACGAATGCGAAAAGAGCTACGATCTTTTTCATGTGTGTGCTTTTACTTTTTTATTTGTTTTGTTTTAAATCCGATTTTTTAAACCTTATTAACGAAAAGGGGAGTGGGTTCATTGTATACGCAAAACGGATAAAAGCGGAGAGACAGGGATTCGAACCCTGGGTACCCTTGCAGGTACACATGCTTTCCAGGCATGCCCGTTCGACCACTCCGGCATCTCTCCAGTCGTTCATTATCAATGTTTTGCAAGTGCAAAAAACCACTTTAAAGAACATTCCCCCCGTTAAAAGGTGCGCCAAATTACAAAAATTCACGTACCCCCAAAAAAATAATTATCGGCGTTTGTCGGACAAGACCCCTTATTCATCGTCGTTTTTACGCATTTCGCCCCTCAGGTTCTTGCGGAATTCGCGCCGCACACGTTCTATATCCGTATGTTTTCCCAGCAGGTACATCAGCTTACACACCGCGGCTTCAGCCGTAATATCGCTTCCGCCCTCCACCCCGATATCGTACAGGGCCTTGCCGGTATAATATTTTTCCTGTTCCACACGCCCCGAAAGACACTGGGTAACATTTACCACAAAAATTCCCCCCTCAATGGCCGCTTTCAGTTCTTCTATAATACCGTCCTTTATAGGGGCATTGCCCGAGCCAAAACTGCGGAGTATAATACCCGCGATACCGGGTGTGCCACATACGGCACGCACTACCGATGCCTGTATGCCGGGGAAAAGCGTAATGACCGCCACGCCAACATTGAGCCGGGTATGAAAACGGGGACGCTGTATCCTTTTACGGGGCTTGTGCAGCCCTTTCCACCATTCTATATGTACGCCGGCCTGGGCCAGGGGCGGCAGGTTGGGCGAATCGAACGCGTTGAAATGTTCGGCGCTGATCTTTACCGTGCGGTTGCCCCGGTACAGCTTCGACTGGAAAAAGATGCAGACCTCCTGTACCTTCGGTATGCCGTTCTCATTACAGGCCGCGATCTCCACGGCCGTAAGAATATTCTCCTTACCGTCCGAACGGATCACGTTCAGCGGCAGCTGCGAACCGGTGAAAATAACGGGTTTGCCCAGTCCCTGTATCATAAAGCTGAGTGCAGAGGCACTGTAGGGCATGGTATCGGTGCCGTGCAGGATCACAAAACCGTCCTGTGCATCGTAGTTCTCATCGATGATCTGCAGCATTTCCAGCCATTCGGCCGGACTCATATCCGAAGAGTCGACCGGGGTCTGCAGCGAAGCAAAGGAAAGTTCTACCTCCAGGCGGTCCAGCTCGGGCATCAGCAGGCGCAGGTTCCGGAAATCCACCGGCTTCAGGGCACCGGTCTTCTCGTCGTGTACGCTCCCGATGGTTCCGCCTGTATACAGGATCAGGATCTTTCTGCGTGGCTGCATATACTGGTTCTGGTTTTAATTCAGGACGCTAATATCTGTATTTTCCCCGAACCGCCCGCTCATTATATATATACGGGAATTTAGTAGATTTGTTCAGAAGCCTTAACTATTTCCTGCATGATCCGGGACCCGCTGTTCCTCCGTCTCAAAAAATACGCCCTGCTCTGCCTGCTCCCGGCAGCCTGTACGCCTTCCGGCAGACAGGGGACTGAAACTGCAGACACATCAGCGGCAGCTCCCGACAGCGTTTTTATCAGCCGGGCCTTTGCCGCCGCCGATACCTTTATGAATACCGATCATTACGATTCGGCCCAGATCTGGCTGAACCGTATCCATGAAAAACTGAGTTACCGTAAACCCTCGCGCTTTTCGTACTTTCTTACCGTGCGCCAGGCCGAGGTATATTATTACAACAACCTGCACCAGCTGGGATTACAGGAGGCACAACGTGCACTTACCCTGGCCGAACAGCTGGCCGATCCTATACTGCAGGCCGATGCACTGAATTTCTGCGGACTGTTCTTTACCAATATGGGCCGTACGGAACAGGGCATACGCTGTTTTAAAAAAGGGATCGCATTCAGCCGCCAGCCGCCCTACCCGGCCGGGTACCCCGAATTATCGAACCCGCACCACCTGTACGGCAACCTTGCCGAAGCCTTTGAAAAAGCCGGGGCGCACGACAGTGCCCGCGTTTATGCACAAATTTCGCTGCAAAAAGCCGCCGCCATCCGGAACCTGCGCGGAATGTCGGCCGCCTGTCTCAACCTGGGCATTATATTTCAGCAACAGAACCAGCCCGACAGCAGTCGCCTGTATTTTGGCCGGGCGCTGGAATACGCACAGCAGGGCCGGGATTTTGATATAGAACTGAATGCCCTGGGAGGGCTCGCCCGCTGTGATCATGATAAGGGCCGCAGGGAAGAACCGGTGGCCATGCTCCTCGATGGCTTTGCCCTGCTGGAAAAACATCCGCAACTGAACAATTTTTATGCCCTGAACTTCCTGGAACAGGCCCGCAGCATATTTAAAGCGGACAGACAGACAGAAGCCCTGGCGCGCACCCTGGAAATGAAGTCAGATATACAGACCCGCATGCACCAGAAGAATAACCGGCAGTACCGCCTGCTGCTGCTGGCCGGGCTCCGTAACGAGACCCGCATCATGGAGCTGGAAATAGCCGAGGCCCTGCATGAAAAAAGCCTGGCCACCACACGCCTGTACATTGTTGTACTGGTATTTCTGCTGCTGGCAGCGGCGTTTTTAGTATATAGGTATTATGTACTTCAGAAACTGAAACTGGCGGGTATCCGCAATAAAATAAGCCAGGACCTGCACGATGAGGTAGGCGCTACCCTCAGCGGTATTGCCCTGTACAGCTATATTACCCGTGAGCAGAATAAAAGGGCCGCCTACGGCGAAGCAGATGAGTCGCTCGGCATCATTGAAAAGAACGCCACCGGCATGGTAAAAAAACTGAGCGATATCGTTTGGGCCGTAAACCCGGCACACGACAGTTTTGCGTCCTTTATGCAGCGCATGGAGGAATATGCCCTGGAACACTGCCGGGCGCGGGGCATAGAGTGCGTTTTTGTGCAGCAGGAACGGCTCGGAAGCCTCAGCCTGCCCATGGAACAGCGCAAGAATATTTACCTCATCTGTAAGGAAGCCCTCAACAATGCCATAAAATACAGCGGATGTACCCGGCTGGAAGTACGGGCAGAGGTCCGCGACCGGCAGCTGGAGATACGCATCCTGGACAATGGCCGGGGCTTTGATCCGGAGGCGGCAGCTTCGGGGAACGGCATCGGCAATATGCAGAGCCGGGCCCGGGAAATGAAGGCCCGTTTAGAGATAAAAAGCGCGGCAGGCAAGGGTACCGAAGTGTGCCTGCGCTGTAAAATCACCCGTTGAGGTATGGCCGGGAGAAAGCGCTGAATGTATTTTTGCAGAACAGAAGCATGGAAAAAATAAAAGTGATCGTTTTCGAAGACAACCAGCTGATCCGGGACGCGCTGGGCACCATTATCGATGCCACGCCCGATTTTCGCTGTGCGGCAACCTATGCCGACTGCAGCCGCCTGGAACAGAAGATGGGGTCTTCCCGGCCGGATATTGTGCTTATGGACATTGAAATGCCGGGTATGAACGGTATTGAGGCCACGGAACGTATCACCCGGGAATATCCCGATGTAAAAGTGCTTATACAGACGGTGTTCGACGACCCGGAACGGATATTCAAAACCATTTGTGCCGGCGCTTCCGGCTATATTCTCAAAACCGACGATCCGCAGCGGCAGATGGACGCACTGCGCGAAGTATACAACGGCGGCGCGCCCATGTCGCCCTCCATTGCCAAAATGGTTCTGCAGTTCTTTACCCGCAAGAACGTGATACTGGTAGCCCCGCAGCAGAGTGCCGAAGAGCTCAGCACCCGCGAAAGAGAAATACTGTCGCTGATGCTGGACGGGCATAATTACCGCAGCATTGCCGAAAAACTGTTCATCAGTTATGAAACGGTGCGCACCCACGTAAAAAGTATCTATCGCAAGCTGCATGTAGCCTCCCGGGCAGAGGCCATACTCAAGGCCACCCAGCAGGGACTGCGCTGAACACAGATTCACCCAATGAGGTATTGACCCCGGCCCGGCCCGGGGATAATTTTGCTGCGGATAAACCCTTGCCGGCTCAGATGACTGCCGGAAGTGCGTTTATCCCAGGCATATTTAATACCACAAAGCTATGAACCGATCTTCTGCATTTCGTCTCGCATTTTTTAGCCTGCTGCTGGGCGTTTCCACAGCGGCTCAGGCCCAGTTCTTCAATTATCTGCCTACGGCCGGCAACTATTTTACCGGAAATGTTACCCGGGAACCCGGGGGCTTTCTTTTCAGCTTTGCCTACCAGGACACTACCCTGCAAATGCACCGGGTGCTTATGTTTACCGATGAGAACGGGAACCTGACCGAAACCAAAAAGGGGAACCCCTATTATGCTTCGCATGTGTATGCCCCGGACAGCTCGGTCATTTACAGCGGCAGAATTACGGTAAATGCGCAGAGCCGGGCTTTATTGCAGCGGAACGATAAGAACGGTAATGTACGCTGGACCCGCAGCCTGGCGGGATCCTCTACCCGGGCTATCACGAGTGTGTTCCCGGCAAGGCCGGACCTGTTCTATGTTACAGCGTACAGCACCTCGTTTTTTAACAGCACTACCTTTTACAAGGCCTCGGTAATGGCGGTAGACAGCAGCGGGCAACTGCTCTGGTCCCGTTATTATTCCAATGCGGGCCTTACCACCGACTATTATTTTGCCCGGGGCACGGTAGCCGCCAACGGCGATTTTATAGGCCTGGCAGATGTACGCGGCAGCCTGAATGCATCGGCCAACGGCATGGTGCTTACCCGCATCGACCCGCAGGGTAATGTGCTTTTTTCGAAATACATCGATTTTTTGCCCACGCACAACCAGCTGGGGGTAACCGGACTTACCGAAATGCCTTCCGGAGATATCATTATCGGCGGCCGCCTGATGACGGACCAGATATCCATATACCCCAATACCATGTGGGCAGCCCGTTTCAACAGCAACGGAGATGTACAGCAGCAACGCATATACAGTGGCGGGCCGGATGTGGGAGAGCTCCTGCACAGCATGCGCGAATACAATGGTAAACTGTATGCCTACCTGCATATTTCCTCGCCCTTCGAAACACAGCGCGGCGGCATCTGGATCGCTGAACTGGATCCGCAGACCCTGGCCGTAAGCGATTATTCGGCAACAGAGCTCACGGTCACATTCGGCGACCCCTACGGACAGGTAAGCAATGCCTTTGAACTGAGCAGTAACGGAAAACCGACCATCGCCTCCGGCTTTTACTGCGAAGAAAAAGGGCGCTATTTCCCCTTTATGATGCAACTGGATGCCAGCCTGGGATCTGACTGTCCCGTACGGGAGTACAGCTTTCCCCTGCTGGATTCCGCAGCCACCTACAGCGTAACTAATTATACACCGGCCGGCAGCTTCAGCTCTACTTTTAGTGCCGATACCGCACGAATTTACCTGCAAACCGCAGTACCCCTGCCCATAGCTCCTTTATGCAACGGTTGCGGATCGACCGCTCCCGTGGGACTGGCAGAGGACGCCGGAGCTGCGCAACTGCACATTTTCCCCAATCCCGCAATAAATATGCTCAACGTAAAACAGGCAGTTCCCGGCATCGTGAAGGTATATTCGGTTACCGGGCAACTCCTGTTTGATCAGTATGTTCCCGAAAGTTTCAGCCTCGACGTAGCGGCATACCCGCCGGGTATATACGTACTGAAGGCCGGCACACAGGCCCTTACCTTCATAAAACAGTAAATTTCTTAGGATAGACATACCGGACCGGTTCAACGCCGGTATGTTTTACCGGGTAGCTAAGGTGCGGCTTCCCGGTTTTTTTATACGCCGAAGATCTTTTCGGAATTCCGGGTGCTGATCTCGGCCACTTCGGCCAGGGAAACGCCCTTGACCTCGGCCAGTTTTTCGGCTATATGCAGCAGGTAAGACGGTTCATTCCTTTTTCCGCGGAAGGGCACCGGGGCCAGGTATGGCGCGTCGGTCTCCAGCACCAGCTGTTCCAGCGGAATAGAGGCAATGGCTTTGTCCAGCCCGCTGTTCCTGAACGTAAGTACTCCGCCGATGCCCAGGTACCAGCCTTTGTCTGTGAGTTTGCGCGCCTGTTCTTCGGTACCGCTGAAGCAGTGAAAAATACCGCGGACGGCATTGAATTCCGGCTTCGAAAGTATTTCCCAGATCGGGTCGAAGGCATCGCGGCAGTGTATGGCCACCGGCAGGTTTTTATCCATGCTCCAGTGCAGCTGCGTTTCCAGCGCGTCGATCTGTTCGGCCAGGAACGTTTTGTCCCAGTACAGGTCCAGCCCGATCTCTCCGACAGCTACAAAATCGAACATTCCCAGCCATTTTTCGGCATGGGCCAGTTCTTCCTTATAATCGGCCTTTATGGAACAGGGATGTACGCCCATCATGCCATAAACGCCTTCGCGGGTCTTACACAGCTCTACGAGGGGCGCTGCCGTGGTGCGGTCTACGTTCGGAATAAAAAAACGGCGCACCCGGTTGTGCTGTGCGCGGGTAAAAACGGCATCGGTCTCGCCGGCAAAGGCTTCGTCGTACAGGTGCGTATGTGTATCGCTGAGAATGATCATCATTAAAAAGTATACGAAGTGATCTGGTCGCGGTTCAGTTTTACATTGATCCAGGTCTCGTCAAAAGAGGCCCCGAAACTTTTATAGAATTCGATGGCGGGCGTGTTCCAGTCGAGCACCTGCCAGGTAATAAAAGCGGCATTGCAGGCCTGTGCATCGGCAATGCAGGCGTTGAGCAGGGCCCGGCCGAGGCCTTTTCCGCGGAAAGCTTCGCTTACGATAATGTCTTCCAGGTATACGCCTTTGCCTTTCCAGGTGCTGTAACGGGTATACCAGAGGTACAGGCCGGCGATCTGTCCGTCGTATTCGGCCAGTCCGCAGGTAAATGCCGGGTTTTCGCCAAAGCCGTCCTCCAGGATCATGTCCACGGTATTGGTCACTTCCTGCGGCGCTTTTTCATATTCGGCCAGTTCTTTGATCAGCTCCAGGATGCGGGGCGCATCTTCCCGGCGCGCTTTTCGGATCAGTGGTGTATTCATCAGGGGGCAAAGGTACACAAAGTGCCGGAAAACGATGTGCTTACCCGCAACCGCCCGAACGCTAAAAGTTGTATTTTAGCCGCCTAAACGAACCAATACGAAGTGGGCTCCTTTTTTGCTGACATTTTTGAATACTTTTCACGGCGTAAATTACTGTTCTGGGTCCTGGTGATCGCCGGCACCGGAATTTTTGCGGGCGGACTGCTGCGCCTGAATTTTGTAGAGGACATTACGCAGATCCTGCCGTCGGACCCGAAGTTGAAAGCCATTAACGATGCCCTGCAGGAAGTTCGTTTTACGGATAAGATCATGGTGGCTGTTACGGCAAACGATACAAGCGCCGAAACGCAGCAAAAAATAACCACGGCCGCCGATGCCTTTGCCAAGCGCCTGGAACCCCTGAAAAGCACCTATATCAGCGAGCTGTCCTACAAGATCGACGAAGAACAGATGCTCTATTACTTCGATCTGTTTTACGAACATCTGCCCCTGTACCTCGACTCTGCCGATTACCGCGAACTGGAAACGGCCACACAGCCCGAAAATATAAAACACGGTCTCGAAAGCGCCTATAAACTGCTGCTTACCCCGGCCGGCTCCTTTATTCAGAAGACACTCACCCGCGATCCGCTGAGCATGACCCCGCGCGCCCTGCGCCGTCTGCAGGGTTTACAGGCCGACGAGGGTTTCACGGCCACTAATAACCGCATTTACACGGCCGATGGTAAAAATGTGCTCATGTTCATTACACCGCGCTACAAAGCCCGTGAAAGTGCCCAGAATGCCCTTTTTGCCAAAGAACTGGACCGTATGGCCCGCGAAACCGAAACGCAGTACAACTGCCGGGTACACATTTTCGGAGCTCCGCTGGTGGCCGCAGGCAATGCCACCCGCATCAAAAAAGATGTGAATCTTACCATGTCCGTGGTGGGGATCTGCCTTTTTCTCTTTCTCTTTTATTTTTACCGCAAACCGCAGTATTTCCTTATCCTGGTGGTTCCGGTGCTGCTGGGCGGTATTTTCGGACTGGGTGTCATGGGCTGGGTACAGCCCGAGGTAAGCGCCGTTTCCGTGGGTGTGGGCGCTATACTGCTGGGCATCACCATCGATTATTCGCTGCACGTTTTTACACATTTTAATCACACGCCCGATAAAAGCCTGATGCTGCGGGAGCTTTCCACCTCGCTGGTGCTCAGCTGTCTTACCACTATTGCCGCTTTTTTCTGTCTCTGGTTCACCCGCTCCACCGTGCTGCACGACCTGGGTTCCTTTGCCGGGCTCAGTATACTGGGTGCGGCCCTGGCCAGCCTGCTGGTACTGCCGCATCTGCTGCCGAAAAAGCCTCGGAAAGAGCTGAAGCCCAACCTGGTGGAACGTGCCCTGAGCTATCCGTTTCATAAGAACATCGTGCTTACACTGGGCGTTACGCTCATCAGCATAGCGGCCATTGTGTTCTTCAGGCAGCCTGAGTTTGAGTCCGATATGGACAATCTCAACTACATGTCAGAAGAAATGCAGGCCACTGAGCAGTATCTCGACAGTATCGGCGACGTATCGCTGCGTTCGGTCTTTGTGATCGCCCGCGGGAAAGACGTGAACGAAGCCCTGGAAAAACTGGCCGCTGTGCAGGACCGTTTCGACGGACTGAAGCGCGAAGGGGTAGCACAGAAAGTGGTGAGTCCTTCGCTCCTGCTGCTGCCCGCCAGTGAACAGCGCCACAAGATACAGGAATGGGAAGCCTTCTGGACGCCTGCCCGCAAAGCGTCCGTAAAACAGTCGGTATTGGAGGAAAGCCGCCGCCTGGGCTTCCGGGAAACCGCTTTCGGTCCTTTTTATGCCCTGCTGGACAAAACCTTTACCCCGCAACCGCCCGAAGTTTTTTCCGGCCTTACCGAAGGAGGGGTGTTGTCCGAGTTCATCAACAAAACCGAAAAAGGAGCCTCCGCCTTTGCCATCATCCGTGTAAAAAGCGAAGACCGGCCGCAGGTGTACCAGGCTTTCGAAGGGCAGGACAACGTGGTGGTCTTTGATAAAAAATACCTCACCCAGGAAATGGTAAAAAGCGTTTCGGCCGATTTTCAGTTGCTGGCAAACCTGTCCCTGGTGGTGGTGTTCCTGATACTGCTGCTGGCCTTCGGCCGCATCGAAATGGCCCTCATCACCTTTACGCCACTCATACTCAGCTGGGTGTGGGTAATGGGCGCGATGCAGCTCTTCGGACTAAAAATGAACATCATTAACCTGATCGTAACTTCTTTTGTATTCGGCCTGGGCATCGATTATAGTATATTCATCATTAACGGCCTGATACAGGATTACCGGACGGGTACCAACCGGCTCAGATCCTATAAATCGTCCATTTTTCTTTCGGCATTTACCACTATACTGGGTATGGGCGGTATGATCTTTGCCGGGCATCCCGCGCTGAGGTCCATTGCCATTATGAGCGTGGTGGGTATTGCTTCGGTGCTGCTGCTTACCTATACGCTGCTGCCGGTACTGTTCCATTTTGTGGTTACGGCCCGCACACAGAAAGGTCGTCCGCCGCTTACGCTCAAGAACATTTTCACCAGTATACTGGCCTGGAGCATGGTGCTCTGGGGTTTTCACGTGTTCATTTTTTACGCGGTACCGGTGCGCCTGCTGTTCTTTGTTCCGCTGGACACACGCAAGCGCATGATCCACTGGATGCTGTATGCCTGGGCCAATGTGTACATGTTCATCCTGTTCTTCGGCCGCCGGCATATCATCAACCGGCAAAAGGAAAAATTCCGTAAACAGGCCGTTATTATTGCCAATCACCAGTCTTTCCTGGATACCGTACTGCTGTTCAGTCTTACGCCCAATGCCATCATTGCTACCAATAACCGGATATACAACAACCCGATCTTTGGGCCGGTGAGCCGTTTCTGCGACTTCCTGAATGTGAGCGACGGCTTCGACGTACTCGAAAAACAGATCCGCACGCTCTGGGGCAAAGGTTACTCCTTCCTGGTGTTCCCCGAAGGTACGCGCAGCGAGGACCGCAGGGTGCACCGCTTTCACAAGGGAGCATTTAAACTGGCCGAAGATCTGCAGGCCGATATGGTACCGGTACTTATTCACGGCCTGGGCGACTTTTTGCCCAAAGGTGCGTTCTGGGGCGTGCGCTGCGACCTGGTGGTGGAAATTCTGCCCCGTATAGGTCCCGGCAATACAGAATACGGAACTACGTATACAGAACGCTCGAAGAGTATACGCAAATACATGGTGACGGAGCTCGAGCGGATGAGACGCAATTACGGAATGACGTACTACCTGCGTAAATGGATCCACCTCAATTACGTATACCTGAGCCCCGTGCTGGAATGGTACCTGCGCGTAAAATCGAAGATGGAGAAGCGCTACGCCCTGCTGGACGAAAACCTGCCACTGAAGGGTAAGATCTATGACGTAGGCTGCGGTTACGGCTTTGCCTCCACCATACTGCATTATGCCGCCGAAGGCCGCGAAATTACGGGGCTGGATCATGATGAAGAAAAAATTGCCACGGCACAACACCGGTTCATGAATAACGGGCACCTGCATTTTTACACGGCAGATATCCGCAGCTGGCAGCCGGAGGCATGCGACGGCATTATCATCAGCGATGTGCTGCATTACATAAACACGGAGGAGCAGGTACAGCTGCTGCAACGTTGTATGCAGGCCCTGGACCCGGGCGGGGTGATCCTGCTGAAGGACGGCGACAGCAGCAGCCCGCGTTTTAAGAATACGCAGAATACCGAAGTGGCCAGCACCCGCGTGATCCGCTTTAATAAAAAAGTACACGAACGCCTGTATTTCTTTAACGAAGCCTTTCTGAAAGAGGTCTGCGGAGCCGCCGGCTTCCGGGTAGAAGAGATCGGCGACAGTCGTTTTACAGCCAATAAAACCTGGAAAATTTACCGCAATGTATGATGCCCTGGTCATAGGCAGCGGCATGGGCGGACTGGGTACCGCATTGTTCCTGGCCAAAGCCGGCATGAAGGTGCTGGTGCTGGAAAAGAACAGGCAGTTTGGCGGGGCATTACAGATATTTTCCCGGGACAAGCAAATTTTAGACACTGGTGTGCACTACGTGGGGAGTCTCGGGAAAGACGAGGCCCTGGGTCGTTATTTCCGCTATTTTGGTATATACGACAAGCTGGATTTTGTGCAGATGGACACGGATGTTTACGACCGCATCTGTTTACGCGATGAGGCGCCGGTGCATTTTGCACAGGGTTTTGCCCATCATACCGAAGTGCTTTCACAACGTTTTCCGCATAAACACAGAGAAATTCATGCCTATGTAAAAATGCTGGCGGAAATGCCGGAACAATTCCCGTTTTTTTCTTTCCGGCCGGGAGAGACCGATCCGCTGGCCAATCCCTATTCCGGTAAAAATGCATTTGCGTATATTTATGAACTGACCGGGGGCGATATGCCGCTGACACGCGCCCTGTTTGGGGCGGGAATATTATACGATTTTCGTCCGCAGAGTACGTCTTTGTATACGCATGGCATCATCATGGGGTCGTATATACGCAGTGCCTGGCGTTTTAAAAAAGGCGGTGCACAGATCGCCCGGCAGATGATACGCAGGGGTCGCGAAATGGGCGTGGAATACCGTAATTATGCCGAAGTAAGCGAAATTCTTACGGACAGCGGGGGCGTAAGCGCCGTAAAACTGAAGGACGGCGAGATCATCCCGGCCCGAAGGGTCATCAGCAATATACACCCGCACAATACCCTGGACCTGCTGAAAGAGAACCGCTTTATGCGAAGTTCGTATATAGAACGTGTCCGTAACCTGCCGGACAGCCTGGGCTGTTTTTCGGCGCAGTTCGTGATGCAGCCGGAAGCATTACCCTACGAAAATTTCAACACCTATTATACCCGCAGCAAGGGCTTACCTGTATACGAAAAAGAGAATTTCCCCAATACCATGGGCATTTTTCCTTCACTGGACGAAAACGCGCAAGCCCATACGCGCGTGCTGAACGTAATGACGTATATGCATCCGCAGGAAACGGATGCCTGGAAAGAGAGCTTCCGCACGGAACCGCATTTTACGGAAAGCCGCGGCGCGGGATACGAAGACTTTAAAAGCCGTAAAGAAGAAGCGATCGTACAGGCCCTGGAAGAGCTGTACCCGGACTTCGGCGCCGGTGTGCAGAACGTGTACAGCAGCACTTCGCTTACGTTCCGCGATTACCTGGGCAGCCCGGACGGCAGCCTGTACGGTATACTTCAGGATTCGGCCAGCCCGGCCGCCTCGCTGTTTTCCCCGCGTACCAAGGTCCCCGGCCTCTTCCTCACGGGTCAGAACCTGAACCTGCACGGCATCCTGGGCGTAAGCATCAGTTCGGCCGTAACGGCCTCGTCCATCCTGGGCGCAGAATGGATGGCCTCCGAAATGCGCAGTGTATAACTGAACCTTTAGGACTGAAGCGTGTATAAAAGCGCATGAGAGTACTTTTCTACCTGTTGTTTTTGGGCTTTACGCTGGGCTTAAGAGCCCAGAACGATACCCTGCGTTCCACGGGGAACAAAGCCTTTGATGCATTTTTGGCAGAGATGGAAGCCTATGCGGATACAAAACCGCCCGAATCGCTGATCATGGACTGTGAACGCTTCCGGCTGATGTGGATACAGAAGGTAGACGATCGGAACCTGTCGCTGACGCAGGGCAACGGTCAGCCCTTGTGTGGTCCGGAGACAAATGGCCGGCCGGCCGGTTTATGCCTCAGTTCCCGAAACATCGGCAACCGGTACTATGTGTGCAGCTACGAAGAACCCACAGGCTCTGTACACAGCACTACCTGGTACTATATGCTCGATTCATCCGAAATAAATATAGAAAAAGAATATGCCGACTTCCGGGCGGAGATAGAGGCCTATAAAAATGCGCCTCATGCCCCGGATGTACTGGGCCCTTGCGAAGAGTACAAACTGGTATGGCATTATTCCAACCACAGTTTTTTTGAAAATGTGTGGCGAGGGAGCGGCGAAACGCTCTGTAACAGGAAAAAGAACGAAGATCTGTTCAAAGGCGATTGCCGGCCGCAGGTGATCGGCAACCGCTATTACATCTGGATCATCGATGTACCGGTGAGCACCATCCGGCAGGATGTATACTATTACGAACGGCAACCCCAAACGCCGGAGAAAAAACCCTGAACCCGCTGAAACGCCTGCTGCTGCATTAAAACGGGAAATACCTGCAACGTCTATGTAAGCTAAAGTCCGCTGTCCGGGGCCGGGTTAGGAATCTTCAAACTTTCTTCAGAATTTTGCTGTAATCTTGCATCCCATGAAAGTGCTTATTATTGAGGATAATGAAGAACTCGCCAACAGCATTCAGCGCTTCCTGACGCATGAGGGCTATATCTGCGAGCTGAGTTATACCTGCGAGGAAGCCCGTGAAAAACTGACCCTGTACAGTTACGACTGCATCATCCTGGATATTATGCTGCCCGACGGTAACGGCCTGCAACTGCTTAAATTTATACGGGAGGCTAAGATACAGAGCAGTATACTCATTGCTTCGGCCAAAAATGCACTCGACGATAAGATCGAAGGCCTGGAAGGCGGGGCCGACGATTACATTACCAAACCCTTTCACCTGGCCGAGCTGCATGCCCGCCTGCGTGCCATTTACCGACGTAAAAAGCTGAACGGTGGCCACCTGGTAGAGTTCAACGAGATCAGCCTCGATACCGATAAAATGGAAACCGCCGTGAACGGTTCGGCCCTGGAACTTACCCGCAAAGAGTTCGACCTGCTGCTGTATTTCATGGTGAACAAGAACCGCGTACTTTCCCGGCAGTCCATTGCCACGCATCTCTGGGGCGATTATACGGACAGTCTTGACAATTTCGACTTCGTGTACCAGCACCTGAAAAACCTGCGCAAAAAAATTGCCGCGGCAGGCGGAACCGATTACATCGATACCGTTTACGGGCTGGGCTACAAATTCAACACCGCTAAAAAATGAAACTCGTCAATAAATTTACCCTCTGGTACATCAGCATTACGCTTTTTGTAATGCTCATCGGCGGTACCATTGCCTATTACCGGGTAAAAAAAGAGATCGACGACGGGGAGATCGAACGCCTCAAGAACCTGAACAACAAAACGGCTGAGCAGATCCGACTGGGCGTGGCCACCGAACTGCAGACCAACGGACGGCCTATCGAGATCGCCAAACTCGATTCCAATGTGGTGTCGAACACCTGCGAGGTAAAAGAAAGCAGTTTCTACAACCCGAACATCAACCACAAAGAATGCCGGCTTACGGTCAATTCCTACTATACCATCAACGATCAGAGCTACCGCATTTCGTCCTATAACTACGTTACCAAGACCAGCCAGATCCTCCGGGGGCTCATCAGTTCCTTTCTGCTGATACTGCTGTTGCTGGCGGTGCTCATCGGTATTTCGGGCCGCCTGGTGTCTAACCGTATCCTGCGGCCCTTCCATGTGGCGCTGGACCGTATTCACCACTTCAGCCTGCGCGATAAAAAACCGATGCAGCTGCCGGAAACACGCACGAAAGAATTCAATGAACTGAACGGCTTCCTGAACAAAATGACCGATAAAGTGCTGGAGGACTACAATGCCCTGAAGGAATTTTCGGAAAATGCCTCACACGAGCTGCAGACGCCCCTGGCCATTATGCGCACCAAGCTGGACCTGCTGATGGAAACCGAACTGAACGACGACCAGGCACAGCTCATCGGCAATATACAGGCCGGCATCGACAGGCTCTCGCGCATCAACCAGTCGCTCATCCTGCTCAACAAACTGGAGAACCATGAATTCGAGACCTCGGTAAATATCCCGTTCTGCCGCGCCACGCGGGAAGCAGCCGCCACCTTCAGCGAGCTCATGGATATGCATGCGCTCGAATTTGAATCGCATGTGGAAGAAAAGGTACACCTGCCCGTGCATCCGGCCCTGGCCGATATTTTGCTTAACAACCTGCTGAGCAATGCTATACGTCATAATATTCCCGGTGGCAAAGTAATTCTTTCGCTCAACCGCCAGGGCCTTATCATAAAAAATACGGGCGAAGCACCCGAAGTGCCCACCGAACAGCTGTTCCAGCGTTTCAAAAAAGGCAACCAGAGCAGTGCGTCCATCGGGGTGGGCCTGGCCATTGTAAAACAGATCTGCGACCTCAATTCGTACAGGATCAGTTATGTATACGAAGAGAACTGGCATATCATGGATATCCGTTTCCCTTAGGCATGCTTCAAATTTTCTTCAGATTTATGTATTCTCTTTGAACGGGAAAACAGCCCGGAGGGATTACCTCCTTTCTTTTTGTATTAACGATTAATTTTTAACGTATGAGTCTTGCAAATGCTTATGCTGCACAGGATGCCGGAACGCCGCTGGCGCCTTTTCAGCTGGAAAGAAGAGCGGTTGGTCCGCACGATGTACAGATCGAGATCCTCTATTGTGGCGTATGCCATTCCGATATTCACCAGGCCCGCAGCGAATGGGGGCCGGCTATTTACCCGCTGGTGCCGGGTCACGAGATCGTGGGTAAGATCACGGCCGTGGGCGATCATGTAAAAAACTTCAGGGTGGGCGACCTGGCCGGGGTGGGTTGTTTTGTAGATTCCTGCCGCAGCTGCGAAAACTGTAAGGCCGGACTGGAACAATACTGCGACGAAGGAATGACCAGCACCTACAACAGCTACGAACGCGATGGTAAAACACCCACGTACGGTGGTTATTCCACGCAGATCGTGGTAGACGAGCAGTACACCCTGCACATTTCGGACAAACTGCCCCTGCACGCCGTGGCGCCCCTGCTCTGCGCGGGTATTACCACCTATTCGCCCCTGCGCTACGTAAACGTGGGCAAAGGCCATAAGGTGGCCGTACTGGGCCTGGGCGGACTGGGACACATGGCCGTGAAATTTGCCGTGGCCTTCGGAGCCGAGGTAACCATGCTCAGCAGCTCGCCTTCCAAAGCCGCCGATGCCGAAAAACTGGGTGCCCATCACTTTATTCTCACTTCGGACCAGGAAGCCATGAAACAGGCCGCCGGCACATTCGATTTTATCCTGAACACCGTTTCCGCCCCGCACGACTACAATATCTACCTGAACCTGCTGCGCACCAACGGCACTATGATCGTGGTGGGCGTACCGCCCGAAGCTGCGCAGGTACCGGCCTTTAACCTCATCGGCAAACGCCGCAGCATTATCGGTTCGCTCATCGGGGGTATTGCCGAAACCCAGGAAATGCTCGACTTTTGTGCCGAACACAACATCGTTTCCGAAGTGGAACTGATTGATATGTCGTACATCAACGAAGCCTACAGCCGCATGGAAAAAAGCGATGTGAAATACCGTTTTGTGATCGACCTGGCCTCCCTTAAACAATAAGAATTTCAGCAGAAATGGAAAAAAGACAATTAGGAAGAAGCGACCTGTATGTAAGTCCGCTTACGTTCGGAGGCAATGTATTCGGCTGGACGGCCGATGAGAAGACCTCTTTTGAATTGCTGGACAGATTTACGGGCGCAGGTTTCAATTTTATAGATACGGCCGACGTATATTCATCATGGGCGCCCGGGAATAAGGGCGGAGAATCGGAGACCATTATAGGCCGCTGGCTGAAGAGCCGTGGCAACCGCGATCAGGTGATCATTGCCACCAAGGTGGGCTGGGACTTTGGCGATGGCCGCAAAGGCCTGGAGCCTGCATACATCCGCCGCGCCGTGGAAGATTCGCTGAGCCGCCTGCAGACGGACTACATAGACCTGTACCAGTCGCACGTGGACGACGAAAGCGTGCCCCAGGAAGAAGTGCTGCATACCTATGCCGAACTGATCGGAGAAGGTAAGGTGCGCTGGATCGGGGCCTCGAACTTTAAGGCAGAACGCCTGGCTGCGTCCCTGGAAACTTCAGCAAAGAACGGGCTGCCCCGCTACGAAAGCCTGCAACCGCAATATAACCTGTACGACCGCGCCGGTTTTGAAACGGCACTCGAAAACGTGTGTACGGAAAATAACCTGGGTGTGATCGGCTATTATTCCCTGGCCAGCGGGTTCCTGAGCGGCAAGTACCGCACGGAAAGCGACCTTTCGCAATCGGCCCGTGGCGGCGGAGTAAAAAAATACCTGGATGCCCGCGGCATGCGCATCCTGGACGCCCTGGACAGCACAGCCGCCGAAACCGGTTCCACACCGGCAACGGTAGCCCTGGCCTGGCTGATACAGCGGCCTTCGGTAACCGCGCCCATTGTAAGTGCCACCAAGACGGACCAGTTGCAGTCCCTCGTAAAAGCGCCGGAACTTACACTGTCTGCAGAGGCGGTGCAACGGCTCAATGAGGCGTCTGCCCTGTAAACTTAGTATAGCCTAAGTCGGGAGGAGAGCGCAATTCCATGTTTCTCAGATTCGTTACTTTTTCAAAAGAGGGGGAATTCTCAAATCTCGCGGTCCGCATGCTTCGTGTATGCGGACTTTTTTATTGTTAAGAAACAGCAAAAAAAGTCCGCTGGACCGGTGCTTCAAAATTACTTCAGATTCCTGTATTCTCTTTGTTCCCGTACCACACCACATACAGAGAGAGGACCTATTAGTATATGACACGAAAAAACATGTATGGTTTAAGCGGCCTGGCATTTTTCTTTTGTGCGGGGCTGCAGGCGCAGGTGCTGAATATGAAGGACGCACTGAATACCGCGCTGAACAATTACGGCAGCATAAAAGCAAAAAGCAGTTATGTACAGGCATCGGCGGCACAGCTGGGACAGGCAAGGCGTTCGTACGCGCCCAACCTGGTAGTGTCTGCCCAGCAGGATTACGGAACGGTGAACGGACAAAACGGGCCCCTGTACGGCTTTGGCGGATTCGGGGTGGCCTCTTCGGGGCTGCCGCTTCCCGATCAGAACTGGAATGCCGCTTTCGGCGCCCTGTACCTGGCCAATTTCAACTGGGAATTTTTCACATTCGGGCGGGTGCGCGAACGTATTAAAGTAGCAAAGACCACCCTGCAGCGCGACTCGGCCGACCTGGCCCAGGAGCAGTTCCAGCACCAGGTAAAAGTGGCTTCGGCCTACCTGAACCTGCTGGCCGCCCAGCGCATCACACGCTCACAGGAGCGCAACCTGGAACGGGCCCTGGTCTTTAAATCGACCACCGTAAGCCGCGCCGCCAGCGGCCTTCTCCCGGGAGTAGACTCCTCCCTGGCCGCCGCAGAGGTTTCCGGCGCAAGAATAGCACTTATACGGGCAAAAGATACGGAGCAGGAACAGGCGAATAAACTGTCTGTTTTAATGGGGATTCAAACGACGGATTTTGTGCTGGATACTACCTTTCTCAGCACGGTTCCTGCCTCCGTTTTTTCTTCGGCTTCCTTGCGCGAGGAAACGCACCCGGTGCTGCGTTTTTTGCAGAGCCGCACCAATATCAGCCTGGAACAGACCAAACTGCTGCGCCGTCAGTATTACCCGTCCTTTTCGCTCTTTGGCATTATGCAGGGCCGCGGATCGGGCTTTGAGGCCGGTTACACGCAGGACCAGACCAAGTTCACCCGCAATTACGGTACAGGAGTTACACCCACACGGGCTAATTACCTGGTAGGCGTGGGAATGAACTGGAACATGATGTCCGTTTTGCAGAACGAAGCCCAGGTACGCTCACAGAAGTACATCAGCGAAGGCCTGCAGCAGGAATACGACCTGGCGCGGCAGCAGATACTGGCCCAGCAGGCCCTGGCCGAACAAAAGGTACGCAACGCCATGGACGCTTACGCCGAAGTGCCGCAGCAGGTAAAAGCCGCTTCGGAGGCCTATGTACAAAAAAGTACCATGTACCGCAACGGGCTTTCTACCATTGTAGAGGTGACCCAGAGCATGTACGCACTGAACCGCGCCGAAACCGACCGCGATATTGCGTATAGTAATGTATGGCAGGCCCTGCTTATGAAAGCGGCAGCGGCAGGCGATTTTGGTATATTTATTAATGAATTTTAATCACTCAGAGGAATGAACTTGATAAGGGCCGCATTACGCAAACCCATTACGGTACTGGTAATGGTAGCGGGATTGTTTTTCTTCGGGATACAGGCCGTACGGGACATTAAGGTGGATATTCTGCCTAAAATGAACCTTCCGGTAATTTACATAGCACACCCCTTCGGAGGCTACACGCCCAACCAGATGGAGGCATATTTCGGCAAGCAGTACGTGAACATCCTGCTGTTCGCCAACGGTATCAAGACCATTGAGACCAAGAACATACAGGGTCTTATGCTCATGAAACTTACCTATTACGAGGGCACCAATATGGCCCAGGCCGCATCGGAGCTCAGCGCGCTCTCGAACCGTATACAGGCGATCTTTCCGCCGGGTTCGCAGCCGCCCTTCGTGATCCGTTTTGATGCCTCTTCACTACCCGTCGGGCAACTGGTACTGAGCAGTCCCACGCGTTCCAACAACGAACTGCAGGACCTGGCCAACGTATACGTGCGGGCCTCGTTCACGTCCATTCCGGGTCTGCTGGCACCGCCGCCGTTCGGGGGTAGTCCGCGTACCATCGAGATCAATGTGAACCCCGAAGCCCTGCGGGCACACAACCTTACGCCCGACCAGATCGTAGAGGCCATCCGCCTCAACAACCAGACGGCGCCTTCGGGTAACGTGCGTATCGGTGATTTCAATTACATAACACCCACCAACAATACCATTAAGAAAATGGAGGATTTCGGCAGTATACCGCTGTTCAAAGGCGGGGTGCAGAACCTGTACCTGCGCGATGTGGCCACGGTAAAGGACGGCGCCGATATTACCGCCGGTTATGCCCTGGTGAACGGTAAGCGCTCGGTATACATCAGCATAGCCAAAGCAGCAGACGCCTCTACCTGGGAAGTGGTGAACCAGCTGAAGGAGAACCTGCCTAAAATACAGAGCACCCTGCCCGAAGACGTTACGCTTTCTTACGAGTTCGACCAGTCGGTATACGTGATCAATGCTGTAAAAAGCCTCATCAGCGAAGGCGTGATCGGGGCCCTGCTCACCGGCCTGATGGTACTGTTGTTCCTGGGCGACCGCCGCGCCGCCCTCATCGTGATCCTTACCATTCCTACTTCGGTGATCGCCGGGGTGCTGTTCCTGAAATTAGCCGGACAAACCATCAATATCATGTCGCTCAGTGGCCTGGCCCTGGCCATCGGTATCCTGGTAGACGAGTCTACGGTGACCATCGAGAACATTCACCAGCACCTGGCCATGGGAAAATCCAAGGCCCTGGCTATCTGGGACGCCTGCCGCGAGATCGCCTTCCCCAAACTCCTGATCCTGCTTTGTATCCTGGCAGTATTTGCCCCGGCCTTTACCATGTCGGGCATTCCCGGTGCACTGTTCCTGCCCCTGGCCCTGGCCATCGGTTTTGCCATGATCGTTTCTTTCCTGCTCTCACAGACCTTTGTGCCCATTATGGCCAACTGGCTCATGAAAGCACATGCACATAAAGAAGAAGAACACGAAACAAAACCTGTTAAAATATCCCGCTTCGACAAATTCCGCACCCGGTTTTTGGATATGCATCAACGCCTTGTTCCGTTCAGGAAGCCGGTTGTTTTAGTATATGTATTGGGCGTTTCGGCCCTGGCTGTGTTGTTTCTTTCGAACATCGGCCGCGATGTACTGCCCAAGGTAAATTCCAGCCAGTTTCAGCTGCGCATGCGGGCTGCAGACGGTACCCGTATCGAACGCACCGAAGAAAAGGCCCTGCTGGTGCTGAAAGAACTGGAAGATATGGTAGGGAAGGAGCACATCAATATAACTTCGGTATACGTGGGTCAGCACCCTTCGCTGTTCTCTGTTTCGCCGATTTACCTGTTCACTGCCGGTCCGCACGAGGCCGTTTTCCAGGTGAGCCTGAAAGATTATGAGGCCGATATGGACGCGTTCAAGGACCAGCTGCGTGCACGCATTCACAAAACACTGCCGGACGTACGGCTTTCTTTTGAGCCCATAGAACTTACCGATAAGGTACTGAGCCAAGGTTCGCCCACGCCGGTGGAGGTGCGCATTGCGGGCAAGAACAAAAAACAGAATGAAGAATATGCCCGCAGGATCGTGGAGAAGCTCCGGAGTATCGAATACCTGCGCGATGTACAGATCGCCCAGCCGATCCGTTACCCGGCCCTGAACATCGATATAGACCGTACCCGGGCCGCTCAGCTGGGTGTGGACATGAGCGACGTTTCGCGTTCGCTGATCGCTTCTACCTCTTCGTCGAGATACACGGAAAAGAACGTGTGGGTAGACGAGCGCGTAGGCCTTTCCTACAACGTACAGGTGCAGGTGCCGCTGAACGAGATGCGCAGCGAGAACAACATCGGTGAAATACCCTTGTTACGTAACCAGATACGTCCCATCCTGGGTGATGTGGCTACCATTACACAGGACACTACCTATGGCCAGAACGACAACCTGGGCGCCATGCCCTACCTGTCGGTTACGGCCAATCTGCACAACAAAGACCTGGGTTCTGCCTCCGATGATGTACAGAAGGCCATTGCCTCCCTGGGCGAACTGCCGCGCGGACTTTTCGTGGAACAGATCGGGCTGGGCAAGGTGCTGGGCGAAACGCTCGACAGTCTGCAGGCCGGACTGCTGGTGGCCGTGGTGGTGATCTTCCTGATGCTTTCGGCCAATTTTCAATCGTTCAAGGTTTCGCTGGTGGTGCTCACCGCTGTGCCTGCCGTGGTACTGGGTTCCCTGCTGCTGCTTATGCTCACGGGCTCTACGCTCAACCTGCAGTCGTATATGGGTATCATTATGTCGGTAGGGGTTTCCATTGCCAATGCCGTACTCCTGATCAACAATGCCGAAGAGATTCGCAAGCGCACCGGCGATGCGTTACAGGCCGCTAAAGAGGCTACTTCGCTGCGCCTGCGTCCCATTCTTATGACCAGTGTGGCCATGGTAATGGGTATGCTGCCGATGGCCATCGGGCATGGCGAGGGCGGAGACCAGGTATCGCCGCTGGGCCGTGCCGTGATCGGCGGACTGATCGCGTCTACCTTTGCCGTGCTGGTGATCCTGCCCCTGGTATTTGCCTGGGTACAGGGCAAGGCTGCTACCACGTCGCTTTCGCTCGACCCTACCGATAAAAACAGCCGCTTTTATGAAGAAGGCAGCGAACACAACGTATAACCGAACTTAATGATATATATACTAACATGAACAGGATACACATAGTATACGCCGCGATCGGCCTGCTGCTGGCCGGTTGTACTGCTTCGGCCAAACAGGAGGATAAAGCAGCGGACACCGCGCCTGCTGTTACGGAAACCTTTGTATTGAAAAAAGATACACTTTCATCCGGACTACAACTTCCGGGAGAACTGATCGCCTTTCAGCAGGTAGACCTGTATGCCAAGGTGAGCAGTTTTGTAAAAGAACTCAAAGCCGACCTGGGCACCGAAGTAAAGGAAGGTCAGCTGCTGGTGGTACTGGAAGCACCGGAGATCAGTTCACAGCTGGTGGCTGCCGAATCGCGCCTGCGCTCCCAGGAAGCGGTATATGCCGCCTCCAAAGCCACCTACGACCGCCTGCTGGAAACGTCGAAAACGCCGGGGACGGTATCGAAGAACGAACTGGACCAGGCCGAAGCCCGGAAGAACTCAGACCTGGCGCAGCTGGACGCCGCCAAAGCCATTTACAAAGAGGTGACCAGCATGAAGAACTACCTGGAGATACGGGCACCTTTCAGCGGTATCATTACAGCCCGTAACGTAAATCCCGGGGCCTTTGTGGGTCCTGCCGGCCGCGGCTCGGAACAGCCCCTGTTCACCCTGCAAGAACAGAAAAAACTGCGGCTCACCGTTTCGGTCCCCGAAGCCTTTACTGGCTTCCTTAAACCGGGCGATGCCGTGAAATTCGGGGTACGTTCCCTGCCGGGCGAGGAATTTACAGCTAAGGTATCGCGTATGGCCGGGGCCCTGGACGTACGCCTGCGCTCCGAGAAAATAGAAATGGACGTGTACAACAACGACAAAAAACTGTTGCCGGGCATGGTGGCCGAAGTACGGCTGCCCATCGGGCAGAACGACAGCGCCTTTATCGTGCCCAAAACCGCCGTGGTAAGCTCGGCGGAAGGGATTTTCCTGGTGCGTTCCGTGGACAATAAGGCGCAGCGCGTGGAAGTACGTAAAGGTCGTGAACAGAACAACAAGGTAGAAGTATTCGGCAACCTGGAAGCCGGCGGAATTTACGTAGTAAAGGCCGGTGAAGAACTGCGCGATGGTACGCCGCTGAACGGCGCGGCAAAATAAGTTTCCGGAGACCTGTTCGTTTCGGGGAATTTTGTATATTCACAAGAAAACGAGCATGAAAAAAGGATTTGTACTGCCGGTATTTTTGACGGTTCTGAGCCTTTCGCAGGCCTTTGCGCAGTCAGTGGTCCTTATCGGTAACACCGCGGTGGAAATAGACACCGTGTACACCGGGCTGGACATTCCCTGGGAAATCACCTATGGCCCTGATGATCACCTCTGGATAACCGAACGGAAAGGCCTCGTAAGCCGCATCGATCCGGTTGCCAAGACCAAAACCCCTGTGCTCGATATTACGGGGCAGGTATACCAGCAATCAGAATCGGGTTTGTTAGGGATGGCACTGCATCCGGATTTTCCAACGCTCCCCTATGTTTTCTTAGTATATACATTCGGCTCTTCGGGGAATATCTTCGAACGCCTGGTGCAATACAGCTATAATGGCACTACGCTGGGCAGTCCGCTGGTACTGATCGACAGCATCCCCGGCAATACCACGCACGACGGTTCGCGCCTGGCCTTCCTGCCCGACAAGACCCTGCTCATGAGTACGGGCGATGCCCAGAACACCTCGCTGCCGCAGAACATGTCTTCGCTCAACGGCAAGGTACTGCGCCTGGCCGCCGGCGGAACACCCCCGGGCGATAATCCCTTCCCCGGAAGTTACGTATATACATTAGGTCACCGTAACATGCAGGGCCTGGTGGTGGCGAACGGCCGCGTATATGCATCGGAACACGGTGCTTCTTCCGACGATGAGATACAGATACTGGAGGCTGGGCGTAATTACGGCTGGCCCGATGTACAGGGCTATTGCGATCAGCCTTCCGAAACTACCTTCTGTAACGACCACAACGTGGTGGAGCCCATCCGCGCCTGGACGCCCACCATTGCGCCGGCGGGTATGGATTATTACAGCAACCCGATGTTCCCGGAGTTCCACAACAGCCTGTTGCTGGCCGTGCTGAAGGATAAAAAACTGGCCGTACTGCACCTGAACCCGGCCGGGGACCAGATCCTGTCCGAAGACCTGTACTTCGTGAACCAGTTCGGCCGCCTGCGCGACGTGTGCGTGGGTGCGCAGAAAGAGATCTACATAGCGACCAACGGGCCGTTTTCGTCCAATACAGAGCCCAATACACACAGTATTATCGTGCTGCGGCCGCCTTTTGTGAACAGCCTGGAGGAAAGCACCGCTAAAGCGCCGCTGCGCCTGTACCCGAATCCGTTCACGGGCCGCATTTACCTGGACGATCCTGCGAACAGTGCACCGGACCGTTTACAGGTAATGGATATGCAGGGTCGGGTATGTGCTGATGTAAAAGTGTTGCAGGCTTCTGCGGGGATCGATCTGCAGCAGCTGGCGCCGGGGATGTACATCATGCACCTGTACCGGGGCGGACAGGAACTTTCGGTACAGAAGGTCCTGCGCCGTTAAGCGCTTTTAGGGTATTTTTAGAAACGGGCTGTATACAAATGCGTACATTTGAAAAAACAGGCTGCTGATACCCTATGCAGGACCACGAAGAGGAAGAGAAATACATTTACATCAGTCAGCGGGACCCGCGGGCCTTTGAGTGGCTGTATAACCGGCATCACGACCGTATTTTCCGCTATGTATACTCCAAAGTGCGCGATACGGAGCAAACGGCCGACCTTACTTCGGAAGTGTTTCTGAAAGCCTTGATGAATATACGCAATTACGAGCCGAAGGGCATTCCTTTCTCAGCCTGGTTGTTCCGCATAGCGGTGAATGAAGTGAACATGTACTTCCGGCGTAGCGGTAAAGTGAAACACATATCGGTGCACGAAGACCTGCGCGAAGAGTGGAATGCACAGTGGGACGATCCTGTGTGGCGCCGGCGGCTGGCCGAAGCGCTGGGCCGGCTTTCTCCCGAAGACCTGCAGCTGATCGAATGGCGCTTTTTCGACGGGATCCGTTTTAAAGAGATCGCCGAGATGGAATCTTCGACCGAAGCCGCGGTAAAAATGAAAGTTTATCGTATTTTAGAGGTATTAAAAAAGCAGCTGGAAACACGTGACGAGTATACAAATCGATAACGAGGAACCTGAACTACCCGGGGAGGAGATACGCCGGCACCGTGATTTTTCGAAGGTGCAGAGCCGCTATCGCGGGCATCTGCTGGGGGTGCGCCGCCGCAAGCCCTACCGGCTCAAAAACCGGTTCTATTTCCTGTTCATGCTGCTGCTGTTGCTGCTGCTTATCCTATTGTTCAGCTGATGGCTTTTGTTACCCGATGGACAGGTGTACCCGTTTCCCCAGTCCGAACTCAAATATCCGGTACAGTGTAGAAAGCTGGATATCACATTTCCCGTTCTCAAGCCGTGAGATATAACTTTTTTTGGTCCCAACCTTTTCGGCCAGCTGTTCCTGGGTCATGTTTGCCTCTTTGCGGGCTTCCTTCAGCATTTCACTGATCACAAAATACTGCGCTTTTTCTTCGAACGCATCCCGTTTTTCGGGGCCGGTCTTTCCGTATTTACTGTCTAATAACTCGTCAAAGTTTTTAGCGTGGATTTGTGATTTCATCCTATAAAGTTAACTTAAAAGTTATCATTTTGCAAGTTTTAGAAACAGTTCCAGTTGCTTGGTTTTCTGTTAAAGAGCGTTAATCCCGGTTACTTTTTCCGGTGCCCGGCATTATACAGGCAAATACAAACCGGATGAAAAAACTGCTCCTTTTTTTTAGCATCGCCTGGGTATACGGTCCCCTGCAGGCACAACGAGGTCTTAAACCCGATGAAAAGAACGGACTCATCAGCATTACCGTAAGCGATTACAAAGGTATTGCCCGGGCCGGGGACGAAATTATTTTCGAGGGACTGAAAAGCGGGAAGAAGATCAGCGGCATTTCGGATGCCGAAGGTAAACTGGACCTGCTGCTGCCCAAGGGCGATACCTATCGTATCCTGATCGCGTCCATCGGCGAACAGAAAGAGTATTCGCAGGTGCGCGTACCCGATGAGCCGGGGGAATATTCCGGCTGGGTGAAGATAAAATACGAATTGCCGGCCAGCATTACCCTTCAGGATGTACTTTTTGAAACGGGCAGTGCTACGCTCAGCGCCTCGTCCGGCAAAAGCCTCGATGAACTGGCGGCCTTTATGAAACGTAAGACCACGATGGAGATCGAAGTGGCGGGGCATACCGATAATGTGGGCAATGCGGAATCGAACCTGGCCCTTTCGCAAAAACGTGCCGAAGCCGTGCGGAATTACCTGGTGGGAAAGGGCATTCATCCTTCGCGTGTTAAAGCGAAAGGCTACGGGCAGGAAAGCCCGGTTGCCGATAACAGCACAGATGCCGGCCGCCGCAAGAACCGCCGTACCGAGATACATATACTAAAACAATAGATAAAAGCTTGTTGTCAGAAAAGCCTGAGCGCAGAGTATGAACTCCCGTGCGAAACGGGGCGGAACGGAAAGCGTGCGTTTGCATGAAAGATACGACGCCTTACTTATGTGTGTGTCCGCCCGGCCGCGTTATACGTACGATACGGGGTTCTGCTCTTCGTCCCAGGCGATGTTCTGCATACGGAAAAAGATACGCATCAGCGTGTATACGTCCTTACTGCAGTAGCCGGCAATGCGTTCCAGGTCGTTCTGCACATAATACACCTCGCGCACCATACTGCCGTCGATATCTTCCTTGGGCGTGGGTATGCCGAACACGTGGGCCAGCAGGTCGAGGGACACGAAGCTTTTGTAATCGCCGAATTTCCACATTTCCATGGTGTCGTAGTGGGGTACTTCCCAGGGTTTGAGCCCGGCCAGGTTCAGTATGCGTGGAATGGGCAGGCGGTTGATCATGAGGCGGCGGCAGAGATAGGGGAAGTCGAACTCCTTACCGTTGTGGGCACAGAGCGATTTGAACCCGAACTCTTCTTTTAGTATATGCGTAAATTCTTCCAGCAGCGCTTTTTCGTCATGTCCGGAAAAAGATTTGATGCGGGCTTCCCAGGCGCCGTTCTCATTGGTCACATACCCGGCCGAAATGCAGATGATGCGGCCGAATTCGGCATAGATACCCGCCCGTTCGTACAGGTCTCTTTCACCGGTATATTTGTCGGTAAGGCGGGGCAGCAGGGTCTGGGCCTTGCGGTCCCAGAGTTTGCGTGCTTCTTCGCTCAGCGCGTCGTACGATCCCTCCTGGGGAACCGTTTCAATATCGATGAACAGTATATTTTTAAGTTGTCGGTAGTGCATGGTATAAAGATAGCAAAAAGCCACCGTACCGACCATGCAGCAGAAGTGAGACTTAAAATTCTACGTCAAAGACTTTAGATTCGCCGTTGCGTAACACCGTGGCTTTTACTTTTTCGCCTTTTTTGAATTTACCCAGTGCTTCCATGTAGCCCATCATATCGTTCACCTTGTACCCGCCCAGTTCAATAAGTACGTCGCCCGCCTGCATTCCGGCACGGGAAGCGGCTTTTCCGTCGCTCACACCGTCCATGCGCACGCCTTCGCCGTCGTACATGTAATCGGGCACAATACCCAGCGTAACACTGAATTTCGGGGCCTTGGTCTGTTCCTGTTCCTTCGTTTTCTGGAAATCGATACGTCCCTGGGCATCCATACGTACCATCAGATCTATGATGAAATCGGTAACGCGTGTAAGGCCCGGGTAGTTGATCTTATCGGCATCGTCGGCCGGTTTGTGGTAATCGTTGTGCGAACCGGTAAAGAAGTGCAGCACCGGTACGTTCTTGAGGTAAAAAGAAGTATGATCGCTGGGGCCCACACCGCTTTCAGACGTTTTCAGTTTCAGGTTGCCTGTTTTGATGGCATTGAGGTTATTGCCCCACATGCTGCTGGTGCCCACCCCGTTCACGGCGATCTCGTCGTTCTCCAGGCGGCCTACCATGTCCATATTGAGCATGTAATTGGTCTTTGCAGGATCGAACAGGGGCGATTTTGTATAGGCCGATGAACCGAACAGGCCTTTTTCTTCGGCAGAAAAGGCCACAAATACGTAGTTGTTGTTCTTAGGACCGTTCTTTGCCATGTATTCGGCAATGGCTATCAGGGCCACGGTTCCGGAGGCATTGTCGTCGGCGCCGTTGTGTATGGCTTTGTCGCCGCGGTGCAGCGAGCCTTCTTCGCCCCAGCCCAGGTGATCGTAATGTGCTCCCACGATCACGTTATTGGGCGCTCCGTTGTTGATGACCCCGATCACGTTGCGGGCCTTTACCGTACTGCGTTCAATGTTCACGGAAATAGTGGCTTCGAGTGAACCTCCGTCCGTAAGCACCTTGGTTACCAAACCTTTGGCAAAGACCACGGGAATGCGCGAAGGCGTTATGTTTTTGGATATACGTTCCGAAGGTTCTTCGGCATTCTTGTAATTGTCGATGAAAATTACCCCGGCAGCACCCATTTCTTCGGCTTTCTGTACGCGGACAGAAAGATCGGCATGTTTCAGGTAGGCACTGTGCGGGTGCACGCCGTCGGGCGTGGAGATCTCCATTACGAAAATGCGGCCTTTGAGGTCATCGGCCGAAAAATGGGCATAATCGTTGTACTGGTTCTCCGGGGCCTGTATGCCGAATTTTACGTATTGGGTCATTCCCTTTACGCTGCTGTTGGCAGAAGCAGAAAGCGGCCAGAAGTCCTCGTGCAGCTTGTAGCTTTTGTTGTATACATGCAGCATGCAGTTGTCGTTTACTTTAGCATCGCCGGAGAATTCGAAGTAGTTGAACCAGCTGCCTTCGTCGCCGCCCGGGGTAAGACCGGCCTTTGCAAACTTTTTTGCAATATAGTCCGAAGCCAGAGTTTCGCCTTTGGTACCGGGCGCGCGGCCTTCCAGCTTATCGGAGGCCAGGTAATACAGGTTCTTCTGCATCTCTTTTTCCTGTGTGGCCGTTACAAACTGTGCCTGTGCGGCGGTAGAAAGGGCCAGGAGTCCCGTGAACAGAAACCATTTTGCTTGCATATATGCTGTTTTTTGTGCAAAAATAGGCATTCCGCTCCGCAATCGGGCCTGCGGGGGTAAAAACCACCAATATTAGGTAGCCGGAACTCAGAGCGCGGCTCCGCGGTTGTAGCGGCTGCGGTATTCCAGGGGCGACATCCCGGTTATCCGGCGGAAAACCTCGCGGAAAGCCTTTACATCGGAATAACCCACTTCGTACATCACCTCGCTGATGGTCTTGCGGCTGCTCTCAAACGCTTTTTTAGCGGCTTCCATTTTTACGCGCTGGGCATATTCGAGCGGAGTATTGCCCGTAGCCTTCAGGAAACGGCGGTCGAAATTGCGGCGGCCGGCCAGGAACTTTGCGGAAAGTGCTTCCACGGAGATCCGCTCCTGCAGGTGACCTTCGATGTAATTCTGGGCCTCGCGAACCATATCGTCGTTGTGTTGCTTCTGGCCTTTGAAAATGATGAATTCCGACTGGCTCTGGCGGTCCATGCCGATCTGGAAAACCTTGGCACAGTAGATGGCCGTTTCGCGGTCGTAATATTTTTCTACCAGGTAAACGATCAGGTTCAGGAAGGAATAGGCCCCGCCATTGGTGTAGATGCCCTGTTCATCGGTGATCAGCAGGTCGGGTTTCAGCTCTGTCTCAGGGAAACGGCTGCGGAAAGCTTCGGCTGCCGACCAGTGTGTGGAGCAGGTCCTGCCGTTGAGCAGTCCTGCCGCGGCCAGCAAAAAAGCGCCTGTACAGATGCCGGCAATGGCGGCTCCCTGCCGCTGTTGTTCCCGGAGCCAGTTCAGCAGGGGCTCGTTGCGGGCAAGGGCCTGTTCGTAATTGTGATTGAGCGAGGGAACGATCACCAGGTCGCTGCGGTGGATGCGGGAAATATGCGTGTGCGGCCGCACGCTGAAAAGTCCGCCGTGATACGTAACTTCTCCGGAAATACCGGCCAGTTCTACGCGGAAAACCTCTTCCCGGCCAAGGGCTTTGCGGAACTGGTTAGCCCGGGTAAAGATCTTGTAAGCACCCACGATGCTGCTCAGGTTATTCTCTTCGCCGTCGGGGACCAGTATACTCAGGTGTTTCATGCGCTTTTTATACGAAGGTAAAAAAAGACAATGTCCAGATCAACCCCTGAGAATGTCTTTTTTACACCCTGCCGGGTGTTTTTTTGTGCCGTAGCTTTGGCACCAAAATCATAACAGACCATGCATACAGAGCATTTTACCTTTATCCTGGACACACACCGCAGCCCGCAAGAGGTATGGGATGCCGTGTGCGACGTACCGGGCTGGTGGGCGCCGGATTTCCGCGGAACTTCTAAAGCGCTTAACGATGAATTTGAGGCGCGTTTCGGCGACGTACATTATTCCAGACAACGCGTAGTTGAACTGGAGCCCGCAAAACGCATCGTATGGCTGGTGACCGACAGCCGGCTGAGTTTCCTGGAAGATGAGCGGGAATGGACTGGGACCCGTATCGTTTTTGATATTGTGGAAAAGGATGGCCGTACACAGCTGCATTTTGCACATGAAGGCCTGCAACCGCGGGTAGAGTGTTACGACGCCTGCAGCGAAGGCTGGAGCCGTTACCTGGAATTCAGCCTGCAGCGCCTGCTCGATACCGGCAAAGGGCAGCCCGGCTTTCCGCCGAAGTCATATAAAACGGCCGCCGGAACCGGTGGGGAAAACGGAGCAGATTTTCATATCTCCGTTCTTGTTCAGAAGCCGCCTGCAGAGGTTTTCAGAGCGATCAGCGACGTACGCGGCTGGTGGTCCGAAGAGGTCGAAGGCAGCACCGATACGCTGAATGCCGAATTCAGCTATCGTTACCGCGATGTACACCATTGCCGCATGCGTATTACCGGACTAAAGCCCTACAGCCACGTAAAATGGCTGGTGCTGGAAAACTACTTCAAATTTGCTGAGGACCAGGGAGAATGGCTGCAGACGGAGATCGTTTTTGATATTTCGGAAGAGCAGGGGCAGACGCGCATTGACTTTACACACAAAGGACTGTTGCCGGGACACGAGTGCTATGAGATCTGCAGCAATGCCTGGACGGGTTATATCCGGGACAGTCTGGCCGCGCTTATCGAAACGGGCAAAGGCGCGCCCAACCCGAAGGAAAGCTGAGGCTCAGCGCAGGAATTTCATCAGGAATTTGCTCAGCAGGGTGTCCTTCTGGCGGGTAACCCGGTCCAGCACATTATCGGCCTTTTCCATAAAAGCATACAGTTCGCCGGTCTGCTTTATGAACTGCCGGGCTTCGGGGTTGTTTTCCGTAATGCCCGAAACTTCCTTCAGGATGCGCAGGGCGGGTTTTATCTCGCGTTTGCTGCGTTCCCGGGCTATTTTCACAGCCATGTCCTCCACGTTTTTTTCGGCACTGAAATATTCGCGGCGTTCCCCGGCCTTAAATTCCTTGTACACCAGGCCCCAGTCCATGAGTCCGCGCAGGTTCATACTGGCATTGCCGCGCGAGATCTGCAGTTCGTCCATGATGTCTTCCATCGACAGGGGCTGTTCCGAGATCATGAGCAGGGCATGTATCTGCGCCATGGTCTTATTGATGCCCCACTGCGAGCCCAGTGCTCCCCAGCTTTGTATGAACCTGTTGCGTGCTTCGGCGTATTCCATACTACAAAATTAGGGATAAGTTCTAAACTTTCAAAAAGTATTGAAATTGTCTTTTGCAGGCACAAAAAAAGCCCCTCCGTTTGCGCGGAAGGACTTTGTATTTTCAGAATGAAGATGCTTAGTTCTTGGCGATCTCTACCATGGTTTTTTTGTTGCGCGATTTGCCGTTGAGTTTTTCCATGATCTGGTGGGCGTCTCTTTCGGAAACGGATGCAAAGGAAAACTTATCGGTTACGCGTATCTCGTGGATGAACTTGCCCGGTACGCCGGTCTCTCTTTCGAGGTAAGAGGCCATTTCGCGCGGACCGTTGATCTTATCGAGTTTACCCAGGGCAATGAACAGGCGTTTGCGTTCGCCGAAGGCTCCGCCAGCGTCGCTGTAGCCTCCGCGGCGGCCTTTACCGCCACCATCGCGGCGGTCGCCTTTATCTTTAAAGAATCCGCCTTCGCTGATCTTGTTAAAGCTTTTCTCGTCCAGGTCGTCCTCGTAGCTGATCTTCAGTACGGCGGCCAGTACTTCTTCGGGCGTGCCCAGTTCCAGCAGTTCGGCGGCGATGCCGGAGAATTTACCGTATTCTGCGTCTTCGGTAACCAGCAGTTTGGAAACTTCTTCCTTGATGTGACCCACTTTGGCGTCGATCACTTCTTTTACGCCGGGCAGTTTGCCTTTCACGATCTCGGCTTTGGCCACACGTTTTACCAGGGCCAGGCGGCGGAATTCGCGGGGCGAAATAAAGGAAACGGCAGTACCTGTTTTTCCGGCACGTCCGGTACGTCCGATACGGTGTACATAACTTTCGGGGTCCTGCGGCAGGCCGAAGTTGAATACGTGCGTGAGGTTATTGATGTCGATACCGCGGGCGGCCACGTCGGTAGCTACCAGGATATTGATGGACTTACCCTTGAAGCGGCTCAGGATACGTTCGCGCTGGTGCTGCGAAATATCGCCGTGCAGGGCTTCGGCGGCATAACCGCGTTCGATGAGCTTGTTGGCCACGTTGTCGGTCTCTACCTTGGTCTGGCAGAAGATCAGTCCGTAGAAGTCCTTTTCGATCTCCATCAGGCGTACCAGGGCTTCCAGTTTGTCGGCCTCAGACACTTCGTAGTATACCTGCGAAATGTTCACATTGGTCATCTGTTGTTTGGCCACGGCCACTTCGTCGTAAGGGCCCATGAATTCACGGGCGATGTTACGGATATCGGGCGGCATGGTAGCGGAGAACAGCAGCATGCGTTTCTCTTCGGGTGCATGCGACAGGATCTCGCGTATATCGTCGATAAAGCCCATGTTGAGCATTTCGTCGGCTTCGTCGAGTACAAGGTGGCTCAGGTTTTCGAGGCGCAGGGACCCTTTGTGCAGGTGATCGAGCACGCGGCCGGGTGTACCTACCACGATGCTGGTACCTTTACGCAGGTCTTTGAGCTGTTGTGTCATGGACGCACCTCCGTAAACGGTAGTTACGAACAGTTTTTTGGAACCCTTGAAAGAGATGATCTCTTCGGCCACCTGGATGGCCAGTTCGCGGGTGGGAGCCAGGATCAGTGCCTGTGGCGATCCGCCGGGTTGCTGTTCTTCCAGCAGTTCGATAAGCGGAAGGCCGAATGCGGCTGTTTTACCGGTCCCGGTCTGTGCACGGCCGATAATATCCTTCTCGTTACTGATCAGAAGAGGAATACAGGCTGCCTGAATGGGTGTAGGATTTACGTACCCCTTCGATTCAATTGCCTGAAGGGTACTTTCAGACAAGCCCAGCTCACGAAACGTGAGCGTACCATTTTCAATGTTTGTCATTTTGTTGTAATTGTGCATAGTGCATACTTTGTAAGGTGATAATGCCATCGACACGGCACAAATGCACTATGCAAAGTATTTTGTTTAAATCGGCTGCAAAAGTAGACTATATTTTCCGGATATTAAAATAAACGGCAGAGATTTCAACAATTTAACAGGGTTATAAACATTGCGGCGCGTGTGCGAAGCGCTGTATGCCTTGCCTGTTGTACTGTACAGCTTATCTGGCTTTTTTCAGGGTAAAGGAGAAAGTAGCCCCCTTGCCCACGGCACTGCGCACATTAATGGTCTGGCGGTGCGCCTCGATAATGTGCTTTACAATGGCCAGGCCCAGCCCGGTGCCGCCCATATTGCGGCTGCGGCTCTTGTCTACCCGGTAAAAACGTTCGAACAGGCGGGGCAGGTGTTCTTCGGTAATGCCCGGACCGTTATCGGCCACTTCGATGAGGATATTCTCGTGCATATCGAAGAAAGAGATCTTGGTATTGCCGTGCTCATTGCCGTAGATGATGGAATTGACCAGCAGGTTGGTGAAGACCTGGCGTATGGTGTTCTGGTCGGCCATTACGTAAATGGGGCCGTAGTTTTCGCGCAGCTGCAGCAGCACCTGTTTATCGGCCGCTCTTTTTTCGAGCATATCGATCACGTCGGTAGCCAGCTCCACAATGTCGAATTTTTCCATTACAAGGGGCATATCGCCACTTTCGAGCCGGCTTACGGTATCCAGGTCATGCACCAGGTTGATCATGCGTTCTACGTTCTTTTCTGCATTGCGCAGGTAACGTACCCGCATTTTTTCTTCGGGACCCAGGTCCTCTTCGGCCTCGTCGTCGTCGAGCAGGGTAGTAATGTAACCCTGTATGTTAAAGATGGGCGTTTTAAGTTCGTGCGCCAGGTTGCCTATGAATTCGCGGCGGTAGGCCTCCATCTTTTTCAGGTTGTCGATCTCCTTGGTCTTGTCGGCCGCCCATTCCACCACTTCGCGGTTTACGTCGTCGATCACGTTCTCGCCTTCTTCCAGCTTTTTGCGCAGGTTCTTCTTCTGCCCGAGTTTCAGCTGGTGTATGGTCTTATACACCAGTTTGATCTTATCGTAGATAAAGCGGTTTACGGTAAAGCGAAAGAGAAAGAAAATGGTAAAAAAGCTGATCAGCAGCACGATCACAGGCAGCTGCCAGGGCATGGCCGTTTCCAGCAGCCAGAGACTGAGCAGCAGGAACAGGGTAATGATCACCGAACTGGTGGCGGCTACATACAATGCCAGGGAAGACGGACTGTTACTTTTCAAGTGGCGTTTCAGCTTCAGAATTCAAATTTATACCCGACCCCTTTTACGGTCTTGATGAATTTATCGTCGAGTTTTTCGCGCAGTTTACGGATGTGTACGTCGATGGTACGGTCGCCCACTACCACTTCCTGTCCCCAGACGCTGCGTAAGATCTCGTCGCGGTTGAACACCTTGCCCGGTTTGGAAGCCAGCAGGTACAGCAGTTCGAATTCTTTCTTGGGCATCTGCATTTCGGTATCGCCGTAGTACACGAGGTATTTCTCGCGGTCTATCTTCAGATCGCCGAGCGACAGCATATTGTCTTCTTTCGATACCTCTTCGCCCGAGCGGCGCAGCAGCGCTTTTACACGGCTTACGAATACGCGGGGTTTGATGGGCTTGGTGATATAATCGTCGGCACCGGCGTCAAAACCGGCGATCTGGGAATAATCTTCGCCGCGGGCTGTAAGAAAGGCCACCAGCACGTTTTTCAGATCGTTGTTCTGCCTTAGTTCCCGGCAGGTTTCAATGCCGTCCATTTCGGGCATCATCACATCCAGTATCACCAGGTCGGGACGCACTTTTTTGGCAATGTCCAGGCCCTCTTTACCGGTGTTGGCGGTAAACACTTCATAGCCTTCCTTGGCCAGGTTATACGAGAGAAACTCCAGTATATCCGGCTCGTCGTCTACTAAAAGAATTTTTGAAACTACTTCACTCATAAACAGTGATTATAAATTTTACGGCGCAAAGGTATCTTGTTTTTTCTCCCGGGCCGGGTGAAGGAAACATAGAATTAACAATACCTTCATCGTCCGCACACATTTTCTTAACAATAGTGAAGGTGCAAAAAAAAACGCGGATGAATTGTTAAATTCATTCTCACAACGGAAAAAATCTCTGCATATTTTGCTTGTGAAAATAAAATGTGTCTTACATTTGTACAAACGTTATTGATAAACCACAACACAGAAACATCAAAAGGATTAATCATGAGGAAGAGCACCTCTTATTTCAGTGAACAAATGCACACGAATGCATTTATCGGCATGGCAAAAAAGCATACCAATCTGCCCGATGGCCATGATGACGATGAATATGAGCCGGAAGACACATATTATTCATCAGACGAAGAAGAGGAAGATTCTTCAAAAGAGTCTGAACCGGAGTTCGACAACCTGGACGATTTCGATGACGACTTTTATGATGACGACGATGATGATTTCTGATCATCTCCCATTGTAACATCGCATTAACAAAAAAAGAGGTAACCACAGGGCTGCCTCTTTTTTTTGCGTTTATTTTATTGATAACCTATTGTTTCTGGTACATTTTTTTCTCTGAGAAACATCCGCCTTCCTTGGCCATAGAGGCTTTTACCTCTTCGCGGAACGTTTCGGTGCTGGTGATGCCGTCCATGCCCTTTTCCAGGAAACTTACGTCGTACAGCGCCAGGCCTTTTTTACCCATCAGCTCGTAGTGGTACAGGTAGTACTTGGAATCTTCGGGGTCCTGCACATACAGGAAGTTCTTGCCTTCCAGTACGGTGGTATACCCTGTAAAGACCATGGAAGTGAGCGAATACATTTCGCCTTTTTCCTGCACGGTTACCGTAAAGCTGTTGGTCGTTTTTTTAGAGACCACCGCTTTTACCACTTCGGGCGTACCTTCAATGGAAGCCCAGGTACCCAGCAGGCCCGCATCGGCTTTTTCCTTTCCGGGCGTACCCAGGGGATAATCAGTGCCAACGGGACAGGCCTGCAGAAGCAGCACCAGCGGAAGAGCCAGTAAACCGGCATAACGGAATTTCATAGTTGAGTGGAAAAGTTTTATTCAAACTTAGGAAATATTCGGCTATACCCCTATACTCCATCTGCAATATTTTCAGGAAATACTATTGCGGACACGCTGGGTGTATGCGCGCAGCGAATCTTTGAAATCCGTGCCTTTCTGCAGCATATCTTCCTTGATCCAGATAGCGGCCAGTACGTGCGTAAGCTGTTCGCCCTCGTCGTCACCTTCGATCTCTATCTGTAGTTTCTCTTCAGCATACAGCGCTTCCTCAGCGGCTTTCAGCTCTTCGCTGCTGTAGTTTTCCACAGCTTTTTTTATGGCGGGGATCTTCATGATTATGCGTTCTTAAGTTCGTCCAGCAGGCCTTTTACAAATTCTTCCTTCGAGCCCGAAGATGCTTTTAGCAGCTGGCCGTTCTTAAAGGTGGCAAAAAAGGGCAGATTGTCCACCCCGGCGGCTTTGCGGGCTTCGGGATTTTCTTCGGCATTCACATCCAGGAACGTAATGCCGGCATAGGCCTCTTCTTCGGAAATACGGCGGAATTTGGGGGCAAACAGTTTGCAGGAACCACACCAGTCCGCATAGTATTTTACGATCACTTTTTCATTGTCCTTCAGAAGTGTTCCGAAATCCTGGTCGGTAGAAAGAATTACAGCCATATTTATTAATTTTAGGGCAAAATTACGGCTTTTCTACGTATAGAAGCAAATAATGGTTTTCAATCTGTTTATCAACTTTCCTTATAGCTTTTTATGAACTGGACCTCTAAACATGTCTTTACGGCGGAAGAACGTGCTGAACTTCAGCAGGAACTGAACATCCATCCCGTTTTTATTCAACTGCTCCTGCAACGCGGCATCCGTACCTTTGACGAAGCCCGTACCTTTTTCCGTCCCGCCTACAGCCAGCTGCATTCGCCCTACCGCATGAAGGACATGCAAAAGGCCGTGCAACGCATACAGAAGGCTATGATGCGCCGCGAGCAGATACTGGTGTACGGAGATTACGATGTGGACGGCACTACTGCCGTGAGCATGATGGTTTCCTTCTTTCGCGATCAGCTGCATTACGATCACGTAGGCTATTATATTCCCGACCGTTATACCGAAGGCTACGGCGTATCCTACGCAGGCATCAGCTATGCGGCCGATAACGGCTTTGGCCTGCTTATTACGCTCGACTGCGGTATTAAATCGCTCGATAAGATACTGCATGCACAAACCCTGGGCATCGATACCATCGTATGCGACCATCACCTGCCCGATGAAACGCTGCCGCCGGCCGTGGCCATACTCAACCCCAAACAGAAGGACTGTGCCTATCCCTTTAAGGAACTATCGGGCTGCGGCGTAGCCTTTAAGCTGCTGCAGGCCCTGGCCGATGAGAACGGGCTGGCCGAAGAGGCCGTGTACGAATACGTAGACTTTGCGGCCATCAGTACCTGTGCCGATATTGTGCCGCTGACGGGTGAGAACCGCGTGCTGGTGCATTTTGGTATGGAACGTATCAATCGATCGCCGCGCCCGGGATTCCTGCAGTTACTTAAAAAAGCCGGTGCCGAAGGCCGTGAACTGAACGTGGAAGACGCCGTGTTCATCCTGGGGCCGCGCATCAATGCCGCCGGACGTATCGCCCACGGTTCGCGCGTGGTGGAACTGCTCACGGGCGGCGAGGGCCCCGAACTGGCAAAAATGGCAGCGCAGATCAACGAAAATAACCTGGAACGGCAGGACCTGGACCGCGAAATGACACGCGAAGCGCTGGAAATGATCGCTGCCGACAACGAATGGCCGGCCCGCAGCTCTACCGTGCTATACCAGCCGCACTGGCATAAAGGCGTAGTAGGCATCGTGGCCTCCCGCATCATCGAAAAACATTATCGTCCCACCATTGTACTTACCGAAAGCAACGGTAAGATCAGCGGTTCGGCACGTTCCATCAAAGGTTTCGACCTGTACGATGCCCTCAGCGAATGCGAGGACCTGTTGCTGAACTGGGGCGGACACACCCATGCGGCCGGGCTTACCATGGAACCGGAAAACCTGCCCGAATTCATCCGCCGTTTCGATATAGCGGCCGTACGCCGTGTGAAACCGGGCATGCTGGAACCCGTGCTGGAATACGATGCCGAAATTCCGCTCTCTTTTATAGGGCCGTCTTTCTTTCGTATCCTGAAACAGTTTGCCCCCTTCGGCCCGGGAAATATGAGCCCCGTATTCTGCATCCGTAACCTGAAGATATATAACGGGAACCTGCGCCTGTTAAAGGACGAACACCTGCAGATGCAGATCTACAGCCCCGAACAGAACTTTAATGTATACAACGCCATCGGCTTTAAACTGGGCGAAAAATATGAGGCCATACGCCATGCGCCGTCTTTTTCGGTATGCTGCAGCCTGAAAGAAAACCATTTTAACGGGCAAACCACCCTGCAGCTGGACATAAAAGACCTGGCCGCGGACCTTTAACGCCTCAAAGTGTAGCGAAAGCAGTCCCTTTTTGTACAACCTGGGGAATTATTCCACAGCCCGCCGTGTGGCATGAAGAAACCATATTTTTTAATGCGCTGATTTTCAGCGTTTGGCATGGTGCGTCTTTTTGCGGCACGATTTTTCGTATTACTCTTATCAGACAACGCAACAACAACGACAGACACGTAACGACAGAAACCTGGAGAATTCAAGAGAAACGATTAAATGCAAAGATATGAAACGTGGATTATTAATTATCGGACTGGCTCTTTCTGGAATTACAGCTGTTACATTGAATGCGGCGATACAGAACGAGATCGTGAATGCGATCAGCAACAACAAAGATAAAAGAATAGAGATCAAAGCGGATGAATTACCGGTGGAGGTAGCAAAACATCTGACGGAGAACTATAAAGAAGCACAGATTTCAAAGTCATATAAATGGGTGAATGAAGCCGGCGCCATAGTGGGTTACGAAGTGGTGTTGAATTCCGGCGCCGGCGAAATTACCTTGAAATATGGACCGAAAGGAGAATTGGTTAAAGAGTAAGGGTGTGAGAAACAGGGTGTTGAAAAAGCCTCCGCGATAAGCGGGGGCTTTTTCTTATATTTAAATCGAAAACTTTTGAAAGATGCCTAAGAAGATATTAGCAGTCGACGATGATAGTACGTTCAGTCTGATGATACAGGCTTACCTGAATAAGAACGGCTTCGAGGTTTCACTTGCGGGCAACGTACATGCAGCCCTGGAAAGCATTCGTAAAAGTCCGCCCGACCTGGTACTTTCCGATTACCGTATGCCCGGTAAAGACGGCATGGAGATGCTGGAAGAGATCCAGAAAACGAACCCGGGTCTGCCCCTGGTGCTCATGACGGGCTTTGGTGACATACGCCTGGCCGTACGCGCCATGAAAGCCGGTGCCCGCGACTACCTGACCAAACCGGTGAACCCTTCGGAACTGCTGGAGGTGGTAAAAAATATACTGGAGTCAGACGCGCGGCCTGCGGCAGCAGCCGTACAGGCAGCCGCGAACCGGGTACCCGCCGGCAAAAGTGTGTCGCCGTCCTATACACAGGACGGTTTTGTGCATGGCGTAAGCGCCAACTGGAAACAGATCAACGAACATATAGACCTGGTGGCCCCTACGCCACTTTCGGTAATTATACTGGGAGAGAGCGGCACCGGTAAAGAATTTGTGGCCCGCCGCCTGCACGACCTCAGTGTACGAGCCGGGGAGCCCTTTGTGGCCATAGACTGCGGAACGCTCTCGGGCGAGATCGCTGCCAGCGAATTCTTCGGGCACGTAAAAGGTTCGTTCACAGGCGCCGTTACCGATAAAACCGGTCAGTTCGAGGCTGCCAACGGAGGCACCGTGTTCCTGGACGAGATCGGGAACCTTTCCTACGAAGTACAGATCATGCTGCTGCGCGCCATACAGGAACGTAAGATCCGCAGGGTGGGCAGTGTAAAAGATATACCCGTGGACGTGCGCATTATCGCCGCCACCAACGAAGACCTTAGCAACGGCATACGCCGCGGCAGTTTCCGGGAGGACCTGTACCACCGTCTCAACGAATTTTCGATACGCGTAGAACCCCTGCGCAACCGCAAGGACGACCTGCCCCTGTTTGCCGGCAACTTCCTGGAACTGGCCAATGCCGAACTGGGCAAACACGTAAAAGGGTTCAGCCGCGAAGTGATGCAGAAGTTCATGGAATATCCCTGGCCGGGAAACCTGCGCGAATTTAAGAACGTGATCAAACGTTCGGTACTGCTTTCACGCAGCGATATGGTAGAGCTGAGCGCCCTGCCTTCGGAACTGCGCAGCGAACATTTCGAGATCCCCGTGGAAAACACGGTAGACCTGAAAGTGATCTCCGAGGACATCGAAAAGAAAAAGATCGTGGAAGCCCTCGAAAAAGTAAAATACAATAAGTCGAAAGCGGCCCAGATGCTGAACATCGACCGCAAGACCCTGTACAATAAGATCAGGTTGTATGGCCTGGATGCCTAATGATGAATGCTGAGCATCGCACTCTTGAGATCGCTGAAAAGTTCCTCGGAACGTAGCTCCAGCTGGGCTACAAGCCGTTCGATCTGTTCATTGCTCAGGTACTTTTCTTCTACGAGCCCTTCCAAGTTCCGTATAATTTCCATGGCTTCGGTGGCTTTCAGCTGGCCATAGGTGTTCTTCAGCAGGTGGGCTGATTCGCCGATCTGCTCGGTGTTACCGTCGGTGAAAGATTGTTTGATTTTCAGTATTTCCTTGCGGGAGTTCTCAATAAACAAATCCACAAACCGGTCCAATTGCTCCGTATCACCTCCTGCAAAGGTCAGGAAGTAGTCTAATGAAAATTGTGCCATATCCGCATTACTGTTTTCTATGAACACATCAAAAACCTTGCCGATGCTGATTTGCAGGTCGTTACGACGGTAAGGTTTGTGTAAAATTTCATCAATATGTTTACTTTTTATGTCGCGGGCCACACTTGCGGTGCATAAAATAGTACGCACATTGCGGTTATTTTTAAGGTTGCGGGCTTTTTCCAGGAAGATCACCCCGTCCATACCGGGCATGTGCAGGTCGGCAATAATGAGGTCGAACGCATTTTTCCGCAGCAGTTCCAGGGCCGAAACGGGACTTCTCTCAAAGCACACCTCGGCTTTTTCTTCCATAAAATAAGGGCTCAGCAGGGCTTCGGTCATGGCATCATCGTCTACCACCAGTACTTTTTTGCCAGGCAGCAGGGCCGGGATCTCCACGTGTTTACGGTCGGCAGACTTGTACTCGATGTTCTCTGCTTTTTCGTAGGGAATTTCAAAAATGAACTCCGATCCTTTTCCCGGCTGCGACTGCGCATAAATGGTACCGTTCTGCAGCTCCACCAGTTTTTTACAAATGCTGAGGCCCAGTCCGCTGCCGCCAAATTTGCGGGTTACGGAGGTGTCGGCCTGTTCGAATTTGGCAAAGATGCTTTCCAGTTTTTCAGCCGGGATACCGTCGCCGGTGTCGATCACCGTAAATTTTGTCCACACGGTCTGTTGTTCCGTGCGGGCCTCTATTTTGATCTGCAGGAACCCTTCCCGGGTAAATTTCACGGCATTTCCCATCAGGTTCAGCAGTATCTGTTTCAGGCGCACCGGGTCGCCGCTTACCTGCAGTTCGGTATATTCGCCGGGTTCAAACAGGATGTGCAGGCCCTTGCTTTCGGCTTCGGGGTCCAGTACCTCGATCACTTCATCCACCACGTCGGTCACATAAAAGCCGATCTTTTCCAGGCGCAGGGAACCGGCCTCGATCTTGGAATAATCGAGAATGTCGTTCACCAGCGACAGCAGGTGATCGCCGGAGCGCAGCACGGCATGCACCTTGGCTTTTTGCCCGGGTTGCAGGCTGCCCTGGTTCAGTTGTTCGGCAAACCCGATAATGCTGTTGAGCGGGGTACGTATCTCATGGCTCATATTGGCCAGGAACTCCTCCTTGGCAATGGCCAGGCGTTCGGCCTCCTGTTTGGCCTCCATGAGTTTTTTCCGGTAAAACAGGCTCTTGGATACGTCCGAAGAAACCGTAAATACCAGGATAAGCATGATAAATACCGTGACGGAACCCAGCAGGGCCAGTTTTTTGGTGTTGTTGTCCACGGCTTTACGGGCGGCCAGGGTCTCTTCGCGGGCCGTGATCTGTTCCTGGTTCTCGATCTCCGAAAGCAGCAGCTGTATACGGTCCATGAACAGCATTTCGTTATCGAGCAGGGTCTGTTCCTTATCGGCAATTTTGTTGCGGATCACCGTGCGCCTTGCCACACCTGCGTCCAGCGTTTTTTTCATGCTTTTTACCAGGGTGTCCATCTGCTGAAAATAACTGCTGTCTACCTGGGTAATTACCTGTGTGGTAACGGTGGGCGTAAGCGTATCTACCTTAATGGTTTCGGCAGCGGCATCTTTTTTCTGCCGCCGGTTCCTGGGCTTTACGGTCTTTTCTTCCTTGATGTAAACGGGTACCGTTTCGGTGGTGCGGATAATTTCGGTGCGGGGCAGGGGCGTATTGGTATGCAGGTTGCTCTCGCTGGTCTGCAGCAGGCCGTACAGCTTATTGTCGGGCAGGTCCTGGTTGCGCGAACGGATCAGGATATACTCATCGAGCGATTCTATATAGCCGTCGAAATACTTTTCCAGTGTATCTACCTTGGCATGATAATTCCGCGCGCCCGGCGCATTCTGCATACTATCGATAAGTATACGAATTTCGTCCGTCTGCGATTTGTAGTTCTTCAGGTAATCGGGATTGCCGGTACTGCTGTATTTGCCGGAATATACCTGCAGGGACGATATGCCCGAGATCATCTGGTTGAGCAGGCGGCCTTCGGTACGCGGGGTACTGAGCTTGGACACGGAGTGCAGGATCTGCTTTACACTGCCCGCCGAAAGCCAGGTAAGCAGCAGGATAAAGAATACGGTAAGCCCTACGCCTAACAACACGTTGATGCGGAGCCGCGAAAGTCTTCCGCCGAGATTCTGCCATTTTTCCTGTGAATCTGCCATACCCTATACCAAAGATACAAAGCCGGTTGTAAATATAAGCATTTGCCCTAAAAAGTGCGCGTATCACTGGGCAAATTGCAAAGAAGATAGTACATTTGAAAGGAAGTATATACCCCATGAAAAAACTGTTCCTGATCATTGCCCTGCTCTGCCCGCTGCTCCTCCCGGCCCAGGAGGACGTTTTCCGAAAGATACAGACCCAACTTATCGAGGCCGGGGACGGAGATACCATTCTTTTGCCCGCCGGTACGTATCGGTTTAACCGGGCATTGCTGCTCGATGATAAAAAGAACATCACCCTGCTGGGAGCCGGTAAAAATGCCAGTATCTTCGATTTTTCCGAACAGATCGACGGGGCCGAAGGCCTCAAGATAAACCGCTGCGAAAATGTACAGCTCATCGGTTTTACCATCCGCAATGCCAAGGGCGACTGTATAAAAATGCTGAACACCAGCCGCCTTTATGTACACAAGGTAAAAACCGAATGGACGGCCAAACCCGGCCCTAAGAACGGGGCTTATGGCTTTTACCCCGTAAGCTGTACCGATGTGGTGCTGGACAGCTGTACGGCCATCGGGGCCTCGGACGCGGGCATATACGTGGGGCAGAGTACCCGCGTGGAAGTGCGCCGCTGCGAAGCGTTTTACAATGTAGCCGGCATCGAGATCGAGAACTGCCGCGATGCCAAAGTATACGAGTGCCTGGCAAAGAACAACACGGGTGGTATTCTCGTGTTCGACCTGCCGGAACTGCCCATGAAAAAAGGCGGCAACATCGAAGTGTACAACAACACGGTGATCGAGAACAACTACCGCAATTTTGCGCCCAAAGGCAATATCGTGGGCGAGGTGCCTCCCGGTACGGGCGTACTGGTGCTGGCCTGTTCCGACGTGAAAGTATTTCAGAACCGCATCATCAATAACCGTACGGCCTCCTGCGGTATCGTAAGTTTTTACCTGTCGCAGCGGCCATACAAGGACGAAGCCTACGATCCCCTGCCGCAAAACGTGGAAGTGTACAGCAATCATTTCGAAAGAGATAAAAAGTACAAGCCCTCCAAACAAACCCAGATGGGCCTGCTGATCTGGTTCAAGCTGAAAAAAGACACGCCGTTCATCCTTTACGACGGTATCTGGGACAAAGACCAGCGTAACATAGAGGAAAACCCGGCCAATATCTGTGTGTACAACAACAGCAACGAAAGTTTTGTACAGATCGATGCCGCCCATAAATTCAAGAACATGAGCAGGGATGCCGGCCCTTACCGGTGCAAAAAATAATGCAGAACCGAAACTCTTCACTCTTCCGGATCGTATTGCCGCTGCTGCTGATCGGCGTGCTGGCCTGGTATTTTTCGGCCGGCCGCGATGCAAAACCGGGCGCGCAGAATGCACGCAACACGGCCCGGGAAACCTTTGACCGTGACAGTCTGCAGCTGGAATACAGCAAACACGCCCGCTGCCGTATGGACTGCCGCCAGATCTCCGAAGCCGAGATACGGGAAGTGCGTAAAACCGGGCGGGTGAACCTGGCCAAGAGCGAGCTGGACAATGAACGCTGTCCGCGCTGGGCCCTGGAAGGCAACAGCGCCGACGGACAGCAGCTGCGTATTATATTTGCACAGTGCGCAAGCGAAATGGTGGTGGTAACGGCCATCGACCTGGGTCAAGAGCATGCCTGCGCCTGTAAATAACGAAAATATGGACCTGCTAACGAAAATAAAACAGGAAGCGGAGACGATATTCCCCGAAATAGTGGCCATTCGCAGGCATCTGCACCGCCACCCGGAACTGTCGTTCATGGAAGAAAGAACGGCGGCTTTCATTTCTGCCAAACTTACGGAATGGGGCATTGAACACCGCAACGGTATTGCCGGTCACGGGATACACGGCGTGCTTTCCGGCGCGGATGCCGAAGGCCCCTGTGTTTTCCTGCGTGCCGACACAGACGCTTTACCGATACACGAAAAAACGGGCGCGGAATACGCTTCACAGAACCCGGGCATCATGCATGCCTGCGGGCACGACGTACATACGGCTTCGCTGCTGGGTGCGCTGAAGATACTACAGAAGTTCCGGGCGGAGTGGAACGGAAAGATCTCCTTTGTGTTTCAGCCGGGCGAAGAAAAACTGCCGGGCGGCGCTTCCCTGATGATCAAAGAAGGCGTACTGGAAAACCCGCGTCCGCAGGCCGGGCTGGCCCAGCACGTATTTACGCCGCTGCCGGCCGGTACGGTAGGTTTTCGCAGCGGGCAGTACATGGCCTCTACCGACGAACTGTACATTACCTTTAGAGGCAAAGGCGGCCACGCGGCCACGCCCCAGTTCAATATAGACCCCATTACGGCCGGCATGCATACGCTGCTGACCCTGAAAAAAGAAATAGAGGCACAGAAACCGGCAGATACGCCCATGGTACTCTCTTTCGGTAAAGTGATCGCCGAAGGTGCCACCAATGTAATTCCCGATACCATGGATGTGGAAGGTACGCTGCGTACTATGGACGAGGACTGGCGTGCACGTGTACATGTACTGCTGCAGGAGATCGCGGGCCGGGTGGCTAAGGAACACGGTGCCACGGCCGAAGTACGTATCGAAAAAGGATACCCTGTATTGTATAACGATCCCGCCCTGACCGAAGCCTGCCGCCGGGCGGCCATTGAATACCTGGGTGCAGCGTACGTAACTGAACTCGAGCTGCGCATGACCGCCGAAGACTTTGCTTATTATACCCAATACGTGCCCTGCTGTTTTTACCGCCTGGGCACGGGCAATCCCGGGAAAGGCATTACGGCCAATGTACACAACCCACACTTCGATATCGACGAAGAAGCGCTCAAAACCGGTATGGGACTTATGGTTTATCTGGCGCTGAGCCAACTTCGCAGAACGTAACAATGTGTTCATAGAAAGTCTGAAACACGGCCTCCGAAAAACCGTATATTCGTAAGAACAAAATAAATACCAATTACTATGGGTCTGTTTGACAAAATACGCAACGAATTTGTTGACATCATCGACTGGAAAGACGAAACGGGTGATACGCTGGTATGGCGTTTCCCGCGGTACCAGGACGAAATAAAATACGGGGCCAAACTCACCGTACGCGAAAGCCAGGCGGCCGTTTTCCTGAACGAAGGTAAGATCGCCGACGTATTCGGGCCGGGCATGTACACGCTCGAAACCCAGAACATGCCGATACTGGCCACGCTCAAAGGCTGGAAATATGGCTTCAACAGTCCCTTTAAGGCCGATGTGTTCTTTGTGAGCACCCGGCAGTTCACCGACCAGAAATGGGGCACCAAAAATCCCGTTACGCTCAACGACGACCGTTTCGGGTTCATCGAACTGCGCGCCTTCGGTAACTACAGCTTCCGGGTGAGCGATGCCGGGCTTTTCCTGAAAGAGATCGCCGGTACTTCGGGCCGTTTTACCACCGAAGAGATCAACGGACAGCTGCGCACCCTGGTGGTGACCAAGTTCAGCGATGCCATCGGCGAAGGCAATATACCCGTAGAGAAATTTGCGGCCAACCTGGAAGAACTTTCCCAGCTGGGCAAAGAAAAGCTGAACGACCGCTTTACGGCCTACGGCCTGGAAATTACCGATTTCCTGGTAGAGAACGTAAGCATGCCCGAAGAACTCAAGAAAGAGATCTTTGAATACAGCCGTCTCAACAAGATCGATATGGCCAAACTGACCCAGATGAAGACCGCCAAAGCCATCGAGGCCTCGGCCGATAACCCGGGCGGACTGATGGGCGCCGGTATGGGTGCCGGAATGGGCATGGCCATGGGTGGCATGATGAGCGGTATGATGCAGCAGAACATGCAGGGCCAGCAAAACCAGCAGACTCCGCCGCCGCTGCCCAACCAGGCCATCTGGTTCGTAGCCATAAACGGGCAGCAGCAGGGCCCTTTTGATAACGGCGTACTTACCGGTATGGCCGCACAGGGTCAGATCACCCGCGAAAGCCTGGTATGGAAAACGGGCATGGGCGCCTGGACGCCGGCCGGACAGCTGCCCGAACTGGCCGCTATTTTTGCCAACGTTCCCCCGCCACTGGCCTAAACCCGCCGCATCATCCCTATGGAAAACAACGAAACGGAAACACTGGGTCATATCCGCTGTAAATCCTGCGGCGGCGACCTGAAATATGCCCCCGGCACCAGCAGCCTGCAATGTTCCTATTGCGGTACCACCAACCAGATCGAAGTGGCAGAGGAAGAGGCCGCCGAAGTAAAAGAGCACGATTTTGAAGCGATGATCCGCGAAATGGCCTCCGTGAGCGAGACCGAAGAGCAGCACGCCGCCAAATGCAATGCCTGCGGGGCCACCACCACGCTGCCGCCCAATGTTACCTCGGCCAACTGTCCCTTTTGTGATACAGCGCTGGTGGTTGCAGCCACAGCTACCGCGCGCTTTATAAAACCGCATTACGTGCTGCCTTTTGCCATCGATAACAAACAGGCACACGCTAAATTCAAAGACTGGCTCAAAGGACTCTGGTTCGCACCCAACGACCTGAAGAAATTCGGCGATTATGCCGACCGTTTAAAGGGCATGTATATTCCTTACTGGACCTTTGATGCTGAAACCGACACCGACTATACCGGTATGCGGGGTGATGCGTATTACGTAACAGAAACCTATACCACCACCGAAAACGGACAAAGCGTGCAGCGTACACGGCAGGTGCGGCACATCCGCTGGAGCTCTGCCTACGGCAATGTGCACGACAGTTTCGACGATATACTCGTCATGGCGGCGCACAGCCTGCCCCTGAACATTATTGAAAAGCTGGAACCCTGGGACCTGCACAACCTGGTTCCCTTCAACGATCAGTACCTGAGCGGTTTCCAGTCCGAAGTGTATTCCGTGAACCTGGAGAATGGTTTCGGGAATGCCAAAGGCAAAATGGAAGCGTTTATACGCCAGAGCGTATGCCGCGACATCGGCGGGGACGAGCAGCGTATTTCCACCATGGACACGGAGTATAACCAGGTTACCTTTAAGCATATCCTGCTGCCGCTGTACATCAGCGCCTACCGCTACAACGATAAGGTATACCGCTTTCTCATCAACGCGCGCACGGGCGAGGTACAGGGCGAGCGACCCTACAGCGCCTGGAAAATTGCGCTGGCGGTCATCGGCGGATTATTGCTGATCCTTCTGCTGTTCCTGCTCTTCCAGGGTGGGTTTTAAGGAAGTACGGGGGTAGTGCGGAAACGTATCTCCACTGTTTTTTTACCGGAGATCTTCTTAAAGATCGGTTCCAGTATTTCGGGCGCTTTTTCGGCGGCGGTCTGCATGGCTTTCTGGGTCACAGCGGGACTTTTCAGGTACTTATCGGCTTCCTTGTAGGTCTTGTCGATCAGTTCGGCATCGTCGTCCAGCAGTATCCAGGAGGTTTTTTCGTACACTTTGGAATGTTCGTGGTCCACCTTACTGAAGCAGATCTCCGGGGCGGGCAGGTACACCACCAGTTTCTCCTCACTCAGCTCCAGGTCTTTGTCTTTCAGCTTCTGAAGGTCCACGCAGCCGTTCACTTCACCGCTGACCATCAGCAATACTTTACTGTCGGGCAGAAAGGCTCGTTCTTCTTTGTACTCAATGATGTCTTTTACGTACAGGGTGGCCAGTTCCATTTTACCCATGGTTTTAATTTCCTCAATGATGGCCTCATGGGTCACCACCGTCTGGCTGCCGGCCGAACGCAGGCGCTGAAAGATCCCGTACCCGGTGAAAACGGCCACAACCAGTATGGCTATGCCGATATACAGACGGAGGTTTACGGGCTTTTTTACACTCATGGCGTTCGTATAAATTCGTTGATCTTTGCTTTGGCTTCTGCAACGGCATCGGCCAGGATGTCGTTGAGGACCACTACATCAAATTTACTGTAATAATCGAGTTCTTTAATGGCTTTTTTCAGTCGTTTTTGCAAAGATTCCTCGTTTTCGGTGCCCCGTCCGCGCAGGCGGGTCTCCAATACCTCTACCGAGGGGGGCATCACAAAAATGGCCAGGGCATCGGTGCCGTAGATGCTTTTAAGGCTCAGTCCGCCTTCCACGTCCACATCAAAAAGTACGTGGCGGCCGCTGTTGCGTATATTTTCAATTTCGCTGCGCAGGGTGCCGTAAAAACCGTTGGTATACACCTCTTCCCATTCCACGAATTCGTTGTTCTCCGCTTTCTGTTTAAATTCCTCGATGGTCATGAAATAGTAGTCCTTTCCGTGCACTTCGCCGGGGCGCTGTTCGCGCGTGCAGGCCGACACAGAGAAGGCCAGGTTGGGCATTTCGTGCATGAGGCGGTGTACGATGCTGGTTTTGCCGGCGCCGGAAGGAGCGGAGAAGATAATGAGTTTACCAGGTGTGTTCGGATGCATATTGCGCGCAAAAATCCGTATTTTCGTTGTAACTTGAAAATAATGCAGGTCATAAGAGCGATATTTTCACCGATTTATTCGGTGTGGGCGGTGAGCTGGTTCCTGGTTTTTCTGCTTACGGTGCTGCCGGCAGCCCTCTTCCTGAAACTTTTTTTCCCGCGTACGGCCGACAGGCGCTTTTTCCGCTACGGCTCTGCCTGGGCAAGTTTCTGGATGTTCATCTGCGGCATCCGTTACCGCATGCACAACCGGGACGAATATTACCGCAAAGATAGTACCTACGTGGTATGCAGCAATCACGTGAGCCTGCTGGACGTGTTCTGTTCCACCATTCCGCTGCGGGCGCCCGTGCGGGTGCTGGCCAAAAAGGAAATTAAACGCATTCCCCTGCTGGGAACGGCCTTTGCCATGGTAAGTGTGTTCGTGGACCGTGCCAGTGCCGAAAGCCGGCGCCGGAGCTTCGAAAAGCTGGGGCAGGACCTGCGCAATGGCACCCACAGTATTTTTATGTACCCCGAAGGTACACGCAATAAAACCCGCACGCCGGTAAAGGAATTTTACGACGGGGCTTTTCGTCTGGCTGTGCAGGCCGGGGTTCCCCTGTGTGTGTTCGTGGCTGTGCATCCGCGTACGGTGTTCGACCCTAAGGGCATCTTTTTTAAACCCTTCGGCAAGATCGACATCTACTTTCTGCCGCCGTATCCCACCGAAGGCCTTACCGAAGCAGATGTGCCGGCACTGCGCGACCGTATCCGCAGGGACATGTGGAACCTGCTGGCCGAGAAGGACCCCTATTTTGCCGGGGTAGAAAAAATGGAATGATCTTACAGGATAAAGCCGGGATTGTCCAGGATCTCCTGCAGGCCCTTTTCCAGCTCACGCGGCGCACGGCCGAGCAGTTCGAGCATTTTGGAATTATCGGGCAGGCGGCGTGTCATATCGCCCTCTTTAAGCGGGGCCAGGTGTACAATGCGTGAGCTGGAGCCCACCAGGCGTATGATGATCTGTGCCAGTTCCAGGATGGAGGTTTCGCGGTTGCTGCCGATATTCACCACGTCATTGGTGTACATCTGCTTGTGAAACGCGTTGTAACAGGCCTCCACGTTATCTTCCACGAAACAGAAGGTGCGGGTCTGCGAACCGTCGCCGTAAATGGTGATGTCTTCGTTCTTCAGGGCCAGGGCAATGAATTTGCTGATCACAAAATCGCGGCTCTGTTTGGGGCCGTAGGTATTAAAAAAGCGGAAAATGGTATAGTTAAGTCCGTATTCCTGCTGGTAGGAGCGCAGGTAGGCTTCGCCCACGTTCTTTACAATGGCGTAGGGCAGGCGGCTGTTGAGCGGGGTTGTCTGCTCGTTCTGCGGAAATTCCACCGGTTCGCCGTACACCTCGCTGCTGCTGGCATAGTATACGTGTTTTACGCCGGTATTTTTGGAAAGACGCAGTATGTTTTCGAGGCCGTGGATATCGTCGAGTACAGAAACGGGGTTGCTCAGCGTGCGCTGTACGCCTACCAGGGCGGCATAATGGAATACGTAATCGAATCCTTTGGTATAGAAAATGTCCGAGATCTCGTCAAAGCGGTTCACATTGGCCTTGAGAAAGGTCACATTGTCCGATTTGGGCACTTTACGCAGGGACCCGGTAAGCAGGTTATCGGTAATAACGATGTTGTTGAGCGGGTCTTTGGCGAGTTTTTCGGCCATGGAACTGCCGATAAAACCGGCTCCGCCCGTTACCAGGATGTTGCGTGTACTCATCTGCTTTTAAGTTGATTTAGTAAGTATTGTCCGTAGCCGCTTTTCAGCAGGGGGGCGGCCAGTTCTTCGAGCCGGGCGTCGCTGATGAAGTGCATTCTCCAGGCAATTTCCTCTATACAGCCTATTTTCAGGCCCTGGCGTTCTTCTATTACCTGCACGAACTGGCCGGCCTGCATCAGGGATGCAAAAGTGCCGGTGTCGAGCCAGGCGGTACCCCGGTCAAACACATTTACATGCAGTTTGCCGGCAGTGAGATAAGCCTTGTTCACGTCGGTTATCTCGTATTCGCCACGGGCGCTGGGGCGCAGATTTTTTGCAATGTCTACCACGGAGTTATCGTAAAAATACAGGCCGGGTACGGCATAGTTGCTTTTGGGGTTCAGGGGCTTTTCCTCGATGGAAACGGCCTTTTTGTCCGCGTCAAACTCTACTACACCATATCGCTCCGGATCGGACACATGATATGCAAAAATAATGCCACCGTCTGGCGAGGTACATTGCTGTAGTTTACGGCTGAGTCCGCTGGCGTAAAAAATATTGTCGCCCAGGATCAGGGAAACGGGATCCGTACCGATGAAGGATTCGCCCAGTACAAAAGCCTGTGCCAGCCCGTTGGGCACTTCCTGCACGCAGTATTCGATCTGTAGTCCCAGGTGGCTGCCGTCTCCGAATAGTTCGCGGAACAGGGGCAGGTCTTTGGGGGTACTGATGATCAGTATCTCTTGTATGCCGGCCATCATCAGGGTAGACAGCGGGTAGTAGATCATGGGTTTATCGTACACCGGCATGATCTGCTTGCTGATGGCATAGGTGATGGGGTACAGTCGGGTGCCCGAACCTCCGGCTAAGATAATGCCTTTCATTATTGCTGCTGTTTTTGCATTCTACGGACGCGGCGGCGGTTCTGGCCTTTGTGCATCACCATCAGCAAAGACGGCAGCAGCAGCAGGTTGGTGAACATAGCCGACAGCAGGGTAAGCGACACCAGTATGCCCAGGGCTTTGGTTCCGCCGAAGTTGGATGCGGCAAACACCGAGAAGCCAAAGAACAGTACAATGGAGGTATAGGCCATACCCACGGCCGTTTCGCGCAGGGCCTTGATCACCGCCGAACGTATATTGCCGCTGTGGGCCTTCATTTCCTGGCGGAAACGCGACAGGAAGTGAATGGTATCATCTACCGAAATACCGAAGGCAATGCTGAATACCAGTACGGTAGAAGGTTTCAGCGGTATGCCGAAATACCCCATCAGTCCTGCGGTAAGCAGGGCCGGGATCATGTTCGGTATCAGGGATATGATCACAATGCGCAGGTTGCGGAACATGATACCCATAAATAAGGCAATGAGACACACGGCCAGGGCCAGGCTCTGGAACAGGTTATTTACCAGGTATTTGGTTCCGTTCATAAACGAAATGGAGGCACCTGTTATGGTTATGTTATAATTTTCAGGATCGAAAATTTCGTTGGCTTTAGCCTGTATATCGTCGCGGGCCTGGGCAATTTCGTTCGTGTTCAGGTTTTTCATCTGTACGCTGATACGGGCTACGGCCTTGGTACTGTCGGTAAGACTGTTCAGCAGGGTGTCCTGGCCGTTCTCGGTCTTTACGTAGTCGATAATAAAGGGCGCATCGAGTTTGCTGGGCACGGAATAGCTGCCCGGATCGCCTTCGTAAAAGGCCTGGTTGGCCACTTTGAGCAGTTCCACGATACTGAGCGGACGGGAGTAAATGGTCTGGTTGCGGATGTATTCCTGCAGTTCGTCGATACGTTTCCAGGTCTTCTGATCGCGCACGGCGCCTTTTTCGCGCTTGGTATCCACCAGTATCTCCAGCGGCATTACGCCCCCGAAGGTCTTTTCAAAAAAGCGCAGATCGGTCATGGCCCGGTTGTTATCGGGCATATCGTCCACAATGCTTCCCTTGGTTTTGATCTTGGAGATTCCGTATGCAGAAAAAAGTACTACGGCAGTGGCCCCTACAAACACCCATTTGCGGTAGTTCTGGCTTACCAGGATAAATATACGCACTACGGCGGTGGTGAGTTTTTTATCGAGGTGGGCACGCACGCGTACCGAAGGCGCCGGCAAAAAGCTGAAGATGATCGGGATAAACAGGATGCTCAGTACAAACAGGAGCAGAATATTGATGGAGGCTACAAAGCCGAACTCCTTCAGAATTTCGCTGTTGGTGGCCATAAAGGTGCCGAAGCCGATGGCCGTGGTCAGGTTGGCCATAAAAATGGCAGAACCGGCCTTGTCGATCACGTGGATAAGGGCTTTGAGCTTATCGCCCTGCAGGCCGTATTCCCGGTGGTATTTGGTAATAATGTATATAGAGTTGGGTATACCGATCACAATAAGCAAAGGCGGCACCAGACCGGTAAGAATGGTTACCTGGTAACCCATTACCACAATAATTCCCTGGGCCCAGAAAACGGATACACCCACCATAAGCAGGGGCACGATCACTTCCCAGAAACTGCGGTAAATGATCAGCAGTACAATGGCGGTAACCAGGATGGCCAGACCAATGAAGAGTGAAATTTCCTTCTGGCCCATTTTTACGTTCACGGTACGTATATAGGGCAACCCGCTGATGTGCGCTTCTACCTTCTGGTTACTTTCAAAGGCCAGTACGGTCTTTTCCATTTTATCCACCACGTTCAGGCGTTCCTTGGTATTCAGTACGTCTTTCTCCAGGGTGGCCAGCAGCAGGTAGGTGTTTTCGTTGCCATTATACAGCAGTTTATCGTACAGGGGCTGGTTAAACAGTTCGATGCGTATACTATCGGCCCGGCGCTGATCGATCGTCAGGCCTTCGCGGATCAGGGGAACCGTTTCAAAACGGGTAAGACTGTCGTTCCGGGTAAGCACAATGGCGTTTTTAAGGCTGGCTACGCGTTCTACGCCTTTAATGGCCTTCAGGTCGTCGCTCAGTTTCAGGAAAGCGTTCAGTTTTTCGGCTTTCCAGAAGTCTTTATCTTTTATGGCAATGATGACAATACTGCCGTCCTGCCCGTAGTTTTTCTTAAAGTTCTCATAAGCTATATACGAAGAGTCGGTTTTGGGCAACAGCTGCGCCAGTTTGTAGCTCATGGTAAGTTCCGTGCCCCGGTAGGCAAAATAGGCGGTGGACAGTACCAGGGCGATGAGGATGGGAATGCGGAAACGTATAGCAAACGTGGCAATATATTTAAACATGTTGCTGTGTTTTTAGTGTGACAATATGCAGACTGCGTTGCATCGCTGTTTTGTTAATCCGGAATGGAGAAATTTTAATTCGAAGGGGCGAAGGTAGGACATAAGAAATAATATTGCAACTTTGCGTTTGTCTACAAAAGATGAGAGCCACATTCTTCATAGCACTCCGGTACCTTTTTTCCAAAAAAAGCCGTAACATCATCAATATCATATCCTTTATCTCGGGAATTGCGGTATTTGTGGTAACGGCCGCCCTGGTTATTGTACTCAGCGCCTTTAACGGCCTCGAAGGCATGGTGCTCGACATCTTTAACACCCTGGACCCCACACTGAAAGTGGTTCCGGCCGAAGGCAAATCCTTTGAGACCGACAGCCTGGTGCTGGATAAAATTGCCGCCCTGCCCCAGGTAGAAAGCGTGAGCCGCGTGATCGAGGAGAACGCCCTTTTTATGTACGGCGAAAAGCAATACATAGGCAAACTAAAAGCCATTGAGCCGCAATGGGCCGGTTTGCAGAAGATACGTCCCTATATGGTGGACGGCGATACAGACATCTTTTACGATTCGCTCTACGCCTGCATCATGGGTTCGGGCGTGGCGGTTTCGCTGGGCGTCAATCCCCGGTCGTACGAATACCTCTCCGTATATTTTCCCAAACGCGGTAAAAAAGTAGACCTGCTGCAGCCTTTCCATACGGCCTTTGCCTTTCCGCAGGGTGTTTTTGAACTACAGAAGGATTTCGATTTTACCTATGTGATCGTTCCGCTGGAAATGGGCGACGACGTACTGGAAATGCGGGGAAAGATCTCCGCACTGGACATCGAGCTGAAAGCCGGGGCTTCGGAAGGTGATGCCATAGAATCCATACAGGCTTTGCTGCCGCCGGGGCTGGAGGTACAGGACCGCCTGCATCAGCATGCCGTAGCTCTGCGTGTAATGGAAAGCGAAAAGCTGGCCATATTCATCATACTGGCTTTTATCTTCCTCATAGCTTCCTTTAATATCATCGGAGCGCTGACCATGCTTATGGTAGAAAAGCGCAAAGATACCATGGTGCTGCGTTCCCTGGGCTTTTCCATACGGCGCATACGGGCCGTTTTCTTCTGGCAGGGTGCCGGTATTGTGGTGCTGGGCGCCCTGAGCGGACTGCTGGCCGGGCTGGGTATATGCTTCATGCAGCAGAAATGGAGCATGGTTAAGATCAACAGCAACCCCGAAGCGCCGGCCTATCCCGTTATCCTGCAATGGAACGACCTGCTGCTGATCCTGCTGCTGGTGCTGGGCATCGGCCTGCTTACCGTATACCTGCGGGTGCGGGCCCTGAAGGCGAACGAGTTAAGCCTGCTGCGCTAAACAAGCCCCCAAACTGCGCAAAACTTGTTGAAATCTATTTGCATTTCAGGACCGGATGCCTATCCGCATTTGCTAACTTGAGCAAAATTTGATTCTTTCGCCTATGGCCGTACGGAAAAAAGCACTGCCCAAGATCTTTGTTCTTGACACCTCGGTAATCCTTTACAACCACAACGCGATCAACGTATTCCAGGAGCACGACGTAGCCATTCCCATCAGTGTGCTCGAAGAACTGGATACCTTTAAAAAAGGCAACGACACCAAGAATTTTGAAGCCCGCGAATTCATCCGCCTGCTCGATGGCTATGCCAAAGGCGCTACCTTCAACGACTGGATCCCCATCAACGGCAAGGGCAAAGGCCTGTTCAAGGTGGTGATGGAAGAACACCTCGGCCGCAGCGAACAGCCCGATGCCATCAAGGCCTTCGGTACCGACAAGGCCGATCACCGCATCCTGAACGTGGCCCTGAGCCTGCAGCGCCAGAACCCGCAGCGTCGGGTGGTACTGGTTTCCAAGGACATCAACCTGCGCATCAAGGCCAAATCGCTACAGATCGACGCCGAGGATTTTGAGACCGGCAAGGTGCGCGACGTTAGCAATCTCTTTACCGGCAAGGTAGAGATCGACGATGTGGCCCCGGAACTCATCGACAAAATTTATAAGGACGGCTTCTGTTCGGTAAAGGAACTGCCCAAAGGCATGGAGCATATCGCCAACCAGTACTACCTCATCAAGAATGCCAAATCGTCGGTGCTGGCCTATTACAACCAGCCCGAGAACCGCATAGAACGCATAGAGCGCCGCGATGCCTACGGCGTACGTGCCCGCAATGTAGAGCAGGTATTTGCCCTGCATGCCCTGCTGAACCCCGACGTAAAACTGGTGACCCTGCAGGGGGTGGCCGGAACGGGAAAAACGCTGCTGGCCCTGGCGGCGGCCATCGAACAACGCCGCAATTTTCACCAGATCTACCTGGCGCGTCCCATTGTACCACTGAGCAATAAAGACATCGGGTACCTGCCCGGCGATATCAAAAGCAAGCTGAACCCCTATATGGAGCCGCTGTACGATAACCTGAAGTATATACAGAGCCAGTTTGCCGAAACCGATAAGGAAAGCAAAAAAGTGGCCGAGATGCTCGAGAACGAAAAGCTGGTGGTGCAGCCCCTGGCCTATATCCGCGGGCGCAGTCTCAGCAATGTGTTCTTTATTGTAGACGAGTCGCAGAACCTTACCCCGCACGAGATCAAGACCATTATTACCCGGGCGGGTGATAATACCAAGATCGTGTTCACGGGCGATATCTTCCAGATCGACACACCGTACCTGGACACCCAGTCCAACGGGCTCAGCTACCTCATCGACAAGATACACAGTCACCCGCTGCACGCCCACATTACACTGGAGCGCGGCGAGCGGAGCGAACTGGCCAACCTGGCCAATGACCTGTTATAGAGCGTTGATCTTTAGTGTACGGGCTGTTTTAATCGGGGGAATATTGTTTCTTTGCAAGAACCAAAACAACAACCTCTGATGAAAAAACTCTGTTTTATCGTAACCTTCCTTTTCCTGGCATCGCTTGCGCAGGCACAGCATCTGCTGCGACACGACAGCCTGGGCTTTTCCATCGATTTCCCGGCAGCATACGAGGTCCTGCCGCCCGAGGTGGTAGAAAAGGCCGGTGAACGTACTACCGTACACATGTTTATGTGTCTTACGGAGCAGACCGAAGTATTCCTGGTCTCGGTAAACGCCTTACCTGCGTTTGAAGAAGATGCCGAAAGCATCCGGGCCTGCCTGCAGGGGGCCAAAGAGGGCATACTGAATGGTCTGCCGGAAACAAGGGGCAAAAGTAAGGAGAGCTTTACGGCACGCACGGGCGAAATGACCTTCGATTACGTAGACGCCACTACCGGTTTCCCCACCCGTGCCCGGGTTATTTACCGGGGCGGCCGCCTGGTACAGGAGCTGTGCATGTGTGCCGGCAAGATCAATGAAGAGGCCTGGAAAAAGTTTTCCGCATCCCTGAAAACCGACTGGTAACATGAAAAAAACACTCTTTATACTCTTTTTGTGCGCAACGGCGCTGAGTTTGCAGGCGCAGTATGCTTACAAAAACGACTCCCTGGGTATCCGTGCCGAGTTTCCCTGTCAGCCCCGGGAAGAACGCAGGATGCAGGAAGGGGAGAAAGGACAGGAAGAAGAATACGTCATTCTCTGCGAGCAGGAACAGGACATGTCAGCCTTTACGATCTTTATAAGGAAAATGGGCACATTTGAGGCCTCTAAGCACAATATTGAGCAGTACCTGCTGGAAGCCAAAGAGGATATTGCACAGAGGTTCCCGGACGTCCCCCTGCTGTCTCAGAAGATGCAAGCCACAGAAAGTTCGGGCGAAATGCGTTTCCAGGTGCGCAGTAAAGAGTTCAACGCTAATTTCTGGTTGCAATGCCGCAATGGCTATATGGTCCGCATCATCTATATTACAGACGGGCGTCCCGATGAAGCGGCCTGGACACGTTTTTCCGGATCGTTTAAGACCGACTGGTAATGAAAAAAACACTTTTCACACTGTTTTTATGTACGGGCGCTATAAGCCTGCATGCACAGCATCTTTACAAGAACGCTACCCTGGGCATCAGCGCCGAGTTTCCCTGCCCGCCGCGGGAAGAAAAAGAGAATCATGAACGGGGCGAGGGTCCGGAAGAAGACTATGTGATCATTTGCGAACAGAAAAAAGAAGCCTTTGCCATCTTTATCAATAAAATGCCGGTATTCGAAACCGGCGGGGCCTTTATAGAAGAATACCTGCTGGCTGCGGAGGAAGAGATCATGAAGGGTTTTGACGGCATACCGGGCGAGGGCTTCCAGCTAAAAACCACCGAAAACTCGGGCGAAGTACGCTTCCAGATCCGCAGTAAACAACTCAACGGTAATTTCTGGCTGCAATGCCGCAACGGGTATATGGTAGAAATTATGTATATTACAGAAGCAAAGGTCCGTAAAGCCGCCTGGAAACGTTTTTCGGAATCTTTTAAAGCCGATTGGTAATAGCACAACGATACACATGAAAACACTCTTCTACACACTCGCATTTCTCGCCTGCACGGCCAGTGTACAGGCGCAGCATCTTTTCCGGCAGGATTCCCTGGGCATCAGCCTCGATTTTCCCTGTGTGCCCCAGCCTTTGCAGGAAGAGATCAGCACGCCGGCGGGCCCTGTGCAGCTCAAGGGCTACCTCTGTACCCCAACTTCGGGCGAGGTATATATGTTTGCCTACAACAGCATGCAGGGCCTGGTAGAAAGTCCGGCCGCCATACGCGCCACGCTCGACGGCGCCAAAAACGGCATGACGGGCAAACTGGGTGCCACCGTAAAAGGCGAAAAATACAAGGAAACGAACGGGCTCAGCACCCTGAGTTTTTCCTTCAGCAGCAGCCTGTACCGGGGTTCGGGCTGCATTCTGTTTGCGCGCGGCACGCTGTTGCAGCTCCTGTATATGACAAGCGGCAAGCCGGACAAAAAAGGCTGGAAACGCTTCAGTAAGTCATTTACCATGCACGGAAGGCAATAGATAGCTGACAGTTACGGGCTGATAGCTTACGCCCCAGGTGAATCAAACGGGTAGTTAGTCATTCAAACGTTTAAGGGAAGCATTACAACGCTTAGCTGATAGCCATAAGCTCGTAGCTTACAACTAGGGTTCGTGAGCGTATCGTTGGCGCTTCAAACGATTCGTAAAAAAAACCAGTACATTGGTTAGCTGATAGCTATAAGCTCATAGCTTATTTAGGTGCGAAAGGCAAACGTTTAGCCCGTGAACCTAAACATTTAGGTCGGGAACCGAAACGTTTAGCTCCGTAACCTGAAATTTTAGCCTCCGGACCGAAACGTTTAGGTTAGATAACCTAAAAATTTAGCTCCGGAACCCAAACGTTTAGCACAAGAACCTAAACGTTTGACCTCTGCGCCTAAACGTTTAAGCGGAAGACCTAAACATTTAGCCTGTGAACCGAAACGTTTAGCTTCAGAACCTAAAAAACGGACTTCGATACGTAAACGTTTGAGAAATTACCCTAAACGTCGGACTCCATAACGAAGCGCCCGGACTCCGGACTTTCGGACTTCGGACTATTTTGCGCAGAATCCGGACTCCGGACCCGCTACCCCGGACGTTGCGCAAGCAACAGCGGACTTTCGGACCCCGGACTATTTTGCGTAGCAAATTCGGGCTTCGGACTTTCGGACTCCGGACTTTTTCCTTACTTTTGAAACTACTATGACAAACAAGTTTACACCCGAAAAACGCATACACCAGGGCCGCAACATTAAACGCTTCCGCGAGATGTTAGGCATAAAGCAGGACGCCCTTGCCTGGGAACTGGGCGAAGACTGGAACCAGCAAAAGATTTCCCTGCTGGAACAGCGCGAAACCATCGAAGACAATATCCTGAAACAGATCGCCGAAGTGCTGAAACTACCCGTGGAAGCCATACAGAACTTTGACGAGGAACAGGCCGTGAATGTTATTGCGAATACCTTTGGCGACCACGCTTTTGCGAATTCATTTAACAATGGCACCATGAACTTCAATCCCCTCGATAAAATCCTTGAGTTACATGATGAAAAGATCGCTCTCTATGAGCGCATGCTCAAAGAAAAGGATGAAATGATGGCGAGGCTGGAGCGGTTGATAGAGAAATAGCCCCTCCTGTTTGGTATCTAACTAATTAAATTCATTTTGATTTTTAATCGAGTTTATAATGTTGCTCAAATCAATCTCTGTAAATCACCATAAAATATTTGGCTCAACAAAAGTTAATCTGTTCGGAGAAAGTACTCAGATAGAAAAAGATTTGACTAAGGAGCATCATACAGACATTCTTCTAGAGATCGACAATGATATTGCAAAAAATTATTATACTTTCATTATTGGTCAAAACGGAGTTGGTAAAACTATATTATTTAGAACGATAGTAAACTTTATTAATGCGAACGGTCCTTATGAAGAACCTAAGTTAAACGCACTAATGAATTTTTACCCTAATAGTAGAAAGTATCTTGAGTATAATTTAGATTATTCGGGTGTCTATGAACTGCAAGAATTAGATATTTACAACCATTATTCTAATACGCACGAGTTGTGGATAAAAAACTTTTTAGAATATTATAATTCTTATCTAGTATTTATATCATCATCTTTTGAGAGAAATATAGTTCATAGAAACCCGCGATACAGAAACTTTAATTACTTATCAGATATAAACAAAACTCAGACACTTTTCCTTAAATCCTTACATAAATATAGAGGAGCGGAAGAAAAGCTTAAAGTGCTTTCGGAACTATTGAATAAGGACTCAATTAACTGGAAGTTCAGTGGATATTTAGAATTGGCTGCAACTACTAGTGATGATGATAACAAAATATTTGTACTACAGAATAAAAACCACGTAAATATATTTAATTTTTTAAGAACCATTAAAAAGATAGAAATATCTGAAAATGAAAAATTTATTGAAGAAAATTTAGATGATATTGAAAAAAAAGTTTTTGAAGCAATATATTTTTCGGGAGTATTTTTTAAGTTTTATTTCGATTCTAATCTTTCCCTTCGAGATTTATTTCAAGAGATGAAGGATAGTAAAGTATTAATAAAAATAGAACACTTTATTAGTCAAAAAACAAGCGACCCTAAGATTGAAAATCATTTAAATATTCGCATACCTAAAACGGAAAAGGATGATTGGAAATTTTTATTTACAGAAATCAATGAATTGTCTGAATTTGATGTCAATATAATATTATTGTTAGAAGACTTAAATCTAATAAACTTAACTGTTTCTTGTAATGATGTGCCTGTTAGTTATATGAGTTCTGGTGAACAAAGTATAATTAGGCTATTTAGTTATTTTGCAGACATACCAGTAAAAGAAAATCTATTGGTGTTTTTTGATGAGCCAGAAAATACGCTACATCCCAAATGGCAACAAAGTTTTCCTATATATTTTAAAAGGATCATAGAAGACATTTATGAGATAAAAAAATCACACTTTATTTTTTCTACACATTCTCCGCTTATTATAATGAAATCAAACTTATTAGATGATTCTAATGTTGTTAGATTTTATAAAGACGAACAAAGTAAATTTCAAAGTCACCAAATAATAAACATCAAGTCATTCAGTATTGAGGAGGTTTTACTCGATGAATTTAAAATCTCATACAGAGATCAAGAAATTGAATTGGGCGTAAATAAGATTTTGTCTGAAAGGAATGATAAGATAATGGGAAATAACGATCCTATTTATTCTATAGAAAAGTCTTTTGAACTCAAAGATAAGATAAATGAATTGTTCAATTCTATAAAGTCTGGACAATGAGATTTGTAGAAAAAAACAAATTGTCTAATACATTAGTTATTGAAGCCCAAGTATTATTAAACGCCTCAAATCATTACAATCAAAGTGATAGAGTAAAAGATATTATCCGATCTATATATTCTAGTTGTTGTGCTTTTTGCGAATGTTCTCCAGAAGATGGGTCATTTTTCCAAATAGAGCATTTTTATCCGAAAAACATCAAGAGGTTCAGGAAGTATGCAAAAAGTATAGAAAATTTGCACTACTCGTGTCAACGTTGCAACACATTAAAAGGTAGAAAAGTTCATTTAAATATTTTTTCACCAAACTATTTTCTTCATTCAAGTTCTTGGATCGAGACCAGTTTTCAAAAAATAGAAAAAGAGTTATATTATGTTGGACATCTACTATTTAGTTCGAATTCAAAGTCCTTTTCTGTAGACAGAGGGAAAGAGACGATTCAACTATTTGACCTTAACAATGTCAATGGTTCGATAAGAAGCAGTAGGCAACATTTAATCGAAAGCCGGTTACGGATTTATGAAATAGTTTATAAAATACTAACTGCTCTATTTGAACTTATTTCAAATTATAAAAAAGAGAATAACAATGCGATAGAGATACTCTTTTCTATTGTGATTAAATATACAAATAGGACATCTCATTTTTCTACAATGATAATTCATAATTATGGATCTGATATTTATAAACTTTTAAATATTTACTTAGTAAAGAAGAAAAAATAGTGGATAAAGCATATCTGATTTTATGAATATTATCAACATAAAAATACTATATAAAATCAAGATGTTTTCCGAATTGCGGCCTCTGGCCGACTGGATCGAGGAGACCTTCGGGCTACACCCATTAATTTCTTGGGAATAAGAAAATCACAGCTATGTCTGGATTAGTAAGGCAATAGCTTTCTGTGGTTCAAAATACGTATATTTAAACCGTATTTTTCGTATCCACATCACACACCAGCACGCTATGCGTTCCGTATCTAAAATGAAACAAGCACTATTAAAAAGCACAACCTCTGCTTTTTTTGCAATCCTTTTTGCAGGCTGTGGTTCAGACAAACCCAATTCAACTCCAACGCCTGCGGAAAGAATTACGTTCCCGTCTGTTGAGTATACGATATCTGCAGCAGCAGATACCACCCTGTTTGGAGAACAGGGTACTCGTTTATTCATAGAGCAGGGTACGTTTCAGTTTGCCGACGGTACGCCGGTGACCGATTCCATACAAATAACGCTGAAAGAGTTCTATGAAAAGTCGGATATAGCACTGGCGGATCTTTCCACGGAATCGAACGGGAAACTGTTGGAAACAGGCGGAATGCTGCATATCGCGGCTACTTCCCGAGGGCAGGAAATTAGAATTAAAAGCGACAAGCGTATTGTGGTGCATTTCCCCAAGCCTAAAGATAGCGATAAAGAGATGAACCTGTTTTATGCCCAAAGTGCTACGGATTCTTCGGTCAGCAGTTGGGAAATTGATACGGTAAACCTGGTAAAAAGAACCCTTAGAATTGGTGCCTATGCCTGGAATGTTCTGGCAGAGGATGATCCAACAACGTATAATTTTACGCCTAAAAACAAACCAGATACCGGTTATTACTGGAATCCCCTGGATTTATACCTGAATACCTTTACTTTTTCTCCGGAAACAAAAAAAGAAATAGAATCGAATCTTAATAGCCCCACGTATCCTGAATTATCTTCCTGGAATGATTATGGTATTGAATGCGAAATGTCGATAACAAAAGAGGGCTATATTAAAAACCCCCAAGTGAATTCTAAGGTTTCAGGGTCAACCCGGAAAGAAATTATCTCTTTTCTAAAGAATCTTCCGCAATTAGAACCTGGAAAAAACAAGAACGGCGAGATCATTGAAAGAACAGGACTACTGTTTATAAAGGGTGGAAATATTGTGCCGCTTTACAAATCGAGTGAAGCATACCTGAAGTCCTTTGACAAAAAATATGCCCGTTTTGAAAAGACGCCCGTTAAAAATATGGACGATGCAGAACTGGACTACTATATTTTTAGTGTAGCTAAATTAGGCTGGATCAACTGTGACCGCTTCTTAGAATTGGAGAATACGATTGATTACATTGTCCAGTTGCCCGCGAGTAGTGATACAAAGTTGAAAATGGTGTTTTCAGACATCGACGGGGTATTAATGGCAAAAGTACGTAACGGCCACTATGCTTTTTCCGGGGTTCCTTCTGGCCGGCAGGTTACCCTTGTAGCGATTAAGAATACCGGTGCAAAACTTCAGACCGCATTTAAAAGTGTTGCCATTACCAATACTCCGCTGACAGATTTAGCCTTTACAGAAACGACTTTGGCAGAACTGAGGCAGAATCTTGAAAAGCTTAATTAGGCGAATTAGCATCAATAGAGTATGAGTATGGACTTTCATACTATTTTTGAACATGTAATTCCTATGACGGATTTCCCGCTCCGGTGGCGTTTTACCGATGGGTCATTGCCCGATCAGCATTTAGAACAGCTAATGCCCCTGGATAGTAATGCCGCCCGGTTTTTATGGGATTATATTGCACAGACAAATCTACATAGCGAAGTTCCTTTCCGGAAAGACTTTTTTAAAACAATAGATAAAGCAAAAATTTTAGAAGGCAATGAAAAGGAAATTAAAAAGTGGCTTTACAAAAGAGCCCTGCCGTTCGATAAGCCGGTATTTCTTTCCTGGCAGCCTACCGAAGCGATGATCGCCCCCTGGAAGCTCCTGGTAAAATACTTTGACAGCTTTTATTACCCGGGTTCTGATGATCTGACCGTTATGGAAGAGAGTTTAAACTGGGCCTTGCTGTTTTATCATGAAGATGAAATCTATTTTGGAACAAACACCCTATTTAAGCCGGATGAAACGTTTGCGGATATTGATTTCATTTGGTAAATTTTTCAGTAATTTTCTCTGGAATTAAAAAATAAATAATGCTCACTCCATCCTCCCCGGAATACGCCCAAACCAAACAGATCCTTCTCGGCAAAGCCCAGATGCCGACGGAGTTGCAGCCCCTGGCCGACTGGATCAGTGAGACCTTTGGCGTGCAGGTGATTAATATCTGGCGGGATGCCATCGATAACGGTACCAGACCCCGCCTGGGCATTATTTTTGAGACGGAGGAGGAATCAGACAGCTTTCACAACAAAGACCCCTATTCCGGCTGGAACGAGGAAAAGCAGAACCGCATTGCGGCCCGTTACCGGCAACTTTTACTGGAAAACCCGGAGTTGCACAGCCAAGACCCTTACCGCATGAACCCCGCCTGGGTGTATTTTGCGGCCTTTAAACCCGCTGCCATTACCGAGATCAACGAAGGTGTACCAGCAGAGCAGGTAAACGAACTGCTGCGGCAGATCAATAACCCCGACATCTGGTATATAGCCCGGGCCTTTGGCGGTGTGGGCTTTTTCGTATACACGGATGCACAACTTAAAAAGTATAAAGACAGCGCCGAGCGCAAACAATGGGCCGATGCTTATTTTACCCTGCTGAAGTTCTACGATGAGTTCGGCTACCTGGAACGCGACAAATTCGATATCTACCTCGACAGCAAGGAAAATTTCGACACCCATTACCAGGGTAACTGGTATTACTATTACAAATGAACAGATAAAGATTCCGTTGTGTTTGGAGGACGAAATGATTATCTTATGCTTAGGTTGGTAGCTGCAACAGCGAAGAATCTGGAATAACCGGGCCGCCGTTTGCAGGATATCTTTTCTCTTTTTTTTGACAGTGCCGATTAATTAACTATTTTTATTAACCCTTTTCGTTAATAATATTTACCTTTGCAGTGGAGATACATTACCAGAGCAAAAAACTACAAAAGCAGCTTACGGACCCTAAGGAAATGCTGAGATCCTTTGGTTCACTGGCGCGTAAGGTAAATCAAAGACTCAAAGAGCTGGGCGATGCGGGCAATTTAGCGGTCATGCGAACCATTCCGGCAGCACGATGCCATGAACTGACGGGCAATCGCAAGGGGCAATTATCAGTAAGCGTTTCAGACAATTACCGGCTGATTTTTGAACCCTGCCAGGAGCCGGTTCCGAAGAAAGAAGACGGCGGATTACATTGGGAAGAAGTCACCCGCATCCGGATCAACGAAATAGAAGACTATCACACAGGCAAAAGGTAACTACGCAATATGGCAACAACACTTCAAATAGCAAAATCACTCCTCTCTCCCCCGGGCGATACCATACAGGAACATATCGATTTTATAGGTATGAGCCAGGCGGAACTTGCCGAACGCATGGGCCGGCCCAAAGAGAAGATCAATGATATCATTAAAGGAAGAGAGCCCATTACAACGGCCACGGCTTTTCAGCTGGAGAACGTGTTGGGTATTCTGGCAGATTTCTGGCTGAACAGGGAAAGCACCTACCGTAAAGAACTGTATGAGTTGCAGCTGCAGGAAGATAGAGAAGAAGAACGGGACTGGCTGAACGCGTTTCCTGTAAATGAAATGCGAAAATTAGGCTGGCTGCCGGACACCAGAGAAAAGCACGTCTTAACAGACCGGTTATTGAAATTTTTTTCGGTAGCGTCGAAAGACGAATGGGAAAGAATTTATATCGGCGAAGAGGTCTCCGTAGCTTTCCGGATTTCTCTGGCACACACACAAAGCCCTCATGCGGTTTCCGCATGGTTGCGCAGAGGTGAAATACAGGCAAAAGAGCTTGAAACGGCTGAGTTTGACAAAAAGAAATTCAAAGAGGCACTGGCAGAAATTAAAGAACTGGCATTTGCGATGCCGCCTGATTTTCCGCGGCAATTGCAACAAATTTGTGCGGGTTGCGGAGTGGCCGTGGTATTTACACAAAACCTGCCCAAAGCACCCATAAGCGGCGCAACGCGCTGGGTGTACAATAAGCCTCTTATTCAACTGTCGGGCCGCTTTAAGACCAACGACCATTTTTGGTTTACTTTTTTTCATGAAGCGGCACATATACTGCTGCACGGGAAGAAGGATATTTTCCTGGAAAATGTAAAAGGAACCGAAACCGACCAGGCAAAAGAAGAGGAGGCAGATGCATTTGCGGCAAAAATATTGCTGGCAGAGAGCGAGCTGAAGGAAATCATAGATGCCTTGCCACTGACGGAAGAAGAGATTTATGATTATGCCGAAAAATTCAGAACACCTGCCGGAATTATCGTTGGCAGACTTCAACGTTTAAAACATATACCCTTTCATGCCGGCAATGGCTGCAAGGAGAAACTTGATTTATTTCATTGAGATCGTAAGGAAAAGAACCCGGTTCTGTGTGTAAAAATAAGAACTGTAGGATTCTGTCTAATCTGGCTTTTCTTTTCCGACACTGCCACAGGGTTGTCAGCCGCCGTTTGCAACTTTGCTGTATACCTAAACGATACCGCCATGCAGAAAAGCGTTGTAAACCCCACCGAGATCAAAGACGGCAAACCCGCCGTATACGCCCGCAACCGGGAAGAATGGCGCCGCTGGCTCCGGCAGAACGCCGCCTCGGGCACGCCCGTCTGGCTCATCCTCTTTCACAAAAAAAGTGCCGTGGAATCGGTAAACCTGGTCGAGGCCACGGAAGAAGCGCTTTGCTTCGGCTGGATTGACAGTCTGTGCAAAAAACGGGACGCGGAAAGTTATTACCTCACCTTTTCGCCCCGCAACCCCAAACGCAGTAACTGGAGTGCCCCGAACCGGGAACGCGCGGAGCGCATGATCCGCGAAGGCCGTATGACGGAAGCCGGGCAACGCCTCATCGACCTGGCCAAAGCCTCCGGGAAATGGCAGAAAGCGCTTGTGTGAATGGCAAAAGGGTCGTACCTTTCCGTAGAGAGATTACCATAGAATAAACGGAAAAACAACCCATCATGGAAGAATATGCACTGATCATGCGGCACGAGAACGGGGCAGAGGTAGCCTCGCCCGAACAGATGGCCCGCTGGATGGAACAGACCCGCAACTGGATCGCCGGCATGGCCGCACAACACAAATTTGTAAAAGGTACGGGACTGCTCTTCGACGATGCCTGTGTGCTCAGCAACCACAACGGGCAACTGCTGCTGAGCGACGGCGCTTTCGGGGAGAAAAAGCAGACCATCGGCGGACTGATCATTATCCGTGCCGAATCGCCGGAAGAAGCCGCCACCTTTGCCCGCGACTGTCCCGTATTGCAGGGCGAAGGCAACAGCGTGGAGATACGCCGTGTGCTGAACGGGGAAGAATGATCCGGAGGCAGAGCGCTAATTTCTCTATATTTGGAGACAAATCTGCTTTCACATCATGACAACTATCCCTCCGAAGATCGGCCATGCCCGCCTTAAAGAAACGTATGCCGGTTTGGAAATTCAACTCCCCATGAGAGGCAAAACCTTTATTATCGTCTTTTTCAGTTTCTGGCTCTGCGGTTGGATTTTTGGGGAAGTAATGGCTTTGAAAAGCTTTGCCGACCCGACCAGCGACCCGGACTTCCCGAGGCAAATGGTGCTGCTCTGGCTGATCGCCTGGACTTTTGGGGGCATTGCCGCCATAAGCATTCTGATTACGGCGATTACATTAAAAGAAGTAATTATTATTGAGCCGGGGAAACTACAGCTGAAAAGAAGCATACCTTTTCGTAAACCGGAAATATACGATCTGCACCGGGGCAGGAATTTCTGTGCACTGCGCACAGAATCCGGAATGCCGCCTTTTAATACCCTGAACACAATTACCCTGTTTAAAGTGAATAAAGGAAGTATCCATTTTGAGCAGGATCTTCAACTGGTTCGCTTTGCCTGGGGCCTGGATGAAATGGAAGCCCGTTTCCTTTTACACCTGCTTCTGGAGAAAAAACTGATCGCAAAAGAGCAACTGCTGCCCGGCGCTCTTTCCTAACCTGTGTAAAATGACAAACCCCATCCGTTCCTATTTAGAAGCCTTTGGGATGCGACCCACAAATATTGCTCGGAATACCCGGAAGTACTGTGATTGTTCTAAAAATGGATACGTCCCAATAGTAAAATAATTAATTGTAATGTAAAAGAACATGGCTAAACAGAAAGGGAAAAGAAGTTTCATGGAGCTTTCCAGGAAGGAATGTTCAGAGGCATCTCTACAATTGCTACAAAATGCTGATAGTTTATATAAGGACGCCCAATTACTGGCATCAAATAACTCATATGGTCGTGCAACGTCCATGTTAATACATTCGACCGAAGAAACGATGAAGGCTATTATCCTTTTCCTTGACAGCAAAGGTTTTCTATTCAGAAATAAAGTAAAAGGAATAGGTGGACTTTTTACTAATCATAGCCTACGTTATGCATTAGCCCTGTTACTTTCTATTTTTTACATTTTCTCCGCGGATTTAAAAAAGTTAATATCGGCGGCAAGAAACAACCCCCAATTATTAACCAATCTTAATGAAAATCAAGGACTTCTTAAAGAAGAAGTATTTGGATACTTTAAAATAAAAATACAAATGATTCTTGAAGAAGTCATTTGGTTCTCAAAAGTTGAATTTATTAGACAGGATGGTTTTTATGTAGATTATGTGGACGAAATCAAAACTCCTCTAAATGTAAGCAGGGAAGAATATCTATCTGTTTTATTAAGGGTTGATAATATGAATTCCGTGGCGGCTGGTATTATGACAACTTTGGAATCAGAAGATGAGGCTATAGCAGAATTGATGGAAGTAGTTAAAAATAAATACATGGAGAGTTTGTGCATGATTTTCAGCATGTTCATTGATAAATATAAAGAAAGAAAAGCAAATCCCTTAGATAATTTAGCTGAGTGCCTTTCGAGGTTATCAAAAGAGTTAGCAGAAGCAAAATCATTTGAGGAATTAATATAACTAATTTTATTCTTTTGCTTAAAGAATAAATTCTTAAGAATTTAAATCTTAACTGATCCTGAATAGGTTTTAGTGGTGTATCAATAGGTTGTTTTGGAAAGCTTTATTAATCAAAACCTGGCATCGCAGAAATCAATTCTATATCCCCTTTCCTCAATTTTTCGTTAATCCCTCCCGCAAAGCATCTTTTGCCGTACATTTACGTATACCATACTAAAAGCAGTGTTATGAAACAGCTATTGACCTTATGTGCCTGGGTACTGTGTTCCCTGGTGTTTGCCCAGTCGAAAATTTCCGTGCAGACCGACGACAGCCGCGAAATGCCGGAAACGTACGGGCTGGACATAAAAGCCGTGAAAGTGAAAAAAGATCAGCTGCACCTGACCGTGAGCTATACCGGCAGTAAGACAGACCGCATTTTTGCCTGGTGGTCGGGCATTACCGCACGCAGCCTTCCGCCGCAGGCCTCCGTGTTTGTGCAGCGTGAATCGGCAGATGCCGGCGTTACCGAATCGGTACCCGTTACCCGTAAGCTGAAAATAGATATGAGCGCCCTGCTCAAAAACAATGATATATATGGCGTAATTGTGCGCCTCAACGGCTACGATACGCCCTACCTTGTGGGGGCGAAAAAAGAGATGAAAGCCGAACAGGTCCGCATGTGATCAGGCCTTTTTCACCGGCTCGCGGATCAGCTCCATCAGCCGCAGCGAAACATTGGTGAGGACCACCTTCATATTGGCGTTGCGGTCGATATAATACAGCGCTTTTTCGAGCATATTGCGGATCTCGGCAGCATTGCCCGGGTGTATGAACACGCTGAACTTCGGGATGAACGAACGTTCGGCCGAGGTCATGCGGTTTAGTTCGGGCATATCCTGGGCACTGATCAGGGCCTCGCGGATCAGGTGCAGGCAATAGGCCAGGAAACCCTTCTGCCGGTCGCGGTTCATGGCATTGAACGTGTCGGAGAACTGGATTAGGGCCGGTACATTGGTCTGGTAAGCCGCCAGCATCCACTCGCGGAACAGGTTCACCGATTCTGAATTATCTTCTTCGTTAATGAGCCATTGTGCCAGGTTGTAATTGCCGTTGGCTACATTCACGATCTCCTGCGCACGTTGTATGTCCACGCCGTGCTTCTGCGTAAGGGCTTCCAGCATTTCCCAGTCCTGTATCTTGTCCAGCTTTACCAGCTGAGTACGCGACAGAATGGTATTCAGGATATCGCCGGGGGAATTACTCACCAGCAAAAACAGGGTCTGCGGAGGTGGTTCTTCCAGTATTTTGAGCAGTTTGGGCACCGCCGCGTGGAAAAACAGCTCGGGCAGCCAGATGATCATAATATTGAAAGGCGCCTCGTAGGGCTTGTATTGCAGGTCTCGGTGAATTTCGGCGGCCGAATCCACATTGATCAGCGGCCGTTTGTCTTCCTTACCCACGGCCTGCAGCCAGTCGGACACGCCCAGGAAGGGATTGTCGGTAAAAGCGGCCTTAAAATCGGCAAACTGATCTTTATAGGTGCTGATCTTTTCGGTCTTGTTGGCCGTGATCGGGAAAACGAACTTAAGATCGGGGTGGGCCAGCTGCGACACTTTACGGCAGGATTCACAGATGCCGCAACTATCGTCCGGCTGCGGGTCCTTGCAAAAAATGTACTGGGCATAGGCCAGGGCCAGGGGCAGGTTGCCGCCGCCTTCGGCACTCACAAAAAGCTGGGCATGCGGTATACGCTGGTCCTTAACGGCCTGTATCAGTTTGGCCTTGATCGAAGTACTTCCCGGTATATCGCTGAATTTCATGCTTGAGTAAAACCTTTTTGGTAAACGCGGCGGTTTATTAATTTTGCTCAAAATTAGTCACTCAAATCATTTTTTACATGCGTACCATCGATAATTTTTCGTTTAACGGCAAAAAAGCCCTCATTCGTGTAGATTTTAACGTGCCGTTGAATGCAGAATTCCAGATCACGGACGATACCCGTATCGTGGAAGCCCTGCCCACCCTGCGTAAAATACTGGACGAAGGCGGATCGCTGGTACTGATGTCGCACCTGGGTCGCCCGAAAGAAGGCCCCGAAGAAAAATTCTCGCTGAAACACCTGGTGCCCTACCTGCAAAAAGCGCTGAACACGACGGTACATTTCGCCAATGACTGCATCGGTGCCGAAGCGGTGGAAAAATCCGCGGCCCTGCAACCCGGCGAAGTGCTTTTACTCGAAAACCTGCGCTTTTATAAAGAAGAGACCAAAGGCGATGTGACCTTTGCCGAAAAACTGGCCCGCCTGGGCGATATCTACGTGAACGATGCCTTTGGAACGGCCCACCGTGCCCATGCCAGTACGGCCGTGATCGCACAGTTTTTTAAAGGAAAAAGCTGCTTCGGCTACCTGATGGCCCGCGAGCTGGAAAATATCGGTAAGGCCCTGGAAAATCCGCAGCGTCCTTCGGCAGCGGTGATGGGCGGCGCCAAAATTTCGGATAAACTGGCCATTGTGCGCAACCTGATGGATAAGGTAGACCGCATCTTCATCGGCGGAGGTATGGCCTTTACCTTCATCAAGGCACAGGGCGGCAGCATCGGCAGCTCCCTCTGTGAGGAAGATATGCTGGAAACCTGTCTGAACCTGCTGAAGGAAGCCGGAAGCAAGAACGTAGAATTTGTATTGCCCGTGGATGCGGTGATCAACAATGCCTTTGCTAACGAGGGCGATATAAAAACGGCGGATATCAACGCCATCCCCGAGGGGTACATGGGCCTGGACATCGGTCCGGCTTCGGTAAAGCTGTTCCGCGAAAAACTGGCCGACGTTAAAACGATCCTCTGGAATGGTCCGATGGGCGTATTCGAGATGTCGTCTTTTGAAGAGGGAACAAAGCAGGTGGCCCTGGCCATTGCCGCCGCTACGGAGAACGGCGCCTATTCGCTGGTAGGCGGGGGCGACAGCGTGGCTGCCGTAGGCAAATATGCATTAAAACAGAAAGTAAGCTACGTAAGCACCGGGGGAGGAGCCATGCTCGAGTACATCGAAGGCAAGGCACTGCCCGGCGTGGTAGCTGTAAATGAAGCCTGAGAGGCAACAGTAAAATGACAGATAAAAGAGCTGCGTTTGCGGGAGTGTTTACACGGTATGTGCCGCAGGAAGCCGTGAGCTGGTGTGTGGACCGGGTTTTTGAACACTCCATACAGGTAAAGATCACGCGCAGCCGCAACAGTAAACTGGGCGATTACCGGCATCCCTTCGGTGGCAAAGGCCATCGCATTACCATCAATCACGACCTCAATCCCTTTACCTTCCTGGTGGTATACGCACACGAGGTGGCACACCTGCTCTGCTGGGTGCAGCACCGCAACCAGGTATCGCCGCACGGCCGGGAGTGGCAGAGCATTTTTTCGGAACTGCTGCGCGAACTCATTGCCCTGCAGTGCTTCCCGGACGAGATATCGGGCTACCTCAGGCGAAGGGGAAATACCCTGGCGGCCTCCAGCTGCGCCGATTCCGAGCTCTACGAACTGCTGCGCAACTATGATAAACCCAATAGTTTAGTACTGCTGAAGGATATACCCCAGGGCGGATATTTTAAAATGAAAGGCGGCCGGATCTTTCAAAAAGGTCCGCGGCAGCGTACACGCTATAAGTGCCTCGAACAGGGCGTTCCCGGACTTTACCTCATTCATGAGACCGCCGAAGTTTTGCCGGTGTTCGTATCTAAGTAGCTGAAAAATTTGACGGATACGAATTCTTTTTTATCTTTCACGACTTTTTTTCTCACCCATGTTCTTAAAGCAATATGAAAAGACCTCTACTAACAACCCTTGCATGCACCCTGGTTTTTGGTGCTTTTGCACAAACACAGAAAAGTAACGCACCGGAGAGTCCCGCAAACAAAGAGTACATCTTCAGCCAGGCCAGTAAGGCCGGGGCCGGAGTTACCGTGCGTGCGGAAAAGTACCCTGCCGGTTTTGAGCAGGATGCCGCTTTCCGCAGGCAGTACGACGCTGGCGGGCCGCTGGACATCTACCACCGCGAGGCGGAGATCATGGATCTGCGTGATGCCTATTCCAAACACTTCCGTCTGGCCGATGGCAAAGTAACGGCGGTGATCACATCGGGTCCGCAGCATTACCTGAAGAACGGGCTCTGGCACACGATCCTTACCGATATCAGCCCCAATACCCAGGCGGGCGCCGGTATGTATCCCCATGCGAACCATTACAACGAATTTTCCACGCTTTACGGCAACGACGCTTCGCGTGTATTTGCCCTGCGGGAGAACGGTACCGACGTTTTTGGTATACAGGCCCCGAAACTGATGTTCCTGGATGCACAGGGCAACGAAACGGGCAGTATCACGCTGAATGCCTTTCAGTCGGCCACGGCATCGGGCAACCGCATCACCTACACGGACGTGGCTCCGGGTATTGACCTGCTGGCCGAACAGAACGGAGGCGGTTTCAAATACAGCTATGTGCTTAAAAATCAGCAGGCCTTTGCCGCCCTGCCCGCCGGAACGGTTGCGGTAGGTATCTCGGAAACACTGAACATGGGTCCGGGTTTTGTGAACACCGAAGACGGCAGCAATGGCCGCGTGGCGTTCAGCAACGGGGAGAAAGACGTTAAATTCAAGAAATTCCTTTTTTACGATTCCAACGATAAGCAGGACCGTATGCGGGCCACACAGGTGAAATACGCCGCCGGAAAGATCAGCTATGCCATCAGCGCCGAGTGGATCAGCGACCCGATGCGCGTTTTCCCCGTGTATATCGACCCAACAGTTACCTATACGCCTACCGCTTCGGTATACTGGACCGGTACGGTGGACGACGACGGCGGCTGTGACTTTTCCACGGATAACGATGACGACGATGAGATCCGCGTGGGTTTTGACGACGGTACCGTGGACAACGACGGCTACGATGGCTATGCGAAATTCAACATCAACGCGCTGCCAACCAATGCCTGTATCTCCAACGCCTACTCCCGTTTCTACCAGTTCAACTTCCGCAATACACAGGCCGGTGGTCAGTGCTGGGGTAACGACGATCAGCTGGATTATTTCTATGGCGGTATCGGTCCGATCACCTTTGATCCGGTGATCTCGAACTGTGACCAGATACGCACCGCTATCGGCGCAGCGCCGGTGTACGGTACCTTCAACGTATTTTCAGGCTATACCCTGGGTACGGCCAACGGCTGGAAAGACTACAACGCCTATAACCTGAATGCCGTGGTGACCAGCGCCCGCGCCGTTCAGAACTTTATGACCCTTTCGTTCGATTACTACGGCTCACACAGCGATCCGGGCTTCCAGTTCTGCTGCTTCTGTACCCCGGATAACGACGACTGGATCGACTACCGCGGCTGGAGCGACGGCAACCGTCCGCAGCTGGTAGTGACCTATGAAACGCCTTTCATCATCGGTTCGGCAGCCAATGTGTCGGCCAACAACGTATGTGCGGGTACCAATGTAACGCTTACGCTTACAGGTGGCACCAATGGCTCATCCGGTAACTGGGCCTGGTATTCGGGCAGCTGCGGCGGCACCCTGGTAGGTACCAGCACGGCCAGTAATGCAGCGCTTACAATTCCGGCGCCGGCCACTACCACCACGTATTTTGTACGTGGTCAGAACGTATGCGGTAATACAGCCTGCCAGAGTGTAACACTTACTGTACTGGCCAATTCCACAGCGGCCACTTCGATAAATGCTACTTCCAACCCGATCTGTCTGGGTTCTACCACCACACTCTCCGTTGCCGGCGGTTCGCTGGGCGCAGGAGCACAGTGGCAGTGGTATTCGGGCAGCTGCGGCGGCGTAGCCTCCGGTTCGGGAACGGCCATCCTGGTTTCGCCGACAACTACAACAACCTATTATGCCCGTGCCGAAGGTACCTGTAACACCACCGCGTGTGCCAGCCTTACGGTAACGGTGAATACGCCTACGGTGGCCGGTTCGCTGAATGCTTCGGCTACCAGCGTGTGCCAGGGCTCTACCTTTAACCTTACCCTGAGCGGTCAGACCGGTTCGGTGGTACAGTGGGAACGTGACCTGAACGGCGGCGGCTTTACCAGCATCGGTAATGCCGGTCTCACCACCATTACCGAAAGCGGCCTGGCACAAGGCACCTATACCTACCGTGTACGTGTGCAGAACGGCGTTTGTGCAGCGGCCTATTCGGGTACCGTAGTGGTGAACGTGATCCCGGCCTCGGCGGGCGGGAACACCTATGCCTTTAACTCAGCCCTCTGCCAGGGCAACGGAACCCTCATCTCCCTCAGCGGACAGGTAGGGACCATCTTATACTGGGAACAACAACTGAACGGCGGCGGCTATACCAATATCGGCAGTGCCGGATCGGCATCCCTGGTTACGGGCGTACTCGCGCCGGGCGTATATGATTTCCGTGCCGTGGTACAAAGCGGGGCCTGTACAACCGCTACTTCGGCTGTGGCTACCGTTACGGTTTCGGCCAATACAGTTGCCGGTACGGCAAGCATCGTTCCGGATACGATCTGTATCGGTACGCCGCTTACGGTGAACCTGGGCGGCCAGACCGGCTCTGTGCTTTACTGGGAAAGAGATATCAGCGGTTCGGGTTATTCGAACATCGGTGCAGCCGGTGCCAACCCGCTTACCGTAACCCCGAATACCGCCGGCCTGCATACCTACCGCGCCGTGGTACAAAGCGGCGCCTGTCCGCAGTCGATCTCGGTTTCGGATATCGTATACGTAAAACCGCTGGGCAATGCCAGCTTTAGCTATACCAATAATACGTATTGTACCAATGGCAGCAGCGATCCTATGCCTGCGGTGCAGACCCCGGGCGGAACATTCAGTGCTTCCCCGGCAGGACTCGTATTCCTGAGTGCCTCTACCGGCCAGATCGACGTTTCGGCGTCTGCGGCAGGTACCTATACGGTAACACACAGTCTGCCCACATCTTTCTGTAATGCTACGGCTACCTTTGTGGTTACCATCAATTCGGGCGCAGTGGCTACACTCAATTACCCGGGTTCTTCCTTCTGTACCGATGATCCGGCTCCGTACCCGACCTTTGCACCGGGCGCAGGCGGAAGCTTTACGGCCAGTCCTTCGGGCCTGGTATTCGGAAGTACGTTCGGCGATATTGACCTGCAGGGTTCTGCAGCCGGCACCTATACCGTAAGTTATACGGTGGGCGGCGCCTGTCCTTCTACAGCTACACAGGTGATCAATGTAAAACAGTCGCCGGTGCTTACCATCGGCGGTCCTTCCGTATTCTGTGACAACGGTGCACTTACCCAGATCAATGCCACTCCGGCGGGCGGTCTGTTCACGGGCGGTGTATTTATTACGGGCGGAGGTCAGTTCAACCCGGGTGTTGCCGGTGCGGGTGTACACAGCATCGTGTACCAGTACACAGCGCCCAATGGTTGTGCCGGTTTTGCCACTACCAATATCCAGGTAAACCCTTCACCGGTGATAAATGTAACAACCCCGGCCCCGCTTTGCGATAATGGTACGGCAGTGGCGCTCAACGCCACACCGGGTGGTGGTACCTGGAGCGGCTCCCCTTTTGTGAACAGCGGCGGTCTTTTCGATCCTTCGCTGTCTGGCCCGGGAACCTTTAATCCTATTTATTCGTATACAGATGTAAATGGCTGTACGGGCGCAGGCAGCACTTCGGTGATCGTGAACACGGCCCCGAACGCGGCTATATCGGCCCAGCCCGTGATCTGTTCCACAGGCAGCCCCGTTCAGCTGAATGCTGTGAACGCAGGCGGCACCTGGAGCGGTGGTCCTTATGTAAATGGAACGGGTATGTTCGATCCGGCTGTTTCCGGTTCCGGCGCATTCTCCGTAACCTATACGCTGAGTTCCGGCGGTTGTACGGCCAGTTCCACACAGAGCGTGCTGGTAACCCAGGGACCGAATGCCTCCATCAGTCCGGTAAGTGCCCTGTGTACCAATGCCACACCGGTACAGCTGATCTCTGCCACCTCGGGCGGAACTTTTGCCGGCGGAGCCTTTGTAAGCAGTGCGGGCATCTTTGATCCGGCTGCGGCAGGCACAGGCACACACACCGTAACGTATACCGTAACGCAGGGCGCGTGTTCGGCCACAGGCAGTACACAGATCAATGTAATTGCCGCACCTTCGGCAAATATCACCGGAACGCTTACCCATTGTTCGGCCGATTCAGCCTTCTTTATAAGCGCTACCCCGGTGGGCGGTACCTACAGCGGTAATCCCTACATCAGTATTGCCGGTCTGTTCTATCCGCAACTGAGCGGACAGGGTCTGTACCCGGTGGTATACAGCGTATCTGCCGGTAACGGTTGCGTGGCAACAGATACCGTAACGCTTACCATTAACCAGTCGCCGGATGCGACCTTTGCCCCGGGCAGTACCATGTGTACTTCGGACGGGCTGACCACCTTTGCGGTGAATTCGGGCGGCGGTACCTGGAGCGGCGGCGCCTACATTACGGCGGGCGGTGTGTTCGATCCTGCAGTTGCGGGAGCGGGCAGTCACCCGGTAACCTACACGGTGAGCAATGCCGGTTGTTCGGACACCTATAGCACTTTTGTGAACGTAACTTCAGCCCCGAACGTACAGGTGCTTTCTGCACTGAACTATTGCTTTAACGACGGGTCCCAGATGATGTTCGGAAATATCCCGGGCGGCGTATGGACGGGTGGTTCCTATATTTCAGGGGCCGGACTGTTCGATCCGCAGATCTCCGGTACAGGCACACACCTGGTGGTGTACACGGTAACGGGCGGCAACGGCTGTGCCGGTTTCGACAGCGTATATGTAAACATCAATGCCAACCCGGATGCAACCATTACCTACCCGGGAACGGTTTGCGAAAATGCGGGTATCCAGACGCTGACGGCGGTTACGTCCGGCGGTACCTGGGGCGGCGGTCCGTATGTGAACAACAACACCTTCGATCCTGCTGTAGCGGGACTGGGTAGTCACCTGGTTACCTACAGCGTAACTTCGGGTCAGGGTTGTTCGGCTTCGGCTTCCATTACCGTAACGGTTGATCCGCTGCCGGTAGCCCTGTTCAATAACCAGAACAATGGTCTTACCGTATACTTTACCGATATCTCGCAGAATGCACAGGGCTGGACCTGGAACTTCGGCGACGGCAGTGCAGACGTGACCACACAGAACCCGGTGCACCAGTTCCCCGATAACGGAACCTACCAGGTACGCCTCATCATTTCGAACGGCTGCGGCAACGACACCATCATTCGATCTGTATACGTAAATAAAGCACTTTCCCTGGATGAAAGCGACGCTGATTTCCAGGTCAATGCCTATCCGAACCCGGCAGTGGATGTGCTGAACATTACACTGCAATCGGCCGTTTCGGGTAAAATGACGCTCGAGATCATCGATATGCAGGGCAAAGTGATCAATATACGTAATGACATAAAATCTTCAGAATTGTACAAAGTGAGCATGCCGGTGCAGAACCTGCTTCCGGGAATGTATACCGTACGTCTGCGTATGGAAGATACCATGTACACGGTACGTTTTGTAAAACAACCCTAAGAACTGTTCTCACACATGCTAAAAAAAACACTGTATCCATGGATGGCAGGCCTGGCACTTATGCTGGGCCTGTCAGACACCCTATCGGCCCAGTACACGCCTGCACAGGTTCAGGCCCTGGAGCAGGCCAAAAGGGCAAAACTCCAGGCCGGGCAGAACACGCCCAAAAGCGACAAGAACATACAGCCCGAACAGGACTGTCCCGATGCCATTACGATCTGCCAGGACGTGTATGTACAAACCTTTTCCTACTCGGGCACAGGGTATATTCCCAATGAGATAAACCCGGCCATTTCCTGCCTCGACGGCGGCGAACAGAACGACGTATGGTACATCTTTACGGCCCTGAACACGGGTATCCTGAACTTTACCATTACACCGCTGAACCCGGCCGACGATTATGACTGGGCCGTATTTGACCTTACCGGTCACAGCTGCCCGGAGATCTACGTAGATCCTTCGCTGCAGGTGGCCTGTAACTTTTCGGCCATAACCGGCCCTACAGGCGCCAATAACGATACTACGGGGCATCCGCAGAACGAACTGGCCATACCCGTAACGGCTGGCCATACCTTTGTGATCAATGTGAGCAATTTCAGCGCCACGCAATCGGGATATACGCTCGATTTTTCAGCCGGAACGGTAGAACTGTACGATACCATTCCGCCGGTAGCTGATTCGGCCGCCTATGTATGTAACAATTACGGAGTTCGTATATACTTTAATGAGCTGATATCCTGCGGCACCATTGCTGCGGACGGATCTGACTTTTTTGCCACGAACAGCGCCGGTTCCCCGGTAGCCGTGATCGGGGCCGTTGGCGTGGAATGTTCGCCTTCTCATAAGTATACGAATTATATCGATGTGATGATCGCCGGGCAAACCCAGAACGAAACCATTACCGTTGGGGTAAAAGAAGGTTCGGACGGGAATTCCATCGGTGATAAATGCCTGAACATGATGACCACTATGTCTATATCGGCACTGGTAGGTCCGCAGCCCTTGGTAAACCTGGGCGAAGATCTGAAACTGTGTCCCGTAGACCTGTATTACCCGGTGCTGGACGCCGGTGTAAGCGATGCCGTGTACAGCTGGTACCGCAACGGCGTTTCCCTGCCCGATTCCGCGCAGAGCTATCAGCCTTCCTCGCCCGGGCAGTACAGCGTGATCGTATTCAAGGACATCACTTCGGACCCCTGTGTACTGAGTGATACCCTGAACGTGGATATTGCCATGGACTATTGCATCGACAATATGCCGAATGCCTTTTCGCCCAACGGAGACGGTTACAACGATATCCTGCTGAACGGCGTGGACGTGGCCATTGTGAACCGCTGGGGCCAGACCATGTTTGTGGGCAATACCGGCTGGGACGGTACGGTGAACGGCGAAAATGCCTCCAACGGAACCTATTATGCCATCGTAAAGTTTTATAATTCCGGCGGGGAACTCATTACCCTGAAATACCCCGTAACCCTTGTTCGTTAAGACCATGAAAAAACTATACATTTCCATACTTACACTGCTCCTCGGCATTGCGTTACTCCCGGCACAGACCCCGCTGGAAAAAGCCGACTGGAAATACGAGGATAAAAATTACGTGGACGCCGCCGCAGAATATGAAAAGCTGGTGGCTAAGATCAATGCCCCCGAGGCCAAAGCCCAGGTGATGTTCCGCCTGGGGAACTGCTATTACCACCTGAACGATTATGCCCATGCACAGCAATGGTTCCAGCAGTCGGTGGATGCCAATGCCACCAATGCCGAACTTTTTGTGAACTACGGCGATATCTATACCTACCGCGGCCAGTACGAACAGGCGATAGCCCTGTACCGCAAGGCCGAGAACGATACGGCCTGGGGTAAAACTGCCCGTTTGCGCATACAGAGTGCACAGAGCGCCCCGCAACGCAAAGAGGTGTTTTCGGTGCTGCTGCACCTGAACGAAAAGGCACTGAACAGCGAAATGGGTGATTACGGTATCGGGTACATCAGTGCCGATAAAGTGGTGTTTACCACGTCCAGCAGCCTTTTCAGCGGTGCAAAAGATAAAAAGACCGGACAGGGTTTCAGTCGCCTGGTGGCCGCATCGGCAACAGAGAACGGAGACTGGAAAATAAACTCAGCCCTGCCGGAAGCGATCAATTCCCAGTACAACAACGGCAGCTTTACCTACGATAAAGTACATAAAGTAGGCTATTTTTCGCAGTGCAACGGGTATGACGGCAAGAGCAAATCCTGCGTACTGCTTTCTACTACTTACGATCCTGCGGTAGGCAGCTGGGGTACCCCGGAAGTACTGCCTTTCTGCACAGACGGGGCCAATTACGCACATCCCGCGATCAGCGGCGATGGTAAAACGCTGTTCTTTACCTCTGACCGTCCGGGTGGCATAGGCGGCAAAGACCTGTACAAGGTTTCCCGCGGGGCAGCGGCCAATTCATGGGGAATGCCGGCCAACCTGGGACAGGAGATCAATACGGTAGCCAACGAAGGCTTTCCGACCATTGCCGGAGACTCGCTGTTCTTCTTTTCCAGCAACGGTAAGGCCGGCCTGGGCGGATACGATATCTTTAAAGCGAAATACAACAACAGCAATCCTTCGAAGCCTGTGCCCATGGATATTCCCTTCAATTCGGCCGGGGACGATTTCGGGCTGATCTATTCGGCACAGAGCCGCTTCGACGGTTTCTACTGCAGTAACCGCGGTGGCGGTATCGGTAACGACGATATCTACCGCTTTATGCTCGATCCTAAGTACAAAACGATCGGCGGTTATATCCGTGAGGAAAAAACGGGACTGCCCGTAGCCAATGCCAAAGTGACCCTGATGGGCACCGACGGCAGCACCCTGACGGCCGTTACAGACAATACCGGGCGTTTTTCACTGGATAATGTAAACCCCGAAGCCGGGTACAAGATCCTGGGTTCGGCAGACGGTTATTTTTCGGCATCGGCCCTGGTAAAAGCCCTCGATCTGAATGCAAGCACCGACCAGTCGGCCCTGCTTAGCGAGCGCAATTCGGCCCAGGTAAACCTCATGAAGATCACAAAGGATGAGATCAAACTCGACAATATCTACTACGAATACAACAAGGCCGAGCTGACCGAAACCTCGAAGCGGGAACTGAACAAACTGGTTACCCTGCTCAAGGAAACCCCGAACATCCATATTGTGATCAACTCGCATTCCGACGAACAGGGAAGCGATAAATACAACCTGGAACTGTCGCAGCGCCGCGCCAAAAGTGTGGTGGACTTCCTGATCGAGAACGGTATCGAGGCCGGGCGTCTCACCTCCAAAGGCTGGGGCGAAAGCAACCCGCTGAACAAGAACGCCACTACCGAAGAACAACATGCCGCTAACCGCCGTACCACATTCCAGGTAACCAACGCTCAATAACCATGAAAAAAGTACTTCTAAGCACCGCGATCTTACTTTCGGCACTGGCTCTGCGGGCGCAAAACGATCCGAATATAACGCACTGGTATACGATGCGGGGTGTCTTCAACCCGGCTTCCGCAGCGTCCAATAAAGGGGTGGAGGCCGCTATTCTGCAACGCGAGCAGTGGTTCGGCCTGGAAAACCGTCCCGGTACCTCTTTCCTGAATGCCGGCTACTACATTGCCAAGGCCAACAGCGCTGTGGGTATTTCCGGCTTTTATGACCGGGTAGGCTTTCAGCGTAATACCAATATCAAGGTAAATTATGCCTACCACGTTACCCTGAACGAAAAGACCTTCCTGAGTGTGGGAGTGGGCGCGGGGTTCATCAATACGTCCACGCGTATGTCGGACCTGAATTTTTCGAACCCGAACGATCCCCTGATCGGAACCCTGGACCAGAACCGCTGGCAGCCCGACGTATCCATCGGTATCGAGGCCGTACATCAGAATTATACCGTAGGTGTTGCCGTGCCGCACGTGATCGGCAGCCCGGGCAGCAAACACCCCTACTGGGCGCGCGCCATCCATGCATACGGTAATTACCGCTTCCGTATCAGGAGCAAGGTAACGCTGGTACCCGGCGTGTTGGTGCGTACCACCTTCTTCAAGACCCAGTTCGAAGGAAACCTTACCGGTTATTTCCTCAAAGAACGCTTCTGGGTAGGTCTGGGATACCGTTACCAGGATGCAGGCTCCCTGCTGCTGGGCGTACACATGGGCAAGGGACTGCGCCTGATGTATTCGTTCGACTATACACTGAGCCGCATGCAGCCCTACAACACGGGCACGCACGAACTGGGACTGAGTTTCTCCTGGAAGAAACCGCACAAGCCTACACCTTCGCTGCTGAACCCGCGCGATTTTTAGGCCAGGGCACGTACCATAAGGAAAGCAGATACGTAGTTTTACAGGCACCGGATGATTTTTTCCGGAGGTATTTTGCTTTTGCTCGTATACGCTGTACCTTTGCATTGGATTTAAAGTACATGCGATGATTGAGCAACTGTTCCGGCTGGAACTACCCGATGCTTTTATCAGTATACTGTTGGCGTATTATTTCCTTACGTTCAAAATATTTGCTGTCCGTTATGCCCTTATGCAGCTATCAGCCCGCAGCAGTCTAATAGCTGTGCGGAATGTACTGCCCGGTCTATGGGTGGCCCTGAAACGGCCCCGAAATTTTTCTGAGGCCGGCCCAATGCTTTACGACACATCGCAGCGTATTTGGCTCAACCAGCACAATCTCCGTATCTGAACGGTTTTTTGGACACAGCGCTGACCTTTTCAGGCGGAGCAAAAGCATTCGTATCTTTTATTTAAATAATACGTCTTCGTATGAAGGATCGTGATTCCGCATCCGGGTGCGGGAAAAAATTTGATAAGAACGGGACCATACATAAACTGAAGCATTACCTTCCCCAGCAGGCCCCTTTAAAAGATTTTGTACATCATAACACACTGCATGCCTTCCAGGGATTGCCTTTTCATGATGCGCTGCGTTTTTCGGCCCATATATTCGGAGCCCGCAGCTATCTGCCCCTGGATGAATACCGCCGCCTGTATGCACAGGGACAGATCAACCCTGCCGTGTTGCGTCGTGTGATCTCTATCCGCAAAGGTACCGCCGATGCAGACCTCTGGGAAGATAAACTGTTGCTGCAGACCTATGATACTTCCCGGTCTGCGCGTATCGGTACACTCCGCGAAAAATGGAAGGATGTTTTCCGGGTAAACCTGGATAAAGAGGTGCATCCGCTGTTGTTCAGACTGGTAAACTCGTACCTGGACCAGGGGTTGGCGTCCCGGAGTTTTCCTGTGTACGGGGAGGGCTTCCTGGATTCACTGCGAACACTGGAACAGCGGAGCCACCTAAGTTTTTTCCGGAGCAAACGCGTGCGCGGACTTCTGCAGACACCCTCGCTGGGTATGGAAGAGCTGCTGACGGAAATGGTGGGACGGCCTGCACTTTTTGAACAATACCTTTTCGACCAGCAATTTGCACATCCGGGCTGGTCGGGTATGGTGTCCTATGTAGAAGATAACCCGGGCAGCCTGCTGGACCGCCGTAAAATAAGCCTGCATGATTTTATTATGACAGAACTGCTGCTGGAACTGGACACGCTGGAACACAAGCTGGGTAAAGACCGGGTACCGCTGGGCACAAAGGTACAGGCAGATATACAGCCCCTTTTTACATTGCCGGCAGCCGAAGAAAAAGATGAAGTTTTCGAAATGCTGCAGGAGGCGTATGAATGGAGCTATTACGACCAGGTGCTTACCGGCCTGCAGATGAAGCACAAGCGCGCGGAAATACCGGACACGGTGCCGGAATACAGTTTCCAGGCCTTTCTGTGTATCGATGACCGCGAGGGATCGCTGCGGCGCCACCTGGAAGAGCTCGATCCCCAATGCCGCACCTATGGTACGCCGGGCTTCTTTAATGTGGCTTTTTACTTTAGACCGGCCTCGGGTAAGTTCTATACCAAGGCCTGTCCGGTGCCGCTGAACCCCAGGCATGTGATCAAGGAAACGGAAAGCCGCGGACAGTTTCGGACAGACCGGCATTTTAACCGGCAGGGTCAGGGGCTGCTCGGCGGCTGGATCATGTCGCAAACGCTCGGCTTTTTATCGCCCCTGCGCCTGTTGCTGAACCTTTCACGCCCTTCAGAAACAGCGGTGATGGTCTCGTCTTCGATGCTGATGCACAAAAACAGCCGGCTTACGATCGAGAACCGGGACCCCGCGCATATCGTGAACGGTCTGCAGGTGGGATTTACTGTAGAGGAAATGGCCGATCGTGTGGAACAACTCCTGAAGAGTACGGGCCTTGTCTGCGATTTTGCGCCCCTGGTGTATGTGATCGGACATGGGGCCAGCAGTGTGAACAATACGCATTATGCGGGATACGACTGCGGTGCCTGTGGCGGAAGACCGGGTTCGGTGAATGCCCGCGTTTTTGCCTTTATGGCCAATCATGCCGGGGTGCGCCGGATACTGCGCGGGAAGGGCGTTTATATTCCCGAAAGTACACAGTTTATAGGGGCTTTGCACGATACTACACGCGATGAGATCGAGTACTTTGATGAAGATGTGCTGCATGCCACGAACGGGATATTACATGCGCGCAATGCCCTGCTGTTCGAACAGGCCCTGGACCGGAATGCTGCAGAAAGAGCGGCGAGGTTCCCGCTGCTGAATCGTAAGGGGCTTAGTGAAAAGGAGATACACAGGAAAGTAAAACGGCGGGCGGTATCTCTTTTTGAACCACGGCCCGAACTGAATCACGCCACCAATGCCCTGTGCATTATAGGCCGCCGCGAAAGTACCGAACACCTTTTCCTGAACCGGCGGAGTTTTATGCATTCCTATGACTACCGTACCGACAGCGAAGGGAAATTTCTTGCCGGAGCGCTGGCCGCGGCTACACCTGTGGCAGGAGGAATAAACCTGGAGTATTATTTTTCCAGGGTAGACCCGTCACGCTTCGGGGCCGGCAGCAAACTTTCGCATAATGTAATGGGCCTTATCGGTGTGGCCAACGGTACCGACGGGGACCTGCGCACAGGCCTGCCCGTACAGATGACCGAGCTGCATGAGCCGATGCGCCTGCTGATGGTCATTGAACAATTCCCGGATATTATTTCAAAAACCCTGAGCGGGTCGCCCGATCTGTACGAATGGTTTGCCAACAGCTGGATACACCTGGTGGCGCTGGAACCCGGATCCAAAAAACTCTATTTGTTCGGGGACGGCCGTTTCCGGGAATACAGCCCGGTAAATATGGCCCTGCCCCGCTTGCACAGCGGGGAGCCGATCGATCCGGTACATAGTCCGTTTGCCGTTTACCGTATAAAATAATATGAATATGGACCAGATACTGCCTGTTTTTGTGCTTGTGCCACTGGCCGGGTTTCTCATAAGCCTGCTGCTGCCGCGGCAGCACGAAAAAAAGATCGCGGCGCTCGCCGTTGGTACTACGCTGCTGAACCTGGTACTTTTCAGCATTTTTGTCGTTTACTGGCTCAGCCAGGGGCATCCTGTGCTGCACCGGGAAGAATTGTACCTGTACCGCTCGGGTGAATACAATTTTGTACTTGAGCTTTATTTTGACCGTATTGCCCTGGTATACCTGCTGGTGGGCCTGCTGCTGGCCTTTCTCATTACGGCATACAGCCAGTATTACATGCACCGTGATCCTGGTTTTAAACGCTTTTTTACCACCATTTTGTTCTTTTATGCGGGCTATAACATCACGGTGCTTTCGGGTAATTTTGAAAGCCTTTTCATTGGCTGGGAGTTTATCGGCATTTCGTCGTTTTTGCTGGTGGCCTTTTACCGCGACCGTTACCTGCCCGTGCGTAATGCGGTAAAGGTTTTTGCGGTATACCGCATCGGTGATGTGGGCATACTGCTGGCCATGTGGGGAAGCCATCATTTCTGGCAGCGGAACATCAGCTTTGCGGCGCTGGACCCCGTGCATGATGCAGCGGGATACGGCAGACCGGGTCTTATGATCTTTATTGCCCTTATGCTGTTGCTGGCGGCCTGTGTTAAATCGGCCCAGTTCCCCTTTTCGTACTGGCTTCCCAAAGCCATGGAAGGGCCTACTACCTCAAGTGCCGTTTTTTATGGGTCACTCTCTGTACATTTCGGTGTCTTTATTCTGTTGCGCAGTTTTCCCTTCTGGCAGGACCTGCTGTTTATACGGGTACTGGTGGCTGTGCTGGGTCTTGTAACGGCCATACTGGCCTATTTTACGGCACAGGTACAGTCTACGGCAAAAAGCCGGGTTGCCTATGCCTCGGTGAGCCAGATCGGACTTATCTTCCTGGAAGTGTCTGCCGGCTTTACCAACCTGGCTCTGCTACATTTTGCCGGGAATGCCTTTCTGCGTACCTATCAGCTGCTTATTTCGCCTTCGGCCCTGAGCTACCTGATACGGGAACAGTTTTACCGGTATACCCCACGCAGAGAGACTCCCGAAAGCGCTTTCCGAAGACGCGTGGGATCTACGCTGTATGTGCTGGCACTGCGGGAATGGAATATGGAACGACTGTTGAACAAACTGGTTTTTTCGCCGCTCAAAAAAACGGGCAGACGTCTCCGTTTTGTGAACGGACGGAATGTATTTTTCTTTTTTGTGCCGGCCTACCTGGCCGGTCTGGCATTGCTGTACGCCGGCGATGTACTTCCGGGATGGCTGCGGCAGCATATTCCTGAATTTTTTTCACTGCTGGGTATCCTGATGGTATTGCGCTCCTTCAGCGAACGCCGGAACCCCTTCCTTGCCTGGCTGCTGGTGCTGATGAACCATTTCTGGGTGGCGCTGGCCGTTTCGTTCAACGAGTATTTCGACAGGAGCCAGGTGTTTATTTACCTCAGCGGTATTGTAAGCGGCGGGATACTGGGTGGTATTTGCCTGTACCTGTTATACCGGAGCGAAAAGAAATACTTTGACCTGAACCGGTATTACGGGCATGTGTATGAGCATCGCAGACTTTCACTGGTGTTTTTGCTGGCCGTTCTGGGCCTGGTGGGCTTTCCGCTTACACCTACTTTTGTGGGCGAAGACCTGATATTCAGCCATATTCATGAGACCCAGCCCGTGCTGGCCTTTTTCAATGCACTCGGGTTTATTTTCGGCGGCATTTCGCTCATACGTATGTATGCCCGGCTTTTCCTGGGGCCGCACGTAAAGACCTATCACGAAACGTCTTACCGGTCGTCCTGACCATAAAAAAAGCTGTCTCGCTTTGCAGCGGGACAGCTTAAATAAGGTTCAGAAAAGACGGTTACTGAAAATTAGGGTTAGCCCGTAATTTTATTTTTTGCCGCCCATAGCCTTGCTCACACGGAGCTGACGACCTTGAGTTTCTTTTCCGTCGAGGCCTGCGATGGCAGCATCCTCGTTTCCTTCGTCGCTAAGTTCCACGAATCCAAAACCTTTACTTCTGCGGGTCTTGTTGTCGATAACGATCTTAGCCGACACTACCGGTCCGTATTCTGAGAATACGTCTGCCAAGTCGTTGTCGCGCATACGCCAGGGCAAGTTTCCTACATAAAGAGCCATAATGAAAAAATAATTAACAGCTGCAAGTTGCACAATTAATTTTGAAAAAGCCAAGTTTTCAGCAAATTAATTTACACTCCCGCAAGAATTTTTTGGAGCCCGGATTTTTCTTTTTTGGCAAGCCTGATTTTTGTCAGTATTTTGTTACATTCCAATTAGCTACCTTTGTAATACCTATTTATTGTAAAAGTATGCCGATATATCATAAACTGGGAGCGTTCCCGCCCAAGAGACACACACAGTTCCGTAAGCCCGACGGTGGTTTGTACTACGAACAGCTGTTCGGAACGGAAGGTTTTTCGGGAATGGCATCCCTGCTGTACCATGTGCACCGCCCCACACAGATCCGCGGCGTGGCCGAACCGGTAAACATGAAACCCGAAGTGGCGGTGGAAAAGAACATCATTCCCCGTCGTCTGCTGGGTTTCCGTACCCAACCGGCCGACGATTTCCTGGAAGCCCGCCGTTACCAGCTGGTGAACAGCGACTGCTATATTTCGCTGGCCGCACCGCGCAAAAGCATGACGGACTATTTCTACAAAAATGCCGATGCCGATGAGTTGATCTTCGTGCACAAAGGTACAGGCACGCTGAAAACACTGGTGGGCAATATTCCCTTCGAATATGGCGATTACCTGCTGATACCCCGCGGTATGATCTACCAGATGCATTTTGACACAGAAGACAACCGCCTGCTGATCGTAGAGTCCTTTACCCCGATCTATACGCCCAAACGCTACCGCAACTGGTTCGGTCAGCTGATGGAACATTCGCCCTTCTGCGAGCGCGATTATAAACTGCCGCAGCAGCTGGAAACCCACGACGAAAAGGGCGACTTTGTGGTAAAAGTGAAAAAGCAGGACCTGCTGCATTCCCTTACCTATGCCACGCACCCCTTCGACGTGATCGGCTGGGACGGTTATAACTATCCTTACGGCTTCAGCATTCATAATTTTGAACCCCTGGTAGGCCGCGTGCACCAGCCACCCCCGGTACACCAGACCTTCGAGACCGATAAGTTCGTGGTGTGCTCCTTCTGCCCGCGCCTGTACGACTGGCATCCGCTCAGTATCCCGGCGCCGTATAACCACAGCAATATCGACAGCGACGAAGTGCTGTACTACGTAGACGGCGACTTTATGAGCCGTAACGACGTGGAAAAAGGAATGATCACCCTGCACCCCGGCGGTGTGCCGCATGGACCGCAACCCGGTGCCACGGAACGCTCCATCGGTAAAACCGAGACCAATGAGCTGGCCGTGATGATCGACACCTTCCGTCCGCTGCAGGTAACAAAAGATGCGCTCGGTATCGAAGATCCCGGTTATGTAAATTCATGGTTGGAATAATGGATTTCTTTAATAAATTTGTAAAGAAAATTAACTATTAAAATATTTAACGATTATGGATGCAGATATCAATGTACTGGATCACACCTATAAAAAAGTAGTTCCCGAGGCGCAGGACTTTCTGCCGCTGAAAGGCACCGACTATGTAGAAATGTACGTAGGCGATGCCAAAAAGGCCGCCTATTACTTTAAAACGGCGTTCGGGTTCCAGGACCTGGCCTATGCCGGACTGGAAACAGGCGTTAAAGACCGCGTTTCCTATGTACTGCAGCAGGGTAAGATCCGACTGGTACTTACTGCGCCCCTTACCCCGGACAGCGAGCTGTGGAAACATATTTCCCTGCACGGCGACGGTGTAAAAGTAGTGGCCCTTTGGGTAGACGACGCCCGCAAGGCCTTTGAAGAAACCGTGGCCCGTGGTGCCAAACCGTACCTGGAGCCCGTTGTGGAAACGGACGAGGACGGCGAAGTGGTACGTTCCGGTATTCATACCTACGGCGATACCGTGCACATTTTCGTGGAACGTACAAAGTACAAAGGCGCGTTCCTGCCGGGTTACAAAGCCATGAGCACATCGTACAACCCCGAAAACAGCGGTCTGCAGTATATCGACCACATGGTGGGTAACGTAGACTGGGGCCAGATGAGCAAATGGTGTACTTTTTACAGCGATGTAATGGGTTTTGCCCAGCTGATCTCCTTCGACGATAAAGACATCAGCACCGATTATACGGCCCTGATGAGTAAGGTAATGAGCAATGGCAGCGGCTTTGTGAAATTCCCGATCAACGAACCGGCCGAAGGCAAGAAGAAATCACAGATCGAAGAATACATCGACTTTTACCACGGCGCCGGTGTACAGCACCTGGCCCTGGCCACCAACGATATTATTGAAACGGTGACCGACCTGCGCAAACGCGGGGTGGAATTCCTGGAAGTACCCGATACCTATTACGAAGACCTTACGGCCCGCGTAGGAAACATCGACGAGGAACTGAGCATCCTGAAAAGGCTGAACATCCTGGTTGACCGCGACGATGAAGGGTACCTGCTGCAGCTGTTCACGAAACCGATCGTAGACCGTCCGACGGTGTTCATCGAGATCATTCAGCGCAAGGGTGCCAAATCCTTCGGGAAAGGCAACTTCAAGGCACTTTTCGAATCTATTGAGCGCGAACAGGCCCGCAGGGGAACCCTGTAAGCACGGCTCCACAATACACAGGCCCGGGATGATCGTTCCGGGCTTTTTTATTTTACTTTTGAACTTCTAAACGCAGCAAGCATGAAAAAAGTGATCACATCGAAAACCGCACCCGCACCCATAGGTCCATACAGCCGCGCCGTACAGGCCGGGAACTTCGTATATCTTTCCGGCGCCATTGCCCTTAAGGCGGACGGCAGCCTGGAACAAAGCTCCATTGAAGCAGAAACCCGCCAGGTCCTCGAAAATATGCGTACCGTACTGCAGGATGCCGGTCTGGGCTTTGAACACCTGGTAAAGACCAGCATTTTTCTTACCGATATGAACGATTTTGCCGAAGTGAATAAAATATATGCGGCATACTTCAGCAGCGATTTTCCCGCCCGTGAGACGGTGCAGGTAGCCGCTCTGCCTGCCGGCGCCCGTGTAGAAATATCGGGAGTGGCGTATATTGCCTGATTGTACTATTAACAGAAGCGCATAAAAAAAGGAGAGTCCTGCCGGGCTCTCCTTTCCTGTGTAATAGGTTGCGTACTCAGGCCGCGTATTTATCCATGAACTTTTTCACGGCATTGTTCCAGCCATTGTTACGGGCTGTGCGTTCGGCGTTCATTTCATTGTTCAGTTTATTGAACGATTCCACACTGCCGTTGTATTCTTTTACGGCCTTATTGTAATCGTCTACGAACTCTTTGGTAAGTTCCGACTTCTTTTTCTGGCTCATTTCGGTATTCAGGGTCTCGAACGTTTCTTTTTTCAGAAAGAAGTCCATGATCTCCGGAACTTTTTCTTCGGCGGTCTTCTTGTAAAAGTTCAGGAACAGGCGGCATTCGTTAACGAGAATGGCATCATTTTCATACAACGGGGTTTGTTCCAGTTTGGCAAGTCCTTCTTCTGCGTATTTCAGCAGGGCATCGCGGCTCTGGGCCATCGTGTTTACATCTGCCGCATTCTGTGCAGCTACCATGCTGGCATCCTGCACATTGGCTTTAAAGAAAATGAGGAATACGACGTTGTAATAATCCATGGCTTTACCGGCCCGTTCGATCTTCTTGCCCATTTTACTCTGGTCTTCGATGAGGGTAATCGTATTGGCCGCGGCAAATTTATCGATGGCAGCCTCGTACGAAGCGCTGGCCTCGTTCATTTTTTCGCTGGCTTTATCCTGCATCAGGATATAGGCTTCCATGGCATCGTAAGAGCGTTCGGCGATCTCTTCCATGTCTACGATCTTGGCATAATCGTCGTTCAGGATGGCATACTGTTTAGCCAGTATTTCAACGGTAGTATTTTTCAGGTCTTCGCCGCCTTCAAGGGCTTTGCGGCTTTGTATGCGCAGTTCGGCAGAGCGCAGGGATCCCAGCAGTTCCTTCCGGCGCGTTTCTATTTTTTTGGCACCACGGCTTTTGGCAATGGAGCTCATGTAATCCCAGGTATCCTTGGTTACGGGATCCATGTTTTCGCGCAGGAAATTCAGGTATTCGAGGGCGGGTGACTGAGCCTGCGACAGGGTTGCTGTGAGCAGGGAGAACAGGAAGAGGACTAAAAAATTTCTCATGTTTGGAGGGTGTATCAATTATTTAACGCGCAAAAGTAATATAATCGAGCATAACGCGATACGTTTCGCGCAGGGTCATGTCCAGCAGCAGTTCTTCTTTTTGTATGCGGACCTGTTCCTGCAAAACGGGGTCGAGGTTCAGGCGTTCCTGCAGGTACGCATTCACGGCCGTTGTATAGGGGGCATCTTCTTTTTGCGGAGAAGCGAGTAAACTGCGCAATTCTTCCAGCGTGTTCCCGGGGTCGAAGGCGGCGGGACTAAGCACATAGGATATTCCGTTTTTTTTCTCGAGCCCGATTTTCGCGTTCAGTGTGTCCACCTGCCGGAAATAGCCGGATCCGGCCAGGCGCTTCCGGCTGCGCTGCTGCAGGGAGTCGAGGTAAGGGATCTCCGGGAAGCTGAAGTACACGTTTTTATCACTGCTTTTGTTGGGCAGTGCGTTTTCGGCCTCGCTTTCCGCAGAGGCAAAGGCCATGTAAGGATCGGGAATAAGGATATCGGGAACGATGCCTTTCTGCTGGTGACTATCTCCGTCGGGGGAATAAAAATAGGAGTCCGTCACTTTTAAGAACCCGGCCGCAGCATTAGTTTCGTCCACGGCTATTACACGTTGTCCGGTACTTTTTCCGTATGTAGGGCTGCCGGCAATAATGGCGCGTCCGTGGTCCTGCAGTACGCCCGAAACAATTTCGGAAGCGCTGGCGCTGTAACTGTTCACAAGTATGATCAGGGGCTTCTGGAAAACGGTGCCCCGCGTGGTTTCTTTGTAAACGAAAGGCGGGTTGCCCTGCTGCTCCATAATACATACGGGCCCTACATCAATAAAGGCTCCGGCCAGGTCGGCTGCTTCGCTGAGGGCGCCACCACCGTTAAAACGCAGGTCCAGGATCAGTCCTTCAATGTTTTCTCCGCCCAGCTTCAGTATTTCTTTGCTTACGTCATTGGCGCATCCCACCCCCAGGCCAAACTGCTTTTCCCAGCCGGTATAAAAGGCCGGCAGGTGTATATAACCGATATTGCGTTCGCCTTTCAGTATAAAGCCGGTAACGCGGTTTTCCTCTACCTGGCTGAGGCCTTTGGTGAGGGTAACGCGCTGCAGGGTGCCCCCGGCTGTTTTCAGTTCCAGCGTAATACGGTTCCCGGGCAGAGATTGTATAAGTTCTTCGATGGCGGCAGCGTCTTTACAGCTCAGGTCGGCGGCATTACCTGAAGCGTCGGACAGGCCGTGCAGTATATCGCCTTCGTGTACCTGGCTGCTCTTCCAGGCGGGGCCGCCCGGGTTCAGATGCTCAATACGCACCTGGTCCTCTTCATCGTCGCCGAGTACAAACCCGTAACTGAACGCATCGCTTGCCAGCCCGGTCATGAATTGCCGGTACTGCTGTTTCGAAAAAAAGTTGCTGTGCGGGTCGTGTAACCGGGCAAAAGCATCACAGAGTGCGGCCCCCAGCATTTCATAACAGGCATTGCTGTCTTTTTCAAAACGCTGAATTATGCATAGCATGCGATCCTTTTCTTTCTGCTGCAGGGCTGCGCCTTCCCGGGCGGCAACAGTGGCCGTACTTTCGTTCTTATCCGCTGCGAGTACAGAAGCTTCACTCAATACCGAAAAATGCAACAGGTTACGGTATCTCTTCAGGAGGGCTTTTTCGTCAGGAGCAAAATAGGACTGATGTGTATAATAGGCCCGCAGCGTATCGCCCCTTGAGAAAACAGGTGCTTTGGTCGTTATTTTGTGCAGGTTTTCGGCGGCAATGCGGCAGCGCTGACTGTAAAAGCGGCGGGTGCGCAGCAGGAAGGTTTCTATTTCAGGGGCATTGTCTCCTTTAAAGAAGGCGGGTGCCGCCTGACTAACGGAATCCAGGTGTTTTTCGGTAAAGAGGAGGCGCCGGGGATCGGCTTCCAGCATAAAAAGGCGCACTACGGCATCATTATTGGCGGTGGATTGGGTTTTCGGGTCCAGGTGTTCCTCACGCAGGAGCTTAACTACGCGTATAAAGCGTTCGCCGCCCGTCTGGGCACAGAGGCTTGCGGCCGAGGAGATCAGCAATGCTGCAAATAATGCAAATGAATGGTACACAGCAGGGTATTTTGCGCGAAAATACGTAAAAAAGCAGCACGCTTACTGCCCGGTGAACTGTTTATCGAGCAGTTCGATGTCGGCCTCGCGGATCTTCAGTTTGCGGGCATAATCGAGGTAGAACTTATTATTGGTGAGGGCATAGGCCTCTTCGCACAGCTCGCGTGCGTAGGTAACTTTGCCCAGTACCTCGTAGGCTACGGCCAGGTTGTAGTTCACCTTTGCCTTATTGCCTTTGCTGAGGCGGTGCTGGTTTTTGTACAGTTCCCATTTTTCGGCGGCGTCGAGCCAGCGCCCCAGTTCGGCATCGTCAGACGCTTCGAGCATCTGTTGGGTATCGCCGGGGAACAGGTAGCGCTCCTGGGCTTCCCAGCTGGGAATATAGGTATCTGCAAAACGCAGCCCGGTGTAGGCGGCGGCCCGTTGCCAGCCCTGTTCGTTATTGCCGTATCCCTTTTTGTCGTACATGCTGTAACCGTCGTAATAAAAAGGCAGCTCTTCGCTGAACGAGCGTTCCATGACCACACTGCGCGTTTTAAGATCGTACAGGCGCCAGAACGTGAGTACTTTATAGGAATATTCGGAGGAGAAAATGGGTATATCGATGGCTTTACCGCTGGAAAGCAGCAGCTGATCACGGTACACGTTACCGTCGGTATAAATTTCGTACTTAAGTCCGTCCAGGGTAAGCAGGGCTTCCAGCGACGGGTTTTCTGAAGCGATCCTTTTCAGGGTAAGCGTATCCAGGGCCGGGGCTTTGTAATCTTTAGCCCGCGGAACAACCGGCAGGGGATTGATCTCGCTCAGGCGTACCCGCTGAAAATTTTCCATGCCGTCGTAAAAAGAGCTCAGTACATCGCTGCCCAGGAAGTTGGGAATGGCCCGGAAGCGGGACGTGAGCAGGTTGGATGGGTATACCGTATTGAAGGACAGGGAATCCAGCTTACTGCGGTCGGTAATGGCCACATGGGTATAGGAAGGAAAGGTTTCGCGGGCCGGCTTCAGAATGTCGACCACCACGGTTTTTTTAACGGCGCAGGCAGTCGATAATACGATCATTACACCCGCTGCTGCCTTTATAAAACCGTTTACGTTCATAATGAATCAAAGGTAATTAAATATCTAAAATTTCAAATAGAGGGCGTATACGCAAAGCCCGATTAATAATAAAATAACAAATGAGCCGGCTGAAATCCTTCAACCTTAATTTTGGCACTCATTTTCCTGATTTTTTATGTTTTTTTGAAAAAGTACCTTAAAATTTAAACTCATTTTTTCATATCATAATACTTTTTTTACTTTTGTGCTTCAAAAATACACCTCAATATTTATTTTATGTCAAAACAACGTTTCGACGCATTAAGCACTGTTCATTCCAGGAAAATGCGGGAAGTGACCCGTCCGTCCAACAACATCTCCGATTATTACGGAGATAACGTGTTCAGTCTCGATAAACTGAAGCTGAGCCTTTCTACCGAGGCCTGGGAAAACCTGGCGGCGAGTATCGGCACCAACGAAAAGATCAGTCACGAAACGGCAGATGCGGTAGCCACGGCCATGAAGACCTGGGCCATGCAGAAAGGCGTTACGCATTATACGCACTGGTTCCACCCGCTGCGCGGCAGTACGGCCGAAAAGCACGATTCGTTCTTTGAACTCAGCGGCAATACTCCCGTAGAACGCTTCAAAGGCAGCGCCCTTGTACAGCAGGAGCCCGATGCTTCTTCGTTCCCCAGCGGCGGTATCCGCACTACATTCGAGGCCCGCGGCTACAGTGCCTGGGATGCCTCTTCGCCGGCCTTTATCTACGAAATTGCCGGTACCAAAACCCTGTGCATTCCCACTATTTTCGTTTCCTATACAGGCGATGCCCTCGATCATAAGGCGCCCCTGCTGAAGGCCCTGACCGCTGTGGACAAAGCCGCCGTGGAAGTGTGCCAGCTGTTCGATAAGGATGTGACCCGCGTAACGGCTTCCCTGGGTGCCGAGCAAGAATATTTCCTGGTAGACAAGGCCCTGTTCCGTGCCCGGCCCGACCTGGTGATGCTGGGCAAAACGGTGTTCGGGCATTCCCCGGCCCGCGGCCAGCAGCTGCACGACCACTATTTTGGTTCTATTCCGCGCCGTGTGACCGCTTTTATGGTCGATTTCGAAACCGAGTGTCTCAAGCTGGGTATCCCGGTACGCACCCGTCACAACGAGGTGGCTCCCGGACAGTTCGAAGTGGCCCCGCAGTACGAGGAAGCCAACCTGGCCAGCGACCACAATATGCTGCTTATGGATGTGATGGAGCGTATCGCTTCGCGTCACGATTTTGAGGTGTTGTTCCATGAGAAGCCTTTTGCCGGAGTAAACGGGAGCGGTAAGCACAACAACTGGGCCCTGATCACCAATACGGGCCGCAACCTGCTGGCTCCCGCCAAAAAACCGAAAGACAACCTGCAGTTCCTTACCTTCTTTATCAATACCATTGCTGCCGTACACAAATACGCCGACCTGATCCGCGTGTCCATCGCTTCGGCCTCGAACGACTACCGCCTGGGCGCCAACGAGGCTCCGCCGGCCATTATTTCGGTGTTCGTGGGTACCCAGATGAACAAAGTACTGGGCGACCTGGAAAAAAGCGGCAATGTACAGCTGGATAAAGGCGACAATGTATACATGAAGCTGGGTATCAACAAAATACCGGAGATCATCCTGGACAATACCGACCGCAACCGTACCAGTCCCTTTGCCTTTACGGGCAATAAGTTCGAGCTGCGCGCCGTAGGTTCCACGGCCAACTGTGCCCGCCCCATGACCGTGCTGAATACCGCCATGGCCCAGCAGCTGCAGGACTTTATGGTAGAAGTGAACGCCCTGCTGAACAAAGGCAAAAAGAAAGAAGTCGCCATTGTAGAAGTACTGCGTAAGATCCTGAAAGAAAGCAAGAACATTATTTTCGAAGGGGATAACTACAGCGAAGAATGGGTGAAAGAGGCCAAAAAACGCGGTCTCAGCAACAACAAGACCACGCCGGAGGCCCTGGAAGCGCTTACGAATAAAAAACTCACCAAAGTGTTCATTAACCAGGGAGTGTACACCGAGCGCGAGGTAAGCGCCCGCCACGTGATCATGCTGGAAGAATACATCATGAAGGTACAGATCGAAAGCCGTATGATCGGCGACCTGGCCCTGAACCACGTGATCCCGGCGGCCATCAAGTACCAGAACGAACTGCTCAAGAACCTGAAAATGAAAAAGGAACTGGGCATTAAAGATGAGACTGTAAGTGCGATGGTACGCGAAATGACCGAGCACATTAATAACATCCGTACACTGGTGGAAGAAATGACCGAAGCCCGTAAACGTGCCAATGTAATCGAAGACGAGCGCAAACGTGCCTTTGCATACTGCAACGAAGTAAAAGAGAAGTATTTTGAACAGATCCGTTACCATGTAGACAAACTGGAGCTGCTGGTAGACGACGAGGACTGGCCGCTTCCGAAATACCGCGAGCTGCTGTTCATGCGCTAAAATATGTTTGTACACAAAGCAAAAGGCCGTATTGTTTACGGCCTTTTTTGCGTATACGGGGGCGGATATTTTCGACAACAGTGGCCCTATTTGGCGATTTTGGCCGTATATTGCAACCGAAAACCAAATGATTAACTATGAAAAAAAGTTTACTTAAAACGCTGGGTGTTACGGCTATATTAGCCCTGACCACCAGCAGCGTATCCTTCTCTCAGATCATCTTCCAGGAAGATTTCGACGGTGTAGGTGGTCCTACAGCCGGAGGCGCCGGTACATACACGTTCCCTGCGGGCTGGCTCCTGCGTAACGTGGACAACAGTACCCCGAATGCTGCCACAGCGTATGTAAATGATGCCTGGGAGCGTCGTGAGGACTTTAAATTTAACGTGGCCGACTCTGCCATGTTCGGTAACTCCTGGTATGGACCTGCCGGTCAGGCGAACGACTGGGCCTGGACCCCGCTCATCGGGCCGCTGCCTGCCAATGCGGTACTGCGCTGGAACGCCGTTTCCTATGATCCTTTATACCTGGAAGCCTATGAAGTACGTGTAATGGTAGCTCCTACCACACCTACCGGGGGCACCGGTACCATCGGTAACCAGATCACCAACTCTACCGTAATTTTCTCTACCACTACCTCACCGGCTGCCTGGACGGCACAAAGCGCTCCGCTGAATGCGTATGCGGGCCAGTCTATCTACATCGGTTTCCGCAATACGTCCAACGATAAGTTTATTCAGCTGATCGACGATGTAACTGTAGAGGTAATGCTCAATTACGATGCCGAAGTGCGCAACCAGACACTGCCTACCGAGTATACCATGATCCCCAAAAGACAGACACAACCCCTGGTCTTTGCCGCCGATATCCGTAACAACGGTTCACAGGCCATGACCAATGTGCGTCTGAACGTGGAAGTACGCAACAGTGCCAATGCCGTTGTACATACGGCGTCTTCCGCTGCGGTTACCGTGAATGCTGCCGCACAGAGCGCTTTCACCATTCCTTCATGGACACCTCCGGCCAATGCCGATGTGTATACCATCAAGCTGTTCAGTACTTCTACCGAGGTTGACCAGCAGAACGCCAACGATACGCTTACCCGCACCGTAGTGATCTCTGAAGAGCCTTATGCCCGTAATACCAATGTGGTGAACGGAGCTCTGGGTATCGGTGCCGGCAACGGCGGTTACCTGGGACAGGATTTCCTGGTGGTGAACACAGGCCGCGTAGATTCGATCGGCATGTACGTTACTGAAGGATACACAGGCCGCCGTATGGGTATTGCCATCTGGAACATGGCCGCCGGTATACCTAACCAGATCATTGCCACTACCGATACACTGCTGTATCCTTCCACAGCGGCTGCCTACTACACATTGCCCATGCACGGAGGACCGGTTACCCTGGCTCCGGGCCGTTATGCAGTGACCGCCATCGAATTCGACTCTACCCTGGCCCTGGGACTTACCGACGAGATCTTTACCCTGGGCCGTACCTGGGTTGACTGGCCCACAAACCCGCAGCCTACCTGGGCCAATAACGAGGCTTTCGGTGCCAACTTCCGCAAGTCGTACGTACTGAATCCCCACTTTATCGATGTATGTCCTGCCTCCCTGATCGACTCTGTAGCTACCGTAGTAAGTGATGCCGGTTGCGGTCTTTCAGACGGAAGCATCAGCATAGCCGTTTCTCCGGCCGGTAACTATACCTACCAGTGGAACAGCGGACAAAATACCGCCGGTATCACAGGTCTGGCTCCCGGAACCTATACGGTTACCGTTACCAATACCGACCTGGTTTGTACACAAACACGCACGTATACCATCAATAACGTGAACGGTCCTACGCTTACGTCCATCAATGCCACCGATGCACAGTGCCACGGTGGTAACGGTACGGCTACCATACAGGTGAGTGGCGGAACTCCGGGTTATACCTACCAGTGGACCAATGGCGGCGGCACAAGCGCTACCATTAACGCCGTTGCAGGTACCTATTCGGTAGTGGTTACCGATGCCAACGGTTGTGTGCTGAACGCAGGTCCGGTGACCATTGCAGAGCCTACAGATATCACGGCTACGGCTACAGCTACTTCGGAGACCTGTTCGGGTTGCAACGACGGTACAGCTACCGTTAACGCAAGCGGCGGTACGGCTCCGTATACCTATGCCTGGTCTCCTGCCGGTGGCACGGGTGCTACGGCCAATGGCTTGGCTCCGGGTACCTATACCGTAACCGTAACCGACAACAACGGCTGTACACAAACCGCTACCGTAACAGTGGCTGCCGCTTCGGGCCTTGCCGAAACAGAAGACAGCGATAAACTGAACGTATTCCCGAACCCGAGCAACGGACAGTTCTATGTAACCTCCGATATCAACTACTCCGGTGAAGTAGTGCTGGAAGTAATGGACATGAACGGTAAAGTGATCAGCGTGTCCAATCACGTTATCAATAACAGCTTTAGCAACACCTCCGTACACATTACAAACGTAGCTCCGGGTAATTACCTGCTGCGTTTTACTGCCGGCGAACAGGTGTTCATGCGTAAGCTGGTGATCAAATAACAGAACCATCTTTTTTTAACAGGAGAAGGGAAGCTTTAGGGCTTCCCTTTTTTGTTGGGTGCAGTGGCCATTCGGACGCCTGCTTTTATATATTTGTTTTACTATCTCAATTCCTATGTCTTCTCTGAAAGAAAGAAACGAAAAAGTCTGCCTCAACTGCGGCACTGACCTTTGCGGACGTTATTGCCATGCCTGCGGGCAGGAGAACGTACAGCCGCGGCGTCCCTTCTGGGAGATACCCTGGCACTTTGTAAACAATATTGTGAACGTAGACGGCAAGTTCTTTTCCTCGTTCTATGCCCTGCTGTTCAAACCGGGTTTCCTGGCCAGGGAATTTGTATCGGGCCACCGCACCAGGCATTACGATGCCGTGAGGGCCTACCTGTTTACCTCCTTCCTTTTTTTCTTTGTGGCCGCGGTTATTTTCAGTTCGGCCCGCGAGGTGGTGGATACCGGCGAAGAGCAGATAAGAGCCGTTGCGGCCGATTCGCTTCGCCTGCAACAGGAACTCAGCAAAGCCGATTCTACCCTTAAAGTGCAGACGGGCAATGCCCTGGCCCTGCACCCCGACAGTATAAAAGCGGCCGTTGCCACCAGGGAAGGCAGGGGCAATGTTACCTTTAACGGGGCAAACGATGTAAAAGACTTCATCAGCCGGTATGAGAAAGACCTGCAGTACATGCTCTGGTTCTCGCTGCCCGGTTTTGCCCTTATCCTGAAGCTGCTGTATATACGCCGAAAGATCTTCCTCTGGGACCACCTGGTATTTGCACTGTACCTGTATTCCTTTAATTTCCTGATGATCTGCGTGGCCTTCCTGCTGGTGCGCTTTTGTGACTGGGTGTTGCCCGAAGCGGCCGGGAACGTTATTTTGCCCTGGCTGGAATTCCTGCTCTTTATGGCCGCTATGGTATATGCCTATCTTTCTATGCGTAATTTCTACGGGCAGGGTTATGGGAAAACGGCCCTGAAATTTGTGTTGCTGTCCATTATGACGCTTTTCCTCTTCCTGGTGGAAATGATACTGGTTTTTATGGTGGAGTACCGCGAACAGCTTTTTGCCTGATAGGCAGAGCTATTCCGGCAAAAAATAACAGCAAAGGGTTGCCTGCACTTGACGGCAACCCTTTCTTTATGTAGGGAGAAATATAACCCGGTTCATACAGTCCCGCAACGGCTGTATATGCAGCGGGTGTTACCTGTGTTGATCTGTCTGTACCTGTATTTACGTAAAAGGGGCTCCGGCGGATTTAAAAAACAAAAAAAACCTCCGGAGTATGTTCCGGAGGTCTGCAAAATTATGTGGGGATACCGTTCTTATTTTCCGGTATCGGCAGCCTGCATGCTGTCGGGCTGTATCGAAGCTTTTGAACCGTCAACCGGCATCGGGTTGCTCCTGGAACCCTGCATCAGGGTAAGCTTACGCTGCAGCTGATCGTATACGTCCAGTTTACCCAGGGCACGTTCTTTATCGTAGGAGATGGACTTGGCCTGGTTGCCCGTGAACTGGTTAAAGTAGGTGATATCCTGCTCCACACGCTCGCGCATGCGGCCCAGCATAGCCGCCGCTTTTTCGTAGGCACCGGCCTCGATGTAAGCGTCTACCATGTAGATATTGTATTCGTTATATGGGATCTTATTGTCCGGCATCAGTTCGGCCGCTTTGTCCAGTACTTCCACAGCGCGGTCTTTTCTGCCCTCGCGGATAAGCTGGTTGGCCAGGCGGGCAAAATTGTTACGCATGTTGTAGATCATGTTGCGGTTGGTCTCGTCCAGGTAGGTTTCCGGTTTTTCCATATTGCCCCACTTGAACTGTGTCATCATATTGTTGTACATGCGCTCGCTGTTGATCTCGCCGATATCCGGCTTGGTGGCATTGGCTTTATACGGCACCAGGCGGTAGGCCAGACCTTCCAGCTGGAAATAGTCTTCCAGGCCCAGGAAATCCTGTCCGATGGTCACGGCAAAGTAAACCGGGCGGTCCCAGTTGAAGTTTTTCAGCAGGTTCAGGATCATCAGGTCGCTCTTCATGATGTACGAACGTTTGATCTCGAAGCGGATCTCTTTCAGGATACGGCCTTCTTTGCCTTTAGGTACAGAACCGTTGGTGGCTACCTTGGCACTGTCGATCGGGATCACAAATTTGTTCGAACGCAGGTAGAACAGTTTGGTACCGCCGCCCAGGTCCATCTGGTTCTTGCCGTCTTCGCGCAGGATCCAGTCGAAATGCTGTTGCAGGGTATAGTAATTCGGATTATCCTTGTCCATGATCACCTGTTCACGCAGTCCGGCACGGTACTGGTCCTGGCGCATGTCAAATTCCACGGCCTTACCGTCGTAGGCAGCGCGTTTCATCTGGTCTATGTACCAGTCGGTGTTCAGCAGCGACAGGTTCACCACGCGGATGTCGGTACGTACATTCTCTACTTCCTGCAGGTACCACAGGGGGAAGGTGTCGTTATCTCCGTTGGTGAAAAGAACGGCGTCTTTTTCGCAGGAGTTCAGGTAGTTATAGGCAAAATTAGAAGCGGTGAAACGCTGTTTGCGGTCGTGGTCGTCCCAGTTTTCGGCGGCCAGCAGTACGGGCACGGCTATTAAGCTTACGATGGTAACACCACCGGCCAGCATGGGCTTGCTGATGGATGCGGCCCTGCTTTCGAGCCAGGTATAGAGTGCCAGTACGCCCAGGCCTATCCAGATACAGAAGGCATAGAACGAGCCCGCATAGGCGTAGTCACGTTCGCGCGGCTGGAAAGGCACCTGGTTCAGGTAGATCACAATGGCCAGACCGGTCAGGAAGAACAGCATGCCTACGATCAGGAAATTGCGGGGGTCTTTCTTGTAGTGGAAAACGGCCCCGGCCAGTCCCAGCAGCAGGGGCAGGAAGAAGTAGTGGTTCCGTCCCTTGTTGTCTTTGGCTTCGTCGGGCAGGTTACTGCTTTTGGCGCCGGTAAAGATGTTGTCCACAAAGCCGATACCGCTCTGCCAGTTACCGTGCAGCGGTGTACCATCGGCATTCTGCTCGTCGTCCTGGCGGCCGGCAAAGTTCCACAGGAAATACCGGATATACATGTGGTTTACATGGTAGCGGAAGAAGAAGGTGAGGTTCTCTACAAAATCAGGCTCTCCCTTGATATTTCCCCACATTTTGTAACCCTGCACGTGGCGCGGGTCCTGACCGCTCCACATCCGCGGGAAGATGGTCTCTCCCTTGGCGTAATTCGGCTCGCGTTTACGGTCCACCTCAATGTATTCGGTTTTCAGGCTCAGGTTTTTACCCGCTTCTTTTTTCAGGTAGGCCTGTGCCTCGATATTGTCGGAGAAATAGGTAACGCGTTTGCCTGTATTGTCGTAGATGGAATAGGCCAGCACAATGATGGGGCCTTTGTCCTTATAGCTCTGCTTGTTATCGAGCGTGGCATTGTAGTACGGACCGTAGAACAGGGGCTGACTGCCGTATTGCTCGCGGTTGAGGTACGAAAGCAGGGAGTACATGTCGGCCGGGTTGTTTTCGTCCATCGGTGTATTGGCATTGGAACGGATAATGATCATGGCATACGAGGAGAAGCCGAGGATCAGCACCGCAAACGACATCAGCAGGAAGTTCATGGTGGAGTTCACGTTGTGAATACCTGCAAAACGGTCGTTGGTCTTGTCTTTCATAATGCCCTGCCATACGATGATGCCCGGGATAATGCCCGTACAGGCCAGTACAAAAGCGTGGAACTTATTTTTACCTACGGAATAGTAGGCAATGAAGTAGATAGCAACAAAGGCAAGACTGATGAACCAGCTTCCGGACATAAAGAACCAGAAGATGAAGGTACACAGTGCATACACCAGCAGCGGAATATTGGGTTTACGCGCCATGAGCAGTCCCAGGGTAATGGCCCCGAACACGAACAGCGTAAAGATGGCCAGACCGGAGAATACCGGCATGTGGAAAGAGTTTACGAAGAGATTCTCGAATGCGGCCGCCCCGCGCACATAACCGGGGATAATGCCGTACTGGATAAAATACAGGAAAAATACGCCGATGAACAGGGTGGCCACGATACCCATGGTTGTGGTCTTGTAGCGGCGGAAATAGTAAATAAAGGCCAGGGCCGGTATGGTAAGCAGGTTCAGCAGGTGCACACCGATGGAAAGACCCATGAGGTAGGCGATGAGCACCAGCCAGCGGTCGGCATGCGGTTTATCGGCTTCTTCGTCCCAGCGGAGCATGGCCCAGAAAACCACGGCGGTGAACAGTGAAGAGGTGGCATATACCTCGGCTTCTACGGCGCTGAACCAGAAGGTATCGCTGAAGGTGTAGGCCAGGGCGCCGATGAGACCGGAACACCAGATGATCAGTTTCTGCGGGAAAGAAAGTTCTGCTGCAGCACCCGCGTTGTGGGTAATGATCTTGCGTGCCAGTATGGTGATGGTCCAGAACAGGAACGCAATGGTAAGCGCACTGGAAACTACCGAAACCATGTTGATCCAGAAGCCTACCTGGGTAAGATCCTGGCCTGCCATCAGCGAAAACAGGCGGCCCAGCATCAGGAAGAGGGGCGCTCCCGGCGGGTGACCCACCTGCAGTTTAAACGAAGAGGCAATAAATTCACCGCAGTCCCAGAAGCTGGAAGTCGGTTCCATCGTAAGGAAATAGGTGACAAATGCCGCTACAAATACAAGCCAGCCGCCTAAATTGTTCATTACACGATAATTATTCATGTGCGTGCAGAATTTTTCTAATTTTGTTCTTTGCGAAAGTAGAAATATTTTGAAAAAGAACGATACATGCAACAAGATAAGCGTGTAAACGTTATGTTAAAGCACAAATCACTAAAGAGATCTTCACGTTTATGAAGGCCAGGGCCGTTTTTTACATACTATTCATCGCTTTTTTCTCCTCTGCCGCCATGGGACAGCGATACCTGGACGATGATACCGATGACCGCAGCTATGGGCAGCCGCCTGCCGTATCCGAAAAAAAAGTGTTTTACGGCGGTTCTGTCGCCCTTACCTTTTCGCAGCCCGTTTTTTTCAGTGTGGCGCCGGTAGTGGGTTACCAGGTCACCAAGATCTACAACGTGGGCATCGGGATACCCTATATTTACACCAATAATTTCGGACAGAAATCGAACCTGCTCGGGTTCCGCTATTTCAACCAGCTGCTTTTTTTCCGCGGGGCCATGCTGCACCTGGAATATGAGGCCATGAACTACCCGCGGGTGTGGACAGACGGAACGGCCGGCATCAAATCGCGCAGTTTTGAACACAGCGTAAACGTGGGCCTGGGTTACCGCCAGTACCTTACCGCAAGGCAATCGGTATGGGTAGATCTGTACCTGCTGTATAACGCCAAATGGAAATCGGGCGTAAGCATCTACAGTTCGCCCTTTATCCTGCGGACCATGATCGCGTTCAAGTAAACGTTTATGGCCAAACCGAGAGCACTTCTGCGCAGGGACCGGGACGGACTGCGCGTACAGGTAGCGCGGGCTGCAGAAGCCCTGGGCCTTCCGGCCACATCTTTCCGGCTGCTGTCTGTATACGACGATCATAACGGGGTGCTGGAAAAAATACGCCGTACTTTTTTCGATAAAGCAGAACCGGGTACGGTCTGGCCCGTAACACCCGTGCCGCCTGAAGATCTGCTGCCCCGGCTTGGCAGCCCGGAAGAAAAGATCTGGCTGCTGCTGAACGAGACGTATCAAGAGCACAATAAATTCTGGGTGTACGAAGGCAATACCACCGCGATAGCCGCTGTACTCGGCCAGGTCGGGTATAAAGAGGTATGGGCCGTTTCCAGGAAATACGAATGGATGCTGCATATCACCGATTGGGATGCCCTGATCGCCTATGGTACAGGAATGGAGCAAAAACTGCGGGAGCTGCGGCAGGAAAAAATTGTCTAACTTCCCTCCCGAAAGAGCGAATACAAAAATGCCCGCACCCAAAGCCGAAAACATCGATGCCTATATTGCTGCCGCCCCGGCAGAGGCCCGGCCCTATCTGCACCGTATCCGTGCATTGGTAAGGGAAACCCTGCCTGCTGCGGAAGAGAGCATCAGTTATGCCATTCCCTGTTTCCGCTGGAAAAACACTTATCTGCTCTATTTTGCGGGCTACAAAAAACACGTAAGTATCTATCCCGTGCCGCATGAGGGCGGAGAGGCCTTTCAGCAGGAACTGGAACCTTACCGTGCCGGTAAAGGCACCCTGCAGTTCGCGATCGGCAAAGAGCTGCCCGAAACACTTATCATACGGATCATTGAGCAGCGTCGTGCCGAAGCGGAGGCCGTGCTGCTCTCAAAAGCGGAAAAAAAGAAGAAAAAATGATGAGGGCGCAGGTCATGTGAAGGGCTGTTTGGTATATTCATCGAGCCCCGGAACGGCACCTTAAAGGTTCTTTAACGGGATGCTTACACCTGGGAAGCGGTCTTTACTTTACCTTTGGCCTGTTTAAGTGTATATTTCTATGTTGAACGTTTGGCTTGAAAAACCTGTACCCGGACTTTGGCGAATGCTGTTTTCGCTTTTATTCTTTCCATTTTCACTGTATGCACAGGATACGCTCTCCGAGGGCCGTTCGAAAATGTATACACTGCGCAGCGGGGAGGAAAAACGTTTTATGCTCAGGTCAGAGCCGGGGAAAGTGTATTATGTACGGGCCGAGCAGATCGGCATCGATATAGAACTGCAGCTGCTTTCGGAAAAAGGAGAGGAGCTGCTGCACCAGGATGCGCCCAACGGGCCTTTCGGACCGGAGACTATGGAGTTTAACGTAAAGGAACCGCGTACGTTTATACTGCGTGTACGTCCCCTGAAGGCAGAAGGCAATACTCCCCGCGGCCGCTTTACACTGGCTTTTGAGTCGGCCCCGGAACAAAACGGAACGGCGGGTGTAATGCCGGTCCTGCAACCTTCGGAAATGAAAAAAGACCTGCGCATTTTCCGCCAGATACGCGAAAAGGCTAATTCCGGGCTGTACCGCTACCGCACAAAAGCAGAGACCGATGCCCTGTATGCAAAAGCGTACAAGGCCATTCAGCAACCCCTGCCGCTGTCGGCATTTTACAAAATACTGCTGGAACTTACCGATTTTGAAGGCAGCTGTCACAACAGCACCGCCCTGCCTCAGCACGGCAGCACCTATACAGGCCGCAGTAAGGGGTATTTCCCCTTCAGTCTTAAGTATTTGGCGGGTAAAATATATGTAAACAGCGATAGTGTGCGTATTCCTGCGGGATCGCGGATTCACTCCGTGAACGGACTGGCAGACAGCCTGCTGATAAAATCCTTTTACAAATATTTCCCGGGGGATGGCTATACCCTGACGCAGAAGAATGCATCGGCCGTAAACCGTTCCTTTGGCTGGCTGTTCCCTTTTGAGCACGGGGTATGCGACAGTTTCCGCATTTCCTATTCCCTTCCGGGTTCTGCAGAACTCCGGCAGCTGGATATAGCTTCGGTTTCGGCGGCAGAGCACGCTGCCGCTTACGCCAAAAGGCACTCTAAACCGCTCGACGATCTGCTGGACCCTCGTATGCAGCCGGCTTACGGGTTCCGTATGGAGGGCGACTCTGCCGCTGTGCTCAGTTTCCGGCGCTTTGACATGGCCTCCAATGCCGAAGACCCGGCCTATGCTGTGTTCTGCACGTTTCTCGACAGCGTTTTCAGCCTGCTGAACGAACGAAAGGTGCCTCACCTGATCATTGATATACGAAATAATCCCGGCGGGAACGACCCTACCTACGAAAAGGTGTTCACGTACCTGAGTCCGCACAGTTTCCGTGAAAATACGGAAGCCTATATCATTTTCCGTAAAGTACCCCTGCCGCGGTATTATGCCTGGGAGGCCGCTTCGGCAAAGGGCCGCCGCTATGAACGGCAGTCGCTGAACGCCTTTTTTAAAGAGCGCTACAACCCGGGCCCCGATGGACGATACTTCCAGGACCCTGCCACCAATCCGCTCTGGCAGCCCGATCCCCAAAGATACGCCGGTAAGGTATACCTGCTTATAAATGCGGATGTGGCCTCGGCAGCCTCGCATTTTGCCTCCCTGATGCGCGGGTACAGCCATGCCCTGCTGATCGGGGAGGAGACCGTAGGCGGCTATTACGGGCATAACGGCCATATCCCGGTGGAATACCGGCTGCCGGCATCGGGTATACACACCCGTTTTTCGGTGGTACACGTAACCCAGGACGCACCGACGCTGGCATCGCAGCCACCGGGCCGCGGGGTACTGCCGGACGTAATCCTGCAGCAGGCGCCCGGAGATTTCCTGCAGAACCGCGACACACAGATGGAATACGTGCTGAAACAGATATATACCACCCGCTGATACAGGCAACTACGTGCCATACCGGACGGTTTAAGATTCATTTAACAGCGCGGCAAAGCGCCTAATTTTTATCTTTGAGCCGCCGGGAACGGAATGGGAAAGATATAGTCAGGCTAAAAGTAAGGAAGTCAGACGAGCGGGAATATCCCGGGCTTTTGTAATTCTGTTCCTGCTGTGTATACGAAAGTGTATATGCATTATTTTGGGTATAGGTATAAAACGGGACGGAAATGGTAAAAGAATACGATTTTGATCAGGCTGCAGAGCTGATCCGCAGCGCCGGAGCGGCAGAAGATGTGATCGATGAACTGGATGCCTTTGATGAAACGGGCGGCAGTATATTTGTATACGAAAACAATGTACAACTGCCGGAACTGAAAGTGGGCGCAGACATTATTATTGTAAAGGGCGACCTCGATATCAGCGGTACGCTCGAAGACTGCGAAAAAGTGGACAGTTCCCTGCTCATTGTGCTGGGTAACCTCAGCTGCCGCAACCTCATCAACCTGGGCAGTATGCATGTAACGGGCAATGTAAATGTGGAGCAGACCATCCTGGGCGATTCGCTCTGCGATTATTCCCTGAGTGCCGGCGGAAACATCAGCGCCCGTACCATTCTCGATAACGGGCATCATATCGTGGCCCGGGGCCGTATCCACGTGCAGGACCTGTATTCTTTCCATTCGGTAGAAGACGAGAACGGCCGCCTGGAACCGAACCTCGACCGCGAGGAGCTGGTACCGCAGCTGCTCCGCGATGGTAATCCCGATCTGCCGCGTATTATTCACTATATTGCTGAAGGCGGTACGCAGTTCCGCAGGGCCTGACAGCACTTTTTTTGACCTAAAAGTAGAATTCCGGCTTTTTGTATATATTTACGGGATATGCAACGCCGCGAATTTTTATTCTATACCTGGAAGAGGCTGCTGTACCCGGCTCTGCTGCTGGCATTGCTTTTCCTGGGCATCCGTTTCCTGGCGGAAGCCTGGCTGCATAACGGTACCGAACGGTTCCTGCTCTGGCTGGGCCTGGGTTTTGCACTGCTGATGGTCATAGCTCTGTGGTTCCGGGAACAGCTCGGGAAACTGGGTAATACCCTGTATGCACACATTCCGGCAAAAGTGCGGCCTTTCCTGCATGCTGCGCGCAGGGTGCTGGACCTGGCGGCTCTCCTGGTGCTGGGCGCCGTGTTATACGCCGGCTGGGAAAAAGATCCCTGGCTGGTCCTGTTTTTTGTGATATACCTGCTGGGCCGTGCCTGGAACAGTTTCCTGGCCGAAGAACGTAAAAAGCCGCAAACAGTGCAGACAGATGAACACAGGGCATGAACTTACGGTCGATTTCATCAAAGGCCTTGAGATCATGGCTTTGTCCGCAGACTCTTCAGAAAAGCTGAGAGAGGTTTCAGGCGGGGAGACGGGCAGGCGCGAATGCCTGCTTTTGCTGGTCGCAGAGGCCCGCGAACTGCTGAAGTACAACGAATGGCTCATTGCCCTTGAAAATACGCTCGATAACCTGTCTGAATACGATCTTGTGCTTCCCGGGGAGCTGCTGCTCCTGGCCGAAGAGGCCGAAAAGCAGTCGGTACGGAAGGACCCGGAAAGGGCGTTGCGCGCTGCTTTTTTCCGTAAACGTTTGCAGGCCTGAAGCATAGACTACGGCACGGATCGCCCTATTTTTTCCTGCAGACTTTCGTTTACATATTTATTTCATTACCTTTGCGCCCTCTTAAGCAAGGGTTTTTTATGTCGGCAGAAGCAAAAATCTTTTCAGGGTCAGCCTCACTTTACCTGGCTGAAAAAGTCGCCAGCGAATTTGGGGTGGCTTTGGGTCAGATCAAAATTTCGCAGTTCAGCGACGGCGAGATACAACCCTCATTCGAGGAAAGTATCCGCGGGTGCGACGTGTTCGTGATACAAAGTACCTTTCCGCCTGCCGAAAACCTGATGGAACTGCTCATGATCATCGACGCCGCCAAGCGTGCCTCGGCCCGCCAGATCGTAGCTGTGATCCCTTACTTCGGGTATGCCCGCCAGGACCGTAAAGACAAACCCCGTGTTTCCATAGGGGCCAAACTGGTAGCCAACCTGCTTTCCGCAGCCGGAGCCACCCGCATTATGACCATGGACCTGCATGCCGACCAGATCCAGGGCTTTTTCGATTACCCGGTGGACCACCTGTTCGGGTCTTCGATCTTTGCACCCTATATCAAGAGCCTCAATCTCGAAAATATGACCGTGGCCGCTCCGGATATCGGGGGTTCCAAACGTGCCAATGCCTATTCGAAATACCTCAACTGCGAAATGGCCATGTGCTACAAGGTGCGTAAAAAGGCCAACGAGATCGACAGTATGACCGTGATCGGCGACGTGGCCGGCAAGAACATTATCCTGGTAGACGATATGATCGATACCGGCGGCACCCTCTGCAAAGCGGCCGACCTGATGATGGAACGCGGCGCCCTGAGCGTACGTGCCATCTGCACACACCCGGTACTCTCCGGTGATGCCTATGCTAAAATTGAAAAAAGCAGCCTGGCCGAACTGGTAGTGACCGACACCATTCCGCTGAAGCAGGAAAGCAGCAAGATAAAAGTGCTGTCCTGCGCCAATGTGTTCAGTAAAACCATTAAACTGATGCTGCAGGACGAATCCATCAGCTCCCAGTTTATATTTTAAAATGTAATTTTTTTAATTTTCATAGAATGAAATCAGTACAAATCAAAGCCGAAGTAAGATCGCAGATCGGTAAAAAAGATGCCGTTGATCTGCGCAGAGCAGGCCGTGTGCCTGTGGTAGTCTATGGCGGCAATGAGGTGTTACACCTGAGCGTGGACGAGCGCGAAGTGAACAGCTTATTGTATACGCCTGAAGTATTAATTGCTGAAATTGAAGCAGGCGGCAAAACTGTTCGTGCCATCGTTCAGGAAGCGCAGTTCAACCCGATCACCGATCGTACGAACCACGTTGACTTCATCGAAGTGACCGACGATAAGCCCATTAAAGTATCCCTGCCCGTACGTACCTTTGGTAACTCATCAGGCGTACGTGCCGGTGGTAAACTGAAAACCATCATGCGTAAGCTGAAGGTTAAAGGTATGGCCAGCAACCTGCCCGACTTTATCGATGTGGATATCACAGAGGTGAACATCGGTCAGACCTTCCGCGTTAAACAGGTGAAGATCGAAGGCGTTGAATTCCTCGACTCTCCCGATAACGTGATCTGCACCGTAGCCGCTACCCGTGCTTCACGCCAGGAGAACGCTGCTGCAGATGCCGGCGGAAAGAAAAAATAAACGATCTTTCTACTTTATTATGCTGTCCCCCGGTTTTCCGGGGGATTTTTTTTGTCCCTCTATGTCGGGCTAATTTTACAAATTTGCACTATGAATTTTCTGATCGCCGGACTCGGGAATATCGGCTCCGAATATGCCTTTACCCGTCACAATATAGGATTTGACGTAGCAGACGAACTGGCCCGTAAACACGCTGCCCCGGCCTGGGAAATGGGTCGCCTGGCCTATACTACCGCTTTTAAGATCAAAGGGCATACGCTGTACTGCATTAAACCCACCACCTACATGAACCTGAGCGGCAAAGCGGTAAAATACCATGCCGATGCCCATAAAATTCAGCCCGAAAACATACTGGTGATCACCGACGACCTGGCCCTGCCCCTGGCCAAACTGCGCCTTAAACCCAAAGGCAGCGACGGCGGTCATAACGGCCTCAAAAGCATTAACGAAATATTAAATACAATAAATTATCCCCGCCTGCGTTTTGGTATAGGAAGCGACTTCGCAAAGGGACGTCAGGCCGACTTTGTACTGGGTAAATGGAAGCCCGAAGAAGAACCGGATGTGCGCCTGGGTATAGACCGCGCGGTGAATATGATCGAATCGTTCGTGCTCAGCGGCTTACAGAATACGATGAACGCTTTCAACGGTTGAGAACTGCCACCCTCCCCGCCGTGTTTTGCGAAAAACAGACCGGGGTTGGTTTAGTAGTGAAAGGGGTTTGCCAATTACCCGGCAAGCCTCTTTTTTTGTTTTAGGCGGTTTTGTACCTTCGTTGCCGTTAATTTTTAAGAGAAATGATAGTACTGACGGGTGCAGCGGGATTTATAGGCAGTTATGTGGCCAGGAAACTGAACAGTTACGGAATTACCGACCTGATACTGGTGGACGATTTTACACAGGAGAACAAAATTGCCAACTTTGCCGCCGTGGACGCCCTGGCCCGGGTAGACCGCAGCATGCTCTTTGAAACCCTGCGCAGCCTGGAATACCAGGGTAAAATAGATGCCTTTATTCACCTGGGTGCCCGCACCGATACTACCGAACAGAACACACAGATCTTTGACGAGCTCAATGTGCAGTATTCCCAAAAAGTATGGGAGTATTGTACGGAAAATAACGTAGCCCTTATCTATGCCTCTTCGGCAGCCACCTACGGCGACGGCAGCAAAGGCTACGACGATCATACCCCGCCCGCAGAGTTGCAGCCGCTGAACCCATACGGAAGGTCCAAGAACGACTTTGACCGCTGGGCGCTGGAACAGACCCAAACCCCGCCGTACTGGCTGGGTCTTAAATTCTTTAATGTATACGGGCCCAACGAATACCACAAGGGACGAATGGCCTCCGTGGTGTTACATGCTTTTAACCAGATCCGCGAAACGGGTAAGATGCGCCTTTTCCGCTCTCATAAAGAAGGGTATAAGGATGGCGAACAAAAACGCGACTTTATTTTTGTAGACGATATTGCCGAATTCATCTGGTTTGCCTATAAACGCCAGCCCAAAGCAGGTCTGCTGAATATGGGCACCGGAGAGGCCCGCACGTTCCTGGACCTGGTGTATGCCGTATTTAAGGCCATGGACCGCGAACCACAGGTCGAGTTCATCGATACCCCGGAAGACATCCGCGACAGTTACCAGTACTTTACCGAAGCCGAAACCGCCAAACTGAAGGCTACGGAATACAACCGCCCTTTCCACAGCCTGGAAGAAGGCGTGGAGAAGTATGTGAAACAGTACCTGATCGAAGGGAAGTACTATTAGTCCACGTTAGAAGATCCGGAGTATAGGGTCTGGGGTCCGGTGCGGGTTGGACAGAGCGGGAAGCGAAGAGCGAAGCGTTTAGTTTTTTAGTTTATAGCCGGGTGTAACAGCTGAAATAATATGCACAGCTATCATTGATGTATCAATTATTTTCGGATCAAATATTACCGGGTATATGATTGAGGGAGCATGCGGAAGCGGATGCATTTTCTGAAACGTTATATAGCCGGTATATTTCTTTAATTGATCGCTCACCCCCCGGTGATTGTGTATATTTGAACCTGTTCCCATTCCTCTCCGCTATTATACGATTGGTCTTATTCCCCGGCGTTATTATCCTAAAGTTTTATTAAAAGCGGTACTTTTTTTGTTCATTTACGTTATAATTAACCGAACAAATAAGTTATGGTTTCTAAACGCATATTGATCTTCTATTTCGTATTCTGTGCAGCTACGGTTACGGGCCTTTTTTCACAGGAAAAAAGCGTAGACCCGGTACCCGACCTGGCTCCTGAAGAGCAGCACGGACGTGTGGGACAGGAAGTTGCCAACGCCCTGCGCTTCTATCATTATAAAGAACCCGCTATCGACGATTCCCTTTCGGCACACCTTTTTGACGCCTACCTGGAAATGCTCGATCCGCAGAAAGTATACTTCCTGCAGTCGGATGTGGACGGTTTCAGCAAACTGCGCCTGCAACTGGACGATAAACTGAAATCGGGCGACGTACAGTTTGCCTACGATGCCTTTAACCTGTTGCGCAAGAGGATGTTCGAGCGCATCAACTTTGTACTGGGCATCGACCAGAAAGCCTTCGATTTTACACAGGACGAATACCTGGAGTACGACCGGGAAAAAGCGCCCTACTTCAGTTCGCTGAACCAGCAGGACGATTACTGGCGTAAACGCGTGAAATACGATGTACTGAACCTGAAACTGGCCGGCAAGGAAGCAGAAAAATCAGAAGAAACGGTAGAAAAACGCTACCGGAACCTGAGTGATGCTATGCGTAAACAGAACAGCGAAGACGTGTTCCAGCTGTACATGAACGCGCTTACCGAGATCGTGGACCCGCACAGCAGCTATTTTTCACCGCGTACGGCCGAGTCCTTCAAGATCAATATGAGCAACTCGCTCGAGGGGATCGGCGCCACGCTGAGTACCGAAGGCGAATACACCAAAATTGTAGAACTGGTAAAAGGCGGCCCTGCAGATAAAAGCAAACAGCTGATGAAGAACGACCGCATCGTGGCCGTAGGCCAGGGCGACGGCGAAATGGAAGATATCCTGGGCTGGCGCATCGACGATGTGGTGGCCAAGATCCGCGGAGCCAAAGGTACCGTGGTGCGCCTGGAGATCATTCCGGCCGGTTCGGGCGACGGGCAGACCAAAACGGTAAGCCTGGTGCGCGAAAAGGTGAAACTGGAAGAACAGTCTGCCAAAGGCGAGATACGCAGCCTGGGTAAGACAAAGATCGGGGTGATCAAAGTGCCGTCCTTCTATTTCGATTTTGAAGCCTACCAGCGGGGCGAAAAAGACTACCGCAGTACCACCAGCGATGTGGCTAAGATACTGGACGATTTTAAAAAGCAGAAGGTAAAAGGCGTGGTGATGGACCTGCGCGGTAACGGCGGCGGATCGCTGATCGAAGCCGTGGAACTGAGCGGCCTGTTCATAGACCGCGGTCCCGTGGTACAGGTGCGCGATGCCGACGGACAAACGGACATTAAGTTCGACGAGGCCGGTATCCGCTGGGAAGGGCCGCTGCTGGTAATGATAGACCGCTTCAGTGCTTCGGCCTCCGAAATTTTTGCGGGCGCCATGCAGGACTATGGCCGCGGTATCATTGCCGGATCACAGTCGTACGGTAAAGGTACAGTACAGAACCTGATGGACCTGAACCGCCTGCTGCCGCGCGAACAGGGCAAACTGGGCCAGCTGAAGCTTACCCTGGCCAAATTTTACCGCATTACCGGCAGTTCTACACAGCACAGGGGCGTAGAGCCGGATATCACTTTCCCTTCGCCTTTCCCGGCCGAAGAATATGGCGAGAGCTCAGAGAAATATGCCCTGCCCTGGGACCAGATCCGCGGGGTGATGTTTACCGGCAACCCGGCCGTAAAAGCGGCCATTCCGCAGTTGCAGAAACTGCATGACAGCCGTATGAGCGATAACCTGCACTACAAATACCTGCTGGAAGATATTGCCGAGTTCAACCGCAAAAAACAGGAAACCCGCGTGAGCCTGAACGAAGAGGTGCTTAAAAAAGAGCGGGATGCAGATAAAGAAAAGGATAAACTGCGCGAAGAAATGCTGAAAAAAGTTTCTCCGGCGCATAACGGGCAGGATGATAAAGACTTTATGCTGGAAGAGGCCTGCCAGATACTGAAAGATATGATGACCCTTTCCAGGTAGGAAAGGTAGGATAAAACATACAGGTTAAGACCCGGAGTAACAGGCTCCGGGTTTTTATTTTTTGACAAATTGGTCGAAAAAAGTTGTTAATGAATCTTAAATTATTAGCTTTGTTTATCCTTAACTAACTGAGTAACCTGTATGCTACACCACATCCCGGGTATGCTGCGCTTTTGCGGCAGCCTGACCTTTGCTTTATGCCTTACCCTGGCGGCACAAGGCCAGAAAGCTGCGGAGGGAATGACCTCGCAGCCCATCAATTATACCACATTCAGCACCACGGGCAGTTTCGGCCCGGATGCTCTGCCGTATAACGCGCCCTGTACCGAATGTACAGAGGACCTGGCAGCCCGCACGGAATTTACCCGTTCGTTCAAAGGTACGGGAAAGAATGCCGGTAAGGTCTACAGCCAGTCGGGCTATTCGCCCCTGCACCTGAAAGATGCTTCGGGACGCTGGATATCGGTGGACGGACGCCTGAAGCCTTTAACGGCCGGAGTTTACGGGGCACCCGACCAGCATGCACCGGTAAAGATCGACCTGAATGCCGGGAACAGTACCATTAAAAATGCGGCCGGAGAGATCCGCTACAACAACCGTCCCGAACTGCTCTGGAAAACGGAGAGCGGGGTACAGTCGCTGGGCCGGGCTGATTTCAGCCGCTACACCGCAGGCGATGACGGAGTGCGTATTATGGACGTGTGGCCCGGTGTGGATATGGAGATACGGGCGATACTGGGCGGACTGAAGACGAATTTTGTACTGCGGAACCGTCCCTCACAGGCTTCCGGGGAACTCATCATCCGCGACGAGATCATGCTGAGTGCCGGCCTGCGCCTGAAAGAACAGGAAGACGGACTCCTGGTGGAAACCGCTTCGGGCGGCGAGGCGTTCAATATATCGTCCTGTATCGGCTACGATAATCACCCTTCGCGGAACAACGGCGTACAGAGTTTCCGCTATGCCCGCAACGGCAATACACTCGATATCATTCTTCCGCTGGAAGTACTGCAGAACGAACAGCTGGTATATCCCTATACGGTAGACCCGCTGGTGAACTCGTCCAATACACTGGCACAGGGCTCTATAACCGGTTCTGCGTACAGCGCAGCCTGTTTTGTGAATTATTGTTCCTATAATCTTACGGTACCTACCCCGGCCAATGCCACTATTGTAGATGCCTTATGGTCATTTAATTACGTGGCTGCCGGCAGCTGCTGGCTCTGGGACGGTGCGGTTACCTTTACCACCGGTGCCTGCGCCAGCCCGAACCAGGCCGGTTATTACTGGTTCTGCAATGGTATCGGTACGGGAACCTGCACGGGCAGCAATATTTCCATGTTCTCGGATGTGGCTTCCTGTATGCCGGCGCCTTCGTGTACACCGCAGAACCTGCCTTTTACCATGCGTTTTTACCGCTGTTACAGCAATTCGGCCGGGTGCAGCAATGCCTGTATCGGGGCGGCTTCTCCCTGGACCATTACCCTGGTGGGGCAGACGGTGGCCGTGGTTTCGGCTTCGGTGAACGGTTCGGGCAGTACCACTATCTGCCAGGGTTCTTCGGCAACACTTAGTGCCAACGGTACCTGGGGTGTACCGCCCTATACCTATACCTGGAACCCGGGCAATATCAGCGGCTCACCGGTAACGGTAAGTCCTTCCTCATCCACAACCTATACGCTTACCATGACCGATGCCTGTTCACAGACGGCTACGGCCAATGTAACGGTTAACGTAACACCGCAGCCGGCAGCGCCGACCCTTACGAGCAACAGCCCGGTCTGCGCAGGACAAACGCTTACACTGGGAACGACGGCCACGGGCGTAACCTATGTATGGAGCGGCCCCAACGGATTTACGTCTTCGGCACAAAATCCGTCGATCGGCAGTATTACGGCAGCCGGTTCAGGTACCTATTCGCTGTATACGGTGGCTTCGGGCTGTACGTCGGCCACAGCTACGGTAAACGTTGTGGTAAATCCACAGCCGGCAGCACCTTCCTTTACACACAATGCGCCGCTCTGCGAGGGGCAGACGCTTAACCTGAACACAGCTGCGGCTGGTTCGGCCTATATATGGAGTGGTCCCAACGGTTTCAGTTCCACAACCCAGAACCCGTCCATAAGCGGAATAACCGTTGCGGGTTCGGGCAACTACAACCTTTCGGTGGTGGTAAGCGGCTGTACCTCGGCCGTGAGCACGCAGAACGTTGTGATAAACCCTACACCGGCCACTCCGGCCATAACGGGTAACAGTCCGCTTTGTACGGGTAATACGTTAAATCTGGGCACTTCGGTTGCGGGGGCCTCGTATATATGGAACGGGCCGGGAGCGTTTACTTCCGGTCTGCAGAACCCCTCTCTGCCATCTGTTACCCCGGCCAACAGCGGAAACTACACGCTCGAAGTGGTGGTTTCCGGCTGTACTTCGGCGGTGGCGACCTATTCCGTTACGGTTACCGATCCCCCGGCGGCCCCGGTGGCGGGCAGCAACAGCCCGGTATGCCAGGGCCAGCCGATCAACCTGACGGGCACTTCGGTGGCTGGGGTGAATTACAACTGGAGCGGCCCGAACGGTTTCAGTTCTACAAGCCAGAACCCGGTCATTAACCCGGCAACGGCAGCGGATGCGGGCACATACAACCTGTACGTGGTAGCGGGCAGCTGTACCTCGGCCACAGCCACGGTGAATGTTACGGTAAATCCTATACCGGCTGCTCCCGTTGCCGGCGGTAACGCTCCGGTATGCACGGGCCAGGCGCTTAATCTTACGGGTACAGGCAGCGGTACGGCCACGTATGTATGGAGCGGGCCCAACGGTTTCAGTTCCGCTACGCAGAACCCGGTCATTAATCCGGCCACGGTTGCCGACTCCGGTATGTATTCCTTATATATTGTAGAAAACGGTTGTACATCGGCTACGGTCACGTATAATGCAGTGATACATTCCCTGCCGCCTACACCTGTCGCAACGGGCAACAGCCCGGTATGTGTGGGCAGCGCCATTAACCTGTCCACTACTTCGCCTACTTCCGGTTCCTATGCCTGGAGCGGTCCCAACGGTTTCAGTTCCACCTTGCAGAATCCTGTCATTGCATCGGCCACGTTGGCTGACGGCGGAGCCTATACCCTGGTGATCGTACAGAACGGCTGTTCATCGGCTGCGGCTACGGTGACCATAAACGTGATCAATCCGCCGGTAACCCCGGCTTTTACTACCAACAGCCCGGTATGCGCAGGGCAGACCATTACACTTACGGCTACGGCCTTTCCGCTTGTAACGTATTTATGGAGCGGTCCCAACGGATTTTCGGGCAGCGGGCAGATCGTGAACATTCCTTCGGCCACGGCTGCAGAAGCGGGCACCTATTCGCTGGTGATCACAGCGGCGGGCTGTACTTCGGCTGCGGTAACACAGGCCGTAATAGTGAACCCGACACCGGCCACCCCGGTTGCGGGCGGTAATAGTCCGCTGTGTGCGGGCCAGACCCTGAACCTGACCTCTACGGGTACGGGTACCTTTGTATGGAGCGGCCCCAACAGTTTCAGTTCGGGCGTACAGAACCCGTCCCTGCCTTCGGTTACGGCTGCTGCTGCCGGTAACTATAGTGTATATGTGGTACAGAATGGTTGTACATCGGCCACGGCCACCTATGCGGTAACGGTAAATGCCATTCCGGCTACGCCGGTTATTTCATCGAACACGCCGGTGTGCCTGGGTCAGCCTATTTCCTTTACATCCAATACTACGGCCGGGGCTACGTACAGCTGGAGCGGCCCGCAGAGTTTTAGCTCTACATTGCAGAACCCGGTCATCCCTTCGGCCGTGGCAGGCAATGCCGGCACATATAACCTGTATATAACGGTAAGCGGTTGTACAAGCGCTACGGCAAGTACCCAGGTTGTGGTGGTGAATCCGCCTTCGGCGCCGTCCATATCATCGAACAGTCCGGTATGTGCGGGTGCTACCCTACAGCTGAATGCAGCGACCACGGCCAATACCGCGTATTTCTGGTCGGGCCCCGGCGCCTGGTCTTCGGGCGTACAGAACCCGGCTATCGGTAATGCTGCAGCGGCGAATGCCGGCAATTACAGCTGTTATGTAGTGGTGGGCGGCTGTACATCGGCAACGTCTACCCTGCAGGTACAGATCGCGCCTTCGCCCACGGTGCTGTATAACGGTGCCCTGAGTTATTGCGGCAGTACGGCGGCCCTGAGCGCGGCAGCCAACGTTCAGGCACCGGCTACCATTACTTCGGTAGACTGGTACAGCCCGGGTCTTATCGGTAGCGGACAAACCCTGAACCACACCTTTGGCGTTACATTGCCGGGCACGGTGAATGGTATGGTAGTGGCCACCAGCAGCAATAACTGCGCAGATACGGCCACCTTCAGCATTGTGCTGAACGATGTACCGGTGGCCGACTTTAGCTTTGAAGATTTCTGCGACGGACAGCATATCGTATTCCATGAACAGCACAGCTGGTCGGGCAGCGGTGGTAACGGACCCGCATTTCTCTGGATCTCGGGTGCCAATACCGATACCGGCAGCGACGTATCCCTGGCATTTGCCGGTCCGGGTACCTACCCGGTGACCCTGGTGGTACAGAATTCCGGTACGGTCTGTGCCGACAGTATTACCAAACAGGTAACGGTGCATGCGGTTCCGCAGGCTTCGTTCACGTACCAGGCTGAATGTCTGCAGGAAGCGACCTTCTATGGCAGCGTGGCTCCGGATTCACTCATCAGTTCGTACAGCTGGGATTTCGGTGACGGCGGTACCGGTAGCGGAGATACGGTAACACATGCCTATGCCCAGTCAGGAAATTACCATGTAACCTTTTCGGTGCTGACCAGCTATGGCTGCACCGTAACGGACGAACAGGACGTAGAGATCGAGAAATCGGCGCTTACGATCCCGGACGGGGTGCCGAATATTATTACCCCGAACGGCGACGGAGTAAATGATCTTATTGACCTGGACCAGTTGCTGGGAGACTGCGGAGAGTACGAGTTCAAGGTGTTTAACCGCTGGGGTAACTCGGTATACCTGCAAACGAAGGGCGGTGCACCTTTTAACGGAAAAGGAAGCAACGGGGCACTGCTTGCCCCCGGGGTGTACTTTTATGTACTGCTTTACGGCGAGTCCAAGAAGGAGGGAAGCATCACTATAGTTCAATAGTGAGGGTTGTACTTTTAGAGACTTTTTATATTTTTTATTGATTTGAATATCAGTATTTAATTCTCTTCATAAAGACTTTTTCATGAGACGGGATGATGTGAAATAGCCCTTCTTTTTCCCGTGTATAGTTTATAGTTATTAGACGAATTTACACAAGGGATAATTGTTAATTTTTTGTCAATACATCGTGAATGAAATATGTTTGTAGGCTTTTGTCGGGTGGTAACGTACCCGGCAAAAGCCACCTATACAACTTGTTTAACATACTTATCTTACAGGACAGATCATGAAAAGATTTTCACCTCTATCTCCGCTCCCTCCGGGGAGTGGCAAAGGGAAGAAACTACTCCCTCTTCTGATGCTGTTTGCTCTCCTGACCATCCCCGGTTTACGAGCGCAGGTAGCTAACTACGGGTTTGTGCAGAGCAGCGGCACATATACGCCCATTACCGGTGGTACGGTTTTAGGAACAACGGCCAACGACGACCAGGTGTTTAACAACAGCACCACGGGGGCGTCGGGCCCGGTTTCGAATACCGGTTTTCCTATCGGGTTCAATTTTACCTACAACGGTACCAGCTACGATAAATTTGCCGTTTCTTCAAACGGATATATCGTACTGGGTACCGGAACCTTTTCGATCGCAAGCTCTACTACAGATGCCATCGGAACAAGCACCACTTCGGGTTTTGCCAACCTGATCGCCGGTTTTAATACCGATATGATTGGTGCTACAGGTTCGGAACTCAGCTATCTGACAACCGGTGTGGCGCCGAACCGTCAACTGGTGGTTCAGTGGTCGGGTTACAAACGCTACAATTCAGGCGGAAACCAGGGTGTGATCAACTTCCAGATCGTGCTGAACGAGACCAGCAACCGTGTAGATATCATCTACGGAAGCTTTACAGCTCCTACTACTGCGTATTCTGCCGAGGTTGGACTGAGAGGAAACTCCAATGCAGACTATAACAACCGTACTTCTTCCACAAGCTGGGCTTCAACCACAGCCGGTACAGGCAGCAGCAATACGGTTGCCTTTACTTCTACGATTATTCCGGCGTCGGGTCTTACCTTCAGCTGGAACGTACCTGCACCCTGCGTGGCTCCTACTTCACAGCCTACAGCACTGGTACTTACACCGGCCGCTACATCGATCGCCGGCTCTTTTACTGCGGCATCTCCCGCGGTTGACCGTTACCTGGTGGTACGTACTACCGGTGCGGCTCCTACCAATCCCGTGAACGGAACTACCTACACCACAGGCACAGGCCTTGGTGGTAACATCGTATATGTGGGTCCGAACACTACCTTTAACAGCGGAAGTCTTACCGCCAATACAAGCTATACCTATTATGTTTTCGGATACAACAGTGTATGCAGTGGCGGGCCTTTATACAATACCACTTCACCGCTTACCCTGGCCGCAACTACCTGTGTAAATGCTCCGGGTTCGCTTACTTCTACGGCTATTACAACAACGGGTGCCACACTGGGCTGGGGTTCTGCCCTGGGCGGCGGTGCTTCAGCGGTAACGTATACGCTGGAGGTATCTACCAATAATACATTCACCGCGCAGATCAGCGGTTCCCCTTTTACCATATCGCATCCGACACTGAGTCAAATTATTACGGGCCTGTCGCACTCTACAACCTACTATTATCGTGTAAAAGCCGATAACGGTTGTTCGAGTGCTTTTTCTTCGATATCTAACTTTACTACATTATGTGGTGTAAATGCTACACCTACGGCATTTACCGAAGGTTTTGGCACCTTCCCGCCCAGCTGCTGGACCCGTAACAATGGTCTGCTTGGAACTACAACCACGCTTACCAGCTCCACAGCATGGATCTCTGACGATTACAGAAACGTGACCAATCCGGTGAACCCGGCGGCCCGTCTGAATATTTACGGCACTACCGTTAAAGACTGGCTCATTACGCCGAGTTATGACCTGGGCGCTACCAATGACCGACAGCTGGAATTTGATCTCGCCTTTACGGGTTATGGGGTTACGAGTACCGGTACCATGGGCCCGGACGATAAATTTGTAGTAGTTATCTCTACCGATAACGGCACTACCTGGTCTTCTACAAACGCACTGCGTACCTGGACCAGCGCTACACCGATCTCGAATGCCGGCCAGCACGTGATCATTAACCTTGCCGGGTATAGCGGTGTGGTAAAATTTGGTTTCTATGGCGAGAGCACCATTGGCAACAACGGAGATAATGATCTGTTCGTAGATAACGTAGCGATCAATATTGTTCCTGCCTGCCCGCTGCCTCAGGCTCTGGCGGTGGATTCTATCGGATCAGCCGGTGCCAAACTGAACTGGATGGCCGGAGGCTCAGAGACCCAGTGGAATATCGAATGGGGACAGAGCGGCTTTACACAGGGCAGCGGAACACTGATCAGCGGTGTAACGGCACATCCGTACATCCTGAACGGTCTGAACCCGACCACAACCTATTCCTATTATGTACAGGCTGACTGCGGCGGTGGTTCCACCAGCGCATGGGTGGGTCCGTTCACTTTTACCACCCGTCAGATCCCGGTAACTACCTTTCCATACACATTTGGCTTTGAAACAGGCTTCACCAACTGGGAAACTGTACAGAGCGGCCAGACCAATAAATGGACCGTGGGAACGGCTACCTCGAACGGTGGTACCCAGGGTGCCTATATTTCGAATGACAATGGCGTGACCAATGCGTACACGACCAGTTCTGCCAACTCGGTATCGCACCTTTTCCGCGATGTACAGGTAGCCGCAGGTATGTCGGCCATTAACCTGGCATTCGACTGGAAGAGCGACGGCGAAAATGGCTACGATTACCTGCGCGTATGGCTGGTACCCATTACCTATACTCCTACAGCGGGCACGGCGATCACGACCCAGGGCAATGCCCCTGCGGGACGCGTGCTGCTTAGTACCGACCTGCAGGACGCTACTACCTATCAGAACGCCATGTACACCATTCCGGCGGCGTATGCCGGACAGACATTCCGTATCGTATTTGAGTGGACGAACGACGGCGGTTCAGGTACACAACCACCTGCGGCCATCGACAACGTTGTAATTACAGCTACATCCTGTCTGCCTCCGAGTGCACTTGCAGCCGACAGCGTTACTTCCGGCTCGGTAAAACTCAGCTGGACAGAGAACGGAACTGCTACCGCCTGGAATATCCAGTATGGCGTTCCGGGCTTTGCACTGGGTTCGGGCACCATGGTGAATGGTGTTACCACGAACCCTTACACACTGGGCGGTCTGACCCCGGGCACTGTATACTCTTACTATGTGCAGGCGGCTTGCGGTGCTGAACAGAGCATGTGGGTAGGTCCTTATATATTCGGGACTTCGCAGATACCGGTAACTTCATTCCCGTACACACAGGATTTTGAATCGGGCCTGAACAACTGGCAGACATTCCAGACCGGCCAGGCAAATATCTGGACCGTAGGAACGGCCACCTCGAACGGTGGAGGTACACAGGGTGCCTATATCTCGAACAACAACGGTGTGGCCAATGCTTATAGCACAGGCACAGCGGCTGCTTCTTTCCTGTACCGCGACATTCTTACACCTGCCGGTTTCCCGGCCATCAACCTGTCTTTCGACTGGAAGAACGACGGAGAGAATGATTTTGACTACCTGCGCGTATGGCTTGTTCCGACGAGCTATACACCGACACCGGGTACACAGATCACCGCTACGGGCACTGCTCCCGGCGGCCGTGTACGCCTGGGTGGTAACCTGCAGGACGTAACTACATACCAGACCGCGAATTTTGTGATTCCGCCTGCCTACTCAAACGTTCCCTTCCGCCTTATATTCGAGTGGAGAAACGACGGCGGCAGTGGTACACAGCCACCTGCGGCCATCGATAACATCAATATCACCGTTGCGGCCTGTCTGCAGCCCTCAGCCCTTGCCGTGGACAGCATTGCCCCGGGAGCGGCCAAACTGAGATGGACCGAAAACGGTACAGCTACGGCATGGAACATCGAGTATGGTACTACAGGCTTTACGCCAGGTACAGGAACCCTGGTTCCGGTTACGTCGAATCCGTATATCCTCGGCGGTCTGAATCCCGAAACAGCCTATTCATATTATGTACAGGCTAACTGCGGAACGGATTCGAGCACATGGGCCGGTCCGTTCAACTTTACCACACCTTGCCAGCCGGTTACCCTGAGTGGCACCACCCCAGGTGCACGTTGCGGCACTGGTCCGGTAACACTGGGTGCAACCCCGGCCGGAGCAGCCAGCGTATTCTGGTACACTGCAGCTACTGGTGGCAGCCCCGTAGGAAGCGGTAACAGCTTTACCACGCCGGCACTTTCTGCCACTACGACCTATTATGCAGAAACGCAGGCAGCAGGCGCTGTGGTGAATGTGGGTCCGGCCAACAATACGGCTACACTCAGCTACTATATCGCTAACAACTGGGGTATTACCTTTAATGCCACGGCTCCCTGCCGCATCAACTCCGTTGCGGTATACCCGGGCAATGCCGGTACTATTACCATTGCGGTTCAGAACTCGATGACGACCCCGACCGTATTCGGAACGGTAACCTATACCTTTACATCGGCCCAGATCGGTACCAAAGTGATCATCCCGATGAACGTATACATCCCGGCTGCAGGTACAGGTTATAAAATGATCGTACAGTCATCCACCGGTATGAGCAACGGTCTGCACCGCGAATCTACAAGCGGTTTCCCATACACTACAGCGGGTTCACCGATCTCTCTCACTTCCAGCGAATGGGGCGGTACTACCACCGGTACGTACTACTTCTTCTACGACTGGTCGGTTGAGAAAACCTGCGTAGGCACAAGAACACCGGTAACCGCTACCGTTACTACGGCTCCTGCCATCGCTCTGAACGTGACCACGCCTACCATTTGTGCCGGTACTTCCACTACGGTGGGTGTTACCAGTCCGAATGCCGGTTATTCATACGTATGGAACCCGGGCAACCTGCACGGCGCTTCACAGAACGTGAGTCCTTCGGCAACACGTTACTATACCGTTACAGCAACCGACACTACAGGCGGCGCCAATGCCGGTTGTACAGCGATCGACAGTATCCAGGTAGCGGTGACTCCGCTGCCGCTGACCCCGGTGGTGACTCCGGCCGCGCCTTCGATCTGTATCGGTGCTGCACCTACACAGATGAGTGTAACGTCTCTGCCTCCGGTATATACATCATTACCTTCGGGTACAGGTACGACACAGTCTGCCGGCTCATCAACAGGCAGTTCTCTTGGTCCTAACCCGATGCAGAACTACTATGGAGGAACCCGTCAGCAGATGCTGTTCCTGGCTTCGGAATTACAGGCCATGGGTGTAACGGCAGGCCCGATCACCGGACTTTCCATAGCTCTCTCACAGGCCGGCACTACCTATGCCCTGCAGAACCTGCGGGTAAAAATGGGTCCGACCAATAGTACAACACTTTCTACCTGGGTAGCTGGTCTCACTACAGTACGTCCGGCGGCTAACTATACCCCGTCGGTTGGTGCCAACAACCTGGCCTTCAGTACTCCGTTCGTATGGAACGGTACCGATAATGTAGTGGTGGAGATCAACTACTCGAACAATAACGGCGGAACAGGCGGTACATACAACCGTGCTTACTACAGCACCACGCCTTTCCAGAGCACGATCTTCTACCGTAACGACAACCTTACGGCTGCTACGATAGACACCACCTCTGCCATCAGCTTCAGCTACAGTAGCCGTAACAACATTACCTTCGGTACACCGCCTGCAGATATGGTTACCTGGTCTCCGGCTGCTGACCTGTACACGGACGCTTCCGCTACTACGGCATACGTTTCCGGTGCAAACGCAGGCAATGTATACTTTAACGGTACAAGCACACAAACCTACACGGTTACCCGCACGGGCAACGGATGTACTTCACTGCCGCAGAGCGTAACCGTTACGGTGAATCCGCTTCCTGCGGTATTTGCCGGAAACGACACCGCGATCTGTGCCGGTTCCCAGATCACCCTTTCGGGTTCAGGAGCCAACAGCTATGGATGGGATAACAGCGTAAATAACGGCGTAGCCTTTACACCGGCCGCTACCGCTACCTATACGGTTACGGGAACAGGAGCAGGCAACTGCCAGAATACAGACCAGATAACCGTTACCGTAAATCCGCTGCCGGTAGTTTCTGCCGGTGCCGATACGGCCCTTTGCGCAGGAACCACACTTACACTGAACGGTTCGGGTGCGGTTAACTATAGCTGGAATAACGGCATAAACGACGGGGTAGCCTTTACACCGGCCGCTACCACTACCTATACGGTAAGCGGTACCGATGCCAACCAGTGCAGCAACAGCGATTCTGTTGTGGTTACCGTGCACGCGCTGCCGGTAGTTTCTGCCGGAGCCGATACAGCGGTCTGTGCCGGAACGGCCGTTACCCTGAGCGGATCAGGCGCCGGTAACTACAGCTGGAACAACGGCGTAAACGACGGGGTAGCCTTTACACCCACCGTTACCACTACCTATACCGTAACCGGTACCGATACCAACCAGTGCAGCAATACCGACAACGTAACCGTTACGGTAAATGCCAACCCGGTTGTAAACCTCGGTGCAGACATTACAACGACCAACGCTTCACAGGTGCTTACGGCCCCGGCCGGTTTTGCTTCTTACCTGTGGAACACGGGTGATGTTACACAGACCATTACGGTGACCACTTCGGGTACATACAGTGTACAGGTTACCGATGCCAACGGCTGTAAAGATGCAGATACCCTGGTATTTATTACCACATTCTCTGTAGAAAACAGCGATGGCAGCAAAGGCCTGGTGAATATGTTCCCGAACCCGACCAGCGACGTGCTGAACGTACGTATGGAAGGGATTAACGCAGCGGAAGTACAACTCGAGATTCTTTCGGTTTCGGGTGCCGTACTGGCGCGCGAAGTGGTGTACACCAGCGGCGGAGCTGCCACACATGTACTGAACCTGGGCGCCTATGCCGAAGGTATTTACATGGTGCGTCTCACAGCCGGTGAACAGACCATCGTTCGCAGAATTGTGGTGAACAAGTAATACAGCACAAATACAGTATAAGAAGGCAGCTCCGGCAAAGGGGCTGCCTTCTTTATTTTGGCCGGGATTGTTAATTTTTAGGGGGTTTAGTATTTTTTAAGAGAATTGGCCTGAATTTTGCAGTTAAGTTTTTGTTAACTTAACATTACATGAAAAAAATTCTCTCTCTGCTGCTCTTCACGGGTGCCTTATGCTCGTGGGGACAAACTACGCTCATCAATCCTTCGGCCGAAGGAGGCTTTGAATTGCCCGGCGGCTTCGCGGGCAATGGCTGGACCCTCGACAACGGTACGGCAACCAATGCATGGTATATAGGAACGGTACCCGCAGGTTTCTCCGGGAACTCAGCCTATATTTCCAACAACTCAGGTACGGCCAACGCTTACACCAACTCTTCCCCTTCTGTGGTGCATTTCTACCGGGACATTACCTTTCCGGCAGGACAGACACAGGTAACCCTTTCGTTCAACTGGTTTGCCCAGGGTGAAACCGGTTTCTGGGACGCGCTGATGGTACACCTGGCACCTACTTCTTACACGCCGGCCTCTTCCACCACATCGCTGGGTAACGTACCACTGCCGGCTCCGGCCATAGAGCTGGGACGTTTCTGGACCTTCGGTACAGCGCAGACGGCCACGATCAGTATTCCGGCTTCGGCGATCGGTAACTGCTCAGCCCCCGCTACCATGCGACTCATCTTCACCTGGAAGAACGATGGCAGCGGCGGCAGCAATCCCCCGGCGGCCATCGACAACATAAACCTGGTCTCGGCAGCGCCTGTGGTGAGCATCCCCACTGCAGGAGGTACCTTTACCATTAACAATACGCTGCCCACAGGCGGAACGAATTTCATCAGCTTTACCGATGCCATCAATACGCTGAACAATACCAGCTGCGGCTTTACAGGCCCTGTGCTCCTGAATGTTTCGGCGGGACAGACCTTTGCCGAGATGCCTCCGGCGCTTACGGCAACCGGAACGGCTGCGGCAGGCATCACTTTCCAGAGATCGGGAGCGGGTGCTAACCCGGTGATCACACCCAATGGCACCAGTGGTTCTGCCGATGCCGGCATTATAATTTCCGGTGCCGATTACATCGTTTTCGACGGGATTGACATCAATGCCTCGGCGGTTTCGAACGTCGAATACGGGTACCTGTTGCGCAACCTGAATGCCACCAACGGCGCCACGAACAACATCATCCGCAACACGGCCGTAACGCTGAACCGCAGCAACACCTCATCGATCGGTATTATGCAGACGGCAAGTACTACGGGCGGAGGTGTGGCGCCAACCAATATTTCCGGTGCCAACAGCCGTAACAAATACTATAACATCAGCATCAGCAATGCGTTCAACGGTATTTTCCTGAATGGTAACAGCACCTACATTGAAACCGGCAACGAGATCGGTGTTACAGGCGGAGGAAGCACTACCATCGGAGCTTCGTATACAGGAACTCCGGGTGGTGACATTGGTGCAGGTACTTCGGCCTCGTACGGGATACAGGTGCTGAACCAGTCGGGTGTGAAAGTGACTTACTGTACCATCCGGAATATCACCGCTTCGGCAGCCGTAACACGGGGTATATGGGTAAATGCCTGTGTAGACACTACAATTATAAGTCACAACCGTGTTATGGGACTGCGTAATATCAGTACCAGCAGTACTTCGGCAGTAACAGGTATGGAACTGAGTAACCTTTCTTCTTCTACCACGGCCGTACTGCGAGCCTATAACAACTTTATATCTGACCTTAGCTCGGCTTATACGGGCACCGCCTCCGCAACACGCCAGATACGCGGTATCCTGCTCGGATCGGGCGGGGCAGGATCATCCTACAATATCGATTTCAACAGCATAAGTGTAAGCAGTCCGGCTACCATCAGCAGTACCTGTATCGAGCTGGGCGGTTCTACCGCTGCACAGAATATCCGCAATAACATTCTGGCCAACTATACAGGTGCCCAGACGGGTACGGCCAAACACTACTGCATACGGACCACGTCGGCCACTTCGATGGGGCCATCCGTAGTGGACTATAACGATTATTACATTGCCAATGCCACAAACGGCTATGTGGCCCTGCTGAACACTACCGATGCGGTGGATATTGCCGCCTTTAACGCAGGTATTACCACACCCGCCTCGAACGACGTAAACTCTATATCGGCCAATCCACAGTTCACCGATATTGCCACAGACCTGCACACTACGTCTTCCAATGTAGCCGGGCTGGCCAACGGGACCCTGACTCCCTGGGTGAGCAACGATATCGATAACCAGGCACGCACCACACCGGTTGACCTGGGTGCCGACCAGTTTTCAGCCCCGGCCACTATCGATATGGCGGCAGAGCTGCTGGTTTCACCTGTTTCTACCGGATGTCAGCCGGCCAATCCCAATGTAACCCTGCGCATTAAAAATGCAGCTCCTTCTGCCATCAGTTTCAGCAGTAACCCGGCTACCGTTACGGTAAACGTTACCGGTGCAGCCACACAGACTTTTACCCTTACACTTTCAGACAACAGCCTGAACGGCGGTTCACCGCTGGCTTCGGGAGCTACGCTCGATGTAGTGCTGGGCACCCTGAATATGAGCGCTACGGGTACGTATACCTTTGCCTCTTCGGTAAACGTTTCGGGTGATGGAAGTATGGTAAACAATACACTGCCGAGCCAGAACATACTGGTGTCTCCGGGTACGGCCGCAGCATCGGACGCCATTATCTGTGCGGGCGGAAGCAGCAACCTGACCCTGAGCGGGTTCAATGGTGCCATACAGTGGGAGCATTCTACGGATGGCGGCGGCAGCTGGAACCCGGTTTCCGGTGCTACAACAGCCACCGTAGCGGTTTCTCCTTCTGTGAATACCCTTTACCGCGCTTCCGTATGCGGAAATACCAGCAACCCGGTGAACATTACGGTTTCTGCCCCGGCAATTCCTGTTACGGTCGGAGATACGATCTGCGGTGCCGGTACGGTGCAGCTGCAGGCGTCCGGCGGTTCTACGCTGCGCTGGTACACAGCCCCTACAGGCGGCAACCCGGTGTATACGGGAAGCAATTACACAACGGCCCTTTCACTGACCGATACCTTCTTTGTAGAGAACAGCAATGTAATAGGTTCTTTCAGCGGCGGCCGTACGGCTCCGGCGGGAACTTCATCCACAACGGCGTCGAGCTACGGACTGGTTTTCGATGCCAGTTCTTCCTTTACCCTTTTATCGGTTGATGTGTATCCTGCGGGATCTGCCGGCAACGTAGTGGTACAGCTGCAAACCAGCAGCGGTGCCGTTCTGCAGTCGGCTACGGTCGCTATCCCTGCAGGAAGCGGAACTACTGCGTTTACCCTGCCCCTTAATTTTCCCGTACCGGTAGGAACGGGTATGCGTTTACTGGCCATTTCTTCGCCTGCCATGGTACGTGAATCGTCTGTGGGAGGCTTCCCTTACCCGCTTTCAACCGTAGGTTCCATAACATCAGGCTACATTTCCGGAACCACCACGACCTACTATTATTTTTATAACTGGCAGCTGGAAAAAAGCTGTTCTTCACCCCGCAGTATGGTCATCGGCCGTGTAGATACACCTCCGGCCATCTCGGTATCGGCGGCACAATCGCCTATCTGTGACGGCAGTTCTACCACACTCAGCGTTTCCAGCAGCAATGCAGGCTACAGTTATACCTGGGCTGCCAGTCCTTACCTGAGCAGCACTTCGGGTGCTTCGGTAACGGCCACGCCTTCGGCCACAGCTACCTATAACGTAAGTGCTTCGGATGCCATCACCGGCTGCGTAACTTCGGGTTCGGTTTCTGTAGCGGTAAATCCTTCGGTATACAACCTGTCGGCAAGTGCAGCTTCATCGGCGGTCTGCCTGGGCTCGTCCACGAGTCTTTCTGCTTCCAGTAACCCGGTTCCGGTAACCCTGCTGAATGAAAAATTCGAGGGCAGTAACAGCTGGACCACGATCAACAGCAGCAGCGGCGGTACCACTCCGGCCAACACCGCCTGGGGCGTACAAACCAGTCCGTATGTATACAGTAGCGTAACGTTTGCCAGCAACGACAACTCAAAATTCTATATGACCAACAGCGATGCCGGGGGCAACGGAAATACCACGCTCACCCTGCTTACTTCACCGGCCATCAATACCACTGGTATTTCGGGCCTCACGCTGTCCTTCTGGCATTATTACCGCGATTATAACACGGCCGATACCGCCGTTATACAGGCTTCTGCCGATGGCGGACTCACATGGAACACCCTCACTACCTATACCACCACGCAAGGTGCCTCCAACGGTTTTGTACAGGCTACCATCAACCTGGGCGCTGCGTATGAGAACCAGGCAGCGGTACATATACGTTTCCGTTATGCTGCCGTGTGGGGTTACTACTGGGCCCTGGACAATGTAATGCTCTCGGGCAGCAGCGCTCCGCTGTTCAGCTGGAGCGGTTCCAATGGTTTCAGTGGCGCGGGAGCTACCGTATCGGACAATCCTTCGGCCCCTACCATGTATACGGTAACCGCCACCAATGTATACAACTGTTCGGCTTCGGCTATGACCACGGTTTCAGTGAATCCGCTTCCGGTGGTAAATGCAGGTGCGGATACGGCCGTATGTGCCGGCACAGCGGTTACCCTGAGCGGCTCGGGCGCGGTGTCCTATACCTGGGATAACGGCGTAAATAACGGTGTTTCCTTTACTCCTTCGGCTACCACCACCTATACCGTAACCGGTACCGATGCCAACCAGTGCAGCAATACCGACCAGGTGACGGTAACCCTGAACCAGGCCCCGACGCTGAATGCAGGTGCCGATCAGTCGGTATGTGCCGGAACCGCAGTTACACTTACCGCACTAAGCCCGGCTCCGGGCATCAGCTGGAATAACGGCATACAGAACGGCGTAACCTTTACACCGGTTTCGGGCGGCACCTATATTGCTACCGTAACGGGCGCCAACAACTGTACGGCCAGCGACACCCTGGTACTGAGCGTAAATGCTCTTCCGGTGGTAGATGCAGGTAATGACCAGACCGTATGCGCCGGTACTGCAGTTACCCTGAGCGGCTCAGGCGCCGTTTCCTATACCTGGAATAATGGGGTAAGCGACGCCACTGCTTTTACACCGCTGCAGACCCTGGTGTACATAGTGAATGGTACCGACGCCAACCAGTGCAGCAACAGCGATTCGGTAACGGTAACGGTGAATGCACTTCCGGCGGTAAATGCGGGTGCCGACCAGGCCGTATGTGCCGGTACACAGGTAACGCTGAACGGCTCGGGCGCCGTTTCCTATACCTGGAACAATGGCGTAAGCAACGGCGTGGCCTTTACACCGGCTGCAACACTTACCTATGTAGTGAGCGGAACGGACGGCAACCAGTGCAGCAACAGCGATAGCGTTGTGGTAACCGTGTATGCCAACCCGGTAGTGAACCTGGGCGCCGACATCAGCACCACCAATGCCTCACAGGTGATCACAGCGCCGGGCGGATTTGCATCGTACCTGTGGAATACGGGGGCCACTACCCAGGCCATTACGGTGAGCAGCAGCGGCACCTACAGTGTAACGGTAACCGATGCAAATGGTTGCAGCGGCAGCGATGCCCTGAACTTTATCACTACGTTCTCTGTAGAAAATGCCGATGGCAGCAAAGGCAGCATTACCATGTACCCGAATCCTACGACGGACCTTGTGAACCTTCGCTTCGAGAATATCCAGGCGGCTGAGGTACGTATTGACATCATAAGCATGTCGGGTGCGGTGGTACTGAGCGATATGCTGTACAATGTGGGCAAGGACAGTAATGTATCTTACCAGCTGGGCGGATTTGCCGCAGGTATGTACATGCTGCGCATCAGCTACGACGGACGGTCGGAAACACAACGTATTGTGCTCAATAAATAAGCATTAATGACAAAATATTTTGAAAGGGGCCCGGAAGAGCCCCTTTTTTTATATCTTTACCGCACCTTAACAATTAGTAAACTACAACTTAACTAACTCAAAATCCATTTCTTTACTATGAAACACCTTTTTTACTCTGCTTTAACCGGCATTGCGATGCTGTGTATGCCCTTTGCGGACCTCAGAGGTCAGGGCTTTACCGAAAACTTTGATGACATTACGCTGCTGGCCGGTAACGGCTGGTTTCTCCAGAACAACAGTGCACCGGTAGGTATCACCAACTGGTTCCAGGGTACAAGTGTGGCCGGCGGTGGTCCTTTCGATTCGTATAACGGTGCGGCCAATGCGTACATCAGTGCCAACTTTAACAACACCACGGGCGGTTCCGGTATCATCAGTACCTGGATGCTTACGCCCAACCGTACGTTCCGCAACGGTGACGTGCTTACGTTCTATACCCGCAAGCCGGCCACTCCGGCCGGCGGAACGGATTATCCCGACCGCCTGGAAGTGCGCCTGAGCACCAATGGTGCCAGCACCAATGTGGGCGCTGCGGGTAACAACGTAGGTGATTTTACCACCCTGCTGCTGAGTGTGAACCCCACACTGGTAGCCGGTGGCTATCCTTTTGTATGGACACAGTATACCATTACGCTGTCCGGCCTTCCGGCACCTACTTCCGGACGTATTGCCTTCCGCTATTTTGTAACGGGTGCCGGTCCTACCGGTACCAATTCCGACTATATAGGTATCGATAACGTAGTATATACACCGTATGTATGTCCGGCATTCACTGTGAGTCCGGCTTCTGTACCCAACGGTACGGCAGGTTCCATGTACAGCCAGAACCTTTCACAGACCGGCGCCCTGGGTGCACCGAACTACGCCATTACGGCGGGCGCTCTGCCTCCGGGCCTCACGCTTTCTGCTGCCGGTGTTATTTCCGGAACACCTACTGCTACCGGTACTTTTAACTTTACAGTGACTGTAAACGACAACAGCGGCTGCTCCGGTTCACGTGCCTACAGCATCACTACGGTTTGTCCGGCCAACCCTACTTCACTGAACGGTTTACCTGCACTTTGCTCTAACAATGCTCCCTACACACTGGTAGAAGGTCTGCCCGGCGGCGGTACCTACAGCGGCACCGGTGTAAGCGGCGGCCAGTTCGATCCGGCTTCCGGCACACAGACCATTACCTATGACTATACCGATCCCTATGGCTGTTCTCACAGCACCAGTGCGGCCATTACCGTAAACACAGCCCCGGTTGTAGGGTTTACAGCCCCGGCCGCTGCCTGTTCCAACGGAACTCCCTTTGCCATTACAGGCGGAACGCCTGCCGGTGGTACCTATAGCGGCACCGGTGTAAGCGGCGGCCAGTTCGATCCGGCTTCGGGCACGCAGACCATTACGTATGACTATACCGACGCCAACGGCTGTTCGGATAATGCTACGGCTACCATTACCGTGAATGCAGCTCCGTCTGTAAGCTTTACAGCACCGGCTCCGGTATGTGCCGATGCGGCTCCTTTTGCCATCACAGGCGGTGCTCCTGCAGGCGGTACCTACAGCGGTACGGGTGTAAGCGGCGGCCAGTTTAACCCGGCTTCCGGCACACAGACGGTAACCTACAATTATACCGACGCCAACGGCTGTTCAGGCTCTTCTTTTGCCGACATCGTGGTAAATGCGCTGCCGGTGGTAGACCTGGGTGCAGACATCACCAGTCCCAATGCTTCTGTAACGATCACGGCTCCCGCCGGTTTTGCTTCCTACCTGTGGAATACAAGTGCCACTACACAGTCGATCACAGTAACTACCAGCGGTACCTACAGCGTTACCGTTACCGATAACAACGGCTGTTCTGCCAGCGATGCGGTGAACTTCATCAGCACCTTCTCCGTGGATAATGCCGACGGCAGCAAAGGTCTTACCCGCATCTTCCCGAACCCGGCCAGCAGCGTGCTGAACGTAGTGTTCGAAGGTATCAACACCAGCGAGATCAAAGTGGAAATGCTGAACCTTACGGGCGCCGTTCTCTTCAGCGAAATGGTTTATCCTTCTGCCGGGAATGCTACCCGCAGCTACGATATGAGCGCTTACGCCGAAGGCATCTACATGCTGCGCTTTACACACGACAATATTACCCGCACACAGCGCGTGGTACTGAAAAAATAAGGGATACTTTTTCCCGCCTCACTGAACGGACTTCCTATTGTACAGGGAGTCCGTTTTTTGCATAAACAGGGGCCGTAACGTTAACGAATCTTAGGATAAAAGTTATTAACGTGTGAACCGAAAGGAGGCCGTTTTACGTTAATTTGTAGAACAGATACCCAAATTCATGCAACTTTCCATTCATCACTCTACCAAGTTCCCTTCCATCAAGACCACGATATTTACAACTATGTCGGCCCTGGCCCGGGAGCATAATGCCGTGAACCTGTCGCAGGGGTTCCCGGATTTTGAGGCAGACCCGGCCCTGCTGAACGAGGTTAAGAAAGCCATGAAGACGGGGCACAACCAATACGCACCTATGGCCGGCCTTCCGCTGCTGCGCGAGCGTATTGCGGCCAAGACCGAAGCGTTCTATTCGGCCTCCTATAACCCCGAAACCGAGATCACGGTTACGGCAGGTGCCACGCAGGCTATTTTTACTGCGGTTATGTCGGTAGTGCGCCCCAAAGACGAAGTGATCATACTGGAGCCGGCTTACGACTGCTATGCCCCGGCCGTGGAGCTGGCGGGCGGTATCTGCAAACACGTTCCGCTTACGGCGCCCGATTATTCGGTGCCCTGGGACGTAGTGCGCAAGTTCATTACCAAGAACACCAAAATGCTCATCATCAATACACCGCATAATCCCACGGGCAGCATCCTGAATGCCGCCGATATGCAGAAGCTGGAAAAACTGCTGCTGGGAACGGACATCATTGTACTGAGCGATGAAGTATATGAACATATCCTGTTCGACGGTTACGAGCACCAGAGCGTAGCCCGTTTTCCCGGACTGGCCGGCCGCAGTTTCGTGGTGTCGTCCTTCGGCAAATCCTACCACACCACCGGCTGGAAAATAGGCTATGTACTGGCCCCGGAAGCACTTACGGCCGAATTCCGCAAGGTGCACCAGTACAATGTATTTGCGGTGAATACGCCCATGCAGTATGCTTTTGCCGAAATGCTGGCCCGTTACGACGATCTGAAAGGCCTTTCTGCCTTTTACCAGGCCAAGCGCGACCTGTTCCTGCAGTCCGTGAAAGCTTCGCGCTTCACGGCCAAAGCCTCCAGCGGCACCTACTTCCAGAACATCTGTTATAAGAAGATAAGCGAGGAGAACGACCTGGAATTTGCCATGCGTCTTACCCGCGAACATAAGATAGCCTCTATTCCCCTTTCGGTTTTTTACACGGACAAGCGGGACGAAAAAATGCTGCGTTTCTGCTTTGCCAAAAACGATGATACACTTAAGAAAGCAGCGGATATTTTATGCAGGATCTGAATATAGCCCTTTTACAGTTTGCCCCCCTGTGGGAGGATAAATTACGGACACTGGCCCATATAGAGGACAAATGGCTGTCCGTCGCGCCGCAGGATGCCGATGTATGGGTACTTCCCGAAATGTTCAGCACGGGGTTCAGCATGAGTGCCGAAGCCCTGGCCGAAGAACCCGTGGGCGAAACATACGACCGTATGCTGCAATGGGCTCGTCAGTACGGTAAAGTGGTCTGCGGCAGTTTTATTACCCGGGAAGACGAAGATTTCTTTAACCGTTTTTACTGGGTGCAGCCCGACGGCATCTGCCAGACCTATTCCAAGCGGCATTTGTTTTCCCTGGCTAAGGAAAATGAACATTACACGGCCGGTAATTCTAAAACCATCATTGAATACAAAGGCTGGCGGGTACTGCCGCTGATCTGTTACGACCTCAGGTTCCCGGTATTTTCAAGGCGTACTGCGGAAGCGGATTACGATCTGCTGCTGTACGTGGCCAGCTGGCCCGAGCGGCGCAACTATGCCTGGAAACAGCTGCTGATAGCCCGTGCCATTGAGAACCAGGCCTATGTAGCCGGTGTGAACCGGGTGGGGAAGGACGGCAGCGATGTACTGCATGCGGGCGACAGTGTGGTGCTCGACTTTTTCGGTAAGCCCCTGGCAAAGGCAGGTGCGTTCCGCGAAACCTGGATACAGGCCGTTTTAGACGGGCAGGAGCTGGAAACGTTCCGGCAGAAATTTCCCTTTGCGGCGGATGCCGACAATTTTAGTATAGATATGGGTTAAACCAGTTTTTCGGTAGCGAACTGGCGCAGGAAGCGCAGATCGTTCTCCAGGAACAGGCGTATATCGCTGATGCCGTATTTAAGCATGCAGATACGCTCTACACCCAGTCCGAAGGCAAAACCGGTATATTCTTCGGGGTCGATGCCACAGTGGAGCAGCACATTGGGGTCTACCATACCGCAGCCCAGGATCTCCATCCAGCGTTTTTCGCCGTTCTTTACCCATTCGATGTCCATTTCGGCCGAAGGTTCGGTAAAGGGAAAGAAGCTGGGGCGGAAACGGATATTTACGTCGTCGCCGAAGATCTCTTTTACAAAGTAGTAGAGTACCTGTTTCAGGTCGGCGAAGCTTACTTTTTTATCGATGTACAGTCCTTCGATCTGGTGGAAGATCGGGGAGTGGGTGGCGTCACTGTCGCAGCGGTACACACGGCCCGGCGCAATAATGCGGATGGGCGGCTTCTGGCTGAGCATGGTGCGGATCTGCACGGGCGAGGTATGCGTACGCAGTACGATGGCCGGGTCGGTCTGCACAAAGAAGGTGTCCTGCATATCGCGGGCGGGGTGATCTTCGGGCATATTGAGCGCGGTAAAGTTATGCCAGTCGGTCTCGATCTCCGGACCGGTGGCCACTTCGAAACCCAGGCCCTGGAAAACGCCGATGAGTTCATGTTTTACCAGGTTGAGCGGGTGAATACTGCCCGAGGGCATAAAGCCGGAGGGGCGGGAGAGGTCTACATCGGAAGCGCTGCTTTTGGCCTGGCTGAATTCGGCTGAATTCCATTTTTCCTCGGCATTCTTCTTAAGTACGTTCAGCGGGGCGCCCAGGCTGCGTTTCTGATCGGGGGGCAGGGCTTTAAAATCGTCGAACAGCGCGGAGATGCTTCCCTTTTTAGAGAGGAATGTAAGGCGGAATGCTTCCTTGGTGGCGGCATCCGAAATAACAAAGGCATCGACTTCGGCCTGTAGCTGTTGAATGATATCCTGCATATAGATGGAAAAATGACGCACAAAAGTACAAAAATACAGAACGGTACGGCCAAAATGTTTCGGGGCGCAGCCGGGGCGGATACCGGGTATGGGGGAACAATGCTGCGTGCCGGATAGCAGCGGAAGGCCCCGGCACGGGCCTGAGCGTATAGCCGGGAGAGCGTGTGAACAGGGCCTGCGGGCCGCCCACGCCTGAAAGCAGTGAATTTTAAGGGTTAATATTCGTTAATACAAATGAATATTTATATTTGTAGAAATAACTTTTGCAATCGTGTTATGAAAAGCAGTCTGAAACTACTTGCACTCACTGTCCTCGTTGTATTTGCCGCTACCAGCACTTCGTGCTACAAAAAGCCGCGTCACGGTATTGCGCGTATCATTGTGATCGACGGTATTACCAAGCTGCGTGTGCCGAATGCTACGGTACACCTGCACCAGAAAGACGTGGATGAAACGATGACCACGGACTACAATGGTCTGGCCCTGTACGATCAGGCAGATTATACCACACTGGAGGAAGTGCCGGTTGACCAGGTACTGAACTGTGACGTGAGCAAGGGTTCCAAGATCGGTTCGGGTATTGTAAAGGTAAAACCGGGCGAGACGATCACGGAGGTTATTCCGATCTATTAGAATTTTATCCTCACTTTTTCCGGAAAGGAAAACGTTTGCCCCCTCTTTCATAAATAGTTTGCACTCCTGTTGCAGGACAGGAACTCTCTGCTTCCGCTATGCGGAGAATTTGTGTAATATCTATATTATGAAAATACACGTTTTGATTGCAGGAACGCTCTTCACCCATGCAACGCTTTTTGCCCAGAACACATTTCCTACTTCGGGAAATGCCGGAATCGGAACAAGTAGTCCGTTAGCGGCCAAACTTGAATTCCGGAATGCTACGGCTTTCGGTACCCCTTACAGTTCCATACGCTATGTAAGGATTAACAATATTCAGCCGAGTTTTGTAAATGAAGAAAGCCTTATTTCGAACCTGTGGGATATTTCTGTAGTATCCAATCTGCTTACAACACCTTCTGCTGAAAATGTTCCGGGGATGGATTTTCGTTCTTCATACGTCCTTAGTGATGATAATTTCTTGAGTACTACGTATTCAAGTCCGGTACTATCTGTACTGAAACTGAATATGGACGGCAAGGTCGGCATTGGAATACAGAATCCGTCTGCAAAACTACACGTGAATGGAGATATGCGTATTGCGTCCCTGGCGGGTACGGGTACCCGTATGGTGATAACTGATGCCAACGGACTGCTTTCTTCACAGGCGCTGCCGGCGCTTACAAACCAGACGCTCAGTTTCGGCGGGACCAATCTCTCTATTTCCGACGGTAATACGGTAAGCCTGGCGCCCCTGATGCAAACGCTCAGCCTCAGCGGTAATAATCTCAGTATTTCAGGTGGGAATGCGGTAAGCCTGGTTTCTTTCAAAGATAACCTGGGTAATCATACCGCCACGACAAACCTGCTGATGAACAACAATGGGGTGCACGGCATCAATTACCTGCGTTTTAACAGCGGACAGGAACTGAATGCATACAGCACCGGTGGTATATACACGAACAGTAATTTTGGAGTGGGAGGTGCACCTTCTTCCGGGTATAATTTACAGGTGTACGGCAGCATTTATTGTTCTACAACGCTTACGGAGGGATCTGATAAACGTTTTAAGCAGAATATTGTCCCTATCGGAAATGCGCTTTCGGTGATCCGGCGCCTTTCGGGGGTAACCTACCGGTTTAAAAAGGACGATTTTGAAGCATTCCGTTTTGATGATAAAGAACATTCGGGTTTTATAGCTCAGGATATGCAGAACGTATTGCCACACCTTGTAAGTATAGGGGATGACGGCTACCTGTCCATTCGCTACACGGGCATTATCCCATACCTTAGCGAAGGCATCAAGGAGCAACAGGATATTATTGAGCAGCAGAATCTGCGTATTGAAAAGCTTGAAGAGCAGGTGCGCGTACTGATGAATGCGGGAAGAGTGCCTGATACTGAGCAGAGTGTAGAGGCTCAGCTTTTCCAGAATGAACCCAATCCCTTCGGGGAAAGTACGCGTATTCGCTGTTTGTTACCGGAAGGCACTATGGAAGCACGTATGGTGTTCTACAGTATCGCAGGTGTGAAGCTGAAAGAAATCCCCCTCGCAGGGGCTGGAGAACATACCGTTGTTGTGAGTTCCGGAGAGCTCAGCGCAGATATTTACGTATATTCATTAATTGTTAATGGTAAACTGGCAGATACAAAGAAAATGATCGTATCCAGGTAACATATACATGAAAATATATTAAGAGAGGAGCCTTCGGGCTCTTTTTTGTTACCTCATTGTGGTACAGCCCTTACCTAATCTTAGGTACCAATTTACCTAAAAGTGAGCATTGCAGACGGGGCAGGACAGGTATACCTTTGTCCCCGTCTTACACTTAAAGATTAATATAATGAAAAAAGTTCTACTTTCGATTGCCGCCCTGGCGTCCCTGAACGGTCTGTTCGGACAGGCGTGGGTTGCAGATTCTGTAACAACAGGTACTTCCCCTAACTATAAAAACCGAGTATTCTACAGTCTGGCCAATGGCGAAGTAGGAACGGTCACTTTCAATACCCGTGACCTGGAGTTTTATACAGCTGCATCGTATTCAGCTTCTATCCGTATAAATGGTGCTTTCGGTGCCCAGCTGTTTAAATGCAGCGGAGATACCAATGTGTGGTATGGTAACATCGATACTACCGGTATCTATACAGGTTCAACACCAACACTTACTCCCTGTATCGATTCTGATGAAACCTGGACGGGCTCTGCGTTCGAAGCCGGAGCTACCGGTCACCCGAACTACGGCTGGGGTATGTACAACAGCACTACCCATGATGTAACAGGTAACAAAGTATTTGTTTTCAAAACATCTGCCGGTGTATGGAAACGTATCTGGATCCGTTCCCTGAGCGCTACTACTTCTGCCTATACGATCTGGATTGCTGATCTGGATGGATCTAACCAGCAGACCAAAACGATCTCTAAACAGGGTCTGACGGCCAAAAACTTTATCTATTATACCTTCGCTACCGATCAGACAACAAACGATGAACCGGATAAAACCACGTTCGACCTGGTATTTACACGTTATGTAGAATCTGATCCTGCAAGTCCGAACTACGGTCTGGCCGTAACCGGTGTACTTGCCAACGAAGGTATTGAGCTGGTAAAAGCCGAAGGTATTCCTGCCGATGATGCCGACTACCTGGATTATACCTTGAGCGCTGATTACATTAATGTAATGGGTGACAAATGGAAAGAACTCGATTATAATACGTTCCAGTGGGTGGTATTTGATTCGCTGAGCTATTTCATTAAAGACGTACCGGGTAACATCTGGCAGCTGCGCTTCACAAAATTTGTAGGTGCAGGCAGCGCTAAATACAAATTCGAAAAACGCCAGGTAGGTACCGTATCGGTAGAAGAGCCGAACAGCACCATCCCCGCCGTAGCCCTGTTCCCGAACCCGGCTACCGATAATGCACAGATCGTATTCACTGCACTGAACAACGCTAAAATGCAACTGCAGGTACTGGATATGAGCGGCCGCCTCGTGCTCAACGAAAGCAAAGCTGCCAGCGCCGGCATCAACCAGTGGCAACTGCCCCTGAACAGCCTTACAAACGGAATGTATATAGTAAAGCTTACGGACGGTATTACCGTGAAAACCGAAAAGCTGATGATCCGTAAATAAGAAAAGTGAAAAACGTAGTTTTTTATATTGTTTATTGTGTTACAGGAATTTTCTGGGTCGGAACTGCTCCGGCCCAGAATCTTTTAAAAGTATTGAGTGCACAGGACGGATCGCCGGTCTTTGCTGCGCACGTAACCCTGGTACAGAATGAGCATAAAAGATACTGTACTACCGACGAAAACGGGGTGTGCGCCATTGCCATCCAGCCGGGAACCACGGCACAGATTACCATAAGTCACCTTTCCTTTGAAAAATACCAGCAGAACATCCCCCTGCAGGCCGGCGAAAATACCGTGCGCCTGAATCCGGCCACGGGTATCATGAACCCCATTACCATTACATCGAATTTTGTGCCCCAGGGCCAGGACAATTCGGTGCAGAAAGTAACCGTGATCGACGCCAAACGCATCGAACAGCAGGGCGCCGTTTCCCTGGACCAGGTGCTTTCGAACGAACTGAACATACGCCTTTCCAAGGATAATATCCTGGGTTCATCGCTTACCATGGGCGGTGTAGGCGGCGAAAACGTGAAAATCCTCATCGACGGCGTGCCCGTGATCGGCCGCCTGAACGGGAACGTGGATCTGAGCCAGATCAACATGCAAAACGTGGAACGCATTGAAGTGATCCAGGGCCCGGCCTCCGTACAGTACGGGACCAATGCACTGGGTGGCATCATCAATATAATTACCAAAAAACCGAAAAAAGACCAGGTACAGGCCGGGGTTTCGCTCTTTTACGAGACCGTGGGCCGCTACAATGCCGATGCTTTTGTAAGCTACCGTAAAAAGAAACATACCTTCCGCGCCGACGGCGGCCGTTATTTCTTCGACGGCTTTAACCCCGATACCCTCAGCGGGCGTACCCTGCAATGGAAACCCAAGCGCCAGATCTTCGGCGGACTTTCCTATTCCTACGCCTTCAAGGGACTTACCCTGCGTTACCAGGGTAATTATTTTCATGAAAAAGTAGAGAACAAAGGGCAGCCTATTGCGCCTTTTAACGTGGCCGCGCTCGACGAATATTATACCACGCAGCGGTACAGCAATGCTATTTTCCTGCAGGGCTCCATTAAACAGCGCCATAACCTGGACATTACCCTGGCCCACAACGGTTTTGTACGCCAGCGCGATGTAGTGCTGAAAGACCTGGTAACCCTGGACCGCACCGTTACCGACAGTACCTTCGATGCCTTTCAGCAGATCATGTCCCGCGGTATCTACACCTATGTAAGCTCTTCAGAAAAACTGAACGTACAGGTGGGTTATGACCTCAGCCACGACTGGGGTAAAGGCCTGCGCATTAAAGATACCACGCAGAATATAGGCGATTATGCCCTGTTTGCTTCGGCAGAATACACCGCCTGGGGCAAACTTACCCTGAAACCGGGTTTCCGCTACGGGTACAACACCCGCTACAAAGCGCCGCCGATCCCCTCGTTCAGTGCCATGTACAAACCGCATAAATACGTGACCATGCGTTTTACCTGGAGCCGCGGCTTCCGGGCGCCGGACATTAAAGAGCTGTATTTTGAGTTCATCGACGTAAACCACTACATTATCGGTAACGAGAACCTGAAAGCCGAGAACTCGGACAATTTCCTGTTCATGCTCACCTTTAAAATGAACAAGAAACGCTATGCCTTTACACTGGAACCCAGTATATTCTACAATAACATCCGCGACCGCATCACCCTGGCCTATACTGATTCTATTGCCCCTGGAGCCCAGCCGATTTACCAGAACGTGAACATCGGCCGTTTCCAGAGTACGGGCATCAACCTTACGTCTACCTTCAGTTACCGTAACCTGAACGTACAGGCCGGCGGATCTTACGTAGGCATCAATACGGCTATACCGGATGCCGCCAACACGCCCGACCGTTTCCTGTTTACCCCCGAAGGCCGCCTGAATGTGAGCTATACCGTTCCCAAATGGAAACTCAGCGCTTCGGCATTCTATAAATACACCGGTGCCGCGCCCTTCTTCTATACCGACGGGCAGAATAATATACGCCAGGGCAAACTGCACGACTTTCATACCCTGGACCTCAGCCTTCAGAAAAGCTTCTTTAAAGAAAGCCTGCTGATCGGGGTATATGGTAAAAACCTGTTTAATGTAACCAATGTACTGCAATCGGGCACCCAGTCGTCCGGCGTGCACGGCGGTGCTACGGGCTCGCTTCCGCAGAGCTACGGACGTACCTTTGCCGTATCGGTTAAATACACATTTACAAAATGAACGCATTCCGCAACATGATCCTGCTCGCTTCGGGGCTGCTGCTCTTTAGCTCCTGCTTTAAGGAAGACAAGCCCGTGGATTACAAACCGCTGACGGGCATCACCAACACGGCGGCCACCAAAAGCGATTATTCCATGCAGGTGTATTACGACATGGAAACGAATTCCTTTGTGGGACAGAACCACCGTGAGAGCTGGGACCTGTCTTTTTCGAACGTGGTAACGGGCGACTGGGATGCCAAGATCAACAGCGCCAAAAAAATGCGGGTGTACATTACCGAGGATACCGACATCAGCCTGGCTTCTACCGCACCGACGGCCGAAAGCGACTGGCGTTACGACGATTATGAACTTGCCGGAGGTACCGCCATGGACATCAGATCGTCCGGCAGCAACCGCGATAAGGTGCATATCCTGGACCTGGGCGTAACTACCCTGGGTACTCCCATCGGCTATAAAAAGATAAAAATGCTGAGCAGCAGTACCGACAGTTACCGTTTTGAGGTGGCCGAGCTGAACGGCAGCGGCGTAAAGACCTTTAGCGTAGCGAAGAACAGCGACTACAACTTTACGTTCTTCAGCTTTAAGGACGGCGGTAAATTTGTTACCGTAGAACCTATGCGCAATACCTTTGACCTGATCTTTACCCAGTATACCGACCGGGCCTATTACGACAACGGTATCGATTTTGAATGGTACAGCGTGAACGGTATCCTGTTCAATGCCTACGGAAACCTGGAAGCCGCCGTGGATTCGGGCAATATCGATTTTGACCAGGTAACTTCGGCCAGCCTGGCCTCCTATACCTTCGATCCGCACCTGAATGCCATGGGCTACAACTGGAAAAAATTCAATTTCGATACCCAGACCTACGAAGTAGAGCCTTACGTGTATATGGTGCGCGACCGCAAAGGCGAGTACTACAAAATGCGTTTCCTGAGCTTTGTAAATGCCCAGGGCGAAAAAGGATATCCTACCTTCGAGATCAGTAAACTGTAATTACCACAGGCCCGGCAGCACCGCTTTTCTTTCGGCGGGATAATCGGTAAATTTCTGCACATACCAGTTGTGGTGCGAGAGCGCTCTCGGCACCAGGTTGGCAAAGGTCCACACAAAAAAGGCCAGTCCGGGCATGCTCCAGGTAAGCAGGGCAAAGCCGCCCCATTCTATAATTTCACCAAACAGGTTGGGACAGGAGATGCGGTTGAACAGGAATCCGCGTGGGATCTTATAACCTGTTTCACCCGGTTTGCGCAGCGAAATAAGCATTGTATCGCTTTTCCAGTTGATGTACATTCCGCCCAGGAACAGCAGCATTCCGGCAATAAAGCGCGGATCGCCCAGCCAGCTGTTGTCATACGTGGCAAAATGCGTCAGGAAATACCCGATCAGGAAGCCGTTCATCAGGTTGAAGCTCATGCCGGAGAGCATGATCACCACGGGCATCTTTTTGCCTTGGGTCTTTATACGCAGCGGGAAAATAATGCTGCGGTTGATGTAGTGGAAACTAAAACAACTTACGATAAGTATAACGGGAATATTCCAGTCTGTCTTAAAATAAAGCAGGAAGGACCAGAGCACCACCAGCACAAAAAATTCCATGAAGAACCAGCCCAGTTTATTGCTGATCATCGGGCCCCAGTCGCTGCGGCTGTGCCGGCCGTAGGGTGCGGTTTTCCACAAAAGCACAAAAAAGGTAATGATGCCTATGCCTATCCAGGCGGCTGCAATGTAAACGTATTGAGTACTGCTCATGATTTAATTTTTTATTTCGCCCAGTTCTTTCAGGTGCGCCACCAGGTCGCGCAGGGTTTCGGGGCAGGTTCTGGGGTTGAACAGCAGGTCTTTGCGGGCCTTGTTATTATTGACGCGCATATTGCTGTGCTGTAAAATTTCGATGGATTCCATGGTATACAGCGGTGGCCGTCCGCTGATCTTCGACTGCAGGGCCACGAAAGGCAGCCCGGCTTTGGCCGTCCATGCGGGTACGGTAAGCGTACGGATACGCCGTCCTTTGATGTCGCTTACCATCTGTACAATTTCTTTCAGCGAATGGTAGGTGCCGCTCAGCAGGTAACTTTCGCCCACTTTGCCCATATTCAGCGCATTGCAGATGGCCGTAACCACATCGCGCACGTCTACCCAGTCGAAACCGCCCCGGAAAATAGCGGGGATACGGCCCAGGTATATATCGCGTATGGCCTTGCCCTGTAGGGAAAGTTTGAGTTCGGGCGGACCGATCACCGAAGTGGGGTTCAGGATAATGGCTGGTAATCCTTTGGCCACAAATTCCTGCACCACACGCTGCCCGTCGCGCTTGCTGCGGTCGTAGGCAAAGGCCCGGTCGTTCACAAAGTCGCGCTGTTCGTCCAGTGCTTCGTGCCGCGGATACGGATTGTAGGCGTGTATGCTGGAAATATGCAGCACCCGGCGCAGTTTTTTGTCCAGCGCGGCCTGCATAATGGTACGCACACCTTCTACATTGGTCTTGTGCACCAGTCCGTGTTTATCGCCGTTTATGCTGATGAGTGCGGCGCAGTGTATCAGTGCGTCACAGCCATCGAGCAGTTCGGCCACAGTCTGCGGATCGTTGATACTGCCGCGGACAAACTCGGTACCTCTTGCCCGGAAAAATTCCTCATTGCTCCGGATAAGTACTTTATAGGCAATTTTCCGCCGGTCCAGCTCCTCCATAATGGCCATACCTATGTGGCCGCCGGCGCCGGTTATGGCTACTTTGCCGATGGGATTCTCCATACACTGTTTTTTCTATTACAAATATAAAATTTACCCGGCGGGAAGTATAAAAATCAGACTAAAGCCGGAAAAAATAAGTATCTTGAATTTCCTTAACCAATATCTTACACAAAATGAGAGGTATATCTACGTTTCGTCCATGTACGCTCATCACCGCTTTTTGTATATTCTTCTGTATGCCGCTCCTGGCCCAGGTTCAGCAGGGGCCACTGAGCCCGGGGCATTCGGCCAACGGTAACTGTTCGTTCTCTTACGGCAGCTCGCTTAACCTGGCCCCATCCGTGGAAACGCTTAAATCTGACGATGTGTATGCTGTGGCAAACCACTGTGCCTGCTGCGATGCCAATACGTCCTGCCTGCGGGTGGACAGTTTGGGTTTTTCCATCCCGGCTGCGGCCACCATTACCGGTATCATTGTAGAGATCGAAAAACGCGCCAGTCCGGGAAGCAATATCCAGGACAACGGGCTGCGCCTGCTGAAGAACGGCGTGGAAACGGGCAGCAGCGGCGCACAGTCCGGCACGCCCTGGCCCTATACCGATACCTATGTAACCTACGGAAGCTGTACCGACCTCTGGGGAACTACCTGGACCCCGGCGGATATCAATTCCGGTGGCTTCGGACTCTTCTTTGCCAATATTGACTATACCTGCGGAGGCGTTACAACTTCGTATATAGATCACATCCGCATCACGGTTTGCTATGATGCCTGTATTGCATCGGTAAATGCCGGTTTCAGTACCGATGATTCCCTGCTTACGGTAAACTGTACCGACCAGTCGGCCGGGGCTACCGCCTGGTACTGGGATTTTGGGGACGGCAGTACGTCTACCCTGCAGAACCCGGCCCATACCTATACAGATACCGGCACCTATACCATCTGCCTGGTGGCTTTCGACGGCTGCGGCAGCGATACCGTGTGTACGGAGCTGCAGGTGTTGTGTCCTTTGCCGGATGCCGGTTTTACACACTCCAATACGGCTTTCGGGGTAAGCTTTACCAATCTTTCTTCCGGAGCCGACAGCTGGTACTGGACCTTCGGGGACGGCAGCAGCGACGCGTCCCAGTCACCCACGCACGTATATGCGGCTGCGGGCAGCTACCAGGTATGCCTGAAGGCGGAGAACGGCTGCGGAGCCGATTCACTCTGCACGCAGGTAACGGTGGCCGGCGATGCAGGTCTTGACGGCACGGATATACAGGAAATAACGCTGTACCCCAATCCGGCCCCGGGTTTTGTTACGCTCTCCTTCGGGAATAACGCGGTACCGGCCGGTTTGCATATCCGGGTGTACGATATTTCGGGACGGCAGGTCGCAGTGCCCGTCGCGGCAAAAGGAACGAGCGGCATACAGCTCGACGTTTCGGCGCTGAGCCCGGGTATGTACCATATGCGCCTGGAAGGACCGGGTATCATGGCCGGCCGCAGTTTTGTGGTGCGCCGCCCGTAAACTAAACATCTTTACCGATAACTAACAAGTGCGTGCAGCCCGGCTGCAGACGCCGTACATTAGACGGCCAATTATTGTACAGGATACGATCCTCGTATTTTTTCTCAAGTCCATAATGAATTAACCGGCTTTGCGCCGGTTTTTTTTATTCTTTCCGCGGCCGTATTAAAAAATCCGCAGCCGCCGTCCGGAGTATCAAAGCAATTCCTATATTTACCCGTACATAATCCAGATGCACTTATGGCTTCATTGAACCCGGTTACGGGAGTATTGGGCAATACCAGGGCATCGCACCTGCTGCGGCGTACGGTCTTCGGATATAACATAGCCACACGCCAGCAGTTTGCAAATCTTACGGCTTCCGATGCCGTGGACCTGCTTTTCCAGGTGCCGCCTGCCGTTACTCCCCCGCTTGAGCCCTTGTCATCACCACTGGTTACATGGATCGGAGGCACCCCGCTCTCCGAAGGCTTCGAACTACAACAGTACCTGCTGCACTGGTGGACGGCGCAGCTGAAAAACTCGGGTGCGAATATCCATGAACGTATTGTTTTCTACCTGCATACACATTTCCCGACCATCATAGAACGGGTACCGAGGACCGATTCGGTGTATTACCAGCTGGCCCTGTACCGCTATTATACCACGGGCAGTTTCAAAGACCTGACCCGGGCCGTGGTCATCGATAACGCCATGCTTTCGAACCTGGACGGAAAGTACAATGTTTCCGGCGCCCCGCAGGAGAATTTCGCGCGGGAGTTTTTCGAACTGTTCACCGTAGGTAAGGGCGCTCCGGCCGGCCCCGGTAATTACACCACCTTTACCGAGCAGGATGTACAGAGCGCTACGGCCCTGCTTACCGGATGGACCACCGACGAGAGCACCTACGCCACACTCGACCCCGTTACAGGCCTGCCCTGCGGTAAACTCCGGGGCAACGGCACCACGGCGCAGCAACACACACTTGGCAGTAAGAACTTCAGTGCATCGTTCCAGAATACGGTCATTACCAGTGCCGACAACTCGGTAACTTCGGCACAGAACGAGCTTACCCAGTTCATCGATATGGTCTTCAACCAGGACAATGCGGCACAGTATATCATCCGGAAATTGTACCGTTTCTTTGTATACTATAACATAACAACCGAGGTCGAAAACGATATCATCGTGCCCCTGGCACAGCAGTTCAAAAATTCAGGCTACCTGCTGATGCCGACCCTGAAAACCCTGCTCTGCAGCGAACATTTCTTCGATGAGGACGATGCCGTTCCGCAGAACGATGTATACGGATCCATTATTAAATCGCCGCTCGAAGTGGTGCTGAATGCCCTTAATACCTTTGATATTCCGCTGCCTGATGAGGCTACCGATAATGCCAGCTTCCACGCTGCCCTGGATGCCATACACGCATCGTTCGGGCGCCAGGGTATGGATATGTACCAGCCTTACGATGTGGCCGGTTACGAGGCCTATTACCAGTTCCCGATGTTCAACCGCTGCTGGATAACGCCCAATTACCTGGCCGAACGCTACAAATTCTTCGAACTGCTGCTGGGCGACAGTATTCCCGGCATCAACTTCAATTTTGTACACTGGGTAAAGGTAAACATCAGTAACCCCGCAGACCCGGACATTCTTCTCGATGAGCTGATCGGACTCCTGTTCCCCGTTACGCCGGATGCGGCCCGACGTACTTTCTTCCGGGATGATGTGTTCCTGGATACACTGACGCCGGCTGCCTGGCAGACCGAATGGAACGATTATGTAAACAACGGTATCGACACTTCGGTGCGTGTACCGCTCGAACGTCTCTTTATCGCCATGACGCAGAGCCCCGAATACCAGATCATTTAAAACACGCTACGGATGAAGAGAAGAGATTTTTTACGTACCACATCGGCCGCATCGGCAGGCCCGCTTTTACTGGGCGGTATGCCTGTATTTGCCAACCCGGTGAACAACCTGCTCACAGCCTGGGCAGCGTCTTCGCTCAACGACCGCGTGCTGGTGATCGTGCAGCTGCACGGGGGCAACGACGGGCTCAATACCGTGATCCCCGTAAACAATTACGGCGCGTACTACAACGTGCGGCCCAATATCGCCATTCCGCAGAGCGGGGCCCGTAAATACATTACGCTCGATAATTCGCTGGAAGATGCGCGCAAAGTAGGGCTGCATACCGATATGACGGGTGCCAAGGCCCTGTACGACCAGGGAAAAATGGCCCTGGTACAGAACGTATCCTACGAAAACCTGAACGCTTCGCACTTCCGCAGCCGCGATATCTGGTTCATGGGCGGTAATTACGACGATTACCTTGCCTCCGGCTGGATGGGACGCTATCTCGATTATTACTACCCCAATTACCCGGCTGGTTACCCCAGCCCGGATATGCCCGATCCGCTGGCCCTGGAGATCGGTTCCGGCCTTTCGCTGGCCTTTCACAAGGGCAACGGGATTCCCGTATCCCTGGGCATCCAGGACCCGGTGGCCTTTTATAACCTCATCAACAGCGTGGGTACCGATCCGCTGTACAATTTCCCGGATAATTACGCGGGTGACGAATTGCGATACATTGCCGAAATGGAACAGCAGGGCAATGTGTACGCCCAGCGCCTGCGCGATACCTACCTGGCCGGGAACAATTCTTCAGTAGTGTACCCCGAAATTTACCCGCACCTGGCTCCGCAGGGCTCCCTCCGCAACCACCTGGCCCCGCAGCTTAAGATCGTCTCCCGTCTGCTCAGCGGCGGCAGCCGTACCAAGATCTTCCTCTGCCGTATAGGCGGATTCGATACACATGCCAACCAGGTATTGGAAAACGATACAACCATGGGTTCACATGCCGCATTGCTGTATCATATTTCTTCGGCCGTGCAGGCTTTTCATAACGACCTGCAGCAGCTGGGACTGGGCGATCGTGTGGTTACCGCCACCATCTCGGAATTCGGGCGGCGCATCGCTTCCAATGCCAGCTACGGCACCGATCATGGCGATGCCGCTCCGCTCTTTGTATTTGGTAACTGTGTAAAAGGAGGTGTGTTCGGCACCAATCCTTCGGCCACTGACCTGCAGGGGGGCAACCTGCCGATGCAGATCGACTATCGCCAGGTAATGACGGCCCTGGTAATGGACTGGCTCGGCGCGGACGTATCGGCCTTACAGCACGTGGCCTTTACCGAATGGGTAGATTCCCGCCTGGACATCATCGACTGTAAATGGGTGGGCAATGAAGAAGCGCAGAAAGACAGCCCCGGTATGTCGGTAAGCCCTAATCCTTCTTCGGGCACGGCGGTGGTACGCTATAAGCTGACCGAAAGTGATAACTATACGTTCACGGTCTACTCCGAAGGCGGTACGGCCGTTATACAGCGTTCACTGGCCTACCAGACTCCGGGTAACAAAACGCTCGATATCGACGCTTCAACCTGGGCGCCTGGCCTGTATTACCTGGTGATACAGGGATCCACCCGGCGCAACCGGGCCATGACCAAATTTGTGGTAGTTCGTTAAATGTAACAGGAGTTATTCCTTCTGGGCCTTTTCGTAATCGAGGCCGACTATTTCGTAGAGTTCTTTTTCGTTCAGCTTGAACAGGGCAGGCCGTGCAAAGCTGCCGGCTACCCGGAAACTGCCGGCCAGCATCAGTCCCTTATCAGCCGTAGCCCTGAAATTGCCGATACTGAGCGGGTTTTCTCCATTGCCGAAATATTTACGTGCCTTCAGGCTGCCGCTTTCATCCAGCAGGGAAAGGCATACCCGCCCGTTCTGGGTATTGTAGGCATAAGCAGTATAGTTTGTGTTGTCGATCACGATCTTGCCGAAACGGAAATCTGAATCTGCGGCGGCATCGTCGATCAGGGCCCCGCCCATATTGTCGGTAAGGTCTACCACGCCTGGGGCCGCTGTAAAAGAAGGCTGCAGGTACGATTGTCCGAACGAAAAACGGGCAATGGCGGCGTTCCCGTTCTCCAGGGCATACATGGCCGAAGTCCCCGAGTTGTAATTACTGCCGTTGTAAATGGCATCCTGGGCCGAAGCGCTGAAGGTCAGGAACGAAAAGCTGTAATTATAGAAGCAGTTGGCCACGTATCTATCGTTCCAGGCGGCCGTGTAAAAAGGATAGCGTTTGCCGGTACCGTTCAGGTGCGCCACGATCTGCGTTTCGGTGTCCTGGTTCACATTGGCGTTCTGCGTCCAGATCACCTGTCCGTCCGGCATAACGCGCGACAGTTGCGAGCGGTAATTGGTACGGTCGTAGCTCAGGAGCAGTATGCTGCCGTCTTCGATCTCCGAAAAGGCCAGGGGATACAGTAAGCCGTTGAGATCGGCAGAGGATATGGCCGAGCAGTAATTTTCGTCTACACGTATAATGCGTGCGAACAGACCGGTCTCGTCCATGGCGCCTACGTAATAAGCCCCGTTAATAAAGAGCAGGGAACCCAGCGGATTGTGCGAGCCGTTCGTAATGGTGGCTGCGGCCATCTGTTTGCCGTCGGCCGCTGCGCGAACCAGGTGAATGGTCCTGTCGTTTAGTTCCGACAGGATCAGTGCCCCGCCGTCGCCGGTCTCGCGTACGTCCAGCACCCGGTAACGGTTTGCGGAAGCCTGGTCGTCGTACACCTTAAAATAACCCGGTTCCATGTTTTTGGGCAGCTTGTCCTTGCGGCAGGAAGCCAGCAGGCAAAGGGAGGGGAATAAAAAGAGGTATATGTATTTTTTCATGCGCACTCTATTTTAGTATATGCATCCGTAGGTCAAAAGAATTTGGGCATCCCGGCACATTTGCCGCCGATGGGGAACATAACGCTGAGATAGAGTTCCAGGTTCAGTATGCGGTATTTATCCTGTACGTCCAGGTTGCCGGAAGCGCTACTGTTCGAAAAACGATGCAGGTCCGAAGTTGGCTGTAAGATGGAATAGCGACCGTTGGCGCCGAGCAGGAACATGGTCTTCCCCGCATAAAAGCTGAGCCCGGCACCGCCTGCGGCGCTCAGGTAAAACAGGTTGTAACTGCCTTTTTCATCCGTGGCGGCGCTTTGTTCTTCCAGTTCGGAAGGCATGGCCGACGACTGCATTTGCGAACGGTTGCTGGCCTGCACCGAATGTACAAAGGCCGGGGCTACCCCCGCCTGTATAAAAGGAGATACGCGGCGTGCCAGGATATCGTAGCGGAACATGAGCGGAATTTCAAAGTAATTGAGCCTCTTGTAATAGGTGCGGTCCAGGGTTACGGAAGAGCCGCTCTGCATGTCTGTCCAGGCGTAGTTATTCGTATACGAAAGCCGGTACTGGTAAAACAGGCCTTCCAGGGTAAGGGTAAGGTTGCGGGTAATGCCGTAGCTGATGGCCACACCGCCGCCATAGCCCATATTTTTCATGAATTTTTCGTAGATCTTGGCCTCGCCGCCGTGTTTGGAACTGACGCCGGGCGCAAAGACCGAATAGCGCTGACTGATGAGCGGATTGGTAAAATTAACGCCGCCTTTCAGCCCGATCATAAACTGGTTCTTACGATCGTAACGTTGTGCGGAAGAGCTTGCCGTCAGCAGGGTGAAGAGGGAAAAAAACAGTAAAAGGTTTTTTGTTTTCATCCTGACTCAAATATGCACAATTTTTCGCACAGAGTCAAGATGCTGCGTGTTATTATTTGGCACGATGCCGTACCCGGTATCTCTCCGGTTTGCAGGATAACTTAATGAATATGCAATTTATGCTTCAGTTCGGGGCTCAGTATGGCCTTCGGCACAATTACATTGATGGTGTTGAGTGCAAAATACGGCTCGGATACATATACGTAACCGTCGAATTTTGACGATTTATCGCCCCAGGAATTCTTTACGATAAAGAAATTCTTGCCCTGGTCGCTTACGCCGGTGCCGGTAATGTGCATCAGGTGATCGTCCTGCGTTACCAGGCTTTCGAACAGCTGCTGGCGGTATTCCTGCGTCACGTTTTTTTCGTTCATATCGGGGTTCGGGTTCTTGCGGTCGGTAATGGAATCGGCCGGTGCAAAGGCATAACCGCTTTTCGATACCCAGCCGGCATTGCTTACATCGGCATCCCACATTACGGTGTATCCCTTGTCCAATGCGCTTTTTGTAATGCTGATGAGTTCGTTCAGCGGTACGTTGTAAAAGCTGCCGTTGCTGTGGTTATCGGGCACTTCCAGCACAAAAGAGCTGTAGAACGGATGGTGCGAAAAGGACGTGATGCTTACGTAATCGTTCGCATTATAACGTACTACCTCACGGGCAAAACTCTGTGCATTGTATTCTTTTCCTTCGTATGTAAAGGTAGCGGGTACGGGGCCCATGTGCTTATCCATAATGGCGTTGAAGCCGCTTTCCCAGCCGGCGGCCAGCGGACGTTTCTTCAGCAGGCTGTCCAGGTAGGTCTGCAGTTCGGGGGCCATTTTTGAATGATCGAAAGCTTTTTTACCGGGATTCATACCGCTGTAGGCCGATTCGGGCATGAGTCCGTACACCTGGGCGGCATACAGTACGTCGTGGCCCAGTCCGCCCTCGCTGAAACGCGCATCGCCCTGGCGCAGCAGGTAATTGCGGGCTTTTACCAGGTAAATGTTACGCACGGTGAACATTTCCGAAAGATCGGGCTGTGCCGTACCGGCAAGCATGCACTGGCTCTCGATGAGTGAGGTGGTGGCAAAACACCAGCAGGTGCCTGTATTGCCCTGGTTTTTTACCGGGCTGGCTGCGTTGTTTTTCACAACACGTACGTCGCCAACGGCATTTTGCAGATTTTTTTGTGCCGTAACGGAAAACACCGTTGCGAAAAACACTACACTCAGAAAGATTGCTCTCATGCTTTGGATGTTTAAGAGCTTAAAGATACGCAAATGGCCCGGCCGCGAAAGAAAACGATCGTTTTTTGGATGAACGGGGTCTGCCGGACGATGAATTTCAGGAGAAGGAGGACTTATCCGCTTCCGGCTTGAAAAATTTTACAGTAGTGTTTATCAATGAGGTTGGGTTTCTGAGAAAATGAACACAGCTGTCTACCCCGGGATGCGTTTCCCGATGACCCTGCGCAGTTGTTCCGAATGTGCATCGCCCCAGTTGCCGATACCTGCGATCAGCGGGATCAGGGTCTGCCCGAACTCCGTCAGGTGATATTCTACATGCAGGGGTACTTCCGCAAAAATCTCCTTGCGCAGCAGTTCATGCTCCTCCAGTTCCTTCAGCTGCATGTGCAACACCCGGCGCGAGGCATCCGGAATTTTACGCTGTAGCTCGCCCGGCCTGCGGTGTCCTTCGTGAATGAACCACAGCAGGCGGATCTTCCATTTGCCATACAGTACTTCGGCTACCAGGTCCAGGCCACAGTTCAGCTGCGGGGGAATTTTACGTGCATACATGGTACAAAGGTATACCTATGTGCAGACACCCGCAATAGGGAAAAAATTTTCCCTATGCTATTCGTTTTTCCCTACTTGTGCCGCTCGGGAGGCCGCTCTACCTTTGTTGCGTAAAGCAAAACATAGTTATGAAAAAAGAACTGGAAGGAAAGACCGCATTTGTGAGCGGCGGAACCAGAGGGACGGGAAAAGCGATCGCGGAAAAACTGCTGGAATCAGGGGCCCGGGTAATGGTCAGTGCCCGTAATAACCCCGGTTTGCTGCCGGAAGGCATGCACTTTATACAGGCAGACCTGAGTACCGCACAGGGCACGCAGCAGGCCGCCGAAGCTTTTTTGGAACGCTTCGGCATGCCGGACATACTCGTTAATAACCTGGGTGGGTCTTCTACACCGGGTGGCGGTTTTGCCGCACTGAGCGATGCCGACTGGGAAAGCACACTACACACGAACCTGCTGGCACCCGTGCGCCTCGACCGGGCTTTTCTGCCCGGCATGCTGGAGCGGGGTTCCGGCGTTATCATCCACGTAGCGTCGATACAGGGGCGCCTTCCCCTGCACGATTCCACACTGCCCTATGCCGCGGCCAAAGCCGGGCTTATTAATTACAGCAAAGCCCTTTCCAACGAGGTTTCGCCGAAGGGAATACGTGTGCTCTGCGTTTCACCGGGCTGGATCCGCACCGAGGGTTCCCTGGATATGCTGCGGGAGATATCCGAACGTAGTGGTAAAAGCACAGAGGAAGCCGCGGAACAGGTGATGCAGGCCCTGGGTGGTATTCCCTTCGGCCGACCGGCCGAACCACCGGAAGTTGCAGAATTTATAAATTTCCTGGTGTCACCACGTGCCGGCTATCTTACGGGAACCGAATACGTGATCGACGGAGGCACCATACGTACAATATAAATAATGGATATACTAAATTTTTGATGAATATGCTAAATGAGAAAAACATTCCGCCGGCCATCGGACAATACCTGGCGGCTTCGGACGCAAAGGATGCGGAACGCTTCGTTTCCGTTTTTACGGAAGATGCCCTGTACCACGATGAGGGAAAGACCTACCGGGGACGGGAAGCGATACGGGACTGGAAACTTGACTTTGACCGTAAACTGAGTATAGCGAACAAGCTGCTCGCTGTGTCCGGGGAAGGAGACCGGTTCCGGATGCAGGTGGAGGCCAGCGGTAATTTTCCGGGCAGTCCGCAGGTTTTTGTGTACCATATTACACTCGACCCGGAAAATGGCCTCATCCGTGAAATGAAAATAGAATAAGCGCTTAAGTTGGTTTATACCAAGATTTTTCCCGGGGAAAGGGCCGAACTTTGTTTCAAAAAAGATGAATACGCAATGGCTCGATACAAAGGAATATCCTTTCCACGCAAACTATTTTGACACCGGTACGGCCCGCATGCATTATATCGACGAAGGTACGGGCGAAACCCTGCTCTTTGTGCACGGTACGCCCTCCTGGAGTTTCGATTTCCGGCACCTGGTCGCTGATCTTCGCAATACACACCGCTGTGTGGCCCCGGACCACATCGGTTTCGGACTGTCGGAAAAACCCCGGCGTTACGATTATTCGGTACAAAACCACAGTGCCACCCTCGAAAAAATTATCCTGTATAAAGACCTCCGGGATATTACCCTGGTACTGCACGATTTTGGCGGACCCATCGGGTTTGATGTTGCGTGGAAACACCCCGGACGTATAAAACGCATGGTGATCCTCAATTCCTGGCTCTGGAGCAGCCGTGACGACGAGGCCTTCCGCAAAATGAGCAAAGTGCTGCGAAGTCCCCTGTTGCCCTTCCTGTACCGCTATTTCAATTTTTCGGCCCGTTTTGTATTACCGGCTTCTTTTGGAGAAAAGAAGATCAGTCCGCGTATCTTAAAACAATACACTCGTCCCTTCGCCAACCGGCATCAGCGCGAGGGTACCCTGGCTTTTGCCCGCAGCCTGCTGCATGACCAGGACTGGTTCGAATCGCTCTGGAAGCGGCGTACAGCGCTTTCTGCCAGGCCGGTACTTTTTGCCTGGGGTATGAAAGACCCGCTGATCGGTCCGCAGTACCTGCAGAAATTTCTTTCGGGCTTCCCGGGGGCGGAGGTGTTAAAAATAGCTTCGGCCGGGCATTTTCCGCAGGAAGAAGAACCGGAACTGCTCATACCTGCCATGCGCCGTTTTCTGGAAAAAAGCTGAGGCAGGCCGGAATGCTCAGCTGAACGACTGCCGGAATTCCAGCGGGGACTGCCGGGTCTTGCTTTTGAACATTTTACTGAAGGACTGCGAATGTTCAAAGCCCAGGGCGTAGGCGATCTCGCTTACCGAAAGATCGGTCGTAGACAGTTTTTCCTTTGCCTTTTCGATGAGTTTATTGTGTATGTGCTGTTGTGTACTTTGCCCGCTAAGCTGTTTCAGCAGGCTGAGGTATTTGGGGGAAAGGTTCAGTTCGGCGGCAATGTACTGCACGGTAGGCAGGCCCCGGGAAAGCTGTTCTTCATTGCTGAAATAGGCCGTGAGCAGATCTTCGAGCCGGGTCAGAACTTTTGCATTCGATATTTTCCGGGTAATGAACTGGCGTTCGTAAAAACGTTGTGCATACGTAAACAACAGTTCCAGCTGGGCAATGAGCACGTCCTGGCTGAATTTATCGATATTGGAGTGGTATTCCTGCCGGATGTTCTCCACGATGCCGTTCACGATAAGCTCTTCTTTTTCAGAGAGAAAAAGGGCTTCGTTGGCCGAATAATGAAAGTACGCGTACTGTTTTATTTTTTTGGCCAGCGCTGTATTCCACAGGAAATCGGGGTGCAGGAACAGGATCCAGCCCGAGCGTTCGTTTTCGGCCGCATGTTCCCGTGCCCGCAGTACCTGGTTAGGGGCTATGCAGGCCATAACGCCTTCGTCAAAATCATAGGCCTGCTGCCCGTAGATCATTTTGTCCACGCCCCGTTTTACGGAGATCGAGTAAAAATCGAACACCACGGCGTTGACGCCCTCCACTTCTTTCGTCTGCGCGTAATCCACAATGCTTATGAGGGGATGGACAGGCTTCGGAAATTCTGCCAGCCGGTGCAGGTCTGTTATTGATTTTATACGCAGTGGTTTTTTCGTTTCCATAACAATATCGGTTAATGTCGGAGCGGGTGTTTGAGCCAGATCAGTACCAGGGGCAGGGCCAGGAACGGAATTTCGATCAGGGCCATTTTTATGTTTTCTGCCCGTAAAGCCAGGGCCATAATCCATACAATGGACACGGCATTGAGCAGGTTGCCGGCAAAAAAGGTCTGCGGGAACAGGACCATTACAGCCAGCAATAGGCTAAATATACCCAAAAAAGGAACAAACGTTTTAGAAATACCCAGGTCAGACATCATTTTCAGTTGTTCGGGGGCATCGTTCAGGTGCAGGGCGTCCCAGCCGTGTTTCAGGTTCAGCAGTACCGAAACGGCGATCAGGATAACGGCGGCTATTTTCATCAGGTTCATTTTATTTTCCATACATGGTGGATGCACCGGCTTTGGATGCCTGTTTCAGCAAAAACTTCGGAGCGAGCCGGCTCATAATGCGCATCAGCCGGGCCAGTCCGGGGTAAATTTCATGACGGTCCTTCTGCATGCCTTTCAGGGCCGCGTCTACGATCTTCCCGGGAGCCATCAGCATGCGGGCGTCAAAACCGTCTTCAGTTTTAAATTTATCGTTCAGCGGCGTGGAAGAGCCGGGCGCTACCAGTTCGAATACCTTGACGTGCGTGTTTTTCAGCTGTACACGCAGCGATTGCGTATAGGAACGCAGTCCCGATTTGGAAGCCCCGTACACGGGCGATATAGGAAAGGGCATCAGGGCAATGCCCGAAGTTACGTTCAGGATAGCCGCGGATTTCTGCTTTTTCAGGTGCGGCAGAAAGGTCTGTATCATACGGATGGGGCCCATGAGGTTGATCTCTATTTCCCGGGTGATGTCGTGCAGGTCATGAGCCTGGTTCAGGCTGATCTTACGCATTTCCCCGGCGTTATTGATCAGGATGTTCAGGTCGGGGAATTCCCGGGTAACCTGTTCGTACAGGCGCAGGATGTCATCCGCTTTACTTACGTCGCTCTGTATGGTATGCACGGCGGGGAACTTCCTCTGGGTCTCTTCCAGTTTCTGCAGGTTTCGGCCGGTGATGATTAGGGTATTGCCCAGGGCAAGGAGCCGGGAAACGAATTCGAGTCCGAAACCGCTGCTGCCGCCGGTAATAAGAATGGTGTTGTTACGGAGTTCCATGGTTGCTGTAATTTGTGAAGACAAAGTTCGGGAAGGCCCCGGAACCGCATGTAGCCAAAAGTCGCGATGTTGTAGCCGAAGGGGGGGATCGCCATAAAACAGTGTTTGACTTTAGTTTTTCTTGTCAAACGTCGTGTATTTTTATTAAAAATAGTAAAAATGATAGCTAAACTAAATAATATGTCTAAATTCGAATGTTTAACTACATCTTTATTACTATGAAAAAGATCCTTTATGTGGCTGCATTCTCCATGCTGGCCGTGTCCTGCAACAAGGATGCAAACACGCCGCTGTCGCCTGCGGCAAAAACCGAAGAAGCGGCGCAGGTCGCTGAAATCTACGACGAGGCGACGAACAAGCATTACAAGTTCACGTTTGAAGACCTGTTCACGGGCAATGCGACGTATACGTATGAGGTGATTGAAACGCCCGACGATCCGCAAGACCAGGTTGTCGCGTTCATGCGCCCGGAAGATTACCAGATATTGTCCGGCACGTCGGAAGACGTGAAGACGATAAAGTTTCTGCATGCGGCCTATATGATACACCCGAACAATCCCGGCACGCCGGTATATATCGCTCCTGGGGAAACGAAGAAGATCGTTTGCACCTGCAAGAAGACAGGGGAAACGGGCGAAGCGGGCGGCTGTTGGGTCAGCTTGATTGTTGAACCTAAATTCGTCAATGCAAAATGCCAAAAGATCAGCTGTCCCGGCAAATGCAAGCAATCGCATGAGGACGTTCCCGATGAACTGGTTTCAGGAAGTGCCATTTTCTACGTAAAGTAATTTAAGCCATGAGAAAAAATTTCATATATATCCTCGGAATGGCCGGGCTGTTCTGCCTTGCCGGATGCGACAAAACGGATACGCAAAAAGCGGGAAACGCACCTGTCGCAAAAGACGCGTCCATGCAGGTCGTGTTGTTGAAACATGATGCCGAAACGCTGTGTTACATGCAGGTAACGCAAGTGGACGACGATGCGACGATCAAATGGAAACTGCAACCTATCGGCACGGAAGATGCGCCGACGAATGTCATGGTGATCGACGACGGCGTGCAGATCGTGGAAGCGGACGAGATCGCCACCGTGACGCTCGACCCCGCCGCGTCGTATTATTTCATCCCGGCGGCCAATCCCGCAAGTCCTGTGAAGCTGGCGACCGGAATCGGCGACATTATCGTGAAGTGCAACTGCACGATGAAAATGGCACCCGATGCGAAATGCTCCGAAAACTCTTCGACCAACGGGGATGTTGGAAGCATTACCTGCGTTGCGGATGAGTGGTGCAACGATTGCGAAACGGAAGTGAAAGACGACACTAAGAAAATCGTATCTTCCGGTTCCGGATTATTGATTAAAGCCAATAATGTGAATGTATTTACATTGTAGAACACTTTTATTGATATGCCTGACTGCCGCCAGTTCCTGGGGGCAGCAGGCTTCTATATCTTACGGCGACGAAAACCTGTTGTTGAATGAACGGATACCGGATAACAAGCCGCTGTCCCTGTTGTATTTTCATTACGACGGATGTCCCGGCTGTGTGGAAATGGATAAAACCACGCTGAAGGATACGGCGGTGGTTGCATTCATTCATAAGAACTTCAATGCCTATTCGATCAATACCCTGTCGAAGAACGGCAAACGTATCAGGGAACAATACACGATCACGCCGCAACCGGCCTTTGTCTTCGTGGATGCCGATAAAAAGGAAATCCACCGTGTCGTGGGTCTGTTCAAGCCGCCGGTCTTCATCCAGCACATGCAAAACGCCTTGTCGCCGGAAAAGACGTTGAGCAGGCAAACGGAACTATTGCCGCAGAAGGAAAAAGAAAAGGATTTCCGCTTCCTCGAACACTATGTGCGCGGGCGCGATCTTGCCTATACGCTGAAAGATACGCTTGGCCTGATAAAGCAGGCTTTCGATGCTTTCCCGGAAAGCATGTATACCGACACGTTGTTTACGCGGTTCTTCATGGATTTTGCGGTATACGATCAGGACAGGATACTGGATTTTTATTCCAAACCCTATCAGTTTTTCATGAACGACCCAGCGCCCTTGTATAAAGACTTCGACAGTTCGCGCGTGGCTTACGTCATGTGCCAGATTGCGCATGAAGCTTTGCAGAAGGCAGAAGATAATTTTGATGAAAAGGAATATCTTGCCGCCATGTCCGTCATCAAGCGGTTCTGGCGGGATAATGTATACATGGTTCTCGATGAGGACGGGGACGCGGTAGGCGCGATATTCAATTACTACGCCCCTTTGCAGGCGGAACGCAGTTACCAGTTGTTCTTTAAAAAAGACACGGCGGCGTATAACAGGATAGAAGCCGAATTCTTCGGCAAGATCAAGGACGATTATCAGGCCTTGTACTTTTGCTCCGCGATCATGAAAGTGGACGGTAACACCGACGAGAGGGAAAGCCTGGAACGCCGTCTGAAATATGCGACACAGGCGTTGACCCTACATCAGACTTCGCAGATATATGCCTTCAAAAGCGCCTACGAATACCTGCTGGGCGACATCGAGGCAGCGCGGCAGTCGTTCAGGCATATCAGGAAAAAGGCCATGAAACATACGTCTATGGAGAAGGCCGTCTACGAACAGCTTTTGCCGAAGCTGACAGGAAGAAGCAAAAACAGGTTCCGCGGGCATGAAAAAACGCCTCACACACAATGAAAAATAGAAAAGATCAATTGTTTTTTTTCTCGTAAAGTACCACAGAGCCGGAAGCAAGATCATGTATGGCACGGTTCCTGGCATTGGCGCCAATACTTAGAAATGCAACCCAGCCCAGCGTAGCTTTAATTATGAAACGGAGCAGGGCAAGATGAAAAGGTATGTTTTTGGTTTCGTCGCTTTCTTTTTTAACATGTATACCAACCATTTTATGTCCGATCGTTCCACCGGTAAAAGCCACCATAAGAGGATCGTACAATATACAGATCAGTGCAATACAGAGTGGTTTTATGAAAGAGGGGAGCTGTTCAAAGGAGGCAAGGGCTATTGCTGTCAGATACAGAAGTACCACAAAAATAAAGGTATCGCCTGTAATCGCTTTAATGCGGTCGAGAATGCCCGGATATTCTTTTTTCATGGGTGAGGAGGATTTAGAAATAAAAAAAGCCGGTACGGATACCGGCCTGTTTCGCTCCCCCTTCAGGACTTGAACCTGAGACCCCCTGATTAACAGTCAGGTGCTCTAACCAGCTGAGCTAAGGAGGAAAATTGGTCCCGAATCTTTTTTGAAAAATTCGGAGTGCAAAAATACAAAGCGTTTTGAAATAAGCAATATCTTTGACAAAAATTTTTTGAAAAAATGAGCAAAAGCCTTTTGGTCATCGGTACGGTGGCCTTCGATAACCTGGAAACTCCTTTCGGGAAAGAAGATATGGTAGTGGGCGGAGCAGCCACATACGCATCCCTGGCGGCCTCCTACTTCCGCAACAACACAAAGATCGTATCGGTGGTGGGCGAGGACTTTCCGCAGTCCTTCCTGGATACATTCCGTGCAAAAGGCATTGATATCGAAGGGATTCAGATCAAAAAAGGCGAAAAATCCTTCTTCTGGGCCGGTAAGTACCACATGGACATGAACACCCGCGATACCCTCGATACACAGCTCAACGTACTGGCCACGTTCGACCCCGTAGTGCCCGCCTCTTACCAGAATGCCGATTACCTGCTACTGGGCAACCTCATGCCCAAACTGCAGAAACGTGTGCTGGAACAGATGCAGCACCGCCCCAAACTGGTGGTGATGGATACCATGAATTTCTGGATGGAAACCGCCTGGGACGATCTTATCGATATGCTCGGCCGTATCGACGTGCTCACCATCAACGACGAAGAGGCCCGTATCCTCAGTAAGGAATACAGCCTGGTGAAAGCCGCCAAAAAGATCATGGCCATGGGTCCCAAGTACCTCATCATTAAAAAAGGAGAGAACGGCGCCCTGCTTTTCCATAAGAACGAAGTGTTCTACGCACCCGCCCTGCCCCTGGAAGAAGTGTTTGACCCTACCGGTGCGGGCGACAGCTTTGCCGGCGGATTCATCGGCTACCTGGCCAAAACGGATAACATCAGCTTCGAAAACATGAAGCGCGCCATTATCTACGGCTCAGCTCTGGCTTCTTTTACCGTGGAAAAATTCGGCACCCGACGCCTGCTCGAGATCAGCGATGCCGAGGTGGAAGAACGCCTGCAGGACTTTGTAGACCTGGTGCAGTTCGACATCATCCTGGAAGAAAACAACGCATAATCCGGCCCCGGCCGTAAGCATACAGGGTCTTCGCCACAGCGGAGGCCCTTTTTTATACGTTAACCTTTCTATAAAATCAAGAGCGTCTTTTCCTTAGTCCCTTTCTTTACGCTATCTTTGCGGCATGATTTCAGTTTCAGGTTTAGCCGTAGGCTTCTCAGGCAATTATTTATTCGAAGATATTTCATTTCTGATCAACCGTACCGACAAGATCGGTCTCACCGGCCGTAACGGCGCGGGCAAATCCACCCTCATGAAGATCCTGGGCGGCGCACAGCGTGCCGACGAAGGTACCGTGTCCGTACCCCGCGAATGCCGGATCGGTTACCTGCCGCAGGACCTGAAATCAGACAGTAAGGAAACCATCCTGAACGAAACCCGCAAGGCCTTTGCCGAAGTGCTGCAGCTGCGTTCGGACCTGGACCAGATACAGCACGATGTGGCCACCCGCACCGATTACGAAAGCGACGGCTATATGAAACTGCTGGAACAGCTGCACGAAAAAGAAGAACGTTTCGGTATGCTGGGCGGGTACGAGATCGACGAAAAAACCGAAAAAGTACTGTTCGGTCTCGGTTTCAGCCGCGAAGATCTCGATAAACCGTATTCCGCCTTCAGCGGAGGCTGGCAGATGCGGGTGGAGCTGGCCAAGATCCTGCTGCTGCAGCCCGATCTGCTCATGCTCGATGAACCTACGAACCACCTGGACATCGACTCCATTCTCTGGCTCGAGGATTTCCTGGTAGACTACCCGGGCGCCGTGATGATGGTGAGTCACGACCGTACCTTCCTGGACAAGATCACCAACCGTACACTCGAAATTTCGAACGGCGGACTACAGGATTACAAGGCCAATTACTCCAAATACCTGGTACTGCGCGCCGAACGCCGCGAACAGCTGGCCAGTGCCTATAAGAACCAGCAGACCCAGATCGCCCAGATCGAACGCAACGTGGAACGCTTCCGCGCCAAGGCCAGTAAGGCCGCTTTTGCCCAGAGCCTTATCAAAAAGCTGGATAAGATCGACCGTATCGAAATGGAAGACGAAGACAACAGCGCCATCCGTTTCAATTTCCCTAAGGCACCGCATTCCGGTAAGGTGGTGGTTACGGGCGAGGACATCCGTAAGGACTACGGCGATAAAAAAGTGATCAAGGGCTTTAATTTCAGCATCGACCGCGGCGACCGCATCGCTTTTGTAGGGAAGAACGGTATGGGTAAAACCACCCTGGCCCGTATCATTGCCCGCGACATGGATAAGTACGAAGGCAAGCTGGACGAGGGCTACAATGTACTGCTCGGTTATTTTGCACAGCACCAGACCAAAGTACTCAACGGCGATAACACCCTGCTGAAGGAAATGGAAGACGCCACTGCCCACAGCGATATGTTCACCCGCGTGCGTGCCCTGCTGGGCGCCTTCCTGTTCACCGGCAAGGACGTGGATAAAAAGATCAAAGTACTTTCCGGGGGAGAACGGGCCCGCCTGGCCATGTGTAAAATGCTTACAGAACCCCTGAATTTCCTGGTACTCGATGAACCTACGAACCACCTGGACATCCGCTCGAAGGAGGTACTCAAAAACGCCCTGGTGAACTTCGAGGGCAGCTTTGTGGTGGTGAGTCACGACCGCGATTTCCTGCAGGGACTTACCAATAAGGTGTTCGAATTTACCGAGGACGGCATCAAGAGCTACCTGGGCGATATCAACGAATACCTGGAACGCAAAAAAGTAGAGAGTTTCCGCGAGATCGAAAAGAGCGACGATAAGCCGAAAGCAGCCGCTGCGGCCCCGGTTGCGGAAGTGCGTACACCACCTGCGGACAATAAAAGATCGAAACAGGTGCAGAATGCCATCCGTAAATCCGAAGAACTGATCAGCCGCCTCGAAGCCGAAATTTCGGATATAGAAGCAGAACTGGCAAAGCCCGAAAATGCAACCAATACGGATGTATATACTAAATACAGCGCCTTAAAAGATCAGCTGGATACCGAAGTGCAGAAATGGGAGCAGCTGCTGAGCGAGGCAGAAGGTTAATGAGTATACTAAATTCGGGAATATGTCTCTTCTGAAACGTGGCATAACCGGTTTTAACGTTCCCCGGGAGGTACAGGGCTTTACCCGTTCACAGATCGCCGGTTTTTTTCAGCATCTTGCCTGGCCGTATAACCGGCTGGGAGCCCTGGAGGAGCCCGGGCCAGCCACAAATTACTTTCGGATACGCTTTGTGAATGCGGTTACGGATGCAGGTACCGATGTACTTATCAATGAATACTTCCCTTTAGCGGCCGCTGCAGGAAACACCGACGGACAGATGATACCTCTGTTCGGTGAAATGCCGGAAGAGATCGGCCGCCTGCTGGAATTAAACGGCATCCGGGTATTAAGTGCCGCAGAGCTGAACGCCAAAATTCCACCGGGACAATGGAGTATACTGGGGCCGGAAGAGCGCGAACAGGTCCTGTACTGGAGTTCGGAAACCTACGGAGAAATTATTTTTAATTGTTACGATTGAAAATATACCCTGCAGGAACAGCTTGTTTATTATACTAAAAAGGCACAGGAGTCGCTCTAAAAGTATGGTCTCCTTCCCTATACAGCACATTGTCCTTATCTGTATAAAATTGCAGCATTTCATCCCGGCCCGTGTATACACCGGGTTTTCCGCCGTTCCTCACCCGGAAGTCAGTGCGGTTCTCATCGGGCCTGGGATCGCGGGGGCGAGGCACGTGCAGACTATCGCTCCATACATCACTTGTTTTCCGGCTCAGATCGGCCCGGAAATCGCCGGCGCGGTACACGGATATGACCGTATCGATGACCGGTCCTTCGTGCAGTATATAGAGCGCTTCCTGCATGGGATGATTCTGGTACCATTTTCCCAGTACTTTACCGTAAGCAGGACGTATGCCTTCCAGGTTCCGGCGGTGTTTTTCAGAAAGTGAACCGTATACTACCAGGTATACTTCCGGATCTGTACCGGGTTCAAAGGGAGGTCTGAAATCTACAGATGCCCAGGGCAGTTCCGGGTGATCGGGATATACAGAAGGGACATGAAAATCGACCTTAAGATAGCCCTCAGCCTGTGCATCGGAATAGTGATCACGGGCAATATCTTCCAGTACGTCGGGAGTGTATTTTGCCGGCAGTTCGATCTGCATCATGCCCGGCTGCTCAAGGATTACCCGGTGCTCAGGCCCGCGCCCGCAGGCAGCCAGGAAAAGTAACAGGAGCAGTAGTAAAGGGATTTCTATACGTTGCATTCGTTAAATATAAGGAATTTTCCGCCCGGTATTTTTCAGGGAAAGGGAGAAGTTCCTGTGTACCTCAGCGCAAATTCTGTTGTACTTTTCGTGGATAATTGAAAAAAAAGTTCCACAATTTGTCTGCTTTTATATATTTACGGCAGAACAAACACCTTGAAATGAACCAGATTACACGTTACAGCACCGTAAAAACGGTTTCTGCAGCACATGTCCCCTGCTTTTTTCAGCAACCCCGGTATTTTTCGTATATACATCTGTACGAACGCTTCTTTCCTGACCTGACCGGGTGTTAAGTACATCAGCCATTTACTTCCTTATTGTTTTTCTCTCTGCTTCCGGGTTAACCGCCGGAAGGAGCCTGTAATTATATACCATAAAATACACCGTACATGAAACAACACTATGTATTGCTTCAGATCCTTTTTTTCCTGTTTTGTTCCGCACTGCATGCAGAAAAACCCCGCCTGAGAGTGGCGGTGGTAGGCGGAGGTATGGCCGGGGTGGCCGCTGCTCATTATATACAGGCGTCCGATCCCGGGGCACAGGTCAGCCTTTTTGAAAAAGAAGCCCGGCTGGGCGGCAATGCACGTACGGTGCTGGTACATAACCGCAAGGGACAGCCGGTTGCAGTAGATGCGGGCCCGCAGTACTTTACGGAAGGCCCCTGGGATGAATACATCCGTTTCCTGAAAGCGTATAATTTTTACAATACCGACGAAATTTCGGAATTCAAAGGTTCCATCAGTATACAAAGTCAGGGTGCGCTGCGTCCCCGGCTTATTACACCGCTTTACGGTTCTTTCCGGGGCGAGAACCTGGGCAAACTGCTCTGGTTCAAAAAGTTCTTCAGTATGGCATACAAGGTGTACCGCGAACCCGGCGATACCTATGCGAAAAACATCGGCGACTGGGTACATTCCCTGCTGCTGCCGCCGCATTTCAAGGAAGAAGTGATCATCCCCTTCCTGGCGGCCTCGCTCGGTACCACCACGGAAGATATACGCAAAACAGCCACCGAAGAGATCGTGAAACTGTTTGCCTTTCGCCGTCCTTCCATGCGCAGCACGTTCAAAGTACTACACCGCGGCATGGGTAGTGCCCTGGAACATGCCGGTGCCGAACTGCAGAAAAAAGGGGTGCGTATCTGTACCTCTTCGCCGGTACAGTCGGTATTCCTGCGCGACGGGAATTACATCCTGCGTTATGAAAATGGCCTGGGACCGCAGGAAGAACCCTTCGATTTTGTGGTCCTGGCCGTGCATGCCTACCAGGCAGCCCGTATCTTACAGGCAGACACGGCTTCGGCGGAACTCAACACGGTGCTGAACGGCTTTGAATATTTCCGGGCACGCATCGTACTGCACAGCGACTCTTCGTTTGTAAATACGCAGCATCCGGCCTTCCTGAACGTATTTACCTCTGCGGATAACCGCATGCAGTCCAATACCATGAACCTGGGCATGGTGGACGAGCGTTACGAGGGAATTTATAAGAGCTGGCTGAGCGAAGAAATGTGTACGCAGGTGAAGCTCCGCGGCTGTTTCCTGCACGAGACCATGTTTAATCACCCGCTCATTACACCTGTATTCCGTGAAAACCTGGAACGTATGGAGCAACTGCTGGAAACCCGCAAAGACCTTTACATCGGCGGTGGCTGGACCCAGGGGCTTGAGACCCAGGAAACGGCGCTTATATCCGGCCGCAAAGCCATGGAGAAGTATACACGTTTTAAAGCAGAAGAATCCTGATTTTCCAGGCGCATACACTATTGTCTAAAAATAGTTCTTCGCGACAGAATAATGCACATTTTATTTCACAGAAGTGTAAAATAAAAAAGTAACTCTGTGCTGAAAGAGCGGATTACTTTTTATGCTCGCTGATAAACGATTCAACGGCGCTGGCTTTTACCACAAGCCCTTCGCTTCCGCCGCTGAGCATTACACCTATTTTTTCGCATTCTTCCGAAGAGATATAGGCAAGTCCGTTGGGGTACAACTCGTACAGGATACCTTGATGTTCGTGGTCATCTCCGGATTGGAAGGAGGCTTCCGGTGCGCCTTTCATCATAAACAGCAGATCGTAACGCTGCCCGTTGAATACACACCAGGTATGGTCGAAGAAATGCCATAAGCGAATTCCGTCTGTATTGCCGTCTGTTTCACGGCCGTGAATAGGCCTGGATTCCACCAGTACACAATGCGGATCGGTATTCAGTTCTACTTCTATACCTATGGCGTGTGCGGCCAGCTGGAACATTTCGGCAAGGGATTTACAATCCCCCTGGCGGGTCAGGAAACTGCTGGCTCCAAACTGAATACGGCCGGTATACGTAAAAGGCCAGTTATTAAAACGGGCGAAAAGTGCGTCGAGCCTGGTCTGGGCACTGCCTTCCAGGTTTTCGATCAGGGAAGGGGGAACCAGCCCCGGTATTTTTTCTTTTCTTCTGTCGAACCCTTTTTTATAGACCTGGCTCATATCTATCGTATCTCCGCCGTTTTCCAGCTGGTCACGCAATACTTCGGGGTCTACGCCAATGGCTCCGGCCACTCCTTCATAAGTACTCCAGTCCGGAACTCCCTCATCTTCATGGTGCTGTATGGTGTTGTTCGGCGCTTTCTTCTGCTGACGTTGTCTGTAGTAATAATAACCCAGCAGTGTACCGGCTCCTACTACCAGGGTGGTTGCCGTACCTATGGGATGTTCTTGTGCCAGGGTTATCAGACTCTGCAGCCATTCGGGTACGCGCTGTACGGTGTTCCCGCTTTCGGCCTGTTGCAGGGGCGCGTTGTGCAAGGCTGCACTTCCGGAGGCCGCTTTGGCGCCCATCCGGTCGGCTTCTTTTTCCAGTGTGATATCTGTGTTCAGGGGCACATTGCTTTTGAGCTGCCGGCTGGCTTTTACCCGGCCCTGCTTTTGCTGTACCACATGCCAGGCCTCGTGCGGCAGATGCCTGTCCTGCCCGGGCGCCAGGTGTATATCGCTGCCCTGCGCGTAGGCATGGGCCTGTAGTTGCGAAGGTTTGGAAGAATTCCGGTGGACCTTTACGTCGTCCATCGAAAAGCCGGAGAGCTTCTCGATACCGTTCTTCAGGTTTTCGGGAAGCCCGTTCTGTGGTTTGGCAGCCGTTTTTTTCTGTGTAACGGTCTGCCGGGTGCCGGAGGGTTGGACTCTTGTCGTTCTTCTGGATGCGGATGTGTGCATTGAGTCAGGGGTTATGTATCCGGGGGTATCAAATGTACGTTTTACTTTTCGCGGCGGCCTCTGATAAACACGAGAAGCCGGCCAAAGCCTGTTTTCGTATAGTTATAATGTGAGTTCAGGGCGGGCTTCATGAACGGGGTGCGTTTTATTCAATGAATATACTAAAGTTATTTTTTATGCTCATCGATAAAAGCCTGCACCTGGTTCAGCGGCAGTACATAGCCTACCTGTCCGGGCTGCAGTACAATATTCAGCGCGGCGCATTCCGATGCATGTATCATGGCCCGGTTGTTGTTAAAGATATCGTATTTGATACCGTTATGCACCACATCGGCAGCGGTACGGTGATGTGGCGGCACCTGTGCATTGGTCATGAACAGCAGGTCGAAGTGTGTGCCGTTGTGCGTGGCCCAGTGGTGGTCGTGGAAGAACCAGAAAAGGCTTCCGGCGGTATTGCCCTGGGTAGGTCGCCCGTGCATCGGTCTTGAATCCACCAGCATGGCCGTATCGTCATCACCCTGCTGAACGGCAATGCCGGCCGCTTTGGCCGCTAAGCAAAACATATCGCGCAGGGTGGCACAGTCGCCGGTGTGTTCCAGGAAACCCCTGTACCCGGAAGACTGGTAGCCGTTATACACGAATGTAAAATTGTTTATCCGTGCAAAGATCTGGCCCACCGCGGTATCCGGGTTAGCGGAGAGGTTGGCCAGTATGGAAGGTGGAATGAGCCCCTTGCCGTCATGCTGCGCAGGATTGAACCCCTTGCCGTAGGCGTCATTCACACTTACATTATTGTTTGTGCCGTGTTCCAGCTGTTGCAACAGATCGTGGGGATCTTTGCCGATGGCCTGGGCCACCCCCTCGATCGTTTCCCAGTCGGGTTCTTCTTCTTCCTGCGGATCTTCTACGTGGTTATTCTGCTGAGGTTGTTTTTTCTGACTTTGCTTGTAGTAATAGTAGCCGAGCAGGGTTCCCGCGCCGATCACCACCGTGGCCGTGGTACCCACAGGATGTTCTTTGGCCAGGTTTATCAGGCTCTGCAGCCATTCGGGTACGCGCTGTACGGTATTGCCGCTTTCGGCATGCCGCAGGGGGGCATGGCTCAGCACCCCGCTTCCGGAGGCGGCTTTGCTGCCCATCTGGTCAGCCTCTTTTTCCAGCGAAAGGTCGGTATTTACGGGCACATTGCTTTTGAGCTGGGCCGTTGCCTGTACCCGGCCCTGTTTCTGCTGTACCACGTGCCAGGCCTCGTGGGGAAGATGCTTGTCCTGCCCGGGGGCCAGGTGTATATCGCTGCCCTGGGCATAGGCGTGGGCCTGCAATTGTGCGGGTTTGGAGGAATTCCGGTGTACCTTTACATCGTCCATAGAAAGGCCGGAAAGGTTCTCGATGCCGGCTTTCAGTCCGTCGGGAAGACCGCTGTGGTTTTCCGCGGCTTTGGCCTGCATTGGGGGCTTCTTTTTTTCGTCCTGTTTGCGCAGAACGGTATGAGCTGCAGGTTTACTTACATGTTGCTGCATTGCGTTAATGGGTTAAAACGGGAGAATGCCGATGGCTGCATTCGGAGAGGAAGGTACACAGAATTTGTGAGTTGCGAAAATTTCGGGGGCTTTAATTACAGTTTATTTTGCAGTATTGGAGACGGAGATCGGCTTTTCGCTGAGATTCCAGCTGAAATTTTCTCCGTTCCGCTCTGCCGAAATGATACCCTGGTACAGTTGCGGAGGTTTGTCGTAAAGCGGCGGAAGCACTTCATGGCCCTCCCGGTTGCACAGTCCGTATTTTTTATGCTTTCCCCGGCCACGGGCAACCGTAAAGAAGTACGGCAGCAGGCGCTGGTCCACATAGGTATACCGCAGCGGTACGATGAGCCTGCCCTCAGCACGGATGATGCCGTGCTTTCGTTTCTTAGTCACATGGTAATACCCGCTGTCGGCAGTAGGTATAATAGCACTGTGCCGCCCGAAGACTAAGACCCCGTCTGTGTTTTTTAGTATATGCATTCTTCGGTTTGCGTATATGCGTACAAGCTGTTCGCCGATGCGTGTCTGTGCTTTCGGGCGAAAGGGAATGCGCGTGTCGCCGTTGCGGCCGATGAGGCCGTATTTCCTGCCTTTTCTTACCAGGGCGGTGCCGCCCCGGAAATCTTCGGCAAGATCGTATATACATGGGATCACAATACGCCCTGTGCTGTCGATATAGCCCCAGCGACCGTCCTGTTGCACGGCTGACCGGCCTTCCCGGAACGCGGACACACTCTGGTATGCAGGGGGCACAACGATATTCCCCGTCGTGTCTGCATAGCCGCAGGCGCTGTCGTTACAAAAGGCGGTCATTCCTTCGGAAACCGGGTCTTTATGTCGTATATCCCAGGGTATCTCCGGGGGATTGCTGAACGGTACCGAACGTATGGGCTCTATGTACAAAGGTTCTTCCATAGCTGCAAAAGAGATCAGTCCGGCTGTACCGGGCCGCATCCGGCGCCCGGGAATATCCCTGTATACCGGGGGCAGTATTTCTTTGCCGGAACAGTGCAGCAGCCCGGTTTTGCAGTCTTTCATGACCACCGCAAAGCCGCCGCTGAAGCTGCAGGCCGCCTCATAGATCAGGGGCACCACTTCTTTCCCGCTGTGGTTTATATAACCGTAGTGATTATTGATACGTACCCTGGCCAGTCCGTCGCTGAAGGGTTCTATATCATGATAAACAGCCTTACAAAGTACCCTGCCCTCTATATCCAGTAAGCCGCAATGCCCGTCGGATTCATATACTAAGATCTGGTCTTTGCTGTGGTCTGCTGTTGCAAAGCGGGCTGCGGGCAGTAAGGTATGCTGTATGATCCTGCTCAGGGGTCTGAGAAGATCGTATTTTACAGCAATGTCCACTTTTTTGCCCTCCCGGAACAGGTGGGAGCCACGTGCATCCTGTACAATAAAGCTGCCGTCGAGTGCATCGATCTGCCGGTATTTCATGGGTACTGCAAAACGGCCCTGCCGGTCGATCATACCCTGGTTATCTGTACTTTTTGCGTGGGCCCGGAACACGTGCAGGTAATTCCCCTGCGGGGCTCCCCGGAACAGGATACTGTCCCCGCTCAGTTCCCGTCCCTGCAGATCGAGCAGTACGGCGGTCTTCCGCCCTTCTTTGTCGCTCTTTTGTACAATAAAGGTCGTGTCTTCCGCGTAGGAAATAAAGGCATAACGGGCAGGGATACGCTCCCGGCCGCTGGTATCGGCAATGCCGTACGAACCGTTCTTCAGAACAACGGCGAGACCATATCGGTTAAAAGGGGCTATATAGTCGTAGACCGGTGCCAGCACGGTGTGTGTGCCCCGTTTCAGACCCCAGAGCGTAGCTTCGGGATCCTGGAAAGGCTTTACCTGGGCAGACAGCAGGCCTGCCCGCAGTGTATACAAAAGGATACATGCGATAAGAAATTTCATGTTCCGGTATACACGCAGCGCGGGCGCAGGTTCAGTCGTTATCGCGGGTTTTCTGTATCAGAAAAAACACAAGCGCTCCGCCTGCTGCACAAAGTACAATGCCACCGATGATCAGTACCATTTTAGCTGAAATAAGTGTCATAAGGTTCTACAAGATCGTTAAAAAGGTGTTCCGCAACCCGTTCCGGGTCAGCGCACAGGCCGGGATGGGGCCGGGAGGTCTGGATCACCGAACTGCGTACGGCGGTAAGCCAGCGGAAACGCGAGGCTGTATCTTCGCAGGCAATGGGACCGCCATCTTTACTGCCGTGTGCAATTTTTTCAAAAGAAGACAGGTTCTGGCCGATCTGTTCCAGGTCGATACCCGGGGCAAACACCCGTATCCGTTCGCTGTCGAGCCGGTAGCGCATACGTATAAAACGCAGGCTTTTGCAGAATACGATCACCCCCACGTTCAGGAATTCTTCGCGTTCTACCCTCGGTACCACGCGGATCACGGCATATTCATATACGTGCTGCTGCATCCTGGGCTTCTTTTAAAAACAGAGATGAATGAGCAAAACGGGTCTGCAGAAATTGGGTATATACATCCCGGATCTCTGCCGGACTTTGTGTGGTATCTTCCCAGTGCAGCCAGTCATCCGGAAGTAATTTTACAATGTTGTGCAAAATTTCAGGACTGAGCAGTTTCTGTGCGATCGCGTCTGCCTCGGCCAGGCTGTCGGCATTGGTGCGGGGCAGCAGTACATGGTCTTTCACGTACGTAAAAGGACTCATGGCGGCCTTGTGCCAGTCGCCCCAGGAATGGTGGAAATACAGGGAGGCCCCGTGGTCGATGAGCCAGAGTTCCTTTTGCCAGATAAGCATATTGGTATTGCGGAAGGTACGGTCTATATTGGTCAGGAAGGCGTCGAGCCACACAATGCGCGAGGCGGTCAGGGCTTCCACTTCCGTTACTACCGGGTCAAAGTTTATGGCACCCGACAGGAAGTGCAGCCCGAGGTTGAGACCTTCACTGCCGCGCAGCAGGTCCTGTATCTCTTCGTCGCCCTCGGTACGCCCAAAGGCTTCGTCGAGCTGTGCAAACACGAGTTCGGGCACTTTCAGGTCCAGCGCACGGGCTATTTCCCCGCCGATGAACTCCGCAATAAGCGCCTTTACGCCATGACCGGCTCCCCGGAATTTAAGCACGTATTTAAACCCATCGTCGGCTTCGGCTACGGCAGGCAGGGAACCGCCTTCCCGCAGGGGTGTTATGTAACGCGTAACCTGTACGCTGCGTATGTCGGCATTGAATGGCATCACACAAATATAAGGATTCGTACGGCCCTGCATGCAGGTACGCGCGAAAAGAGTATTTTTACACAGTTCCCCAAAATCCTGTACGTATGAGCTTTCCCGTTTCGGTTTCCACCCTTTCCGCGCAGCATCTTGTGCCTTTTCTTAAAGAAAAATACGGACGTAAAAATGTGCATTGCCGTCTGATCAAGGCCGGTGTGAACCACACCTACCGGGTTGATGCCGACGGAGGGTGTTACGTTTTTCGTATCTATTGCCGGGACTGGCGAAGCGAAACGGAGATACGGGAAGAACTGCGCCTGCTGGCAGAACTGAAAGCACTGGACATACCGGTGTCGGAAGCACTGCCGGACATTAGCGGCAATTACATACAGCAGCTGGATGCCCCCGAAGGTACCCGTTTTGCCGTGCTGTTCTCTTATGCGGAGGGCGAAAAAGTGCTCCATTATCCGCCGGACCTGCACGAACAGGCCGGCCGGCTTATGGCACAGATCCATGCATATACGCAAAATAGAACGATCGGCCGGACCTCGTATACAGCTAAAACCCTGCTGGAAGAGCCTTTTGAAAAACTAAAGGCGTTTATACCCGCCGATACGGAAGAGATGCAGGTGATAAATATACTAAAAAACGACATCCTGGAACGCTTTCGCTCCGAAGATACGGAACAACTGCGCCGTGGCATCGTACACCTGGATATCTGGTTCGATAATTTCAACATCAGCCCGGAAGGGGAAATTACCCTGTTCGACTTTGATTTCTGCGGAAACGGCTGGCTTTGCCTCGACATCGCCTATTACCTGATGCAGCTGTACGTGCTGGAACCCGAGGAAAAGGCTTTCCGTGAAAAAGCGACCCGCTTCCTGGCCGGCTATGAACAGCTGCTGCCTTTACCTGCGGCGGAAAAACGCTGGCTGCGCGACCTGGGTATAAGTCTCTACTTTTTTTACCTGGGTGTGCAGTGCAGCCGTTTTGAGGACTGGTCGAACGTATTCCTGAATGAAACCTACCTGAAACGGTATATCCGTGTGCGCATACAAAAATATGCCGAAGAGCCGTTGCATGAGCGTTTCCCGGATATTTTCGTATAGCTCTTGGTAAGAAGTAAATTTCATTTGCTCCCTGGAAACGTTAATCGTTAAGAATTGATAATTCTGTAACCCGTTTTCGGGGTGTTACGTTTTTATATACAAGAGCTCAGAAACGGATCATAGAAAGCTGCTTTCCCGGTGCGGACAGCTTTGGAAAATACTTTGTGTTTGATTGTTTTGAAAAGAAAAAGGACCCCGCTGTCGGCAGGGTCCTTTTTGTATATACATCGGTTATTTTCGTATATTATTTAACTATGCCCAGCTCTTTGCCTACTTTGGTAAAGGCGGCCAGGGCTTTGTCCAGGTGTGCCTGTGTATGCGCGGCCGAGAGCTGCACGCGGATACGTGCCTGTCCCTTAGCTACCACGGGGTAGAAGAATCCGATCACGTATATACCTTCCTGTAACAGCTTATCTGCCATTACCTGTGAAAGACGGGCATCGTACAGCATTACAGGTACAATGGCCGAATCGCCGTCCTTGATATCGAAGCCGGCCTCGCGGATGCCTTTTTTGAAGTACTGTACATTCCATTCCAGTTTATCGCGCAGCTCCGTGGTGGACGAAAGCAGGTCGAACACCTCGATGGAAGCGCCTACGATGGCCGGGGCCAGGGAATTGCTGAACAGGTAGGGACGTGAACGCTGACGCAGCAGTTCAATGATCTCCTTACGTCCGGTGGTATAGCCGCCCATAGCGCCGCCCAGGGCTTTGCCCAGCGTTCCGGTAATGATGTCTACACGGCCCATTACGTTGCAGAGCTCAGGAACCCCGCGGCCGGTCTTGCCGATAAAGCCGGCACTGTGGCATTCGTCGGTCATCACCAGGGCATCGTATTTATCGGCCAGGTCGCAGATCTTGTCCAGCTGGGCCACAAAACCGTCCATGGAAAATACGCCGTCGGTAACGATCAGTTTAAAGCGGTGCCCGGCGGCCTGTGCTTCCTGCAGGCGGGCCTCCAGTTCGGCCATATCGTTGTTCTTGTAACGGTAACGGGCCGCTTTGCAGAGGCGCACCCCGTCTATGATGGAGGCATGGTTCAGCTCGTCGGAGATAATGCAGTCGGCCTCGTTCAGCAGGGGCTCAAACACCCCGCCGTTGGCGTCAAAGGCCGCGGCATACAGGATGGTATCCTCGGTGCCGTAAAATTCGGCGATCTTTTGCTCCAGTGTTTTGTGAATGTCCTGTGTACCACAGATAAAACGTACGCTGCTCATCCCGAAACCGTGAGTGTCCAGCGCTTTTTTAGCCGCCTCGATCACCCGCGGGTGCGAAGAAAGGCCCAGGTAGTTATTGGCACAGAAATTGAGCACGGTAGCGCCGTTCACCGTAATTTCGGCGCCCTGGGGCGAGGTAATGATGCGTTCGCGTTTGTAAAGCCCGGCATCCTCAATGCCCTTCAGTTCGGCTTCCAGGTGTTGTTTTATTGCATTATAAGCCATAATCTCATTGGAATAGTGCAGCAAATCTATGCATTTTTTCTTTGGCGCGGTCGGGCGGCCGTTCCTCTTACAAACCCCGTCCGGGCCTTACGCTCTATCTTCCCCTGCGCCATGGGCGCGGGAAAGGATACCGCTGCAGTCCCGCGCGTGAACCGGCCATAGTACGTCTTTTATCCCTCACAAAACTTTGTACCTTTAGGCTTGTATTACACACCATGAAAATATTTTTCCTGTCCTGTCTTTTCCTGCTTGCAGGTATTACGGCCCCCCGGGCACAGTCTTTTTCGGGTCCGCGTGGCGTGCAGACCGAGATCGTCATCAAAGCTACCCCGCAGCAGGCCTGGGAAAAGCTGGCCAATTTCTCGGATTACGCGTCCTGGCATACCTATCTGACTGGGGTGGAGGGTACGCTAAAAAAAGGCCGTATGCTCAAATTTTACCTGCGCAAGCCCGGCAATCGCAAAAAGAACTATTTCAAAGCGAAGCTGCTTACCATGGAACCCGGCCGCGAACTGGCCTGGGGCGGTAGTTTTATGCCCTTTATCAAAGCCCGGCATTATTTTATACTGCAATCCGTAGATGCAGAGCATACCCGCCTGGTGCAGGGCGAATACTGGAAGGGCTGGTTTGGAAAGTCCATGGGGAAAAAGATCTACGAAGAGACTTTTTATAATTTCAATGAGATGAACGAAAAGCTCAGGCAGTTGCTGGAAAAGCCATAGAACGGCTCCGGTATCAGATGTGTTTGAGTGCGTAGTGAAAGCCCGGTAATTTTTCAATGGCCCCGGGCAGGTATTTACGGTGGCAGAACATGGAATAAAGTGACGATTTTTCAGGTTTTCGAAAGTTTCTCCAGCGCTTCCTCCCGAGTGGCGGCAAAATTAATATGCCCCAGGGCATTGCTCTCCCGGATAAAATCGCGCAGGCTGCTGCTTTCCACATCGGTAAAATGACCTACAATGGCCAGTTTTATACGGTAATTGGAGAATTTCTGCAGTACTTCCCCGGCAATGCCCGTTCTCAGGTCAAAAAACGCCGGACTTATATTCTCCGCGTACAGGATAACTGCGTCGAAGCCCTGGAAATACAGGCTGCCCACCATGTCTGTGCCGTCTGCCGCCGAGGCGATCCGTACTTCCGCAGCTTGCACTTCGGCGATCTGTACATCGTTCCTTATATGGATGCGAATCGGCATACGTGTATAAAAGTACGGAATTATGCCCGAGGTGTAAAGTGCCGGAAGTTCATTTTCCGGCGGAAACGGAAGCCCGCGCGTTCGTATACCCGTATGGCACGTGCATTCACCTCGGCTACGTGCAGGTAGGGCACCTGCCCGGCCTGGAGTATCTGTTGTGTGCAGTGGGCCATCAGCTGTCCGGAATAGCCTTTGCCGGTGTGTGCGGGATGCGTTACCACGGCGCTCACTTCGGTAAAACTGGGCATGATCATACGTTCGCCGCATACGGACAGCAGTTCGCCGTTTTCGTATATGCCGTAATAATGGCCCAGCAGCCGCGTCTTTTCCCGGAAATAACCCGGCAGTCCGGTGGTTACCCGTTTAAAGAGGTCTTCGGCATGCTCATCGCGCAGCTCGGCGATTTCGGCGGTAATTTCGTGCTGTACGGGCACAGAATAGATCATCTGGTCGCAGATCAGATCGCGCTGTGTGAATATTGACGGGTTGTAACGGGGTTCTTCGCCTACCATAAAAAAGGAGTCACAGAGCCGGGCATAACGTTCCATGGCGGCGCTGCTGTCCTGCCCGTCCATAAAGGCCCCAAAGGGGCAGAAGTCGGGATGATAGAACACGGCGCCCTCTTCCGGGAGAGAAAAAGCAGCCTGCGTTTTTTCGAGGGAGTACCACACGGGGTTATCCAGTTTCCATTCGTCGCTGTGCATCGGCATGGGATAAACGTAGCCGTTTTACAACGTATGCGGAAAGAAATTAGACGAGCCGGAGTTTTGGTACGTCCTTTTGAGGGATATCAGCGCTTCCGGGAACGAACGTGTATTGTTCTGTACCTGGGGTCTATTTTTCGGCCTCTTTTTTCATATCGGCCAGGCCTTTATCGAAGTCGTCGGCGATCATGCCTTTGAACATCAGGCCGAAATAGCCGCCCAGGGCTTTCATGAACACATTGCCCTGTTTTACGTCCGAGTCCATATACCAGGTTACTTTGGTACCGCTGCCTTCGGGTGTAAAATTGAAGCCGCCCGTGGCAATACCGTTTTCCATAAAGTCCATTTCGGTTACCAGTGCTTTATTTTCTTCGTAACCTTTAATGGTCATTTTACCATTGCCCATTTTTTCGCTGGTCCAGGAATAGCCTGCGCCCAGCCCCATCTGCGGACCAAAGTAGGTCACCTTCATATTGGGGTCCATCTTGTGCCAGGGCGACCAGGAAGGCCAGTTCTGCATATCGGCTACCAGCGGGAATACCCTTTCCACAGGGGCATTCATGGCTGAGGAACGTTCTACATGCACTTTACCCGGGATAAACAGGCCCACGATAACGATGACTGCAATAATAGCAAACAGCCAGATCAGGATTTTGCGGAGAGTTTTCATACTTTTATAAGGTTTTGTGTAGGGAAAGATACAATTTTTGGGCTATCTGTGAAAAAAAGCGGAACTTTGTAACATTTTCCTGATTTCGTGCGTCCTAAATACGAGTCTGACCAATAAAACATGACTGCGAAAGAATATAATATATGCGTGGATACCCATGCCGACGCGGTTTTCCGCTTCATCCTGAAGAATATCCGGGACCAGGAAGCCGCTAAGGACATTGTGCAGGACACATTTGAAAAAATGTGGGTGCGCCATGAAGATATCAGTTTCGAGAAATCGAAATCGTATCTTTTTACGGCCGCTTACCGCACACTGATCGACTATACACGCAAACGCAAATACGTGATGCCCGAAGAAGCCGCGCCTAAACAGAGCCTGTACCACGAACAGCAGTACAGCGACGTAAAGGAAGTGGTGGACGCCGCGTTGAACACCCTGCCCGAAGCCCAGAAGGCCGTAATTACCTTACGTGACCTGGAAGGCTATTCCTACGAGGATATCGGAGAGATCACCGGACTGAGCGAAAGCCAGGTAAAAGTGTATATCTACCGCGGCAGAATGGCCATTAAAGAATATATTTCAAAACTCGATATTGTACTGTAACCATGATCAGCAGGGAAAATTACATATTATGGTTTATCGACTATGCCGATAATAAACTCTCGGACAACGAGAAGGGCGTTCTGCGCGCATTCCTGGTGCAGAACGGCGATCTGCAGGATGAATTCCTCGACTTCCTGGAAGCTTCGAAGATAAAGATCGAAGCCGATCCTTTTATACTCGACACCGCTCCGCTGCATAAAACCGAAATGGTAATGCCCGCGGAACAGGCTGCGGATATTCGTTCCCTGTTCGAATATACCGAAGGTACCCTGGGTTTTGAAGAGACCCTGGCCCTGGAAAGCCAGCTGGCAAACAGTCCCGAACTGCAGAAGGAGCTCCGCCTGCTGGAAGCTGCCCGCGTACGTACGGACAACGAAGTGTTCCCCGACAAAAAATCACTGAAGAAAAGTGGCCTGCGCATCGGTTTCCTGGCAGGTTCCTTTAAATATGTTTCCGGTGCCGCCGCTGCGGCCATGGTGTTCTGGCTGGGGTATTCCCTGCAGCGCAGCAATGCTCCTACGGTGGTGATCCAGTCGCAGCCGGGTACCGAATGGGTTCAGAAAGTGTCTTCACTGATCGAGGCCCGTTCCGAGGAAAAAGCCCTGGCCCTGCTGGAAGAACAGTGGAACCGTCTGCCCCAGGACATGCCGGTGGCCGAACGGATCGTGTACGTACAGAGCGCTGCCGGTCCGGAAGTGCGTAATGCCGTATCGAATGCCTCCCTGGCCTCCCTCGAAGAGAAAATAGAACTTCCCGTTCCGGAACTCAGCACACAGGCACCCTCCCTGCTGGTAGAAAAACCACAGATGCAGATGGCCTCCGTAATGCAGAACCCCGCTGCGGAGGGTACCCGCTTCTCGCCGGTGAAACCCCTGCAGAACGAAGCGCCTTTTGACCTGCAGCTGGCCAACAGCGGCAGAAAGAAACCCCGTTTTATTGATGTTCTGAGCACTATTGTTACCTTAGGCGGTGTTTTGGATAAGAAAGATACCCGCATGGTTACGGATAAACCCGATAAAGAAGGTAAGCAAAAAGTATATTTCTATTCCAAGGCAGTAGAGGCGGAATTCGCCGTTAAATAAAATAATTGCCTGGTATGCTGAAAAAAGCAAATGCATTTTTACTGGTCCTGTGCCTGCTGGGATCACTGGGAACCCTTTCTGCGCAGAGAGACACGATAAAACTACGCGTGGGAGAGACCCGTTTCCTGATCCTGAACCCGGCCCGTCCGGCCAGCCCGGACCCCAAGCAGCCCTACCGCTGGAATAACCTGGTCTGGATAGGTATCGACGTGGGCCTGTGCAGCTGGATATCCATGCCCGGTGGACACGCACAGCCCCAGGGCGCCTACGATTTTATGGAAACCAGTATCCCGCGTTCCTGGCGTATCGGGCTCAACGTATGGGAAGCCAAGTTCAGGCTCAACCGTAAACGTACCGTCAATATCATGACGGGTATGGGCATCGACTGGTACAATTATAGCTTTGAACGTAAGATCATCCTGCGGGAGACCGACGACCTGGGGCCTCTGAACCCCGGCGATCCGATCCTCACCGACGTAAATACCGGCACTAAAAATATCCTGCGCAGCCGTCTGCAGGCTTCGTACGTTACCTTACCGCTCATGTTCAACTTCCGCACGCGCCGCACCTGGGAGCATAAAAAACAGGTGAACGTTACGTTCGGGGCCGTGGGCAGCGTACGTATCGGCAGCAACGCGCGTCATGTATATACGCAGGATGGCGATCGTATCCGGGAACTGCGCCGCGACGATTTCCTGCTGCGCCGCTTCCGCGTGGATGCCGAACTGCGGGTACGCTGGTATATTATCAGTGTGTACGGACGGGTAGGACTTACCGAATCGTTCCGTAACGGGCCTTCTTTATTCCCCTGGACGGCCGGTCTGCACCTGCAGGCATTTTAAGTTTACCTGACGATATTCTCTGTATACTATTAATTGTTACGGTTAGATCACCTTCCGTTTAATATATTGTGAATAGCTGTTTGAAAAGCGTTATTCATTTCCTCATTAGGGCTCTCTATATATAAGGGGTTCCCGTTTACATCTTTTCCTATTTTACAAATGTTCATCAATAACGGTTGCGAACTATAATGTAATAATTCTCTTGTTAGAGAATTATATACATCTCTTAAAATTCCATCTTCTGAATTATTTATGCAAAAGATAATATTCCCGCGTATTTTTGAGGATAGATTTATTGCGTTAAATCTTCTTATTAAAATTAATGCAATTTCTGTTTTAGCTGCATGCTCTATTTCGTTATTTAATTCTTTGTTTGATTGAAATGTCAGTGAAAACCAAGTTGAATTTAATTGACTAATTTTTCTTTTAATACTTTTTTCTAAGTTTTTTATACTCTCATTCATATTTTATTAATTTATTTTAACAATAATACGAAGAGGTTTTAAATTCAACAAGTGAATTTAAATAATTATTTTTTTAAATAATTATCTCAGCTTTTAGTTATGATATAATCATGTAGAGAGAAAACTTTAAGTGTAAAAACGTTTTATATTAATTTATTTTTCACTTTATTTCCCCGAAACATTTTTAAGGAAGGGCAGCAAAGCCGGCATCAGGCCTTTGTTAAGCGGCATGTAAGGATCGCCGTAAGTGCGTATATTCCTGGGGCCGTCTTCCGGGGCCGTTTTCAGTACGTGGTTCATCTGGTCAATAGTGATGAGTTCTGCCGAAGGGCGCGCGGCTTTCAGGCGTTCGCCTTCCGAAACGGCTACCTGTATATCGGTATTTCCCTGTACAATAAGCACCGGGCAGGAAAGTTTAGCAATTTCGGCATAGGGTTTTACGGCGAACCAGCTGTACAGGTAGGGTTGCACCGAAGGACGGAAGAGCGATTGCAGACTTTCGGACACCTTGGGCATACTTTCGCCCTTGTTGATGGTGCGGATGATCATTTCGGCCTCTTCGCGTACTTTCAGGGGCTGGGTGCGGAGCTGGGTCAGCAGCAGGGAATCGGCCGAACGGCCGGGACCGCAGAGCGATATAAAACCGTCTACCGTGTCTTTGAGAGCGGTCATCAGCGATACCGTAGAACCTTCGCTGTGCCCGATGAGCACGATCTTTGAAAAATTCCCGTCTTTGCGCTGTCCGCGGATCACCTGTCCCAGGTCCTCACAATACAGCGGGAAAGTAAGTTCCGTTTCGTTGGTAAAGGCATATACGCTTTCGCCCACGCCTCTTTTATCGTAGCGCAGTACGGCATAGCCATTCATAACGAGCGAATCCGACAGCATTTTGTAGGAATTTGCGTATACAAATACGCCCGAATTGCCGTTGCGGTCGGTGGGGCCGCTGCCGGGCACAATGATGCAGAGGGTATTTGCCTTGCCTTCGCGCGGAACGGCCAGTGTGCCGAACAAACGTCCCTGACCCGTGGCCTGGCGCCAGTTGCGCTCCTTGATGGGTGATTTCTGGGCAAAGGCGCTGCTGCAGAGCAGGAGAAAGGCAAAAAGTGAAATACGTATATGCATCATAATGGTTAATGTATTTAAAAGGATAACATGTCGTCGAGTTCGTCGGCGGTCTTATCCAGGTATTTTTTAATGGGCGTGTCGCGCAGCGGAATATGCACGGGAATGTCCATAATGATCGGAATTTTGCCCTTCATCTTCAGGTTATAGGGAAAGCCCACGATGGCCTTCTGGTCGATCTTCAGGGCCAGGTCGATCTTCTGGTCTACCGGTATATTCAGTTTCAGGTCTACCGGCAGTTCGTCGTTCAGGGTAAAACGCACGGGAATGGCGCTTTTGAAACGCAGGGGATCGGTAAAGGAGATCTTTAGTTTCTGGTCCAGCGGTATATCGGCCTTGATCTTCATTTTAGGACCGCCCTTTTTGCTCCAGAGCCATATAAATTTCTGGTTCACGGGGATCACGGTATTGGCCTGTACTTCCACAGGGTCGGGCAGGGTAATGTTCGTGTCCACCTCTACCGTTTCGTCGATGTTCAGGGAAACGGGCACGGTCATTTTATCGTTCACGTCCACCATCATGCGCACGGGGATCTTGTCACGCACCAGCATGTCTATGTCCACGGGCACGGGTTCGGTAATGCTGATCTCGGTCTCCACGTCGATGGTATCGCGTACCTGCACCAGGTGGTCGATGCTCTGTTCGCCCAGCTCGCGCAGGAAGCCGGAGGCATTCGTAAGTCGTTTTTCAGCTTTGGCCTTAACTATAAGCAGTACGCCAATGGTACCCAGGTTCAGCAGCAGCAGGGCAATGATGGCAATGGTGGTTCCTTTTTTATTCATGGGTGTTTTTCGTACAGGTTTTTCAGGTTATTTCCAGTATTCCTTAGTTTGTTTGCGGTGGTATATGTTAAAGAGCCAGCCTCCTTTTACGGAGAACATGCCGTTGAACTTCCAGCGGTTGTCGATCTCTTGTGTATCGTAATTGAAACCTCTGTAGCTTTTTACGAGAGCCTGGTTCAGTTCCAGTCCGGCAAAAAAGGTGATGGTACGTTTATTATTGATGTACTGGTAGCCGGCGAACTGCGAAAGCATAAAGCCGCCGCTCAGCCGGTCGTAGCCTTTTTTATAATCGCCGTTCAGGGGCCATACGTTGTTGCCGCGCACCTCGGTGCGGATCTTGTGCTGTATATATCCCAGGCCGAAGGTCACGTAGAAGCCGCTGTTCATATTGGGCTTACCCACCGGGAAAAGCCGTCCGAACAGGGCCGAAAACGAAAAACCACGGAAGAAGCGGTTCACATCGCCGAACTCGCCGCTCTGGGCAATAAGGCCCCCCTCGGAGGTAAGCAGGTTCTGCAGGTGCCCCGATTCCCGGATGATATTACCGTTGTAAAAGCAGCCTTCGGCACCGAACATCCACTGTGACGCGGTTTTGGTGAGTATGCTGCCGCCCACGGTGTAGAAAAAACCGGTACGGTCCATCAGTTCGCCCATGGGCAGTATAAAAGCAGCCTGGGGGCGTACCATGGTGATGGCCACACTGGTATCGCGTACGTTGGACGTGCGGGTGCGTTTGCTGGTCTGAGCCTGTACACTGAAACCCAGGGCCATAAAAAGCAGGATGACGGATAATTTTTTCATATTCCTTTACGTGAACAAAGTAAAGATTAATTTTTCTTTTTTTTGCCTACAATTCAGGGCCGTTATCGGAACTGCAGGCGCCGGGGACATAAACGGCCCCAGCGGAACTTAATTTTACCCTGCTCAATAATTTACTACCTTCGCATTCAAATTTCAGCAAAATACATGAAAAGTATCCAGATGGTTGACCTGAAGGGTCAGTATGCACATATACAGAGTAAGATCGATGAGGCAGTGCTGGGCGTGATCCGCAGTACGGCATTCATTAACGGGCCCGATGTAAAGGAACTGGCCACCGAGCTCTCGCAGTACCTGGGCGGTACACAGGTGATCCCCTGTGCCAACGGTACCGATGCCCTGCAGATCGCTATGATGGCGCTGGACCTGCAACCCGGTGATGAAGTGATCACCCCTTCCTTTACCTATGCCGCCACCTGTGAGGTGATCGCCCTGCTGAAACTGACGCCCGTGTTCGTGGACAGCGATCCCGACACCTTTAATATGGACGTAACCAAAATTGAAGCCGCCATCAGTCCCAGAACAAAGGCTATTGTACCCGTGCACCTTTACGGACAATGCGCCGATATGGAACCGATACTCGATATTGCCCGCCGTCACAACCTGTTTGTAATCGAAGATACGGCCCAGGCCATCGGTGCGGAATATACCTTTAGCGACGGGCGTAAGGCCAAAGCCGGTACCATGGGTACCATCGGCTGTACCTCGTTCTTTCCCAGCAAGAACCTGGGTTGCTACGGCGACGGCGGCGCTATCTTCTGCAACGATGAAAAACTGACCGCTGAGCTGCGTTCCATCGCCAATCACGGCCAGAGCCGCCTGTATTACCACGATGTGGTGGGCGTGAACTCCCGCCTGGATACCATCCAGGCCGCCGTACTGCGTGTGAAACTGCCCCTGCTGGACGGGTACAGTGCCAGCCGTAACAAAGCGGCGACCTACTACGACCAGGCCTTTGCCGCCAGTCCGAAGATCAAAACGCCTTTCCGCGCCGCATACAGCGATCACGTGTTCCATCAGTATACGCTTACGCTGGACACCTCGCTGGACCGTGACGGGCTGGAAAACTTCCTGAAGGAAAAAGGCGTGCCCAGCAAGGTGTACTACCCGGTGCCGCAGCATTTCCAGAAGGCCTATAACCTGCGCGGTTACAAGGACGGCGATCTGCCCGTGGCCGAAGAGCTGAGCAAACGTGTAATTTCATTACCTATGCATACCGAGCTGGATGAAGAACAGCTGAAGTTCATCACCGATTCGGTACTTGAATACGTGAACAGATAGATGGAAAAAGAGTATTTCGCACACGAATCGTCGTACATCGACGAGGGTTGCATCATCGGCAAAGGCACGAAGATCTGGCATTTTTCGCATGTTATGCCCAACAGTGAAATGGGCGAGAACTGCAATATCGGCCAGAACGTGGTGATATCGCCCGGCGTAAAACTGGGCAATAATGTAAAAATTCAGAATAATGTAAGCGTGTATACGGGCGTGATCTGCGAAGACGACGTTTTCCTGGGGCCCAGCATGGTGTTCACCAATGTGATCAATCCGCGCAGCGCCGTAAACCGCAAGAATGAATACAAGACCACCCTGGTAAAAAAAGGTGCGTCCATCGGGGCCAATGCTACGGTGGTATGCGGAATTACCATCGGTGAGTTCGGTTTTATCGGTGCCGGTTCGGTGGTTACCAAAGACGTGCGTCCCTACGAGCTTATCTACGGGAATCCCGCACGCCACGGGGGCTACATGAGCGAGCACGGACAAAAACTGCAGTTCGATGCAAATAACGAGGCGGTATGCTCCGAAAGTGGCTTCCGCTACCGTATGGATAACGGGATTGTAAGTAAAATAACGGAATGAGTACGAAGATAAAATTTGCCGTGATCGGCCAGGGACATATCGGGAAGCGCCATGCCGAAATGGTGCGCCGTAATCCCGACTGCGAGCTGATAGCCGTGTGTGATGTGCGCCCGAAGGAACAGACCGGCTGCACAGACATCCCTGAGCCGTATTTTACGGACGCGGAAGAAATGCTGAACAGCGGGCTGGAATTCGATGTGGTGAACATCTGTACGCCCAATGGTCTGCACGCAAAACACAGTGTGGCCGCCCTGAACTCGGGCCGCCATATCGTGGTGGAAAAACCCATGGGATTAACCCGTGCCGAGTGCGAGAACGTGATCTACACGGCCCTGAACCGCCACCGGCAGGTGTTTGCCGTAATGCAGAACCGCTTCAGTCCGCCGGCACGCTGGCTTAAAAGCGTGATCGACAGCGGCGTGCTGGGTAAGGTGTACATGGTACAGATCAACTGTTACTGGAACCGCGATACACGCTATTATAAACCCGGCGGCTGGAAAGGAACGGCCGACCTGGACGGCGGAACGCTGTTTACCCAGTTCAGTCATTTTATCGATATTATGTACTGGCTTTTCGGCGATATCAAGAACATACAGGGCCGGTTTGCCGATTTTGCCCATAAGGACCTGACCGCTTTTGAAGACAGCGGCAGCGTGAACTTCGACTTTGTGAACGGCGGTATGGGCTGCCTGAACTACAGCACAGCCGTATGGGACACCAATATGGAAAGCAGCCTGACCATCGTGGGCGAAAAAGGCAGTGTAAAAGTAGGCGGCCAGTATATGGACAAGGTGGAGTACTGCCATATTGAAAATTACAGCATGCCCGATATTGAAGAAACGGGGCCGGCCAACGATTACGGCGGCTATAAGGGCAGCGCCAATAACCACCACCACATTATACAGAACGTGGTAGACACACTGAAAGGCGAGGGAAGTATCACTACCAATGCCCTCGAAGGCCTGAAGATCGTGGATATCATCGAGCGCATTTATGCATGCCGTAATACGCCTAAGGGTTAATAAATGGCATAATTAATAAATATACTAAATTATCAGGAGGCATATACTAAAATGTGTATGCCTCTTTTCGTATAGGCCGTTTTTTTTGTACAGTTGTGTACTCAGAATTTCTCTTTCTTCTTTTTGCCTTTTTCGTCGTAACTGAACCAGGTGCCGGTTTTGCGGCCGTTTTCGTAGTTGCCTTTTGTTTTCAGTTTTCCGTCGGGATAGTACGCCGTGTATTCACCGGTATAGCGCCCCATGCTGTCCATGGTTGCCTGTACCTGGAGCTGTCCGTTTTCATAGTAGAGACTATAGAGGCCTTCGGGTTTTCCGTTGCTGTTGAGTGTAAGTGACTCTTCGTACTGTCCGTTGGTATAAAATTTCTGCTGCAGGCCTACACGGCGGCCATTCCGGTAGGTAACCAGCAGTTTTTTACCCCCGTCAGGATAGTATTCCGTCCATTCGCCGTTGCGTTCTGCGGCGCTGTAGGAGCCCTGCTGTTTCAGGCTGCCGTTCTCATAGTAGTATTTCCAGGTGCCGTCCTCCTTATCGTTCAGCAGAGTGCCTTCGCGTACCAGTTTACCCTTTTCGTAATACTGCCACAGGCCGCTTTGCTTGCCCTTTTCATTATAATTTCCGCGGAAACTGATGTCGCCGTTCTCTTCGTATTCCACATAGCTGCCGGTGCGCACGTCGTTCGTGAAATGGGTCTCCACATCTTTAGTGCCGTTTTCGTACCAGCCTGTAAAATCCCCGTCGCGTTTTCCGTTTTTGTAGTTGCCGCTTTCTTTCAGCTGTCCGTTGGGGTAATAGTTTTTAAAAGGTCCGTTTTTTTCTTCATTCTCGTTCAGGGTAAGGCTGGCCCTGGGATTCCCGTTCTCGTAGAAGTAATCGACCTGCCCCACGAGTACGCCGCAGAGTGTAGATCCTTTAATTTTTACCTGGCCGTTCTCGTACAGTTCGGTATAAGGCTGGGGTGTGGCGGGACTGTATTTTTCGAACTTTACCGTACGGCCGGCCACGAACAGGTTCTTATCCTTGCCGTCGACCGTTACAGAAGCCTTTTTTTCCAGCACTTTCAGGGTGCATCTGCCGGCGGAGGTGGAAACCACTTCCACGTAACCGATGGATATCCAGCCAGTCATAATGCCGCCGAAGAGCTTCTCTTCAAACTTTTTATACAGGTCGCCCCGGTCGCCCGCTTTGGGCAGATCGCCTTCCAGGTCGCGGATCACCGGGCGGGTATTGGAATTATCGGCCAGAATGCCTTCGAACACCAGGTCGGGTTCGGGACATTTTTCAGTGGTCTGGGCCAGGGCCTTCGTAAAGAGGATGAGGCCGGCGGCTAAAAGGAGTGTGCGGGCATACATAGCGTTGCAGGTTTTATTCAGCAAAGCAAAGAAAATCAGGCCAGAACTCAAAAAAAAGACGTTTGAACAGGCTGTAATACACGGTGAATGAGCCGGAAGCCGGGGTGAATGTATCTAAAAGAAATACAGTCAACCCCTAAGCACAGTCTTTGCGCTTATATAACAGGAACTTTATCGTACATTTTAAAAAGAGATATTAGATTTGCAGCTGATTTTCAAATTTTGATCAAAAGCGGGGAACCGCAGAAAACATATATGAGTATATACGATCAGCTGACAGGTAAAGAAGCAAAACTGGCCGTGATCGGCCTGGGATATGTAGGTTTGCCCATTGCACTGGCCTTTGCCCGCAAAGTAAAAGTGATCGGGTTCGATATCAATGCCCGCCGCGTGGAAATGATGCGCCAGGGGATCGACCCCAGCAATGAACTCGAAAGCTCGGAATTCGAGAACTGTGCTATTGAATTTACCGATTCGCTCGACGTGCTGAAAGAGGCCCGCTTTTTTGTAGTGGCGGTTCCCACACCGATCGATTCGCATAACCTGCCCGACCTTACACCCCTGCTGAAAGCCAGCGAGACCGTGGGTAAGGTGCTGAAAAAAGGCGATTACGTAGTGTTTGAATCCACCGTGTACCCCGGCTGTACCGAAGATGACTGTATCCCGGTGCTGGAGCGTGTAAGCGGACTCAAATGGAAAGAAGATTTTGCAGTAGGATATTCCCCCGAACGCATTAACCCGGGCGACCGGGAACATACCCTGGCCCGCGTGATCAAGGTGGTGAGCGGCGATGGGCCCGAATCCCTGGAACAGATCGCAAAGACCTATGAACTGGTGGTGGACGCCGGTGTACACCGTGCCGCCAGCATCAAAACGGCTGAGGCTGCAAAAATTATTGAAAATACCCAGCGCGACCTGAATATTGCCCTGATGAACGAACTTTCGGTGATCTTCAGCAAAATGGGCATCAATACCTACGATGTGCTCGAAGCCGCCGGTACCAAATGGAACTTCCTGCGTTTTACGCCGGGACTGGTCGGCGGACATTGCATCGGGGTAGATCCGTATTACCTTACACACAAAAGTACCCAGCTGGGTTACCATGCCAAGGTGATCACCAGCGGCCGCGAGATCAACGACTATATGGGTGCGCATGTGGCCCGCCAGATCGTAAAACGGCTCATTGCCAAGGACGTGTCGCTGAAATCGTCACGCGTACTGGTGATGGGCGTTACCTTCAAGGAAAACGTAACGGATATACGCAATTCCAAAGTGATCGACGTGATCCGGGAGTTCGAAAGTTACGGCCTCAAGGTGGATGCCATCGACCCGCATGCCGATGCACAGGAGTTTGAACACGAATACCAGTGCCGCCTGGCCGCTGCTGCCAATGGTCGTTACGAGGCCGTGGTACTGGCCGTTTCCCACGATGAATATAAAAACTTCGGAGAGGCCGACTTTGCCGCACTGCTTTCAGAGAACGGCGTTTTTGCCGACCTGAAGGGTTTGTACCGCAGCAAATTCGCCTTCGATTACTGGAGCTTATAAGCATGCAGGCGTATCGCAGAAATATTATCATTACGGGCGGATCGGGCTTCATCGGTTCGCATGTGGTACGCCTCTTCGTGAATACGTACCCCGACTACCGTATCATCAATTTCGATAAACTGACCTATGCCGGTAATCCCGAGAACCTGCGGGATGTAGAGAAGGCCCCCAATTACGTTTTTATACAGGGCGATATCTGCGATGCCGCGGCCCTGAACGCCGTTTTTGAAGAATATGCGCCGGACGGGCTTATACACCTGGCCGCCGAAAGTCATGTAGACCGCAGTATTGAAGGGCCCGAAGCCTTTGTACAGACCAATGTACTGGGTACATTCACCCTGCTGGAGGCCGTCCGTAAATACTGGAAGAACCGTACGGACGTGTGTTTTCACCACGTAAGCACCGACGAAGTGTTCGGTTCCCTGGGCGACGAAGGCTTTTTTACGGAGCGTACGCCGTACGATCCACAGAGCCCCTACTCGGCCAGCAAAGCTGCTTCGGACCATTTTGTGCGTGCCTATTTCAATACATACGGGATCCCTGTGGTCATTACCAACTGCAGTAACAATTACGGTCCCAATCATTTCCCGGAAAAGCTTATTCCGCTGGCCATTACGCGCATACAGGAAAAACAGCCGATACCGGTATACGGCAAGGGCGAAAATGTACGCGACTGGCTGTACGCGCCCGATCATGCCCGGGCCATCGACCTCGTGTTCCATAAGGGAAAACGCGGCGAAAGCTATAATGTAGGCGGCTTTAATGAGTGGAGCAATATAGATCTGATCCGCCTGCTTTGCACGATTATGGACCGCAAGCTGGGCCGGGAGCCCGGCGAATCGCAACAGCTGATCACCTTTGTGACGGACCGTCCGGGGCACGACCACCGCTATGCCATTGATGCAGGGCGCATAAAAGCAGAACTGGGCTGGGAACCTTCGGTAAGCTTCGAGGAAGGCCTGGAAAAAACGGTGGACTGGTACCTGGCCAATACGGACTGGACGGATCATGTACGCAACGGTTCTTACCGCGATTACATCCGCCGGCAGTATAACGAAGAATAAGCGCTTCTTCTTTCCTCTTTTATTTTTTTACTCTGTAAATCAGCAGGATGTCTCTGTTCGGGATGCTTTTTTCGGCATTTTGAGTGGTATTATTTTGCCGTGTGGATTTAATCGGTACTTTTGTAAAGTCTACTAATCAAGTAGACTAATAAAAAAGAAACTAAAACATATCGCTTATATGAGTTTACGATTAGGAGATATAGCGCCCGATTTCCGGGCGGAGTCATCGGAGGGAGAGATCCGTTTTCACGAATACCTGGGCGATTCCTGGGGTGTACTGTTTTCGCACCCGGCTGATTTTACGCCGGTTTGTACTACGGAACTGGGCCGCACGGCCAAGCTGAAGGGCGAGTTCGAAAAACGCAACGTAAAGGCCCTGGCCCTGAGTGTAGATGATGTAGAGTCGCACAAACGCTGGATAAACGATATCAACGAGACCCAGCAAACGGAAGTGAACTTCCCGATCATTGCCGATAAGGACCGCGAGGTGGCCGGTCTGTACGACATGATCCACCCGAACGCTTCGGAAACATTTACCGTACGTTCGTTGTTTGTGATCGGTCCGGATAAAAAGGTAAAGCTCAGCATTACCTACCCGGCCAGCACGGGCCGCAACTTCGACGAGGTGCTGCGCGTGATCGACAGCCTGCAGCTCACGGCAAACTATAGCGTAGCTACGCCTGCCGACTGGAAGCAGGGCGAAGATGTGGTGGTGGTACCCTCCATCCCCACAGCCGATATCCCCGGCCGTTTTCCCAAGGGATACACCGAGGTAAAGCCCTATCTGCGGCTTACGCCTCAACCGAACCTGTAATGTTGTTTCGCTGTATAAAAAGGGGTTCTTCGTAAGGAGAATCCCTTTTTTCGTAGTATGCTCTGCGTGAAATAGTCTTAATTTCCTTGCGGGATCATAAATCTTGCATTACCTTTGTGCCGTAATTATCATTCAGGTTTAGATGATGAATCTGCCGTCTTTTAAGTTTCTGCACGCCTCATTTACCCCGGGGCATCGTCATAAATGGACTGTTATTTTCCTTTCAAATAATAAAGCCTTTATCCATTAATCCCCCGTTATTTCTTTCACGGGGGAAGAATACCAGGCATTTACGCAGCACCGTATTTCGTATACGGATGTTTGTTGCAGATCATTTTTTAAAACGCATATATAATTGTCAATTTATTCGAAGATGAGTAAGAATAAAACGCACATCCCGGTTGGGCCTTTTCTCCTGGTCTGGGGTTTCAGTTTTGCACTGCTGGCCGGTTTCAGCCTGCTGGTAGCCATACACGCCATTTCGCAGATGTGGCTTTTTGTTCCCCTGGTGCTGCTGGGCCTGGTGGCATTCGACACCTTCCAGAGCAAGCACGCTATCCGCAAGAACTATCCCCTGGTAGGGCGCCTGCGTTACCTGTTCGAATCGGTGCGTCCCGAACTGCGCCAGTACTTTTTCGAGGGCGAGCTGGACGGTAAACCCTTCAACCGCCGCCAGCGTTCCATTGTGTATCAGCGGGCCAAGAACGAAAAGCAGACCATTTCTTTCGGTATGCAGGACGATCCCAACCGCATCGGCTATGAATGGGCGGCGCATTCGGTGTATCCCAAACAGGCCGACTACACCAAATTCCGCGTAATGATCGGTAACGACCAGTGCAAACAGCCGTACCATGCCAGTATTCTGAACATCGGGGCCATGAGTTACGGAGCCCTGAGTAAAACGGCCATCAGCTCGCTGAACAAAGGTGCCAAAGAAGGCGGCTTTGCGCATAACACGGGCGAAGGCGGTATCAGCGATTACCACCTGCAGGGGGCCGACGTTATCTGGCAGATCGGTACGGGCTATTTCGGCTGCCGCCAGCCCGACGGTCGTTTCAGCGAAGTGCTTTTCGCCGAACGTTCTTCCATGCCGCAGGTGAAAATGATCGAACTGAAACTTTCGCAGGGTGCCAAACCCGGTCACGGGGGACTGCTGCCGGCGGAGAAAAATACACCCGAAATTGCCAAAATACGTAGTATAGAGCCCTATACCACCGTGCATTCACCCTCGGCACACAGCGCCTTCAGCAATCCCGTGGAGCTTACTTACTTTATCGGTAAACTGCGCGAGCTTTCCGGGGGAAAACCGGTAGGCTTTAAGCTGTGTATCGGCCGCCGCAGTGAATTTACGGATATCGTGGATGCCATGCGTACAACGGGCATCTACCCCGATTTTATTACGGTTGACGGTGCCGAAGGCGGTACCGGTGCCGCTCCGCTCGAATTCATCGATCACATGGGTATGGCCCTCAACGATGCCCTGGTATTTGTAAATAAAACGCTCACGGAGGCGGGTATCCGCAACCAGATCCGTATACTGGCTTCCGGAAAGGTGATCACGGCCTTTGATATTGCCCGCACCCTGGCCCTGGGCGCCGACGCCTGCTACAGTGCCCGCGGTATGATGTTCTCCCTGGGTTGTATACAGGCCCTGAAATGCGACAGCGGTAAATGTCCCGTGGGTATTGCCACCCAGGAAAAAGCTCTCTATAAAGGGATCGACATTACCGATAAGAGCGTGCGCGTAGCCAATTTCCACAAGAATACCATGAAGGCCCTGGCCGACTTTATCGGTTCCTGCGGCTGTGAAAACATTACGGACCTGCGCCCGGAAATGTTCTATAAACGTACGCAGACCAATGAGAACCGCGACTTTGGCGAACTGTACGGCATCGGTAAGGACAAAGATCAGTCCCGCGAGAAGCCCTTTGTCTTTGCGCACAACTAAAAAGTAATACATATAGGTTTACCGAAAACCTGTTCCGTTTTGGGGGCAGGTTTTTTTTAGCGCAGTACCAGCCACCAGCCTGCCGTGCTAACAAAGGAGACCAGGATGCTGATGCCAATGAGCCGGTTGATAAGTGCAGGATTGAGGCGGTATTCGTCGGCTACGATGCTGAGCGAAAGCAGTACGGGCATGGCCGATTCAAAAACGGCGATCTGTGGCACGGGATCTTTGATATTGTCTGCCAGCAGCAGACATACGGCGTAGACGAGGGCCGGGGCCAGTATAAGTTTGTAGGAAAGAACGGCCGACATAGGGCGGATGTCCCTGCGCCAGCCTTCAAAATTCAGCTGCAGCCCGATGGAGAACAGGGCCAGGGGAGCTACGGTGCCGGCCAGGGTATTGAAAAGCGGGTTCAGCGGCGTAATGTCTACAAATGCCGGTAAACTGAGAGCAGCCGCACAGCCGATCAGGGGCGGAAAGGAAGCTACTTTACGGAGCAGCATCGGCAGAGAAAGCGCGTGGGAGCCCGAACCCCGCACGGCCAGCGTAATACCGAAGACCGAAAAAATAAGAAAGGTTACCTGGTCACAGATCACGGCCAGGGGCAGTTTATCTTCGCCGAAATAGGCCATAATAAGCGGGAAACCGACAAAGGATGTATTGCAGAGTCCGGCGGCCAGTTGCAACCCGGTGGTGGTGGGTTTGTCCAGCCTGCGGAAGCGGCCGTACCAGGTGCCGAACAGTACGCCTCCGCCGAAGACGATCAGCGGTGCCAGGGCGGGGATCAGCATTTCGCGGCTCCAGGTAATACCGGGCAGGTATTTAAAGGATACAGCCGGCAGGGCCAGGTAAATGATCCAGGTATTGATGCCTTTATGCACATCGCGGGGGAGCATACCTGAACGCCGGAGCAGGTAACCCGCCCCGATGCAAACGGCTATCAGTATAAATGAATTCATGAACCCTCTGCTGTAGATCGGGTACGAAGGTATATACAAAAAGACGGGAGAGGGTATTAAATGCGCTAAATAGTACTGCGTTTATTTAACAGCAATGCCGATACTGACGCCGCCCCGGATATCGTAGGGGATAACGCCCAGCGATTTGGTGGTGAAGCGGTCCTGCGGGCTGCCCATGGTATTCCACTGGTAATAGTTATAACCCGCACCGGCAAAAATGTTGATGGCGAACCAGTTACCCAGTATCCACTGGTAACCGGCCACACCCCCGGCTGCGCCCATGTGTATCTGGGCCTTATGGCGGCTTACGCTCGCGTTTTGCGTTAGCGGATCGTAGGAATCTTCGTAGGTAGAAATAAGGCGGTAGAAATGATACTGCAGGTAGGGGGCCATGTAAAACCCGCGCAGGGCCTTTTTCCAGGGATAAAAACGGAATTCGAGAATGCCGCCTGCCGTCATAAAATTGGTGGGATAGACCCGGCCGCTTACATCGGTATAGATACGGTTACTGCCGAAAAAGCCGTTGATGTTCACGGAAACCAGGGGCGAAATATAGCGTTCGTAGTCTACATTACCGATCAGTACAAAGGCTGAAACGGGATTTACCCGAATGGCGTTCTTGCGCACTTCCTTATCCCATTTGAAATCGTAATGGGTCGAAATGGTGTCTTTAAGGTTCCGCAGCGGGCTTACCTTTTCTTTCGGTTTCTTTTCGCGGGGCTTTTTGCCGCCGGTGGCGGACGTATCTGTCTGAGCCCGGACTGCTGTGTTCAGTGAACCTATAAGTAGTACCAATATCAGACAGATACGTTTCTGCATAGGGCTTACAAAGAGGCGGTCGTAACGCCGTTGTTTATTTTTTTCACCAGGCCCTGCAGCACATTACCCGGTCCGCTTTCGATAAATTCGGTAGCGCCGGCACTGATCATGTTCTGCACAGACTGGGTCCATTTTACGGGAGCCGTAAGCTGGTCTACCAGGTTTTTACGGATAATTTCCGGATTTGTTGCAGCTTCGGCCGTAGCATTCTGAAAAACAGGGCATACCGGTTCGCTGAAACGGGTCTGGTTAATGGCGGCTTCCAGTTCTACACGTGCGGGCTCCATCAGGGGCGAGTGAAAGGCTCCGCCCACGGGCAGCACCAGCGCTCTTTTGGCTCCGGCGGCCTTCAGCAGTTCGCAGGCGCGGTTCACGGCGTCCACCGTACCCGAGATCACCAGCTGGCCCGGGCAGTTGTAATTGGCGGCCACCACCACATCGTCGGTAATGCTGCGGCAGATCTCTTCCACGCGGGCATCTTCCATGCCCAGTACGGCGGCCATGGTCGACGGTGTAATTTCGCAGGCTTTCTGCATGGCCATGGCACGTTTGTATACCAGTTGCAGGGCGTCGGTAAATTCGAGACAGCCGTTGGCCACCAGGGCCGAAAATTCGCCCAGGGAGTGCCCGGCGGTCATACCGGCAGGACGGCGTTCGGCCGCCGACAGGTAATTGATGACGCTGTGCAGGAAAACCGCTGGCTGGGTTACGCGGGTCTGCTTCAGCTCTTCGTCGCTGCCGCTGAACATAATGTCGGTAATGCGGAAACCCAGAATTTCATTGGCCTGCTCAAACAGTGCACGGGCCTGTTCATTAGTGTCGTACAGGTTTTTACCCATACCGCTGAACTGAGATCCCTGTCCGGGAAATACGTATGCAATCATTCCTGAATGTAATTTTTTGGGTAAATATACATTTTAGGGGCGCAAAGGCACAATGCAGCGCTAAATTGTGAAAAAAAAGAAGCGGTGCCGGCGCATAAAAAAACCCCGCTTCGGGCGGGGTTTTCTGTATTATTTCAGTTTGAAATCTTCGAGGAATTTGGTGGTGTATTCCCCTTTCCGGAAGCGTTCGTCCTTCATCAGCTGCTGGTGGAAGGGGATGGTGGTCTTGATGCCTTCGATCACGAACTCGTCCAGGGCGCGGCTCATTTTGTCGATGGCTTCTTCGCGGGTCTGGGCCACGGTGATCAGTTTGGCGATCATACTGTCGTAATACGGTGGTATCACGTAGCTGGCGTATACGTGTGTGTCCACGCGCACGCCATGTCCGCCGGGGGAATGAAAACTGGTGATCTTACCCGGCGAAGGACGGAAATCTGCATAGGGATCTTCGGCATTGATGCGGCATTCGATGGCACACATCTGCGGGTAATAGTTCTTCCCGGATATTTTTTCGCCCATGGCGATCTTGATCTGTTCCTTGATCAGGTCGAAATTGGTCACTTCTTCCGTGATCGGGTGTTCTACCTGGATACGGGTGTTCATCTCCATAAAGTAGAAGTTGCGGTGCTTGTCTACCAGGAATTCGATGGTACCCACGCCTTCGTAGTTAATAGCCTCGCAGGCTTTGATGGCGGCGTTACCCATGGCTTCGCGCAGCTCGTCGGTCATGAACGGTGAAGGCGTTTCCTCAACCAGTTTCTGGTGACGGCGCTGGATAGAACAGTCGCGCTCGCTGAGATGGCAGGCGTGTCCGAACTGGTCGCCGGCAACCTGTATCTCGATGTGGCGCGGGTCTTCGATGAACTTCTCCATGTACATACCGTCGTTGCCGAAGGCCGCAGCGGCTTCGTTGCGGGCGGTATCCCAGCTTTTTTCGAGGCTTTCTTCGTCCCAGATCACGCGCATACCTTTACCGCCGCCGCCGGCCGTAGCCTTGATGATAACGGGGTAGCCGATCTCTTTGGCGATCTTGCGGGCCGCTTTCAGGTCGTCGATCAATCCTTCCGAACCGGGAATGGTAGGTACGCCGGCCGCTTTCATGGTCGCTTTGGCAGAGGCTTTATCGCCCATGCTGTCGATCATTTCGGGGCTGGGGCCTATGAATTTGATCCCGTGCTGTGCGCAGGTCTTCGAGAAAACGCTGTTTTCGCTCAGGAAGCCGTATCCCGGGTGAATGGCATCGGCATTGGTGAGCTCGGCAACGGAAATAATATTGGCAATTTTAAGATAGGAGTCTTTACCTGCGGGCGGACCGATGCACACGGCCTCGTCGGCGAAGCGTACGTGCAGACTGTCTTTGTCGGCCGTGGAATATACGGCAACGGTCTTGATACCCATTTCTTTACAGGTGCGTATTACACGGAGGGCAATCTCGCCCCTGTTGGCAATCAATACTTTTTTAAACATACCATGCGTTTTTTAACCGGGTATTCCCGGCCTGATAATGAATGATCTGAAATGTAAATGCGTATTAGGCCGGTTCAACCAGGAACAGCGGCTGATCGTATTCAACCGGGGTGGCATCGTCAACGAGTACTTTTACGATACGTCCGTTGATCTCGCTTTCGATCTCATTAAACAGTTTCATGGCTTCGATCATACAAACCACGTCGCCTTTCTTGATATCGTCCCCGATGTTCACGAACAGGTCTTTATCGGGAGAAGGACGACGATAGAAAGTGCCTACCATGGGCGACTTGATCTCTACGTACTTGCTGGTGTCGGCAGCAGGAGCAGCGGCCGGTGTTGCGGCAGCCTGGGCAGGAGCGGCAACAGCAGGAGCAGCGGCAACGGGAGCGGCAGCTATTACGGGTGCAGGGGCCTGTACAGCAATGGTCTCTATTTTTGTAGCACCGGTCTTGATAACGATCTTAACGCCATCTGTCTCCAGTTCTACTTCGTTAACTCCACTTTTGGCAACGAATTTTATCAAGTCTTGTATTTCTTTCAAATCCATAAATGAAAAGATTTAGGGCGTAAAAGTAGGTATTTTTTCAAAATGGCCTCAAAAAGTGCATTTTTTTAGTGAAAACGGAAGTTTTTGCGTGCTTTTTGCTGAGTCCGGAGTCCGAAAATCCGGAGTCCGAAGAAAATGATGTGGGTCGGTCCAGTAGTCCTGCGGATAGGAACAGGCTTCCTGACGGAAGTTTTTGCGTGCTTTATAATGAGTCCGGAGCCCGAAGGAAATGATGTGGATCCGTTCGGCAGTCCGGAGGACAGAAACAATAGCTAAGTAAGCGTTCATAGCCGGACTTTCGGACACCGGACTATTCTATTTACCGGACGCGAAACTCCGGACTTTCGGACTAATATTTACATTTGCCGCCATGTTCCGCTTCTGGCCGCATATACTCCTGGTACTCGTAAACGTTTTCTACGGGGTCAATTTCCTGGTTGCCAAGGAAATTATGCCGCAGTATGTGGGGCCTTCGGCCCTGATCCTGATCCGGGTGCTGGCCGCCGCCCTGCTCTTAGGAATTACCCTGGTACTGCTGCGCCTCTTTAAAAGCCGCTTCCTGCAGGGTGCCGCTCTCTGGCCCGAACGCAGCGATCTGCCCCGTTTTATCCTGTGCGGACTTACCGGGGTGGCCATGAACCAGCTGCTTTTTTACGAGGGTCTTAATTATACCACACCCATCAATGCGGCCCTTATTTTTACCTCCAATCCCCTGCTTACCCTGCTGGTTTCGCTGGTACTGCTGAAACAACGGGCAAGTGTGCTCAAATGGGCCGGGATGATCACCGGGGGGGTGGGTGCCGTGGGACTCATCGTTCTTTCCCGCGGGGCGGGCGATTTTTCAGGCGATACGCACCTGGGCAACCTCATGGTGTTCCTCAACGCACTTTCCTATGCCATTTACCTGGCCCTGGCCAAACCGCTCATGCAGAAATACAACCCGCTGGTGGTCATCTTCTGGAATTTTGTCTTCGGTATCTGCTTTGTGATCCCTTTTTCGTACGGACAATTCAGGCAGATCGAATGGAACTCTTTCCCGGAACACGTATGGTGGGGATTGCTGTTTACCGTGCTGGCCGTTACCTATTTTGCCTACCTGGCCAGTATTGTGGCGCTGAAACGCCTGCAGCCCTTCCAGGTGAGCGTGTACGTATACCTGCAGCCTATGGTGGCCGCCCTGCTGGCCCTGTACCTGGGTAAAGACCATCTTTCGCTGCCCCTGGTGGCGGGCGGTCTGCTTATTTTTACCGGGGTGTATTTTGTGATCCGGCCGGAGAACGGATTCTTAAAAAAGCGTTATTTCTGAGGCTGCTGTTCGCTTTTGTGTACATTTGAGCAACTCAAAAAACAACAATCAGTATGAAATGGATCCTATCAATTCTGATCTGCAGTAGCATGAGCTATGCATCGGCCCAGAGCCTGTACATCAACGGCAGTAAAAAAGGGGAGATCGAAAGCGACGGAGATGTGTACATCAACGGCAGCAAGAAAGGTTACATCGAAGGTGACGGCGACGTATACGTGAACGGCAGTAAAAAAGGCTATATCGAGAACGATGGCGACATTTACGTGAACGGCAGCAAGGCCGGTTACGTGGAAAGTGACGGCGACGTATACAAGAATGGCAGCAAGATCGGCTACATCGAGGGCGATGGCGACATCTACAAGAATGGCAGCAAGATCGGTCAGGCCTCTTCTTCTACCAAAAGAGAATGGGTAGCCGCCGTAGTGTTCTTCTTCTTTACGTCTGACCTGGGACTGTAACGAAAAACGTACAGCCGGAAGCTGAACGGGTACGGGGATTCAGAGAGGAGAGTCCGTAGTAAAGGGACGGACTCTATTTTTACCATTTTAATAAGGATCTTTATGAAGTTGATCTTTTTTATGCTGCTCAGCTGTTGCAGTATTTCTTTTGCTTCAGCACAATATATCTATATCCAGAACAATCGCAAAGGCGAGATCAGGATGAACGGCGATGTCTATATCGGCTACAACAAGGCGGGCTATATAGAAAGCGACGGCGATGTGTACAAAGGCTATAATAAGGTGGGTTACATCGAAAACGACGGTGATATTTACGAAGGCTATAACAAGGTCGGCTATGTTGAAAACGACGGTGACGTATACAAAGGCTACAATAAGATCGGCTATATCGAGAACGACGGGGATATCTACATCGGGTACAGCAAGATCGGGGAAGCACCTGTGGCCATACGCCGCGAATGGGTAGCCGCCATCGTGTTCTTTTTCTTCAGCGAAGAGCTGGGGGTGGAGATAAAGTAGTCCGGGGTAACTTGTCCGTAGTCCGGCAGACGCGGCGCTCATTAATCCCGTTTACCTGCTATTTAGTATAAGCACCGGACTCCTGGGCTGAAATCTGTGATCTTTCGGACGATCTCTCCGGTTTCCGGTCTATTTCCTGCGGACTCCAAACTATCGGACTACTTTTTCGGACTTTGGACCCCGGACTTCCGGACTATATATTATGTGCAGAAAATTTCTTTCTTTGTGCTACATCGAAACACATCTGCATGAAGACAAACAGCCGTGCACTCGTTACGCTTATTTCCGTTTTCTTTTTCTGGGGCTTTGTAGCGGCCGGGAACGATATCCTGATCCCCGTTTTCAAGGCCAAGCTGGACCTGAGCCAGTCGCAGTCCATGATGATCGCCTGGGTGTTCTATATCGGCTACACCGTAGGTTCCATTATTTACCTGCTGATATCGGCCCTGCTTAAAAAAGACGTGCTGCACGCCATCGGCTATAAAAAAGGTATTTCCTTCGGACTGGTTGTCTCCGCCCTGGGAACCCTGTTGTTTTACCCGGCTGCCGAATACGTTTCCTTCGGACTTACCCTGGCCGGCCTTTTTATTGTGGCCCTGGGTTTTTCCTTACAACAGACCGCAGCCAATACGCTGGCCGTCATCATCGGCGACCCGGCCGACGGGAACAAACGCCTTTCCCTGGCCGGCGGCGTAAACAATATAGGCACCACCATTGCCCCGCTCATCATCAATTATGCCATATTCGGTTCCTCGTCCGGCGTGGATGCGGCCGCCATCGAAATTTCGTCCGTTAAGATACCGTACCTGGCCCTGGGCGCCCTGTTTGTTATTGCCGCTGTTGTGTTTTACGTATCACGTATCCCGGAGCAACGTGCAGAAACAGAAGAACCCGGCACGGCGGTCAGCGGGAAAAAGGCCTGGAACTACGCGCAGCTGTTGCTGGGCATGCCGGCTATTTTTTTGTACGTAGGTGTAGAAGTATCCACAGCGGCTAACCTGCCCGAATTCATGAAACACGAACTGGGGTACAGCGAAGGGGACGTAGCTCCTTTTGTGGCCCTGTTCTGGGGCAGCCTTATGATCGGTCGCTGGACGGCCGCCGCCGATGCGTTCTCCATCTCGTCCATGGCCAAGAAAGTGCTGGGCCTGGTGCTGCCATTCGCAGCCTTTGGCCTGTTTCTCGTAGCCAATCTCATTGCGGGTAAGGACGTAAGCCGGTTTATGTGGTATCCCCTGGTGATTGTGATACTGATCGCTGCCAATTTCATCAGTAAGGGCAATGCGGCCCGGCAGCTGCTCCTGTACAGCGTACTGGGCATTGCGGCGCTGCTGGTGGGTATGTTCAGTCCCGATCCGCAGGTTTCGGTATTCGCCTTTATTTCCGTTGGCCTGTTCTGCTCTACACTCTGGCCCTGTATTTTTACCCTGGCCATTGCCGGACTGGGTAAAGCGGCCAACCAGGGTTCTTCCTTCCTGGTAATGATGATCATGGGCGGGGGCTGGATATCCCTGATGCAGGGCGTAATGGCCTCCGAAAACTTCCTGGGCATACGCTATTCCTACGTTATGGGCATACTCTGTTTTGCCTACCTGGCCTTTTATGCGGTTTCCGTGAAAAGAATTCTGCAGAAACAAGGTGTAAAACTCTGATATCCTTTTTACTTTTGGAACAAAATTCGGGAAAATGGAACTTTGGGCAGGGATCGACGTAGGGGGAACCACCACACAGGTGGGTTTGGTAGATGCATCCGGCAGGATCGTGTACAAAAACACCTTTCTTACCGGCACCTCTCCCGAACCGCATGAACTGATCCGTGCACTGAGCGTATGGATACAGGCCAAGGTACAGGGTCTCAAAGGCCGCCTGGTGGCCTGCGGTATCGGCGCGCCCAACGGCAATATCTGGTCCGGTTGCATAGAACACGCACCCAATCTTACCTGGAAAGGCATTGTGCCTTTTGCCGAACTTACGGCTGCACGTCTGAAATGCCCCGTGCAGCTTACCAATGACGCCAATGCTGCCGCCCTGGGCGAAATACGCTTTGGTTCGGCCGCTGATAAAAAAGAATTTCTGTTTATTACACTCGGCACCGGGCTGGGCAGCGGAATTGTGACCGACGGAAAGATCCTGTACGGACACAGCGGTTTTGCCGGAGAACTGGGCCATGTGATCATGTATCCCGGCGGAAGGGCCTGCGGCTGCGGGCGTAAAGGCTGCTCCGAGACCTACTGCTCGGCCACCGGACTGGTACGTACCTACCGGGAACTTACCGGTGAAAATGAGAACCACACCTCACGATTCATATACGAAAAAGCCCGCGAAGGCGAAGCAGAAGCCATAGAAGCTTTTGATATCACCTGCCGTCACCTGGGCCTGCTGCTGGCCAACAGCGTAGCGGTCACTTCGCCGGAATGTATATACCTTTTCGGCGGACTTTCCCATGCCACAGAGTTTATTTTCCCGGGAACTGTAAAATATTTCGAAGAGAACCTGCAGCAGATATTCAAAGGCACGGTGCAGATACTGCCTTCGGCACTGCCCGAGCACGATGCGGCCATACTGGGTGCCGTGGCGCTGGTGCACGATTTCCGGGAAGCATATACGCTTTGAGAGCGAACTCGTTTTAACGCAGGAACCGGCCTGTTTCGGTATTTTAGCCTGATGCTTTTGCCCGCCGGGAAAACAGATCTCAGTAAAATAGAAAATCCGTAGGGATCACCCCCGTGGTGAATGACCGGTCGAGGCTTCCATCGGGTTTTAGTATATATACCTTGCCGTCCTGGTTGTAGGAAAGGGCGTCTGCCGCCCAGATGTAATCCGTTTTGGGGTCTACCCGCAGCCCGTACCAGTTATGGCCGCTTTCTCCGAAGAAAACCTGTGGTGTACTTTCTGAAACGCCCATGGTGTAAATTTTGTTGCTCCCGAGAAAATACAGGCGTTCCCCGGCCTGGTTGATGCGTATTTTAAAAGCACCCTGTGCATCCAGCGCAATATTCTGCAGCACGGTATTGGTGGCCGGATCGATCTGTACCAGCTTCGAAGCGGAGGTCTGGCCCAGGTTTCCGCCGCAGAGCGCCCAGAGCTTACCGTATTTGTCCTTTACCACCGAACCGGGTGTACTGCCGGTAAAAATACTGTCCGTAACGCTGTGCTGCTGTGTATTTATTACGTATACGTAATTTTTTTCGTAGTTACATACAAAGGCTTTCCCTTCGGCAAGCACCATTTCTTCGGTCCAGCCGGGCAGGCTTACCGATCCGGTAATGCTCAGGCCGGGCAGGCTTACCACGTACAGCTTACCGGCATACAGGTCGCTTACATAGGCGGTTGTGGCATTTACAGGCAGTACAAAACGCGGACTCATGAAACCCGTAGCCGTCTGTTCCGATTTAAAATCGCTGCGGCTCATTTTCTCGATCTTCCCGGAATTGTTCACGACCACGTACAGGCTCTGGTCCAGCATCAGGGCGCTTTGTACCACATCGCCCAGGGGACGGTTGTTCTTTGCCGTGAAAACGTTCGCGTAAAAAGTGCCGTCCGATTTATCGTAATAGTCGATACGGGCATTGGCCAACCCGAAATTTCCTTCGCAGAGAATGGCCACGCCCTGTGTGTCCGTTTCGGAAGGGAGTTCGGTCACGGGCGGCTTTTCCTTTCCGCAGGAAACAAGGGCCAGACTGAGCGCGGCGGCCCAGAGACTTACTGTTTTATAAGAGCGATGCATTGCTGTGCGGTTTTAAAATAGTATATACCCGGAGCCAGTGCAGCCATTTGCAGCTGCAGGGTACCGGAGGCTGATCTGCCGTTCAGCATAACCGAACCGGTGCTGCTGATAAGCGTATACGAAGTGCCGGGTTCTATATTTTGTATATAGATGAAATCTGTAGCCGGGTTAGGCCATGCGCGCAGTTCGCTTTTATGCGTATATTCATCAATACCGGTTCCGAAGGCAAAATGAATTACGCCCACAGCATCCAGGTCAAACCCGCCGGAGGCGAATTCCGTGGGCCAGGGGTCGTTCACCGGGCGGCCTTCGCTGTCGTAACTTCGGTAAGGTGCCTGCAGGGAGCCCACTACGTCCACCAGGCGTATATGGGTAACGGCACTTTTGTTCAGGGCCGGATCATCGGGCACTTCGTCCAGGTCGAACGGTGTGCCGTACAGGGCGCGGTACTTACCGGCAAAGTTGTGCACTTTGGTCAGATCGCTATACGAAAAGTTATCGAGCTGTGTCAGCGTATCTACATGCGATATAGCCGGGAAGCGAAAGAAATGCTCTCCGTCAGAACTTACTTCCACAAAGGCCAGTTCCAGGTAGTTGTTCGTGAAACCGTTCTCGAATACGGCAAAATCGGGCCCGGCGGCATTCTGTATAGGATAGGGGAACGTGAGTATGGCCACTCCGCTGTCGCCCAGGCTGAGTACGGTAGAACCGTCGGGCAGGCCCAGCGCGTCCTGTTCAGAGCCCAGGTTGACCGTTCCCAGCGAAGGATTCGAAATATTTATGTAGCCGCGTTGTACCGTGCATCCGTTGGCCCAGCCTGTAAAAGCGCTGCTGTCCCAGTACATGGCGGTACTGCCCGGCTGTCCCGGGGCAGCGGCAAACTGCGCCCGGGTCAACAGAGCGGTACTTAAGAATAGAAGTAAAAAAAGATATCTCATCGTTTTACGAATTTAGTAAAGGCAGAACCATGTGCCGTTTCGGTCTTCAGGATATAAACACCGCTCTGCAGGGATTGCAGGTCGATACGGGCTGGTGAAGAAACGGTCTGCAATTGTGAGATCAGCTGCCCGGAGAGGCTGATCACCTGCAGGCTGGCCGCTCCGCCGGTCTCTACAAACAACTCGTTCATGGCGGGATTCGGCCATACGCTGTAGCTGATGGTCTCTGCATTTTCTACAGAAAGCGGGGTGATGAGCTTAATATTGTCCAGTGCAAAATACAGGGGCGTGTTTATACCCCACTGTCCTACGTCCGAAGACTGGAAAAAGAACATGATGCTGTCGGCGGTGGCAATGCTGTTGAGGTCGATGGTGGTCCAGCTGTCCAGGATATAATCCTGTGCGTTATTGCTGAAACGGAAATCGGCCAGGTAGAAATCAATGGTATCGTCCACCTGTACACCGTTGGCATAGCCTACGATCTGCAGCAGCAGAAAGTCGGGATCGTTACCGGAGGCTCCGCCGAATTTCTTGGCAAAGGCGTCCCCGTCGCGCATGCTGAGCGTGGCCAGGGTGGTGTTGTTCACATCCATGGAGAAAAAGTGCTTGCTGCCGCTTTTGGTCAGGCCCAGGTTGCCGTTGTAGAAGATCATATAATTAGCCGAGTTTTCAGCCCCGGAACCCGAAATGCAGGAGTACTGGTTGCCGTAGCCCGCCGTGGTGTCGTCTGTCGTGTTCGACAGGGCAAACCCGTACCAGTAGCCGGTTGTATCGTGGTAGTTATGAAAGGTAAGATCATCAAAGGTAAAAGTGCTGTCATTGATGGAACTTTCCGGGCCGAGGGGAGCACTGTCGAAGTTCACCACCGTCTGTACCAGCTGGGCATTGGCCTGCAGGGCACAGGCAGATAAAAGCGTAAAGATTATTCTCTTCATTTTCGTATATGTATTAAAATATTTGTTCCGATCGTTACCTGTATGCCGGGCATGGGGCGCAGGGCCACTACTTCGTAATACTGGTTCATAAGGTTCTGGAGAGTTACATAGCCGCTTAAGCTCAGTTTTTCCCATTTTTTCTCTGCCGATACCGAAAAATCGGCCGTCGTATAGCCGGGCAGGAACTGGTTATTATCTGCCGTTATAAAACGCCTGGACACGTAACGCTGGGTATAGCCCAGGCTCAGGAAGCGCCAGCGGTAACAGATGCTGAGTGAGGCCAGGTGTGCGGGGGTATAGATCAGGGCCCTGCGGTTCAGCAGGCTGTCGGAGGGGCGCAGCAGCTGTGTAAAGGTATAGGTGTAGTTGGCCGTGATATCCAGGCTGTGTTTTTTCCAGCTTTGCAGGTAACGCAGGCGGGTTTCCGCGCCGGCTGCCAGGGTATTGTCCATATTGGTCACGCTCCAGTAAATGCCGTCGGGGATCCAGAGGATGCGGTTCTTCAGGTAATTGGCAAAAGCGCCGGCTTTGAGGCTGAAGGGCCCTTTTCCCCATTGCAGCTGCAGGTCGCCGCCCACTCCGTCTTCCGGCAGTACGGCCGGGTTGCCGCCGGGAACCCAATAGCGGTCGTTGAGGGTAGGAGCCCGGAAGATACGGCTGGTCTGCAGATGTAAGCTGATCCCGTGCCGGAAGGGCAGGGTAACGGCCAGCTGAGGCACCAGGGCAAACCAGCGGGAGGCGAACCAGCCCGGACGCAGGAATACCCGTATATCGGCCCTGCCGGGTTTCGTATATAGATAGCCGAGAGCCGTACTTACATTGTGCAGGGCTATGTAAGGCGCCTGGTAGGCGGGCACAAACCCGCGCTGGTAGGAATATTGCGCCCCGGCAAAAAGGCGGTGGTATTTATGTATGCGGAAATGGTACTGGGCATCGGTGATCCATTGCAGGAACCCGGAATAAGAACCCTGGCTCAGTCCGTCGTCGGCATAGTACAGGTCTTCGGCCATAAAGGCCTGTTTCAGGCTGAAGGAATGTTTTTCGTATATACCTTCCAGTCCGGCCAGGGCACGTATAAAACGATCGTTCTGCCGGGCGTTGAGTTCGGCGGTATATACAGGTGCAGGCAGCTGGCGTTTGCTGTTGCCGTACCAGAGGGAGGCCAGTAGTTTTATGTGTTTGCCGGCGCGGTAGCTGTAATCGAACGTGGCACCGCCCTGTTGCAGTTGTGCATTGCGGCGGTTCTTTTCCGGGAGGCCCATCTGCTGCCAGCGGGGAATGGGGAAGTTATTCTTTGTATACCGATGCCAGCCATTGGCGGCGATGGAATGCCGGCCCGCTGCAAAACGCAGGTTGAGCGCCTGCCCGAAATTCAGGAAGGACCCGCCGTCGAGCTGAATGCCCACCTGGTTCTCACGTACTTCGCCGGGGTCCAGTACCAGGGCGCCTCCCGTAGCGCTGACGCCTGCCAGGGAATTGATGTTACCGGGCTGCCATCCGGAAGCGGAGAAGGCATTGGCGGGGATCAATGAAAAATCGATGGTGCCCAGGGTATTGTTCTGGATATTGATGCCGTGCCATAATACGGCAGTGTGTGCGGCGCCCAGTCCGCGCTGTGTAATGGTAGCAATATTGCCCGGGCCGTAATTTTTAATGAATACGCCGTTCTCGCGTCCCAGCCATTCGGCCATACTGGCCATGGGCAGGGCCTGTTTTACCAGTGTGGAAAAGGAGTCTCGGGCAGGAATGATGGATGCCGGCAGCTGTGATCCGGTGAAAACAAAGGTGCGCAGGGTATCCGTCTGTGCCTGCAGGGGCAGCAGCATTGCCGTGAATACGCTTATGGTTACCAGTCTGTTTTTCACATCTGCCTGTATGGGGTACGGAAATACAGGCAAATGAACGGAACCAGTCCCTGCGGACGTTCCCGATGCATTGCCGGCTTTATTCCCGAAGCCCGGTAAATACTATGTGTTGCAGGCAGGTCTTCTGACTTTTCTCTATCCCGGACGCCTTCCCGTTCCGCTTGCAGCGGGGCAGTGGCTTTTGTCCGGATTTCAGCGAGAATTACAGCAGCGGGTACTGTCCCGGATTTACACCGGATTCCCTTTTAAGCCTTGTAAACAGATCACTAAGGCACCTGGAACGGGGCAAAGGTAGTAAAAATCGTATACGGCTTCAAATATCCTGTAAAAACAGGATTTTGCTATGTGAAATTATCTAAAAAAATTAATCGGATAACGCACATAATAAACTGAAAATTAAAAAATTAACTTTTTGTTGTTATTGATTTTTTCTCACAGTTTGGAACTAAACCCCTTTATTATTCGTTGTATACCTATTAACTTTGCAAAAATTTGAGAAACTATGAAGAAGTTGTTAGTAACAGTCCTTGCAGCGCTGGTGGTGAGCGTTTCTGCAGCATGGGGCCAGGCATTTTCGAAGGGTGATGTAACTATTTCGGTAACAATAGGTGCGTCGAGCATGGGTAATATATATCCCCACGGCAATGGGTATTACCCCAATATTTTCTTTCCCTTTACCGGGGAGGCGCTTGCTCAGATGGAGTGGGCACCGGGTAAGTATGTGGGTGCGGGTTTTACGGTAGGTTTCGGCGGACGTGCGCCTTACGGTGCAGGCTGGGGCTGGGGCTACGGATCCGGCCAGTTTAACGTGCCTATCGGTGGTTTCTGTAATTTTCACTTTTACCAGCTGATCGCCGATAAGACCGGTAAGAATATCCATGCCGACAAACTGGATATCTACGGCGGACTGAACCTGGGATCAGGTATCGCTTTCTGGCCGGGAAACCCTGGAGGCGAGCGTGTTATGCCCATGGTATATTTCGGTCCTACGGCAGGTATCCGCTATTACTTTAAGCCGAACTTCGGTGTGATCGGAGAGGTAGGTTGGGGTAAAACCGATGTAAGTGCCGGTCTTATCTGGAAACTGTAAGAAAGAATTTTTTAAAAGTAAGCAAAAAGCCATCCTGCGGGGTGGCTTTTTTTATGCCCCTGAGGGTACGAAAACGGCATAAATCACAAAAGGCCGCTCCTGTTAAGAAGCGACCTTTTGCGTTTACCAACCCTTATTGAAGCCAAAGGTACGGCTTTAATTTAAAACACCAAATTTTTTTTTCCTTTTTTTAGTTCAGGCGTTAAAAGTACATGGATTTCGATAAAATTTGCATCGCTTCGCTTAAAGCGGGGTGCTCCGGAAAGCCCGTAACGGGCCCATAGCCGGAATGGAAAATCATCTGCTTTTGCTCAACCGGGTGTGTAAAGATCAGTTTGCAGGCGTGCAGGGCGATGGCTGCGGGAGGTACTTCCGCGCCGTTATATAAGGTATCGCCCAGGATGGGAAACCCTGCGGCGGCGAACTGTGCGCGGATCTGGTGATAACGGCCTGTGAGCAGTTCAATGAATACTGTAGTGGTACCGCCGCTGCCTGCCAGTACATGACAGCGTAGTTCTGCCTTTTTAGCCCCGGGTACTGGCTGCGTATGCGCCAGGGCTCTCAGGCTGCCGTTCTGCTTTTCTATATAATGTACCAGCTGCGTGGGACCGGTATAGTCACCGGCAAGTACGGCCAGGTAGTATTTTTTCCAGTGTTCTCGGGTATAAGCGCCCAGTGTTTTCAGGGGCTGCCGTCTTTTGGTGAGCAGCAGCAGTCCGCTTACGGGCTTGTCCAGGCGGTGCGGCAGTCCGGCCGAAAGCTGCTTCTGCCCCGGATACTTCCTGGCCAGGTATTCCCCGAACCATTTCAGTACACTTTCTCCGGAGGCCCCGGCTTCACTGGCCAGCCCGGCGGGTTTTTGCACAATGGCCAGCCAGGGATCTTCATATACGATGGGCAGGTCGGTTTTCATCGGCTTTCCTGGGTGTATTGAAGCCATTTGTAGGGAAGCAGGCTGCGCAGCACATCGTCTTCGGCCCCGGCAATGTCTTCCATTACCCGGCGGAATTCCGACTGTTTTTTCTGCCTTTCGCTGCTGTTGCCCGTTCGGGCAAGCTCGGCCTCTATGTACAGTTTAAAGGCCTGTATCAGCGGCGGGTAAACCGAACCTTTCACGGGCCTCGATTTTTCCAGGTTGATAAGCTCGCGTTCGGCCAGTTCCAGGCTGTCTTTCTGCAGGTAATAAATAACGAAGAGCAGGCGGTTGTATATTTTAAGCGCCGGGTCCATGGGGCCGCTCTGCCGTGAAATAATCTTTTTCAGCTTTTCACTTTCCCCCAGGAAGAGGTAGGTGGTGATCTTCATGGTCTGTATCTGCCGGTTCAGGATCATTTTGGGGTGCCGCTCGTCCAGCAGTTCCAGGATCTCTTCGGCCTTTCGGTATTGTTTCAGTTTCAGCAGGGTGGTGGCGTAGTTAAATTGTATGCCGATGCTGCTCTGGCTTTTGGTAAGGTCGGGGTGGTAAATGAGCATGTCGAACACTTCACAGGCGCGGTCGTGTTCACCGTGTGCGGAGTATTCCATGGCCAGGGCCCCGTTCACGGCGATCCATTCCTGGTCTTTATAGTAAAAATGAGGCATGTCTTTCAGCAGGGCGATGGCTTGTTTCAGGATATCGATGGCCCGGCCGTCCATAGTACTGTAGGCTTTGGCCTTGAGGCTGAAATAGGCGGCCAGCTCGCTCTCGTGCTCAGGGAAGTGAATGGTGTGCGTATCCGGGAACTGGCGCTGGTTGTGAGCCTGGCGCAGGTTATAGCGGTAGCGGTCGATGGAAGCTTCCAGGAAATGACTCAGCCGCATTTCTTCGGTAGCCAGTGTATTGATGATCTTCTGATGCCAGCGGGTGCGCTCGCTGAGCACTTCGGTCTTTTCGTTGAGCCCGGCGGGCTGCTGCCAGCTGATGAGGTAATACACCCTGTTGATGCGCAGCAGGTCTGCCCATTCTTTCTGTGCCAGGGCCAGATCGAACGATCTACGGCAGTATTTCAGGGCCAGGTCGTAGATCGAATTCAGCATGCACCATTTGGCCACTTCGTAAAAAAGGGCATAATCGCGACCGGGATGCAGGTCCTGGGACGAATTTTCCAGGATGAACTCTTCCAGCTTGCGTTTCAGGATCTTCATTTCTGTGCGCAGCAGGATATCTTTTTCGGGGCTGTACTTTTCGTGATATAATTTCTTGAAAATGACCTCCTTATTGGTTTCGTTCTTCATAATGCCCAGGAGATTGAAACTGCGTTTCCCCCGGCTTAACGAGTTCTGAAAACGACGGAGCTCATCTTTGCTTAAGGCTTGTATTAAATCATGCAGCATTACACAGTGATTATTTATAACACAAACATAAACAATAATATAAAGAATTTATATTCTTTTTGAAGAAAATCTGAAGTTCACAAAGCTTTATATGTTGACTTTCTTCATTTCTTAATTTTTGTGAAATTTGAGAATCCTGTAACCCCATTCTCTGACTAAACCAAGTAAAAAAATTATTCGGAAATACCCTTTCCGAATTTTTTTTTTTCCCTATTCTTCCGTTTCGTTCTCTTCGAAATAGGTCAGGATCGCGTCCTTGATCAGTTTGTGCTGCTGCATGGAACTCAGGTGCGGCAAGAGCTCGGTGGGTTCCCAGTGGGGCCAGCCGTCGGCATCCTTGCCCAGGTAATTGTAGTACCCGTACTTTTCCATGAGGGCACATACCGCAATATGCATCACCTCCATTTTCTGGTGCTTGTTCAGTTTCACGTATCCTTTACCAAGTTCCTGAAGGCCAATGAGAAAGAGTATCCCTTCCACCTCGAAATCCTGGTCAAATTCGGTATTCAGTCTTTTTACGAGCTTAGCCCAACGTACATTTAATTCATCCGCTGCCATGCGGCAAATTTCATTATTTTTGTCATTCTTATTACATTTAATGTGTTTTTGTATAAAATCAGACTGAATTTCAGATACTATGGGATGTAACTCGTGTGCAAGCGGCCGAGGCAATACCGATGCTCTGACCCCTGCCGGCTGCGGTAATAAGGGTTCATGCGGTAGCGGCGGCTGTAATAAATTGAATGTTTTTGACTGGCTTAGTGGTATGCAGGATGCTTCTCCGAACCGTTTTCAATGGGTGGAGGTACGCTTTAAGAATACACGTAAAGAGTTTTTCAGAAATCCGGATAATATCCCCGTGGTTACGGGTGATGCAGTGGCCGTGGAAGCAAGTCCGGGCCACGATATCGGTGTGGTATCGCTTACGGGCGAACTGGTGCGCGTGCAGATGCGCAAAGCCGGCGCCAGTGTGAACGATGCCGGCAAAAAGCTGTTCCGTAAGGCAAGGCCCAACGATATCGACCGCTGGAAAGAATCCATGAGCCTGGAAAAGGATGCCATGATGCTCTGCCGTAAATACGCGGTGGACCTGAACCTGGACATGAAGATCAGCGACGTGGAATACCAGGGCGACGGCATGAAGGCCACGTTCTACTACATTGCCGATGCGCGTGTGGATTTCCGGGAACTGATCAAACTGCTGGCCCGCGACCTGAAAGTGCGTATCGAAATGCGCCAGATCGGATCGCGGCAGGAAGCCGGCCGTGTAGGCGGTATCGGGGCCTGCGGACGGGAACTGTGCTGCAGCTCCTGGCTTACGGACTTTCGTTCGGTAACCACCACAGCGGCGCGTTACCAGCAGCTGAGCATCAATCCGCAGAAACTGGCCGGGCAGTGCGGCAAGCTGAAATGCTGCCTCAACTATGAGCTGGAGAGCTATATGGACGCGCTGAAGGAATTTCCGCGCAACAACGTGATACTGCGCACTATGGAAGGTAACGGCTTTCATGTGAAGACCGATATCTTTAAGCGCATCATGTTCTTTGCCTACGAGGAAAGTCCGCATGTTTTCCATGCCCTGCCCCTGAAACGGGTAAAAGAGATCATGGAGATCAATTCGCGTAATGAGCTGGCCGACAGCCTGGCGGGCGTTAAGGCCCAGTCGGCTCCAAAGGCATTTACCCCGGAGTCGGGCTTCTCGAACGTGATCGAAGAAGGCAGCCTTACCCGTTTCGATTCCGGTAAGAAAAAGAAAAAACGCAAGCCTTCGGGCCGGAATAAAAACGCCAAAAGCGGCAACAATCCCGCAAACGGTAGTAATGCTCCTGCGAACTCCGGTGCCGGTAATTCCGGTGTAGGCAATCCGGGCAATAACCCGGGCAATAACAAGAATTCCGGTGGAAAGAACAATAATCCGAGAAATGCTAAGAAACCGGAGCAGAAGTAAATTTGCGCTGTTCCTGCTGACAGCTGCGGTGGTGTCTGGCCTGGCCTCCTGTGACGGAGACCGGGTGTACGAATCCTATACCGATATACCGGGCGCTGCCTGGCGCGAGGATTTTAAGCCGGAGTTTGAAGTGGAGATCGCCGATACGGCCAGGGCCTACAACGTGATCCTGAACATCCGCAACCATAAGGACTACCCCTACCGCAACCTGTGGCTGCTGCTGGAAACGGGCTATCCCGACGGCAACACCTCGCTGGATACCATGGACCTGTACTTCAACGACGAACTGGGCCGCGAACTGGGCAAATGCAGCGGCGGAAGCTGCGAAAACGCTTTCCTGGTGAACCGCAAAGGGCCGGTAAAGTTTCCGTACAGCGGTAAATACAGCTTTCGTTTTTCCCAGCTGATGCGCGCACCCGAAGAAGGTCTGCAGCACATCAGCAATATAGGGCTCCGTGTAGAATATACCAATGCAGGCAACCCTGTTAAATAAAACCTTGTATGGCATCGAAAAAAGGAATGAAAAAATGGAAAATATGGGTACTGGCATTCAGTCCGCTGCTGATCATGATCCTGGCCCTGCTGATGGCAGGTCTGGGCCTGTTTGGCACGCTTCCGGGCTTTGAAGAACTGGAAGATCCTACCTACAGCCGGGCCACACTTATTTACAGCGCCGACGGAAAGGTGCTGGGCCGTTACTATGTACAGAACCGCACCACGGTTACCTATGACCAGATATCGCCCAAACTGATCGACGCCCTGGTGGCTACCGAAGACGCCCGTTTTTATGAGCACAGCGGTATCGATGCCCGCGCCATGATGCGTGCCGTAGGCAAACTGGGCCGCGACGGGGGCGGCAGTACCATTACCCAGCAGCTGGCCAAGATCCTGTTCCACGGCCAGGACCAGAGCGGCGGTAAAGCCGGTCGCCTGCTGCAGAAATTGAAAGAATGGGTCATCGCCGCCAAACTGGAGCGTACCTATACCAAACAGGAGATCGTGACCATGTACCTGAACGCGGCAGATTTTGGCCATGAGATATTCGGTATACAAACGGCTTCGAAAGTATTTTTTGATAAAAAACCGGCCGATCTCGATTACCAGGAGGCCGCCATGCTGGTAGGTATGCTCAAGGCCCCGAGTATGTACAGCCCCGTGCGTAACGAAAAAAGCAAGGAACGCTGCCGCCTGCGCCGCAATACGGTGCTGGAACAGATGGTGAAATACGGCAAGATCGACGAGGCCACGGCCGAAAAATATAAGAAAATGCCCCTCACCAAGTCCGAGGGCAAGATGTACGAACGTATACAGCGCAACCAGTATGGTATGGGCGACCAGGCCGCGTATTTCCTGAGCGAGCTTAAAAAAGACCTGACCACCTGGTGCAAGGAACACAAGAAAGCCAACGGCGAACCTTATGACCTGCACCGCGACGGGCTGCGTATCTATACCACCATCGACAGTAAAATGCAGCAATACGCCGAAGATGCCGCCAAAGAGTGGATGGCCCAGCTGCAGGCCCAGTTCTTTAAAACCAAAAAAGGCAATAAGAACGGACCTTTCCCGCGGAATCTATCCACCGAAGAGATCGAAAAGAAAATGCGTGCCGACATGAAGAGCAGCGACCGCTGGCGTAACGCTAAAAAAGCCGGGCTGAGCGAATCGGAGATCGAAAAGTCGTTCCACGAAAAAACAGACATGAAAGTGTTCAGCTGGCAGGGCTACCGCGATACGGTAATGACCCCCTGGGACAGCCTGATGTACTATAAATTCTTCCTGCAGTGCGGTATGATGAGCATGGAAACGCACAGCGGGTTCGTACGAGCCTGGGTGGGCGGTATCGACTACCGTAACTTTAAGTTCGACCACGTGCGCGCCGCACAGCGCCAGGTAGGTTCTACCTTTAAGCCCATCGTATACAGTATGGCCATGCAGGAACACCTCTCACCCTGTATGATGGTGCCCAATATACAGGTGTGCATCGATAACTGGTGCCCCAAGAACTCGGGTTCCTATAAAGAAGGACAGATGATCAGCCTGCAGGAAGGCCTGGCCAATTCCATCAACTGGATATCGGCTTACCTCATGAAGCAGTACGGGCCAACGGCGACCCTGAAATTTGCAGAAAAACTGGGCATCGACGTATCGGACATTGAACCGGTACCGGCCATCTGCCTGGGTACGCCCGATATTACGGTGTACGAAATGGTTGGGGCCATCAATACCTTTGCCAATAAGGGGATACACGTAAAACCGCAATACCTGCTGCGCATCGAGGACAAGAACGGTAACCTGCTGGAAGAGTTCTACCCGCAGCGCAACGAGGCCCTGGACGAACAGGCGGCCTATCTTACCATACAGCTTATGAAGGGCGTAACCCAGGGTACGGGCGGCAGGCTGCGTTCCCGCTATAAATTTACCTGGCCCGTGGCCGGTAAAACGGGTACCACGCAAAACAACTCCGACGGTTGGTTCATCGGTACCACCCCCGACATTACCACCGGGGTATGGGTAGGCGGCGAGGACCGCCAGATACGCTTTGCCAGCACGGCCTACGGCCAGGGTGCCAATATGGCCCTGCCTATCTGGGCCCTGTACATGCTGAAGGTATACAACGACGGGCAGCTGAAATACAGCCACGGCGATTTTGCCAAACCCAAAGGCGAGCTGAGCGTGGAGACCAACTGCGGCGAATACCGTTCTGACCTGCTGGAGCAGAACAACTACAACGCCAGCGACGATTTTGACAATCTATTCGAAAAATAATATAAAGTAAAAGAACAATGCCGATCAATAAAGTGGTGCACAGTGCCGAAGAAGCACTGGCAGATATCCGGGACAATATGACCCTGCTCGTGGGGGGATTCGGTCTTTGCGGTATCCCCGAGAACTGTATCAGCGAACTGGTACGTAAAGGTACCAAAGGACTTACCTGTATAAGTAACAATGCCGGGGTGGACGATTTCGGGCTGGGACTGCTGTTGCAGAAAAAACAGATCCGTAAAATGATCTCCTCCTATGTGGGCGAAAATGCCGAATTCGAGCGCCAGATGCTCAGCGGCGAACTGGAAGTGGAACTGATACCGCAGGGTACCCTGGCCACACGCTGCATGATGGCCGGCTACGGGATACCTGCTTTTTATACCCCGGCCGGTTACGGCACCGAAGTGGGCGAAGGCAAGGAAAGCCGCCGCTTTGCATACAAAGGCCAGGAAAAGGATTACCTGATGGAATATGCCTTTGATGCCGATTTTGCCCTGGTAAAAGCCTGGAAGGGCGATACCGCCGGTAACGTGATCTACCGCCAGACGGCCCGCAACTTTAACCCACTGATGGCCATGGCCGGTAAAATAACCATCGTAGAAGTGGAAGAACTGGTGCAGCCGGGCGAACTCGACCCCAACCAGGTACATACGCCGGGAATTTATGTAGACCGTATTTTCCAGGGAACACACTACGAAAAACGAATTGAACAACGTACCGTACGCAGCAAATAAGCGTGCATCACTAAAAAGAATAAACAAATGCTCGATAAAACTGGAATTGCAAAACGTATTGCCCGCGAAGTAAAAGACGGCATGTATGTGAACCTGGGGATCGGTATACCCACACTGGTGGCCAATTATATTCCCGAAGGCATTAATGTGGAACTACAGAGCGAGAACGGTATCCTGGGCATGGGCCCTTTCCCTTTCGAAGGAGAGGAGGATGCCGATATGATCAATGCCGGTAAACAGACCGTAACCCTGCTGCCGGGCGCAAGTATCTTCGACAGCGCCATGAGCTTCGGGATGATCCGCTCGCAGCGCGTGCACCTCACCATCCTGGGCGCCATGGAAGTGAGTGAGAACGGCGATATTGCCAACTGGAAAATTCCCGGTAAAATGGTAAAAGGCATGGGCGGCGCCATGGACCTGGTGGCTTCGGCACGTAACATTATTGTGGCCATGCAGCATGTGAACAAGGCCGGTGAAAGCAAACTGCTTCCCTCCTGCACCCTGCCGCTTACCGGTGTAAAATGCGTGAAAAAGATCGTTACGGAACTGGGCGTTTTCGACGTGGTGGAAGGCGGCGGTTTCCGTCTGCTGGAAAGAGCACCGGGCGTTTCTGTTGAACAGATACGGAGTTCTACGGCGGGTAAACTGATCGTGGAAGGCGAAATTCCCGAGATGGTACTATAAAAAAAAACTTCCCGTCAAGGGGGACCTGACGGGAAGAAACCTGTGTGTATGAAAAACGTTTAACCTAAACTCCGTGTCAAAGATAAGGCGGCCTCCGGGCTTCGCCAATGACAAAAAAAATGCTTTATCGGGGCCGGATTTTAAACGATTTACACTAAAAATGAAGAGCGGGTGTGGATGAAAATTCTTCACCCGTTTAATTTTCAGGACATTACATTAATGACAAAATGCAGTCCTCTTCCGACGAAAACGGGGCTTCCTCCCCCCGGAGCCCTTTGGGGAGCTTTATTTTTTTTCAGGTCCCGACATCCTATAAATTTCGTCTATACCCCCATAAATAAAGCGGAAGCGTAGCTGTAATTTAACCCGCAGGTATGGCAATTATGTTACCTTTGTATAGAAGTTAATCATTTTAAAAACCGTTTAAAATTTAGAAGCTATGGCATTTGAACTTCCAAAATTACCGTATGATTTTAATGCGCTTGAGCCGCATATCGATGCAAAAACCATGGAAATTCATCATGGTAAGCACCATAATGCTTATGTGACCAACCTGAACAACGCGGTTGCGGGTACAGATGCAGAGAATCTTTCGGTAGAAGATATCTGCAAAAACATCAGCAAATACCCTGCTGCAGTACGTAACAACGGCGGCGGTCACTATAACCACAGCCTTTTCTGGACCATCATGGGGCCGAACAAGGGCGGTACTCCCTCCGGGGCGCTGGCCGAGGCCATTAACAAGGCTTTTGGTTCTTTCGACGAGTTCAAGACGCAGTTTGCACAGGCAGCAGCTACCCGTTTCGGTTCCGGCTGGGCATGGCTCTGTGTAAAAGATGACAAAACCCTGGCTATTTGCAGCACGGCTAACCAGGACAATCCCCTGATGGATATTTCTGAATGTAAGGGAACCCCCGTACTGGGCCTGGACGTTTGGGAACACGCCTATTACCTGCATTACCAGAACCGCCGCCCCGACTACATTGGCGCCTTCTGGAACGTGGTGAACTGGGACGAGGTTGCCCGCCGCTATAACGAAGCTGTTAAATAAGTCCATCCAAAAACATAACATAAAGTAAAGCGAAACAGATGAATAAGAAAATCGGAACGATCATGATCGTGGCGGCTACATTGGTGTATGCCAAGGCATTCGGACAGTTGTCCCTGCCGGCCCCGAGCCCCAAAGCTACCGTAAAACAAACCGTAGGTGTTACGGATATCGAAATCGAATACAGCCGTCCTGCCGTTAAAGGCCGTAAAGTATGGGGCGACCTGGTACCTTTCGGCAAAGTATGGCGTACCGGAGCCAATGCGGCCACCGCCTTTAAAGTAAGCACCGATGTAGAGATCGGCGGCAAAAAGATCTCGAAGGGAGATTATGCCCTGTTTTCGATCCCGGGCGAAAAAGACTGGGTGATCATCATCAACAGCAACGAAGGCCAGAAAGGCAGCGTTGATTATAAAGAGAACCTGGACCTGGTGCGCCTGAACGCCAAAGCGGAAAAAGCGCCCGAGTTCAAAGAACGCCTGGAGTTCAGTATCGACGTGCTTTCCGACGACAAAGCCAAAGTATGGCTCAGCTGGGAGAACGTACGTGTAGGTTTCGAAGTAAAAACGGCCACTACCGAAAATGCCGGCAAAAATATTGCCGAGTTCGCCAGCAAGGCAGACGGTCTCTGGATCGACCTGGCCAATGCGGCCCGTTATTCTTTTGAGAATAACCTGAACACGGACAAACAGATGGTGTGGATCGATCAGTCGATTGCCCTGAAAGATCATTTCTTCAATAAACTGATCAAGGCCAAAATGCTGAAAGCCGCCGGCAAAAACGAGGAAGCTTATACACTGATCGCCGCCGCCAAAGAATACGGAGAGAAAAATCCGAGCGGTTTCTATAATGTCTACAAGCCCGAAATAGAAAAACTTTATACCGAACTGAGCGCATTTGCGCCTAAGGGTAAGAAGAAATAAGCATTTCGGATATATCAATTTACCGGGAAAGCGGACCGAAAGGTTCGCTTTTTTCTTTGTCAAAAAGTAATAAACTTTAACTTCGTCCCGTAAACGTAATCTAAACCAGTGGTACCAATAATCATTACAATCGCGATACTGGGCTATTCGGCCATTATTTTAGAAGCACCCCTTAAAATAAACAAAACAGTTTCGGCTATTTTCACAGGTGCTGTGTGCTGGCTCGTTTATGCACTAATGACCCCGGAAGACGGTCACCTGCTTGCCGACCGCCTGGTAGAACACTTCGGCGAGATCGCCGGACTGCTCATTTTCCTGCTGGGGGCCATGACGATTGTAGAACTCATCGACCTGCACAAGGGTTTTTCGGTAATTACGCACCGTATACGTACCAAATCAGTACTTAAGTTATTGTGGATCATTGGGCTGCTTGCTTTTTTCCTGTCATCCATGCTCGATAACCTGGCTACCACGATTATTATGGTTACCCTGTTGCACAAGCTCATGCCGCGCAGCGAAACACGCATGATCCTGGCCGGGGTAGTGGTTATTGCAGCCAATGCCGGCGGAGCCTTCAGCCCTATTGGCGATATTACTACCACACTGCTCTGGATCGGCGGACAGGTTTCTGCTGAAGGAATTATACAGAATACATTCATCCCTTCACTGGCCGTTATTATTATTCCCCTGGTCATTGCCAGCATACGTATGCGCGGTAAATCAGGCCTTCGCGAGCAACAGTCTATCGAAGCTGCCATTACGGAAGAGAAGCAGCGCGGCAGTTTGCGCATGCTGCTTTCGGGTGTAGGCGCCCTGCTTATGGTACCGGCCATTACAACACTTACCGGTCTGCCTCCTTTTATCGGCGTGCTTTTTGGCCTGGCCCTGGTAGCCCTCATGTCCGAAAGTATTCATTTCCGCAAGACCGAGGACGAAAAACGTGTATACTCCGTAGGTGCTGCCCTCAGTAAGGTAGATGTAAGTGCCATCTTCTACTTTATGGGTATCCTGCTTATGGTATATGTGCTCGAAGAAGTGCATATACTGAGGGCCCTGGCCGAGTGGCTGCAGTTAAACCTGCCCAACCTGGACTTTATGGTGATCGCCATCGGCTTCCTCTCCTCCCTGGTGGATAATGGCAGCCTGGTAGCTGCAACCCAGGGCATGTTCCCGCTTACGGAATTCCCGATGGACCACAAATTATGGGAGTTTATCGCGCTTTGCGCCGGTACGGGCGGTAGTATGCTTGTGATCGGTTCTGCGGCCGGTATTGCTGTTATGGAAAAGGAAAAGATCACATTCATGTGGTACCTGAAAAAGATATCGCCATTGGCTGTGGCCGGTTACCTGGCGGGCATAGCCGTATATATGCTGTTGTATATGCTGCTGCACTAAGTGTCTGCATCGCGCAGGAAGCCGATATTCCTTTTGAGTCCCTCAAATTTGCTGCGCTTTACAGGCGAATTCCGGAATAATTCCCGGAAAACTTCCTCCGTAAGCTCTTCCCAGTCTTTTTTACGCATATCCATCAGGCGCTCGTCCGGTATGAACTGCGCCTCTTTATGCGGACTGCTGAAACGGTTCCAGGGACAAACCTGCTGGCATATATCGCAACCGAACATCCAGTTGTCCATTTTACCTTTAAATTCCGTGGGGATCAGGGCCTCTTTCAGTTCTATGGTGGCATAGGAAATGCACTTGCTGCCGTTTACCAGGTAGGGCTGTTCAATGGCGTCGGTGGGGCAGGCATCGATGCAGCGGGTGCAGGTGCCGCAGTAGTCTTTTACAGGACCGTCGGGTTCGGCGTCCAGGTCGCAGATGATCTCCGCCAGGAAAAAATACGATCCACTGTTTTTATTGATCAGGTTGCTGTGTTTACCCATCCAGCCGGTACCGCTTTTTACGGCCCAGGCTTTTTCAAGTACGGGCGCGCTGTCTACGAACACACGTCCTTCAAAATCACCGATCTGTTGCTGCAAAAGTTCTACCATCTGCTTCAGCTTTTCCTTTACCACAAAGTGATAATCGGTATGATAGGCGTACATGCTTATTTTGGGCGCTTCGGGATCGCTCTGTTTCTGTGGATTGTAGTAATTATACAGCAGGCTGATTACAATTTTTGCGCCCGGAACCAGCAGGGTAGGATCGAGACGTTTGTCGAAGTGGTTCTCCATGTACTGCATGGAACCGTGTTTCTGTTCCCGCAGCCAGTTTTCGAGCCGCGGAGCTTCTTCTTCCAGGAATCCGGCCCGGGAAATACCGCAGTAGTCGAATCCGCAGGTACGGGCCGTTTCTTTTATCTGTCGGGCGGTATTTGCGGCCTTGTTACTCATCGAACAGCGAACCTGCATTCCGGTTAGGCATTTTGCCCAGGTGCCGGTAAGCTTTGTCGGTAACGGTGCGCCCGCGGGGAGTACGCATCAGGAACCCTTCCTGGATTAGGTAAGGTTCGTATACTTCTTCTATGGTGCCGGCATCGTCGGATACGGCTGTGGCAATGGTGCCCAGGCCTACGGGGCCGCCATGGAATTTTTCGATGATGGTGAGCAGGATCTTGTTGTCCATCTCGTCCAGGCCAAAGGTGTCCACATTCAGGGCTTCCAGGGCAAACTGTGCAATTTCGAGCGTAATGGTACCATCGCCTTTGATCTGTGCAAAATCGCGTACGCGGCGCAGCAGGGCATTGGCAATACGCGGGGTTCCGCGGCTGCGGCGGGCTATTTCGCGGCTGGCATCGTCGTGGATGGGGCAGCGCAGGATGGATGAAGAGCGTTTTATAATGCCGGCCAGCACTGTGGCGTCGTAATATTCGAGACGGGCATTGATGCCGAAACGGGCGCGCAGGGGAGCTGTAAGCAGCCCCGAGCGGGTAGTGGCGCCCACCAGGGTAAAGGGATTGAGCGAGATCTGAACACTGCGTGCATTGGGCCCGGTATCGATCATGATATCGATCTTGTAATCTTCCATGGCCGAATACAGGTATTCTTCCACCACGGCGCTCAGGCGGTGTATCTCGTCGATAAAAAGTACGTCGTTGGGTTCCAGGTTGGTAAGCAGACCGGCCAGGTCGCCCGGTTTTTCCAGCACCGGCCCGGATGTGATCTTAATGCCCACGCCCATGTCGTTGGCGATGATATTGGCCAGGGTGGTCTTACCCAGTCCCGGAGGGCCGTGCAGCAATACATGGTCCAGCGCTTCGCTGCGCATTTTGGCGGCTTCCGTAAAAATTTTCAGGTTTTCCACCACTTTGTGCTGCCCGCTGAAATCTCCGAAAGAATCGGGTCGCAAAACCTTTTCGATCTCCCTGTCGGCAGAGCTTAAATGATCGTATGAGGGATCCAGATTCTGATTCACATTAGGTATTCTTCCTGCAAAAGTACGTTTTTTAGGGCGTACGCCAATCTGCTTTGTTAATTTAGCGGCCGAAACAGCAACAACATTTGTCTATGGAGAATCAGCACAACTATAGACCGGAGACACTCATGATGTCCTACGGCTATAAACCGGAATTATCAGAGGGAGCGATCAAGTGCCCCATTTTTCAGACCTCCACCTTTGTATTTAAAAATGCGGAAGAAGGAAAGGCCTTTTTTGAACTGGCTTACGGTCTGCGCGAAAAAGCCGATGGCGAAGAGCAGGGCCTGATCTACAGCCGCATCAATAATCCCGACCTCGAAATACTGGAGAACCGTCTCACCCTTTGGGACGGGGCCGAAGACTGTGCCGTGTTCGAAAGCGGTATGTCGGCCATAACCACCGTACTGCTCGAATTCCTGAAACCCGGCGATCTGCTGCTCTACAGCACGCCGCTGTACGGAGGTACCGATCATTTTATTCATCATTTCCTGCCCAAGATCGGGGTAAATGCCATGGGTTTTGTACCCGGCGAAGAGAGCGAAGGCCTGTTGCAGCGCATTAAAGATGCCGGCCTGAGCGATAAGCTGGCCATGGTATACGTAGAAACGCCGGCTAATCCTACCAATGCCCTGGTAGATATAGCAGCCTGCCGCTCCCTGGCCGATGCCTGTTCTACGGCCGAACGTAAGGTCCTGCTGGCCGTGGACAATACCTATATGGGCCCGCTCTGGCAGCATCCCCTGCAGCTGGGCGCCGATTTCTCGATCTATTCGGCCACCAAGTACATCGGCGGCCACAGCGACGTGATCGCCGGCGCCGTTTGCGGCAGCCGTGAGATCATCCTGCGCGTAAAGACCCTGCGTACCTTCCTGGGCAATATGGCCGGTCCCTGGACGGGCTGGTTGCTGCTGCGCAGCCTGGAAACACTCAAGGTACGTATGGAACAGCAGGCGGCCAATGCGGCCCGCGTAGCGGAATTCCTGCGTACGCACCCCAAGATCGAAAAGGTATATTACCTGGGCTTTCTGCCCGAAGGCAGCCGTGAGTACAACGTGTATAAAAAGCAATATACTTCGGCCGGGGCCATGCTTTCTTTTGATGTAAAAGGGGGCGAAAAGGAAGCTTTCCGCCTCATTAACAAACTGCGCATCATTAAACTGGCCGTGAGCCTGGGCAGTACCGAATCCCTGGTGCAGCACCCGGCCACTATGACCCATGCCGGTGTGAGTCCCGAACACAAGGAACAGATGGGCATCACTGAAAAACTGATCCGCCTGAGCGTGGGCGTGGAAAATGCCGACGACCTGATCTATGATCTGAACCAGGCCCTGGAACAGCTGTAAAGAATAACGGAACCCATATATAAAAACCCCGGCCTGCGAACAGACCGGGGTTTTTTGTGACACTATTTTTTTCGGGGAACGGGTCCCTCTTATTTCTTGATGAACTTCATGGATGTGCCCGATCCGTCCGTAGTTCTTACACGCAGGGTGTACATACCCGGTCTCAGGAACGAAACGTCCACGCTTTCCACATCGCTGCCGGTACCGCGTGTAAGTGAAATTACACGGCCTTCGGCACTCAGTATTTCCATGCTGAAGATCTTACCGGCCTCCGGCATACGAACGTTCACACGATCGGTAGCGGGGTTCGGGAACAGTTCCACTTTCCCGGCCAGGTAATTCTCCAGGCCTATACCCTGGTTACTGAGGGTGATCAGTATGGAGTCGGATTTGGAAGGATCTTCCACCGAAACGGCTTTGGCCCATACCGTACCGTCGCTCTGTGCGGTAACCAGTCCGCCTGTGCTGATGGTTGCGGCCCCTGTTACAGGAATAATGCTCCAGGTTACGGCCTGGCTTACCAGCGCAGGATATACGGTAGCGGTAAGCTGCAGGGTACCTGCATTGGTGGTGATGGCTGCGGGAACGCCGCCCTGTGTGGCTACTACCACGCTGTCAACCGGGATGGTCTGTCCGCTGAGGGTGATCAGGATAGAGTCCGATTTGGTCACATCCTGCACCGAAGTGGCTTTACCCCAAACGGTACCGTCGGTCTGTGCGGTAACCAGTCCGGCAGCACTGATGCTGGCTGTGCCGGTTACGGGAATAATGGTCCAGGTAACGGCCTGGCTGGCAGCTGCCGGTAATACGGTACCTACCAGCTGCAGTGTACCGCCTGGTGTGGTAATAGTAGCCGGAGCGCCGCCCTGGGTGCTCACCACAACACTGGTAACCGGTACGGTCTGCCCGCTGATGGTGATCTGTATAGAGTCTGATTTGGTTACGTCCTGTACCGAAGTGGCTTTGGCCCAAACGGTGCCGTTGGTCTGTGCAGTAACCAGTCCGCCGGCGCTGATGGTAGCGATACCGCTTGCCGGGTTCAGGGTCCAGGTAACGGCCTGGTTCACCAGTGTGGGATATACGGTGGCCGTAAGCTGCAGGGTACCCGCATTGGTAGTGATGGTTGCGGGAACACCGCCCTGTGTGGCTACCACCACGCTGTCAACCAGCAGGGGCTGCCCGGTAATGGTGATCAGTATAGAGTCCGATTTGGTCACATTCTGTACAGAAACAGCTTTGGCCCATACGTTACCGTTGGTCTGTGCGGTTACGAGCCCTGCGGCGCTGATGGTAGCAGTACCTCCGGCGGGCGTAATGCTCCAGGTAACGGCCTGGCTGGCTGCTGCCGGGAATACGGTGGCTACCAGCTGTAAGGTGCCGTTGGTTGTGCTGATGGCAGCCGGAACACCGCCCTGTGTGGTCACTACCACGCTGTCAACAGGGACAGGAGCAGCAATGTTCACCGTATAGTCTTCGGCCTGACCAAAGTCGAGACCATCGCCGAGGTCACCGCAGGCCGGGCTGTACTGACCGAAGCGTTTGGTTACACGCATGCGTGTATTACCCGTGAGGGCGCCTGCCGGAACAGCAATGGTGCCTGTGGCCTGTATGGCGTCGGTACCGGTAGAGTTTGCAATGGTACCGATATCGTATACCTCGCCGGCATCGTTCAGCGTATTGTTCTGGTTCCAGTCAATGTATACACGGATGTAATTGGTCCAGTTACCGGCCGTGTTCCCTTTAACACTGATCGGGTACGACTGTCCCTGTACAACGTTTGCTGTAAGGTTCGTGAAGTTTTCCAGCTGCGGAGTGGCATTTACAGACGCCGGAGTGGTATTGTTGATGCCGGCAAACACTACCTGTGTGATCGGCTCTACATCGTCCGGGTAGGTTACGTTACAGTATGGTGCCGGGAATACCGCGATCTGGTTTGTGATCGTGATCTGTATGGAATCTTTGGCGCTGGGGTTAGCCGATGAAGTGGCCTTAGCCCATACGTTACCGTTGGCTACAGCCGTTACCAGTCCGCCGGTGCTGATGGTAGCGGAACCGCCGGCAGGCGTAATGCTCCAGATTACGTTCTGCGGTGCAGCAAGCGGGTAAATGGTAGAAGTGAGCTGCAGGGTACCTGCATTGGTGGTAATGGTAGCGGGAACACCGCCCTGTGTGGCAACCACCACACTGTCGATGGTGGCGGCAGCGATAACGTTTACGGTGTAATCTTCGGCCTGGCCATAGTCATCGCCATCGCCCAGGTCGTTACAGGCCGGGCCGTAGGTGCTGAAACGCTTGGTTACACGCATACGGGTATTGCCCAGGAGCGCACCCGCCGGAACGGCAATATTACCGGTAACCTGCACGGCATCGGTACCTGTAGAGGAAGCAATGGTGCCGATATCGTATGATTCGCCGGCATCGCTGAGGGAATTATTCTGGTTCCAGTCAATGTACACGCGGATGTAATTGGTAAATGAGCCGGCCGTATTTCCTTTAACGGTAATGGCATTGGTAGGGGAACCCTGTATCACGGTGGCTACCTGGCTGGTAAAGTCTTCCAGTTCGGGACTGCCGTTAACGGTAGCGGATGACGTGTTATTGATGCCGGCAAACACTACCGATGTGATCGGCTCTACGTCGTCCGGGTAGGTAGTGCCGCAGTACGGCGCCGGGAAGGGGGGTAACTGGTTCGACAGCGTGATCAGGATCGAGTCTTTGTACGCCGGGTTTGCAGCCGCAGTGGCTTTACCCCATACGTTACCGTTGGCTACGGCCGTTACCAGGCCGGTAGTACTTATGGTAGCCGTACCGCCGGCAGGCACAATGCTCCATACCACAGCCTGGCTGCCTCCCGTAGGATATACGGTGGAAACCAGCTGCAGGGTACCTGCATTGGTAGTAATGGCAGCCGGAACGCCGCCCTGTGTGGCAACCACCACACTGTCAACCGAGGCGGGAGCGACTACGTTTACGCTGTAATCCTCGGCCTGGCCGTAATCGAGCGAGTTGCCCACATTACCGCAGTCCGGCGCATACTGGCCGAAACGTTTTACCACACGCATACGGGTGGTACCGGCAAGAGCGCCGGCCGGCACGGCAATACTGGCGCTGGCCTGTGTGGCGTCGGTACCGGAAGAATTGTAAATGGTACCGATATCAAAGGATTCACCGGCATCCGCAAAGGAGTTGTTCTGGTTCCAGTCGATATACACCCGTATATAGTTGGTCCAGCTGCCGGCAGTGTTGCCTTTGGCCGTAAAGGTATAGGAGCTGCCCTGTACCACGTTGGCCGTCTGTGCTGTAAAGTCTTCATGTTCGGTAGTGCCGCTGGCGGAAGAGGTATTGTTGATACCTGCGAAATTAACCAGGGTGAGAGGCTCTACTCCGTCGGGATAAGTTACGGCGCAGTAGGGCGCGGGGAATTGCGAATAGGCGGCTGTGACCGGCAAAAGTGCCAGGGCCATCAGCGCCGTTCGGAAACGGTTCTGGAGATTTGGTACTCTTTTTTTCATTGTGGAGATTAATTATTGTGATTCAAAATAGGTCCTTGTACAAGGGGAAGGCTTGCCGTATGCCTCATACAGGCGGAAAACCCCGGAAGGAAAAAAACTCCTCCGGCTTCGGTACGGTATTACAATAAGGAACACAGGCATACATTTACTTCATAATAGTTTATGTTCGTTCAGCAGAGAGAAGTAATATGTACACACAGCTGAATCTTTCTTTCAGAAAGGCACTTACAGGTCAGGCCTCCGGGGTGGAAGCTTCAGTCGGTACGTTTTATCAGGTTCAGGTTTAATTTTTAAGTAACCTGTAGTTTATAAAAGTATATAAAAAAAATAAAGCACGGAAATTTATTTGATGAACATGGAGCCGTTCTGCCGGGCCTGATCCGCTGAAAAGACAGCCCCCGGGGCCGTTAGTGCCGGTTCGTATTGCCGGATAAAAAAATATCTTTGCACTTTCCTCACAATATTTATGCAGGATACAAATACCTGGGTCATAATCAGTGCATTCCTGGCCGCCGGCCTTTCCGGCAGCCTGTTCCGGCTACTGTACTGGCGACGTAAGTTCCGGCACTCCGAACGCGAGCGCCTGGAGATGGAAACCCGCTTCCGTGACCTGGAAACGCGTGTGAACACCCTGCAGCTCGAAACCCTGGACGCCCGCCTCAACCCGCACCTTTTCAAGAACGTACTTAATTCGATACAATCGCATGCCTTCCAGACCTATTTTGCCCTGGATAAACTGGCGCATGTACTCGATTACATTCTGTATGAAAGCAAGAACGGTTTTGTAAGTCCGTCCGAAGAGATCGGCTTTGCCCTGAACTTTATCGAGATCAACAAGATCAAGGTAAGCCCGTTGTTTCAGCTCAATGTCAAAACCCGCCTGCACGAGAATGATCCGCTGCTGAACCAGAAGGTACTGGCACCCATGGTGTCGGTAGACCTGATCGAAAATGCCTTCAAACATGCCGACCTGCAGAGCGCCGACGCTTTTATTTCGGTGGTGTTCGAATGCCGCGACAACCAGTTCCAGCTTACCGTTTCCAACAAAATATCGGGTAAACCGGTCTTCCGCAAGGAAAAAAGCGGTATCGGTTCCCATGCCCTGGAACAGCGGCTGCAGATCCTGTACCGGGATAAATACAGCCTGCAGCGGTATACCGAAGGAGACGTATATATAGCACAACTAAAAATTAATTTGCTTGACTACCTTGAAATGCCTGTTACTGGATGATGAGCTGCCGGGCCTGACCTACCTGAAAATGCTCTGTGAGCAGCTTCCCGGTGTGGAAGTGGTAAAGGCATTCAACGACCCGCAGAAACTGCTCGGCGAAGCAGCTTCCCTGGAGTTTGACCTCTGTATCCTCGATATCGAAATGCCGGGGATCAACGGCCTGCAGGTGGCCAATATCCTGAAAGGCGTGCCCGTGATCTTTACTACCGCCTATAAGGAGTTTGCCGCCGAAGCCTTCGACCTCAATGCGGTGGATTACATACGCAAGCCCGTCACGCGCGAACGGCTCGAAACAGCCATACAGAAAGCACAGCAGCGTATCGAAAAGAATTTGCCGCCCCGCAGCTTTATCCAGATCAATACCGATAAAGGCAAAGCCATACTCTTTTTCGACCAGATCGAATACATCTATACCTCACCTTCTGACAGCCGCGATAAAAAGGCCGTACTGCAGAACGGCAGCGAACTTACGCTGAAGAATATCAGCTTCGATAAACTGAACGATATCCTGCCCGAAGATCGTTTCTGCCGCATCAACAAGGCCGAGCTGATCGCGATACGGAACGTACAGTTTTTTTCGCACGATCAGATCACTTCGGCGCTGCTGCGCAACGGAAAACCGCTTATCTTTACACTCAGTCCCGCTTTCCGTAACGATTTTCTCCAGAAAGTAAGACTATAAATTCATTACATTTTTTCAGGTTCTTATTACAGAAAAACATGCCGCGAGACACAGTTAGATACAGGATAGCGCTACTTTCCCGGATATTTGTGCCATTGAACAGATGCCGGCCTTGATTTAAACAGCACAGGATTTTATGAAGAAGTACAGAAATCTGATCTTTTATGTAGGTACCATCAGTGTGTTTTCCCTGCTTATGTATATCATTGTGGTGGCGGGGAATAAACAGGAAGCCGGCCGCAAGGTTGTGGAGGCCGCTTCGGGCAAAAGCAACTGGACCGAATTCACCGATTCCATGCTGCATAATGTTGCGCATCCCCTGGCCATACTGCTGGTACAGATCATAACCATTATCCTGGCGGCACGGCTCTTTGGCTGGATCTTTAAAAAAATAGGACAACCTTCGGTGATCGGTGAGATCATTGCCGGCATCGTACTGGGACCATCTGTGCTCGGGCACTGGTTCCCCGGCCTTTCCGAACAGCTTTTTCCCCTTACATCTATGGGGAATTTACAAATACTGAGCCAGATCGGCCTGATACTCTTTATGTTCGTGATCGGCATGGAACTCGACCTTAAAGTGCTGAAGAACCGCGCCCACGAGGCCGTAGTGGTGAGTCATGCCAGTATCATTATTCCGTTTGCCCTGGGCATGGGCCTGGCTTATTTCGTATATCAGTCGTTTGCCCCGGAAGGTGTACAGTTCCTGTCGTTCGCACTGTTTCTTGGTATAGCCATGAGCATTACGGCCTTCCCGGTACTCGCGCGCATTGTGCAGGAAAGGGGTATGAACAAGACCCGGCTCGGGGCTATGGCCATTACCTGTGCCGCCGCCGATGATATCACTGCCTGGTGCCTGCTGGCTGCCGTAATTGCCATTGTTAAGGCCGGTTCCATGGTAAGTTCACTGTACGTGATCCTGCTGGCCGCCGCCTATGTGCTGGTAATGCTCAAGGTGGTGCGTCCCTTCCTGAAACGGGTGGGCGAACTGCATTCCTCGCGGGAGAACCTGAGCAAACCCGTGGTGGCCATCTTCTTTCTTACGCTTATTCTTTCGGCCTATGTAACCGAAATTATCGGTATACACGCCCTGTTCGGTGCCTTTATGGCCGGTGCCATCATGCCGGAAAATGCCCGTTTCCGCAATATTTTCATCGAGAAAGTAGAAGATGTGGCCCTGGTACTGCTGCTGCCGCTGTTCTTTGTGTTCACAGGACTGCGTACGCAGATCGGCCTGCTCAATGACCCCTATCTCTGGAAGGTGACCGCCCTGATCATAGCCGTGGCCGTAACCGGTAAATTTGCCGGCAGTGCCATTGCTGCACGTATCGTGGGCCAGAACTGGAAAGACAGCCTTACCCTCGGGGCGCTGATGAATACCCGCGGTCTTATGGAACTGGTGGTGCTGAACATCGGGTATGACCTGGGTGTACTTACGCCCGAAATTTTTGCCATGATGGTGATTATGGCCCTGGTAACCACCATTATGACAGGGCCGGCCCTGGACCTGATCGGGCGTGTGTTCCGCCGCAAGGAGTGCGCCATACCCGAAGAGATCAGTCAGTTCAGTAAATACAAAGTACTGGTATCCTTTGGTAACCCCGAACGGGCCCGTACCCTGCTGAAACTCGCCCATAGTTTTGTGCGCAAGCTCAACGGCAATGCTTCGGTTACAGCCATGCACCTTACGCCGGCCGGCGACATCAACAATTACAACATGGAGGAGTACGAGCAGGAGAGCTTTGCGCCGGTCATTGCCGAATCGGAAGCTTTACAGCAGCCGATCACCACCCTGTTCAAGGCATCTTCGGATATCGATGCCGATATTGCCGACGTAGCCAATAAAGGCGATTACGACCTGCTGCTGGTAGGCCTGGGCCAGTCCATTTTTGAAGGCAGCCTGCTGGGTAAAGTGCTGGGCTTTACCACACGCATCATTAACCCCGACGCACTCATTAACAAATTTACCGGCAAGGAAAAACTCTTCGAAAATTCACCCTTCGACGAGCGTACACGTCTCATCCTGGCCAAAAGCCAGGTGCCTGTGGGTATACTGGTAGATAAAGAGCTGGAAAAGACCGACCAGGTATTTGTGCCGGTTTTCGGCCCGAACGACGCCTTCCTGGTACGTTATGCCCAGAAGCTGATCCATAACGCCGGGGCACAGGTTACCGTGCTGGACGCGGCAGGCAGTATAAAGAACCATCCTTCGCTGCGCGAGTCGGTGCGGGCCATTGAACAGGTGTCGCCCAATCACATTACCCTGCTTAATGAGCGTAAGATCGAAAAGGAATTCCTGGCCACGCAGGACCTGATGCTGATCAGCCTGGAAAGCTGGAAAAAACTGGTGGATTCACAAAGTGTATGGCTCAACAATGCGCCTTCCACCCTCATCCTTAAAGACTGAGTTACAACACAAAAGTAAATACAAGAAAAAGTACGAGCCAGAGTACGTCGGTATAATGCCACCAGAAGGCTGCCACGCGGGTTTTTACCAGTTCGAAGGGATTGGTGGTGAGTATAAGTTCATCGGCGGCGTCGCTCTGGTGTCTGCGGAAAGTATACAGGCGTTCGCCCAGCAGTACAAAGCCGGCCACTACGTGCAGCAGGTGCAGCCCGGAAAAGAAATACAGGTAGGCGCCTCCGCCGTAACCACCGGAAAAAAAGACTCCCTGTGAAAAAAGCTGTATCCAGGCCAGCAGTTGTACCAGGGCAAAGGCAATGCCCAGCACTATACCGCCGGCCAGGCTGTTAAAGGCCCGGCGCAGGGTTCCCTTGCGGAAAGCGCGGTTGCAGGAGGCCACCAGGATGCCCGACCCGATCATAAGCAGAGTACTCCACATAAAGGCCCGTGGCAGGAAGGGTTTTACAATAAGACCGCTTTCCAGCATCATCTGGAAATCTTCGTGCTTCTGTTGCAGGTACAGGTGCCGCACAAACAGCAGCAGTAACATCAGGAACAGGATGCCGCTGGCAACGGCCAGCAGGTATACCAGGGCCTGGCGCGGATGCACGTTCTGTCCCCCGAAAATATGGAGGCGGAACGGCGGTTCTTCTTTTGTGTCCTGTATCTGTGGCATAGCGGTGCTTTAGCGGGCCTCTTCCTCTTTGAACCAGCTGCTGTACATTACATAATTGCCGGCGATACGGTCAATTTCGCCCGATATCTTTTCCGGCGTGATGTCTTTTACTTTCTTAGCGGGTACCCCGGCAAAAATAGACCCGGAGGGCACATGCGTACCTTCCAGCACTACCGATCCGGCGGCTATAATGCTGTTGCTCTCCACCAAGGCCCCGTCCATAACGATGGCACCCATACCAATAAGTACATTATCGTGAATGGTACAACCGTGTACATTGGCGCTGTGGCCTATGCTTACGTTGTTACCGATGTTCAGGGGGGCTTTCAGGTAGGTGCAGTGCAGTACGGCATTGTCCTGCACGTTAACGCGGTTGCCCATTTTTATATAATGTACGTCGCCGCGCACCACGGCATTGAACCAGAAACTGCATTCGTTACCGCAGCTTACCTCGCCTACGATGGTGGCATTGGGGGCTACAAAACAGTTTTCGCCCAGCTGGGGTTCCTTGCCCCGAACGGCTAATATTACCGGCATAGTGTATCAGTTTAACAGCAAATGTAGGCAATATTTAAGTTGCTCCGGCATTCGTTGCGGCCTCTATGGTGTCATAGGTTTTTTCTATGGGAGGGATGGGTCCTGCGCATATTTAATAAGGTCTGTTTAGTGATTTACCCGTATCTTTGCACTTTAATTCTTAAAGATCATGTCCGGAACGCCCGTTTTAATATATGCCGAAAGCACGCCGAACCCCGCCACACTGAAGTTTGTGGCCAATGTGTTCATGCTGCCCGAGAACAGCGCCGAATACCTGCGCCCCGAAGAAGCCGAAGGCGCTCCCCTGGTGCAGGCCCTGTTCGAATTTCCTTTTGTACGCAGTGTGTACGTGTGCAATAATTTTGTCACCATCACCAAAAAAGAGTTCACTTCCTGGACGGAGATCATCCCGCAGGTGCGCGAATTCCTGAAGAACTGGCTGCAGGAAGGTAAAGACGTTATTGTGATGATGCCCGCCAAACGCGAAGAGGTAAAACCGGTGAGTATCGACGACCTGAATGCCGAAGGCGTATCGGGACAGATCATTGCCGCGCTCGACGAGTATGTGAAACCGGCCGTAGAAAGTGACGGCGGCGAGATCTCTTTCGTATCTTTTGATAAAGGTGTGGTTACCGTGCGCCTGCAGGGTTCCTGCAGCGGGTGTCCCAGCAGTACCGTTACCCTGAAACAGGGTATCGAGAACCTGCTGAAAAAAATGGTACCCGGCGTAACCGAAGTGGTGGCCGAGAACGCTTAATCTTTTTTCTCGAGTACTTTAGGCACGCGTATATAATCGCTGTCTTTCTTGGGGGCGTTCTTCAGCGCCTCTTCCAGGCCCATTACCTGATGCGGTACGTCGGCGCGGGTCACGTTCTGCTCCTCGCTCATGTACACCAGGGGTTCTACATTGTCCACAGGCAGCTCGCTGAGTTTTTCCACAAAACCTACGATCTTTTCCAGGTCGTTGCGGATCTGGTCCTTTTCCGTTTCGCTGAATTCCAGGCGGCTCAGTTCGGCCAGACGGTCTACGGTTTCCTTGCTTACTTTCATTGCGGACATCTTTGTCGCAAAGGTAGTAAAAAAGCAGCAGACAGTGCTTTATATGTGCGTGTCGTAACTTTGTAGTACTTTTGTACCCGAAATGCCACGCATAGGTTCTATACAATTACCGGATTTTCCGTTGCTGCTCGCTCCCATGGAGGATGTAAGCGACCCACCCTTCCGTGTGCTGTGCAAGGAATACGGCGCCGATCTTATGTATTCGGAGTTCATCAGCAGCGAAGGCCTCATCCGCGATGCCATGAAGAGCCGGAAAAAGCTCGATTTTCATGAAATGGAGCGCCCGATCGGTATACAGATCTTCGGCGGCGATGAAGAAGCTATGGCCGAAAGTGCGCGCATCGTGGAAACGGTGAACCCCGACCTGGTGGATATCAATTTCGGCTGCCCGGTAAAAAAAGTGGTATGCAAAGGCGCCGGTGCCGCGGTACTTAAAGATATAGACCTGATGGTGCGCCTCACCAAGGCCGTGGTAGACAGTACCCGCCTGCCTGTAACCGTAAAGACCCGCCTGGGCTGGGATGAGAACAGCAAGAACATCGAAGAGGTGGCCGAACGCCTGCAGGATATCGGCATACAGGCCATCAGTATACACGGCCGTACCCGCGCACAGCTGTACAAGGGCGAGGCCGACTGGACCCTCATCGCAAAAGTAAAGAACAACCCCCGCATACACATTCCCGTTTTTGGCAACGGCGATATCGACAGTCCGCAGAAAGCCGTGGAATACAAGGAACGCTACGGGGTAGACGGGGTAATGATCGGCCGTGCCAGTATCGGGGCACCCTGGTTCTTCCGCCAGGTAAAACACTACATCCAAACGGGCGAACTGCTGCCCGTGCCGCCCGTGAGCGAACGGGTAGAAGTAGCCCGCCGCCACCTGCAAATGGCCATGGAATGGAAAGGCGAACGCATGGGCATTATGGAAACCCGCATGCATTATGCCACCTATTTCCGCGGCATACCCGATTTTAAGGCCTACCGCATGAAACTGGTAACGTCCGACAATGTAACGGAGCTGATGGATACCTTCGGCGAGATCGTTGAGCGTTACCCGGTTATGATCGATTAACATTTCTTTGACGCTTTTTTTCATGCTGAAATTTGCAGGAAATACAATTTTTTAATTGCTTTGTATCTCAAAGTGCTTTATGGAAAAAGAAACTGAATACCTGGAATCACTGGCGGCCATCCGTAAAATGATGGAGAAATCGGGGCGTTTTTTCTCGCTGGGCGGTTTAAGCGGCATCCTTATCGGCCTGCTGGCCCTGGGCAGCGCCGGTCTGGCCTGGTTCCTGATCAGAGACAGCGTTCCGCTGTACACACGGGGAACGGGTTATGCCATATTCGACCAGCTTACCCTTAAATTGATGGGGCTGGGCCTGGTTACCCTGCTGCTGGCGGTGGTGCTGAGCCTGTATTTTTCCATACGCGCGGCCCGCAGCGAGGGACACAGTATTTTTTCGCGCCCGGCCCTGAACCTGGCTTTTAATTTCTGCCTGCCCCTGGCCATTGGCGGGGTCATGAGCCTGTATTTCCTGTGGCGGGGCGATGTATGGTACATTGCGCCTTCTATGCTGGTGTTTTACGGACTGGCCCTGTTCAGCGCAAGCCGCTATTCGGTGCAGGACCTTACCTACCTGGCCTATGCCGAAATTCTGCTCGGACTGCTCTGCCTGTTTTTCCTGGGCAAGGGACTGCTGTTCTGGAGTATCGGTTTCGGCCTTTTTCATATTATTTACGGGTTTGCCAACCTGCGCAAATCCTGAGAGTGCGTATATTGCGCCCTTATAGCAAAAACGGAAGTTCCGGATGAATGTAAATGATCTCAATAAAGCGTTTGAAAGCAGGGTACGGCTGGGTATTATGTCGGCCCTGGTGGTGAACGAACGTATGGATTTCAATGCACTCAAGGAACTGCTGGGCATTACCGACGGCAACCTGGCCTCCCATATCGCCGCTCTCGAAAAAGAAGAATACCTGCTGGTAGAAAAAAAATTCGTGGGCAAAAAGACCAATACCACCTACCAGATCACCAAAAAAGGAAATAAAGCTTTTAAAGAACATATACAGCAACTGGAAAAACTGCTGAAAAAACTAAAGTAAATTTTTTTACCCATAAACTTTGAAATTCAAAGTGCTTTTAAAAATAAAATGGAAACGATTCAGAACCACTTCCGAAAACCCGGTGTTATTGCCGGGCTCGTACTTACCCTGCTGGCATCGGCCGTTTACGGCTTTGCACTTTTTATGATCGAACGCAACGACGACAGCTTTTTCCGCATCGTTACCGCCAACCTGGTATTTGCGTTCGGCTACAGTATTTTCTGGCTCATACGTTGCTTCCGGGAAAGGAATACAAGCCGGGTGTACCTCCCGTTCGTGTATGCACTCTGGCTGCTGAGCTGTTTCAGTTGCAACCTGTTCATCAACATTTTCGAGAACCTGCCGCCCTGGGTATACCTGCTCACGGCCCTGTTCTGCCTTTCTTCCTGGATCCTGTACTGGGAGCTAAGCTCGCGTTTCCTGCGTGCGCTGGCCGGTTTTGTGAACGGGGTCAGCCTCTGGCTCATGCTGTACTATGCGTTTTTCCTGTTGCCCTACCTGCCGCACAGTTTTTTGGGAATTATTGTGCTGGGTATCGGTCTGCATGGCTTTGCACCGGGGTTTATCCTGCTGCTGCACGGTTTTGGACTGCATTCGGTATATGTACAAAAGGGACGTCAGCCCTCCGCCCTCATCAGTGGTTTTGCCACAACCGGACTTTTCATCGTGTTCTTTACCCTGGCCATGCAGCACAAAGCATCGGAGATCAAGGGCTATGTGAATGCAGGCCGATTTTCTTCCGGCAGCGATCTGCCCGAATGGGTACGGGTTTCGCAACAGTTGTCCCCGGACTATTTCAGTGCACTTGTTCTAAAGAGAGACCTGGTGTACACGGGGTCTGATAATTTTTTCAGGTTCGATATGGCGGGGCCCTTCAACAATACCCTTAACTACAATGAGCGTAAAATACATGATCCCCTGCTCAACCTGGCCTATCTCTTTGTAGAAAAGCCCCTGCCTTACAAAGACGACCGCATCCGCATCCTGGAAGCCAATTTCGGCGAACGCCTGCAAACGGAGCGCCGTCTCTGGTCAGGGCAGGACCTGCGTACCCTGTCACTTACCGAAGATGTACTCATTTTTCCTGAAACCCGCCTTGCCTATACGGAACTCACCCTCGAAACGGCCAACCTGTACGAACGGAACGGAGAGGCCCTCTACGCCTTCCGGTTGCCCGAAGGATCGGTAGCCTCTGCGCTGTCTTTATGGGTGAACGGTATCGAACGTAAAGCGGTACTGGCATCCAAAAGCGAGGCCGGGGCTGCCTATGACCAGGTAGTAGGTGTGGAAAGACGGGATCCTGCGTTGTTGCAGTGGCGCGAGGGGAACCGCATTGTGGTGCGGGTGTTTCCTGTGGTGGAAGGCGCTCCGCGGCGCTTTAAGATCGGCGTTACCACTCCGCTCCGTGTGCAGGGCGGGAAGCTGCTGTACCAGAGCATCGGTATCAAGGGCCCCGACCTGGCTTCGGCCGATGTGCTAACCCGGGTACGTATGTCCGGGGACGCCACGCCGGAATTCAGCAGCAAACGTTTTGAGCGGGATAAGGATGGCTTCTACCGCGAGGCTTCCGGTATGCAGGCCTGGACGCTGAGCCTGGATAAAACACCCTTGCAGCCGCAGGTATTTAACTGGGAAGATCGTGGATATCTTTTGCAGGAAGCCCGCACGGAGTCACGTCCGGCAGATTATAAAGCCGTGGTGCTCGATCTCAATGCCGCCTGGACAGAGGCCGAAGCGCGCAGCTGGCTGGAGAACGTAAAAGAGCTGCCCCTGTACGTGCTGGAAGAGAGCCGTAAAAAACGCCTCACTGCCGAAAATTTTGAAGAGATCTGGAAAGCCTATTCTCAATATCGTTATACACTGCCTGCCCTTTATGCACTGTCTGCCGGCGACCTGCTGGTTACGCGTTCCGGCGATTTTTCCGCCAATTTTGATGAACTGGAAGGAAGCGCGTTCCTGGAACAGACCCGCAACATGGGGCGGGCGCGGGGGCTGCACGTGCTCAATACCGGTGCACAGCTGAGTCCCTACTGGCACACGCTGCGCGAACAACACTATGCACAGGTAATGAACGTAAGCCCGGAAGAAGCCCTGCAACTGGTGAATGCCCGCAGTTACCCGGTGTATGCAGACAGCGGGATACATATACAGGATGCACAGCTGTCCCTTTCCCTGGCCGATTCAGCGGTACAAGCCCTGCCTTCGGCCAATGATCATATTTACCGCCTGTATGCCTACGGACGCGTACTACAGGAACACCTGGGCGCGGAGGCCGACATGTCGGAACACAACAAAGACTATGTGGCGCTGGCCGAGGATGCCCATATCGTAAGCCCGGTAAGTTCTATGCTGGTGCTGGAGACTGATGCCGATTACGAACGTACGGGCATCACAGAAAATGAGAATACCCTGGGCAATGCGTCCATGAATAACCACGGAGCCGTTCCCGAACCCCATGAATGGGCCCTGATCATTCTTTCCGTCGCGGGCTTATTGTACTATATACGAAAAAGAAAAAAGAACTATGCTCTTTAATGCCGACCTGCGTTCTATTCCTGTTCCAAAGGTAAAAGCAGTGCCTCTTGCAGGCCTGCTTTACTTTTTACTGCTGCTCCTCAATTACCGTACGCTGCAGATCGGCCTGGGCGCGAACCTGCCCGTGATACTGGGCGCGTCCTTTTTGTTCGTATATGCTTCAAGGCCGGCGGCCCCGCGTATATACTATGGAATTTCCGTTCTGGTGCTGCTGCTGTTCTTATGCTCCTGGCAACTCTATACCCGTTCTACGCTATCCCTGGCCCTGGTACTTACAGGTGTCCTGCTTTTTTACCTGCATACAGGGCGTTTTTCTGCGGGAGCATTTTTGCTTTTTATTTTTTGTACAAGTGTGTTAGATAAACTCATCATGCAGTTCAGCGTGGAAATAAAGCAGGAGCTCTGTACCTGGGCCTACCTGAGCCTGAGAGATGTGCTGCCGATCGATAAGCAGGAAGGCGTGCATCTCTGGATATCGGGCCGGCGCATCAGCGTGGATACGGCCTGTATGGGACTTTCCATGTTGCGTACGGGCTTTTTGTGTGCCGTGGCCCTGCTCAGCCTGGAAGAAAAAAGGAGCGGCCGGCGGTTTTCGTATATGCAATACCTGTTGGTTTTTGCGCTCACTTTATTTTGTATAATACTGTCCAATTATTTCCGCATACTGATCCTGCTGCTCACGGGCAATACAGAAGATAACCTGTTACACCAGCTCATCGGGCTTAGCTGTTTTGCACTTTATATACTGCTACCCCTGTTTGTGCTTTTTCGCTTTATGAGGCCCCGTAAGTCTTTCCGGGAAATGCAGCCCTCATCTTCGTATATACCTGCCTTCATTTTTGGTATACTAATGATCTTGGCTTTGGCACTCAGCCTGCGTATGGAAAAAGGACCGGAGTACAGCCGCATCCTCGACGGATTCCCGGTAAAAGGTGGGGAATGGGTGAACCCGGAAGTATACAAGATCGAAGAGGAAGGGAAGCTGACCTATATAAAAACAGCTTCGCATTCACCCATGCTCTGCTGGACAGGCAGCGGATATCAGGTGCTGCGGGACTACATCAGCACGTACGAACATAAACCGGCACACTGCACCCTGCTCGAAAAAGACGGCAAGGTACTCTACTCGTACTGGTGGTACGAGAACGGCAGCGAACGGGCGCTTTCTTTCCCCGAAGTGATGCTTACCCAGCTGTTCACAGGGAACCCGGCGCGGCTTATTAATGTGACGCTGGAAGAAGAAACGGGCCTGCTTACTTCAGCACAAATTCACTGAAAAAGGCACGTATCTTGTTGTCCGGGCTGTTCTTGTAATGCAGCCACTGGCTGTGGAAATTCATGTGGTACTGGATCAGCAGTACGTAGGGTTCCAGGTAACCGGCGTTCATGGCTTCGCGGGCGCGGGTAAACTCGGCGGCCTGTCCGTATTCGCTTTCCAGCATTTTTTTCCAGGCATATACTTCGGGGTAACGTGTTCCTTCCAGCAGCATATCACCTTCCAGGGCGCCTTCCACCAGTTTGTTGGTATAGGCTTGCCGGGCGGCGTCCAGGTATACTTTCCAGGCTCCGCTCACTTTGGTCTTGCTGTCGCTGAATGCCTTTGCAGGCTCTACACCGCGCTTTACCCACTGGTAATTGAAGTTCCGGTCCAGTTTTTCGGCGATCAGCTCCAGTTTGGCGATCATCCCTTTTTCGGGGAACAGCGTAAGTCCGTCGATACAGGCTTCCAGTGCCTCCTCGTAACGGGCCGATTTGTAATAGGCATCCGTGAGGTATTTCGCCGGTTCCATTTCGTAGGGGAATCGTTTTTTACAGAGATCAAAGTACTTAATGGCACTGTCGTAGTCCTGTTTCAGGTAATAGGCGTCGCCCAGGTAGAGCGATGCTTTGTAGTAATCGGGTTGTATGGCCAGGGCTTCGCGGTAGAGAACGGCCGCCTGGTTATAGTCCTTGCTCTGGAATTTTGCTTCGGCTTTCTCGAAGATCTTCAGAGCTCCGGGATCGATATCTGCCGTATGCTTGATATCGAGGTATTGCATACGGTAATAGATCCAGAGGAATTCCGCCTCGGACTGGTACAGGGCGCGGATAAAGAACTGTTTCATTTCCCAGGATTCTTTGGTGGGCAGAGAAATAGGGATGCTTTTCGAGCCCGTATCGTTTTTTACATTATCTATCTTCCACAGAGCTTCGGAAAGCATGCCGGCAAAGGCCTCCGAAGAAAGGGCAGGGGAAAGGCTGGTCTTCCGGTTCTGCGCGCGGACCATATACAGCTGGGCCAGCAGGCTCCATACCTGGTCTTCCGGTTCTTTGGCAAGCACCTTTTCCACGTCGGCGATCGCTTTATCGAAATTCCCGCTTTTAAATACTTCTACCGCTTTGTTCAGTTTTTTTGCGGAAGCATCGCTTAACTGTGCATGTACACGGAGAAGCAACAGGCCTGTAAGGAGCAGGAAGAATACTTTTTTCATTTGGAATAAACAGATTTTAGATAGGAACAGTGTGAAAGCAGTCAGGGTACAGGTATTATAAGTGAACCTGTAGTATATATAACAAAGAACGGAAATAATATTATATAACTAAAAAGATAAATTATTTATTTTATCGGCGGAAAGTCTCTTTATTTAGCGTTATTTCTTCCGCAACCAGCCCAGGATACCGCTTCCCTCGATCTTATAGCTGCCGTTTTTATGTGTAAGGGTAAATGTCTCGCGCGAGGAGGCCGCCGGGCCTGGGTTCTGCTGTATGATCTCTACTTCGTTTGCCCTCACCGCCGAAATAATGGCCACGTGTCCGTAGGGGTTCCAGCTGTTGCCGTCGTACACGAGCAGGTCGCCCGTGCGCGGAGCCGTTGCCGAAGGATTGGCATATTGCGTAAGGTTGCGGGCTTTGTTGTAGCTGCCGTCCGACAGGCTTTTGTTGTAAAAGCTTTTGGCATGTCCGTACGAATCGGGCATTTTGTGCTTGTAATGCTGGTAATAGTATCGTTTTACGAACTCTACGCACTGGTACTTTAGTCCCAGGTTATAGCCGTCGGCCGTGGTATTGCGCCCGGACACATTGCTGACGGGGCCGTTGTAATACACCCGCACCCCGTTGAGACTGTCTACCGGATCGCCGATACTGCGCAGCAGCGGATAGCGGTAAAAGCGGGTATGGGCAGCTGCAAGCGAAAGCAGGCAGAACAGTGCGGAAAAGACAAAAACGAGGGATCTGCGTACAGGTGTGAACATGCTCTAAAGTAAGCATTTTCAGTATATACAGATGTAAAGAAGCGTTAAAAGGAAAACGGTATCCCGGGGGCCGGGGTCCTGCAGATACCCGGAGGCCTGCCCCGGAAGAAGAAAACCCCGGAAGCCCCTGGTTCAGGGAGTGTTAATTTTTTGGTTCGGCCTTCAAATATTGCGTACCTTTGCAGCCGCTATGTTAGTTACAGTACTAAAGTCGAAGATACACCGCGTAAAGGTTACGGAAGCCGACCTGGATTATATCGGTTCTGTTACCATTGACGAAGATCTGATAGATGCGGCCAATTTGCTGGAAGGTGAACAGGTGCATATTTTCAATTATACGAACGGCGAACGTTTTATTACCTATGTGATAAAAGGGGAGCGGGGTTCCGGCGTTATCTGCCTGAACGGTCCGGCCGCACGTAAGGTTTCCGTGGGCGATAACGTGATCATTGTGGCCTATGCCTCTATGAGCATGGAAGAAGCCCGTACGTTCAAACCTTCTGTGATCTTCCCCGATACCGAAACCAATAAACTGCGTTAATGGCCGCAAATAGGCTGAAAAGTGTACTGAAGATCCTCCTGTTCGGGGGATTGGGGATTTTTCTTGCCTGGTTTTCCCTGCGCAACGTGCCTTTCGAAGAACTGAAGATGCACGCCGCCAAAGCCGATTATTTTTATGTGGTGCTGGCCATGCTGGTAGGACTGCTCAGTCACCTGCTGCGCGCCCTGCGCTGGAACCAGCTTCTGCAGCCCCTCGGTTATAAAGTGCGTACCGCCAATGCCTTTGCGGCCATACTGGTGGGCTATCTCTTTAACCTGGTGGTGCCCCGCAGCGGCGAAGTGGCCCGTTGCGGCATTGTGCAGAACTACGATAAGGTGCCCGTGCAGACCTCGGTAGGTACCGTGGTGGTAGAGCGTATCATCGACCTGGTTTTCCTGGCCCTGGCCTTTGCCCTTACCTTTGTGCTGGAATTTGACCGCATATACGGCTATGCCAGAACGAGTATACTGGCTCCCGTAGCCGATATGGCCGGCCGGCCCTGGTTCTGGCCCGTAATGATCGTGGTGATGCTGGGCGGTATGGCCGGCTTCTACTTCCTGTTCATCCGTAAAAAACAAAAACAGGCCGAAGAAAAAAGCGGCGGACTGCGTAAATTTATAGACGGTTTCCTGGACGGGCTTAAAAGCATCCGTCACCTGCAGCGCCCCTTGCTGTTCATTGCCTATTCGGCCGGGATCTGGCTTTGCTACTACGTAATGCTGTACATCGGCTTTTTTGCCTTCGGAGGCATGGGCGACCTGGGACCCGGAGCGGCCCTGGCCGTGTTCTCCTTCGGCACCATCGGCATGATCGTAACCCCGGGCGGCATCGGTGCCTACCCGGTACTGCTGGGAGAAACACTGGCCCAGTACGGGGTAAATACCGCCGAAGGCGTCAGCTTTGGCTGGATCATCTGGGGAGCACAAACCCTGCTTTTTATCATCACCGGATCGATTTCTTTAGTAATATTGCCAATAATTAATACGCGAAAATCTTGAAATTAGCAGATATCATACAAAGTAAGTTTCCCCAGGGAGAAGATGTGGAACGCTATGCCTACCGCATGGGATTCATCGGGAAAAAAGTGGTGTTCACCAATGGTTGTTTTGATGTATTGCACCGCGGGCATCTTACCTACCTGCGCGAAGCTGCCGAACTGGGCGATATACTCATTGTAGGGCTTAATTCAGATGCTTCGGTAAAACGTCTCAAAGGCGAGAACCGTCCCCTGAACAACCAGGAAGACCGCGCCCTGGCCCTGGCTTCCCTGCTGTTTGTGGACGCCGTGGTTATTTTTGACGAAGATACCCCCGAAACCCTTATCAAACGGGTAAAACCACATGTACTGGTAAAAGGCGGCGACTATAACGAAAATACGGCTGTGGGAGCCGGCTTTGTAAAGGCCGCCGGCGGCGAAGTAAAGATCATTCCTTTTATCGAAGGGTACAGCACTACGAATTTTATTGAGCAGGTAAAAGCAAAAGGCTGAGCCTGTGTCTCAAAAATAACTGCACTTACAGAAGTGTAAAAAAAATAGGAGCCTCTGAGCTCCTATTTTTGTATATGCATCAGACGGATGGTCCTGCTTACTGTTTCACAAAACTGATCTTTTCACTTTTACCGTTTGCCTGCAGTGTTATAAAGTACATGCCGGGCGCAAGGCTGTTGATGTCAACCGTATTGTGACTGTTGCCGTTCAGTTCCAGGTTACGTACACAACGTCCGTGGCTGTCGTAAATGGAACCGCTCACTACAGGTACGCCGTAATCGGTGATGTTTACGCTGATCTGGTTCAGGGCCGGGTTGGGATAGAGCTGGGATTCCCCTTCGTCTGCCAGTTGTATACCGGCAGACCCGCCACCGCCGGGGTTTATGGTACAGGGGCCTATTTTCTCCATAAAGTGCTGAGAGGTGCTGGTAATACCGTTGCTGCGGATATACAAGCGTATAACGTAGAGTTTACCACTGACCATACCGGTAACATCGAAGCTGTTCGTTGTGAGCGGGCCGGGGTTCCAGCCGCCGCCTGCCGGTATCTGCTGCAGGGGAGTGGCCGAGGGGATCATGAACGGCGGAAACACTTCGCTGATCTCGTAACGGTATTCTTCTGCACAGACGGATGACGAGCCATTGGCGCCGGCGGAAACGGTATTGCTGCAATAGCCGTTGATAACGAACGGAATACCCAGTGAGGTCATGGTGCGGGTTTGTTTGGGCGAAAGTGTAAAGCCGGCCACCGGGTCTGTGATACGTACTCCGAACGATTTTACATTCCAGGTAGGGCCTACGCCGAAGTCTACCCAGTAAAGCTTGCCGGGTACCAGGTTGAGACTGCTGAGGTCGATGGTATTGGGTGCATTCTGTACGATCCAGCCGCTCTCGTATACGGTGGACTGGAATGTCCAGGTATTGATGTCAAACTCTCTGACGGTTACAAAATAGCGGTCTTCGCACAGGGTCTGGGATACGTCCAGCCGCAGATCATTGCTGCAGAATTTATACACATCCAGTTTCCAGCCCTGGTAACCGCTTTCCTTACTCATGGCGTAATGGCCGTTCACATTTACGTTCGCTACCGAGCTGGTGCAGGTTTTGCAGTTCATTACCTGTACAACGTCATGGTCGAGAGCTACCAGTTCCAGCAGATCGTCCGTATTATCGAAATTGCCGACAAAACGGGCATCCTTGCTATGGTACTGGCTTGCAAGTGAAAGCATTTCTGTTTTAGCCGGGCATTCGAAGCGGCTTCCGGTTGAAAAGGAAACAAAAGTACCTTCCTCTGTGAAGCCAACGAGGTCGTCTTTTCCATCGGCATTCACATCTGCGATCAGGAGATTCGGGCGTGTGGTAAGCGAACTGAAATCTGCGGGATTCCAGTAGGAATCGGCATATCCTCCGGCAAACTGCCACTCTCCGGCGTAATCGAACGAGCTGCCGTTCGAAAGAGCAACCCATATCCGGTGGTCACCTGAGACAATAATATCATCTTTACCATCGCCGTTAAAATCGCCGATAGCGCGGGGCCTGTTATGCTGGCTCATACCGCCGCTTGTACCGTAGGTAAATTCGGTGGTCCAGGTAGACGTATTGAAACCGCTGCCGGTAGAAATACCTACGGTAACACTGGAGTTCCCGAAACCGATCACGTCCGTTTTTCCATCGCCGTTAAAATCGCCCAGCATGCGGGGCCATTTGTTTTCATCGCTGAAGTCGGTGCTGTTGAATACCGTTCCCCAGCTGCTTACATTAAAGGAGTTGCCGGTAGAAAGTCCCACGGTTACGGAATGATGTCCGAACCCGATGATATCGTCTTTACCGTCGCCGTTAAAATCGCCCACTTTGCGGGGCAGGTGGTTGCCGGTAAAGCCTTCGGCATAGCTCAGGTGAGACGTTGGTGTGAACCCGGCTATACTGAATGAAGAACCGGTAGACAGTGCCGGCATGGTAAAGAGCGGCCCGAAACAGAGGATATCGTCTTTGCCATCGCCGTTAAAATCGCCGATATGCCGGGGGTATTTGTCCTGGGTATATCCGCCGTTCCCATAGGTAAAATCATTGAACCAGGTGTTCACATAAAAAGAGCTGCCGGTAGATAATCCTACGGCCACCGCGGTATTGCCGAACCCGATGAGGTCGTCTTTACCGTCGCCGTTAAAGTCGCCCATCATACGCGGAAATTTGTTGCCATTGCCTTCAGATGTGGGATTCCCGTACTCAAAAGAACGAAAAGAGGTGGTCCAGTTGGTTTCCGGGTTGCAGAAATCATAATCGGAAACACCGCTGAAGGCACAGCTGGAAACAGCAACATTGAGAGAAGCCGGGAGGCCGCATGAATTGGCGAGGAACTGGCTGGGTGTAGCGCTGATGGTCTGGCTGCCGGCAACTCCGGGTCCGGGGATCACCGTTATGGTATTTGTGGTACTGCTTATGGTGGTCCAGCCCTGAGGTACACTCCAGGTCCAGGTTACCCCGGGTATATCCGTTACTGTATACGTATGCGGGCCTTCTATTTCTACATTGGTAGCTCCGCTGAGTGTTACCCGTTTCATCGGAGACACAAAGATATCCTGTGTAAAACACACATCATAACTGCCGCCGATCAGGCGTCTTTTATAACCGATGATATGAACGGTAAAATGGGGCGGGTATAAATAACTGTTTGCCGTTGCTCTGAACACCAGCGTAGTGTTGGTCGATATCTGGTTCTCCTGGCCCGAGAGCACTGTAATGCTTCCGGCATCGGGCGGAAAAGTAACATCGAACATATAGTATTGGTTACCGTCGTAAATGGGGTTCTCCGGATCGTCGGCACAGAGCATGCTGGTAAACATCGGATCGGTAAAAGGAGGCAGGTATACCCTAACCCTTTCCGTATCGCAGGGCATGGTGTTGGTGACGGCAAACTGTGCATAGGACAGCCTGGCGCTGCAACAGAGAAGAAACAGGAATACAAATTTCAGTTTTAGCATTATGATAGATATTATTGTTACCGGTTCATTGCTACCGGGTAACGAGGGCATGTAACGGGAGAACCTGTACAACAGGCGGGCCCTAAAGCAACAGAGGCATAAATTCGCATATCCGGTGTGTTTATATGTACAAAGGAAAGGACATCCTTTAGTATATACATGTGAAAATGAGTATACGGGCGGCTTTCCGGAGGTATATTTATTCCCCGTAACGATTTGGCAATCCATGTTTAAATCTGAACAGACATGTTCAAATTTAACGGATCCTATACTAAAAAAGGCCCCCGAAGGAGCCTTTCTATATTTATACCAGTTCTTTTATTTTGTGTAGTGCGGCTTGTATACCCGCCGGGTTTTTGCCGCCCGCTGTGGCAAAGAATGGCTGTCCGCCCCCGCTGCCCTGTATCTCGGACGCGATCTCCTTTACCAGCGCTATGGCGTTCTTGCCCTGTGCCAGCAGATCTTCCGAAACGAATACGCTTAATGAGGCCTTGCCGTCTTTACCGCTGCCGAACACAGCCACCAGGTTCTGTTCGTCCGTTTTCCAGCCGAAGGCGATACTCTTGATCTGGTCATTGCCCAGTTCGGTATGGACGGCAATGAGGCGTACCCCGTTCACCGTTTCGGCTTTGGCCAGCAGTTCCTCTCTGGCACGCCGGGTCTCGGCCTGTTTGAGCCGGTCCAGTTCTTTTTGCAGTTCGGCCTCCCGGGCCACCAGCTGCTCAGCCTGTTTCAGCGGACTGCCCGTAGCTTTTAGTATATTCTTCAGTTGCTGCAGGGTGTCGCTCTGTTCGTTTACCGATTCTTCGGCTTTGTCGGCCGTAATGGCTTCGATGCGGCGGATACCCGCAGCTACCGCGCTTTCGGAAACAATGCGGAAAAGGCCGATCTCGCCCGTGGCCTTCACGTGCGTGCCTCCGCAAAGCTCAATGCTGTAGTCTTTATCAAAAGTGACCACACGTACCTCATCGCCGTATTTTTCACCGAAAAGGGCCATGGCGCCCAGCTTTTTGGCCTCATCAATGGGCATAACACGTATGTCGGCCGGGATATTGTTCCGCACCTGGCGGTTCACCAGCTGCTCGATCTGTTTCAGTTCTTCGTCGCTTACCTTGGCAAAATGCGAAAAGTCGAAACGCAGGTGATCGGCATTCACCAGGGAGCCTTTCTGTTCCACATGTGTGCCCAGCACGGTGCGCAGGGCGGCATGCAGCAGGTGTGTGGCGCTGTGGTTACACTGTGTCAGCTTACGTTTGGGCGTATCTACCAGTGCCAGGAAAGAGGCTTCGGGGTTGCGGGGCAGTGCGTCGGTGCTGTGGATGATCACTCCGTTCTCACGACGGGTGCCTGTTACGGCTACCTGTTCCCCGCCTTCGAACTGCAATATGCCGGTATCGCCCACCTGTCCGCCGCCTTCAGCATAAAAAGGCGTTACGTTGAACACCAGCTGGTACTGCGTCTTGTTTTTGGCCGTTACTTTACGATAGCGCAATATTTCGGCTTTGGCCTGTAATTGCGTATAGCCAACAAATTCGGTAGTCCCGGGTTCTTCAGCGCTGCCGCGCAGGAATACCCAGTCTTCCAGGCTCACGGCCGTGGCCTGGCGGGAGCGGTCCTTCTGCTCGCCCAGGGCTATATTGAATTCTTTTTCGTCAATACTAAGTTCGTTCTCCCGTGCGATCAGCCCGGTAAGGTCCACCGGGAACCCGAAGGTGTCGTACAGTTCAAAAACCGCACGTCCGTTCAGTACATGACTGCCGGCCTGCCGGGTTTCGGTTATGAGGTTCTCGATGCGGCTGAGGCCGGTCTCGAGGGTTTTATAGAATGCGGTCTCTTCTTCGCGGATCACCTTGGCCACCAGCTCCTGCTGGGAACGCAGTTCGGGAAAGGCGCCCCCCATTTCTTCCACCAGCACGGGCACCAGCTGGTACATGAAGGGATCTTTCATTTCCAGGGTCTGGTAACCGTAACGGATCGCGCGGCGCAGGATACGGCGTATCACATAGCCGGCCCCGTTGTTCGATGGCAGCTGTCCGTCGGCAATAGAAAAGGAAATAGCACGTATATGGTCGGCGATCACGCGTATGGCAATATTGATCTTTTCTTCTGCATCGCCGGGATTGGCGTCCGTAGCTACGTATTTTTTGTTGCTCAGGGCCGAGATCTTTGCAATGATGCCCGAGAAAACATCGGTATCGTAATTGCTCTGTTTTTTCTGCAGTACGCGTACCAGGCGTTCGAAGCCCATACCGGTGTCCACGTGCTGTTTGGGGAGTTTCACCAGGGATTTATCGGCACGGCGTTCAAATTCCATGAATACGTTGTTCCAGATCTCGATCACCTGCGGATGGTCGGCATTTACGAGTTTGGCACCGTCGGTCTTTGCACGCTCTTCATCCGAACGGCCGTCGTAATGGATCTCGGAACAGGGGCCGCAGGGACCTACATCGCCCATTTCCCAGAAATTGTCTTTTTTATTTCCGTTGAGTATACGTTCCGGCGCAATGAATTGCTTCCAGGTATCGTAGGCCTCCTGGTCAAAAGGTACATTTTCGGCTTCGCTGCCTTCAAAAACCGTTACGTACAGGCGGTCTTTATCAATTTTGTACACATCTGTCAGCAATTCCCAGGCCCAGGCGATGGCTTCTTTTTTAAAATAATCGCCGAAGCTCCAGTTGCCCAGCATCTCGAACATGGTATGGTGATAGGTATCTACGCCTACTTCTTCCAGGTCGTTATGTTTGCCGCTTACGCGCAGGCATTTCTGTGTATCGGCCACCCGGGGGAACTGAATGGGGGCATTCCCCAGGAAAATATCCTTGAAGGGGGCCATGCCGCTGTTGTTGAACATCAGCGTGGGATCGCCCTTAACGACCATAGGCGCCGAGGGCACAATATGATGCTGTTTGGAAGCAAAGAAATCGAGAAATGCCTGACGTACCTGGTTCGCTTTCATGCGTATGAGATTTTTTCGGAAAATTTCTGTAAAATAAATTTACTTTTGTTTGAAAATGCGGCAAATGTAACGCTAAAACATGTGATTTCGGTAAAGATGGTAAGAATTTTACGGCGTCATGGCTCGGAAAAAGATCAAATACATATATAACCCCGACACCCTTCGTTATGAACCGGCAAAGCCCAAGCCCCGCGAAATTGTGGGCCGGGTACTCTGGATACTGGCTACGGGCATCGTATTCGGCGGGGTGGTGATCCTGGCCGGCTGGCGTTTCCTGGCCTCTCCCTCCGAGAAAAAAACGGCCCGGGAACTCGAAGACATGCGTGTTAAATACGAGCTGCTTTCCAAGCGTACCGAACTGAACGAGAAAGTACTTACCGACCTGCGCCGCCGCGACCAGAACCTGTACCGTGCCATTTTTGAAGCGGAACCCCTGCCCGAGACCATGGGCGAGATCGGGGCCGGTCCCTATGTAAAGTTCGAAGGCCTCAGCAATAACGAACTGATCACTTTTTCTAAAGAACGTATCGATCATCTTTCTTCACAGATCGTGGCCCAGTCGCAGTCCTATGACCGCCTTTTTCAGCTCGCTAAACAGAAAGAACAGCTCCTGCGTGCCATACCCGCTATCATGCCCGTGCACGTAAAAGACCTTACCGAAATTGCCTCGGGTTTCGGCAACCGCGTGCACCCGGTATATAAAACCCAGAAATTCCATGCCGGTATCGACTTTACGGCACCCACCGGCACGCCCATTTATGCCACGGCAGACGGTACGGTGAATACCGAACCCTGTGGCGGCGGTTACGGACTCTGTATATTGCTTAACCATGGTTTCGGCTACCAGACCCTTTACGCTCACTGCAGCCAGATACTGGTGAAACCGGGGCAGCAGGTAAGCCGCGGGCAGCTCATCGGTAAAGTGGGCAGTACGGGACTTTCCACCGGTCCGCACTGTCATTACGAGGTACACATCAACGGAGAGGCGGTAGACCCCGTGAATTTCTTTATTTCGGATGTGAGCCCCGAGGAGTTCTCTAAAATACTCCAGATCTCACAAAACGCTTCAAAATCATTCGACTAAACAGGGCCGGTCCGGCTGCCGGATTTTTAAAAAAGGTTTAAAATTCTTTGTATAACGCTCTTTTTTAGTATTTTCAGGCTGTTATAACCCCCAGAATGAAATCCCGCAAAACGATACTGGCCCTGCTGGGCTTCCTTATCAGTCCCTTATTCACAGGCCAGACCCTGCGTCGCGTGCCCCTGATGCAGAAAAGCAGCCCTGTTGCCGCGTCCGTTGAAATGACCCTGATGCACCGTTTTCAGCATTACAACACTAAAAATCTCCATAAGAACGATGTATACGACGAGCACGTGCATTCGCCCAAATCGGTGAACATCCTCGATGCAAAGGATAAATTCTACGTACAGTCGCTCGAAGGCTGTGAGACCATTGTGTACAGCCTCGACAGTTTTAAGCGGATCGGGGTCATTCCGCATACGTTCACAAAACAAAACGCCTCCCTGTTCCGGGAAACGAATTATTTCGATTACAGCTTCCGCACCGTAGAATCGGGCAAAGAGAACCTGTTCCAGGGCAAACCGGTGGAAAGCTGCTTTTCGCATGGCGGCCGTTACCTCTGGGTTACCTATTACCGCCGCACCTACGATGCCAATGCCGTGGACCCGAGTGCACTCTGCATCATCGATACGGAAACCGACAGCATTGTGCGCGTAATGCCTACGGCGCCCCTGCCGAAAATGATCGCCGCCTCGGCCGACGATAAATACGTTGCCGTAACGCACTGGGGCGATAATACGGTGGGCATCATCGATATTTCCGGGGGAGACCCGCAGCAGTTCCGGTACCTGAAAAATGTGATCATCGACTACCGGCCCGATCTCGATTTTGGCGACCGCGTGGTGAACCGCGACAGCGAATGCGGGCACTGCCTGCGCGGCACCGTTTTTACACCCGACGGCAAATACCTGCTGGTGGGCAAAATGGGCGGAGCCGGGGGCATTGCCGTGATCGAAAGCGCTACCCAGGAATATCTTGGCACACTCAAAGGCAAACGCCCGAATGTACGTCACCTGGTGATCAACGGCGAGAACCTGTACCTGTCTGTGAACCGTGACGGTTATGTACAAAAAATTGCCTATGATCCCTGGATCTCGGGTTTGGAGAACGAGAGCATCCCTGTACCTTCCTGGTCTGAAACCCCGGTAGGCGCAGGGGCCCGCACCATTGTACTTTCGCCCGACGGACGCTATGTGTTTGCCGCCGTGAACAATGCCTGCAAGGTAGTATGCCTGGACGCACATACCATGCAGAAAGTATGCGAAATACCTGCCGATGCCTATCCCGTGGGCATGGACATGAGCCGGGACGGCAAATACCTCATCGTAACCTCCCAGGGCAAGGAAAACGGTGGCGGTAACAGTGTAATGGTGTATTGTATCGATTATCATTGAGGAACCTCGGCTAAAAATGCCTACTTTTGCACCTGAAAATCATTCAGGATGCCCAGATATTACGAAAACATACTGCAGACCATAGGTAACACACCGATGGTAAAACTCCATAAAGTAGTTAAAGATATTCCCGCCACGGTACTGGCCAAGATCGAGACGGTAAACCCCGGTAACTCCATCAAAGACCGCATGGCCGTGAAAATGATCGAGGATGCCGAGAAGAGCGGACTGCTGAAACCCGGCGGTACCATTATTGAAGGTACATCAGGTAACACGGGCATGGGTCTGGCCATTGCCGCCGTGATCAAGGGATACAAATGTATTTTTACCACCACCGATAAGCAGAGCCGCGAAAAAGTGGATGCGCTCAAGGCGTTCGGTGCCGAGGTGATCGTGTGCCCCACCGATGTGGACCCGGAAGATCCGCGTTCGTACTATTCCGTATCGTCCCGCCTGGTGAGCGAAGTGCCTAATGCCTGGAAACCCAACCAGTACGATAACCCGAGCAATGCACAGGCCCATTACGAAAGTACGGGCCCCGAAATATGGGAGCAGACCGAAGGAAAGATCACACACCTGGTAGTGGGTGTGGGCACCGGTGGTACCATCTGTGGTACAGCCCGTTACCTGAAGGAGAAGAACCCCGCCATACAGGTGCTGGGGATCGATACCTACGGATCGGTGTTTAAAAAATACAAGGAAACCGGGGAGTTCGACAAGAACGAGATCTATCCCTATATCACCGAAGGTATCGGGGAAGATTTCCTGCCGCAGAACGTAGATTTCAGCCTGATCGACCATTTTGAGAAGGTGACCGATAAGGATGCGGCCATTTACACACGCGAAATTCCGCGTAAGGAAGGCATTTTTGTAGGCAACTCGGCCGGTGCGGCCATTGCCGGTATGCTGCAGATGAAAGACCGCTTTAAGGAAGGCGATGTGGTGGTGGTGATCTTCCACGACCACGGTACCCGCTACCTGGGCAAAATGTTCAACGACGACTGGATGCGTGACCGCGGTTTCCTGAAAGAAGAAAAGCCCAAAGCCGGCGATATCGTAAAACGCCATGCCGGTAAGAAACTGATCACCGTAAGCCCGGATACCTCCATTGCCGACGCAGTGGCCATCATGAACAAATACGGCATCAGCCAGATACCCGTGAAGGAAGGCAACAATTTTGTAGGTGCCCTGAGCGATAACCAGGTGCTGAGCAAAGTACTGAGCGGCGAGGTAGACAAGGCCGATATCGTAGCCCGCGTAATGGGTGCTTCGTTCCCGGTGCTGCCTGCGGATACCGGCCTGGAAGAAGTGTCCCGCCATATTAACCGCGATTGCAATGCGGTGCTGGTGCAGGACCTGGGCGGCAATGTACATATTCTTACCAAGGAAGATATCATCAGTAGTATATACTAAGAAGACTTCGTATGAGCGGTATGGCGGTTGCGCCGGCAGCGTTCGCTGCAGTAACGCACTTCAGACCATACTTTTTCCCACTTTTTACGCCAGGAAAAAGGTCGACCGCAAACCGCGCATATTTTTTCGGTACGTTCAGTTCCGCGACTTTTGCCGCATTCTTTCCGGGCTTTTGACATCCGTGTTCAGAATTCGTTCGCATTCGGTTTGGTACAGGCGGTTATTCGCCAGTCCGTACAGGGTAGTACGTGCAAATTTTTCCGTTTGTTTGAGGTCTACGACAGGCAGGGGATAATCTTTCCCCGGTTCAAAACCGTATAAGGCATATTCCAGGGGTTGAAGGGCCCAGGGTTCGTGTACCAGCCGGCCGGGCAGCACACGCAGTTCGGGTACCCACTGTTGTATAAAAATACCCTCAGGGTCCTGGTCGTACGATTGTTTTACCGGATTGTAAATACGGAAGGTGTGCACGCCGCTGCATCCCGATTGCATCTGTATCTGCGGATAGTGTATACCGGGCTCGAAATCGAGGAACTGCCTGGCCAGGAAAACAGCTCCGCGTTTCCAGTCCTGCCACAGGTGATGCGTCAGAAAAGAAATAAGCATGGCCCGCATACGAAAGTTAAGATAGCCGGTTTCTTTCAGGCAACGCATACAGGCATCTACCAGTGGAAACCCGGTCATCCCGGCCTCCCAGGCCTGGTAGAAGGTTTCGTTGTGTTCCGTCCGTATCGCTGCAAAAGCCCGGTTGCGGGGCTCGTGCTCCATGCGGTATTCCCGTTCGAATTTTTGTATAAAATGACAATGCCACAGCAGGCGGCTGCTGAAATTCTGCAGGTTCGACCTGTTTTTTCCTTCGTTCATATAAGCGCGGGTAAGCTGCCATACCTGCCGTATGCTCAGGTTGCCCCAGGCCAGGTAGGGCGAAATACGGCTGCAGGAGCTGCGCGCTGCACCGGGTTTGGATATATGGCGGCTGTAATTCCGGCTGCGCTCCTCCAGGAAGCCTTTCAGGTAAGCCATGGCTGCCGCAGGGCCGCCCGGCTTGTAAATACCCGATTTTTCAGGCAGGATATAACGGGATACGTTTTCGGGTTCCAACGGCAGGTCTGGCAGGGCAATACGCCGGGCCCGGCTCCAGTCGGGGTCCTGTAGCGGACTTTGCAGCATTTCTGTACGCAAACGATGCCAGTTTTCGGTTTTTTTCAGGCGACGGATCACTGCATTGGCCTGGAATTCAATCCACGCTGTGCCTTTTTGCCGGCACCAGGCCCTGAGCTGTCTGTCGGCCTCAAAGGTGTGCAGGAGGCCACATTCTTCGTAGGAGAAAATTTTACATATCTGTATTTTTTCGTGCAGCATTTCCAGGAAGGGAATGCGATCCGATTTGTATACTAAAAATGAAATGTTTTTCTCCCGAAGCTCTTTCTGCAGTTCCCGGATGCTTTCGGCAACAAAGTGCAGGTGCCGGGCGTCGGTATGCGGATCGGCCATAAGTGTGGGCTCAAACAGGTAAAGCACGGCAAAGGGCAGCGGATCATTACAGGCTTCAGCCAGCGCTGCGTGGTCCAGCAGGCGCAGGTCGCGCTTCAGCCACACGATATTAATGCGGTTTTCTGCGGGCTCAGAAGGGGAAGGAATGAGAAGTTTCATGGCGGCGGGCATAGGTCATTCTCGAAAGCTTTGCGGGCAGGTGATAGGCATCCAGCCCGTTTATACAAACTGATTCGGCGGCAGCGGCATCTATATAGCCGTTCTCGTTCAGCAGCAGGGAATGTACATCGGCGGCTTCTATCAGCCCCACCATAAACAGGGTGTCGTTCAGCGAAACCCTATGTTCTTCGGCCATACGCAGGATAAGCCGGATACGGCTTTCGCGCACTACGGGCACCTGCACGAACCCCGGCAGAAATTCCATCTGCAGGCCTGTGGCATCAAATTCACTTTCACCCGGTTCATAACGGGCCGAACTCTGGTGCGCCTGCCTGTAAAAATCTTTGTGTACATGATTTACCGAAAAATACCCGTTACGCTTTATATTGGTATAGGTATCGCTTTTTTCACGGGGCCTGAAGAGGATGCCGAGCGCGGCCGGATCGGCTCCCACGTGTATGCAGGTATTAAAAAGAGCGAGGTTCCCGCTGCCGTCGGCATTTTGTGTCCCGATCAGTACACAGTTTTTAAAACCCGAAATACTGTTTACAAAAGTGGCGCGGTAGCGTTGCTCCATCGCTTGAATGTCTGTCTGGAGAAAAGTCCGTTGCATCAGAAAATCTTTAAAGAACTTAATCCACCGTCGAGGGCAAAAACCTGCCCGCTGCACCAGCTCCATTCTCCTTTAAGCAGTGCTTCTGCCGCCTTTGCCAGTTCGTAGGGAGATCCTATCTTGCGCAGGGGGTGCCGGGCTTCGGCAGCCGCTCTTTTGGCATCGCTGTTCAGCAGTTTTTCGGCCAGCGGGGTATCGCTGAGCGAAGGGGCTATAACATTTACACGTACCGAAGGTGCCCATTCGGCAGCCAGGTTAAGCGCCAGGCCTTCTACAGCAGCTTTGGCAGAACCGGTGGACGCATGAAAGGGCATACCCGTGCGGGCGGCTACCGAACTGAACAGCACTACGGAAGCGTCGCCGGATTTGTGCAGGGGCATTTCCAGTTGTTTCAGAAAACGTACGGCCCCCAGCAGGTTGATCGCATATTCATTGCGAAAATCCTGCAAAGACAGGTTCCGGAAGGGCTTTATATGTATACTGCCCGGGAAATAGGCAGCGCCGTGTACCTCAAAATCAACGGCCGGCAGGGGCTGTGACTCATCGGTGATGTGTACTTCATGAAAATGAATATTTTCTGTTTTTTCGAGCAGCCCCGGCTTACGGGCCCATATATGCACGGTATGCCCCTCAGCGGCAAGCCTGCTTGCGCACAGGGCCCCGATCCCAGAATTACCGCCAGCAAAAACGAAGGTTTTTTTCATCCCGGATTTTGTTTTACTATAGAGAACACCGTTGTCATTTATTTGTTTACAGGGTATATGCATGAGAACGGTTTACTTGTGATCGGTTCGGGGCTGGGAGCCCTGTCTGCAGCGGCCCTGGCTGCCAGGCACGGAATAAAGGTGTGTATGCTGGAGCAAAACTGGCTGCCGGGTGGCTGCACGGCTACCTATCCCCGGCATCATTTCCTCTTCGAGAGTGGGGCAACCACCATTACAGGAATGGATGAAGGTATGCCCCTGCGGGAACTTTGCCGTACCCTGGACCTGGAGCTGCCCCTGCGCCGGATCGATGTTCCCATGCAGGTGCAGCTGGAGCCGGGGACATGGCTTACGCGTTACCAGGACCCGGAACAATGGATCTGCGAAGCCGAACGTGTTTTCGGCCAGCGGGGACAACGGGCCTTCTGGACCGAAATGCTGGCCCTGTCGTCTTTTGTATGGAAACAGTCGGGCAACTACCGCTTTTTTCCTTTTTCGGGTATACAGGATATGCTGCGCAGTATTCCTTCGTTCCGGCCCTCCCATCTCTGGCCCCTGCGCCATGTGTTTGTTTCGGTATACGATGCCCTGCAGCGCCACGGACTGCATCACAACGAAGCTTTTGTGCGCTTTGTGGACGAGCAGCTTATGATATCGGCCCAGAGCCGCAGCAGCGAGGTGAACCTGCTTTTTGGAGCTGCTGCCCTCTGTTATACGAATTACAGTAATTTTTATGCCGACGGAGGGGTGGGACGCATTGCCGAAGTGCTGGCCGATTATATCCGCGGGCAAGGCTCTGAGATACGCCTGCGCGAGAAAGTACTGGGCATTACAAAAGAAGGGTCGCAGTACCGGGTTCATACAGCACAGGAGGTCTATCACACAAAACTGCTGTTGTCCGGCATTCCGCTCAATAACCTGCTGGCTATCAGTGATGAATCACTCTGTAAACCCATTAAGGGCTACGTGCGGCCCTCTGCTGAACTTTGGAGTGCTTTGCAGGCGGGAATTGCTTTTCGTTCGGCAAAGCGTTTTCATTGTCTGCATTACCAGTTTCATACCCCGGAATGGGAGCCGGGCTGGGAAAACGGAAGCTGTTTCCTGAGCCTCTCACACCCCGATGATTCCCTGCGGACCAGCAACGGAATATATGTAGCCTCTGTAAGCATGCATATACGCAACCCGGAACAGCATATAGCCTACGACCGCGAAAAAATACGGGAACGCATACTGGACCTGCTGGAAACTAACGGGTTTCTGCGCAGGGAAGATGTAGTATACATGCATACGTCGGGCCCCGCTTCCTGGCAGAAATGGACCGGCCGTATGTACGGTTCGGTAGGGGGCTATCCCCAGCAAATGAACCGGAAACCCTGGCAGATGAAAAATGCAGATTGGGACGGGCAGGGGGCTTTCCTCTGCGGAGACACGGTGTATCCCGGACAGGGTATCCCAGGCGTGGTCCTGGGTGGTATGCTGGCCTGGGAACGCATAAAAAAAGCGGCATTTTAGCCGCTTTTCTTTTTTAGTTTTTCGACGTATAGGCATTGAGCTCCTTGACGTAATTGTCGAACGTGAAGCTGGTATGCGTTACAAAGTAGTTCTGTTTATCGGGGCATTTGGCATAGCAGAGCTTGGCGGCTTCCAGTTTCTTGTTGTCGAAGCTGAACAGGTCCAGCAGTTCTTTTACCTGCATGGCCGTAAATCCGCCCTGGTTCAGCTGGCTGCGTATGGCGTCCAGTTTGTTGTTATCGAAAGAGCGGCTGGCCACGGTACGTTTAAACATCTGGAAGGTGGCGGGGTCCATGATGCCGTTGCCGTAATATCCGTCCATGCCGTTCTGCGGGGGATAGGGACTGCCGTAGCCGTTATTGTACCCGTTGTTGTACCCACCGTTATTGTAATATCCGCCCTGTGGGTTTCCATAGCCGGGGTAGGGGGTATAACCGCCGTAGTTACCGCCCTGGTAAATATTCCCCCACATCTGGTTCCAGATATCGCCGTAGGAATTACCCCCGAAACTGCTGTACAGGTTTTCGGTCTGCAGCAGGTACAGTCCATAACCGCTGAAATAATCGAGCACATAGCGGCGGTTGTTCTGCAGGGGGATCAGGGCTTTATACATAAGGGCGCCGTTGCGGAATACGGCAATGTGCTTCTGGCCGGGCAGCAGGTCAAAGAACCGGAAACGCCCGCTGGATGCGGTAATGCTCTGGTCGTCGATCATCACGGTATGTATGCCGGGCTCGGGTATGCGCAGGAATACTTCGGAATAGCCGCTGTATACAAAATTCCAGGTGTAGGAGGGGGCATTGCCGAAACCGAAACTTTTGGCCGCACCCTGTGCATCTTTGGCCTCGGGCGCTACATTGGGAAGCAGTTCACCTTTGCTTCCGGGAGTTTGTGCATAGAGCACAGCGCTTATAAAAACGCAGCTGAGCAGTGTAGAGATCCGTTTCATTGTGTCCTCCTTTTTTAAGAATTTGTATAAGTATCTTATTCAAATCCGATCAAAGGAAATGCCACGAAATGCAAAGGAATTGTTAAGCGGATAAATTAGGGAAAAATTAACGGGTAAACGAGATCAGCTCTTTTTGATCTTGAGTTTCTGCCCTATTTTCAAGGCATCGCTGCGCAGACCGTTCCACTCCTTAATTTTCGTATATGCAACGCCGTATTTGCGCCCGATGGCATAGAGCGTATCTCCGCTCTTAACCGTGTAATAAATATACGAAGATGAAGTTGCAGGTTTGGCGGAGCTGCTGCCCGTTTTGGGTGCAGTACCGGCCGTTTTTGCCGTTGCACCGGCCGCAGTGCCTGTTTTATTTACCGCGGGACTGTTGTTGTTTGAGGGCGCCGGTTTGGTATAGTCCGGCCCGAAATCCACCTCTTTATCGTCGCCCTGGTCAATAGTTACGTTCTGGCGCACGTTCTGGTCCTCCTGGGCGTCTACCTGCACGGCTTTGCGGGTTACCTTCACCACGATCTTCTTACCCGGGTAGATCTTGGAGCTGCGCATGTTGTTCCAGGTCTTGATCTGGGTTACACTCACGCGGTATTTGGCGGCGATCTTGCTCAGGGACTCGCCCCGGCGCACCGTATGGTATTTTTTTATGGTCACGGGTTCGCCGCTTGGAGTGCTTGTTGCAACAGCCGTGGCGGGTTTGTCCAGGTTTACAGGAACCACTTCCTTCACCGGTTCAAAGTAAAAAGATGCCCGATGCTGGGCAATGGTCAGCTGCTGGTTACGGAAATTCTGCCCGTAGCCGATGGGCAGGTGAATGGGACTGCCCGAAGCAATGATCTCCCTGCGGGCCTCGGTATTCAGTTCCTTCAGTATGTCCATCGGGATCTGCAGCACTTCGCTGATCTGGCCCAGGTGTATCTTTTCGGAAGAGACCACGGTCTCCGAAGGCGACATCAGTTTGGGCACGATAAGCGGCATGCGGTTGCGGTCGAAGTTTTCGCCGATGAAAAGCAGTGCACGGAAAATGTAGTAGCGGTTACGGTACTCGGCCGGCATTTCATTCAGCAATACCGGAAGCTGATCGGAACCGGAACGGATGCGGGCCTTGTTCACAATGGCCGGACTGCTCGAAAAGGCCAGGATGGTCATGGGCCAGCTGCGGTACTCGGCGTACAGGGTTTTCAGGTAAGCGGCGGCGGCATCCGAAGAAGCGGCCACGCTCATACGCTCGTCGCGGAACTGATCGATCGTAAGCCCGTAACGCACCGCATGTGTATACGAAAGCTGCCAGATCCCTTTACCGCCGTTCTCACCCATGTAATACGGGTTCATGGCCGAAATGGCCGCAGGCAGGTATTTCAGTTCCCTGGGCAGACCGGCTTCGGCCAGCTGTTTTTCGATCAGGGGGAAATATTCGCGGCAGATGGCGAACAACACTTCGGTGTTCTCGCTTTTTTCGTACGTAAAATAGTGGGTGTACATCCGCACGGCGTCGTAATCTTCGTGCGGGAAAAGTACGTTTGCTTTCAGGAAGGCCTGCTCGCGTTCCCTGGCAGAACAGGGCACCAGGCAGGCGTTTTCGCACAGGGCGTCCGTTTCCACGTTGCGGTTAATGAGCAGGGGATTTTCATTCAGTCTCTCAAAACAGGAAATGCTCACTTTACCCGAAAGGCTGTCTATTCCATGGGCATAAACCCCGGAAAAGCCGGTAAAGGCTACCAGTAGGAGCGCTAAAAAGAGTGCTTTTTTGTTCATCACCAACAAGCAAGTTTACTTATTTATCCGGTTTTTCAAAATTTATTTTCAAAACTTTAACAGATAAATAAAGTTCCTGATTTAGGGCAATATGGCCTTTACAGAGGGTTTCAGCGCTTTTTCCCAGCGGGTGTATCCTTCGGCGTTCAGGTGCAGCATATCTTTGCGGAAAAGTGCCGAATCGGGCTGCCCGTTCCTGTTCAGCAGCGGCGTGCGTACGTCTACGAAGCTAAAGTTGGGATAACCGCTCTCCAGGGCCTGTACGCGCGTATTGAAATCAGCGAATTTACCGCTCCACTGCATGCGCGAAGGCGAGTCTTTTACGGAGAGAAATACCAGTTGCGTTTCGGGAAGGTCGCGGGTTACGGCATCGAAGAAACGGCGGTAATCGGCAAATACCGAATCCACGGAGGCCGCATTATGGGCCAGGTCGTTCTCCCCGCAGTAAAAAACGATCATGCGGGGCATGTATTTGGGTACAATGCGCGGGTAATAATAGTTGACCTCGGCAATGGTGGCTCCGCCAAACCCACGGTTTATCACGTGCGCGGGCCGGAAACTTTCGCCGGCGGTCTTCCATAAACGTATACTGCTGCTGCCCAGGAAAAGTACGGCCCCTTTGCGGTAGCCCTGTGTACTGTCGGCATGTTCAAAGGCACGGATCTCTTTCTCAAAACGCGTAATATCCCCGATCAGGCTCAGCGTGCTTACGCCGCGCACCACCACCGAATCGGAATCGTTCCGCAGGGCAGGCGATTCCCGTTTGGCCATTCCCTGTCCGCAGGACTGCAGCAGGAAACTGAGGGAGATAGTGAGTATACAACCGAACATACCAGAATGTAGTTTCAGGTACTTAAACGAAACGCAGTGGGCAAGGGTATGTAAAATAACTTTTTTTAGCACAATTATTGCAGGGTAACACGCATCATCACAGGCTGGTGATCACTGTACGCAAAGTTCAGGTCGCTGGTTTTTACCCAGTCTATACGTACATTGGGCGAGGTGAGGAAATAGTCGATCACGATCTTATCCGTTTTTTCCGGATCGAAGGGCGTTTCCAGTTTACGGTTGCTTGGCGTGTTGCGGTCTACGCCCCAGTGCCAGCCGTTTTCCGGGAAGTCGGCCGGTACGCCGATCTGTGCAATGGCGTCCTTCTGTTTCATAACGGGTACGGTATAGTCGGGCGGGTATTGGTTCCAGTCGCCGCCCACGATTACGTAATTGCCTTTTTTGTATTCGGCTGTGATGTATTTTTTCAGCGTGTCCATCTGCTGTTGTTTTACGGTGCCGTCGTCATAGGCGCTCAGGTGCAGGTTGTAGATCACCAGCTGTTTGCCGTTGCCCGTGTTGAACTTCCATTCCAGCAGGCAGCGGTCCAGCATGAACAGGCCCACTGGCCAGGATGCGTCGGCCGCCAGGGCGATACGGCGCGAAGAAAGCGGTCCGTACGGCGAAAGGGATTGCAGCCCGGCCACACATTTGCCGTAGGGATTGCCCAGGGGCTGCGGCACAAAAGCACAGTCGTAGTTGAGGGCAAAAGAAGAGATGCGCTGCGGGAAAAGCCCGGCTATGGAAGCCGACTCGTCCATATAATAGGTCCGTTTAGAGTCTTTATCCACTTCCTGCAGCATCATAAAGTCGATGCTGTCGTTGGCCTGCAGGAAATCGTAAATACCTTTGGCATTCTTATCGGTAATTTCTTTGCTCTGCCGTACGCCGGTGCCTCCGTCAAAAAAGAAGTCACTTTCCTTCCCCAGTCCGGCATAGCCGATGTTCCAGGACAGGAAGGTAAAGGAGCGGGCGCTGTCGGGAAAGGGCCTGGAGGTACCGCTGATCGCCACGAATTCAACGGGATCGGGCCGGTAGTCCATGGCGCTCATCAGGCCCAGGAAGCCGAGAAACGCAAAAACAATGATACCCAGGAAAATGCCGAATATTTTAAAAAAACGGCGAACTGCACTCTTCTTGTTTGCCATAACAGGGATTAAACTTTGCTATGCAAGTATACTGCAAAAAACGGCGTGCGGCAACAGGTATACTTTATTTGACTGGTTTATAGAGATATGTGTTGCAGTTCTGAAAATTTGTCGTACCTTTGCCACCCCAAAAATATATATATGAGAAATAAAAGAGGCCCTCAACAGTCGGGAGATTCCAGAGGAGCAGCAAAAAAACCGGGTACGGCCCGCCCCGGTAAAAGCATTTCGAAAAACACAGGTTCTGCACGTTCTTTTTCAAAGCAGGAGCCGAAGACCGATAAACCGGCGTTCAAAGGCACACGTTCTGCCGCCGCCAAAAATACGGGTAAAAGCCAGCCGGCTGCCCGCAATACCTCCGCCAGACCTTCGGGTAAGGCCGCCACAGGCAAAAAAACCGGTCCCCGCAAAGATTTTGAGGATTTTACGGATTTCCCGAAGGAAAAAGCCCCTTACCGCACGAAGACCAATGACGGTTTTAAGCGGGAGTACAAGCCCCGCGCTGAAGAAACGCCCAAAGCACCCGCCAGAAAGAGTGCAGGCAGCAAAAAAAGCGCGGCCCTGGCCGAATCGGGCATACGCCTCAATAAATTCATTTCCAACAGTGGCATCTGTTCCCGCCGCGAAGCCGATATGTACATTGAACAGGGCGTGGTAAAGGTAAACGGAAAGATCGTTACCGAACTGGGTTACCGGGTACAACCGGCCGACGATGTACAGTTCGACGGCAAGCATATCCGCCCGGAAAAACCCGTGTACCTGCTGCTGAACAAGCCCAAGGATTACCTTACCAGCATGGACGACGACCGCGGCCGCCGCACGGTAATGAACCTGATCAAGGACGCCTGCAAGGAGCGTGTGTATCCCGTGGGAAGGCTCGACCGCAATACTACCGGCCTGCTGCTGTTCACCAACGACGGTGAAATGGCCGATAAGCTGATGCACCCGCGCAAAAGCGTGAAAAAGATATACATGGCCGAGCTGGCCAAGAACCTGAAAGAAGAACATATCGATGCCCTGCGCAACGGTGTGGTGCTGGAAGACGGCTTCTTTAAACCCGACGTGATCGAATATGTACACGAAAAGGGAAAGATCGAAAAAGCAAAGATCGGCGTGGAGATACACAGTGGCCGGAACCGCATTGTACGTCGCCTGTTCGAGCATTTCGGATATACGGTGGTGAAACTGGACCGCGTAACCTATGCCGGGCTCACCAAAAAGAACCTGCCGCGGGGTAAATGGAGATTTTTGGACGAAAAAGAAATTAACCTGCTGAAAATGTTATAAATAGGAAAAGCCGTTCTGTAAAGGACGGCTTTTTGTTTTCTATAGCTATTTAGCTTAATTTTTTTCTTAAATCAGGGAATAATTCCGTTATTTTGCAGAAAATTTCGCAAGGTTAATTATCCATGGATAAATATTCATATACCGGCAATGCAGATCCGAGTGCGATTGACGGTCTTTACGCGCAATATCTGAACGATAGAAATTCGGTAGATGAAAGCTGGCAGCAGTTTTTCGAAGGGATTGAATTTGCCGGGAAACATTTTCCGCAGAAACCTTCGTCGGGTTCCGGCGATGGCGAAGAGTTCCCGAAGGAGTTCAAGGTGGTGAACCTGATCCATGCCTACCGTCTGCGCGGTCACCTTTTTACCAGGACCAATCCCGTGCGTCAGCGCCGCCAGTGGGGGCAGCCGATCACGATAGAGAATTTCGGGCTCGACAAGTCGGACCTGGAAACGGAATTCGATGCCGGTAAAGAGATCGGTATCGGCCGTGCCAAACTGAAAGATATCGTTTCTCACCTGGATAAGATCTACTGCGATACCATCGGTTTCGAGTTCATGTACATCCGTGTGCCGGAAGAGATCGACTTCATCAAGGAGCGTATCGACGTACTGAAGAACGGCAACCCGATCAGCAAGGAAGAAAAATTACGTGTGTACGAAAAACTCTCCCAGGCCGTATTGTTCGAGAAATTCCTCGGCAAGAAGTTCGTGGGACAGAAACGTTTCTCGCTCGAAGGCGGCGAAGCCCTGATCCCGGGCCTGGATGCCGTGATACACAAAGGCGCCGAACTGGGTATTGAAAAATACTTCGTAGGTATGGCCCACCGCGGCCGCCTGAACGTGCTGGCCAATATCTTCGAAAAACCGTACGAAGACATTTTCGTGGAGTTCGAAGGGCATGAGTACGACGACCCGAACCTGGCCGGTGACGTAAAATACCACCTGGGCTATACCCGCAAGGTACAGACCACTGCCGGCAAAGAACTTACACTGAGCCTGCTGCCGAACCCATCGCACCTGGAAACGGTTGCTTCCCTGGTAGAAGGGATTTCCCGTTCGGTACTGGACCGCGAGTTCAATACCGACCTGAACAAGGTTTGTCCCATCATCATCCACGGTGATGCCGCCATTGCCGGGCAGGGAGTTGTATACGAAATTGCCCAGATGCAGTCGCTCGACGCGTATAAAACCGGCGGCAGCATTCACATCGTGATCAATAACCAGGTAGGTTTCACCACCAATTATACCGAGGCCCGTTCGTCCATTTACTGTACCGATGTGGCCAAAGTGACCGGCGCACCGGCCTTCCACGTGAACGGCGACGATCCTGAGGCCCTGGTATTTGTAATGCAGCTGGCGATGGAATATCGTCAGAAATTTCACAAAGACGTATATATCGACCTGCTTTGCTACCGTAAATACGGCCACAACGAAGGCGATGAGCCCCGTTTTACGCAGCCGCAGCTGTACAAGAGCATCGATACGCATCCCGATCCGCGTGCCATTTATGTAAAAAAACTTACGGCTGAAGGCCTTATCGACGCCGAAAAGGTGTCGGCAACGGAGATCAGCTTCAGCGCCCTGCTCGACGAGCACATGGAACGTTCGAAACAGCGCAGCAAGTCGGTGATCCGTAATTTCCTGCCCGAACTGTGGCAGAGCATGCATAAAGCTACGCCCGAAGAGTTTGAAGAAAGCCCGGAAAGCGGTTTTGATGCCGGCGAGCTGAAGACGCTGGCCGAACGCATCAGTTCCCTGAACCCGGAATTGAAATACATCCGTAAAATTCAGAAAATTTACGAAGACCGCGCCGCTATGGTAGCCGATGGTACCCGCCTGGACTGGGCCATGGGCGAACTGCTGGCCTATGCCACCCTGCTGGCCGAAGGTGTTCCCGTTCGCCTCAGCGGACAGGACAGCGTACGCGGTACCTTCTCGCACCGTCACGCCATTGTGAAATCGGAGGACAGCGAGTCGGAATACTGCCCGCTGAACAACCTGGGCGTTGAACAGGCAAAATTCAATGTATACAACAGTCACCTGAGCGAATATGCCGTTATGGGCTTCGAATACGGGTACGCTTTGGGTTCTCCGCAGGGCCTTACGCTCTGGGAAGCCCAGTTCGGCGACTTCGTGAACGGGGCGCAGATCATTATAGACCAGTACCTCACCGCCGCCGAAGACAAATGGACCACGCAGAACGGCCTGGTGCTGCTGCTGCCGCACGGTTTCGAGGGCATGGGTGCCGAGCACAGCAGTGCCCGCATGGAACGCTTCCTGCAACAGTGTGCCGAACTGAACATACAGGTGGTGAACTGCACCACACCGGCCAACCTGTTCCACGTGCTGCGCCGTCAGCTGAAACGTCCGTTCCGCAAGCCGCTGGTGATCTTTACACCGAAATCGCTGCTGCGCCACCCCAAATGTGTGTCTTCCCTGGAAGAACTGGCGTTTGGTAAGTTCCGCGAAGTGATCGACGACGAGATCGCGGCCGAAAATGTAGAGAAAGTGGTGTTCTGCACCGGTAAATTATATTACGACCTGATCGCCCAGCGCGAGAAAACAGGCGATAATTCAACGGCCATCGTACGTATGGAGCAGATGTATCCCTTCCCGATGGAGCAGGTGACCGGCATCCGTGATAAATATGTAAAAGCCACCCGCTGGATCTGGGCCCAGGAAGAGCCCGAGAACATGGGTGGATGGTGGTATATCCGCGGCCAGTTCACCAACCGTGCCCTGCGCGACCTGGACCTGGAAGTGATCAGCCGTGAACCCAGCGCCAGTCCGGCTACCGGTTCCGCAGCCCGCTCGGCCAGGGAACAGCAGTCGATACTGGACCGGATCTTTGAAAAAGTAAACGCATAAATGACAACGCCTGAAGGCAAAAAAAATACAACACTATGGCATTAGATGTAGTAGTTCCAAGTCCGGGAGAATCGGTAAGTGAAGTAGAGATCGCAAGCTGGCTGAAGAAAAGCGGCGATTATGTGAACAAGGATGAAGAGATCTGTGAGATCGATTCCGATAAGGCAACGCTTACCGTAAGCGCGGAAGAAAGCGGAGTGCTGGAGATCGTGGTGGAAAGCGGTAAAGTAGAGGTAGGCGCGGTGATTGCCCGTATCGACACTTCGGCCAAAGCCCCGGAAGGTACAGCGGCACCTAAAGCCGAAGAGCCGAAGAAAGAGGCCCCCAAAGCCGAAAAAGAAGCTCCGAAGGCGGAAGCGCCCAAAGCAGAAAAAGCCCCGCAGAACGACAGCTATGCCAAGGGAACGCCTTCACCGTCTGCCGCTAAAATGATGGCTGAGAACAACATCAGCGCTTCACGCGTGCAGGGTTCCGGTCCGGGCGGACGTATCACCAAAGGCGATATACTGCAGTTCATGTCTGCCGGTCTGGCCGCCAACGCCGCCAATATCGACAGCTGGGACGGCAGCCGCGACGAAGAACGTAAGAAAATGACCGTACTGCGTCGTAAGATCGCACAGCGCCTGGTTTCTGTGAAGAATGAGACCGCCATGCTCACTACCTTCAACGAGGTAGACATGACGGCCCTGATGGAAGTACGCGCTAAATACGGCGATAAATTCAAGGAAAAATTCGGGGTAAGCCTCGGATTCATGAGCTTCTTTACCAAAGCGGTGACCGAAGCGTTATATCACTTCCCGGCGGTGAATTCCATCATCGACGGCGAAGACCAGATCTTCCACAATTTTGTAGATGTAGGTATTGCCGTAAGTACACCCAAAGGTCTTATGGTACCGGTACTGCGCAATGCCGAATCGATGGCCCTGAACGAGATCGAGGCCAAGATCAAGGAACTGGCCATCAAGGCCCGCGACGGTAAAATCTCGGTAGATGAAATGACCGGCGGCACCTTTACCATTACCAATGGCGGTGTGTTCGGCTCCCTGATGTCTACCCCCATCCTGAACCCGCCGCAGAGCGGTATCCTGGGCATGCACAAGATCCAGGACCGGCCGGTGGCTATAAACGGCAAAGTGGAGATCCGCCCGATGATGTACCTGGCCTTCTCGTACGACCACCGCGTGATCGACGGTAAAGAAAGCGTAGGTTTCCTGGTGAAGGTAAAGGAAATGATCGAAAATCCGCAGCTGATCCTTTTCGGTGGAAAATCTCCCGAACAGGTACTGGTCGGTTTGTAAAACATACTGTAGTATTGCAGGAAGCCTTCTCTTACGGGAGAAGGCTTTTTTTTGCAGTTACGCCCGCAAAATCGTAAATTTGTGATAATGAGAACGCCGGTCACATCCGTCAGTAAATTGTTTCAACAGCTTCATTGTCTTAGTGATATAGAAGTAAAGCGTTTTCGTAATGTGATTAAAAAAGATCATACCGAAGAACGTTCGGCCATACTGGGAATCCTGTTGCGTGCCCTGAAGAACGGACAGCCCGAACCCGAAAAGGAAGAAGTATACACCCGGGTCTTCAAAGACCGTTATACAAGGGAGAAAGACTACATCATACGGAACGAATACCGGCTCATTTCCGAAGACCTGGAACAGTTCCTGGCTTCGGCGCCGGCAGATACGCGCGCGCAGCAGTACCTGAAGCTCAATTACCTTTCCCGTCTGCTGCAGGCGGGGGCCTACCACCTTTTCCTGATCGAAAAAAAAGCCCTGCTGAAGCAATTTCCCCACGCCAGTTTCCTGCAAAAGGAGATCGTGCGTATCGAATCCGATTTCTTTGCCCGCCACAAGCTCAGCAAGCGTAATGCCATAGAAGAATACCGCGGGCTTATCCATACCTTAAAGGAACAGACCCGTGCCGACGCGATATTATCCGCATCAGAGATCTACATCCGTGAAGCGTTTATCTACCGCACGCTGAAAGGCTACGATATTGCACCGGTACTGCCACAGATGCCTGTCTTTAACGAGGTACCGGCCGGAGTGGAGGCTGACGTGGCCTACAATCTTCTGAAAGCCAGGCAGTACCTGGAAGCGGGAGAGGAGAAGATCGCTACCCTTCGCCGTATGCAGAGAGAACTGAAGAAATGCCGGCAGATGCCTGCGTCCGAAATCTATTTTGCTTCGGCTACCATCGGGCTCGAGCTTATGATCATAGGTCGCTACGAAGAGGCTGTGGCCGAGTATACGTATACCCTTTCGCTGCCCGGTTATACCGAATCGGAGCTGTTCCGCATCGGTGGTATCTTCAATCACCTGAGCGCGCTGGCCAAAGCCGGCTCTTTCCGGGAGTTTGAGGAAATGTACGCCTCGTTCCAGCCGCTGCTGCAGGCACATCCTTACCTGTTCCGCCTCGAGCTGATCCGTTCGGTGGTGCTGCTGAACCTTAATGAATTTCGTAAGGCCAAGGCTTTAGTACGCGATTTTAAAATGGAGGACAAAAGTTCCGATTCCTTTTACCTGCGGGTACTTTTTACCTGCTGTTACCTGGGCGAAGGCGACCAGGTGGCGGCGGCCTATGAACTGGAGAATTTACAGAGGGCCCTGCGCGGGGGCGGTGCTACGGAACCTTATCACTATGCCGCACAGGTGCTGCGGGCCGCGCTGCGCTGGACACAGAAACCTACGGATGCCTCTCTGGCCAGACTCCGCGACCTGCTGGAGCAGAGCAAGGCCGATCCGTCGCAGGAGCTGGAAACCTTACCGGTAAAATGGATCGCCCGTTATGCCGGGCTCAAGGCCTGAGATCAGCGGGCTTTAGCCTCAAATTTAGCACGGGCGTAATCTCCTGTAATGTGCAGGTTTTTGGTGCCTTTGCTGCCCGGGATCTCGTACATGGCATCGGTCATGATGCGTTCACAGATACCACGCAGTCCACGGGCTCCCAGTTTGAACTCCACCGCTTTTTCCACGATAAATTCCAGGGCATCGTCTTCGAAGCTCAGCTTTACATCATCCAGTTCGAAAAGGCGGATGTACTGCTTTACCAGGGCGTTTTTCGGCTCGGTGAGGATCTGTTTCAGAACGTCGCGGGTAAGCGGGTCCAGGAAACTGATCACGGGCAGGCGGCCGATGAGCTCGGGGATAAGTCCGAACTGGCGCAGGTCGGTAGAAGTAACGTATTGCAGCAGGTTGTCGTAATCGATGGATGATTTCTGTGATGCCGTTTTAAAGCCGAGTTTCTGCTTGTCGAGGCGGTTCGAAATGATACGGTCGATGCCTTCGAAGGCGCCGCCGCAGATAAAGAGAATATTGCGGGTATCTACCTGTACCAGTTTTTGTTCGGGGTGTTTACGTCCGCCCTGCGGGGGAACACCTACCACGGAGCCTTCCAGCAGTTTCAGCAGGCCCTGTTGCACACCTTCGCCGCTTACATCGCGGGTTATGGAGGGGTTGTCGCTTTTTCGGGCGATCTTGTCGATCTCATCGATGAACACGATCCCGTGCTGGGCGGCTTCCACATTATAATCGGCGGCCTGCAGCAGGCGGGTCAGGATCGTTTCCACGTCCTCGCCCACGTAACCGGCTTCGGTAAGTACGGTAGCGTCGGCGATGCAGAAGGGCACATTCAGGGTTTTGGCTATGGTGCGGGCCAGCAGGGTTTTACCGGTGCCGGTCTCGCCTACCAGGATCATATTCGATTTTTCGATCTCGGTATCATCGCCGTTGTTTTTGGCCAGTATACGTTTATAGTGGTTGTACACGGCCACGGCCAGCGAACGTTTGGCGGTTTCCTGCCCGATCACGTACTGATCCAGGAAGGTCGTGATCTGCACCGGGGTCTTCAGTTCGATCTTATTAAAAGTGGTGCTGCGCGGGGCCTGGCCTGTTACCGGGGGAATACCCATCACCTCGCGTACCATTTTATCAGCCTGGTTTACACAGTTATCGCATATACGGGCTTCGGCATTGCCGTTTATCAGTATCTGCACTTCGTCTTCGCTGCGTCCACAGAAAGAGCAGTGCTCCTTTGTATTCTTTTTTGTTCCCATGTTCTGTAAAGGGCGGGATAAATAAAGTGCAAAAGTAACACCAAATCCGGGTATTCCGGTCATCCCTGCGTATAAAAAACGGCAAAGCGCCCACGGGGGGCGCCTGCCTGACGTAATTTAAGTATGTTTTGTAAGACTACGCTTTGGATTTGCGTTCCAGAACTTCGTCGATCATGCCGTACTCTTTGGCTTCGGCAGCTTTCATCCAGAAATCGCGGTCGCTGTCACGCCATACCTCATCATAGGTTTTGCCGCTGTGATTGGCAATGATGGTGTACAGTTCCTTTTTCAGTTTCTGGATCTCACGTGCGGTGATCTCGATATCGGAAGCCTGACCCTGTGCGCCGCCCAGGGGCTGGTGGATCATGATACGGGCATGCGGCAGGGCCGAGCGTTTGCCTGCGGCGCCGGAGCACAGCAGTACAGCGCCCATACTGGCAGCCAGACCTACGCAAATAGTAGCTACATCGCAGTTGATGTACTGCATGGTGTCGTAAATACCCAGACCGGCATAAACCGAACCTCCCGGAGAGTTCATATAGATCTGGATATCCTTGGTGGAATCGGCACTCTCAAGGAACAGCATCTGCGCCTGGATAATGTTGGCTATATAGTCATCAATGGGCGTACCAAGAAAAATGATACGGTCCATCATCAGGCGCGAAAATACGTCTACCTCACGGAAAGGCATCGGGCGTTCTTCAATTACCGTGCGAGTCATATCCTCTACCGTAGACATGTATTTCTCCAGGTGCATGCTGTTGAAACCATGATGTTTTACGGCATACTTTTTAAATTCATCTGCTGGAAACATAATTAATCTGTATTTTATTTATGGAGTGAAGATATAAAGGAAATCGGAAATACGGGAGTACCGTTTCGACAAAAAAGGTCTCCGGGCTGCCGAACATGAAAAAACCCCCGTATTTCTGCGGGGGGCTGTATGTTTACGTAAAATCTTTAACGTGGAATTAACCGTTGTTTTCCAGTTTAAAGAAGTCCTTATAGTCGATCTTTTCGGGCTGGGTGCTTACCAGGCCTTTCAGGTGGTACAGTACTTTCTCTTCGGCGATGGAAGCGGCGATACGCTCGCGTTCCTGCTGGTTTTCCAGTACGTTGTGGGCAATGGCGTGGATGCGCTCCTGATCGTCGAGCGGCATGCCCATTTCGGCCAGGCGGTTGCGTACCATGGCTTCGGCACGGTCGTGAATATCCTGCTCGGTCACTTTCAGGTCGTTGGCATCCGAAATTTTCTTACGGATAATTTCCCAGCGGATCACATCGCGTGAGTTCTCGAAGTCTGCAGCGATCTCCTCGGCACTTTTCTTACCGTCTTCCTTGATCAGCATCCAGCGTTTCAGGAAGGCTTCGGGGATCTCGAATGTGTGCGTTTCCAGTATTTTGGCGCGGATATCGTTCAGCAGGCGGAAATCGGCTTCGGTCTGGGCATCGCGTTTCAGGATGTTCGACAGTTCTGTGCGGAATTCCTCTTCGCTGTTCACGCGGCCGGCACCGAAGAGTGCATCGAAGAACTCCTGGTTCAGATCGGCCTGTTCCATACGGTTGGCTTTTTCCACGCGGAAGCGCATAGACGCGTTCTTTTCAGCCAGTTCTTCCTTCTTCATACCCAGGTAGATCTCGGCTGTGGTATCGTCTTTATAGGCTTCGAGGGGCGTAATAGCGATCACGTCGCCGGCTTTGGCGCCGATCAGCTTTTGTTTGGCCTCTTCGGTATTGATACGGTTATGGAAAATATAGGTCTGTTTCGAAAAGCCGCCTTCCACGGGATTACCGTTCTCATCGGCCTCGAAAAACTCGCCCATTACCATGTCTCCGTCCTCCACGCTGTCGGCCTCTACATTCTTGCCCATACGGCGGCGTTGCCCGTCGATGTTCTCATTCAGGGTGTCCTGGTCGATGTCGATCTCGTAGTAGCGGAATTTTTCTTTGGGAATTTCCAGGTTGATCTCCGGCAGGATGCCCAGTTCGTAGATCACTTCGTATTCTTTACCGAAATCGAAGTCGAGGGCCGGACTTTCCTCTGCCAGGATGGGATCTCCCAGGAAATCGATCTTGTTGTCCTGGATATATTGGTACAGGTTGTTTACGGCAATTTTACCCACTTCGTCGGCGATGGCGGATTTACCGTACATCTTTTTTACGAGTCCGGCAGGTACGTTACCCTGGCGGAAGCCGGGCATATTTACGTTTTTACGCAGCTTTTTCAGCTGTTCTTCCACGCGGCCGGTATAGTCGTCGGGAGTAATGTTTATTTTGATCCTGCTGTGTAAATCGTTGAGTTTTTCCTGTGCAATATTCATGCGTAATGGTATTTATATCTTGATAAAAACGGGTGCAAAGATACGGGAAGGTTTCGAACTTCTGAAAATTTTTTCCCTGTGGCCTGCCGGACTGAATAAAAGTGCTACATTTGCACCCCAATTCATCCTCAGGATGTCCTGCGGGCGTGGTGAAATTGGTAGACATACCAGACTTAGGATCTGGCGCCGCAAGGCATGGGGGTTCGAGTCCCTCCGCCCGCACTGGTAAGTACCATACGATCCCGGAACTTGTTCCGGGATTTTTTTGTGTCCTGAAAGCGCGTTGAATGCATTCAAAAGCGCAGAAGGATACAAAAAAGAGCCGATACCGGCAGGTATCGGGTGTATGTAATTGCAACCCGGCGCAGGAGGGACCACGTAGTAATCCCTCCGCGATTACAACTGTAAAGTTTATCGGTATCGGTTTAGAAATGCTCTTCCCGTATCAGAATGCTTTTCCTGCAATGCAACCCGTCGCAGGAGGGACCACGCAGTAATCCCTCCGCGATCATAACTGGGTATCGGTTTAGAAATGCTCTTCCCGTATCAGAATGCTGTTCCTGCAACGCAACCCGGCGCAGGAGGGACCACGCAGTAATCCCTCCGCGAAAGGCTGATAGCTCACAGCTTGTAGCTAATAACTGCAAAAAAGCCACTCCTTTCCGGAGCGGCTTCTCTAAATATGGAACAGCCAAAGGCCTGCACGATACGTAAGGCTATCAGCTTTTAGCTATTTGCTTTTTTCCGGTCCATTTATGCACCCGTGCATTTACCTTATCGTTGATCAGGTACATGGCCGGTACGGCCACCAGGGTAAGGAAGGTGGCAAAGGTAAGTCCGAAGATCACCGTCCAGGACATGGGGCCCCAGAACAGGGCATTGTCGCCGCCCATATAAATATCGGGGTTGCCGTTGTTCAGCAGGCCTACGAAGTCGATGTTGAGGCCGATGGCCAGCGGGACAAGGCCAAGAACCGTAGTGATGGCCGTAAGCAGTACGGGGCGCAGACGGGTGGCACCGGCATCCACGATCGATTGCATCAGATCGCTTATCGGCAGCGGATCGTTCTTGCCGAGGCCCAGTTCTTCGCGTTTGCGTTCGCGCAGCACATTGGTATAATCGATGAGTACGATGGCATTGTTTACTACCACCCCGGCCAGCGAAATGATACCGATACCGCACATCAGAACCACAAAGTCCATACGGAAGAGGAACAGGCCCAGGAATACCCCGATGGTACTGAAAAGTACCGACGACATAATGATAAGCGGGGCGGTAATGGAGTTGAACTGTGCCACAATGATCAGGAAGATCAGGAACACAGCTATGATCAGGGCCATCATAAGAAACTGCGAGGATTTGTCCTGTTCTTCCTGTTCGCCGGAGAACTTATAGGTATAGCCGGCCGGCATTTTGTATCCGGCCATCAGTTCCTTGTATTCGGCTACGATCTGGTTGGCGTTGTAGCCCTGTTTTACATCCGATGAAATGGTAAGTACACGGTCCATGTCCTTGCGTTTTACGGCACCATAGGAGGATGCGTCTTCCATAGTGGCCACTGCATTAATGGGCACCTGTACGATCTGGCCCGAGGTCATATTGCGGAAGGTGATGCGCATGTTCATGAGCGAGCGTATATCGTAACGGTATTGTTTGGCCAGGCGCAGCTGTATCTCATAATCGTCTTCGCCTTCCTTGAATTTGGATATTTCCTTACCGAAAAGTGCGGTACGCATGGCCATACCGATCTGCCCGGTGCTTACCCCGTAGCGGCGTGCGGCATCTTTGTTCACATGCAGTATGATCTCAGGTTTACCCGTTTCCAGGTCCATTTTCAGTTTATCCGGACCGGGAATATTGGAAGCGTTCAGGTATTTCAGGATGTTTTCGGTGGTTTTTACCAGGGTATCGTAATCTTTACCGGCTACTTCCAGCTGTATGGGCTTACCCACGGGCGGACCGTCACGGTTCTTTTCTACCGTAATGATGGCCTGGGTTTCGCCTTTTACCGACTCACGGATGTCTTCGAGTATCTTATTGGTACTTACGTCTGAAAAGTCGATGCGGTCTTCATACGCAAGGAACGAAACCGTAATGCGGGCCTTATTGGGCGAGGAGCCCATCGCGGGCCCTTCGTTGGGGTCGGCCGTACCTTCGCCCACCTGGGCTACGATGGCCTCTACCACATTTTTATTGGGTTCCACGGCTTTGCGCACCTTGTTTTCCAGTTTACGGGTAAGGGCATCGGTTTCGGTAATATCGGTTCCCAGGGGTGTTTCTACATATACATTCACGTACAGGGGCTCATTCTCCGGGAAGAACAGTACTTTAGGGTTGGAGCCGAAATACACCATCATGGTCACCACCATCAGGAGCAACAGTCCCATGAACAGGAACACCGGTCTTTTCCCTTTGAGGATGATCTGCAGGAAGCGGCGGTAGGCATTCTCCACTTTTACCATGGTATGGTACTGGAAACGGTCGGCCAGGGGCTTGATCACAAAGCGGGAAAGCGGGTTGAAAAAGGCAAAGAACAGCAGCAGGCTGCCCAGCCAGCGGGCTATGAACAGGAACAGTACGCCCAGTACGAATAAAATGCCCGTAATGATCCAGAAACGTTTCGGAGAACCGCTGCGCTGCCCTTCGGATTCCAGTTTGATGAACTGTGCCGTAAGTACGGGATTCACTACCAGTCCAACAAAAAGGGAGGCGCCCAGGGTCATGATGAGGGTAAGGGGCAGGAATTTCATAAATTCGCCCATCAGATCGTTCCAGAACAACAGGGGCAGGAAGGCGGCTATGGTAGTGGCCGTAGACGCAATAATGGGCCAGGCTACCTCACCCACACCGTACTTAGAGGCTTTTTCCTTGTCGAGACCTTCGGAATGCAGGCGGTATACGTTCTCTACCACCACAATGCCGTTGTCTACCAGCATACCCAGGGCCAGGATGAGTGAAAAGAGCACCATCATGTTCAGGGTGGCACCCATCATGCTCAGCAGCAGTATACCCAGGATCATGGACACGGGAATGGCCACACCCACGAACAGGGAGTTGCGCATACCCAGGAAGAACAGCAGTACGCCGATCACCAGGATCACCCCGGCAATGATGTTGTTCTCGAGGGAAACCACCATGGAATTGGTTTGTTTCGACTGGTCGCCGGTAATGACCACACGCAGTCCTTTGGGAAATACGTTGGCCTCGGCCTCGGCAATGACCCGGCGTACGCCTTTGGCGCCTTCAATGAGGTTTTCGCCCGATTTTTTCTTGATGTCGAGCATGACCACCGGTTTACCGTCGAGGCGGGCATAACTGGTGGGTTCTACCGGACCGAAACGTACCGTGGCAATATCACGCAGGTATACAATGCGCTGGTTCTCATCTTTTACAATAATATTCTCCAGCTCGACCGGGTCTTTGGCTTCCCCGTCTATGCGTATCGTACGCCGCGATCCGCCTAACTGGGTGCTGCTGTATATTTCACCGGCCGAAAGCTTGATGTTCTCCCCGGCCACGGCATTTTCAATATCCTGGAAGCTGATCTCCATGCTTTCCATTTTGGGCAGGTCTACGCTGATCTCTACTTCTTTTTCTACCAGTCCGCGTATGGCGGCTTCGGATACCTGGGGTATTTTTTCCAGCTCGTCCTGCAGGTATTCGGCATTTTTCTTCAGTTCATCGTAACCGTAATCGCCTACCAGGTTCACCGTCATTACGGGGAATTCCGAAAAGTCGAGCTCAAAACAGTTGGGATCTTCAGGCAGATCGTTGGGCAGTTCACTCTTGGCCTTGTCTACCTTATCTTTTACATCCTGCAGGGCTTACCTTGGGATCGATATTACTTTCGAACTCTACAACGATCGTTGAATAATCCTGTATAGACGTTGATGTAAATTTTTTTACATTCTTGAGCGTTTTTATTTCTTTCTCGATCGGGCGCGTTACCAGGTCTTCCATTTCGGCGGGTGAGTTGCCGGGATAGGGCGTACCGATGTAAATGGTAGGCTGTTTGATCTCCGGGAAACTTTCGCGGGGCATATTGATGTAGGAGATCATCCCCATTACCCCGATAATGAACAGCAGTACGTATACGGTTGTTTTATTATCTACGGCAAAACTCGAGAGGCGAAACTCCTTGAACAGGTTCTTTTTTTCTTTTTCCGTACTCATCGCGGTTCTGTTTTAAGTTAGGGTTTTGCCGAAAGTGTATCGGTATTGTTGCGTTGTTCGCGGATAATCACTTTACCACCTACCTCAATGCTTTTAATGCCTTCGGCGATGATCTTTTCCGAACCGCTGAGTCCGCCGGTAACTTCGGTAAGTCCGTTGCTGCTGCCGCCGGTTTCCACCATTATTTTTTTCACGGTATTGTTTTCTGCCGCAAATACAAAATTACCCTGCGGATCGAACTGGATGATGTTTGTAGGCAGTACGATGGCATCGGGCTTGGTATAACTGGCTATGGAAATACTGGTAAGCATATTGGCCTTGAGGATATCTCTGTTCTTGGGCATTATGGGATCTACGATGAGGCTAAAGGTGCGGTTGTTGGGGTCGATGACCTGTCCTACGCTGCGGATCTTACCTTCCAGGTTCTCGTTAAGCGCGGTAAGCAGTATGCCTACTTTCTCGCCTTTTTTGAAGCGGCCCACGAATTTCTCGGAAATATCGGCCGTGATCTTGATGCGGTCGTTATTCACCACGCGGCATACCGGAACACCGGGCCCGGCCACTTCGCCTTCTTTCAGGAAAAGTTTGTCTACCATACCGGTCACGGGGGCTTTCAGGGTTTGTTTGCCTAACTGGGTACGCAGGGTGTTCAGGCGTTTTTCCAGGTTTTCTTTCTGGTTCTTGGCCTGCAGGAACTGGATCTCACTGCCGATCTTCTGGTCCCAGAGGTTTTTCTGGCGCTGGTAGCTGGTTTCGGCTAATTCCAGGGCATTTTCTACTTCTTCTATATTTTTGGCGATCAGGTCTCCGTCCAGCACGGCCAGGGCTTGTCCCTTACTTACCATATCGCCTTCTTTCACCTGTATTTTCAGGATCTTGCCGCCGCTTTCCGAGCTCAGGTTCATGTTCTCTTCCGACTCTACCACGCCCTGGAAATTATCTGTAACCGTAAATGGGATCTTGCCGGGCACGATCACGGCCACTTCCACGGCTTCCTGTACCGTGGTATCGGTTGCTCCGACCTGTATTTCCAGTTCCGCAATACGTTTTTCAATATCGCGTTTCTGCGTTTTCAGTTCTTCCAGTTCGGCGCGGGGATCTTTAGAGCCGCATGCAGCCACCACAAGGGCTGCCAGTATATAAATGCTTAACTTTTTCATGTTCTTTATAGTTTGTTGGTGAGTTTATCGTAATCGAGCCGGTTCTGCAGCAGGTTAAAAAGCGTACTGTAATAGGCATTGAGTGCGTTCAGGTACTGGTTTTCGGAATTGATAAGCTCAAAACTGCCGATGAGACCTTCGCGGAACTTGGTGCGGTTGGTTTCCTGTATCTTCTTTGCCAGGTCTATATTACGCTTGTCATTGGCCAGGGTAGACAGGTTGTTCACATATTCGGCCTTTATGTTTTTAAAGGCCATTTTCATGTTTTCTTCCGCTTCGGTCTTCTGTATCTTTACTTTTTCAGCCTCAAGTTTTATCTTCTGCTGACTGGACACGCGGCCCCAGGACGAAAAAATGGGTACGTTCAGCGTGGCGCCCAGCAGGGTTCCGCCCCGGTAATAGGTATTGCCCGGACTGAACAGCACCGCTCGTTTCTTATTATCGTTAAATCCCCCGTACGACCATTGAAAGAAGGCCGAAAGCGAAGGAAAGGCCTTGGAGAATTCCACCTGGTAATTCTGGCGGTTCACCCGGTACAGGCGGTCGAGCACCTTAATGTCAATATTGCTGGCCGGGTCAAAAATTGTAGAGGCATCCAGCATATAATCTACCGGTTTTTCCGCATCCAGGCTTTCAAAACTATCGCTGGTATTCAGTAAACTGTCCACCGGGAATCCCATGCTCATTTTCAGCATATTCAGGGCACTTTCGCGCTGGGTCTTCAGCTTATTGAGCGTGTTCACGGTAATGTCCCTGTTCAGCACCACCTGTTCTACGTCCAGGCCTTCGCGGAAACCTTCTTTAAAGTACGCTTCGGTTTCAAAAGCCAGCTTATCCAGGTTTTCTACGGTTTTGGTGAGTACCTCCATGTTCTTGTCGATGAAAAGTACATTGTAATAGGCCCGGGTCACGTTCTGCTTTATTTTCTGCAGTTCGCTTTCCTGCTGGTTCAGCGAAAGTTCCTTATAGGTTTTGGCGGCCTGTACCCCGTAAATATAACTTCCGTCCACCACGATCATAGAGGCCGTGAGGTTGGTGGTAACGGTGGTGGGTGGTGTGGCCTGCAACTGAATGAAGTTGCCGGATGAAGGGTTGGTAAAATCGGGCAGGAGGAATACCTGGGGTTCAATGTTCCAGTTATAGTTCAGCGTACCGTTCACCTGGGGCAGTCCGGCGCTTACATACTGCATGTATTGCTTGCGCGAGATCTCATAGTTCTTCAGGGCCAGCTGCGCGGCGTAATTGTGCTGTGCGGCATATTCCACGGCCTGTTTCAGGGTAAAGGTCCGGGTGCTGTCGCCCGCCCGGGCAAGGGACGGTAACAACAGCAGCATCAATAGAAGTAGTCGGGGATTCATATATGATTTTTAGTTGTTTCGGAATTCTTTTTTCAGCAGTTTTTCCATCACTTTACGGCCGTTGTCGTTGGTGATGGCACAGAGGTGGTAGGTAATATATTCCCGGAAAAGGTCCACGTGGTTAAACACAGGCTTGTGGTTATCGATCATGTGAAAGAGCGAAAGTTCGAACACAGAATAAAACTCGGCCACCATGGGTACATTCAGGTCTTTGCGGTACAGGCCTTCGGCAATGCCGCGGCGCAGGTTGGCTTCCACGAAGCTGCGCACAAATTCTTTGGAATGCTGCTGCATACGCTGCCACAGGTTCCCGTAGTATTTCTGTATATCGTGAATGGCCGCAGGGTGTATGCGGGTATAGTCGCGGATCACCAGGGTTACGGCCGTATAATATTCTTCTATGGCATCCGAGGCTTCGGTAGCGCCGATCTTCAGTTCACAGATATGCCCGTCCAGGAAGCCGTTCAGCAGTTCGTTCACCAGGGTTTCCTTATCGGCATAATAAAGGTACAGGGTCTTTTTAGATACGCCGGCCTGGGCCGCGATCTCGTCCATGGTAACCGTTTTGATGCCCATACGCATGAACAGCTGCAGGGCTTTTTCAGCGATATATTCCTTTTTTTCCACCGGTTCAAAAGTAAAAAGCTTTTTTGGCATTGGAAACTTTTAAAACGCCGAAAGTTTCCTTTGTAGAGAAATAGGGCTTTTTTGTAGACGAACGTGCCGGGGCGTGTCGACCAACAGGAGAAGGGACCGAAAGGCATAATACCGGGCTTCGTATAGTGTTAAATGAATAGGAAATGCGGAGGGGAAGTACAAAAGCTGATGGAAATCATTTCGGGAAGAAAGCTTTTTTCATATCTTTAGCTTTAGAAAAACTATTGAATTATGGAACCTGTTTTTAAGAATGTGATAGCCGTGGCGAACGATTTTTCGCACGAGAGCTTTACAGCGATCGATCATGCCGCAAAGTTCGCACAGCGCGATAAGGACGAACTGCTGCTGATCCATGTGCTGGACGATAAAACCAAGGAAAAACTGGAAAAAGGACATAAAACCGCCGAATTCATCCGTTCGGTACTGGAGGTACATTGTGCCAAGATCCGGAACGCTTATGGCATTGAGGCGCGTTTTACCATGCCCGAAGGCGATATTTTTACATCCATCGGGGAGGCCGTAAAATCAGAAAAGGCCAAACTGCTGGTAATGGGTACACATGGCATACAGAGCGTTGGCGAGCGTGTGCTGGGTTCCTGGGCGCTGCGTATCGTGGATTCATCGCCGGTGCCGGTGATCATTGTACAAAATAAAGGTCCGCGCGAGGAAGGCTATAAAAAAGTACTCATTGAGCTCGATAATTCAGACCAGTGTAAACGTCTGCTGCCTTATGCCGAGCAGTTCTATAAACTGTATAATTCCGAACTGGTACTGTTCGAAGATTACGAAGAAGATGAATTCATTGCCAAAGAAATCGCCCTGAACAAAGGTTTTGCCGAACAGTGGCTCAAAGACCGCGGCGTGCCGTACAGTATTGCCATACAGCGCAAGGGTACCACCTATTTCCGCGATATGGCCGCCTATGCGGGTGAGAACAATATCGACCTCATTATGCTGGTAGCCCATAAGGAACGCGGTTTCGTAGAGCTGATCAGCGAACCTGAGCAAAAGGTGATCTATAATAGACAGGAAATACCCGTACTCTGCATGACGGCCATTCAGAACCACTGGATGGGGAACTTTATTCAGGAAGTACAAACCTGGGACTAAGTATGGGAAAAAGCATTCTATTCACGGGCCTGCTGCTGTTCTTCTGCCTCAGTACAAAGGCGCAGAAGGCGGCAGACGTGCACGAAAGCGTGGTGAACAGCCCGCACGATCATGCCAAGGTAAAAGAGCTCTATCATCCCGACTCCAGCGTGTACAAGGGCTACCTGTTCCTGGGCGAACTGCCCGTGACCTGGGTGAACAAGTCCATCGGTAAAAAGAAAATGACCGCGGCCATGATGGGCGGCGACGTGATGTACCTGAACAAGGCCGGCAACTGGGAAGCCTGGGCCACCTATACCGTAGATGAAGCTGTGGTAAAAGGGCACCTGGCCGAAAAAAGCAGTTTCCAGGTGATCGATAAGCTGATCATCCGGGTGGGGCCGCAGGCATACGAAGCTATTGCGCAAAAAAGCCGGGCCGAACTTACCGGGGTGGAAAGCGTGGACGGAAAAGTGTACATCATTGGCAAAATTCCGGGCGAGTCTGCCCGCCGGTTCCGGGTTACCTATGCCAATGCTACCCGCATGAATCTTTGCACAGACGATAAAGAACTGACCACCTACCTGATCCAGGTAAAAGGTTGACAATTGTGTATGATAAAAACGGAAACAGCGATATCCTTTCGGGTATCGCTGTTTTTCGTATAAAGAGGTATATACGTTTTAGTTCTGTAAAGAGCGCAGTTGCTCTTCAATGAGGCGTATCTTCGCTTCGGCATCGGCCTGTTTCTTACGTTCGGCTTCGATCACCTCGGCTTTGGCATTCTGTACAAAGCGCTCGTTGCCCAGCTTTTTGGCCACACTTTGCAGGAATCCCTGTGCATAGTTCAGCTCTTCCTGTAATTTCTTCACTTCGGCTTCTACATTAATACCTGCACCGATCGGGGCAAATAATTCCTGCGTGCCTACGCGTATGGCCAGGGTACCTTCCGGTTTGGTCTCCACCTTGCTGATGGCGGCTACATTGGCCAGTTTGCCGATCACGGCGGTATAGTCGAAATGGCCCGTACTGCTCAGTTGCAGGGCATCCCGCATGGATATACCTTTTTCATTGCGGAAGTTGCGCAGGGCCGTTACGGTGTTCAGGGCCTGTTCAAAGCGGTTCAGCATGGCAAGGTCGGGCGTTTTTACCTCCGGCCAGGCGGCAAACATGATAAAGTCGCCCTCTTTACGGTCGGCAATGTGTTTCCACAGCTCTTCGGTAATAAAAGGCACAAAGGGATGCATGATCTTCAGCAGCTGCTCAAAAAAGTGTACAGTGCTGTCCAGTATCTCCTGTGCAATGCGGCCTTCTTTCGGTTTGATGACCTCCAGGTAAGTACTGCAGAAATCGTCCCAAACCAGCTTGTAGGTTACCATCAGGGCCTCACTGATGCGGAACTGGGTATACAGATCGTTCAGCTCGGCAACCTGCTGGGCCAGCTTGTTGGAGAACCATTCTACGGCGTCTTTCGATTCCTGCGGAGCGGCTTCGTTTACGCCGGTCCAGCCTTTAATGAGGCGGAAGGAGTTCCACACTTTATTGGTGAATTTACTGCCCTGTTCGCACAGGCTTTCGTCAAACAGCAGGTCATTACCTGCGGCCGAACTCAGCAGCATGCCCACGCGTACGCTGTCGGCGCCGAAATTTTCGATGAGGGCCAGCGGATCGGGGGAATTCCCTAATGATTTGCTCATTTTGCGGCCCAGCTTGTCGCGTACGATACCGGTGAGGTATACATCGCGGAAAGGCGGCTGGTCCATGTATTCGTAACCGGCAATGATCATGCGGGCCACCCAGAAGAACAGGATATCCGGACCGGTAACCAGTACGTCGGTGGGGTAATAGTATTTCAGGTCGGCGGGTATGCTGTTCATTTTCCCGGTGTGCGGATCGTAGTTGTCCAGTCCGTCAAAAACGGCTATAGGCCACAGCCAGGAGCTGGCCCAGGTGTCCAGTACGTCTTCGTCCTGGCGCAGGTCGTTCAGCTTTAAGGCGGCATTACCCGTTTTGCTGCGGGCGGCTTCCAGGGCTTCGGCCTCGTTCATGGCCACAACAAAATCGTTCTCACCTTCACCGAAATACCAGGCCGGGATGCGGTGTCCCCACCACAGCTGCCGGCTGATGCACCAGTCTTTTACGTTCTCCATCCAGTAGCGGTACGTATTTTTGAACTTGGCGGGGTGCAGGCGCACTTCGTCGTTCTCTACGGCAGCCAGGGCACGTCCCGAAACGTCTTTCATGCGGATGAACCACTGCAGCGAAAGTTTGGGTTCCACTACGCTGTTAGTACGCTCGGAGCGACCGATGCGCGTGGTAAATTCTTCTTTTTTCAGCAGCAGTCCGGCCTCGTCCAGGCGTTTTACAAACTGTTTGCGGGCTTCGAAGCGGTCCATACCCACCATCCAGTCCAGTTCGGTGGCGGCGTTCATGGTACCGTCGTCGTTAATGGTGTCGATCACGGGCAGGTTGTGGCGCTGACCGATCTCGTAGTCGTTCACGTCGTGTGCGGGCGTTACCTTCAGGCAACCGGTACCGAATTCCAGTTCCACGTAATCATCGCCGATAATGGGAACGGCACGGTTTACAAAGGGCACCACGGCCTTTTTACCGATCAGGTGTTTGTAGCGCTCGTCTTTGGGGTTCACGGCCACAGCCACGTCACCGGGAATGGTCTCGGGGCGCTGGGTGGCAATTACCAGGTGCTCGTCTGTACCCTCAATGGCGTACTGTACGTGGTACAGGAAGGAGCGTTCGCCGCCTTCGGCATAGATCACCTCTTCGTTACTGAGGGCGGTACGGGCTTCGCAGTCCCAGTTGATCATGCGCAGACCGCGGTAGATATAGCCTTTGTTGTAAAAATCCACAAAGGTTTTGATCACGGCCTCGTAGTATTTGGGGTCCATGGTAAAACGGGTACGGTCCCAGTCGCAGGAGGCGCCCAGTTTTTTAAGCTGTTCCAGGATGATGCCGCCGTACTTGTCTTTCCATTCAAAGGCGTATTTGAGGAATTCGTCACGACCGATCTCCGATTTTTTGATGCCTTTTTCACGCAGCATGCCTACTACTTTGGCTTCGGTAGCAATAGAGGCATGGTCAGTGCCGGGCACCCAGCAGGCGTTCTTACCCAACATGCGGGCACGACGGACCAGCACGTCCTGGATCGTGTTGTTGAGCATGTGGCCCATGTGCAGCTGCCCCGTAACGTTCGGCGGCGGAATCACGATGGTAAAGGCCTCTTTTTCATTCGGCGTGCTGGCAAAGCAGCGGTGGTCCATCCAGTTTTTATAGATGGCTTCTTCTACAGCGCTTGGCTGATAGGTCTTTGAAAGTTCCTGCATAATGTGCTGATTATTGAGAAAACAAGGTGCAAAAGTACGAAGAAATCTGCAGAAAAGGGAAGGAGCAGTTAGCTAAGAGCTCTTAGCTTGTAGTGCTTAGAATGAGAATAAATTAGAGGTAAAATTTGGCAAATGTGTAGGAATTTTTATGTTTGTGTTAGTTTAATATCCAAATATACATTTTGTATGAATAACACATTTCCTGGTATAAATCCTAATGTGAGATTTAATCATCTCAGTATTGAAGAGGAAAATATAATGAAATTCTTGGCTAAAGAATGGTATGTAACAAATGGTGGTGGTATTATTTGGCAAAATTCAGGAACTAAGTACAAATACGCACTTATTAAACCAACGCGAGATTTTCAAGAAACGTTTAATATTGAAAGAGAGATGGTAGTTGTATTTAGTCCCTATGAAAACTTTGAACCAAGAACGCTAGATGTTTTTGATAGGGTTTTACAACAGTATGCTGATTGGAGGATAGAGAATATCTGTTATGTATTAGTGGGTATGGATAAAAACATTAAAGAAAAAGTTCAAAAATTACTTCGAGGAGATCCTGAGTCCAGAATAGTAATACCATTTTCCTATGAAGAATTTCTATATACATCAAATAGTTATTTTGTTAAGAATAGATTTAGAGCATTTTTTTTCGAGAGAGATTTATTTGCCTTTGAATCCCCAATTACAAAAGATTTCTTCTTTTTTGGTAGATCGGGACTCATACAGAAAATTATTAATCGCCATAAATCAAATGAGAATTCAGGATTATTTGGGCTAAGAAAGACGGGGAAAACATCTGTAATTAATGGTGTATCAAGGGCTTTGCGATTGGATGAGGCGCCTAGCGTAATCATTGACTGTCAGAATCCATCTTTGAACCAAAGAGGATGGAACCATGCATTGAGTTTTGTTATTAAGGAAATAAAGAAACAAAATGAAATTCAATGCATTGTCGAGGAGGAAGCTAGATATACTCCTGAGGAAGCAAGCTCAATGTTTGAAAAAGACATTAAGAGGCTTTTTAGGAAGATTGGAGAAAAACCAATATTGCTAATTTTTGATGAAATTGAAAATATTTCGCCTAGGACATCCCCAAATCCCAATTGGAAGGAAGGAATAGATTTTGTCTTATTTTGGCAAGCTATAAGGGCAGCATTTCAGAAATTTATTAGAGATGAAAATGGGCCGGTTTTTTCATTTCTAATAGTTGGAACTAATCCTAAAGCGATTGAGACTGCAAGAATAAATATGACAGATAATCCAATGTTCAATAAAGTTCCTTTTGAGTTTATACAGGGATTTTCAATTGACCAAACTAAAGAAATGGTTTCGAAGTTGGGGGGGTATATGGGTTTGGAGTTTGATGATGTTGTTTTCTCTAAGTTAAAAGAAGACTTTGGAGGACATCCATACCTTATAAGGCATGTTTGCAGTATCATAAATGAAAAAGTAGATAAAAATAGACCAGTTAAGGTAGATAAGATTCACTATGAAGATGCTAAGCGTATTTTTAATGAAAAATACAGTAATTATTTAGAAATGATTCTGGAAGTCCTTATTATATTCTACCCAGATGAATTTGATATGTTAGTTTATTTGGCTATTGGTGATACCAATTCTTTTAATTCACTTGCTAGTGAATTTCCAGATTTAATTGCGCATCTTAAAGGGTATAATTTGATTGAAGAAAACCAAAACAATTTTTATTTTAAAATCGAGGCAGTTAAAGAGTATTTAATCAATAAGAATAGATATAAAATGGTTTTACATACACCGGAACAACGATGGAGAGAAATTTCTGAACGCCGTAACCGGGTAGAAATAAAGTTGAGAAACCTAATACGAATTCAAATGCAATCCCATTTTGGGAAATCAGATGCTTTTAATAAAGTTATCGATATATATGGTGCTGATAGAAAAATTAAGGCTCAAGCTTTAGAATATAGTAAGTTGTTTGATGCATCGAGCATTGATATATACTTTAATGATTTGATTAAGATTGTCTTGAAGTATTATGAAGATGCGTTTCGGAATATATTCGGTTCTAATAAAGAGGAAGTAAAAATATCTTTGGAAGTCATAAATAAATATCGGAATGATGCTCATGCAAAAGAAATTGGCGAGTCAGATATGGAATTTTTCAGAGTACATATCAGTAAAATTGAAAATATAATTTCTGAATATATCTGATTTACGTTCCGTCTGAGCCGCGAATTATATATAAAGATCGCACGCTTCGCTGGCTCCCTCTTGCAGACCGGCTTAATATTCTGTCCATGTTTCTTACAGTAGCGGCGGTTTTCCCGCTCCCTATAGGAGCAAAGGCAATGCGGATACCGAAATTTGTTTGCCTGATTCGGAGCGGCTATGATTCTTTTGGTTTTCCCTTCTGGCTGTAATCGCTCATTATAAATTGATTGTAATAAAGATAGCATTCGGCAACGTTTCCCCAAAGATTGTTGTTGGAATGGCAATACTTACGACACTCTTCTATCTAATAACATTGGGTAAGTCATAGGCATTTTACTGTATATGAAATCAATCACTCCGTCCCCAACCTCTTCTCCAGCATACTCACCTTCTCTTTCTCCGCCTGCAAAAGCCGTTCATAGAGCTGTTTATTTTCTTCAATGATTTCCATTAGCTTGTCCAATGGATTAAAAGTACAGTTGAAATCCTTAAAATTGTTCGCATTCAACATCGTACTGTTTTGAAAGGTGCTTGCAATAATATTCACGGCTTGTTCTTCATCAAAGTTTTTAAGGGCATCTACCGGCACCTTTAGGGCTTCGGCAATGCGTTGTAATACCGGTTCGTCTACCCGTTCCCGCTGTTCCAGCAGGCTTATTTTCTGCTGATTCCAGTCCTCCCCGAGTTCCCAGGCAAGGGCATCCTGCTTTATGCCTAACATCTCGCGAAAGCGTTTGATATTCCGTCCTTCATGTACCTTTTTATTTGCCATAATTTCGTCTGATTATCCGTTTCTGCAAACTTAGGGCAATGACTTTTCCTGCACAAGACAGTAAAACTTGAAAGATTTTTTTGGGGCGCTGTATCGCTTACGGGTAAAGGCGTATACACGGATGTAAAGTTATTTCCGGCGTTCGTTGGTCTGTATTTTTCACTAAAACCCTATCGGTCCCCTCGTATCTGGGAACAATTCCCGATTTTTACGGTATGCAAATAAAATTCCATAGGCTTAATGAATATACGTTTTTAAAGGTCGGCGCGTATGGCCTGCTTTTGCTATGCCTGGTGCTTTTGGGCTCTTCGGCGGCAACGAGGTCCGCGGAACGACGGAAGTTTGCATTTGTATCGGATACCCTCGAGCTTTTTGACGCCTCCCGGAAGCGGCAGATACCAGTGTTGTTTCAAAAACCGGCCCGCAGGAATCCGCCTGTTGTAATATTCAGTCATGGATACGGAGCCAACCAGGGCGGTGATTACCTGGCCTATTCCTACCTGACGGAATTTTTAGCCGCTGAAGGATACTTTGTGGCCAGTATCCAGCACGAACTGCCTACGGACAGCCTGATACCGCTGCAGGGTGTTCCGCAGCTGGTGCGCAGACCTTTCTGGGAGCGCGGTGCGGATAATATTTTGTTTGTGCTGAATGACCTTAAGAAATCGGATTTTTCACTAGATTTTGAACATGTAACCCTGATCGGGCATTCGAACGGCGGCGATATGACCGCCCTGTTTCCGCAGAAATACCCGGGCATGGTGCATAAGATCATTACGCTGGATAACCGGCGTATGGCCCTGCCCCGGACAGCGGTTCCCCGTGTATATTCGCTGCGTTCGAGCGATCAACCAGCAGATCCGGGTGTATTGCCCGGAGAGGCAGAGCAGAAGAAATATGGAATGACCATTGTTAAACTCCCGAACACCCTGCATAATGATATGGACGACAATGCAAATCCTATACAGAGGAAGGAGATAACAGACTACCTGAGACGTTTTATGAAAGAGGAGTAATATGAGACGGTGGACTGTTATGCATCATTTTTTAGGATATACGGGCCAATCGGGGTCCTTAGATGGATAATAGGCTCTTTCCAGTTCTTCGGACTTCTCGCTCTTCTCTCTCTTCTTATTTTCGGTTTTTATCTCAAAGTACCGGAGTTTATCCCAATCCATATAAGAGACGTACTCATTCCCATAAATGTCCTCATACAGGGCTAAAAGCGCGTTATTATTCTTCACACAAACATCTTTTTCCATATTGGCGCTGAATGAGTAGTAATGATATACCTCTTTCCAGCATTTATTCGGGATGTCCAGGTCGCCTTTTATAATTACATTCAAAGCAGCGCCTCTTCCAACATTTTCTGCCAGGTAATTTGAGTTCTTCGTTTTAAGTTTAAAAATTATAATGGGTTTATCTGCTTTTGATAAAAAATCGTCCCGTTGTTTATTATATGAGTGCAGTTTTTCCGTAAGGATAATGAAAACTGCCAGGTTGGCCAATGATACAAAAACGGACATATAGGTAGCAAGATCAGCCCAGCCGGAGCTTTTATCTAAAGCAACGTCATTCCTGAAATATAGAAAGAAGGCGAAAGCGGGTAACAAGATTAAGCCGGCTAATAAGGTGTACTTTGTTTTCATAGGATTTTAATAGATAAGTTATGTAGTAAAATTGTATCTGTTTCTGTCGCCGCAGGTATTTCCCCGGCGTAGCACCTGAGCGTTCAGCCCAGCAGCATTTTCCCTTCCAGTTCCACGCTGAAGCGTACTTTGGCGCCCAGGGCTTCAAAAACCTTTAAAATGGTTTCGAAACGGGCATTTTTTACGCTGTTCTCGATCTTGGAGATCTGGGCTTTCTGCACGCCTACCAGCTCACCCAGCTGTTCCTGGGTAAGCCGGCGTTCGCGCCGTGCCTGCCGGATGGCATGCCCCAGCAGATCGATGCGGAGTTCGTTCTCGAAGGCTTCGCGGGCTTCGCTGCCGCGTTTGCCTACGTGTTTGTCGATGAGTTCATCGAGGCCGGTAGTTTTCATTTTCTTTTCCATGACTTTATATTGTTTCGAGGTATTGTTTTCGCATCTCTTCCGCCTTTCGTATCTCTTTCGGAGGCGTGCGCTGTGTTTTCTTCAGGATGCCGTGCGTAGTTACCACTACGGTTTCGGAATTGCCCTGCCTGCAGCGGAACGCGAACAAACGGTACGCCTTCCCCTGGTAAAGGGTTCTGAATTCCCAGATATGCTCATTCAGTTTCTTAAACAGTTCCGGATCCTGGATACATTGTGCCTTCCGTATGTTGTAATACACTTTCATACGGGCTTTCGGCTCCATATTTTCCAGGAAAGTAACGGCATCTTCGAGGAAGACTACCTTAAAAGCTGGTATCAGTTCTTTCTCCATCACAAAGGTATAAAAATTTCCCAAACAGGAAACAATTCTTTATTTTTTTTTCAAAAAGACCCCTGAAGTGTAAAAAAGCCCTCTCCCCGCATCAGGCGGGAAGAAGGGCTTTTCTCTCATTCGTCAGCCAGGCGCCGGGCCCTTTGTAAGGGTTTTACCGTAACCGGGCTGTCGTCTCCGTTTGTGCCGGATGCCTGGCCGTAACACCAACTCTCTTATGCATGTTGTGCCATGCAAAAGCCAGCTCCTGAACACTCGGGAAACATCTTCCTAAAAAGACTTTATGCGTTAAATCTGTTGGCCAAAATTACGGCAGTATCTTTCAGCGGCCAAGCTTTTCGTAAACTCAAAACCCACGTTTACAAAGTTTTAGCCTGACTTGAATTCGCCGCTCTGTTTTAGTATATGCAACGATTTTCCCATCGCAGGAGTGCCCCGTAATTCCCGGCAGTACCTGCTTGTTCTATGTCTCCGGATCTGACTTAAGTCCCCCGGTTTTCTCAGGCCGGGAGCTGTAGAAAGACAACGCAGTACCTGAATTTTTAAAGCGGGGATCGGTATTCTTTCAGCAGGGCTGTAATCGGGGAATAGGAAAAATGGAATCCTCCGTACAGAGCGGGTTTCAGGCGGTTTCTCATGAACCGGCAATTATGCCTGAAGCAATCAGGTGGAAAAAAGAAGTGAAAGAGCCTGCCTGTATGCAGACCCTTTATGTTCATTCGGTATGCAATGCCTGGTATATGGCCTGTTCTACGGGGCTGAGGCCGGCCTCCGGGCCCGAAATAGTAAGTGCGTCTTTCTGCAGTAAGGGCGGCTGTGCCATAAACCGCGGCGTTTTGCCCCGGTGTGCCTGTGCCGCGTGCACCAGGAAAGGATGACATAGATATACCGTGCCCGCTTTACCGGTAGCAAAGACTTTTTCGCGCTCCGGGAGCTCATGCAGTCTGCCGGCAAGCTCCGTAAAAGAAAGGCCTGCTTCTCCTTCGGGGTACAGCAGACGGGCTACGTCTTTGTGCGATCCTTTCCAGAGAACCGACGGAGCGTCGTTTTCGCTAACGTCGGAGTAAAGGACCAGCATCAGCAGGGCCCGGCCTTTTGAACGTATATTGATCCGCCATTCGAAATAATTGGCCGGATCATCGCCGGGGAAACCGGCATCTACATGCCTGCCCGTGTCTTGTGAGGATCTGTCAGCAGGGAAACGTACGGGAAAAGACCCCACACTGCGGCAGGGGAGCCATGTGCCGGCGCCTGCCAGCTGGTCGAAGGCGGCATGCAGACGTGCTGTGTTCAGCGAATCGGTAAAAGGCGGCCCGCTATACATGCCAAGCCATACCACAGGCTCCGTCCAGCTTTGCGGGTTGTCGCGTTCAAAAGGAATATCTTTCCACAGGATATCCACCGCCGCAGTGGCAAGTTCTGTGGGAAAAGCTGCGTCGATGCGTACAAAGCCTTCTTTTATAAAATGATTGATCTCTGTTTCGTTCAGTATAGATGACATAATTGTGTATAAGTTAAGTGTCTTCCGTCTTCGGGAATAGACGTTTGTGTAAAAAATATAGCGTATATAGATGAAAAATGCAGCACGCTAAGACCCGCGTGCAAAAAACGGCCGAAAGACCCGGAGATATTATAACATTACCGTTATTCTCATACCGTAAATTTATAAAAAAACCGGCAAATTCTTCAAATTCGTATATTTTAGAGTCTGACAAGGAGAAGGAAGTGAGATAAGCGCCTTTTTTTCTATCTTTCCGTTTACGAAACTGAATTATGGATAAAAAACCGTTTATTTTTCTCGGGATCGGTGCGTCGATCTTAACCGGTGCTGTCACCTTCCTGCTTGCCGGCGGAGGCTCTTTCTTCAGTCGGCCCGAAAAGCCAGGCACACTCTCGAACCCGCGTATGGCCGAAATGCTGAACGAAGCCCTGGACGGTCAGATACGCAGTATCGGCGACAGCATTATGTACCCCGGCTACATCCGCGAAGCCGACGACAATGCCCGCCTTTTCCTGAAGGAAGTGAAGGAGGTGGTATCCCGCTGTACCAAAGGCCCGAACGATAATTCCAAATTCAATAAACGCGTGCTGGACGTTGCATTGAACAACGGTACCGTACTCGAAGATCAGTACACAGGCGAAAGTTGTTATTACATGATCGAAAAGCCGAATATATACCGGGTTTTCTTTAAGGATGGCCGGGTGGTGGACGTGCAGTCCGACGGCCGTGAAAAAGAACGCCCCGTGGAGAATTTCAGGGTAGAGGCCAATAGTTTTGCCGAATACCTTATCAAGGTGGATATCGGGCAGCACGAAGAGCGTTATTTCCCGCGGGAGAAAACCGGAAAGGAAATCCGCGACGAGTGGGAGAAATAGGGTCAGCGCGGATCAGGTACTGTGTTTGAGGTGCGAATGGTTTTTACTGCAGAAAAATGCGGAGAGACGATTTTTCCGCGTACGTTTTAATGTTTCCCGGGCTCACGTATCAAAAATTCACCTTACCTTTAAGACGCATTAACCCCTAAACATGCCGGAATGACAGACCGGGAATCGATAAAACAGCTACGTGTCCCCGACCGGGAACGACCTTTGCGTATACTCATGAGCGCCTGTCTTTCCGGTATGCGTTGCGGGTACGATGGTACGGCCAATGGTGAATATCCATCGGTGCTGAAACTGATGGAGTACGATACTGTCAAAATTTTCACATTCTGTCCTGAAGAATTTTCTTTTGGTTCCCCGCGTGAAATGTGCGATATATATGGCGGTAACGGGTTCGATGTGCTGGACGGCAAGGCCCGCGTACTTACAGAAAGCGGAAAGGACTGGACCGAAGGGATGCTGCAGGCTTCGGAAAGAATGCTGGAAATTGCCCGGCGCGAACAGGTAGAACTGGCCGTAATGATGGACATCAGCGCGGCCTGTGGCAGCCAGGTGATCTACAGCGGCAATCGCTTTGCGGCGGATAAGGTCTACCAGGCGGGTGCGGGTGTATGTGCGGCACAGCTGTTGCGCAACGGGTTTAAGGTGATCAGTCAGCGCGACTATGCTTCGCTCGAAATCCTGTATAATAAGCTGGATGCAACACACGTCATCGATGCATCAAAGACCGATCACCATGAAACGGAGTGGTACCGCAATTATTTCAGGCAGGACAGGTATACACAATAGGAATATATATATTTAGCCGGATTACCGGATATGAGAAAGATACGTCTCTTTGTACTTTTAACACTTGCAGTTCTGTTTTCTTCCTGTGATTTTATAAAACCAGGCGGAATGCTTGGCAATGCACTCGAGGAACGTAACAATCCCCGTGCCCTGCAGCGTATGAATGAACGCAAGTGGCTTACAGATTCTTTGTACCTGCGCAGAAAGGACCAGGTGCAGGATTACATAAAGCTGAAGGACGAAAGGGAAGTGCAGCCTTTGTATACAGAGAATTTCCCGGATGATGTGGATACTTTTTTTCATGTGTTCCGGGGTGGACTGGGACAGGTGCTGATGACTTCAGAACTGACCTTTAATGACCGCTGGCCTGTGAGTACACAGTATTATTTTGACGATGAAGACAGGTTTTTCCTGCTGGAGCGATCGGTCGGCTATATGGATTCAGCCTGTTCCGACGCTGTGCTGTACGATATCCTACTGGAGTATTACGATGCAGAGGGCCAACAGGTACACCGGGAGCATTTTATCGACGGCCGGGAGAAAGGCGGGCTTCCGGCAGACCGTTGCGGCTACCGGCATAAAGGCGCTCTTTTTCTGCCGCGGAACGTTGAGGAGTATCTGCGCGTACGAAAAATTCCGGAGTAGGTATATAGTCCATATTACGCCGGACTTCCCGACCCCGGACTTGCGGACCCCGGACCCCGGACTTCGGACCTTCGGACCCCGGACCTTCGGACTTCGGACCTTCGGACTTCGGACCATTAACAACATACTAACGTACGTTTATGTACTTTTTTCGCGCTGGAAACGTATATTTGATATACCTGCAAACGCTTTTACACTTTGAAGACCATATATCTCATCCCCGTATTCGCCCTGCTGCTCTGCACGGCCTGTGGTCCCGGTAAACCCGGTGACGCATCTGCACGCAGTATTCCCGAACCCGATATCGTGGAACGGCTGCACGCCCAGAAAAAAGAGATCGAAGATCGTTTCCGCAGCGAACCTTTCCGGATATTGCTTTATACCAAAACCACCGCCAACGGTATTCCAGAATTGGTGACCGGTGATTTCCCGGAGGAAATGCATACCATGTACGAGATACTCACCGATGATGCCGGGCGTATGATCTGTGCCTGGGAATTTCCCATGATCTCGGCCGGGGAATGGAATATTTCGTATATTCATTATTTTGATAAGAGCGGCCACACCTTTGCTTTTGAGCGCCAGTGCAGTTTCCTGAACAGCCGCTGTACTCCCGGGGTGGCAAGGGAAGTGCGCACCGAGTTTTTCAACGGCTCTTTCCAGATGCTGGACCGGGAATACGAACTGGTAGATGCACAGAACAAGCCGCTGCAGAAGGGCGACTGTGTATTTCCCTTCAATTTTATTTACCAGGCTTCTTCCGATACGGCTGAATACCTGAAGGCCAATAAGATCAGGCGATAAGGCCTGTTTTCCGGAAATCTCTTCTGAGAAAAAAATAGACACTTGTGTATAATGATGCAAAGAGGTGCCTTTTTGTTTCCTTTCGTTCGTAAATGGATGCAATAATCTGAACGATAGCGGGCTACAGTTTTGTTTTTTTTACTACCTTGCCTTATCGTTTAACTGCACCCCATGCAAACCCACACCCAGCAGGCTGCAACGTCCGAAAAGACGGCCGCGGCCCAACGATCTCTGCAGGAACCCGGATCCGGGGAGAAAAGCACTGTTTCCGCAGGAGCTAAGCTTCCTTTTGGTTCTGTGGCCGCATCTCCGCCGCCTGTGCAGCGCAAAGAGAACCGTACCGGTATGCCCGACAGTCTGAAGGCCGGCATTGAAAAACTGTCCGGCTATTCCATGGACGACGTAAAAGTGCATTACAACTCCGCAGCGCCCGCACAGCTACAGGCACACGCCTACGCGCAGGGTTCGGATATACATATTGCCCCCGGACAGGAAAAACACCTGCCGCATGAGGCCTGGCACGTGGTGCAGCAGAAGCAGGGGCGTGTACAGCCTACGGCGCAGCTGAAAGGAAAAGTAGCGGTAAATGACGACAGCGGCCTGGAAAAAGAAGCCGATATAATGGGCGCCAGAGCGGCACAGCTGAAAAGCACAGAAGAAGAACCTGTTCAGAAAATGTCTTTTGCTTCGGTTCAGGGGAAAGCCCCGGTTCAACGTAAAATTGAGCTCTACGACCGGGATACCGGTGCATACCGGGAAACCGAGGACGGCAAGCCGGCAAGCGGAGCCGGGGACCTGTATTTTACGGGTAGATATTATAAGACCTTACCTGTTTTTGTAAATGCATCGAAGGTGAATGAGGTGCTTAAATTTGTAGAGGAAATGCAGGGTATAAACGAAGATACCGACGATGATAAGTACTATAAGGAGCTTAATAAAGGAATAAACAGCCTGCATGGAGGGATCGAAGTAGCTCTGCCCGGGGCTGTATTCTATACAGATGATGAGGATGTAACGGACAGTCTCGATAATAAGGGCTTCTGGCTCAGACAGGCTTTGTCCAAACCACTCATGCGCGATCCGCTGGCTAAACGGGGCGGTTTTATGAACCGTTTCCAGTCGGCATCCGGCATGCTCTTTTCCCCGAAAACAAAAGAAGAGGTGGAAGAAGACCTGGGCGAACTGCCCGATGGGGTCGGATTCCAGAGAACGGCCAATAGTGAAGCTGCGTTCGAATATTTCGGGAAAGGACACAAAGCCATTATATCCGGCGATTACATGTATATACGCGGCGTGTTTGCGCCGGGGCCCGGGCAGGACGAAGGCTCGGTTTTTTCTGCGAACGGTGCGCAGGGAATGGGCCCGGACGACGATCGGCTGAAAGATGACTCGCTGACGGCTGTATTACCCGCCGCTACCGGAGATACGGTGGAAGATGTGGTGCACAAGGCCTATGCCCGTAAGAAAAGCCGCGGGGCCGGGCAGATCGCTGCCATGAATAACTGGAATGCCCTGGGCTATGCCGGGTACTGGAAACACCACGGCAAAGGCACACTGAACGTGAAGGTAGACTGGGAGTGGCTGCATATCCGCGGGGCACAGAACGGCGGTGAGACCTCGGCCGACAACCTGGTGGCCGGCACCAGCGTGGCCAACTCGGCCATGATCCCCGTAGAGGATAAGATCAACGAATGGACAGCCGCCGCCAGGGCCGATCACCCGATGATGGTGCGCTATACCGGCCGGCGCATTGCCGGTACCAACCTGGGTCGCGAGATCACCCTAAAAATATGGGCCCCGAACGGATTGCCCAATGTTACAGCAGCTATACAGGAAGGGCAGGCCATCCAGGCTTCGTTCAACCCGCTTACCGATAGTTCCTTTGACCGTATGCACCGCCAGATGCTTGCCCGACAGCTGGATAAACTGGGCACGGACGAGGCGGCCGACCTTAAGTACTGATCCCCGGTGATCTGTTCTGAATACAGATACGGCGTAGAGAAAGTTGAGACCCGCAGTAAAAGAAATAGAGATTTTTCCCGTTTTACCTGCTACCTTTAACGCAACCTATGAAAAAAATACTGTTGAGTCTTTTCGCTTCCGGCTTCCTGAGCGCTTATGCACAGACCAATGTGGCTGCGGAATACCGCCGTGCCGACAGCCTTGTTCAGCAGGAACAGTTCCTGCCCGCCCTGCATATCCTGCGTAAAATAGAGCCTTTGTGTAGTCCGAAAGATACGCTGTATGACCATATCCTCTGGTATTATACCGGTGTATTGTCCCAGCTGGAAAAGGATTACCGCATGCAGGAAAAGTTCGATAGTTCGCTGGCCTGCGGACTGGAGGCGCTGCCCCTGATCCGCCGTGCCATGCCCCGTTTCGACGCTAAATTTGCCGCAAGGGAGTACTGGATGGTAAAGAACATCATTGTGTCGTACTTCGGGCTGAACCAGTACGATAAAGCCGCAAAGTACCAGGCGGAACTTTATGCGGCGCGGAACAAAAAGAAATTGCCCGAAGGCCTGGACGAATACTACAATTTCAGCTTTTACCGCTTCGAAGGCAAAAATATCTGGGGCTATGAATGGTACCCCGAGCTGGGCGATCCGGAGACAGAAGGCAGTTTTTCCAAGATCGTGTATTATGTGTACAGCACAAACCCCGACGGTAGCGACAAAGACCAGCTGTACCGGCTTCATGTACTGAAATTTCACAAATTAGACAACTCTGTAAAATTTGACTATGTGCTTACCAAACGCCTGGAAAAAGCGGAAAACGAAGCCAGCGGAACACTGTATGCCTATACGTACAATAAAAAGATCGATTACGTAAAATTGCAGGCTGATATCCGGGAAGTGCTGAAGGGAAATTACGGGAAGAATAAATAAGACCAGGTTTCAATAAGTATACGAAAATGACAAAGCAGGAAATAGAGATGATCCTTGTAAAAGTGGCTGTGAACGCAGAAGAGGCACTGTACATGAAAATATACAAAAACGGTATCCTGATCCGGCACGGTGTGGGCGGTCTGCCTCAGCTGGGCATTTCGGCCATGAGTGTTTTTGACCAATCGCCCTGTTTTGAGACCCTGCTGGCCCGTATCCCCGATCAGCTGCTGGAAGAGCCTCTGCATTATACCGAAGAAACGCCCAACGGAGCACTGGAATACCTGCTGGCCTGCTACGGTGTGTCGGCAAACGGAGAAACGGGCGAGCAGGCCGCCTGGACAAAATCCACCGGTATCCGTTTCCTGCTCGACGCAAAAACCTCGTTCAGTCACCCTGTTCTCGGGTTCCTCGATCATTTTGTAATGGATGCCGCGGAGCTCACGAACGAATGGTATTTCGACATCATGATGCATGCCCGCTACGGGGCACGGAGTTCCGCTCTGCCTGCACAGACCATGATCGCGCAGCCACAGACCGGAGAAGAAATCCATACCCATTTTGAACGCTATATAAACCAGATGCTGCAAAGCGCACGCCGCTGGAACATGAACGCTTTTGCGGCCGGAAAGACCTATTCGTCCGGTGAAGAGACTTACACCGGGGTGATACAGCAGGATGCACAATCTTTCCGCATCGATTTTCTGCCCGGTCCGAAGGCTGGGGGAACCCCGCCGCCCGCAGAAGTGCCGCCAAAGAAAAAAGGCTGGGAATTCGGGTAGTTTTTTGGACACTCGTGTCAGGGCCTATTTTTAGGTACAGGTGCAGGCAGATCAGAAAATAAACACTACATTTCCCTGTCTTTTGAGCACCCATACATCACCTCTGCACCATGAACTTCCGGGAACTTTATGCTGAATATAAAGACAGGGTATACAACCTGGTGCTGCAATACGTGCATAACCGCCAGGATGCCGAGGAGGTATGCCAGGACGTATTTGTAAAACTACACGAAAAACTGGGCAGTTTCCGGCAGGAATCTTCCCTGAAGACCTGGGTATACCGCATTGCGGTGCATACGGCGCTCGATTTCTGCAAGGCCCGGCAGCGGCACAAACGCAGTTTCCTGCTTTCGGCCCTGCGCCTGGGCAGTACGGAAAAAGTGCCGGACATACCCCATTTCGATCATCCCGGGGCCCGGCTTGAGGAAAAAGAGGCCCTGGCCTTTCTTTTTGCCTGTATACACCGGCTGAACGAAAAACAGCGTACCGTCATCATCCTGCTTAAAATAGAGGAACTGTCACAGCAGGAAACCGCAGAAGTTATGAAACTCAGTCCCAAGGCTGTAGAGTCACTTTTTCAGCGGGCAAAAGCGGCCCTGGAAAAAATAATACACGAAACGAAGGAAAAGGAAAAAAACATCGTCTAAAACTATACAAAGATGCAGGAACCATTCGATATTCTAAGATCCCTGGACAGGGCAGAGGCCCCGGAACTTTACCCGCAGCTGATGCAGCGGATAGAAGAGAAGCGCCGGCAAAGGATCCCTGTTGCCCGTGTACGGACCGTTACCCTGCTGTTCATCTGCCTGTTGTCTGCCGAAGCCTATATCAGCTTCAGGCAGTATAACCGTGAGCGGCAGCGCGAGCTGCAATTCCTGGTATCACCTGTTGACAACAGCCTGTACCATGAATAAGTATACGTTTTATACCATAATTATTGCCGGGCTGCTGATCTCGAACATCCTGCTGCTCATCTTTGCCCTGAAGCCGTCCGGTCCCCGCGGTTTTGATCCTGACCGCCCCCGCAACATCATCATCGGGCGGCTGAAGCTGGATGAAGAGCAGGTGCGCCGCTACGACGAGCTGATACAGGCACACCGTGCCGAGATCGCGGCCAAAGACCGGGAGATCATGCGCTGCAAAAGCGAACTGTATACCTATCTTACGCAGGATAAAGGCCCGGCGCCGCTCGATTCACTCAGCGGGAAGATCGGGCAGCTGCAGCAGGAAGTAGAGAAGATCCACTACGCACATTTTTTAGAGATCAGGGCTTTGTGCCGCCCGGACCAGCTGCCGGCCTTCGATGCGCTGAGCGGAGACATTGCCGGTATATTTAACCCGCCACATCCCCGCCCGCGATGAAGACGATGCTGCTCTTTTTCTTTTTATGCCTGGCAGAGATCACGTATGCACAAAGCAAAACGATTACTATACGTTTTTTACCTGTATACGAAGGAAAAGAACTGGCGTTGTACCGGAAGTATGCTTTCCTGGAAGACAGTGTAGAATTCAGCTGTCTTAAATTTTATGTATCCCATATACAGCTTGCTTTTGAAGACGGAAGTACAGAAGACGTACAGGAAAGGTTCCGGCTCGTCGATCTGGAGAAACCGTCTTCCTGTGAAATTACACATCTGTCTAAAAAATCCGCAAAGATCCGTTCACTCCGTTTCGGGCTGGGCGTAGATAGTCTCACCAGCAGTTCCGGCGCGATGGGCGGAGACCTGGACCCGGTGCACGGCATGTACTGGACCTGGCAGAGCGGCTATATTCACGTTAAACTGGAAGGTACCACGAAGTATGCGGCATGCCGTAACGGCCATTTCCGTTTTCACCTGGGCGGTTACCGTTACCCGTTCAACAGCTGGTGCGAACGGGTGCTGCCCGCTTCGGATGCGGACACGCTCACCGTACAGCTGGACATAGCGCCTTTTATAAAGGGCGCTGACCTGGTCCACAGCTGCGAAGTGATGAGTCCCGGGGCCCGGGCCATGGACCTGGTACAGTTGTTGTTACCTCAATTTACCCTGCGCCCGTGAAAAAAGCCATATTGTTCGCCGGTCTGTTGCTTACGTTGCTGCCGCTGTTCCGGTCGGGTAAAAAACCGCGCAGCTACCCGGCACACTTTCCCGAACCGCTTTACCACACAGGCAGCGGCCGGCAGGATTCCCTGCAACGGGAGCTGGGGCGGGCCCTTTTCTACGATCCGCTTCTATCGGCCGATAACAGCATCTCCTGTGCTTCCTGCCATTCGCCCTACAATGCCTTTGCCCATACCGACCACGACCTCAGCCACGGCATAGCAGACCGTATCGGCAAACGCAATGCCCCGGCCTTGTTCAACCTGGGCTGGCAGCCGTTCTACATGTGGGACGGGGCTGTGGATCACCTGGACATGCAGGCCCTGGCACCCATCGCTCATCCCGATGAAATGGGCTCCGGTATCGGGGAGGTACTGGAAAAGCTGCGGAGCTCAGACCTGTACCCGTTTTTTTTCAGAGAGGTGTACGGCGATACCCTCATCAGCAGCGAACGTTTCCTGAAAGCCCTGGCCCGTTTCCAGCTCAGTCTTATTTCTGCCGCTGCGCGTTACGACCGCGTAAAACAGGGTAAAGCCGTATTCAGCGAACAGGAGCAGCGCGGGTATACCTTATTTCTGCAGCACTGTAACAGCTGCCACCGGGAGCCCCTGTTCTCTACCTACGGTTTTGCGGCCAACGGCCTGCCTCCCGATAGTACCCTCAGGGATCATGGCCGGTATCTGCTGAGCGGTCTGCCGCAGGACAGTCTCCGTTTCAAGATTCCCAGCCTGCGCAACCTGGCGTATACCTATCCGTACATGCACGACGGCCGTTTTACAAAACTGTGGCAGGTACTGAACCATTACAGCAGCGGTATACAGCAGGGCGCTGTACTTTCGCCGGAGCTGCCCGGGCCTCTGCCGCTGGATGCGGATGACAAGGCCGATCTGCTGGCATTTCTTTTCACGCTGAACGATAGTACGTTCGTTTTTGATATCCGTAATCAATACCCGAAAAATATTTTTACAGGCAGCGAAGGAAAGGGACGATAACGTCGTCTAAACCTCTAAACAAACATCCTGAATGAAAAAAATACTCCTGATCCTCTTCACCACGGCCGGCAGTGCCCTGTCAATGGCACAGCCCGGTCCGGCCGTTACGTCCTGGCTGCAGAACACCACCGTTACGGGCAGCTACTACATGAGCGGCAATTCCACGGCTATCGGCAACGGTATCCCGGTCAACTGCCAGAAGGTAGAATATTCGGCAAACTGGGTATATGTACACACGCACGGTATCCCGGCCTACCCTACGGGGCCTTTCCAGGACGGTAATCCTTCGCAGGCCTCCGATCAGAACGCGATCTTTAAATTACCGCTGCAGCCACAGCCCAATACCGGAACACCGACGAACACCAGTGGGGGCAATATTGGTATATTTATCAATGGCGTTGCCCTGTTCGATTACCGAGACGGTGTGGCCTGGAATACAAATACGTCTTCGCTGTGCGGCGGACCCGGAAATCCACCCTGCCCGGGCGGCCCTAATACCGTACAGGCCTGGAACCGGGATGCCATTCCGGCCGAAAGAGCGGGTTTCGACTGTTCCAAGGGGCACCCGGCCATGGGCAATTACCACCATCACCAGAACCCCAGCGCTTTCAAACTCGATATCAACGTTATTTCCACCGTGTGTAACCTCTATGATGCAGACGGGCTGTACGTGATCGATCCGGCGCAGCATTCGCCCCTGATCGGTTATGCCTATGACGGGTACCCGGTTTACGGAGCTTACGGTTATAAAAATGCCAACGGTACGGGCGGTATTGTGCGTATGCGTTCGGGCTACGACCTGCGTAACATCAGTCAGCGCACACACCATGCCGACGGTACGGACGTGGCCGATGGTCCGGCAGTGAACGGCACGTATTTCCTGGGGTATTTCCGGGAGGACTATGCATTTACAGCGCATCCCGGGCAGGAAGAATACCTGGACGAACACAACGGCCGTTTCTGCGTAACACCGGAATATCCCAACGGTACCTATGCCTATTTTGCCACGGTGGACAGTAATCATAATTCGGCTTACCCCTATGTGGTAGGCCCTACATTCTACGGAGTGGTGAGCGGCAGCAAAGTGACGTCGGTAAGCGAGACCACAACGATATACGAAAACACAACATCTATATACGAAAATGAAAACGCTCAGCCGGAAATGGAAGTGTTCCCCAATCCGGCCGGCGACCTGGTGGCCATACAGGTGAACGGCCTGCTAAAGACTGTTCAGCAGGCCGAACTGCTCGATATGAACGGCAGGGTGCTAAAGAGCACACGCATCAACCCGGGGCAGACCATCGCATATTTCGACGTACAGACCCTGTACAACGGTACCTACCTGGTACGCGTTTCAGACGGCACACAGCGTTTCAGCCGCAAGATCATTGTCCATCATACCCAGTAAAGCGGATACCTATGCACCCTTTCAAGTGCAGAGCGCAGGGCCCGCCGGCCCTGCGCTTTTTTGCTAAATGGAAAGGAAGATTATCTGTATTTTTACATCAGAATAATCTGTAAACCATCTTACAATAAAGGACTTGAACATTATTGAGGTTATAAAAGGCGATATTACTAAAGTAAAGTCAGATGCTATTGTAAATGCGGCCAACAGTTCCCTGCTCGGCGGTGGAGGTGTGGACGGCGCTATTCATCGTGCCGGCGGGCCTGAAATAGTAGAAGACTGCCGTAGGATCGTAGCACGCCAGGGCGGATGTAAAACAGGAGAAGCGGTAATTACCCGGGCCGGTCGTTTACCTTCGCGCTTTGTGATCCATACCGTTGGGCCGGTCTGGAATGGAGGCAGGAAAGGAGAGCGGGAGAAACTGGCATCCTGTTACCGGAATTCCCTTATTCTTGCTGTAGAAAACGGCTGTCGTACCATTGCATTCCCGAATATAAGTACGGGGATATACCGGTTTCCCAAGGAGGAGGCTGCTGTGATTGCCGTACATGCAGTTAAAGAATTCCTTAAAGCAGAAACCGCGATAAGCAAAGTGAGCTTCGTTTGCTTCGATGAGGAAAATTACATCACTGTCCAAAAAATAATTTCGGATACAGACCCCGAAACTGCCGTGGACGCATGATCCGAAGCATATACTAAGCGCGCGATCTGGTATTTACTTTTTGTGTTAAAATAACCGGCACGTATATTCTTACTATCTTGCCGCTATGATCATTGCCTACCTTGAAAGCACGGGTATACTGGGTCCTGCGGAAATAAAGCAGGTATTGCCTTTTCACCGCGAACGCAGCCTTAAAAAGAACGATTTTTTTGTCCGCGAAGGCGAGTACTGCCGCGAAGTAGCCTTTGTAAATTCCGGCATTTTCCGTTCCTTCTATACTTCAGACGAGGGCGAGGAGACCACCTATTGTTTCCGTTTCCCGGGGGAGTTTGTCGCGGCCTATTCCGCTTTTATTACCGGGGAGCCCAGCCAGGAAAATATGCAGGCCATCAGTGCGGCTACGCTTACGGTGATCCGTAAAGAAGACCTGGACCGCCTGAGTGCGGAGAACCCGGCCTGGCTGCGGCTGATGAAAACGATGGCCGAACAGGAGTTCATCGGCCTGGAAAAACGCGTGTTCCAGCTGCAGCGGATGCAGGCGGCAGAACGGTACCGTATGCTGCTGGAGTACCAGCCCGAATATGTACAGAATATTCCCCTGCAATACCTGGCCTCGTACCTGGGCATCAGTCAGCGGCACCTGAGCCGCATCCGGAAGGACCTCGTTTTTTAGACATTTGTCCTGTGCGCCCGCAAAAGGCCTACCTACCTTTGCGGTATGAAAATTCTGATCATCAACGGGCATCCCGATCCGCAATCCTTTAATGCCGCTTTGGCGGAGATGTATAAAAAAGGCGCCCTCGAAAGCGGGGCCGAACTGGAAGAGATCGTTGTAGCCGGGCTACAGTTCGATCCGAACCTGCGCTCCGGTTACCGTAAACGTATGGAACTGGAACCCGATCTGCAGGAGGCCTGGCAGAAAATCCTGCGGGCCGATCACCTGGTTTGGGTGCACCCGGTGTGGTGGGGCGGTCTGCCGGCGCTGACCAAAGGCTTTGTCGACCGGCTTTTCCTGCCCGGTCTGGCTTTCCGCTACCGCGAAAATTCTGTTTTCTGGGATAAACTGCTGAAGGGTAAAACGGCCCGTATCCTTACCACGCTCGACCAGCCGGGCTGGTATTACCGCCTGGCTTTCGGCCGCCCGAGCGTAAACCAGCTGCGGCGTTCCATCCTGGAATTCTGTGGTGTAAAACCCGTGAACGTAACGTATTTTGGTATCATCCGGAATTCAAAGCCAGAGCAGCGCGAAAAATGGCTGCAGAAAGCGTACCGCCTGGGACAGAAAATGGCCTGATCGTTCCGGTATTTTTTGTACACGTGTGTAAGCGGCGTTTCTTAAGCCCGTTTAAGATTTCGCGGGGATACAGATCGTATCTTTGTCAAAACATTATGTTATGCAACTGCAGAAAATAAGTCAGCTCATACTGCGTGTGGTACTTGCGGCCACTTTTCTTTCGGCCGTGGCCGATCGTTCCGGCTGCTGGGGTGCGCCGGGAGAGCCGGGCGTGGCCTGGGGCAACTGGGAGAACTTCCGGGTGTATTCCAACAGCCTGAACCGTTTTGTGCCCGAATCGGCGGGTAATGTACTGGCCATTGTTGCCACGCTGCTCGAAGTACTGTTTGCCCTGCTGTTGCTGCTGGGTTTTAAAACCCGCTTTACGGCCCTGGGCTCGGCTGCACTGCTGGGTCTTTTTGCCTGCTCCATGAGTATGAGCCTGGGTATAAAAGCGCCGTTCGATTATTCGGTATGGACAGGCGCCGCGGCTGCATTGCTGCTGGCCTCCCTGCCTTCTTATGCCTGGAGCCTCGATGCCCGGTTGCAGCGCCGTGAAAATACGCAATAGCTGCAGAAAATACAGGAAGAGGGCGTCTCCCTGCGGGCCGGGCTTTCCGCTGCAGGCTTTTTGTCCTGCGGAACAAAACGGCCTTCCGCTGCAATCCCTGACGCGAACCGCGCGGGCAGAACAAACCTCTGCATACTGAATATACCTTGTAGATCATAGTTGCACGGCTGCGGCTCTGTGTTTTCATGTATATGCTAAAACTAAATGCGGATGATAAAAAAAAACCTGTCCTTTTTAAATAAATAGGGCCTTTATTGTTTTTTACGGCCTTGTATACTCTATATTTAAAATGCGGTTTGCTAATTTTAATGCTCTTGTAATAAGTGTATTAATAGTTTAATAAAACAGTAAATAATATAAAATCCAAAAGCTTGGCTATTTTTGCGGCAGCATCAATTTCTCAAACCGTTCCGCAATGGAATTAACCTGTTGTTCCTTACCCGGGAGCAGATCTTACTCTTATGCAGCGTCTGCCGGCAGTATACTGTTCCGGGAACGTTTACGTTATACTTATACCTCTATCACTCGCCTATGTCTCGTATCTTTTATGCACTGACCCTTGCGGTCCTGTTCCTGTGTCAGCCTGTTACGGTGCGCGCGCAGTACCTGCTCACGGCTATTTCGCCGCCGCCCCAGTTCAGCCATGACGATCTGTGGAACCTGACGCTCACCCGTACCAATACGTCGGATAACTATACGCAGTTTTACATTGCTTTGCGTATATTCAACAACAGCTCCCAGCTCGAAGTAAAGACCAATTCGGCTATGCTGTCCCTGAACAACACGGTAACGGTGATCAATATCGGGAACATCGCCGATGTACAGCCTTTTACCATCAACTATTACAACGCTACGGTACTGCAGCAGGTAGTGGCTTCGGGAGGTCTTTTTCCGCCGGGCCAGTGGAACATCGACTTTACCCTGTACGGCCGACCCAGTGACGGGGAGTTTACCGAGCTGGCCAATTACAGCTACCCGCTTATCGTAGATGCTTTCTGGCCGCCCATGCTGCTTTCACCGGCTGACGGCGATACGGTACAGACACCGAATCCCATTCTTACCTGGACGCCGGCTTTCAGCACGTTTGCGCAGGGGAATGTAACATATATACTAAAAGTAGTTCCCATATTATATGGACAGGATGCACAGCAGGCGATCATGGCAAATTTCCCTATGTATATGGAAAGTAATATTCCTATGCCGCTGCAGATGTATCCCAATACAGCACAGCCGCTGGACTCGAATCATCGTTATGCCTGGCAGGTAGAAGGCCGTGCAGACGGACTCTCCCTGGGCTCAAGTGAAGTATGGGAGTTTTGTTACTGCTTTCCGGGGTTTACAGTGCCTCAGGATACGATCCGGTATTACTTTACAGCATTTACCCAATCCGAGAATGACCTGTATATTGTACATGACGGTAATATCTACAGCCAGTTCTACATGGACTATAAATCGTCCGGCGAAAACAAGGTATATGTAAGCGTGCTTAAGCCGGACGGTTTGCCGCTCAATAATGTACAGCTTGAATTTAATGCAGAGTTCGGATATAATCGTTACATCATAAATCAGTGTGCGTTAAATCTGCCTGCACAGCCCTCTGTACCCTACTATGTGCTGCAGTTGCGTAATTCACGCAACGAGACACGCATTATCCGTTTTGTTCCGAAAAGCAATTATAATTGTAACTAAAAACAGATGAACAGAAACAGTATTCCCGGCCTGCTGGCCCTGGTGCTGGGTATTGCTATTGGCGTATACCTGCTGCTGCAACGGGCAAACGAGAAAAAGTTCGTTTTTATCGACATGATCGAAGTGTATAACGGGTTCGATTTCAAAAAAGCCCGTGAACAGTCTTTGAAGTCAGAAAATGAACGTCTTATACGCCGCGTAGATACGCTTAACGGAGTGCTTTCTTCAACAGCCTATTCCGATGTACACAAACAGTATGCGCAATACGAAAAAGACTCACTGGTACAGTATTTCTCGAGACTAAGCGGGCAGTATGAAACCGAAGTGCTGGAACAACTCAATAAATATGTGGGGGACTACGGTCGCGAACACAAGTGTATGCTTGTTTTCGGCGGTCAGGGCGATGGTAATTTTATGTATGTAGACTCGTCCATGAATGTTACCCGCCAGGTAATTCAATATGTAAATGATAAGTATGCAGGTGCGCCATAATATATTGCTGTTTATACTGTTTGCGCTGTTTACTGCCTGCAGTGGCAGTCTCAGTTCCGAAAAATATATACGTTACCTGGAAGATGGAAAAAACGGTATGCGTATTACCCGTACCATAAATGATGTTTCCTTTACCGCACAGTATAAACCGCTTGATCTGCTGCTGGCCCGCAAAATGCGTTCAGGAGGCGGAGAAACGGCAGATGCAGCCAGGTATAAAAGTACGGCCGACAGCCTGCTCCGTTTCGATTTTTATATAGTGACCGCTGACGGTGCGGAACACCCGTATCGTTATAATGTAGCAAACACGGCTGCATATACAGACCGTAAATTTTATTATGAGTTTGGCGGAGTTGCCAGTGCTTTTTATATAGAAGGCCCCCAGGGTAAAATATACCCTTTTTCCTGCCGGGCAGAGCAGAACGGTACCCTTACCAATACACTGGTGCTTGAATGCATGTTCGATCTGCCGCTTCCTGAAAAGGAACTGATCTTCTGCTTCGAGGACCGTATATTCGGAAAAGGCATCGTGAAATTCCGTTTTGATACGGAGCAAATCAGAAACTTACCCACTTTAACGTACAATTCATGAAAATGAAAAAATATACACGTATTTCTTCCCGTAAAAGAACCATCGCTTTTTTCCTGCTGGGGATACTGGGCTGGGACATAGCCAGTCCTGCGCTTTCCTTTGCACTTACCAGCGGGCCTACACAACCGGAAGCACACCAGTTTCAGCAGGTGGGCGTTTCGGATATGGTTGACCTGGCAACGGGCGATTTTTCATATAATATTCCGCTCTTTAACCTGCCGGGCCCTGAGGGCGGTTATCCCTTTAACCTGAGCTACCAGTCGGGAGTAAATATGGACCAGGAAGCCAGCTGGGTGGGACTGGGCTGGAATATCAATGCAGGGGCCATTAACCGGAATTTGCGCGGGTTACCCGATGAATTTGCCGGCGGCAATGATAAGGTCAGCACGGAAACACAAATGGAGCCCAACCTGACCATAGGGGGATCCATGGCAGTAAACGTCAAGCTGTTCGGAGCCGACTACAAAAAACTGGCCCCAGGGGGGAACCTGGGTATTTCTACCAATGTATATTGGAACAACTTTAAAAAGTGGGGCATGGGCATCGGCCTTTCACCCTCTTTAGGCTTCAAAGAATCGGCAGAATCTAAGAATAACTTCGGCTTCAGTATGAATTTCAGCCTGGATTCCCAGGAAGGGGTGGGGGCAAATGCGAATGTGAGCTATACGCACACGCTGAAACCAAATAGGAAAGAGGAGCAGAGTAAAAGTGAAACCGGATTTAAGAATACGCGATTACGCATAACAAATTATAAAGCGCAGGGCTCCGTAGGTATCGGGTATAACTCAAACTCCGGACTGAATATGTCCATATCAGGAACGCTTCGTGCGAATGCATCACAGGCATACCGGACAGAGTCAGGAGTAAGTGATGAAGGCGAAAAAAACAACTCCATCAGTGGCGGGTCTGTGATCTCTTTTGCCAATAGCTTTAGTACACCGGGTGTTACCCAGGAAATTTTTTCGGAGAACTTTACCGGTAATTTCAGTATCGGGCCGGGTACCAACGGTAGCTTCCCGTATTTCAATTTCAGCGGGTACTATTCAAAGAACACTCTCAAGAGAAACAGCGAGAACCTGGAAGCCTACGGATACATGAACCTTTCGCGCCTGGTAGACCGCCGGGACAAGCATAATAACGATGCTATACGCGAGGATCAGAAGGAAACCTCCTTTGTTTCGGATATTGCCCGGGAAGATGACGGAGAGATCACGAAATGGAGTCCGAATCTGCCTACGCCGTCTTTATCCTACGATTATTTTAATATCAGTGGTCAGGGTGTGGGAGGTACATTTCGTCCGCACCGTTCCGATTATGGGCCGCTCATGGAGGCTAAACGTAAATCTGACGGAGTGGGCGGTTCGCTGGGCCTGGACCTAGGTATTCCCGGCCACTATGGAGTGGGTGGTTCTGTAAACTACTCAGATAGTAAAACCGGTAACTGGGACGATAATACGAACCCGGTGTATGAAAAACTGCTCTATCGCCAGAAAGGGTTTAAAACGCCCGGGGCACGTGCTGATTTCGAAGAATATGCCTTCCGTCTGGCAAGTGAACAGGTGGCGGTGCCCAAAGCCTTTTACGAGGATTTTGCCGGGAGTATATTTACTCCCGTTCGCTTTGCACAAAATGCACACAGCCTTAAACCGGAGCTGCAGAACAGTGACAATACCACTATCCGTGCTGTAGGCAACAACAATTACCGCAATATGCGTATACCCCGCGGAGCTGCCATCATGGCCTTTACCAACAGCCAGGTAATGCGCAAAGACTATAATACGGGCCGCTACGAAGAAATTCTCGGCGAATACAACATCGGGGTGTATCCTTCTGTAGGGAGTTCTTCTTTGCAGGACTATTCGCAGGATATGCAGGGCACCCGGGGTAAGAATGTAAGTGCTGATGGTAAAAAATGGGAAACGCCGAACCATATTGCGGGTTTTACCGTAACGGACAAAGAAGGAAAACGCTACGTATATGCCCTGCCGGCCTACAACAATAAGCAGCAGGAAGTAATTTTTTCTATTCCGAAACAGAGTACTACAGACGGAGTTATCTCTCTTTCCGGAACGGACCATAATATAGAAGGAACCGATAAGTTCCTGCATAAAAAAACAACGTCGCGCTACCCGCACTCTTTCCTGATTACGTCGGTGCTGGGGGCAAATTATGTGGATAGTGACAATGTGCCCGGCCCGTCTAAAGATGATCAGGGCTACTGGGTAAAATTCAACTATGCCAAAGCCGCCTCTAATTATAAATGGCGCGAACCTTTTTCAGGCTATCAGCACAGTCCGGGTTCTGCTACTACGGAGCGTGATGATAAAGCCTCTTACGTGTACGGAGAGAAAGAGATCTGGTACCTGTCTTCGGTAGAGACCAGCACCCATATTGCCTATTTTATCATGGACGCGCGAAGCGATGGCAAAGGGCCTGCTTCGGCTGAGAACGGCAGTCTGAGTACGCCTGGTAAAGACAGCCAGACGCTCTACAAGCTGAGCCGTATCGAATTGTACGCTAAAGAGGACAAACAGGCACTGCAAACGGTACATTTTGAGTATGAATACCTGCTGTGCCCGCAGAGTCCGAACAGTAATGCCTCCAACGCGGCCAAACTTACTCTTACAAGGGTATATTTCACCTATAAAAACGATCGCAGCGGAGAGTTGTCGGATTACCGTTTTTACTATGGCGATGGCATGGAAGATCCGGGACAGACAGGACAGGGCTCATCGCAGAACTATGTAAAGAATAAACTGGTAACCGACCGCTGGGGTACGTTTACTTCAGAGTTTAATACCGGTTCTGTAATACCGGAAGAATTTCCCTATACGCCACAGTTTAACCGTACGCAGACACAAACGGCCGCAGTAAAAGAAACCTTCCGCCAGCTAAGGGCCAGGGACGTTTCTACCTGGGACCTGAAGCGGATTAAGCTTCCTTCGGGAGCTAATATATATATCACCTACGAATCGGATGACTATGCCTATGTTCAGCACAAAAAGGCCATGCAGATGTTCCAGGTGGAAGGCATAGAAACCCCGGGCAATTTTGAAGTATATACTAAAGATGATAACGACTGGACCAATGCAGAACCCGATGCCGGCCGGACAGGGAATACCCGTGAAAAACGAAGGCTGATCTTTAAACTGGAAAACCCGATAGATGCTACCCTGTCTGCGTCACAGGCGGCAGAAGAGGTGTATGAACAATATTTTTCTTCTTTTAAAAAGCCCAATGAAGACGGCTATAAGCCACTTTTTGCCAAGCTGAATGTGAAATTTCGCGGGCAGTTTTTCGATTATGTAGAAGGATATTATGACCTGGAAACAGACCCTTCTACCGGGAAGCCTTATGTAGGTGTGCTGAGCAATACGGCCAGCATCGACGGGCAAAATTCGTATATATATGGATTTGTAACGCTCGATTATATGACCGTGAAAAAGAAAGTGGGTTATCATCCGGTTGCGGTTGCGGCCTGGCAGTCGATGCGTATTAACAGCCCGGAACTTATCACGTCCAGTGCCGACTATTCCAACGCCAACCTGTCTTCGGATATGGATAAACTTGCAGCTATGGGGGCCATCGGCGGTATGTTCAATAACCTGGTACAGGTATTCAAAGGATACCGTAATTATTGCTTCGGTAAAGAATATGCCAATGCCATTGACGGCTCTAAAAGCATTATCCGCCTCGATTCTCCGGATGGATTCAAGTATGGAGGCGGCAGCCGGGTAAAACAGGTCCTGGTAAAAGACGATGCCGTATGGGGAGGTGAAGAGATCGGGCAGACCTATGAATATACTACGACCGGTGCAGACCGCAATGTGATCAGTTCGGGCGTAGCCAGTTATGAGCCGGTTTTCGGAGGGGAAGAGAACCCCTGGCGCAGCCCGAAACGCTATACGGAAAACCTGCCGCTTAAGACCGATAACTCCCTGTATTTTGAAGAACCCGCCAACGAATCTTATTTCCCGGCCCCCCGGGTGGTTTACAGTAAAGTAACGGTAACGAGTCTTAATACCAAACGGGCTTCCGAGGCTCTGAAAGCAGATCCGGGAAGTGTGGCCTATAAGGGCGTATCACTCACCGGCCGTACGGTCCATGAGTTCTATACCGCAAAAGATTTCCCTGTAATACTCGAGGAAACCACGATCTTTAAAAAAGGAGGTAAGCCCAGCACCATACCCCTGCCTTTTGTGGGCTCGGTAACAACCGGCAAATTTACGGCCACTCAGGGTTACCTGGTACGTCTCAACGATATGCATGGCCGCCAGAAATCGGTCTCTACCTTTGCTTCCGGCCAGGATGGCCAGTTTGCTTCTACACCAGATACGTATGTAAAATATAACTACCGCTCTCAGAATTATTCCTATAAAGGGGAAAATGTTCTGGTACTCGACAGTGAAGTAGATGTGCTCAGTGATGATCCGCTTCTCACACAGCAAAGCTTCTATACAGGCAATACACAGAATGTGAATGCCAGAACGGAAAAAATGTACCTCGGGGTCGATTATGATTTCTTTATGGATTTCCGGCGTTTCAGCAGTTATGCGGGAAATTTCGGACTGGATTTTAATATGGATATCGTAGGTGCCGGCGTGGTAGGATTTCCGCTGCCATTCCCCTGGCCTTCCGTAGCCAGTAACAAAACGGTTACCAAATTTGCCGTAACCAATAAGGTCGTGAGCCAGAGCGGCATACTGGAATCGGTAGTAGCAACCGATGCGCAGTCTACCGTTACTACGTCCAGCCTGGTTTTTGATCCATACACCGGCCAGCCGCTGGTAACATCGGTCAATAACAATTACGACAATATCATGTATAACTATTCCATGCCGGCACATATAGCCTACCCGGGCATGGGACCGGCATACAAGAATGAACAGCTCGAATTTATATCCCATATAGAAGCGCTGAAAGACGGAGTGTTTGAGCTCCGCACCTCCAAACCCGAATATCCGGCCGCGCCAGTGATATACCATTTGCGTACCCCGATGCGCTATTACGATATGAACCGGGTTATCGCGTCTCCGCTGGCGGAAACGTTTGACATAAAACTTTTGTATTCCTTCCTGGAAGAGGGTGATGAGTTCATCCTGGAAGTACTGCCGACAATAGACAAAGGCAAAGCCGATTATTTTGAGAACGCCTCCAACTCGAAAGGTACAGCCATACTGATCGGGAAAAGTCTGTCGTTTGACGACCATTGTAATTTTAAGTATAACCTGCGTTTTAAACTGGTAAAACCGTACGGAATAACACGCGGTAATATGATCCGGTTTACCCTTTCGCGCAGCGGTAAACGCAACCTGCTTGGTACTGCGGCAGGTAGTGTACAAACCCTGGATGCGGTAAATACAACTCCTTCATTGGCCTATAGTCCGCTGATGAACCGCACTGTAGCTGCACGACCCGGGTACAGCACCACGGGTGTACGCAATGAACTGGCGGCCTTCCTGAACGATATCCTCACAAGTAACGGAAAACTGAAAACAGGTAATTATCGCCTGGACGATCCTTTCTTCCGGGATGAACATGGCGAGATCAAGTATCCCGTGCTGTACAATGCGCTGGATATGATAGCTGTAACGGACAATTGCGGAGCCAATAACGAATGTAAGCGTTCCGGTCCGGGTACCTCGCAGGGATACCAGTGGACAGCACAGGGCCCGGTAATCGGGCAGGACTATATTTACCCGGTATACGATAATGCTTTTTCAGCTACCTATGTGCAACTGCTGAACCAGATCATGTCAAATACCCCCGGGTTACACAATCCGCTTACAACTACAGAGCAGGAGTATATAGAACTCCAGTTCAAACTGCTGGTTATTGCAACCCTCGGGCATAAATTCCTGGAAGGTTATACTTTCCGCTATGCTGAAGTATTTACTCCGGGACCCTGCCTGGAAGATCACTGCGGTGCCCCTGCCCGTTCCACCGAACTGTGGCCTGCCGCTTCCCATCCGGACCGCCGCAATTTCAGTGGTAAGAAAGATGTTGAGGGCAATCCCGTACACCGCGGATATCACCTGGTGGTGCGTTTTAAGCCGGGTATGAATATCCAGAATTACAATGCCGAAGACTGTTTTGTATTTCACGGCCTGGCCATAGACAAGTTCTCCACGGCCAACGGTATTGCTACGGCCTATGCAGATACAAAAATATCGGCGGTTACCACGAATGCCTCCGATAATAAGACCATTTATTTCGACTACAGTTATCCCGCGGGAGACAACACACAAAAGCGAACCTCCTTCTGTATCCCTGATTTCATTATAAATGCTGCTCCGAAAGTGGTGAATATAAAGAACGTACTTTCCATATCAGCTGCAGAATTCCAGAATCACGGCCTGCATGCAGGAAATGCGTCCATAAACGACGATATAACGGCATATTATCCGCAGGGGAAAATGGGTATCTGGCGGCCGGTGCGCAACTATTACTACAAGGACGAACGTTTCCAGGGAGTAAAACCTTCAGCATCCTCCAACATGCATTCTATGGTTATGCTTAAGAAAGACGGTGTGTTCGATGGTACGGTAACCTCGAATGTTCCTGATTTTTACACGAACATGTTTGTATGGAAAAAGACGCTTGATCATACATTCGATATAGACAAATGGCTGAAGAATGAGACCGTAACGGATTATAACAGCAACCTGGAACCCCGCGAAAGCCGCAATGTGCTTGGGATATATTCTTCGGTAAAGTTCGATGCCCTGGACATGCTCCCGGTGGCGGTAGGACAAAACATGCGCTATAAAGAATGGTTCTATGAAGATTTTGACAATGTAAACAGCATTACCTTCAACCCAGGTCCCGCACAAAAGATCGGCGTGTCCATGACCGGTAAGATGGCCCTGAGTATTGCCGGTCTGCAGCCGGTGCTTTATAAAATACCGAAAGAACAGCTGCAGCTGCCCGAAGGCGAGGCCTGTGTAATTTCGATGTGGGCAGGCGGGTTTAACTCCCTTTACAGCCCGGCTGAGATCGATACCCGTTTCCCGAATATCATGAACATAAAACTGCGCTTCCTGAATGCGGCAGGCAGCTATATCAACGATGGCAACGGTTCGCCGGTAGAAGTTGTCTGCAGACCTAAAGGTAAACTGTATGAAGGTAATGGCACGTTCTGGCGCAAGATCGAAACGGAGTTTACCGTGCCTGCCGGTACCCGCCAGCTGGAGATCAGTTTCGGGGCCACGGGCAACAGTATCGATAATAATACCGAATACGGCACTATGTTTACGATGCTTAGCAATAACGGTTCGGTATTTTTAGACCAGCGGGCATGTTACGACGATATTCGTATATACCCTGCCGATGGTGTGGTGAAAAGCTATGTGTACGATGCCCGCGATAAAAAACTGCTGGCAGAATCGGACGAGAACAACTTCCCGAGCTATTATGGCTATTCACCTGCGGGAGCTCTGTACACCGTGAAAAAACTCACGGAAGAGGGGCTGAAAACACTGAAAGAGATACAATCATCCACTAAACGCCAGTAACGATGATGATGAAAAAGAGTTTAGTTCTGTTAACCGTTGTATTTTCCTGCCTGGTACCGGCCATATACGGCCAGGACCTGCAGAAAGACTGGTATGAATTGTACCGCCTTCTTACAGATCCGGGAAGCCTGGAAATACGTATGCAAACCCATATACGTTTTGTGCAGGATGAAGAGCGCAGCCAGCTGGAGCCCATGCGTATGGAAACCCATATCCGTATCAGCAACGGCATGTACTATTTCAAAAATAACGAGTACGAAATGCTTATTAACCGTAAATATGTAATTACGGTCATGTACCAGGAGAACCGGATGATGGTAGCCGGAAATGCTGCCGAATACCTGGATAAATACCGCCGTATTGCCATTGAAAATACACCTTTTGCATTCAATAATATAGAAGGCATACGTACCACGTACCTGGGCACAGAACAAGACCGAAGAACCTACCTGGTGCAGGGCGACGATACAGAGATCCGTGAGGCCCGCATCAGTTTTGCAGCTTCAGGTCCGGGACTGAAACATGTTTCGTATATATATCACCCCGACAGCGAAACCGGTATGAAAGACATGCAGATCGATTTCAGCATCTTCGACACCAATCCTGTTTTCCCGGAAACGGCTTTTTCGGAAAGCGCTTTTTTCCGTGTTACTTCCCAGGGCATGGTACCTGCCGCATCTTTTGCCGGTTTTCAACTCATTACTCTGAATTCCTATGAAAAATAAACATACCCGTACCTACCTTCAGTTCTCCTTTCCCGCCCTGCGGATACTGTTTCTTTCGCTGTTGCTGAGCACGGGAGCTTTTGCACAGATCGAGTATACCGCATACATCAGCAAATCGGGGATAGTACCGGGAGCCTATGCCCTGGTAAACGACGTCAATACCTCGGTAAGCGGTTCCGGTATATGGGTAAAACGTACGCCTTTTGTACGCCTGGAGCATACGCGCAAAGGACTTACCGATCTGCAATCCGGCACGGGCTGGTGGTACCAGGTGGTGTACAAACTGATGAACCCGGCAGACACCACCAAGTTCCTTACCGATACGCTGGTTATTTCGTATAACGATTCAACTTTTGTGCCTAAAAGTGCGCATGTATACGAAAACTGCAACTGGATAGGAGTGGCTTTCCGGGTGATCAGTGTATGCGGGAAAACCGCCGGAGACCCCAACTGTGTTATCAGTCCGCAAACTTACCCGCTGCTGCCTTCCGATATAGAGATCATACCCGGCTTTATGCGTAAAGAGCTGCGTTCTTTTCCCGGCTGGACCGGAGGGATGGCCGGAGGCTCTTCTTCTTTCTCGCATCCCGTTTTTGATTGTGATTCCCTTTTTGATGTTGCAGCGGATTCGCTCGACCTGGATTTTCAGGATAAACGGACAAATCATAAAGACCAGATACGTAAGGAATTTGATATGCCGGAGCCGACAGCCATGTACGCAGCCCGGGTGGCTTTGTATGGAAATCAGTATGATCTGCTGACCGACGCTTTATATACGGAGGCCGATCTTGTGTACATGCAGGCGAATGATATAACGGCTCCTGCGGCCTATGAATCCATGTTACAGGAGGTGCTCGCGGGCCCTTTTCGTACGTATGTGCAGCAGCATCTGCAGGAACTTGATTTTCGTTTTGCCAGGGAATACTATACCCATCCTGATTTTGAAGAGAACGGAAGAGCGCTTCACCGGCAGTTCCTGTTTGATGCCCTTGCCGGGAAATACCTTTATTATACCGAAGAATATATATACGAAAAATTGCCGGCAGACGCCTTTCTTTTCAGCGAAGCATTTACAAAGATGATCGCGGAGAACCGGGGGGCAAGACTTTATGCTTTATCGGAATGGATTGAAGCTGTTACCGCCCTGGATTATGCTTATTTCCAGGACGAAGCAACCAGTTTCGAAGCCTTCGTTGCGTACCTGAATACGTATTCTGTAACGGTGGAGGAACTCAACGCTTCCTATCCGGCTGCTGTGCAGGAACTGTACCTGCGTTTTGCCGAAAAATGTAACTATATAAGTCATTACCAGCCTTTGCGCATTGAGACGCAGGCCGAACAGCTTTTGTTTGCGCTCGATGCCCGCCGGGACAGTATCATAACCGATGAAACCGATACCCTGTTTGCCGCCGGATTCCAGTATGCCGAAAAGAATACAGGCTTTTTGCTTACCGGACGTAATGAAGCTAAAGATCGTTATCATGACGAAGAGCTGAATATGTACATTGCAGGGGAGTGCAACCTGGATCCGGAACAGGAAGCCCGTCTGCTGCGGGAATTACAGAAAACCGATGAGCGCTATTACCGGATGCAGGGAAACCTGATAAAAGCTATATATGAGGCTGTGGCTTCGGAAGGGCCGGCCGTATACGATGAGCCGGCCGTAAAAAATATTATTGATGAAGTAAGGGATAACTACCCTGTGGAACAGGCGGAGCTGCCGGTGGCCACGCTAAAAAGAAATATCATCGCTGCGTATAAAGGGGAATCTTTTGCCGACAATTTCGTTACGGACCTGAATACCTATTACAATCTGCGGACCAGTAGCTTTCGCCAGCTGTTCAAAGAAGATGTAAGTAATACAGACCAGACGGAAGGGCCGGGTTTTGCCTATGCATTGTGGGCCTACAGCCGCATGAAACCGATGCTGGAAGGGGTACAGGCTGCATACGGGGAAGAACGCAGCGAGCTTATGAATACCCTGCTGTGGGATGTTCCCGGTCTGCAGCATATACGCATAGAGAACAGTTATAAGGAAGAACTGAACGGCTATGAGACAAAAAGGACGGAACAACAGGCCTGTGCGGCACAAATAAGCAGCCTGCAGGCCAATACCTATTTCGAAACAGGCATACCTTTGAGCAGCGCCAACAGCCTGAAAAATTCGGAACTGGATGCCGTGTATTTTGCGGTAGAAGCTGCCCGGACACATATCCATAACCTGTTCGATTCCCTGGCAACAGACTGCCTGAGTCCCCTTGCACAGAGCCGCGCCGATTCTCTGTACGACAGCCTGAGCATTCTCTATTTTGAAGACCAGGTACTTGCTGACCGTATACTGGAAGCCCGCGACCGTTTTTCTCCTCTTACTGCCGGCAGCGCGGCCTGGACAGATTTCCTGGATGCACTTGCCCTGAGCGGAAGCGGTATTGTAAGTGAAATGGCGGCTATGCCGGGGCGTGCATTTAATGGCCTGCTCGGTGATACAAGCGCCATCGACAGCAGTTGCTACGGCACCTTCAGTACGGCTCTGGCATCGGTGGAGACCGACGCCGTTACGATCTTTAACCAGACCCTGCTTAGCGTACTCTACGATTACGCGGGGTATTACCCGGCAGGCATCGATGATTATGTAAATGCTCTTTATGTATATACGCGCTTTATTCCGGCCTATGAAGCCGAATGCAGTAAACTGAACGATGCTGCGGCAGCTGAAGGCCGCCTGCTTTCACTGTCGCTTCCCCTTTTGCACGGAGGAAGCGAAGTGCCGGGTGTCGGGATCAGTGAGTCATACAATTCAGGCTTGCGTTTAAGCAACCTGCAAAACAAAAAGGCCGCTGTACCTGCTTCCAATAAGACATTGGCTGCGCCGCTGCTGGAAACTATCCTGCAGAATGTGAATACCGACGCGGGAGATGAAGTACGCGGAACCTGGCTGGCAGAGCCGTTCTGGATGCAGACACAGGCTCATCAGTATCTGTCGGCCCGGATCGATACCCTGATCATTGAAACCGGAGACAGTACCCTGGCAGAGTGGAAAAGCGAGATACAGAACCTGTACCCTGACCTGTTCAACAACGCACTTGCCGCCCTGAACGATGCATACCTGCTGGGGCCGGATGAACTGGAACAGCCTTCCCCGGCACGTATACAGGATTTTATGGCCTATAACCTTACAGGTACCCTGATGCAACAGTACCACGATGTGCTGAAAAGCTTCCTGAGTGGTAAAGTGGATGAATATACGATGCGTTTTGGCAGACAGGAAGACGAAGTTTACAGCATTGTCGATAATTTTGATCTGTATACAACACTCGATGCATACCAGGGGCAGTGTATCGAAAAAATGCATGTGTACGATGACGGCATTTCCATAGAGCAGCATCGTATGTACTGGAATGCATCGGCCCTGCTTTTCCTGAGCCGTGCCGCTCTGAGCCTGCGCGATGTGCAGGCGGGAATACTTATGGAAACCGCTCTTACCGAAGGTCGAAACCGCGAGATATCACTGTTCGGCATGGAGGGGTATACGTCACCCGCTCCTAAAAAAGCGAATCTGGGAGCTTCTGCATTCACAGGATATGCCAGTATAAACATAAGTGCTGCTGTACCGGACTTTTCGTATACATATCCTACGCCGCAGATCGTTACACAGGCGGGTCCTTCGGGCTGCGGAAATATACGCTATGTAACCTGGAATACGATCACGGGTGCTACGGAGTACGATCTGGAATGGGTATACATCGACAATAAAATATACGTGAACGGCCAGCAGGCCAATACACTTTCCGATATATCGTACCGGGCCTTCCAGCTGGCAGAGCCGGTGCGTATCACTACCAAAGAGACCAAGTTTCCCATACAGGAAGAATACCCCGACGGTAAACTGTATTTCCGGGTACGTTCGGTAGCCCGTATCATCGACAATACCAACCAGGATTACACGCAGGCCCAGTTCTTCCCCTGGATCGGTAATTTTACCGGCTACCCGGTAACCAGTGCCACGGTGTTCTTCAGCAACCCGGCAGGCATTTCCGGAGCCAACAGTAATAATAACTTCAACTGGCAGTGGGAGTGTACCTATGCCGAAGAGGCTAAATACAAAAAAGTAATTTCCTACCACGACGGCCTCAACCGCCCGGTGCAGGTGCTTACACACATGAGTTCGGACAATACCACCATTGTGGGTGAAACCCTGTACGACCATGAGGGGCGCCCCGCGGTATCCCTGCTGCCTTACCCTGAAAAATGCCGGCAGCTGGCCTATAAACCCGGCCGTCACCTGGATGTGAACAGTACGGTATTTAACAAGGTAGATTTTGAAACGGACCATATCACTACCAAATACCTATCCGGTTCGATCGGGGTGGCGCGTTATTATTCGGCCAATAACGATTTCCTGGCCCTCGATAATGGCACCTATCAGTATGAGGGCTTACCCGATGCTGCCGGCTATGTATATTCGCGCACCGTATTTATGCCCGATGCAACGGGGCGTCTTATCTCCACCTCGGGCGTGGGCGAGCTGTACAAAACAGGTAGCGGACGTGAAACGCGCTATTTCTATGCCAATGCCACCTCTACCGAGCTGCAGCGCCTGTTTGGCCGCAACGTAGGTAATGCATCACACTATAAAAAGAATGTAGTGGTGGATGCCAACGGGCAGATCAGTATTGCTTACGTGGACCAGAGCGACCGCACCATTGCCACGGCCCTGGGCGGCGAGGCCCCGGAAAATGTAAAAGCGCTGACAGGCAGCCCCACGGCCAACAACAGCAGCAAATACGATCCGCAGAACATTACTGTGAACCTGATGGGTAACAATGTATACGATCCGGTTACACATACGAGCGAAATAAGCTACAATCACCTGAACGATATGCCTGGCAACAGCGTATCATTCAGTTACCAGTATACAGAAGATATACAAGAGTTTGCCAACCTGGGCATCTGTATCTTCTGCGAGTACGACCTGGAAATTGTGGTTACCGGTCCCGGGAATGTGCCGGTTCCGCTTACGATGGGTGGTACCACCTATAACAACGGGGTTCTTACCCGCCGCATTGCACCGGGCGGACCGGGCACGCCTGCCTGTACCACACAGGCGCAGCAGACCATGGATTTTACGGCCTATTTTGACGAAGTGGGTGTATATAAGATCAGTAAAAGGCTGGTCTGGGACAAAGAAGCCGCCTACCAGAACCTCAGAAATGCCATGCATCCTGGCAATAACACCCTGTCCGAAAAAACATTGCAGGACCTTGTGAATGCAGAAGTGAATGCTATTGATTATACCGATTGTGATCCCGGTCCGGACCTGGAAGACCTGGGCGATAAGGAGCAGGCAGCCGTACTGCTGGAGGCGGCCAATACCCGCTGCGATGCCATGTATATACAGATGCTGCAGCAGATACGTCCGGCCCCGGCCGGCATTACCGGGGCCGATCCGGCGATCGGTTTTGGTAAGGTATACGAAACGGCGGGCTTCTGGGCAGAGGTAAAACTCTTACGTATTGCCGGCCAGTCGAATCCTGCATCGGGAACGCTCAACATTTCACCCTATGTTATTCCACCCACGATCAGTACCGAAGCCATACGGGCCATGGACAGCTGGCCGGAGGAATGGGAGCGCGAACTGGTAAAGGCGCACCCGGAATACTGCTGGTATGAGCATTGCCTCAGCTGGCAGAACCGCGAGGGTTTGTTCGATCTGCGTATGTCGCAGGTAGAGAACCATACCGAAGCCAAAAACCTGGGCTGGATGAACCCGCAGGATCATACCGCCGCACAGACGGGCGTGGGTTCCACACACCTGGGCCCCTACTTCAGCAGTGGCAACCAGGAAGATGAGCCCTATACGTCTATTAAAAATGATATGCTGCATCAGCAGGATGCCTACGGAGCCGATCAGACGCTCTGGTACCTGGCCATACAAAGCTACAGTCAGCCGGTATTATCTGCTGCAGACCAGAACCGGGCTGCCTGGCAGATATTCCGCGGCAGCTACCTGATGCTGAAAGAAAATGCCTACTACGATGAACGTCCGTCCGGATGCGATTACAGCAGTGATGCCTGGGCCATTGTAAAAAAACCGGATGAGCTGGACGGCATTGGCGAGGACGAAATGGAGGCCGCCAACAACAGCAACAGCCAGTTTTTTAACAACAACGGGGCTTACTGTACCCAACTGGCTGAAAACAATGCCCGTCTCTGGGCCGATCAGCTTATTTCGGGTTGTATCGCCGATAAAGATGAAATGAGTACGGCACAGCAAACGGCCTATGGTACTATGCTGGACCGCTTTGAACAGTACAGCCTGAGCTATTGCGGCGGATATAATGCCACAAACCCGCTGGGCATGATCCTGGAAGCCGATCTCACAGCCGCCCTGGGTGCCGGCACGGTAAGCGCCCCCGTAACCTACCTGCGCGAGGCCATGACCCAGTACAATACCTATTTTGCCGGTAACGGAGCCTGCGAAAGTGTAACTACGGGCAATTACAATACGACCTTCCCGGTTTCGGCAGATACAAACTTCTATACACAAACCTGCACCGAACTGCCTTTCTGCGGACTCAGCAGCACCGAAGGCATCAGAACCTTCCTGCAGGGCTGGAGCAGTTTCCTGTTTAACCGCGGCCCCATAAGTGAGACACAGACCTATACGGTAAACGGTACGGCTCAGTGCGCCGGATTTAGTATACAAATGCCGGAGACCACCTTTGACTGGGCCTGTTGCCAGGAGTCCTGCGAGGGCGGAATATGCACGGCCGGAGCTTCCGATTGTTCACAGAACTGTTACGAAACCCGTGAGACCTGTGCGCTGATCCTGCCGCAGGGCGTAACTACAGGCAGCTGTGCCGGCTGCGGCATCGAGTTCCGCGACCTGGCCGATAACCTGATACCCATGCATAAGGTGCGCAGTTTTTATATGCAGCCCTTCTTCCAGGTGGCACAGCAGGCCAACGGAGATTATCGCGTACTCACCACTTTTGTAAGCAATAAACTTTCGTACGATGCGGTTAATGCCGAGATCACGTTCAGTAACCTGGGCGCTAGCGTGAACTTTGGCTATATCGTTATAAAGACCTCCGCCTGTCCGCGCGAAAGTCTTTGTGTTGCCACACCGCAGTTGCCGGAGCCCGATACCACAGACGACTGCTACGAGAACCTGCAGGAAATGGCCCAGGCGGCCGGGCAGGCACAGTTCGATGCCTGGTTCGACCAGCAGCTCAGCTTCCTGATGGAAAACCTGAATTGCCGTGCTACAGAGAACTTCAACATGACCTACCTGAAGTCGGAGCACCATTATACACTCTATTATTACGACCAGGCCGGTAACCTGGTAATGACCGTACCGCCGCAGGGGGTAAACCCGCTGGCATCCACGGCCTTTAACAGCGACGGTACCTGGAAGGGCAGTAATGTAACGGTAAACTGGACCTATGAGCCCAACCACACCATGGAGAGCCGTTATAAGTTCAACTCCCTGAATGTGGCTATAGAGACCGAAACGCCCGACGGAGGCTTTACAGAGCTGTATCCCGACGACCTGGGCCGCCCGGTGCGCAGCATCAACAGCGCCCAGCGCAACCGTACGCAAACCGCGGGATCTGTGGTAACCCGGTACGAAAGTTATACCGAATACGATAACCTGAGCCGGGTAACTGAAGTGGGCGAGAAAAAGCTTACCTATACCAGCGGAACCCTTACCAATACCTATAAGCAGGAAATTACACGTACGATCTACGATGTGCAGATCAGCTTCCCGAACAACAATTACAATTTTGTAGCGGAGAACACCCGCTTCCGGGTGGCACAGGTACAGTACCGGGCCAATGAAGCGGCACTGAATTACCAGCACAGCATCTCGTACAGTTACGATATACACGGCAACGTAAAAACCGTGCTGGAAGATGTACCGGCCCTGGCGCCCTTCGGGCAGCGCTATACCAAAACGGATTATTATTACGATCTGCTGAGCGGTAAGGTGAACGAGGTACATTACCAGAAAGGCCGGTACGACCAGTACTTCTACCGCTACACCTACGATGCCGATAACCGCCTTACGGTGGCGGAAAGTTCGCCCAACGGATACCTGTATGATAAGGATGCCCGCTACTATTACTTTGCCCACGGACCGCTGATGCGTACCGAAACGGGTGAAGAAAAGGTACAGGGCAGCGACTATACCTACACATTACAGGGCTGGCTCAAGGCGGTGAATGCCGGGGCCATTAACCCGGAATACGACCCGGGCCGCGACGGACTGCATACCCTGGCCGGCAATAACAATGTGCTCAGCGGCCGCGATGCCTACGGCTTTGTGCTGGATTACAACAACAGCGATTACACGGCCATACAGCCCGTGAATGTAAAATTCAGCCCGGTTATCGCCGGTACGGCGTATGGCAACTATGCCCTGCAGCACCAGGCTGCCGGCAGTCCGCGGGGTATGTTCAACGGCAATATTGTACGCATGACCACGGCTCACATGAGCATACAGGAGGCGCCGATGGCCGTGCTGGGCAATGCTTACCAGTACGACCAGCTGAACCGCATCACAGAGCACCGCACTTACGAAAAGAGCAATATGCATGCCTCGGGTCAGTACACGTTCAGCGGGGTAAGCCAGACGCTGAAGTACGGCAGTAATTACACGTACGATGCAAATGGAAATATAATTACCTTTAAGCGTTACAATAAGAATGCACAGCTGAGCGACGATATGAGCTATTGGTACAAAACGGTATCGTCCCTGGTAACAGGGTTCAACTACAATGGTCCGCAGAACCAGCTGGACCATGTGGGGGATGCGATCAGCAGTTCGGCGTTCAGCGATGACCTGATCGATACCCAGGGCAGCAATAACTATATGTACGACGGCAT
>JBQVOK010000004.1:0-134401 GCA_052437175.1 Flavobacteriales bacterium
TACGAAGTGGACTGTTACGAACCTACCGTACCCACTCCCCAGGATACTATTGTAGACCCCTGTACCGATTATTTATTAGGCCTTGCCGCCGAAAATGCCTGGAACGATTACCAGGCCTACCTGGACAGTGTACGCAATGCCTACCGCTTGGCTTACATCAGCCGCTGCATGGGCGCCCTGGAAACCCTGGAAGCCACCTATACCAGCGACGAATATCATTTTACGCTGTTTTACTACGACCGTGCCGGTATGCTGGTGCGTACCGTACCTCCCAAAGCGGTTACACGCCTGCCCCTGAGCGATATGGTAGCCGTGAATAGCGCCCGGAACGCCGGAACCGAGTTCAAACCCAAACATAACAACATCAGCTATGCTACCGCAGAGGCCTATATGCTGACAACGCGATGTAGATATGACGCCGTTGGAAATCCAATACGTAAGCAGACTCCGGATGGTGGTATGACAAGTTACTATTACGACAATTTGAGCAGGATCATAATATCAAAAAGTGCCCGTCAGGCATCAACAGCATACTCATATACTAAATATGATGCCCAGGGGCGGGTGACAGAATCCGGGGTAATGAACCGCTCCGATGCGCTTACGCCAACATTGGCCTACCTGCATAACCCCACCAATGCCAATACATTTTTAACGACTGGCTTCACCAAGGCTGAATATGTGCTTAGTTTTTACGATGTGGCTCCGACAAGCGGTTATTACCCCGCCGGGTTCTTTGCACAGGGCAACCTGCGTAAACGCTTGGCCTATGCAACATACCACATGGGGGCTGGATTAGCCATTACAAGTACGTCCTATATTACAGCTACCTATTATGATTATGATGCACATGGGAATGTAAGAGGAATGTTACAGGAAAACAAAAACATAGCCAGTACCGATCCCCTGAACTTCGATTACAATTTCCGCTATCACAAAGTAGAATATGTATACGATATGCTGAGTAGCAATGTACGTTCTGTATCTCTGAATGCCAGTCGCCAGGATAAACTGATACATCGTTACACGTATGATGATCAGAACCGTCTTGTAAAAGCCATGACCAGTACGGACGGTTACTGGTTCGATACGGATGCAGAATATGATTACTATTACCATGGCCCGCTGGCCCGTCTGGAATACGGCCCCTATAAATCACAGGGTATAGACTATACCTATACCATACAGGGCTGGATAAAAGCGATCAATGGTGAGCAGCTCGATGAGAGCACCGACCCCGGCGGAGACGGTGCTATAGGCAGCCCTACCCAGTTCGTGGCCCGGGATGCCTATGGTTCGGCATTTACCTATTATGACCAGGACTACAAGGCCATCAGTGGTGCGCAAAGCTTTTTGCTGGATGTACCTGCGACCTATTACAACGGCTACGGCCTATACAACGGTAATATCCGTGCTATAGACAATACCCTGAAACAGATAGATGACAAGTCGCAGTCCGAGGCACTGTTACAGGTGTTCGGGTATGACCAGCTACACCGCATCCGCTCCGGACGCAGTTACCTGCAGCTGGCCCTGGCTACTGCCATTAGCCCCTGGAATGTTTCCGCTCCGCAAACAAACACTTTTCGTTCAGATTACGGTTATGACGCCAATGGCAACATCCGTTACCTGGACCGTTACGATAAAGCTACCGTACAGTTCGACAGACTTACCTACGATTATTATCCCAATACCAACCGGCTGAGGTCCGTAGCGGATGGAATGGCGGCAGCTGTGGCGACCTATGATGTGGATAACCAGGGGGCAATAAACTATACGTATGATGCTGCAGGAAATGTATTAAGCGATGTTGCGGAAAATATTTCTTCTACCCGCTGGGACGTACGTAGTAAGATTACTGAAATCATACGCGCCTCATCTGCGAACCCCAGTATCCACTTTGGTTATGATCCAATGGGACACCGGGTACAAAAATATATCGAACGCGGCGATCTGATGGAAACCGAATACTATGTACTCGACGCCCAGGGTAATCCGCTGGCCATCTATAAAAATGTAGACATCGACGGGGATACCGACCCCGATATAGAAGGCTTTTTCCTGGAGGAAAATATTATGTATGGTAATAATCGTCTGGGTATCATTAAACGCCACAAGCGTATGTCCTTTACTCCGGTGTCACTTAATGCAGGCACACAGGAGCGCGGTGCTAAGCAGTATGAGCTCAACAATCATCAAAGTAATGTGCAGGTGCTGGTTACAGACCGTAAAGAGCTGAAATGCTTTGGTAGCCCCTCCTATAACTACTATGAACCCGAGATCCGGAATACCTACGACTATTATGCCTTTGGTATGCTGATGGACGAACGCTGCACGGAGAAAAAAGACAGCGTGTGGGTGGATGTGACCGATACGCTGGACTTTACCAACTTCGAAAACCCGGTGATCGTTATGTCGGGCGGAGCGGTGCAGACCATCGACGGCTGGGGGCGCTACAGTGCGGCCACGCTCTCTGTAGTTACATCCGGCGGCAGCCAGATGCTGGAAGTAACCAGCTCCAATCCCACACACGGTACAAATAAGGACTTTGCCGTCACGCCTGGACAGACCTACACACTCAGCATGAATGTAGATGTAGGTACAGCCGGCGCGGTGAACATCATTGTATGGCAATTTGTGACCACCAGCAGCCTCAGTCTCATGACCCCAGTGCCTTACCTGGCTATGTCTACCAATGGTACCTATACCGTAACCATTACACCGACCATGCCTAATCTGCGTATACAGATGCGTCAGAATTTATCCGGGACCCGCACATTCCGTCTGGATAACATCTTCCTGCGTGCAGCCAGCCGCGACCTGGTGGCCGACAACAGCAGTTATCGCTACGGATACCAGGGCCAGGAACGTGATGATGAGGTGAAGGGAGCGGGAAATAGTATTAATTATACGTTTAGGATGCATGACCCACGTATCGGGCGCTTCTTTTCTATTGATCCGCTTGCTGATAAATATCCATCCTATTCACCATATTCATTCTCTGGAAACAGAGTAATTGATTGCACCGAACTGGAAGGAGCTGAACCTTTAAATTCTAATACGGTTGCCTCCAATACATTTGCACCTAGAATGCAGGTAAATCTGCCTAACGGGAATTCTGTATTGTTATGGTTCAATAATAACTCAGTGGCTGTTACACCCGGCAGTATGCAAATTATAAGGAGTTTCAGTAATTTTGGTACAGCAACGGGCACAGGTAATGACTTTAATACATCAACGCCTAAGTGTGGAACCCAAACGGTAGTATTTCAGGCAGGTATAGGTGGTATATCTCAACGAAAAGAAGGAGAGAGCCTGTATATTGCAAAAGTAATGCAGTTTGAACTGCCCAGAACCGTAAGGCAGAATTTCAATCTGGGGGGTATTCCGAACGTACTCGAAATGGATAATTTTGATAATATTACAGATCCGAATTTTGATAGAAATTCAGATCGGAACGACAGGTATAGCGGGCAGGCAATAGCTATGTTAAACGCGCAGGTAAGGGGTATCATAAATACCTCAATTGTTGGTGCATTTAATGCCGGATTGTTAACTACACAGCAACCTGCAAATGCGTTGTGCATGCCTAATAATATTGCCCCTACGCAGGTGACGTTAAACATATCTTATAATCCAAATTTGATTTCGGATAACGCGTTGAACGATTTAAATGCTCTTGCTCAGAATTTTGTCACTAATATGAATGCGAATCCCACCTTTGCAGCTGCAGGCATAAATTTCAATGTGAATGTTACCCAGGATACACAATCGAGTTCTATAATTGGAACGGACCGAACTAGTGTGAATGTACAAATCACGCAACCGACCATTTCAACGTACACAGGTCCTACGCCAACAACACCATAAATAAAGTGTTGAATTAACCGTTTTGAGCCCATAATTTAAAGCCCTCCTGTAACGGGAGGGCTTTTTCATACATTCAAAGGATCAAACCTGGTAAACTTTAATATGATTCTTTGCTGTTTGAAATGAGTTTGTGCTAATCTGTACATTAAAACTCAACTAAACTAATTTGTATATCTGAACGTAGTTGTCTTTTCTTACTACGTTTATTAAAGATTCCTTCCTTCAGCGGCCGTTTTCTTGCGGAAAGACCGTTTTTTGTGTTGCCGGTCCGCCGTATTATCAAAACCCTGGATTACCACCGTATACAATACCACTTTGGCAGGCTGCAGAACCCTTTATATTTCATATAGAGATCGTTTGAAACCCCTCGCTGAACGTATTGCTGCATGTTGACGGCGACATTTTGTTGATCCTGATTTGTCTGGTGATAAAATAAATTTTTTTACGGGCAACCTGTTTCAGGACGAGACACACGTTACAAAAAAAGGAGTGCCTCTTCGACACTCCTTTTTCCTTTTCTTCATGTTTCTCTTTCCAAAATCCTTACACGTCCAGTGTTCCTACCTGCGTAATTTCTCCTTTGTTCACCGTTGCATTTCCTACCTGCTGGGTCTGGTCAGAACCGCTTTCCATCACCGCTATGGTGTAGTTACCCGGCGTAAGACCTCTCAGCATAAATTTTCCCTGTGCGTTTACGTATGTCGAATATGTATTGTTTCCGTTGCTTACCTGTACCATGGCATTGGCGGCGCCGTTCAGCGTTCCCTGTATGCCTGTTTCCTCGTCCTGTATTACAGTGATCACCGGGTTCAGGGAGAAAATACCGCCCAGTTCGGTCACCGACTGCGCTACATTAAAGTCGAGCAGCAGGTTGGCACCGGCATCGGCAGATATATTCTGGTTAATGTCGATCTCCACTTCCTGTGTACCGCCTGTCCAGTTCAGCGCCAGCGTAGAACCGCCGCCTACCAGCATAATACTGGCCTGTGAGGCAAAACGTATGCGCAGCTTGGTATACACACCGGCATCAACCGAGGTGGCATTGGCCAGTACGATCTCGTTACCGTTGGTCAGCGTCAGTACATTCACCGACTGGGTCTGCGAACTCAGGTTCACCCAGCCTTTGTTGGTCATATAGGCATCCACGCCTGTGATCTGTATGTTCAGCTGTACAAAATCTCCGGGCGAATCCGTCATACGTACTTTAAACGTATTTCCTTTGACTTCTTCCTTTTTGCAGGATGTAAATCCAAGTGCTATGATCATGCACACAACCGTAAAAAATAGTCCCTTTTTCATAATCGTAATCGTTTAGAATTAAACACCTGTGATCGAAAGTCCAAAGAATGTGCCATTGGGATTAACTGTTTGTTATTCATTGTGTTGGTTATTTTAACGCTTGTGAAAATGCTCTTTTTTTGTACCTTATATACACAATATGGGGAAATAAAGGCGCAATTCGGCCCCGGAAGGGGTAGATACGAACCGTTTTTCTGTCCCGGCGTACCGTTCGTTAAAGCAACAATGCCGTTCATCAAAAGAGCGGCACCTTTACCCGTTAAAAATCACATATTTGTTCCATCAACGGTGAGAGAAGGGTAAAACCTTCAAAAACCGGCACTAAATGTGGCTAGTTTCAAATCACCATAATGATTTTTTTTTCAGACGGAGATTCCTGACGGGGTCTCCGTTCTGTTTTCGGACCTGCGTTATTTCTTTTACTAAAGATCCGGGCAAATATTTTAACGTTTCCCTTTTTTCAGTATCTTGTATACTAAAAAGCTGACCTCTTTCTGCAGAATAGGCCTCTATGCACGCCGTACCGCGCTAAGCTTTCTCTTCCTCCAACGATACAATCATCTGCTTTACCTTGTATAATCCGGTCCATCTTTACCTTTATGTATGCTGTTTAACTCTATTGAATTTCTTCTTTTTTTACCACCCGTTATTTTCCTCTATTACCTGTTGCCGGCCCGCTACCGCTGGATATTGTTGCTGGCTGCCAGTTATTTTTTTTACATGAGCTGGCGTGCCGAATACGGTCTGCTGCTGCTGTTTTCCACCCTGGTCGATTATTTTACGGCCCTGCGTATGGAGCGCCTGCCCGACCGAAAGGCGCGGCTGCCTTACCTGTTCATTAGCCTGGTGATGAACCTGGGGCTGCTTTTCTTTTTCAAGTATCTCGATTTTGCGACAGGCAGCACGAATGTTGTATTCGAAAAACTGGGCCTGGATACCCGTCTGCCCTTATTTAACCTGCTGCTGCCGGTGGGTATTTCCTTTTACACCTTCCAGACCCTGAGCTATGCCATAGATGTATACCGTGGTCAGCAGAAAGCCGAAAGGCACCTGGGCTATTTTGCCCTCTATGTATCATATTTTCCGCAACTGGTGGCCGGCCCCATCGAGCGTTTTTCCTCTCTCAATCCACAGTTGCACGAAGCACATCGTTTTTCGTATACAAATATCTCCAGGGGGCTGAGGCTGATCCTGTTCGGGCTCTTTATTAAAATGGTGGTTGCCGATAACCTGTCGCTATACGTTAACCAGGTGTATAAAAACCCCGATGCCTACGGGACTGCCGATATTTTTACAGCCTGGTTCTTCTATTCCTTCCAGATCTATGCTGATTTTTACGGGTATTCTACCGTTGCCGTAGGCAGCGCTCTGCTTATGGGCGTTAAGCTCATGGATAATTTCCGCACGCCTTACCTCTCCCGCAATATCGCTGAATTCTGGCAACGCTGGCATATTTCGCTCTCTACCTGGTTCCGCGATTACCTGTATTACCCTATGGGCGGCAACAAGGTCGATAAACTGCGCTGGATGCTGAATATTATGACCGTGTTCGTGGTCAGCGGGGTGTGGCACGGGGCTAACTGGACCTTTGTGATCTGGGGCCTGCTCTATGGCGTTCTCTATATTGCCGAAAAACAGCTGAACGGCCTGCTGAAGATCGATACCAATTACCGTTCGTTTTCCGTAACACATGTATTCCTGGTGCTTAAGACCACTGCGCTGGTCACGCTTATCTGGGTATTCTTCCGCAGCCAGAGTCTCGGCGAAGCCCTGCACATGCTGCAGCTGCCTTTCCGTAAAGGTGTCGTAGCCACGGAACAACTTCACATACCGCTTTTTGTCTGGATATTTCTGCTGTTCTTTATCCTGAGCGATATATACCTGTATTCCCGGCGGCTGGACCTGCGCATGGATAAATGGCCGCTGGTACTGCGCTGGAGCGTATACAGCGTACTTTGTTATGCGATCATCGTGTTCTCCGGTCTCGAAGATTTTCCCTTTATCTATTTCCAGTTCTGACGCCTATGAAAAAGTACCGTCCCTGGGCCATACGGGCCCTTTTTATCCTGCTGATGCCCTTCCTGATGAACTATGTATATACTAAATACGGGTTTGAGGAGGATCTGGACAAAAATGCCGATATGTTACACCTGGTAAAGTCTCTGCCCGCAGAAACGGAGATACTGTACGTGGGCGAATCGTCCAATATCACACCGAACGAAAAAGATACCAACCGGAGCAGTATCAGTACGTTCCTGGCCGGTTACTATCCTTCTCTGGATGTGTACGATATTTCCAAACCCGCCGCGCATGCCGGTATTTATAAGGTGTTGCTGCAGCATATTCCCGAAACCGCACGCATAAAGACGGTAGTGGTAACACTGAACCTGCGCTCTTTCGGGGCCGGCTGGATCTATTCCGAACTGGAAACGCCCCTGCGGAAAAGCCTGGTGCTGCTGCAGGATAATCCACCGCTTTTTAACCGCTTTCTGCTGGCTTTTAAAGCCTATGATTACAAAACAAAGGAAGACCGGCAAAGACAATACCTGCAGGCATGGAAACAGGATGTGCTCCATTTTCCATACGCTTTCCCCCATAAAAATGTAAGGGAATGGGATGACCATATTGCTGCAGAAGGAATGCGGAATGGAAAGAGTGAGGATGATAAAAAACACGCGGAAATAGCCTGCCATTTTGTAAAGAACTATGCGTTTCATATCGATACCCTGCATAATCCGCGTATCCGCGATTTTGATGAAATTATAGAACTGGCCCGTGCGCGCGGCTGGAACCTCGTATTAAACCTGATCGCCGAAAATACAGGACGGGCCACCGAAATGGCAGGTAAAGACCTCGTATACCTGATGGAAGAGAACCGTAAACTTCTTGTATCGTATTACGAACGTAAAGGCGTACCCGTCGTAGATAACCTGCACCAGGTGCCGGATTCCTGCTTTTCGGACCGGAGCTGGCCTACGGAACACTACACCGAAACGGGCCGCCGTATCATAGCGCACAATGTGGCCGAAACCCTGCGCATGTTTCACCCGGATGCCTTTGTTCCCTATGAAAAGGGTGGGGGACGTACCCGTTTTTTTAATAACTGTGAAGGGGTGATCGGCTGGGATAACATGGGCAGCCTCAGCAGGGAAAAAGTCTTCCGTGGAAAGTGGGCCTCAAAGGCCGGCGGGGAAGATCCCTTCGGCATCACCTTCAGCTACCGTCCGCAGGACATACCGGCGTATGCCCGTTCACGCTGTGCCGTGGAACTGGACTATCTTTCTGCGGGCAGTAACAGCCAGGCCCGGCTGGTTCTTGAATTAGAGGGAACAGACCATATTCACCTGGATACACCCTTACCGGTTTCTGCAACCGAAAGCTGGCAGCATTTCCGGCACGAATTTGCACTGCCGGCCGCATTCCCGGAGATGTGGCTCTTAAAACTGTATGTGTATAATCCTTCGGCCGAACCGGTCTTCGTCGACGATATCCGTGTCTCGTTCCGCTGATTACAGCTCGTCCAGCCTGAACGTGCGTTCGATCTCGATGCCGCGTTCGCCCGTTTTCAGGGTGGCGCATTCGTTAAAGGCGTCGTGTTCGAAAAACAATACCCAGTTTTCGTTCAGCGCACGGGTCATGTACTCCTCACGTTCGCGCATACTGTCCAGCGGGCGCACGTCGTAGGCCAGTACCCAGGAGGGACGTATGTGCGGGGCCGAAGGTGCCAGGTCGGCACAGAACAGGATCTTGCGGCCCTTGTATTCGATCAGGGGCAGCATCTGCGATTCGGTATGCCCGTGCACAAAATGTACCTCGATGTGTTCGCCCAGCGTATCGCCGTTGTTCAGGAAGTTCACCCGCCCGCTTTCCAGCAGGGGAGAGAAGTTCTCTTTCAGGAAGGAGGCTTTCTCGCGCGGGTTGGGATTGGCAGCCCATTGCCAGTGAGCATCGTTGCTGTGGTACACGGCATTCTTAAATACCGGACGGTAGCCGTCTTTCTGCGGCGTAAATTCCACCGCCCCGCCGCAATGGTCAAAATGCAGGTGCGTCAGGAATACGTCGGTAATATCTTCGCGGGCAAAGCCCAGTTTACGCAGGGATGTATCCAGTGAAGCATCGCCGTGCAGGTAGTAGTGACTGAAAAACTTTTCGCTTTGTTTATCGCCGATACCGGTATCGATCAGCACCAGGCGGTTGCCGTCCTCTACCAGCAGGCAGCGCATGGCCCAGGTACACATATTGTTCTCGTCGGCCGGGTTTACCTTGTTCCACATGGTCTTGGGCACCACGCCGAACATGGCGCCGCCGTCGAGCTTGAAGAGGCCCGTATCTACAGTGTGTAATTTCATAGGCTAAAAGATATAAAAAAAGCGCCTCAGGGGCGCCTCAAATATTATGCGGTCTGTGTGCGGAAAACCGTTTTGCTGACCAGGGCATGCGCCCCGAAAAGCAGTCCGTTAAAGAACAGGTCGCCCACGATGCCGTTCAGGAAGAAACTTCCGGCAATTTCGTTGTTGTAAAAAGGAATGCCCGCGTACAGCGATTGCAGCAGTCCGCTCAGGTCATTGCTGTACAGGTTGCCGATATCGATGATCCAGGCTGCCGTATTGGTAAGCAGGTAAAACAGCAGGGAGCCGCTCAGGGAGAACAGTACCACTTTGGGCGCCGTTACTTTATTCATAAACAGGCCCAGTGCACCCACCAGCATCAGGGAGGCATATACGAAATAGGGCGTTACCGAGGCAAAATATTCCAGTACGGTGGTATGTTCCTTCTGCACGGTAAGATTCACCAGTACATCGCTGAATACGATAGCCAGCAGCGGCATCAGGAACCCCAGCCATTTGTTGCGGCTGTTGGCAACCCCGTACAGGGCCATGGCACACAGCGGCGTAAAATTGAACGGATGGGGAACAAGACGTGCAAAAGACACGGTAAGCAGGGAAATTCCGATAAGTAATGCCGTTTGATTTCGGTTCATAGCAAGCATAAAGTTTGGTACAAATGTACATTTTTAAACGATGTGCCGAAAATTTGTTGTGCAGGAGAGTATGTTGTACCTTTATATCCCGTATGTCGTATAAAACGCCGCTGTATTATAAGGTAAAAGAGTACTGTGAAGACTACCTGGAACGGAACCTGCCGGCCCGGATGTTCTATCACAATGTGCAGCATACCAAAGATGTGGTGTCCGCTGCCGAAGAGATCGGCCTGGGCGAAAAACTGGAGCCCGCACAGATGGAGATTCTACTCATTGCCGCCTGGTTCCACGATACCGGCTATTGCGTCAAATACCTGGGGCACGAAGACGAAAGTATGCGCCTGGCCTCTGAATTCCTGGTGGAAGAAGGATTTCCGCCGGCAAGCGTTGCCAGCGTACTGTCCTGCATCAATGCCACCCGCTACAAGCATGAGCCCGAAAGCAACCTGGAGGCCTGCATGATCGATGCCGACCGCCTGGGCATGGGCAAGGTGAACTTTACCGAATCGGGCGAACGACTCCGTGCCGAATGGGAAGAATGGCTGGGCAAACAGCACAGCGAGAAGGACTGGCTCGAAGTACAGGCCAGCTACCTGAACGAGACCCATTTCTTTACCCATTATGCCGATAAGCACTATACCGTACTCAAAGAAAAGAACGTAGCCAAGATCAAGAAACTGAAGGAGATCCTGGAAGAAAAGAACGGTTTTACGCAGCGCCTGGGCAAAAAAACACTCAAACGTTCCAAAAAGGTCATCAAATACGTGCTGCAATCTGCCGCCCTGGGCATGGTGATCTCGTTCACGCTCAATTTTTCTTTCTGGAACATCGATGAGCACCTGGTCATCATTTCCATACTGGCCGGGGTCTTTATCGGTATTGTACTGCGTATTTACGAAAAACAATACACCCAGACCCTGGAGGCACACAGTACCTTTGCCGTATCCCTGGCGGCGCGTACCCTGGCCATGGGCGGCCTTTTTCTTATGTCTATCGTGGTAAGTACCGTTATGTATGCCGTACTGCTCAGTAAAGAGGAATACAACCGCCTGTATACAAAAAAGATCGAGTTCATATTTTCCACGCCCGAAACCATTTTCCGTTTCATTATTCTTACCCTGCTCATCAGCTTCCTGCTCAACTTTATACGTCTCACCTCACGTATCCTGGGGCCCCGGGTGCTGATCAACTACGTGCTCGGGCGTTATTTTCGTCCCCGTGCCGAAGAGCGTCTGTTCATGTTCATCGACCTGAACAGCTCCACTACCTATGCCGAAATGCTGGGGCCGCACAAGTACCACCAGCTGCTGGTGAACTTCTTTAACGATATTTCGCCCGCCATTACCCGCACCAAAGGCGAAATTTACCAGTACGTGGGCGATGAAGTGGTGATCACCTGGGATATTAAAGACGGCATTAAAAAGAACAACTGCATCCGTTGTTATTTCGAGATGGAAGAGATATTGAGCAAGCTGCGCAACCGCTACGAAGCGGAATTCGGCATACGGCCGGAATTTAAGGCGGGCATCCACGGCGGACGGGTAATTACGGCCATCGTGGGCAAGCTTAAAAGCGATATCGTGTTCCACGGCGATGTGGTGAACACCAGCGAACGTATCCTGAACCAGTGCCATCCGCTGCATAAAAAGATACTGGTGAGCGAATTCGTGGTACGCCGCCTCAAATTATACCCCTACTACGAGGCCGAATTTGTAAGTACGATCAAACTGAAGGGAAAAGAGCGGGACATGAGCCTGTACACTATACTGGAAGTGGAACCCGAGCCTAAACAGGCCGCAGAAGCTACAGGTACACAAAATACACCACAGCAATAATACCGAGCAGCATCAGCAAAAAGATGAGCTTACGCGAGCTTTTGGCAGGATCATACCCGCCACCGAAATGACGGCGGCTCTCCATTTTATCGCGCATACTGCTGCCGCCTTCGTTTCTGCCGTAGGCTGCGCGGATGCGTTCCCCCGGGTCGCTGAGCGTGTCTACTTCTTCCTCCTCTTTGTAATAAAGCGGTTTGTAGCTGAACTCGCGGGGCTTGCGCTGTTTGAATATTCCGAATCGTGAAAGTAACATGACGTTAAATACTTGTTACAAATATAACGATAAATCGGCGTTTTTCGTTTATAAAACAAGGCAGACCTTTGCGTATACGTAACGGAAAGCCCTGAAATTCACAAAGGGCTATGAATTAAAAAAAGCGAAAATTCCCGTCGGCCTTGCGGCTCCTGTTATTTTTGTAAAAAGGATTGTTTGTTCTATGAATGGTGCATTAGGAATATTTCTGGGTTTGTCGGTACTGATGGGCAACGCCCGTAAAGAGATCGGGTATCGCGAGCGTTTTCAGCTGAACCGCTACGCTTCGGACAGGGAACGCGTATGGGTCGATTCTGTTTTTAATGCACTTACGCCCACGCAGCGCGCTGCACAACTGCTTATGGTGCCGACTTACAGCAACAAGACCGAAAAGGCCTATACCGAAACGGAACAGCTGGTGGAACGCCTGCAACCGGGCGGCGTTATCTTTTTCCAGGGCAATCCGCTGCAACAGGCAAAACTGACCAACCGCTACCAGGCGCGTTCGCGCGTGCCCATGCTGGTGGCCGGTGATTATGAGTGGGGCCTGAGTATGCGGCTCGACAGCGCTATGCGTTTTCCCTGGCAGATGACCCTGGGCGCCGTGGAAAATACCGAACTGATACGCAGGCTGGGCCTGGAAATGGCCCGTCAGTGCCGCCGTATCGGGGTGAACGTAAGTTTTTCGCCCGTGCTCGATGTAAACAACAACCCGGCCAATCCCATTATCGGGGCCCGTTCTTTCGGGGAAGACAAGCACAACGTGGTGCAAAAGGCCATTGCCCTTACGGCCGGTCTGCAGGAAGGCGGCGTGCTGGCCAGCGGTAAACACTTTCCCGGCCATGGGGATACGGATAAAGACTCGCATAAAGACCTGCCCCTGATCCCTTTTTCGCGGCAGCGGCTCGATTCGCTGGAACTCTTTCCCTTTAAGGCCCTGGCCGATGCCGGTATCGGCAGCATGATGGTGGCACACCTTTCTGTGCCGGCGCTCGATTCCACACCCAACCTGCCCAGCTCGCTTTCCCGCCGTATCGTAAATGAAAAACTGCGTGTAGAAATGGGGTACAATGGGCTTGTTTTTACCGATGCCATGAATATGAAGGGCGTGGCCGACCGTTTTCCTTCCGGCGAAGCTTCCGTACGCGCCCTGGAAGCCGGGGCCGATGTGCTGCTGATGCCCGAAGACCCTGAAGTGGTGCTTGCCAAAGTGCTCGAAGCCGTGCAGAGCAACCGCCTTTCTTCGGAAGAAATGGAGCAGAAAGTAAAACGCGTACTGCGTTGTAAATACCGCCTGGGACTCACCCGTCCGCAGACCGTAAAAACGGAAGGTATATACGAAGACCTGTTCACCACCGATGCCGAATACCTGAACCGCAGCCTGTACGAGAACGCCATGACCCTCATTAAGAATGAGAACGAAATACTGCCCCTGCAAAACCTGGAGACCCAGAAAATAGCGCTGGTACGCCTGGGTGGCGAAAAAGACGAGGCCTTTCATTCTACCCTGCAGCTGTACTTTCCCATGGTGGCCTTTGATATGCCCGAAGACCGCGATACAAAGAAAGATGCTGAATTTGTACGTTCGCTCAAAGACTATACTACGGTGATCGTATCGGTACACAAGTCCGATAAAAATCCCTGGAAGAACTATAAGATCTACGCCGGCGACTGGGAGTTGGTAAAAAGCATTTCGGAACAGAACAATACCGTTCTTACCGTATTTGCCAATGCCTATTCGTTGCATGCCCTGCCGGAACAGAACAAGCTGCGTTCCGTGGTAATGGCCTACCAGAACAATGCCTATGCACAGTCGATGGCGGCACAGCTGATCTTTGGCGGTATACAGTCGCGCGGGCACCTGCCGGTGAGCATCTCGGAGCGCTGGAAGGCCGGTTTCGGGCTCGACAGCCGTATGCCCATCCGCATGAAGTACACCATGCCCGAAGAATTCGGTGTAACTTCGGCCCGCCTTAAAAAAGCCGATGAAATTGCACTGGAAGGCATTGCCGCCGGAGCCTACCCGGGTTGCCAGATACTGGCGGCCAAGAACGGTAAGGTGATCTACTACAAAAGCTTCGGACACCATACCTATAAAAAGGAGCGCCCGGTGATCAACAGCGATATCTACGACCTGGCTTCCGTTACCAAAGTTACCTCAACACTCGGCGCCGTAATGAAAATGTACGACGAGGGGGCCCTGGACCTGAAACAGACCTTTGGCCATTATATTCCCTATGTAAAAGGCACCAATAAAGAGAACATACGTGTAGAGGATATACTGACGCACCAGGCCGGGCTCAAAGCCTGGATACCGTTCTACCTGCAGACCATGGACGCTAACAAAAAGCTGCTGCCTGCGCTGTATTCCCGTACACCGGTTCCGGGCAAGACCAGGCAGGTAGCCGACAGCATGTATATCCTGGATACCTACCGCGACAGTATGTATATCAAAATGTACGCTTCGCCGCTGGGCGCCCGGGGCAGTTACGTATACAGCGATCTCGGCTTTTACTTTATGCAGGCCATCGTGGAACGCTGGAAAGAAGAACCCCTGGACCAGATGGTGCAGCAGATGTTTTATAAATCGCTGGGAGCTTATTCCCTGGGCTTTAAACCCCTGGAACGTTTTCCGCGCGACCGTATTGTGCCTACCGAACAGGAAAATTACTGGCGCAGGCAGCTGATACACGGTTATGTACACGACCAGGGCGCAGCCATGTGCGGCGGGGTGGCCGGGCATGCCGGACTCTTCAGCAATGCCAACGACCTGGCCAAAATGATGCAGATGTACCTCAATAAAGGCAGCTATGGCGGTGTACGTTACCTGTCAGCAAAAACGGTAGAAGAGTTCAGCAAATGCCGTTTCTGTGCCAACGGCAACCGCCGGGCCCTGGGCTTTGACCGTGCGCCCAATTCAGGCGGAACGCCCTGCGAGTGCGTTTCCTACAACAGCTACGGGCATACGGGCTTTACCGGTACTATGGTATGGATGGACCCCGAAACGGGTATCCTGTACGTGTTCCTGAGCAACCGCGTGCATCCCGATGCCGAGAATAAACTGCTTATGAACAAAAATATCCGGGCACGTATACAGGAAGTATTCTACAGTGCCCTGCAGTAAAAGCAAAAGAAAATAAGGTATAACAAAAAAGTCCCGCAGAACGGGACTTTTTTTATGAAGTATGTTTTTATGTATTAAGCGTGTACGCCCATTACTTCGGCTACTTTTTTGCCGATATCGGCGGGGGAGGCCACTACGTGGATACCGCACTCGCCCATGATGCGCATTTTGGCTTCGGCCGTATCGTCGGCACCGCCTACGATGGCTCCGGCATGGCCCATTCTGCGGCCTTTGGGCGCAGTTTGTCCGGCAATGAAACCGATCACCGGTTTTTTGTTGCCGGTTTCCTTGATCCAGCGGGCAGCTTCTGCTTCCAGGCTACCGCCGATCTCACCGATCATAACGATGGCGTCGGTCTCCGGATCGTTCATGAACAGTTCAACGGCCTGTTTGGTGGTAGTACCGATGATGGGGTCGCCGCCGATACCGATGGCTGTAGAGATACCCATGCCGGCTTTTACTACCTGGTCGGCAGCTTCGTAGGTAAGCGTACCCGATTTGGATACGATACCGATGCGGCCTTTTTTGAATACGAAACCGGGCATAATACCCACTTTGGCTTCGTCGGAGGTGATCACACCCGGGCAGTTGGGCCCGATGAGCGTAACGTTTTTACCGTTGAGGTAATTCTTAACGGCCACCATATCTTTTACCGGGATGCCCTCGGTAATACATACAATTACTTTAATACCCGCTTCGGCAGCTTCCATAATGGCGTCGGCCGCAAATGCAGGCGGAACAAAAATGATACTTACATTGGCCTGGGCGCCGGCAACGGCGTCGGCAACGGTATTGAAAACCGGTTTGCCCAGGTGCTCGCTGCCACCCTTACCCGGGGTAACACCGCCCACTACATTGGTACCGTAGGCAATCATCTGCTCGGCATGGAATGTACCTTCCTTACCCGTAAAACCCTGTACGATTATCTTAGAATCTTTGTTTACCAGAACGCTCATTGCTGAAATATAAGTTTAATTGACGGCTGCGAATTTATGGCTTTCATTTGATAACGCAAAGCCTTTTTTGCTAAATAATATAGTTGCCGCAGCGTGCCCCGGAAGCAAAAATAAAAGCCGTCCCGCAGTGAACGGAACGGCTTTTTTACATTGTATTAATGAACGTTTAACGGTTTATTGTTTCACAAAGGAAATGGTCTTGTACATACGTTCAGAGCCCAGCTGTATCATATATACGCCCGGTTTCAGGGCCGAGGCGTCGATGTTGAAGTTAGCGCTGCCCTGCATAGCCTGCACGGTGTAGTTCTGTAAGGTACGTCCCTGCATATCGGTAATGCGTACCTGGAGTTCCTGGTTCTTCACCGATTCAATGGCCAGGGTGGCATTATCCTGAACGGGGTTAGGGTACAGGCTTACGCTTACCAGGCTTTCGTTTTCGTCGATACCGGTACAGTTGTTCACCGTTACAATAACCGTATCGCTGATGGTACAGTTGTAGCTGTCAATCGCTTCTACGATGTATACACCGCTCTCCGTTACCGGGAAGGCGTTGTAGTTGTTGTTCACATTGTTCCAGGTATAAGAGCTGTAACCCAGTCCGGCAAACAGTACCACGGGACCCACTGAGTCGCAGCTGATCCGGTCGGGGCCCAGGTCGATGGTATTCACCACTACTTCTACTTCGCTGTAGCAACCCAGGCTGTTGCTGGTAAGTACGGTACTGCTGAAGGTTCCGTCTGCAAAACCCATGGTTTCGAGGTTCCCGCCAAAGGTGCCGGAGCCGCCTTCATGGTGGAAATACCAGCGGTTGTTCCAGGGAGAGAAGGTAAAGGACGAGAGATCGTTTACCCCGCTTGTAAAGTCGATCACGGTAGTTTCGTTACCGGTGGTCAGGTTGCGGCGGCGGATCTCATTGCCCGAACCGTCCCAGGAGCGGTACAGTACGTGGAAGTCCAGTCCGTCGTATTCTAGCACGCCCCAGTCGCTCCAGTTCTCCGAACCGTAGAGGGTCATTGCCGAGTGGTCGCCCATGTCCTGCACGCTGAAGTCGTTCAGGCTGATCACGTAAATGTGTCCGTCGGCATTGCTGTATACACCAACAAAACCGTAGCCGGCAAAGATACCGGAACCGTAGTCCACCTGGAAGGGGATATCGATCGGGGTGATGACGCCGGTAAAGTTCATGTTCACATCCAGTCCCTGTAGGGCATCTACCGTCATAAAGCTGTTGTTGTAGTTGGGGTTGTCGTTATCGGTGGTGCTCCACAAAGAGAACAGTTCGCCGGTCTCCAGGTCACTGAAAAGAGCGTCGCGGATGGGCAGGGATACCTGGTTGGCCAGGTTGGAGGCATCGGCACGTACGGTATTGTTGTCACCTACCACGTAAACGTAGTTGGGTGTAATGGCAATACCGCCGCGGTCGTCACCGGAAGTGTTATTGTGGTCTGCGATCTGGGCATTGGCCGTAGTGAGGGAGTTTACACCAAAAGAAGACGTGGTACTCAAACGGGCCACATAATAACTGGTTGTCTGGTCTATCGGGTTCGCGTTCACTACATTGCCTGAGTCTACCACCTGCGTAAGGCCGTTGTTGTAGAACCATACAAAGGTACCGCCGCCATCTACACTGAGTACAGGCGCTGTGCCGGGGCAGGCAACCGTGTCAGATACCATGGGCGCTCTTAAGATACGTATCGGACGGCTGAAGGTAGTGGTACAGCCGATTCCGTCGGTAGCCGTATAGGTGATCATATTTACGCTTCCGGGCAGCAGTGTGGCCGGGCTAAAGGTATTGCCCGTAACGCCGGGGCCGCTGAAGGTACCTCCGGCAGGCTGACCGGTAAGTGTGATGCCGTTGTCGTATTTACAGAACAGGGAGTCGCTCAGGGTAAAGAAAGCGAGGTTCTGCGGAACGCCGGCAATACAGAAATTGTATTTGATGCGGCACTGGAAATACGAGGCCGTACAGTTCCCCGGGTCTACATCGGTAGTGGGGGCAAAGGAAAAACTTACGTTGTTGCCCGTAGCCAGCCAGGTATCGATGTTGAGGGCGTTGAAGGGGATCTCGACCGAGTCCAGCCCGCTGCAGTCCATACCGTTGCTGTACGGTCCGGCCTGACCAATGGTGTTTCCGCCTTCGTCGGTTACGGTAATGTATTCCACGTTATCGCCGAAGTCGCCGTCAATGTATACCACCAGCGTTCCGGTGCCCCAGCCGCCGCCGGGAATAGCGGTAAAGGTAGAAGTAAAGGTCTGGCCATAGCCCGTAATGTACTGCTTGGCCGTTGTATCACTTACATAAACCTGTGCGTAAAGCCCCGTTGAGATAAAGAGCAGGGCAAAGCTCATCAATTTGTAAAGTAGTTTCATAATGGATTTTGTTTTTCACTATAGTAAAGGTAATGTTAGTTTAGTATCACCAATGTTAAATATGATCTTTTTTTTATTTTGAAAATCAGGTGGTTGTGATTTATTAGTCTGCCAAATAAGTATACTCATGGCTTTGCCGGACCTTAACTTTCAGGGAGCGGTTTAGTTTGTATAAAATGCCGGGCAGGTGCACAGATAGTTTAAAACAGGCGCTACCGCCGTTTTTTATGCACAAAGAGCAGAAAGGGAGCCGGATATAGCTTTTTCATAACATGTTAAGCAAAGAGGCTGGTACATCCTTGATGCATTTTTCGTATTTTTGCACCTTATTTTTAAAAAGCAGCTGTGGAAAATACGAAATATACTGTTTATGATACCTTCGATCTGCCGAAGGTGAACCGCGATGTACTGGAGTTCTGGGCTGCCAACCGTATTTTTGAGCAGAGCGTGGAAACGCGTCCTGCCGACAAGACCTTTGTCTTTTATGAAGGTCCGCCCAGCGCCAACGGCGTGCCGGGTATTCACCACGTAATGGCACGCACGGTAAAGGACCTGTTCTGCCGTTACAAAACCCTGAAGGGCTTCCGCGTGGAACGCAAGGCCGGCTGGGATACACACGGGCTTCCGGTAGAACTGGAAGTGGAAAAACGCCTTGGTATCCGTAAAGACGATATCGGCGTAAAGATCAGCATTGAAGAATATAATAATGAATGCCGCAAGGCCATTATGAAATATACCGACGTATGGAACGATCTTACCCGCCGTATGGGCTACTGGGTAAATATGAACGATCCGTACATCACCTTTGAGCGCGACTATATCGAAAGCGTATGGTTCCTGCTGAAGAAATTTTACGATAAAGGCCTGCTGTACAAAGGATACACCATACAGCCCTATAGTCCGGCCGCGGGCACCGGCCTCAGCACGCACGAACTGAACCAGCCCGGCGCCTACCGCGACGTAAAGGACCGTACCGCCGTGGTGCAGTTTAAACTGAGCGATAAAGGCAGCCTGCCTGCCACTGCTGACGTATACGTACTGGCCTGGACCACCACGCCCTGGACCCTGCCTTCGAACACGGCCCTGGCTGTAGGAAAGAACATCGACTATGTGCTGGCAGAGACTTTCAATGCCTATTCGCACGAACGCATTACCGTACTGCTGGCTAAAGACAGAGTAGGGGCTTATTTTAATGAAAAAGGCCTCGATGCCGATTTTGATGCCTACAAAGCCGGCGATAAGATCATTCCCTACCGCATACTGCATACCCTGAAAGGTTCGGAACTGGCCGGCCTGCGTTACGAACAGCTGCTGCCCTTTGCACAGCCTGCCGATGGCGACGCCTTCCGCATCGTTACCGGGGATTTTGTAACCACCACCGATGGTACAGGTATCGTACACATTGCGCCCAGCTTCGGCTCCGACGACTTTAGAGTGGCTAAGCTCAACGGCATCGGCAGCCTTACCCTGGTAGACAAACGCGGGCGTTTTACACCCGAAGTGCAGGACGGCGTGTACCTCTACGGCGAAGAATTTGTAAAAGAAGCCTACCTGAACGACGCCGAAAAACAGGCCGAGTTCGAAAAACAGAAAAAGATACTCGAAGCGAACGGTAAGATACGCGAGCTGAAAGCCTATCTGAGCGTGGACGAACGCATTGTACTGCGCCTCCAGGAAGAAGGTAAGCTCTTTAAAAAAGAGACCTACGAACACAGTTACCCGCATTGCTGGCGTACCGATAAACCGGTGCTGTATTACCCGCTCGACAGCTGGTTTATAAAGACCACCGCCTACAAGGACCGCCTCATCGAACTGAACAGGACCATAAACTGGAAGCCCGAAAGCACGGGCAGCGGCCGCTTTGGCAACTGGCTGGAGAACCTGGTAGACTGGAACCTGAGCCGTTCGCGCTACTGGGGTGTGCCCCTGCCGGTATGGCGCAGCGAAGACGGCGCTGAAAAATGCATCGGCAGCGTAGACGAACTGCGTGCTGAAGTACAGAAAGCCGTAGACGCCGGACTGATGGCTACCAACGTGATCGACGAAAATTTTGACCTGCACCGTCCCTACGTGGACGATATCATACTGGTTTCGGACAGCGGCAAACCCATGCGCCGCGAGACCGACCTGATCGACGTATGGTTCGACAGCGGGGCGATGCCCTACGCCCAGAATCACTATATGGGCGGTGATGTGAAGAACTTCCCGGCCGATTTTATCGCCGAAGGCGTAGACCAGACCCGTGGCTGGTTCTTTACCCTGCATGCTATTGCCGTTGGACTTTTCGATTCGGTGGCGTTTAAAAATGTGGTATCGAACGGCCTGGTGCTCGACCGTAACGGTAATAAAATGAGCAAGCGCCTGGGCAATGCCGTAGATCCTTTCGAAATGGGGGATAAGTACGGTTTCGATGCCGTGCGCTGGTACATGGTAAGCAATGCGGCCCCCTGGGAAAACCTGAAATTCAATCCCGACGGGGTACAGGAAGAGCTGCGTAAGTTCTTCGGCACCCTGCACAATACCTACAATTTCTTTGCGCTGTATGCCAACGTGGACGGCTTTGCCTACAAAGAGGCCGATGTACAGGAGCGCCCGGAGATCGACCGCTGGATATTGTCGCTGCTGAATACCCTGGTGCAGAAGGTAGAACGTGAGTTCGAAAATTACGAACCCCATACGGCCTGCCGTCTCATCAGCGATTTTGTGAACGACGACCTCAGTAACTGGTACGTACGCCTCTGCCGCCGCCGCTTTTGGAAAGGCGAGTACGAAAGCGACAAGATCAGTGCCTTCCAGACCCTGTATACCTGCCTGGAAACCGTGGCCCGCCTTATGAGCCCGGTAGCGCCGTTCTACAGCGAGCAGCTGTTCCGCGACCTGAACCGTATAAGCGGCCGGAACAAGGCCCTGAGCGTACACCTGGCCGATTTCCCGGAAGCAGATCCGAAGCTTATCGATGCCGAACTGGAAGAAAAAATGCAGTACGCACAGCGTATATCTTCCCTGGTGCTGAGCCTGCGGAAAAAGGAAAAGATACGCGTACGCCAGCCCCTGGCCAAAGTAAGCATACCGGTGCTGAACCCGGCCATGAAAGCACTGATACAGCAGGTAGAAGACCTGGTGCGTGCCGAGGTGAACGTAAAAGAGATCGAATACGTGACCGAAGAGAACAGCCAGATCGTAAAGGTGGCTAAGCCCGACTTTAAGAAACTGGGCCCGAAATTCGGCAAGGATATGAAAGCCGTAGCCGCTGCCGTGGCCGCCTTCGGACAGGCCGAGATCCGCAGCCTCGAAAGCGAAGGCCGCATTACGCTGGACCTGCCGGGCGGAAAGGCCGATCTGGCCCTGGAAGACGTGGAGATACTCACGGAAGATATCCCCGGGCAGCTGGTGGCCGGCGACGGAAAGATAACCGTGGCGCTCGATATCACACTTACGGACGAACTCATCCGCGAGGGACTTACGCGCGACCTGGTGAACCGCATCCAAACCCTGCGCAAGGAGGCCGACCTGGAGCTTACCGACCGCATAGATATCACTATTGAGAAAAACGACGTTATATACGATGCCATACAACCTTTTGCCGCCTACGTGCAGGCCGAGACCCTGGCCGACCAAATAAACTGGGTGCCCGCACTGGACGAAAGTCAGCCGGAAGTTGTATTGACAGAGGGTGTTGCCGTAAAAGTATTAATCAACAAAAAATAAGCTTTTATGAACATTTATGTAACTCCATCTCTTATAACACGTACTATGTACACAATTATTCAACAATAATATATACCATGGCAGAAAAGTTGAGATATACCGATGAAGAACTGGAAGAGTTCAAGAGCCTGATCGAGAAAAAGCTTGAAAAAGCAAGTAAAGAGCTTGATTTATTGCAGAATACATTCAATTATAAGGATAGTAATTCTACGGATGATACGTCGCCTACCTTTAAACTGGTGGAAGACGGCAGCGAAATTATGACCCGCGAAGAGATCGGGCAGCTGGCCGTTCGTCAGAAAAAATTCATTCAGAACCTTGAAGCCGCGCTTACGCGTATCCAGAATAAAACATACGGTATCTGCCGCGAAACCGGCAAACTGATCCAGAAAGAACGCCTGCTGGCTGTTCCGCATGCCACACTGAGCATGGAAGCCAAGCTGAAACAAAATAAATAAAGAACGGCGTTGAAGAATTTCTGGCAAATTATGCGTGTACCCGTACTCATTTTTACGGGGGTGCTGGTCGTGGACCAGATCATAAAGATATGGATCAAGACCACCTTTCATTACGGCGAAACCCGTAAGGTGCTGGGTGATTTCCTGCAGCTGCATTTTATCGAGAACAACGGTATGGCCTTTGGCATGGAGCTGGGGGGCGACGGCGGTAAGATCGTACTGTCTCTCTTCCGCATATTTGCGGTGGCGGGCCTGGGCTACCTGCTGTACGGCTGGGCAAAGAAAAAAGCCTCAAAGCACCTGATCGTGGCTATGTCGCTGATCGTGGCCGGAGCCGCCGGTAATATCATCGACAGTATGGTGTATGGCCGTGTGTTTTCGAGTACCTGCGGTAACCCGCGTCATATAGAGAACTGCCGCGAAGTGGCCGTGTTCATGCCCGAAGAAGGAGGCTATGCACCCGTATTCAAGGGCGAAGTGGTAGACATGTTCTATTCCGAGATCATTAATATAAAGAAAGAGGATGCTCCTTCCTGGATGCCTGATTTCCTCTTCAGCGACGGGGACCGCTTCATCTTCTTCAGGCCGGTATTTAATTTTGCCGACGCCTCCATTTCCATAGGGGTCTTCCTGATCCTGATCTTCTACCGGAAGATATTCAATGATCCTGTAATGCAGGACTCCTCCAAAAAACAAAAAACTGCAGAAGCATAAAGTTACGAAAGCCGGGTATAGCCCGGCTTTTTTGTTCCGGTTTACGGATATTAGACGCAATTTATTCGATATTCGGTCAGTTTGGTACGGTTTTTGACTTTGATATGGCGGGATGAATATAGATTTGGGTTAAACATGAAGTACGCACTTATTATTTTACTGGGGGTAATGGGGGGCACCGTACAATTAAAGGCACAGCGTTTAATGAACGAGAGCCGCAGTACCACAGGCTATATAGAGAACGACGGCCGTGTAATGAACAGCAGTCGCAGTACCGTTGGTTATTTCGACGGTGGGCGTATTATGAACAGCAGCCGCAGCACACTCGGATATTTCGAGGGCGACCGCTTTCTGAACAGCAGCCGCCGTACACTCGGTTATTTTGAGTCCGGCCGCGTGTTGAACAGCAACCGCAGCACGATCGGGTATATCGAGAACGGCCGCGTTATGAACAGCAGCCGCAGTACCATCGGGTACTACGAAAACATCAATTCGCCCAATGTAGCTGCCTGGTTCTTTTTCTTTGATTTTCAGTAAACTTTTTTTCTCATACACAATCTGAATGCGCCGGAACACCCTGGCGCATTCCTTTTTTCAGGCCCTTTTTCGTCTGTCTGCTGAACTTTTAATGGTCGAAAAATCCATTTTTTTTCGTTTTCCGTTTGATATTCCTTGTTTTGTTTCTTACATTTGTTAATAAATCTTAAAACGCTGATTTTGTGAAAGGCATAAAATGGACGTAAAGCAGGATTCATATTGGCCTACAGTAAACAGCGAAAAAGTGAAATAAAAAACCATGAGAAAAAGTGTATTCATTGTATTACTGGCTGTTTGCGGGGGATTGCAGGTAGCATTTGCCCAGCAGGCGGTTCCGAAAGCCGGTATGACGATATCTTCCGTTGATTATTCGGGGCAGGAGCAGGGGGCTTACATGACCCTGGAGCATTTCAGCTCCGACCCGGTGATACTCAAGTCATACAAGGCCCAGGTAATGGAAATTCCGGGTGTTGTAAATTTCGATCCCGTACTTACCGCAGGAACAACGTCGGGCCATGCCTACCTTTATTTTAAAGTAACTTCCAAAGCCGGCTTCCAGGAATTGCTGCGTAAGTTCTTCTGTGCTCTGGAGATACAGGATGTTAAAATAAACCAGCAGCATTTCAGCAGCTGCGGGCAAATTACAGTGGAATAACGTATGAAATGCCTGTTAAGATATGCCTGGCTGACGGTCTTCTGCCTGCTGGCAGGAAATACGCTTTTCGCCCAGTTATCGGGCCCGGGTGCCAGCTCGGTAAGTGCTACCAATTATACGAACGGTATGCCACCGGACCCCATTTATATTTTCTGTGACCCGGATTATTTTAACAACCCGGTGCCGGCCACACTTACGGCCACGCCTCCGGGCGGTGTACCGGGCTGGAAGTTCGAATGGTTCAGCTATAACCCGGTGAGCAACTCCTGGGTAGCTATGTCTACAGACCAGAACGTACCTTCTTCCACACGTACCAACCTGGCTTCGGGTGGCTACCGCGTGGTGATCACCGACGGCAATAACGTGGTACAGGGCTGTTTCCGGGCCTGGGTATGGCATAAACAGACCATTCTGAATATCATCGATTCCCTGCCGCCGTCCTGCGACACGACCATTATTCCGGGGGTGTACAGCTCCAGCAGCAGTTTTACCTATTATAACCCGCCGCCCGATCCCTTTATTATCGATGCCAATACCGAAATTACCGTGTGCTTCAACGCGGTGCATACCTATGTATCCGACCTGGCCTTTTATATGGTAGGGCCGGGCGGAGGTACCGTACTGCTGTCGCCGAATCCCGGGGCCAACGGCCAGGGTGCTATCTGTAACAGCGGCGATAACGTAAATAACCTCTGTTTTTCCACAGAATCGGTCGCCAACCTGAACGTGTGTGCCAATGCGCCCTCCGGACTGGGGGGGACCTATGGGACCTACGGACCGGGCAATACGCCCATTAACTGGACGCCGGTATACGGTAACGATGCCACACAGGGCGGATGGCAGGTACAGATCTACGACTGTATCGGTGCCGATGTGGGGGCGCTTACCAATGCCACCATTACCTTTACCGGTATGGCATCCTGCGGCCCTTCTACGGTAACCTATAACTCGGGTAATATCAACTCGGCCATTAACGATAACTCCTGCTCGGCGCAAACGGCCTCCATCTATGCGGTTCCGCCGCCGCCGCCGACCGTGGCCCAGACGCTTACCTATCCCACTACGCTCACCTGGACCTCCAATCCGCCGATACCGGGCTTTCCGCCCCAGGGCCCAACATTGCCGCTGCTGATCGACTCGGTTCCGCATGTGGATACCTGGTTCTACCTGACGGCATCCAATGCACTGGGTTGTATTAATGTAGACTCTGTGCTCTTCCATTATTCACCACCCGATACGCCGGTAGTAGCGCCGCCCCCGGTTTTCTGTCTCAAAGGCCCGGGCGATACGCTCAGCGTTGATATTACAGGCGGTATCTGGTCGGGTGTGGGCATTACCGATACGATCACGGGTTTCTTCGATCCTACCGTGGCCGGCTCGGGCATTCACCAGATCATTTACACAGCTCCGCAACCCTGCGGCGGCCGCGATACGGTTTACGTTACCGTAAGCGATACCATCACTTTTGATACCACCATTACCGATGTTTCCTGCTATGGCTTTAACGACGGATCCATTTCCGTTACCATCCTTACGGGCGAACAGCCGGTAACAGGACTTTGGGCTACCAATCCTCCGCAGGCCGGTCTGGGTATCTATAACCTGGCTCCCGGGTACTACACGCTTGTGCTACAGGACGGCTACGGTTGTACCGATACTTCGGTGCATGTGGTAAGCAGCCCCGCAGCCCTGCAGTTTACCAAGGATTCTACCGACATAAACTGTATCGGTGGCACCAACGGAGAGGCCGGGGTAACGGTAAGCGGTGGTACAGGCCCCTACAACTATGCATGGGACAGTAACCCGGTGCAGTACGGAGCGGTAGCCAGCGGTCTGCCACAGGGCACTTATACGGTGATCATCCGCGACGACAACGGCTGCCTGGATACGGCAGTGTTTAACCTGGTTACGTTAACCGTTCCACCCAATATCAGCGGCGTGGTAACCGACGAATCCTGCACCGACCTGTACGATGGTTCCATCGACCTGGCCGTGGCTGGGGGTACGGGACCATTCACCTACCTGTGGAGCAACAGCGCCGTAACGGAAGATATTTCCGGCATCAACAAAGGCAATTACAGCGTACAGGTTACAGACCGTTACGGTTGTCCGTACCCGGCCAGTTTTACGGTAGGAGCGGGCAGTGCCATCGACTTTACCTACCAGGTTTCCAATGTACTCTGCAACGGCGATGCCAGCGGTATCATTTACGTGAACCCGCTTACGGGAACACCTCCCTATACGTACTTTGTAAACAATGTGCCGCGTGGTAATTCAGGTGCGCTCGGCCATCTGCAGGCGGGTAACTATGTAATACAGATCGAAGACAGCCGCGGCTGCGACAGTTCCTTTGCCACCGTGGTCACCGAACCGTCTGCACTCTATGCCGATTCGGTACAGCAGGAAATACAGCTGGGCGATATTACCTACCTGCAGCCCACCTATGGCGGTGGTACCGGTAACCTGCAGCTGCAGTGGGTACCCGCTTACAACCTGAACTGTAGCAACTGTGCCGTACCTATGGCCTGGCCCGAACGTACCACCCTGTACGAAATGCAGATCATTGACGAGAACGGCTGCGAAATAAGCGCCTATAACCGCGTGATCGTAAACCACGACGGGCCCTTCATCCCGAATACATTCACACCGAATGCCGACGAACTGAACGACCTCTGGAAAGTGGTGGATTACGGCGTACAGACCTTCGAACTTAACATCTTTAACCGCTGGGGCGAACGTATGTTCCATTCCACCGACCTGTACGAAGGCTGGAACGGAAAACTGCCTTCGGGCAAACTCCTGGAATCAGGTGTGTACGTTTATAAAGTAGATATTTTGTATATTAACGGTGACGAAAAAACAGTATACGGACACGTTACCTTATTGAGATAGCAGTAACCTATTGCTAATCACATCATCGAGAGGGGGCCTGAAGGCCCCTTTCTTATTTACGGAAGATGAATACCACGGCCATCATAATGCAGAAAAAGGCGGCGGCGTAGTTCCAGCCGATCTTTTCTTTCAGGAAAAAGACCGAGAAAAATGCAAATACGGTAAGCGAGATCACTTCCTGTATAATTTTAAGCTGGGCCGCGGTAAAGGTACCGCTCAGGTAACCGATGCGGTTGGCGGGTACCATCAGCAGGTATTCAAAAAAGGCGAGTCCCCAGCCGATCAGCACTGCCTTCCACCAGGGCAGGTCCTGGTTTTTCAGGTGCCCGTACCAGGCATAGGTCATAAATACATTCGATAAAAAAAGCAGTCCGATCGTTTTCATTTTTATAATTTGGTCAAAAATAAAAAAGAAGCGAGTGATGGCGGTACGTCTCAGAGAAATATCTACCCGTGCCCCGCAGGGCAGGGATAAAGACAAGTCGAAAGCCGAACTGGTACAGCTGAAGGCCGAACTGGAAGTACTGCAGTACGACCTGTTTGCACGCAGCAAAGACAGTGTACTGGTGGTATTGCAGGGCCTGGATGCCAGCGGTAAGGACGGGGCCATCAAGAACGTGTTCAGCGGCATGAATCCCATGGGTATTTCGGTAAAGGCCTTTAAAAAACCTTCGGAAGAAGAGGCAAAGCACGACTACCTCTGGCGGGTACACAAAGAAGCGCCGGAGAAAGGGATGATCAAAATATTTAACCGCAGTCATTACGAAGATATCCTGGTGCCCGGGGTAGAAAAATGGATCGATGCCGGGGAAATAAAAGAACGCATGAAACACCTGAATGCATTTGAAGCCCTGCTGAGATCGACCGGTACACATATACTTAAATTTTACCTGCACTGCAGCGACGAAGAACGGCTGCAACGCCTGCAGGAACGCCAGACCGACCCGCGCAAAAAATGGAAGTATAACGACGGGGACATGCAGGTCTTTGAAAAACGCAGGGAATACACCGAAATGTACGAACGGATCTTTGCCGATTGCAGCAAAGCCGTAAAATGGCACATTGTACCTTCGGACCAGAACTGGTGGAAAGAACACTATATCGCTACCGAAATGGTAAAGCTGCTGCGGAAACTTACCCGCTGAATTTACATTAAATAAGTAAGTATCAACGTTGGTTAATTAATCCTAACCTTATTGTTATTGGAGCGTATCTAACTGTACACACTAATAACAATTTGTATGAAATACCTCCCCGGGGCGTTTGCATGCGCCTTTCTTGTATTGTGCACCCGGCAGCATCTTACTTCGCAGATCGTATATGCTGATCAGCTTATTGCCTATACGTCCTGCGGTGTCCCCTGCAATGCCGGCATCGTAAATCCTTCTGCTTCGGTGGACGGAAATACGGCCACGTACAGCGAAATGCGCAATAACCTGGGCGTAGGTAACTATGTAAGCCTGGAAACGGGCTTTTCTGTGGCAGCCTCAGCGGAGGCTCTGGTAGGCGTACCCATCCGTAAATCCGGCCTGCTTTCCGACGCCGCTCTGCTGGCCGCCCTGCGTATAGAGCTGCTCGATCCTTCGGGGAACCTCATTATGCAGCGGAACGGACTTGCCGTCAGCGACCTCAACGTAATGGACGCCACCCAAAACCTGTATTCCGTAAGCATGATCACACCGCCGGGCTCTTATACCATAGGTCGGGTACGCATTAGCCTGGGCGGCATACTGAACGTGACCAGCCAGGTATATGCCGGTGATCCCTTTTACGTGAATGCTGCCGCGGGTTGTGGTGTGCAGTATGCCAATACGGTTACGGGCAGCGGTACCACAGGCGTATGTGTGCTCTGCTCGGTAAGCGGGGCGGCCAATGTAACGGATGCCAGCCTCACAAATTATGCGGCCATGTCGGTACCTGTTGGCGTTGGCGGCCGTACCTATATCGAAGTGTCTTTTCCCACAGGCGGTAATGCCGGCAACTATGCCGGTTTTCTCATCGGCGATGGTACGGGCCTGCTCGATGTAACCCTGCTTGGTAACATAGATATAGCCACCTATAACGGCGGTACCCTGGTGGAAACCCGTACGGTTTCTTCCCTGCTGGGTCTGGCGTTATTATCGGGCGGAACACCTTCCACGCTGGTGGGTTTCAACGCATCGGCTTCTTTCAACCGCCTGCGCATCAGTATGGGCGCCCTGGCATCGGTACTGGCCTCCATGCGGGTGTACGGCGCCGTTATGTATGATCCCACCCCGCCAATGCTAAGTGTGGCGGCCTCGCCGGACACCGTCTTTTGTTCGGGTACTGCGGCCAGCCTCAGCGCTTCGGCAGGCTATACCTCGTACCTGTGGAATACCGGGCAGAGCGGGCAGGTGATAACACCCGGCAGCAGCGGCCGTTACATGGTTACCGGCTACAATGCGTCCGGCTGCCCTTTTTACTCAGCCCCTAAAAATATTACGATACTTCCGGCCCCGGCATTGCCTTCCATGCAGGCAGCCAACAGCAATTGCATCGGCGGAAATGCGCTTGTAAAAGCATACCCGGCCCTTTCTACGCTCAATTACCAGCTGCGGGTATCCGGCGGGGCAGCCATCGGTGTGCCCGTTGCGGGCAATAACGATACGCTGCAGCTGTTTTCTGACCCGATACTTACCAACACTTCATACACAGTAGAGGTCACCAACCCTGTAAACGGATGTCAGGCGCAGGTTGCGATACCTGTGACGGTGCAGGTTCCGGCCGCGCCGGCCTCCGTTTTTAGCAGCAACGACCAAACGGGATGCTGGGTACAGGCGGGCGACCGTTTTGTGCACTTTATGCAGCCCGGCACCGACCGCATTATTGCCTCTCTCAATCCCAAATCCAGCAACCTGGGCTGGGTACAGTTCACAGGCTACAACGAAGTGAGCATACCTGAGATCCAGGCCTGTTATACCACGCAGACCGAGTTCCTGCATTCGGCCCTGTCCCGGCACTGGGTCATCCGTTCGGGTTCGGCTCCTGCAGGCAACGTAGCCCTGCGGCTGTATATGAGCGATGCCGATTATACGTCCCTGGCCGCACAGGCCAATTTTAACACCAATCCTTCGGATGATGTAAGTTCCGTAGCCGATCTGAAACTTACCAAATACAGCGGCAGTAACGAAAATGGCAGCTTTGCAGATAATTGCGGAACAGGCAGCATTACCCTGCATCTGCCCGGCGAATCCGGAGCGGTTACGGCCGGCACACTGGGCTTCGATATCAGCGGAGCGTCCTTTTCGGGATTTAGCGTGCCGGGTTTTTCAGAGCTCTGGCTTTCGGGCGCGGGAAATTCGCCCCTGCCCGTAACCATTGATAACTGGAGCACTGCCTGTAATGAAGACGGCAGCATAAGAGCCTCCTGGAACAGTATATCCGAAGTGAACAATGCCTTTTTTATCCTTGAGACATCGGCTGATGAACATACCTGGACCGAGCTCTACCGTATGCAAGGCGCCGGCAATTCCAACCAGCTGCTGAGTTACGGGCCGGCAAACCTGGTGCTGCAGTCCGGTCACAACTTTCTGCGCCTGGTGCAGCAGGATTTTAACGGAGAGCGCAGCGTAAAAGCGTTGTCGGCAGTGCATTGTCCGTTTGTGGCTGCGGGAGCGGGGGACGAAGGCTGGAAACTATACCCCAATCCGGCCGTGGACCTTATTCGTTTGGAAGGCCCGTACCCGCAGAGCGGCGTCTTGCAGTACCGCATTATGGATATTAGCGGTAAAACGGTGCTACAGGGCAACAGCAGTGTGGGTGACGGGTTTTACCTGCAGGTTCCGGTAGAGCAGCTTGTGTCCGGCCTTTATGTACTGCGTCTTTCCGGGGCTGTAGAAAAAGTGTTCCGTTTCCGGAAGCGATAATTTAACGGCAGGTAGATACGCGGTTTGACGGTTTGTGTAATTTTACCGTCAAATTTATCAGAATATGCAGCCACAGATTATCGAATGTGTTCCCAATTTTTCCGAAGGAAGAGATAGCAAAATACTGGATCAGATCGCGGAAGTGATCCGCAGTGTAGACGGTGTGAAACTGCTGGACGTAGATCCGGGCAAGGCCACCAACCGCACCGTTTTTACCTTTGCCGGCGCTCCCGAGGTGGTGATCGAAGCTGCATTCCGCGCCATTAAAAAATCGTACGAACTTATCGATATGACCCGCCACACGGGCGAGCACCCGCGCATGGGCGCCACCGATGTGTGTCCGCTGATCCCCATTGCCAACATAAGCATGGAAGAAACGGTGGAATGGGCCCGCCGCCTGGGCGAAAGAGTAGGCCGCGAGCTGAACCTGCCCGGTTATTTTTACGAATTTGCCGCTACAAGTCCTGAACGTAAGAACCTGGCCGTGATCCGTGCCGGTGAATACGAAGGTTTTGCCTCTAAAATACTGCGCCCCGAGTGGAAACCCGATTTTGGTCCGCAGGAATTTAACCCGCGTTTCGGTGCCATGGTCATCGGTGCGCGCAATTTCCTGGTGGCCTATAACGTAAACCTGAACACCACTTCTACCCGCCGCGCCAATGCCATTGCCTTCGACGTACGCGAAAAGGGCCGTGCCCTGCGCGAAGGCGATCCGCTTACCGGCAAACCGGTGCTCGATGCCAACGGTGAACCGGTTTTTGAACCCGGTATGCTCAAAAGCGTAAAGGCCATCGGCTGGTTCATTGAAGAGTACGGCATTGCACAGATATCGATGAACCTTACCGACGTTACCGTTTGCAGCGTGCACGAAGCTTTTGAAGCCGTGAAACTGAAATCGGAAGAGCGCGGTATACGTGTAACGGGCAGCGAACTGGTGGGACTGATCCCGAAACAGTCGCTCATTGATGCCGGTAAATTTTACCTGCACAAACAGAACCGCTCTACGGGCATTCCGGAGCGGGAGATCATTAAAATTGCCGTTAAATCGCTGGGACTCGACGAACTGAAGCCCTTCGATCCCGATAAAAAGATCATTGAATACGTACTGAATGCCGGAGAAGGCAAAAAGCTGGCCGGTCTTACCGTAGAAGGTTTTGTGAACGAGACCCTGAGCGAGAGTCCGGCCCCCGGCGGCGGAAGTATAAGCGCCCTGGCCGGGGCTCTGGGAGCTGCCCTGGGCACCATGGTGGCGAACCTGAGCTCACACAAACGCGGCTGGGACGATAAGTGGGAATACTACAGCAACTGGGCCGAGCAGGGCGCCACACTGGCAACGGAGCTCACACAGCTGGTAGACGAAGATACGGCGGCCTTCAACAAAATTATGGACGCTTTTGGTCTGCCCAATAAATCCGATGCTGAAAAGGCGGCCCGCAGCGAAGCTATACAGGCGGCCACGCGCTATGCCATTGAAGTGCCTTACCGCGTGATGCAGCGTGCCGGTGCCGTATTGCCGGTACTGAAGGCCATGGTGGAGACCGGTATGCAAAGCAGCCTCAGCGACGGCGGGGTAGGAGCACTCTGTATCAAAACCGCGGTGAGCGGCGCCTTCCTGAACGTAAAGATCAATGCCTCCACACTGAAGGACGAAACCTATAAGAACGATATCCTGGCAAAGGCTTCTGCACTGGAGGCTGCCGTGCTCAGCGAAGCCGACGCCATCCTGGCCGAAGTACATAAACGTATCGGCTAAGCCGGAAATTCATTCTTTTTCCCTAATTTTAAGGTAAGGAATGTCGCCACTGAATAAATATCCCATACTGCGGAAGATACTGTTCTTTTTCCCGGCACAGCTGGTGCTGGTGCATATACAACGGAACTTTCTCATTATGTTTTTCTGGGCATTCCTGGTGGCCCTGGTAAAAGGCTGGTGGGGCATAGGCCTGGGTATCCGTTTTCTTTTCCTGGAACCGGAATACCTGGGTACTTCTGGCTTCTGGGCTTTTTTTATCGTGGGCCTTACCCTGGGTGGCTTTATTTCGGCCTTTAACCTTTCCTCTTACCTGATCAACAGCCGGCGTTTTCCTTTTCTGGCTACGCTGCGGCGCCCCTTCTACAAGTATTGCATCAATAACGCCATTCTGCCCATCGGGTTCCTGGTCCTGTACGTACGCGAACTTTATTTTTTTAAACACAATGCCGAAAACCTGGGACAGTCCGAGACCTTTCTGCCCAGTGTACTGGGACTGATGGCCGGTTTCTGCATTTTCATTTTTGTACTGCTGGGGTACTTTTTTGCCGTAAACAACGATCTGAAACGCATTTTCGGCATCGATCCCGAAGAGCTGCCCGGCCTCAAGGTCCGCCGTAAACACCGCATTACCCGGGTACGCACGTTCCGGCTGCCCAAGCAGATCGTTACCGAAACCCCGCAGCGCCGCGGCCCCAATCCCTGGCGCACGTACACATATCTGCACAGCCCTTTCCAGGTGCGTTCGGCCCGTAATGTAGACCATTATCCCAAAGATCTGCTCAATAAGGTATTTAACCGGAATCACTTTAATGCCCTTATGTTCCAGCTGATTACGGTGCTGATCATCTTTATTTTTGCCTATTTCCGCGAGGTACCCGAATTTCAGCTGCCGGCCTCGGCGGCCATACTGCTGGTGCTTACGCTGTTTATGATGGCTGCCGGCGCTTTTCAGTATATTTTCGGCCGCTGGAACCTGGTGGTGGTACTGCTGCTTTTTATAGTACTCGACACCTCGGTACGTTACCGCTGGATCACGTTCCAGAATTATGCCTACGGGCTCGATTACGACCGCCAGCCCCTGGCGTACAATGTAGACAGCCTGGCCTATTTTGCCCGTAATAATCCCTACCACGACGAAGATATAGACCTGCATGAGAATATCCTGGAGAACAGGCGCTCCTACCTGGAAGCCAAATACGGTAAGGAAAAACCGGCACTGGTCTTTGTGAACGTAAGTGGTGGCGGCACCAAAATGTCGCTCTGGGCCTACGAGGTACTTTCACACCTGGACAGCGTAACGAACGGGGCTTTTTTCGATCACGTACACATGATCTCCGGTTCTTCGGGCGGGATGATCGGCGCGGCGTATTACCGCGAATTGTACCGTGAACAGAAGAGCGGCCTGCTGGCCAGCACCCGGCTCGATACCCTGGCCAAGAACATGAGCAGCGATATGCTGAACCGCATTGCCGCCAACATTGCCCTCAACGATCTTTTTATACGCACCGGCCATTTTACCTACAACGGCCGGCGTTATGGCAAGGACCGGGGCTGGGCCTTTGAATACCAGCTTAACAAAAACACGCACGGGGTCTTTAACAAAGAATTTACAACCTATGCGGGACCAGAGTTCAGCGCAGAGATACCCCTGCTGATACTGTCACCTACCGTGGTGGAAGACGGGCGCAGGATGATGATCAGCGCACAGCCCATATCCTTTCTCAGTGAAAAAAGTATGCCGGATAACATCAGCTGGCACCCCAAAATGGAAGACCTGGAATTTATGCGGCTTTTTCACAACCATAACGGTTCCAGACTCAGCATGCTTACGGCATTGCGCATGAACGCCACTTTCCCGCTGGTACTGCCGCCGGTGACCCTGCCTACGGAACCCCGTATTTCCCTGTTCGATGCAGGTGTGCGCGACAACTACGGCGACCTGGTCACGGTGAAATACCTGTACCACCTGCGCGAATGGCTCAATGCCAACTGTTCGGAGGTTGTTTTCCTGGAAATAAACGACGAGATCCGCAGCGACCACGACCGTTATAAAAACAAAAAAAGCGTGATCGGTCTCATGGACGGATTTATGGCGCCTTTCGACGGGGTGATCAGCAATGTGACCGCCGTACAGATCTACAACAATGAAACGGCTACCTGGCTGCTGAGCGGCTATTTCGGGGGCAAAATAACGCATATCGAAATGGACCTCAGTAATTTCGAGAAAGACGATATTTCGATCAGTTTCCACCTCACCGAAGCAGAAAAGAACCGTGTAAGCAATTCCATTGCCCTGCCCTGGAACGTACAGAGCACACAAAAAGCGATCGAGATCTTCGGTCAGTGACAATCTTCACATTTTTTGGTGAATAGAAAAGATATTTTGCACAATGTGCGCCATTGCTTTTCGTTACTTTTGCAGATATGCAACGATTTATTCTGATTCTTTCATCTGTTTTTTTCTGCGCCTTTTCATCGGCCGCGCAGGTATTTTATTCAGCCCAGGAGTACAATGACGCCATTATTGCCAACCAGGAAAAAATAGTGGAGTTGTACCAGGTGATCGGCGAAAATATGGTGGAAAATCCGCCTGCCGCCGACAGCGCCCGCCAGGTGGCCATTATCGTGGTGAACGGCATTGTGGATTTTACGAAACGCATGCCCGATTTTAACGGTAACGGCGAATTCCGTGATGCCAGCGTACATATTTTTCAGTATTACCTGGAAACCTTCCGTAACGAATACAAGGAGATCCTCGATATTTTCCGCATGGGCAAACAACCGGACGAAGGCCAGATAGCCCGCCTGGAATTTATTGACCGGCAGCTGCAGATCAAGGAACAGCCGCTGGATGACGCTTTTGTACGGGCACAGATGAAGTTTGCCTTTGAGAATGACCTGGAGCTGATGCGAACCAAGAAATAAGCCTGAGTATGAGCACCGAATCTACACAGATAACCTGCCCGAAATGCGGCACCGAGATCGCCATAAACGAAATACTGGCCCACCAGACCGAAGAACGGCTGCGCCGCGAAATGGAGCAGAAAATGGCCGGGCAGCGTAACCAGCTGCTGGAAGTGCAGAAGAGCCTGGAAGCCGAACGCCTGGCTTTTGAGGAAAAAAAGAAAAAAGAGAACGAACTGTTCCAGGAACGTCTGAATGCCGCCCGTGAAGCCGAGCGTAAAAAACTGGACCAGGAAATGCAGCAGAAACTGGAGGAGCAGAAGAAAGAACTGGCCCGCCAGCTGGAAGAAAAACAGGGCGCACAGCTGAAAATGCTGCAGGAAGACCTGGAGAAAAAACAGCTGGAATCCAAACAGATGAAACAGCGTGAGCTGGAACTGCTGGAACAGCAACGCCTGCTGAAGACCCAGACCGAAGACCTGGAAATGACGCTCAAGAAACAGTTCCTCGAAAAGGAAGAACTGGTACGCCAGGAGGCCGCCCGCAAGGAACAGGAACGTAATGAGCTGAAATTTAAAGAATACGAGAAAAAATTCGAAGACCAGAAAAAGCTGATCGAGGAACTGCAACGTAAATCGCAGCAGGGGTCCATGCAGCTGCAGGGCGAAGTACAGGAGCTGGCTATTGAGCAGTGGCTGCGCGAAAATTTCCCGCTGGATGTGATCGAGGAGATCAAAAAAGGCGTACGCGGGGCCGACTGCGTGCAGCTGATCAATACCCACAACCGGCCGAATATCGGGGCCATTTATTATGAAAGTAAGCGCACCAAGGACTTTCAGCCGGCCTGGATCGAAAAGTTCAAGGCCGATATGCGCGAAAAAGGCGCCCAGTTTGGCGTGCTGGTAACCGACGTGCTGCCGAAGGACATGCAGCGCCTGGGCCAGCGCGACGGCATCTGGATATGCACCTACGAAGAATTCAAAGGCCTGTGTTTTGTGCTGCGCGAATCGGTGATCCTGTTGCAGCATGCCGCCGCCGTACAGGAAAACAAGGGCGAAAAAATGAGTATGCTTTACGATTTTCTTACCGGAAACGAATTCCGTATGCAGGTGGAAGCCATCGTGGAAGGTTTTACGCAGATGCAGGAAGACCTGAACAGCGAGCGCCGCGCCATGGAAACCATCTGGAAAAAGCGGGAAAAGCAGATACAGAAAGTACTCTTCAATACGAACCAGATGTACGGCTCCGTGAAAGGGATCGCGGGGAATGCCATCGGTAGCATCAAAGCGCTGGAACTGCCCGGTGCAGATGAGGAATAAAATTGTACATTGCAGTCTATGAAAGCGCGGATCACCTTAAGTAATTTCATATTTAAATGCGATTTTTCGCAGGGGATCGATATTTCAGTCCCGCATGTACAAACCCTGGCCTGGGACAGTCCGCAGGTTAAAATAGAACCGGTTAGGGCCGGGGACTGGACCGGCAGTGTGGACGCCGGGGCACCCGTAAATTTCTGCAATGTGTTCTTTAACCCGCACGGCACCGGTACCCATACCGAAGGCCCCGGACATATACTTCTCGGCAAACCCTCGGTGAATGCGCATGTTCCCAAAGGCATTATGCTGGCCCTGCTGATATCCGTTTTCCCGGAACAGACAGAGAATGGTTATGCCGTTACCCGCCGCGTGTTACAGGAGCTCTGGCCGCAGGATATACATTTTGAGGCGCTTATTATCCGTACGTTGCCGAATGACCAGGCCGTAAAAACCTCGGACCGTTCGGGTACCAATCCGCCCTATATTACAACAGATGCCATGCGTTTTATCAATGAAAAGCGCATTGAACACCTGCTGTTCGACCAGCCTTCTGTAGATCCTGAAAAAGACAACGGTGAACTGGCTGCCCACAAGGTTTTCTGGAATGTGCCCAACCAGCCGCAGTTCGATAAAACGATCACTGAACTGATCTTTGTCCCCGATGAGGCCGAAGACGGCTTTTATGCGCTGAATATACAGACGGCGCCTTTCGAAAATGACGCACTCCCCAGTCGTCCTGTACTTTTTCCGGTAGAATTTTAAATTTTCATTGTACAAGTAAAGACCCGGTCCGCGCCTGCGGCCTATCTTTGACACCTGTGCGGCCAAACAGGGCTGCCATGAGGTAGAGAGCCGTTTTCCGGTATGTATGACGCAGGAAAACAAGAGACGTTTTTGGGAACGTTTGGGAAATTTTTTTTGATTGTTTGCATTTTTGATAACTTTTTGCTTAACTTTGCGTATAGGATGAATGTACAATTCGCAACAAAAGAGCTGGAGCGTTTGTACAGTATGCCCCAGGCAGAACTGCGCGGCAAGCAGCGGCTTCCCCGGCAGGTAATAACACAGTACAAAAAGCTGGTAACCTTGTTGCTGGCCCTGGCGGCACCCGAAGAACTGCGCCAGTTCAAAGGGCTGCGTTACGAACCGCTAAAAGGAAAGCGGAAGGGGCAGTGTTCCCTGCGCTTAAACGATCAGTACCGCCTTATTGTGGTGCCCCTGAACGAAGAGACCGTAAGAATAGTTATATACGAAATATCAAAACACTATGAATAGTATCCTACATACCGCAGAGGCCGGCGATATTATCCCCGGCGACGTATTCCACCCGGGCGTGTTCCTGGCCGATGAGATCGCCTACCGTGGCATCCGGCAGGCCGATCTGGCCCGTATGCTCGGCATCAGCCGCCCCGAGCTCAGCCTCGTGATCAACGGCCGCCGCAACATGACCATTGCCCTGGCCATTAAACTGGAAGAAGCCCTTGACATTAAAGCCGAAACCTGGATGAATTTACAGATGCGCTACGAAATAGACCGCACGCGCAAACGCCTGGCCGAAGCCGGAAGCAAAGCCGTTTAGCCCCGTTCTGAAATAAAACAGCACAAACATACCGGGGTACATTTGCGCTGTTTTTCGGTTTAGTAGTATGGTAATGCTTACTTGTTTTCGGTCTTTACCTGTCCGTCGGCCGCAGGAAACGACGTATTAAAGAAATCTGTTGGTACGGAATTGCTGTATTCCTTAAAACGGAAGCCCGAAACCCGGAATCCTTCGTTCGTTACATTCATTTCCATGGGGATGCCTTTCAGTTGTAAGATAGAGAGTCCCTGTACGGCATAATCGCTTTTCAGGATATCTTTGTAGTTGTAATAGGCAAAATCCACTTCGGCGATCCATACCTCGGCTGCGCCGCCGGCATTATTTTCCACCAGCATTTTTTTGCAGTTCAGTCCGCCCAGGCTTTTGCTTTCATCGCTTAGGCGTGCCCGCAGTCCGTCTGTGGAGAAATTTTTATCGGCTTCGATACTTCCGGCCGGGTATTCGTTAGCGTAGGTGCCGCCCGGAGTCAGGGAAACGATGGTTACGCTGTTTTTGGCAGCATCAGGCAGGATGCGGGTGGTGTATTGCTGATCGTTGCTGGTGGTGCTGATCTCATAGCCCATTTTATTGCCCGAAAATACCAGGCGTGTGGTATAATTTACGCCGGCTGCCGAGTAGGTGCCCGTAACGGTAGCGCTGAACTGGGCCTGCGCCGCTGCGCAACTGAGAAAAACGAGAAGCAGACTGTATATTTTTTTCATGAGTGCAGGTGTTAGTTGTTTACGTTTCCTTTAATGTAAGAGGTCTGGTAATAGCCCACCGGTATGCCCTGCAGCGGGAATCCGTTGAGCTTGATGGCGTAGCCGGCCGTTCCGCCTGCCGGGAAGTTGGCAATGGGCGGGTTGGGCACATTGGTATTGACCACGTTCACCGTGCCTATAAAAGGAATACTTACCGAAATATTGATGTTCACGAAGAGGTTGCCGGAGCCGCCGTTCACACCGAAGCCGCCGCCGTTACCGCCGTGTACATTGGGTGTGATGGTTACGTTTGCCACACTGATGCTGAAGGGGATAGGCGTAGTAAGATTACCGCCGTTACCGCCCGTGGCCAGGATACCGGCAATGGCGCTCTGCCCGGCCGACCAGTACTGGATAGGCGTTTGCGGGTTACCGCCGGTACCGAGTGCCGCACCGCCGCCGCCGCCGGCCCCTATACCGAAGCCCAGGTTGCCGATCACAGGTACGTTCACGCTGTAGGAAATGCCTACAGAACCGCCGCCGCCACCGCCGCCCATCACATAGCCGTTGGTGTTGTTCAGGTAGGTATGACGGCAGGTCATGTTAATAGCGTTACCACCGTTCTGACCCGGCATGCCAAAGTTGTTGAAGTTACCGCCGGCTCCGCCGTTACCCCCGCGGGCCACGAACGAACCATAGTTGCGTATACCCACGTGCGACTGTGGGTCCAGGTTTCCGCTGGTATAGGCCGGTACCGTAGTATTGTTGGATTCGATGCCTGCCCCGGCCAGTACGTCCATTACCACACAGATCGGTGTACCTACACCGGGCAGCGAATTTATGGCCTGCAGGTCATAATTGGTCTGGTTCTGGGTCACAGCCACATAATAACAGGGGTCTATCGTAAGTTCATAGAGCATTACCTTGGCCGAGTTCCCGCAGACCGCCTGTACGGCGATCGGGTATACCCCCGGCGTGGCAAAAATATCGGCATACACCTGTATATGCGCCTGGCCCGAACCCTGTATGATCGGGTTGGTGATGGTTACCGTACAGCCCTGCGGCAGGTTGTGCAGGGTAAAGATGCCCACACTGTTGCTGCCGTTGCTCTGGTTAATGAACACGTCGAACCCTACGGTATCCGTAAGCGTGCGGTCGATAACGCCTACGGTGTCGCTCAGGCCCATGTTAAAGAGACAATCGTTACAGCTTTCCATAAAACTGCGGATCCAGCAGGTGCCGTTCCAGAACTGGAAGGTGCTGTCCGTTGTGTTAAAGATCACGAGGCCGAGAGCCGGGTTTACAATACCGTTACGTTCGGTATCGCTGAGGCGTGGAGGCAGAAAGCCCATGGTACTGGAGGTAAGGTCCAGAACGGCGGTAGAATCCGGGGTATTGGTGCCTATACCCACGTTTTGTATTTGCGCGGCGGCACTGAGGCACAGCAGGGCAAAGAAGGCAGTCAGGATGTTTTTCATAGTCGAAGTAGTATGCAAGTATACATTTTTTTTCAATAGAAAAAACCGGGATGCTTTTCTTGTTGAAAGCTTTTTTATAACAGGACACAAAATTTTTTGCCTGAATATCGCTTAACGACTGTTTCTGAGCCGGAAAGGCAATGTTGGGCCAGTGTTATCCCTGTTTTATTTCTTTTGCAGACCTGAGGCATAGCAGTCTGAACCGTAGCCGGGTAGCTGCTGAAAATTTTAATGGTATGTTTGCATACTACAATCAATTTTATACCTTGCAGGTATGAAAAATCTGCCCCTGACTTACCTCTTTTTTCTGTGTTCCTGCCTGCCCCTTATTTCGCAGAATGCCTTGTTCAACAATATGGGCGCCTTGCTGTATACGGCTCCGGGAGCTATTGTAAAAGTACAGAACGGCAGTTTGCGTAATACCCAGGCGGGTACTTTTACCAATCACGGTACCACTACCATCGACTCTTCTTTTTACAACGAAGCGCTCACACAGGGTAACGGCCGTTACCTGGTAGGCCTGCACTGGGTGAATGACGGCACCTTTATTCCGGATACCTCGTATGTGAACCTTTGGGGGGATAACCAGTTCATTACCGGTGATTCCGTAACGCGTTACTACCGCCTGGAACTGACCGGTACCGGTGTGAAGACGCAGCAGATCCGCTCCTACACGCTCAAAACCCTGAAGCTGAACGACCGGGAGCTGGCCACAGATACCGCGTTCATGCATGTACTGAATGCCGATACCGGCAGTGTGATCCGCAGCAGTGGCTTTGTAAGCAGCCTGCAGAACGGCAAATTATACCGGAATACCAATACCACCGACCTGTACTGGTTTCCGACGGGTTCTTCGCTGGGGACCACGCGCTACCGCCCGGTACGCCTGCGTCCGCAGAGTACGGCGGCCCAGACCTTCGGGGTGCGCCTGGCCAATGTAAATGCCACTACGGAAGGCTATGACCTTTCTTTAATGGATTCGGCCGTGTGTAAGCTGAACCCGCTGTACTTCCACCGCATTAATCATACCACAGGTACGGCCGACGCGCTGTTGCAGGTGTATTACGAGAGTGCGGCCGACAGTGCCTGGGATGGCATTGCGCACTGGGACGACCAGCCCCTGGTACAGTGGGAGAATATTCCCGGTACCACACAGGCCAACGGAGCGGGTCTGCAGTATGTAGAAAAAACGACCTGGAACGATTTTGCCACTTCGGATGCCTTTGTGCTGGACCGCGTACGTCCGGGCAAACCGGTGATTACGGGCAATGACGTGGTCTGCGGTAATCAGCCGCTCGTTTATTCGGCTGAACCGGATAACGGCAGCTATACCTATAACTGGGACCCACAGCCGGGTTCTGCGCAACCGGGTTCTGCGGGTAACGAAGCGGTAATAAGCTGGGACAGCCTGGGCGGTACCGGCAACCTGACGCTGGTGATCACCGGCCCCAACGGTTGCAGTTCCTATCCTACGGTAATGCCGGTTACGGTAAGTCCGGCGGTTACGGCGGCCTTTACCTATACGCCTAACAATACGTTCGGCAGTGTACCCATTACGTTTGACAACCAAAGCGTGAATAACCACAGCAATACCTGGACCTTCGGCGACGGAGGCACCAGCTCGGCCGCAGATCCTACCTATATATTCAACAACCAGGGTACCTACGATGTGATGCTGGTGGTAACTTCCGAAGAGGGTTGCTCGGATACGGCGTATTCCGAAATAACGGTGGTGGACGGACTGGTGATCCCCAATGTATTTACCCCGGACGGCGATGGCGTGAACGACTTTTTTGAAGTATACCTCACGGGCTTCGATCAGTATAAATGCGAAATATTCAGTCGCTGGGGCGAAAGCGTATTCGTTACAGAAACCCCGAGCATACAATGGGACGGACGCATAAAAAGCGGCGGACTGGCCAGCAATGGTGTGTACTTTGTGGCCATTCACTGTACGCTTAAAGGCAAACCATTTAAATACGAAGGACACGTAACCGTGTTCCATAAGAATTAAGCCCTGTTCCTGACTAACTACGTAAATTTTCTTCATGAGCTTTTGTAAAAACGCATGCCTTTCTCTTCTGCTTTTTATAACATTTTTACCACTGTGTGCCCAGAAATACAAGGCTTCCGACGCGGCATCGGGTGCACTCAGAGCCTATGATCCGGACACCGGACAATCGTACCGTGGCATCGAAATACAGCGTATGTACGTACGCATGCCCGACAGCACCCTGCTGGCCACCGATGTATACCTGCCCCGCAAACGCAGGGAAGGCGAGCGTTTCCCGGTGATATTGCACCAGACGCGCTACTGGCGTGCCGCCCAGGTAAACTGGCCCTTCAGTATGTTTACCCAGGGCTTTTTCGGCATTTACGGACAGATGATCAAGCGTTTCATTGCCTCGGGATACGTGATCGTAAATGTAGACGTACGCGGTACGGGCGCATCTTTCGGAAGGAACGACTATCCCTGGTCAGAGCAGGAAGTGGCCGATGGCTATGAGATCTGCAACTGGATCGTAGAACAGCCCTGGGCCGATGGTAATATCGGCTCCGTAGGCGGCTCCTACAGCGGCACGGCTGCCGAATTCCTGGCCGGTACCTGTCACCCGAACGTAAAAGCGGTGGTACTGATGTACTCCCTCTTTGATGTGTACGACGATATCGCCTTTCCCAACGGGAACCATTTTGAGTGGTTCACCGGCAACTGGGGCAAGGCCAATACCATGCTCGACAACAATAAACTGCCGGTAAAGAACGGCCTGGTAAAAATGCTGGTGAGCGGCGTGGCCAAAGTGCCCGGTAAAGACCGCAACCAGGTGTACAAAGCGGCTATTGCCAGTCATAAGGACAACGTAGGGGTAGACGAAACCTCGAAAGGCGTTGATTTTAGGAATGTGCCGCCGCTAAACCGCATGATCGACAGCATCGATATTTTTAGTCCGCATGCCTACCTGCAACGCCTGAATGCCTGCGGAACCCCCGTATACAGTTACAGCGGCTGGTATGACGGCGATTACCAGGCGGCCGCGGTAAAAAGACACCTGAACCTGCAGGGCGACCATCACAAACTGATCATCGGGCCCTGGAACCACGGCGGAAAGTATAACTGCAGTCCGTTCAACCCGGGGAACAGCGGTTTTGACCATGCCGGAGAGGTACAGAAATTTTTCGACCGGCACCTGCGCAACTACCACAACGGTCTGGAACAGGAAGCGCCCGTACATTATTTTACCATGGGCGAGGAGCAGTGGAAGGCTACGGATACCTGGCCTCCGCAGGGTTTTGAACCAGAGATCCTGTACCTCGGCCAGTCCCGGCAATTACAACGAGCGGCGCCTGTGGCAGACACGGGACGGGTGCACTATACCGTGAACAATAGCTTCAATACCGGGGACGATACCCGCTGGAAATCCCTGAAAAGCGAACTGAAAACGGCCGATGCCTATTCCGACATCAAACAAAAGCTGAAGGACGCGCTCACGTTTACCGCGGAACCCTATGCCTATCCGGTGGAAATTACCGGCCATCCGCTGGTAGAGCTGTATTTCTCGTCCAGTGCCGAAGACGGCGCGTTTTTTGTATACCTGCTGGATGAAAGCCCGGAGGGAGATCAGAACTACATTACCGAAGGCTCGCTGCGACTGATACACCGCGCCGAGGGCGAATGTCTCGATATCTATAATGATGTGGTGCCCTGCCATACCTTCCGCAAGGCGGACGCGCGGCCTCTGCTGCCCGGAGCGGCGGATTCCGTACGTTTTGATATGCTGCCGGTCTCTTACCTGCTGCCTGCCGGTCACCGCCTTAAAGTTTGCATCACCAATGCAGATATTTCCCATTTCAAGACCTACCAGCCCGATGGAACGGTATACTCGCTCTTTACCAATACCGGTATGAGCAGCCGTGTACAGGTGCCGATGAAACGAAAAGGAGAATAGGCCCGAAATCCGTACCTTCGTTCCATGACAAATCATGCAGAACCCGGTATGCCCGATCCGCAGCTGCTTATACAGCTGGTGACCATGAAAATGCCTTTCGGGAAATACAAAGATACCCTGCTGTGCGATCTGCCCGTTTCGTACCTGGAATGGTTCTCCCGCGAAGGCTTTCCCGCCGGTAAACTGGGCATGCTGCTGCAGACGCTCTTCGTGATCAAGACCAATGGACTCGACGACCTGCTGCGGCCCCTGAAACAACAATACACAAAACGATGAAAGCAGCTTCTGTTAGTGAACTTAAGAAAGAACTGCAATACCTGTCGCAGGCCGAAATTATAAATATCTGCATGCGGCTGGCCCGTTATAAAAAAGAAAATAAAGAGTTACTCACCTATCTTTTGCAGGAAGCCGGCGATGAAGAGGCTTACATTCAAAGTATCAAAGAGCTGCTGGATGAGGAATTCAGCCAGGTAAACCCCTCTAATGCCTACCAGGCCAAAAAGACCCTGCGGCGCATTGTGCGCATCAACAGCCGTTACATTAAATATTCCGGAATAAAAGAAACAGAGGCGGAATTAATTCTGTATTTCTGTAAAAAGATGCGGGAATTACCGGTGTACCGCCGGCAGCGCACCGCTTTTGCCGTTATTTATGACCGGCAGCTGGCCAAACTGCAAAAAACCGTGGCCGCCCTGCACGAAGATCTGCAATTCGATTACGGTAACGAGATCAGCCGTTTATAAATCCGTTTTTTTTGAACGTTCATACGGCAGGGGTGTATATATCCCAAAAGCAAAGCTCATGAAAAAATGCATCGCGCTCGCCGTCATACTCTGTAGCCTGAATGCTGCTGCCCAGCAGGTGCATACAGGGGAACTGTTCCCGCTGGATAAACTCCCGGCCGATACCCAGTATAAAAAACAGCCGGATTATACCATCCTGGCCTTTGTGCCGGCGTTGGACACGTCCTGCCCCTATGCGGGAATGCTGAGCCAGGCCTTCTACTATTATTTTACGCAAAAACTGGCCTTCGAAGACTGGGAAAAAAAGCCGGAGGTACGGGTGCGTTACCTGGTAAAGAAACCCACGGATTTTTTTGCAGAACGGCAGGCCCGTAGCGTTACCAGCGGTGCGCAGGTAGCAGACGGTGCACAGAAGTACTTTCATCAGTTCAGTCTGCCGGTACCGCAGCAGGGTTCGGCCTCTTCCGTAGTTTTCCTGCTGGATGCGGAGGGACGTGTGCTGCTGCGTGATGATGCCTACGAAGCCCAGGGTGAACATCTGAAGCCCCTTGAGAATACCCTGAAAAACCATGCCGGCAAAGGCGAAGCGCCGCTTGCCTGGGCTCCGTCCAGGCCGATACAGGTGGGCGATGAGGCCCCGGATTTTGACCTGGGAAATGGTAAACGCTTGTCTGACCTGAAAGGGGAGGTGGTACTGCTTTCTTTTTACCCCGCGGCTTTCAGCGGCAGACTTGAGCCGGAAGCGGAGCTGGAAATTCCCCTGGAAGAGCTGATGTCTTGCCGGACACAAATAAGAGAACTCGATGAAATACAGCTCGTGGTGGATGATCTGGGTGTAGGAAAACGGTACAGCAAGCTCATGATCAGCAGTTCTACACCCTCTCTGCTGAAAGCCTGGGCTGAAGTACTGGGTACACACGATGTACAGTATGTGAACGATCCGGGTCATATTACCGCCCGCAAATACGGCAGCTACCTGCTGGACGGATACAATCGGAGGGTGTCCTGCATTATTGACCGCGCGGGAAGAATCGCTTACATCGACGCGGATTATTCCCCGGAAGACGACGACCTGCTGCAGGCCCGCATGCAGGAACTTTTATCAAAAGAATAATACAGGCTTTCGGGCGGTCGGCAGAATTATTTTTAGATTCGTGTAAACACGAACCCCATGTTCCGTAAAACAGGACAATGATCTATATACAATATGACACAGGAAGAGTACAAAAAACAGTTCAGCGAAGACGACGCCGTAGGCTGGATGGCCATTGACGAACAGCTGAAGACCGTGTATGGCGATACCGAACCCCGGCATTTTGGCTCGCTGATCAAATACATGATGGGCGGCGAAGACCCGATCGACGGTACCAGTATCTACGATTCAGAAAAGCAGGAGTTCCACCGGCATTTTGTAAGTTATGGTATGTCGGAACTGTATTACAACGAAGAAAAGGCCGGCGGGGAATTCAGCCGCTGGGGCTTTGAATTTACCTTCCGCCTTAAACCGTTTGAAGGCGACGATGAGAACCCGACCTGGGTCATCAGTATGATGAATAACCTGGCCCGTTATGTATTCAACAGCGGCAACTGGTTCGAGGTAAATCACTTTGTACCCGCCAATGGCCCCATCCGCCTGGATACCGAAACCGATATTGTAGGCCTGGTATTTGCTGAAGACCCGGAACTGGGCCGCATACAGACGCCACATGGCGAGGTTATCTTCCTGCAGATGGTGGGCATTACTTCCGCCGAACTGGAACACCTGAAGGAAAACCCTACGCTGGGTGCCGTGGAAGAGCTCATTAATGAACTGAAAAAGGACAACCCGCTGCTTATTACCGACCTGAACCGTAAGTAAGGCAATACAGGCAATTGACGTAAGAGCGTAAGTACATTAAAAGTCTGCGATAAAGCCCAGGGTAGGAATAACAGTACCGGTTGTATTCGGCAGGAACTTGGCCCTGTAGGCATTGGGATTGGCCGGGTCGCTGATGCCCTGCCCGGCCGCATCGCGTTCTATGCTCAGGTAATCGGGCCCTTTGAATTTAAAGTTGTACACATTCTGCACGTCCAGGTACAGGTTGAGGCTCCATTTTTTAAAGAACCAGCTTTTGTCCACACGCAGGTCCAGCTGGTGAAAGGAGCGGCTGCGCTGCGAATTCAGTTTGCTGTTATCCTCGATGCCGCTCTGGTAAATATCATACACGGGCTTCTGAAGCGAAAATGCGGTGTCGAAAGGCGTAAAGGGTGCACCGGCCACATAGCGCCAGCGGGCTCCCAGTTCCCAGTTGCGCTTAAATTTATAACCCGCGGTAAGTGTAAGCAGGTGACGGTTGTCCCAGGAAGAAGGTATGTAGTTGCCTTTTGCGTCCTGGAACTCACTTACCACGTAAGTGTAGGCAATAATACCGTAAAAGCCTTTCCACAGTTTCTGCTGGGCAAGGAATTCCACCCCGTAGGCCCGGCCTTTACTGCGGCTGTCTACCGGTTCGTTACCGACCACGGTATAGCCGGCTCCCCGGTTGGCCAGGCTTACACTGTCGCGCAGTGAAAAGGGATAATTGCTGTACCATTTGTAAAAACCTTCGATGGTGATGCGGGTATTTGTACCGGGAATAAATTCAAGTCCGGCCACGGCATGGTCGGCCCGTATATAACGTATGTCGTTGTTCTTGTTCAGCAAACCGCCCTGTCCGTTCCCGTAACCCAGTATGGTGTACTGGGGGCGCTGGGTATAGCGGCCTCCGTTGGCATTGATCCGGAACCAGTCGGTAACGCGTATGCTCATGCTCAGGCGGGGGGCCAGCTGGTTCAGGGGATTCAGCATCTGTGCATTGTAATCGTTGTTATCCATGCGCAGCCCTGCCGAAATCGTAAAGCGTTCGCGGAAGAAACTTTTGCTTACCTGGGTAAATACCGAGGCCTGCCAGAGATGCAGCACCGAGCTGAAACTGATGGTATCGGGACCGGCCGGCGTTACAATGCGGTTATAGGTCTGGTTGGTATAGCGGGCATATTCCAGTCCGGCACCGGCTATAATGCGCCAGGTACCCCGCCTGGTAATGTATTCGTAACGTAATTTATTTTCACTTTCCCGGGAGCGGTAGTCGAGTATTTTATTGTTTTCACTGCTTTCGTCATTGTTGGCATACTTATACACACGGTTGTTGAACATGTTGCGGCTCAGCACCACGGTATGATACCCCTTTTCTCCATAATGTTTATAAACGGCCCCGATGGTATAGTTCCACTGGTTGTTCACCGGCAGTATACTCAGGAGGTAGCGCTGTTTTTCCGTGTCGTTGTCCTTCAGGTTAAGGCGCAGGCGGTCTATGGCGCCCAGGCTGATGATACTGAGTTCGTTTTTCTGGTTGAATTTCACCTTGTATTTGAACTGGTAATCGTAGTAAGTCGGCAAAAAGGGCAGTTTGAGCGCTCCGAACAGGAACTGCAGGTAAGAGACCCGGGCCGAACCGATGAAGGTACTTTTTTTGCTCACAGGTCCTTCGGCTTTAAAGGCGGCATCAGAAGAACCCAGGGCAAAACGGTATTTCCAGCGTTCCGAATTGCCGTCTACCTGGTTAAATTCCAGTACGGAACTGAGCGCATTACCCCGGTTGGCCGGAAAGGCCCCGGACAGGAAATCGACATTGCGCAGCAGGTTCACATTGATGATCCCTACGGGTCCGCCGGAAGCGCCCTGTGTCTGAAAGTGATTGATGACCGGAATTTCTACCCCGTCCAGGTAAAAACGGTTTTCAGAAGGCGAACCGCCACGTATGATAATGTCGTTGCGGAATGCCGGGGTAGAGGCTACACCGGGGAACGATTTGAGTACATTGGAAATATCGCGGTTTCCACCGGGGTTCCGTTCAATTTCGGCAAGCCCGATGGTACGCAGAGAAACCGGGCTTTCGGGGGTACTGTTAAAAGGCGATACCTTTACAATTACATTGTTCAGTTGCTGGCTGGCCGGCTGCAGCTTTATTTCGATATAGGCCGGCTTGGCATTGGTAACCTGTACATCTCTGAAAATTTGTGTTTCATAGCCCAGGTAAGAAACTTTTACATTTATAAAACCCGATTCTACCTGGCTGATGCTGAAATTACCGGCCGTATCGGTAACGGCTCCGGCGGCTTTACCTTCGATACTTACATTGGCAAATACCACCGGCTGGTTGCTTATGGCGTCGGTTACACGGCCTTTTATCACCCCGTTCTGGGCGTAAATAAACGGTACGGACAGCAGGAAAAAAACAGAAACGAAAAGTGATTTTGGCATAAACAGGTGTCTTGTGTTTGTTTAGAACAAGCAACTTAACAATACCTGCCCCAAAAAGTTTAGGCCCCGCAAAAATTTTCAGCCAGTTGCCTCAGATCCAGTCCATCCCAGTTGCCCGAGCTCATCATGAGCAGGTGCCGGTATTCCGTTTTTTTCGAAAGAATAAAGTCTGCCAGTTTCTGCGCATCTGTAAATATATGCAAGGCAGGATGTGCAAATGCGGCCTGTATTTCTTCCTCAGAAAGGGCGGGCATACGTTTCAGTTCCAGGGCATGCGGACTGTAGAACAGGCAGGCTTCGGGGGCCGCACTGAGCGAACCGCGATACTGGGGTAAAAATTCTTTGTTAAGGCTGCTGAAGGTATGCAGCTCAAAACAGGGCAGGGCCTTGCCCGTTTTTTCCAGGAAGGCCGAAAGGGTAGAGCGTACCTTGGAAGGAGCATGGGCAAAATCTTTATAAACGGAGCGACCGTTCTGTGCGCACAGTTTTTCGAGGCGTTTTTCGGCACCGCTGAAGCCGGCCAGGTAATGCAGGGCTTTTTCGCGCGGAATGCCGCTAAGTTCGGCCACTTTTACCGCAGCCATGGCATTGAGCAGGTTGTGCTGCCCGAAGATCTGCAGCTGCAGGGGGCCGTTTTCAGTCTGCAGGAAGGTTTCGCCGTTCTCTACATAATAATCGGGGGTGTGGTACAGGTGCAGCTGAATATCGCTGCGGATATCCTGTGTGATGCGCACTACTTCTTCGTCTTCGGCATTGGCGACCAGGTGTCCGCCGGGTTCTATGGTTCCGCAGAACAGACGGAACTGCTCTACGTAATTTTCGAAGGTGGGAAATACATTGATATGGTCCCAGGCGATACCGCTTATAACAGCGATATGTGGTTTATACAGGTGAAATTTAGGCCGGCGGTCCAGGGTGGAGGTCAGGTATTCGTCACCTTCGATCACTGCCAGCCCGGCACCGCTGATCTTTACGGGATTGTCCAGGCCTTTCAGCTGGGCACCTACCATATAATCGGTATCGAGCCCGGCTTCTTTAAAAAGGTGCAGGATCATGGACGTAATGGTGGTTTTGCCGTGGCTGCCCCCGATCACGATGCGGCGGGCGTGTTCGTATGCAATATGCAGGTATTCGGGGTAACTGTATATAGTAAGCCCGAGTTCACGGGCGCGCGCCAGTTCGGGATTATCGGCCCGGGCGTGCATCCCCAGGATCACGGCGTCGAGCCCGGTATCGATCTTTTCGGGGAACCAGCCTTCGCTTTCAGGAAGTATACCGGCTTCGCGCAGGCGGCTGCGTGCCGGGTCAAAGATCTCGTCGTCGCTGCCGCTCACCTGTTTCCCGGCGCGGCTCAGGGCTACGGCCAGGCTATGCATGGCGCTGCCTCCGATGGCAATAAAATGGATACGCTCGTTTTTCACAACCCGAAAAGTAGAAGGAAACCCGATGCGCCGCGAGGCAAACACCGCTAATTTATAAACGGGATATTGTCAGCCTTTATTTTTTCAGTTGGGTAACAATATAGCCGGTAAGGGCTACGGCCACCATAATGCCGAACAGCACCAGGGTAAAAATGCGCAGGCCCTTGTCGGGAATGAACGATTTCGGGTTGCGGCTCATGGCTTCGGCATTCAGGCGCTGTGCTTCGTCGAAAGATGCCTTTGAAAAAGAGTAATATTGTATGTCTGGTTTTTCCGGATCGCTCAGTTTTTTGTACTCGAGCCCTTTTTCTTTACAAAGATGTGCAAAAAAATCCCCGGTTTCCCGGTCTTTGTAGTAAAATACCCAGCGGGAGCGGTCGTTCGGGTCCTTGTGATAATTAAGAAAACTGAACATAGTGAAAAAAAATCTTTAAAAAATGTGAAAATTCAAAATGCAAAGTTATATTTGTATGACTAAACAATAGCATGCCCAAGATGAAAAAACTTGTCTTGTTACTCGCATCTCTCTCGGTAATTATTCAGTTCGCCGGTGCACAGACCACTTGTGCCAACTCGAATTTCAGTATGAATAACTTTACCAACTGGACGGGAAGGACAGGAACCTGTTGCCCGATCAACATTCCTACCGTAGGTATTGTACCCGGCAGGCACACCGTAATGACCGGTACCGGTATGGACCCCAATACGGGGAATAACCTGCCGGTGGTTTGTCCGGGTTACGCCTTCTCGGCGCGCCTGGGTAACTCCGGTACAGGTGCCCAGGCCGAGGGACTCAGCTATACCATTAATGTAGCGCTGGACTCCAGTAATGCCCTGTTCTATTATAACTACGCGGTAGTGATGGAAGACCCGGGTCACACGCCGGCCCAGCAGCCCCGTTTTGAGCTGCAGGTACGCGATGCCTTTGGTAACATCATTCCCTGTACCAGCTACCTGGTATCGGCCGCCGCCAATATTCCCGGCTTCCAGAGCGCCGGTTCGGTACGCTGGAAACCCTGGGAAAGCGTAGGGGTTGACCTGTCGCCCTTTATCGGACAGCAGGTAACCATTGAAATGCGCACAGGCGACTGCTCCCAGAGCGGTCACTACGGGTATGCCTATATTGTGGCCGAATGCCGCCCCATGAAACTTTCCGTATCCTACTGTTATGGTTCCAATACCGCTGTTATTACTGCTCCTCCGGGCTTTGCCAGCTACCAGTGGTCAGACGGTACCACCGGTCAGTCTACTTCGGTAGTGAACCCGGTGCCGGGCCAGACCCTCACCGTGCAGCTGATCTCTATATCCGGCTGCCAGGCACAGCTTATTGCCAAACTGTACCAGACCGTAATTACACCGGATTTTGTAGATACCACGATCTGTAAAAATGCACAGTTCACCGACCTGAGTACAGCCCTGTATGGCGTTAACGTGCAGTGGGACTGGGATTTTGGCGATGGTACCACTGCTCCCAATACGCAGAGTCCCGCGCATACCTTCCCGGGTGGCGGCACCTATAACGTAGAACTTGTCGTCACGTCCGATAACGGTTGTAAAGACTCCATTACCAAGACCGTCACCATCGATAATGTACCTACTTCCGCTTTTGCAGCACCCCAGGTCTGCGGCAACGAATGGTCCTTCATCAACAACTCGGTGGGGAACAACATTCTTACCGGTATCCAGTGGAATTTCGGAGACAATACCACTTCCAACGATACCAACCCGGTACACGTGTATCCCGATCCCAACATCAGCGGTGTGTGGAACTACAACGTAGAACTGATCACGACCAATGAGAACAGCTGTTCCGATACAGTGGTGGTACCTATTACGATACATGATATTCCCGAGGCGGACTATAATTTCCCTGCCGTGATCTGTAAGAACGGTATTGCGAACTTTGTGGATTCTTCCTTCGTGGGTAACGAAAATATGGCTGCCTGGAACTGGGATTTTGCCGACGGATCTTCCGCCACCACACAAAACCCGCAGCACTCCTTCACGAACTCCGGAATTTTCCCGGTACAGCTGATCGTGGAAAGTACCAATGGCTGCCGCGATACCATTGTACAGAATATCGACGTGGGCGAAGTGCCCATTGCCGACTTCCCGCTGCCGAATGCCTGCGGCGTACAGATCGTATTTGCCGACAGCACGGACGACCAGGGACAGCCTATCGTAGCCTGGGACTGGGATTTTGGTGACGGCAGCGGCTCAAACCTGCAGAACCCCCAGCACCTGTTCCCGGCCAACGGACAATATACCGTAGAACTGATCGTGGAAAACAGCAGCGGCTGCTCCGATACGGTAAGTAAACTGATCACCGCTTTCGATAAACCGGTGGCCGACTTCAGCTTTGTATCCGCCTGTCCGCTGAACCCGATCAATATGACGGACCAGTCCACCGCTATTTACGATGCCATTACCTCCTGGACCTGGATCACTTCACCGGGAAATATGGTAACCACCCAGAACACTTCAGATACCTATACCACGGCCGGCTACAAACCGGTTACCCTGATGGTAAGCACGGCCTTCGGATGCAGTGATACCATTGTGAAGAACGTATATGTATACGAACTACCCAAGCCCGACTTCTCGGCAGCGCCCGTGTGCGAAGGCTTTGTAACGCAGATCGTAAATAATTCACAGATAGATACAGGTTCCATAGTGGCTTACCAGTACGACCTGAGCGCGGCCGGGCTTCCTATGAACCCGAATGCAGCCCCGGGCGTGGTAATACCGAGCTGGGGCGTGTATAACGTACAGCTGGTGGCTTATTCAAACAATGGTTGTGTAGACAGCGTTGTGCGCGCCATAACCGTTCACCCGAACCCGGATGCGGCATTTAATGTATTCCCGGATAACGGATGTTCACCGCTGCAGGTAAGCTTTGCCGACCAGAGCACCATTCCCCAGGGAAGTATCGTCATGCACGACTGGGACCTGGACCTGGGTTACAGCAACCTGCAAAACCCGAACTTTACCTATGGTACAGGCCAGTACGATATCTCACTTACCGTAACCAGCGATAAAGGCTGTATCGACAGCATCACCGACGTAAATGCCGTGATCGTACACCCGGACCCGGTGGCTTTCTTTGATCCGAGCCCGAACTCCAATTCGGTGATCGAACCGTACTTCCAGTTCGACAACCAGTCTACCGGCTATGTAAGCAGCTTCTGGACCTTTGGCGACGGAACGGCCTCTACAGAACAGAGTCCTTTCCATATCTATCCGAACGATGTGGTGGGCTCTTACGATGTAAGCCTGGTGGTGACCAACCAGTTCGGCTGTGTAGATTCGATCATAGAACGCGTATATGTATACGACGACCACGTGATCTATATCCCGAATACGGTTACACAGAATGCCGACGGAATTAATGAAGTACTTACCATTTATGGTACCAATATTGTAAATGCCGAACTGCTGGTGTTTAACCGCTGGGGCGAAAAAGTAGGCCATGCCAAAGGCTGGCAGATGGATCGCCTCACCTGGGACGGTAGAGGTGCTAACGGAAAACCGCTGAAACAGGATACCTATTCCTACAAACTGTTCTATTCGGTTACTTCCGGCAAGGATTTTGAGAAAGTAGGCCACGTAAATATTTTACGGTAATGTTAAATAGGCCTTAACCGAGATGATCTGTGACAGGCTGAATTATTAAATTACAGTGTTCATAAAAAATTAATCCCCTGATTTTCAGGGGATTTTTTATTAAATTAAAAATTTTCGTTAACTTTTTTTAATAGTGTACGTATACATACATACTAAAGCTAAAGGTGTATGGAAAAACGGCTTACTATTATCACCGTCCTCCTTCTATCAGCCATTCTTTCCACATTTGGCCAGAACAATTGTCCAAATGCAGACTTTTCAATGAATTCCTTTGCCAACTGGCAGGGTAGAACAGGCAGTTGCTGCCCGATCAACCTGCCCACAGCCGGTATTGTAGCCGGCCGTCATACCATTATGACGGGAGCAGGGACCGACCCGGTAACGGGCGGCGGATTACCTGTAGTGTGTCCTGGATATGCTTTTTCGGCCCGTTTGGGTAACAACGGAACCGGAGCACAAGCCGAAGGACTCTCCTACTCCATTAACGTGGCAACGGATTCGAGCAATGCCCTTTTCCTGTACAGCTATGCGGTTGTACTGGAAGACCCCGGCCACACGCCTGCCGAACAACCTCGCTTCGAATTGCAGGTGCGTGACGGATTCGGAAACATCATTCCATGTACCTTTTACCAGGTAGCTGCTGCAGCCGGTATACCCGGTTTCCAGAGTTTCGGCGGCGTACGCTGGAAGCCCTGGGAACAGGTAGGTGTGGACCTTTCGCCTTTTATCGGGCAAACGGTCACCATCGAGGCGCGCACGGGAGACTGCTCACAGAGCGGTCACTTCGGGTATGCGTACATTGTGGCTGAATGTCGTCCGATGAAACTGGATGTGACCTACTGTCGTGGTGCCAACTCGGCCAATGTGGCGGCCCCTCCGGGTTTTGCCAGTTACCAGTGGTCTACAGGCGCTACCTCACAGCAGATCAATATTCCGAACCCGCTGCCGAACCAGATCGTAAGCTGTACGCTTACTTCGGCCTCGGGCTGTCTGGCTTACCTGCAGGCGCGCATCAACCAGACCGAGATCACTCCGCAGTTCGCAGCAACCAGCGACTGTAACGGCCAGGTTACCTTCACAGACCTCTCTACCGTGATCAACGGCAGCAATGTAGCCTGGACCTGGGATTTCGGCGACGGAACTTCCGCAACGGCACAAAGTCCCATACACACTTACCCGGCCGGCGGGAATTACAATGTGGAGATCATGGTAGAGTCGAACCAGGGATGCCGGGATTCCATAACCCAGCAGATCTATGTGCGACAGAGTCCGGTTGCGGCATTCAATACACCGAATGTCTGCAGCTTCGACCGTACGTTCAACAATACATCGGTAGCCAATAACACCTTTAACTCCTTTGCCTGGACCTTCGGCAACGGAGCTTCGTCTACCGCACAGAACCCGCAGTATACCTATGCCGATCCTTCGGTTTCCGGGCTGGGCTGGAACTACAATGTACAGCTCATCGTAGAGAACCAGGACAACTGTTTCGATACGGCCACACAAAATATTACCCTCTGGGACGTACCCGTAGCCGGCTATAACTTTACGGCCAACTGCGACCAGAGCGTTCAGTTTGCCAATACCAGTACCATCGATGACGGTACGGCCCTGAGCTATGACTGGGACTTCGGCGACGGCAACGGCGCCACAGCCGCTTCGCCCACACCGGTTTATGGTGCCGGCGGCGATTATGTGGTAGAACTGATCGTAAGTTCAGCAACCGGCTGCGCCGATACCATACAGCAGAACGTACACGTGCGCCAGAGCCCGGTGGCTTCCTTCAGCGCACCTTCGGCCTGCGGTTTCGACCGGGTATTTACCAATACTTCGGCCGCCAATACCAATTTCAACTCCTTTGCCTGGAATTTCGGTAACGGCGCTTCGGCCAGCACACAAAACGTAAACTATACCTACCCCGATCCTTCGGTTTCGGGCCTGGGCTGGAACTACAACGTACAGCTGATCGTAGAGAACCAGGATAACTGTTTCGATACCGCTGTACAGGCCATTACCCTGTGGGATATACCCGTGGCGGCCTATAACTTTACGGCCAACTGCGACCAGAGCGTTCAGTTTGCCAATGCCAGCGCCATCGACGACGGCACGGCCCTCAGCTACGACTGGGATTTTGGCGACGGTAACGGTTCACAGGCCGTATCTCCCTTCCCTGTATACGCAGCGGGCGGTGACTATACGGTAGAACTGATCGCCATTTCGGCCACCGGTTGTGCCGATACCGTTTCACAGAGCGTACACGTACGTCAGAGTCCGCTGGCATCGTTCACGGTGCCTTCGGCCTGCGGTTACGACCGGGTATTCACCAATACCTCGGTAGCCAATACCAGCTTTAATTCCTTTGCCTGGGATTTCGGTGACGGAAACAGCGCCACTACGGCCAACGCCAATTACACCTACGGCGATCCGGTAAGCACCGGCCTGGGCTGGAACTACACGGTACAGCTCATCGTAGAGAACCAGGATAACTGTTTCGATACGGCCTCACAGAATATCGTACTCTGGGACATCCCGGTAGCCGCCTTCCAGATACCCGTACAGGCCTGCGTAAACGAACAGGTACTGTATAACGACGGGTCTTCGGTAAACAATGCCAACATTACCAACTGGGACTGGGATTTCGGTGATGGTAACGGAGATGTGGTGGCTTCGCCGCTGCACGGTTACGCGGCTGCGGGTACCTATACCGTAGAGCTGATCGTGACCGATAACAACGGTTGTGCCGATACCACCACGCAAACCATACCGGTATTCAACAACCCGGTAGCACAGTTCCCGATACCCGCTGCCTGCGGTATCAATGTACAGTTCATGGACGCTTCGCTGACCAATGGCGGCTCGGCGATACAGACCTGGGGCTGGACCTTTGGCGACGGTAACGGATCGCCCGTTCAGAACCCGCTGCATACCTATGGCAACACGGGCGTATTTAACGTAGGCCTGGGCGTGACCAATGCCGACGGCTGCAGCGACAGCATCGAGCAGGCCGTGACCGTACACGAACTGCCCGTGGCCGGCTTTACCTTTAACCCGGTATGCCGCTACCAGACCGTAAGCTTTACCAATACGTCCACCACAGCACTGGACCCGATCACGGTGAACAACTGGAGTATGCACGACGGAACAACCTATGGCACCGCCTCCACAACACATCCATATAACACCGACGGTTCTTTCCCTGTAACGCTGATCGTAACCACAGCCTTCGGCTGCTCGGATACCGTTACACAGAACGTGACCATTTACCCGCTGCCGCAGCCCGACTTCAGTGCCGCCGCGGTTTGCCAGAATAATTTTACCGTATTCCAGAACAACAGTTCCATTACTTCGGGCTCCATCAATGCCTGGGAATGGCAGTTCGGAGCGGCAATACCCAACAGCACATCGCAGACGCCACAGGTTATTTACCCCAGCTACGGCACCTATAACGTATGGCTGGTAGCTACCTCGAACTTCGGTTGCGAAGACAGTATCATGCATACGGTAACGGTACATCCGAACCCGTCGGCTTCGTTCAGCATCGACCAGATGAGCGGCTGTTCACCACTGGCCGTACAGTTTACCACGACCAGCACCGTCGTTGCCGGCAATATCGTGGATTACGACTGGGACCTGGGCGCCGATTTCAGTTCCGACCCGAACCCGGGCATCATTTACGGTGCGGGAACCTACCCCATAACCCTGATCGTAACTACGGACATGGGCTGTAAAGACACGGCCACCTCGGTAGGCAGTATTGTTGCCTTCCCGACGCCGGTAGCGCATTTCGACAACAATCCGGGCAAAGCGCCGCTTTCGTCTCCGTTCTTCCAGTTTACCAATATGAGCGACGGGTATACCGGCAGCCAGTGGTACTTTGGTGATGGTAACGGTTCTACGGCCACGCACCCGGGACACCTGTACCAGCCAGACGGAGCCACGGAATACGACGTAACCCTGGTGGTGAGCAACCAGTACGGTTGCCTGGATTCTACCCAGGAGCGTGTGTACATCTACGGAGACCATATCATTTACATACCGAATACGGCTACCGTAAATAACGATGGTATCAACGAGAGCTTCCTGATCACCGGTATCGGTATCGTGGACGCCGAACTGCTGGTGTTCGACCGCTGGGGCGAAAAAGTAGGCCATGTAAAAGGATGGCAGACCGACCGTCTTACCTGGAACTGTACCGACCGCAGCGGTAATTCGCTCAAACAGGATACCTATTCCTACAAGCTTTTTTACAAGGCAGAAAGCGGAAAGACCTACGACCGCATGGGCCATGTAAACATTCTGCACTAACGTATACACAAAACATAAACGCAAAGGCATTCCACACGGGATGCCTTTGTTATTTATTTACTAATGCTGAACAAGCTGCGTATTCTTGCGTTTTATTTGTATACGCATTTTTAATATGAAGTACCTGACCGTTTTCCTGTTCGTTTTTCTGCCCGCCACGCTGCTGGCACAGCATTCCCTGAGTGTAACCGTAAAAGGATTACGGAATACCGAAGGCAACCTGCTGCTGAGCGTATTCCGTTCGGCCGACGGATTTCCCTCCGACGACAGCAGGGCCCTGTACAAGGCAAAAATAGCGAAGATACCGGGCAGCGAAGTAAAACATGTTTTTAAGGATATTCCCGATGGCTCCTATGCCGTATCGGTACTGCACGACGAGAACGGCGACCTGAAAATGAACACCAACGGCATCGGTATTCCCAAGGAAGGTTCCGGCGCTTCGAACGACGCCAGGGGCAGCTTTGGTCCGCCCAAATACGCCGACGCACTGATCAGTGTTAAGGGAGCGGCAAAGAGCATTACCATCAACATGCACTATTACTGAGCAGAAAGCTGTCATTTTGTCGCTTTTTCCTGCAGGGGGCTGACGTAATGGCTTGATCCTGAGTTTTATTTAAGTGTTTGATAAATAGGATTTTGATACTTTTTCTTCCGTATTTTGTATTTTCGGCAAGCATATTGATTCACACTTTGCATACCAACGAAATAAACAAAGTATATGAATCTGGAAAAGTTCACCATAAAATCACAGGAGATCCTGCAGGCCGCCCAGCAGCTGGCTTTGGGTAAAGACCACCAGGCCATTGAAATGGCGCATATCATGCAGGCCCTCTTCAACGAAGATAAGGAAGTAACCCCCTTCCTGCTGCGCAAGCTCAATGCCAATGTACAGCAGATCGAGCGCCGTGTGGAAGACCTGGTCAGTTCCTATCCCAAAACATCGGGCAATCCCTATCTTTCGCCCAATGCGGCCAAGGCCCTGGCCAAAGCCCAGAATTTTGCAGGCGAGAAAGGCGATGAGTTCGTATCGGTAGAAATGTTGCTGATGGGCATTCTGTCGGTATCCGACCCTGCGTCACAGATACTGAAGGACCAGGGCGTGACGGAAAAAGCACTTTCCGCCGCCATTGCCGAACTGCGTAAGGGCAGTACGGTAGGCAGCGCCGGCAGCGAAGAGACCTACCAGGCGCTTTCCAAGTATGCCCGAAACCTGAATGAAGCTGCCCGCACGGGTAAGCTGGACCCGGTGATCGGCCGTGACGAAGAGATACGCCGGGTACTGCACATCCTTTCGCGGCGCACCAAGAACAACCCTGTACTGATCGGGGAGCCCGGCGTGGGTAAGACCGCCATTGCCGAAGGCCTGGCGCACCGCATCGTAAATGCCGACGTACCCGAGAACCTGCGCAGTAAAGTAGTGTACTCACTGGATATGGGCGCGCTGATCGCCGGTGCCAAATACAAAGGCGAGTTCGAAGAACGACTCAAGGCTGTTGTGAAAGAAGTACAACAGTCGAACGGAGAGATCATTCTCTTTATCGACGAAATTCATACCCTGGTAGGCGCCGGGGGCGGACAGGGGGCCATGGACGCCGCCAATATCCTGAAACCGGCCCTGGCCCGCGGTGAACTGCGCGCTATAGGTGCCACCACACTCGATGAATACCAGAAGTATTTCGAGAGCGACAAAGCCCTGGAACGCCGTTTCCAGAAGGTACTGGTGGACGAGCCCGATGCCGAGGACGCCATTTCGATCCTGCGGGGTATCAAGGAAAAATACGAAACACACCATAAAGTACGCATCAAAGACGAGGCCGTAGTGGCCGCCGTAGAGCTTTCGCAGCGCTACATCACCGACCGCTACCTGCCCGATAAGGCCATCGACCTCATGGACGAGGCCTGCGCCAAACTGCGTATAGAGATCAACTCCAAACCCGAAGAACTCGATGCCATCGAGCGGGAACTGTTCCGCCTCGAGATCGAACGGGAGGCCATTAAACGTGAAGGCGATACAGAGAAGATCGACCGTCTTTCCCGCGAGATCGCTGAGTTGCAGGAAAAACGCAATGCCATAAACTCCCGCTGGTCTGCCGAGAAAGAAATGGTAGACCGCATCCAGAAGACCAAACTGGAGATCGAGAACCTGAAATTGCAGGCCGAACAGGCCAGCCGGGAAGGCGATTTCGGAAAAGTGGCCGAGATACAGTACGGCCGTATGCGGGAAGCTAATGAACAACTGAGCGCAGCCCAGAAAGAGCTGCAGGAAATGCAGTCGGACTCCAAATCCCTGATCAAGGAAGAGGTGGATGCCGAGGATATTGCCGACATCGTATCGCGTTGGACGGGGATTCCCGTGAACAAAATGCTGCAGACCGAGCGTGAAAAACTGCTGAACCTCGAAGACGAACTGCACAAACGTGTGGTAGGTCAGAACGAGGCCATCGAAGCCGTTGCCGATGCGGTACGCCGTAACCGGGCCGGGCTGCAGGACCCCAAACGCCCCATCGGTTCCTTTATTTTCCTGGGAACTACGGGTGTGGGTAAAACGGAACTGGCCAAGGCCCTGGCCGAATACCTCTTCGATAACGAAGATGCTCTTACGCGTATCGACATGAGCGAATACCAGGAGAAACACAGCGTGTCGCGCCTGGTGGGGGCGCCTCCGGGATACGTGGGTTACGATGAAGGCGGACAGCTTACCGAGGCCGTACGGCGCAAGCCTTACAGCGTGGTACTGCTCGACGAGATCGAGAAAGCGCACCCCGACGTATTCAACATACTGCTGCAGGTGCTCGACGACGGACGCCTTACCGACAACAAGGGACGGGTGGCCAATTTCAAGAACACCATCATCATTCTCACCAGTAACCTGGGTTCGCACATCATACAGGAAAACCTGAGCAACCTGGGCATGGAAGATGAAGAAAGCGTACTGGCCCGGACCCGCAGCGAAGTATTCGAACTGTTACGTAAAACGTTACGTCCCGAATTCCTGAACCGTATCGATGAAACGATCATGTTTACACCGCTTTCCCGCAAAGACGTGAAAGAGATCGTGCGCATCCAGTTACATGGTATCAGCGAGCAGTTGCTGAAGAACAGCGGCGTACAGCTCAGTTATTCTGAAGAAGCGGTAGAGTGGCTTTCGCAGCTGGGCTACGATCCTACGTTCGGCGCACGTCCGCTGAAACGGGTACTGCAGAAACGGGTGCTGAACGAACTCAGCAAAATGATCCTGGCCGGAAAGGTAAACAAGGAACAACCCATTGTAGTGGACCAGTTCGACGGCGAAATTGTATTCAGAAATGCGTAAGCATCAACACAGATAGAGCGAAGGGAGCCTGCGGGTTCCCTTTTTTTATGTCCGGTTCTTAAGTCCGCTGCCCGTTACCGGCATCAGTACATGGCTGAATTTGCTCTGCTTAACGGCGGCATAGGCCACGCCCGACGTATATTCGGCATAAATACCGTTGTGGGCCAGGGCGCGGTGGGCCTGCATAATTTCTTCCTCGGTCACGGTGTAAATGGTTCCTCCGCTGTTGCGTACGGCGTCCAGTATTTCCTGTCTGCGTACCGGCTGCTGCACGGTAATGCCTTCGGCCAGGGTAGGCTTGCCGCCGGGGAACTCGATCTCTTTCCAGGCATGAAAGAGGGGAGCACACAGATCGGCCTGGGCCGCAGAAAGGGCCGGAATACGTTCTATGAGCCCGGCTTCCTTCAGCTTGCTGAAACCCAGCCAGGCGCCTAACAGTAAGGTGCCGTTACCGGTGGGGAAAATGATCTCTTCGGGCAGGGCCTGCTGCTCCCACACTTCAAAAGCAAAGGTCATGGTACCCTGGAAGAACCATGGATTGTAACAGTGACTGGCAAAATACATGTCGCGGGTCATACGCAGGGCATATTCTGTGGCATCCGTACGGTTGCCGGGCACGGTATGCACTTTGGCTCCGTAAGCGGAGATCTGGCGTATCTTGGCGGGCGAAGTACTTTCGGGTACCACAATATGGCAGCGTATCCCGGCCAGTGCGGCATAGGCGGCAATGGCACAGCCGGCGTTCCCGCTGCTGTCCTCTACAATTTCCGTAATGCCCAGTTCGTGTATCTTGCTCAGCAGGAAGGTAGCGCCGCGGTCCTTGTAACTGCCCGTCGGGTAAAGTAGTTCCAGCTTGGCGTACAGGATTTTATCGGGGAAGGGCAGGGGCACCACGGGCGTATACCCTTCGCCCAGGCTTACCGCCTGTGTATTGTCTGCCAGCGGCATAAAAGCACGGTACCGCCACTGGCCCTGCTGGTGTGCGTTGATCTGTGCCGGATCAAAAGGTATCGTATTACGTACCTGCAGCATATTTCCTTCCGGGGATTGCCATACAGGACCATCGTAGGTTTTGCCGTTCAGTGGATCGAAAAGCATAGGCGTTATTGAATTTTCCAGATGTCCTGGAGAATGGGTTTCAGTCCGGCAAAGAAGAGCTCCACGGCCACCACCATAACAATAAGGCCCATGATGCGCATCATAACGGTATTGCCTGTTTCGCCGATCACACGCAGGATACGGCGGCTGGAAATGAGCACGATGAGGGTAATGAGGCAGATGACAAGCATAGTGGCCAGCAGGATACTGATCTGTGTCCAGCCTTCGGCATTGTCCATAAGGATAATGGAGTTGGTGATGGCGCCGGGACCGCAGATCATGGGAATGCCCAATGGTGTAATGGAAATGTCGGTCACATAGGCCTTTACTTCTTTTTTCTTTACCCGTATCTTGGGCAAACGGGCCTGCAGCATGTCCATACCCATCAGCAGGAAAATGATGCCGCCGGCCACCTTGAGCCCATTGGTAGTGATCTGGAAAAAGCTGAAAAGCGCTTCCCCGATAAAGGCAAAGGTGATCATGGTGATGAACGCCGTAATTACCGCACGGATGGCCGTGGAACGTGCCGCCTGCGGGGTGAGGCCCGAGGTCATGGTCAGGTACACCGGCATAATGCTCAGCGGATTGATGATCGTGATAAACGTGGTAAAACAGTATATCGCAAATTTTAAATAGTCATCCGGCATAACTCTTCAGGTATTTATATCTTCGTGCAAAGAAACGAAGTAAAACCCGAATTCGGGTTATTTAAGTCTGATGGAAAAGTTATCCGTGGTCATCATAACACTGAACGAGGAGCGAAACCTGGGACGGTGCCTGGAATCTGTGCGTTCCCTGGCCGATGAGATACTGGTGGTGGACAGTTGTTCTACCGACCGTACGGCTGAAATTGCCCGCAGCTTCGGGGCCCGCATTATCGAACAGCCTTTCCTGGGTCATATCGAGCAAAAGAACTTCGCCGCAGACCATGCCACGCACAACTGGATACTTTCCCTGGATGCCGATGAGGCACTGAGCCCGGAACTGGAAGATTCCATACGTAAAGCGCTGGCCAACCCGGCCGCTGATGCCTACAAAATGAACCGCCTTACCAATTACTGCGGAAAATGGGTGCGGCACTCGGGCTGGTATCCCGACCGTAAAGCCCGGCTCTGGGACCGCCGTAAAGGCCGCTGGGGCGGACAAAATCCCCACGATAAATGGGAACTGAGCAGCGGAACGGATTACGGAAAACTCCGGGGCGACCTGCTGCATTACAGTTACTACACCCTGTCCGAACACCTGAAACAGATCGAAAAATTCACTGAAATAGCCGCCCGCGCTTCCGTACGGGAAGGAAAAGACTGCTCGGTATTTAAAGTGGTTTTCGGAGGCTGCTGGAAATTTATACATTCCTACATTATAAAACTGGGCTTCCTGGACGGTTACACCGGTTTCCTGGTATGTAGTTTTTCTGCGTATTCCTCTTTTGCCAAATATGCCAAAATACGCCAGTATAACCGAAGTGACACCCGCTGATGAACCTGCCCGACCGCATATTGCTAAGTAGAACAGACCGTCTCGGCGATGTGTTACTGTGCTTTCCGCTGGCGGCATTCCTGAAGCAGGTACGTCCGGACATTTTTATCGGTTTCCTGGGCACGTCGTATACCCGGGCACTGATCGAACATTGCCCGCATATTGATAGGTACGAGGATCGCGAAACGTTCCTGGCCTCTGCCGTAACCCCGGACTATGGAGCCATTCTGCACCTGTACCCCGACCTGGAAGTGGCCCGTAAGGCCGCGCAGTTGCGTATACCGTTGCGTGTGGGAATCCGCAATAAAATACGGATATGGTCTGCACTAACACACTCCATACTGCTGAGCCGCAGCCGTTCCGATCTGCATGAGGCCGAGCTGAACCTGCAGCTGCTGCGCGTCTTCGATACGGGTAAACTGCCCGGCCTGGAAGATATACGCACAATGGAACTGCTCCGCTTGCCACCACAGCCGTATACAAACGGAAAACGCCGCGTGATCCTGCATCCGTTTTCGGCCGGCAGTGCCCGCGAATGGCCCCTGCAACGCTATACCGAACTGGTGCAGATCTTGCAGCAACACGGTTATGAGGTCCGGATCAGCGGATCGGAAGAAGAAAAAGAACGGATCGCTAACTGGGTCAACGATAAGGCATTACGGGTTCAAATCCTGCCGGGATCACCGTCCTTAACGGAGTTCATGAACGAAATTCAGCAGGCCGATGCATTGGTGGCCTGCAGTACGGGACCTTTACATATTGCCGCTGCCCTGGGTAAGGTGGCTGTGGGCATCTATTCGCCTTTGCGTCCCATTTTTGCACGCCGCTGGGGGCCGATAGGTCCTTTTGCCACGGCTCTTTCCGCAGAAGAGCCCTGCCGCTGGTGCCGCAAGCGTCCCGACCGTTGCAGCTGTATGGAACGTATAGACGCACAACGTGTATTTACTGAAATTAAAAAACGGTTAGCCGAAAAATATGAGAAAGAAAGTGATGCTGCTGGGTAGCGGCGAACTGGGAAAAGAAGTGGTGATCGCCCTGCAGCGCCTGGGACAGTACGTAATTGCCGTGGATAATTATGCGGATGCTCCTGCGATGCAGGTCGCGCATGCGTCGGAAGTGATCAGTATGCTGGATGCCGAAGCCCTGAAAGCTGTGGTGGAAAAACATCGTCCGGACATTATTGTGCCCGAGGTGGAAGCCATCCGTACGGAATGTTTCTACGACTTTGAGGCACAGGGCATACAGGTGGTGCCCAGCGCCCGCGCCGCCAATTTTACCATGAACCGCAAACTGATACGCGACCTGGCTTCCAAAGAGCTGGGACTGCGCACGGCCAAATATTACTACGCCACTACGCCGGATGAATTCCGCACAGCAGTGACCAAACTGGGCTTTCCCTGCGTGGCAAAACCCCTGATGAGCAGCAGCGGCAAGGGCCAGAGTGTGCTGCGCCGCGAAGCGGATGTAGAAAAGGCCTGGAACTACGCCATGGAAGCCAAACGCGGCGATATTGCCGAAGTGATCGTAGAAGAATTCATAAAATTCGATACCGAAATTACCCTGCTTACCCTTACCCAGCAGAACGGTGAAACCCTGTTCTGTGCGCCCATCGGGCACGTACAGGAACGCGGCGATTACCAGGAAAGCTGGCAGCCCTGTGCCATTGCTCCCGAACTGCTGAAAGAAGCACAGGAAATGGCCGCTAAGGTCACCAAAGCCCTTACCGGAAGCGGTATCTGGGGTGTAGAGTTCTTCCTGGGCGAAAAAGGCGTGTATTTCTCCGAACTGTCGCCCCGCCCGCACGATACCGGTATGGTTACCCTGGCCGGCACCCAGAACCTGAATGAATTTGAACTGCATGCACGCGCCCTGCTGGGACTGCCCGTTCCGCAGATCGAACTGCTGAAAAGCGGGGTAAGCGCCGTGATACTGGCCAGGGACACGAACGATCGTTTCCCGGAGTTCAGCGGGGTAGAGGCTGTACTGGAAAAAGTACGTACCGATATACGCCTCTTCGGCAAGCCGCTTACACGGCCCTACCGCCGTATGGGCGTAGTGCTGGCCTATGACAAGCTGGATACGGATATGAACGCGCTCCGCGATAAGGCCAAAACCCTGGCCGCCGGAGTAGAAGTACACTGATTTGGGACCACTGGAAATTCTCTACCGCGATGCGTATATGGTCATCATCAACAAGCCTGCGGGTTTGCTGGTGCACCGTACCCGTATTGCTGAAGAAACCGAGCATTTTGTGATACAGATCCTGCGCGATCAGCTGGGTTGCCGCGTGTACCCGGCACACCGGCTCGACCGTAAAACCTCCGGCGTGCTGGTGTTTGCCCTGGACAAGGAAACCGACCGCCTGTTGCAGGAAGAGATCCGTAAGCCGGAAACACAAAAATATTACGTATGCCTGGTGCGGGGCTACCTGCCGGAAAAAGGACGCATCGATAAAGAACTGCTGAAAGAGAATGGTACTGTGCAGGAAGCCCATACCCTGTATGCCTGCCTGCAGCAAACGGAAATTCCGGTGTATGTAAGCCGGTACCCGCAAAGCCGTTACAGCGTAGCGCTGGTAAAGCCGCTTACGGGACGCCTGCACCAGATACGGAGGCACATGGCCCATGCCCGGCATTATATCATCGGCGACCTGAAACACGGTGAATGCAAGCACAACAAGATGTTCCGCGAACGGTACGGGTTGCAGAACATGCTGCTACACGCCTGGTACCTGCGCATGAAACATCCGCGGAGCGGGGAGGAGATACGGGTGCAGGTGCCTTTCCCGGAGTACTGGCAGCAACTTTTGCCCGGGATCGGTCTGCAGGTACCGGAATGGAAACCGGGGTTTGAAAGTTATTTTATTGATTTATAATCTATTTAATTATACTTAAATGAGAATTTTTTGTTAAAGTTGTTTATGCAACTAAATAATATCTATCTTTGTGCCATGCCTGACCTGATTAACATAACACACCAGGATTTGATCTACCTGCTTACGGGAAGGACCTTTGTGGCGCTGGCAAGGGCTTTGCACCGCAATTTTAAACAGGAAGGTATCGATGTATCTCAGGAGCAGTGGACGATACTTTCGGAACTCTGGAAAGAGGAGGGACGTACCCAGCACGAACTGGCAGCCCTTACCTATCGTGACAAACCGGCCATTACCCGGCTCATCGATAACCTGGAAAAAAAAGACCTGGTACGCCGGGAAGCGCACGAAAGCGACCGCCGTGTGAACCTGATCTTTCTCACGGAAAAAGGACATCGAATGGAAGCTGTGGCCACAGAGATGGTACACCGTACCATTACCGAAGCCATAAACGGTATTCCGGAAGAAGATCTGCAGGCACTGAAACGTACCCTGTACCGCGTTTTTGATAACCTGAACCAATAAAAAAAATTTAGGTAAATAGTTGCATAAACAAGTGTTTTAATAACTACCTGTCCCCGGATGCATATACGCAATGGTTTCAGCGGGGCTTATAAAGAGAATAGAGCAAACAGAGTAGAGGGGTTACAAGGTGAAACAGGCTGCCTTTTCATGGAGGTGGTCTGTTTTCTTTTTTACGTCTTCCGTCAAATTTTACGTTACTTTGGGCAATGATTCGAACGGAATTTTTTCAACCCGAAGAGATCGCATTATTGCCCCGGGAAGTAGTTTCTTTACGAACACCCGGTTCGCCATTCCTCGCACTGGCAGCACATCCTTCCACCTTCGCAGGCCTTGAGGCCGCCTTTCAGCAGAAAAATTTCAGCAACGAAAACCGTACGGTACTGCATAAGGTACTGTCGGCCCAATATAAGTCCCTGCCTAAGAACAAGGCTGTTCAGGCTTCTCTACAGGCGCTCACACAGGCGGATACCTTTACGGTCACTACCGGTCACCAGCTGTGCCTGGCTACGGGACCGCTTTATTTCGTGATCAAGATCGCTTCGGTGATCCGTCTGGCCCGGCAGTTAACGGAACGTTTCCCCGGAAAGACCTTTGTGCCGGTGTACTGGGCCGCGTCCGAAGATCACGATTTCGAAGAGATCAATCACTTTTTTATTGCTGAAAAAAAATATGCCTATACCACGGCCCATGCCGGAGCGGTAGGGCGTTTCCCGGCAGAAGAGGCCCTGGCGGCATTGCAGGCGGCCGAGGCCGATGTAAGGGAACTGTCGGTGTCTTCGCTGTTTGCCGATGTAAAAAAGGCTTATGCCGAATCGGCCACCCTTTCAGAAGCCGTGCGGCGCCTGGTGCACAAATGGTTCGGTGATTCGGGGCTGATCTGTATCGATGCCGATGATCATGACCTGAAACAGCTGTTCGCCCCTCTGATGCAGCGTGAACTCTCCGGGTTTGCCTACGAAAAAGTGAACGAGGCCGCTGCCGTATTGCAGGAACTGGGCTCACATCCGCAGATACATGCCCGGGAGATCAATCTTTTTTACCTGGACAGCAACAGCCGCGAACGCATCGAACAACAGCCGGACGGTACCTATACCGCCGGACCGAAGACCTTCAGCGCTGCGGAGATCCATGCTGAATTGCAGCAATACCCGGAACGTTTTAGTCCCAATGTGGTGCTGCGCCCGGTGTACCAGGAGCTTATCCTGCCCAATATCGCCTATGTGGGCGGTCCCGCCGAACTGAAATACTGGCTGCAGCTGAAGGGTATTTTCGACGCTGCAGAAATTCCCTACCCCGTACTGGTGGCGCGGGATAATTTTCTCTTCCTGCGTGAAAAGTCGGTAGTACAGATGGAAAAGAACGGACTGAAGCCTGCCGATTTCTGGAAGCCGCTGGAAGAACTGAAGAAAACCTTTGTACTGCAGAACGAAAAAGACCTGCTGTTTGCCGATGAATGGAAGAACGCCATACGTAACGAAATGCAGAAAGCGATCGGCTACTACGGACAGCAGGGCAAAATATCGGCCCGTTATGTGGCCGCGGCCGAAAAAAAGTTGGAGAAGATCATTGACCGCCTCTATGCCCGTACGTTGAAAGACCTGGTACAGAAACACGGGGCGGAGCTGGATCATGTAGCACGTATACGTAACGAAATATTTCCGCAGGGTGTGTTCCAGGAGCGCCGCAATTCGGTGTTCGAGACCATGGGCATCCTGAACCCGGCTCCCTTCGAAACGCTTACGGAGCTGTGCGAACCCCTGACCCCCGGTCTTACATGCGTTATTTACTCCTGAGCATAACCGCGCTGATGGGTATGTCCATGCTACAGGCACAGGATATAACAGAAAAGTACTGGGCCTACCGCAAACGCCTCTGGGACGGTTTTGTGGTAACGGGGACCGGTCCGGGCCGCAGCATTTGTGCCGCACAGGCCATTACCCTGAAGGACGGCCGCCGCGGACTGTATTTCGGCGATGTGATCACCTACCACGGCTGGTACGTATCGGCCCTGGCCACGGAATATGCACTGCTGAAACGTTCAGGCGCCCCTGCCGATATTACCCTGCAGGAACTTTGCTATGCCCTGCAGGCCGTGGAGCGGCTCGACCTGCAGGCCGAAACCCTCTATGCCGATGTCTCGGGACGCTATGGAGAACCTGCCCTGAACGGTTTTTTCGTACGCGATGACATAGATACTTCGTATAAACGTTTTTTCCCGGGCACCCAGCTCATTTACAGCGATTACCTGCTGGGGCAGCAGACGCCCGCACGGCCCATGAGCGATAATGAAATGAGCCAGGACCAGGTGATCCACCTGTTGCAGGGCCTTTGTCTTACCTATGCACTCCTGCCCGAAGATGCGGCTTTCAACGGCTATGCCCCGCGAAGTAAAGCCGCGGAAACAGGCCTTCGTATCCTGCGTTTTATGTCGCAGAACAACTGGCATATACAGAACCCGGTTACCGGCAAACCCCTGTACCGGGGGCCGGACGCACGTATTTTCTCCCGTCCGCTGTACCGGGTGGGCGTATTCCTGAACGGAGGTACAGTACCCGAAGGCGTGGAAAAACCGGCTGCCGTTTCTTCTTTTTCCTGGCCGCTCACACAAACAGGGCTCATCCCCGTGTTCTTTAACCGGGCCATGGTAATGCTGCTGGCTACGGAAGGCAATGCCTGGGGCGGCACAAAACGCACGGCCGAAGTGCTGAAACTGTACGACCGGCTCTGGGATAAACCGGTGTTCCCGCTGGTACACCGCGTGTTGTACCGCAACGCAAAACCCGGCTCACCGGCTTTTGCACGCAGGGTGGAAAAACTGCTGCTGGAAGCGCCTGCGGGCGGACCCGCACGCAATACCCCGGGAACCTGGAACGCGAGCAACCGCTGGCTGGCCTCCCGCAAAAGCTACCGGCAGGGCGACAGCTTTTTTCCCGAAGCACAAAATACGGGCCTGGATTATATGGTACTGCACAACGTGTACCGGCTGGTGTACGAAGATCCGGCCGCCAGCAGCTTCCGCATGCCGGATACGGTAAAGGATACATTCCGGGTACGTTAGGGGCAAAATATTTTTGAACTAAAATTTTGTGATAAAGATTTTTGTGTTAAATTTGCAGTCCCAAAAAATAAGCAGGAAATGAAAAAAGATATTCATCCGGAAAGTTACCGCCCCGTTGTATTCAAGGATATGTCCAACGAAGATATGTTCCTTACCAAATCGTGTGTAAACACGAAAGAGACCATTGTTTGGGAAGATGGTAACGAATATCCGCTCTATAAACTCGAGATTTCAAGCACTTCTCACCCGTTCTATACCGGTAAAATGAAGCTTGTGGATACCGCCGGCCGTATCGACAAATTCAAGAACCGTTACGGAATGGGCAAGAAATAAGCATATTTCTTTCAATTTTGATTTGCAGGACCGTCCTTACAGGGCGGTCTTTTTTTATTTTCAAACGGACCGTATTCCCTCTTTATTTTTGGTAAGGTCCTCATTTCGCTATTTATAAGAGGAAAAATCCCCGTCAGGAACAGGAATTTTCCTGTTGAATTTCTTTTCCCCGTTCGGTTACTTTGTCTTCTCCGTAACCGGGAGCCTTATGTAAAACAACAATGCTGACGCAGACTTTTGTCTGCTGTTTTTGTAATTAATTCTATACTTTATATGAAAGTAGCAAAAATGAGCATTGCCATACTGGCAATCGGAATGGCGCTGACTTCCTGCCAAAAAGGAGAAGACACGCTTCAGGACAACGTGGGAACCGCGAATATCCAATAAGGATTCGCCGACCATGTTAAAGGTAGAGACATGGTATCATATCCCCAATCCTGAAACGGGAGGAGTGGGGATATGGGGATGTTATCCTAGTCCGACCAACTGCTTCTCCACTGTCGTTATTAAGCCGAAAGACCTCGTGGTTTTTGACAACATCTTCAATGCGTTGGATGATAATGACTACGAGGAAGTGCTGAATATTGTTCAGGCAAATGGCGTTGAAGTGAAGAATGTAATCGGTTCAGATCTGCATGATGCAGTTCTGAATGGTACGCTGAAAATGAGCTATATGGGAGAAAGTCCTGACGGTACCGGCGAAGACCTGTACCTGCTGTTCACCGACAACCTGGGCAATATTGATGCGGTTATCCCGATCAATAAGTAACAACAAGTGCATACGCGGAGGCTTCTAAGGAGCCTCCGTTTTCCTTATTTTTGATACAGCATGAACATACGCATACTCTACGCGGTCCTCATTGCCATACTCTTTGCCGCTTGCGGAAACAGGGGAGTTAAGTCCGTACGGCATTCAGACAAACGCTTGGTCGCGATAGACAGCTTTGAGATACAGACCGGCTTTATGCCCTCGTCCGTGTATTCAGGCTTCGTACAAGTCGGTGACAGCGGATACCTCTACCTTGCAAATCTGCTCGTCCACGATTCGCTCCATTTCTACACCTACCCGGAACTCAAAAAACGAAAGGTCATACCCCTCAGGACCATCATGGACAGGGGATATGAACTCTATAACATACAGGTCGCAAGCCTCGATTCCATCATGCTCATGGGACGGTATCACAATATCCTGTTTACCGTGGACGACAAGGGGGAAATCATCGACGAGCGTGACCTGAATCCACTGGCTGATGCGGATTCTTTTCATATAGATCTTGACCTCCTACGGGGGAACAATCAAAATGTGTTTACGTTCAACGGAAAACAATACCTGCTGCTGAATGCTGCCAATAGTGGAATAAAGCCCTATCCCTCGAAATCACTTGAAGATTCTTATAGATTTTACAGCAGCCGCTACCGTGACCCCTCACTTGCCCTCTATTCTCTTTCAGATCACACATTACGGTTGGATTCTCTGGCCTTATTCCGTCCATTAAATCCCAAGGGAGAATTTATGGCAGTGTATATCTTCTATGGCTACACCCGTTATAGGGACAAGGTACTTCTCACCTCTGAGTATAGCGATACGCTTTATATCGTCAATCCTGAACGGTTGTCTTTGGAACAGAAAATACCGCTCAAATATAGTGGCTCTGATAAACTGGGAATTATCGCACCACCTCTTACAGAGAAAAACCGAGGAAATGCATCAAATCTTTTTACAGAAGCTTTTCGTAAAGGGAATTATGTAAGCCATCTGTTTACCGACCGGGAAAATGAGTATCTCTTTATTGTTATTGTTCCCCCAAAAACACCGAAAGAAGTGGAAGAAAAAAAATACAAAGGACTGTATTATCTCGTGTTTGACCATAATTTAAAACAGGTAGATGAAGAGCATTTTCATAGCCCGACGACAAATTCAGGATTTGTTATTCCTGTGAGTAACGGCATGCTCTTTTCCCTCGACACGCCAACCAACCCCAATTTCAACGAAACTAAAGCCCGCTTTGCCCTGTACCGTTATGAATAGAAGAATGATATTGTTTGCGGTAATCCTCATCTTTACATCTTGTGGCACAAAGCCCGATGCACGTACCGAAGTACTGAACGCATACCTCGGCGAGCAGTTCAAAGCTAAAGTAGACACTGGCTGGAAAGGAATCGTAGTATTGACTATGAACGGCTGTTTTTCCTGCAACCGTCATTTCCTCGAAACCATAACCGCACAGCCCGACCTTTCTGGTTACGTAGTGCTCGTGTCCGCCTCTGCCGGTACCATACCTCCGAAAGCATACGAAGGGAAGCAGGCAGGGGTGGTGTGGAAGGACTACCAAGACCGTTTCTATAATACGCAGCTTATGAAATCGTCGGGGATTATCTATGTTAAGCAGGGCGCTGTTGATACCATTATCGACATCCGATCCGAGGAACTTGAACAGCAGATAGACTATATACGGCAACGGTTTAGGTCCAGGTAACCAGTAGCAACTCAAATACATATACCATGGTACAGGGGGGCGATAATAAAATCTGTTTTTTCTAAGTAAAATTATGAAGTAAGAAAAACGGTTTCATACGGTTCAAAGCGCTATTGAATAATTTGTAAGTGGCTGTTAGACAGGGTTTGTTATTTAAGGATGTTTTCTTAACGAAACGGTTTTTTTTTATTCCTGTTTCTGCCGTAAATTGGGTGCATGCAAATCGATTTTAATACCAATTATGTCCTCGAGGACAACATAGCCAAACTGGTACCCCTCACTCCCGGCGACTATGCGCAGATGCTGCCTTATGCCCTCAATGAGCCGGAGCTCTGGAACTATTCCACCCAGCCGGGAGACGGGGCCCGCAATATGAAGCAGTACCTGGATTCGGCACTGCTGGGACGTGCCTCCGGGCAGCAGTATCCTTTTGCGGTGATCGATAAACGCAGCAACACCTTTGCCGGCAGTACCCGTTTTTACAACATTCAGCTGGAACACGAGACCCTGGAACTGGGCTATACCTGGTACGGGAAAGCTTTCCAGGGCACCGGGCTCAATAAGCACTGTAAATACCTGCTGCTGCAGTTCGCCTTTGAAAAACTGGAGAGCATGCGGGTGGAATTCCGCGCCGATGCACGCAATACACGCAGTATAGCCGCCATGAAAAGCATAGGCTGTACCCTGGAAGGTACCCTGCGCAGTCACATGCCGGCCTCGGACGGACACCGCCGCGACAGTGTGATACTGAGCATCCTGAAACCGGAATGGGAAGGCGGCGTAAAAGAACGCCTGTACCAGAAATGCTATGCTGAAACGGAAAAGGGCGGAGCATGAGATGTAAAGAGATCCGGCCGCTGATCCGTACCCGAAACCTGGTTGATCTTTATGTGAAACATCTTCTGCAATTCGGTCACCCGATCGCCTGAATACACTGCTTTCTGCGTATCTTTGTACCATCCTTATGCAAAGAGGATATACCTTTCGTATGTCTGCACAAATAAGCATTATCGGGGGAGGCATCGCGGGCCTTACGGCTGCCCTGGCCTTCCGCAGAAAAGGACTGGAGCCCCTTGTTTTTGAAGCCGCTCCGCAATTCCGGGAGATAGGGGCCGGTATCGGGCTGGGTGCTAATGCCATTAAGGCTTTTACAGAACTGGGCATTGCCGCCGATGTAATAGAGCGGGGCCGCCTGCTGCCTGCATTTTCTGTGCGTGACCACAAAGGCCGGCAGATCACCTATACTGACAGTAAGATCCTGAGCGAAAAATACGGGCTGGATAATTTTGCCATACACCGGGCCGGACTGCATGCATACCTGTTGTCGCAACTGGACCCGGCGCAGCTCTTCAGCGGGAAAAAAGCGGTAGATGTCATACCGGACAGCAGGGGAGTTACCATACGCTTCGAGGACGGCAGTACACAGCACACCTCTTACCTGGTGGTGGCCGACGGTATTCATTCCCGGCTGCGTAAGAAGTTTATCCCCGGGTCGGAACCGCGTTATGCCGGCTATACCTGCTGGCGGGCCCTGATCGATGATCCGGGCTCCGGTATCAGCGAGGCGTTTGAAACCTGGGGCCGGGACGGCCGCTTTGGACTTACCCCCCTGAAAGGACAACTGTACTGGTATGCCTGCCTCAATGCCCCGCAGCAGAGTGAAAAGCACCGAAACTTTGGCGTGGCCGACCTGCGCAAACAGTTTGCCGCCTACCACGATCCCATACCCGAAGTGCTGGCCGCCACCACCGACGATAAATTGATCTGGGGCGATATCTGCGACCTGGAACCGGTAAAGCGCTTTGCTTTCGGGAACATCGTATTTATAGGAGATGCCGCACATGCCACCACGCCCAACCTGGGACAGGGAGCCTGCCAGGCCGTGGAGGACGCACTGGTGCTGGCACAGGAATGGGACCGGCACGCCTCCGGAGCAGAAGCTTTCCGTAGTTTTGAGAAACGACGCCTGGCACGTACGCATTTTGTAGTAAACAATTCACGGCGTATCGGTCGCATCGCACAACTCGAGAACCGGCTGCTGATCGCGCTGCGCAACGCTTTCTTCCGCTCTTTGCCAGCTTCGGCCGCTGAACGTACGTTTAAAAAACTGTATACGGTCGATTTTTAATTACTTTTGGATCAGCTTAGTTTTTACATGAGTAAAATTGCTTTTTTCGACTCGGGTGTAGGCGGCCTTACAGCACTGCATGAAGCGGTAAAGCGCCTTCCCCATGAACATTTTATATACTACGGCGATTCATTGAATGCCCCTTACGGTACCAAATCCCGTCCGGAGATCTGCAAACTGGTGTTCAGCGCTACGGACCTGCTGGTGCAGCATAACCTAAAAGCCCTGGTACTGGCCTGTAATACCGCTACCAGTGTGGCTGTGGAAGATCTGCGCAGCAAATACGGCTTCCCGATACTGGGCATGGAGCCCGCCGTGAAGCTGGCCGTGAAAAACAGCGGCGATAAACGCATACTGGTCACCGCCACCGACCGTACCCTGAAGGAAGAAAAACTGAAAAACCTGGTGGTAGGTCTCAATGTGTATGACCGTGTAGACTTTCTTTCCCTGCAGAACCTGGTAATGTTTGCCGAACATTTTGAATTCGATACGCCAGAGGTAGAACAATACCTTACGCAAAAGATCCACTCGGTGGACTGGATCCGTTACGATGCGCTGGTACTGGGCTGTACGCATTTTATCTATTTCCGCAGACACATCGAAAGGCTGCTGCCGCCGGGCGTAAAAGTGCTCGACGGGAACGAAGGCACCGTGAATCACCTGCTCAGTAAGATCAGCCTGAACCCCGATACCGAAAAGGGCAGCGTGGAATACTATATTTCCGGATACCCCGATACCGAAGGCCGTTACCTGAAGTATATGGAATACCTGGACCGTATAAAATAATATTTGCAACATTGTTGCATTTTAAAATCTCTCCCGTATCTTTGTTCCCATAAGCGGGAGCAATGGAAGGTAGACGTATATTTCTGAAAAAGGCCTCTGCGGCCACCTTGTCCCTGTTGTGCCCGCTACCGGAAATACACGCATACGACATGGAAAACATACAGACAGAACAAGACGTAGTGATTATCGGAGGCAGTTACGCCGGCCTTTCGGCGGCCATGGCCCTGGGCCGTTCTTTGCGACGGGTACTGCTGATCGACAGCGGTAAACCCTGCAACCGGCAAACCCCGCACTCGCACAATTTTATTACGCACGACGGAGAAACACCGGCCGCCATCGCAGCTAAAGCCCGCGGGCAGGTGATGCAATACCCGACAATAAGCTGGCTTAGTGATACCGTGCTGAGTGCCCGTAAGATCGGGGAAGGTCGTTTTGAGCTGGAAACCGAATCCGGCAAAACTTTCCGGGCAAGGCGCATACTGCTGGCCACGGGTGTACGGGAGATCTTTCCGAAGATAGAGGGCATAGAGGCCTGCTGGGGCATTTCGGTGCTGCATTGTCCTTACTGCCACGGGTATGAAGTACGCGGATTGCCTACCGGCATACTGGCTTCGGGGGAAAAGGCCTTTGAACTGGCCCGGCTTATTTCTAACTGGACGCCGCGGCTTACGGTATTCAGCAACGGGCCTGCCTTACTGACCCCGGAACAGAAGGAAAAACTCCATTCCAGGAACATACAGGTGCAGGAAACGCTGATCCGGGGCATACAGCATCAGAACGGTCATATTACAGCCCTGCTGGCAGAAGACGGGAAGACGTTTGAACTGCAGGCCCTGTACCATCATCCGCAGCTGGAACAGCATAGTCCGCTGGCCGCAGAACTGGGCTGTGAACTGGATAACGGACTGTATATACGCACCGATGATTTTATGCAGACCAGTGTGCCGGGCGTGTATGCCGCAGGCGACTGTACCACGCAGATGCGTTCCGTAGCCCTGGCCGTAGCTGCGGGCGGGAAAGCCGGGGCTACCCTCAATATGGGACTGATCGCGGAGGATTTCTGAGCACCGGCTTTAAACAAAAAGAGAGTAAACCTGAGCTTACTCTCTTCCGGGTACATTGCCGGCGTTTGGTCTGTTGTATAGTTATTGTTTGCTTTACGCAATGTACCCTTATAAATGGGATGTCGTAAAGACTAACGCGGAAACTGCGTACAAATGTATCTCTAAATGTTAAAAAATGTTTCATGCCGGAATTGTGTACGTCGAAAAAACATAGGTTTTTCCTTTGCTTTCGTCGAAAAGTTCTTGTAATCAGTTCTTTTAACTAAGCAAAAAAAGAGCTTTTCCGAAGTGTTTTTCACCCGGGAAAGCAGGTATTAAATGTTATAAAGTGTTAAAAATGGGATATTTAGCTGGCCCCGGAGAACCCTGTTCTGTGTATCAGGGTAAGAAAATGAGTGAGCGGGCAGGGCTGTTGAAACTGCTGTGCCAGTTGCCCCCGATATGATCTTTGTAGGTTACTTTGCCCGAACGGCCTCCGGAAAACCGTATCTCGGCCTTGCCGGGTTTAAATGCCTTTAATTCAGATGGCTGCAGGCGTACCAGGTTTGCCCGGGATTCAATCTGGGCCGAGGTGTCATGCTGGCTGATCTCTACGGTAATATTATCCCCTTTTATGTCGTTTACCAGCATAGGTATCTTACCGCCCCGCGAAAGGGAGATAACAATACTGTCGTGCTGCGGTACGGCCCGCACCCGTGGTATATGCCAGCTACGCTGTTCGCCGCTGTATTCGGTAAGTACAAAATCGTAGCCCCTGTTATCGGCCTTAATATCGCCGCTGTACTGGGCGCCGCCGAACAGTATTTCCGAGTAGCTGAGCCGGGTACCGTTAACCCGTATTTTGCCGGGTTCACTCAGCAGTACGGTGGTGCCGGTAGGGCCGCCTACACGGTATACGGCGCGGGCATACACTTTTCCGTCACTGTCTTCGGAAATGCTCAGGTTTTGGAAGACCTCTTCCGCACTTACGTGTTTACTTTCAATGGTGTCGTTAGACCAGCAGGCGCTGAGCAGCAATGTGCTGCTGATAAGGGCAAGTTTGCAAAGGTTGTTCATAGAAGTCAGGGTGTTTGTGGATACGGGTAAAAAAAAGCCATTGACCGTACGGAACAATGGCTTTTTCTGTTTTATATGATCTTGCCGGGCAGGAAGTTATCCTACTTTGGCTTTAATTTTCAGGATGGTTTGTACGGGATCGGTATTGGCTTCGATGGTCACGGTCTTTTCCTGGTCGCCGCTTTGCTGGCCGGGAGAATATTTTACCTTGATCTTGCCGCTGGCGCCCGGTTGTACAGGCTCGGTGGGGTATTCCGGTACGGTACATCCGCAGGAGCCCTTGGCCGAAGTAATGATCAGCGGGTTCTCGCCGGTATTTTTAAAGCTGAATTCATAGGTATTCTCGCTTTCCTGTTTGATCTTACCGAAGTTATGTTCCATTTTGGCAAACTCGATCTTGGTAGCAGGAGCTGCCGGTTTGGGGGCAGCCGCAGGATCTTTCGGCGGGAAAGGGGCATTGCTCATGTCTGTAGCCGGTTGTGAAGCCGGGTTACTGCCTGCGTTTGCCTGTGTGTTGTCTGTCTGTTCAGCCGACTTGCTTCCGCAGGAAGCGAATGCCAGCACCACCATAAAGAATCCCGGTAGTATTATTCTTTTTTTCATTGCTTGTTTTATTTTTCCAGTATAACTGCTGTTTTGTTCAAAGTTAATAATTCTATTGCTTTTTTAACGCTTTCGTCTTCTTCGTTCAGGCATTGCTGGTACTCGTTGTTGTCCCAGAGCATGCGGGCCATATTGGCTTTTGTAAAGTGAACCACATAGTTAGCCTGCCGGCTGTTCAGCGCCCCGAAGCTGAAGGGAACATCCAGTTTTTTCGAAAAGTTTTCAAGACTGGCGGTATACCCTTCGGGCAGTGCAAAATCCTTCAGGAAGTTAGCGAAACTGTATTCATAGTGTTTCATCAGCTCGCGGCGGTGCGCATTGGTGTATTGTACACAATGACGATACAGCACATTTTTGCGGTTGAGGCTGCGCAGGGTACTGTCTTTCTCCAGGGTGTCGCGGGGTACAAAAATGTCGGGCATTACACCGCCTGCTGCAAACACCAGGCGTTTGTTACCTGTGGCATACTGCAGTTCCTTCTGCATTTTAATACTGTCGGCACTGGTCAGCTCACCGCTGTCCATCCGGTTACGCAGGGTTTCGAAGTACTTTTCGGTGCCCTCGTCGTAGGGTTTTTGTATACAGCGTCCGCTGGGCGTAAAATAGCGGGCGGTCGTGAGGCGGATGGCCGATCCGTCGCTGAAGTAGAACGTATTCTGTACCAGTCCTTTGCCGTAAGTGCGGCGGCCTACCAGTACGGCACGGTCATGGTCCTGCATGGCGCCGGAAAGAATTTCGCTGGCCGAAGCTGAATTCTCGTTCACCAGTACCACCAGTTCTCCTTCTTCGAAAATACCGCCGGCTTTGGCAAAAAAGTCTTTGCGCGGACTGTTCTTACCTTCGGTGAATACGATCAGTTTTTCCTTGTCCAGGAACTCGTCGCAGAGGTCTACTGCGGTGTTCAGGTACCCGCCCGAATTGTCCTGCAGGTCCACGATGAGCTTTTTCATGCCCTGTTTTTTCAGTTTTTTCAATGCTTCCCGGAAATCTTTACCGGTCTCGGCCCCGAAACGTACGATCTTCACATAGCCGATCTCGTCGTTCACCATATACCAGGAGGGCACGGTATACACGGGGATCTTATCGCGGTCCATTTCAAAGGTCCTGGTGCCTTCGCCTTCGCGCACAAACTGCGTGATAACGCGGGTACCTTTTTTGCCGCGCAGCAGCTGTGAGATCTTCCGTGTTTTTTCGTCGCTGCCGCAAACCAGGGAATCGTCTACCTGTATCAGTTTATCCCCGGGCAGTATGCCGGCTTTTTCGGCCGGTCCGTCCTTTACCAGGCTGGTCACCACCAGGGTGTCCGACTCCAGTATATAGCTGATGCCGATACCGTCGAACCCGCCCTGCAGCGATTCGTTAGACTGTTTGATCTCATCGGCCGTAAGGTAGTAGGAGTGCGGGTCCAGTTCCTTCAGCGAGGCCTTGATGGCCGCTTCGGTCACTTTCTGCAGGTCGATGTCGGTTGTATAGCTCTTTTCGAGGAGCTGGTACAAGCGGTCAATTTTAGATTGCTGATCGGCAAATTCTTTTGAACTTTGTGCCTGGATACCCAGTACGGATGCGGCACAAACGGTTATTCCCAATAATCGTTTCATATTATTTCAGGATAGCGGTGTGTGTAACTACTATACAACGTAAATTTCGCAAAAACGTTTTGTATAGACGCTAAAAAAAATGTGAATTGGACGAAGGGCCCGAAATCGACGACAAAAAAAGACGGCCTGTGGCCCGCTTCTTTTAAGACAGGGTTTGCAGTGTTTGCAGCACGGCCTTTTCCATGGCGGGCAGGGGATCGGTATCGGTCTCCCGCTCAAAGGTTTTACCGGTGATCTTTTCGTACAGGTGAATGTAGCGCTCGCTTACGGTCTGCACAAAATCGTCGGGCATGGCAGGCATCTGCTGTCCGTCCAGTCCCTGGAAACCGTTCTCCATGAGCCATTCGCGCACAAACTCCTTCGAAAGCTGCTTCTGGGGCAGTCCGGCGTCCTGGTTGGCCTGGTAGGTATCTGCATAAAAATAGCGGGAGCTGTCGGGGGTATGAATTTCGTCGATGAGGTAGATCTGTCCGCCGGCCTTCCCGAATTCGTATTTGGTATCCACCAGGATCAGGCCTTTTTCGGCGGCGTATCTGGTGCCGAAATCGAACAGGGTCCGGGTATATTTTTCCAGTATGGCATAGTCTTCCGCAGAAACAATGCCCCGGGCAATGATGTCTTCTTTCGAGATATCGAGGTCGTGTCCCTCTTCGGCTTTGGTGGCCGGGGTAATGATGGGTTCGGGAAAACGGTCGTTCTCTTTCATGCCCTCGGGCATAGGTACCCCGCACAGTATGCGTTTACCGCTTTTGTACTCACGCCAGGCATGGCCGGCCAGGTAACCGCGGATCACCATTTCAATTTTAAAGGGTTCGCACAGGCGGCCCACGGTAACATTGGGGTGAGGCAGCCCGATGAGCCAGTTGGGCACCAGGTGTTCGGTGGCCTTCATAAAGGTGTAGGCCACGCCGTTGAGCACACGTCCCTTGTTGGGTATGGGACGCGGTAATATATGATCGAAGGCCGATATACGGTCGGATGCGACCATGACCAGGTATTTATTTTGAATATTGTAAACGTCGCGTACTTTACCGTTGTATTTGCTTATCTGTCCCGGGAAATGAAAATCGGTTCCTGAAATGGCCATTGCAGTGGATATCTATGAGTTTTTACTTTCTATTTTTTCGTAAGCTTCCAGTACTTTTCGTACCAGTTTGTGGCGGATCACGTCGCTCTTGTCGAACTCCACCATACCGATACCTTTTACGTTCTTCAGAATGGAGTAGGCTTCCTGCAGACCGCTTTGCTGGTTGCGCGGAAGGTCTACCTGCGACATATCGCCGGTGATCACAAATTTGGCGGTCTGTCCCATACGGGTCAGGAACATCTTCATCTGGTTACGGGTGGCGTTCTGGGCCTCGTCGAGGATCACGTAGGCGTTATCGAGCGTGCGGCCGCGCATATACGCCAGGGGTGCTATCTGGATAATGCCCGATTCCATATAGGTTTTCAGTTTTTCGGGCGGTATCATATCGCGCAGGGCATCGAACAGGGGCTGCAGGTAGGGGTCCAGTTTTTCTTTCAGGTCCCCGGGCAGGAATCCCAGGTTCTCGCCGGCTTCTACGGCCGGGCGTGTCAGTATGATGCGGCGTATCTCTTTGTTTTTGAGTGCTTTTACGGCCAGGGCTACGGCTGTGTAGGTCTTACCCGTACCGCTGGGCCCCAGGGCAAAGATCATATCGTTCTGCTGGAATACTTTAACCAGTTTCTGCTGGTTTTCGGTACGTGCCTTTACCAGCAGTCCGTCGTTACCAACGAGTATTACGTGCTGGGCCTCAAAGTCGTTCTCATCTTCGGTTTCGTCTTCCGGTTCGGCCTGTTGCTGCTGGCGGGCCAGATGGTGGATCACCTCTTCGTCCAGGCTGCCGAAACGTTCGTAATGGCGCATAATGCGCATGAGCGTGTCCCTGAACGTATCGATCTCTGTGGGTTCCCCGAAGATACGCAGCTCTGCGCCCCGGTCCACGATGCGCAGCTTGGGGAAAAGATCTTTCAGTACTTTCAGGTATTTGTTGCCCGCACCAAAGAAATCAACGGGATTTACAGAATCAATAACTATGATTTTTTCGCTCAAAATTGACCGCTTTTTAAAATTGAATTCTAATTTGTTTCACTTAGCTTTGCGCAAAGTAAATAAAAACTTAGTTTAGTAAACATTCAAAAATACATAATTTAATGGGCGTGATCACATTCCTTACCGATTTGGGTACCAAAGACCACTATGTGGCCTCGGTAAAGGGATTCCTGCTCTCGCGGCTGCCCGGCGTACAACTGGTGGACATTACGCACCAGGTACAGATGAACAATATACTCGAAGGCAGTTTTGTGCTGAAGGAAAGCTTTCCGCATTTTCCCAAAGGCACTATACACCTGGTGTCTGTGGCAGCTCCCATGGATTTTGAAAAAAGTTACGCAGCCTTTAAGGTCGACGATCAGTATTTTATCGGTACGGACAATGGTCTGTTTTCTATGGCCTTTGCCGGGCGCGAGATACAGGGCGCTGTAAACCTGAGCGCCGTATACGGTGCCGATGCCCAGCAGAGCACCCTGCAACTGCGCGATATCTTTGCCCGTGCCGCACTCATGCTGGCTTCCGGGGCACAACTGCCTGACCTGGGTACGCCGCTTTTACGCATATACGAACAGATCGCCTTTGCGGCCGGTTACAGCGATAATGTGATCAGCGGCAACGTGATCCACAGCGATCATTTCGGCAATGCCATCACCAATATATCGAAGAACGACTTTGCAGCGGCCGTTAAAGAACGTGGTTTTACCATTGAAATGCGGCGGCGTATGTATAATATACGAAAAATAAGTAAAGCTTACAATTCGGTCCCGCCCGGAGATGTGGTGGCCCTGTTCAATTCCTCCGGCCTGCTCGAACTGGCTATCCGTGAGGGTTCGGCGCAGCAGCTGCTGGGACTGAAAGTAGGCGATGTGATCAAAATTTTAATCCAGGATGATTCGGATAGTACGCATGGAATTTAAGCCGGAAGAGGTACCGGCATTTATCGCTTTTTTTGAAAAAAGCCGCCCGGTAATCGCGGCTATGCCCGGCTGTTCGGGCGTAGAACTGTACCGCGATGCCTCGGCCCCCAACGTTTTTTATACACACAGTCTATGGACCGGCACCGAAGCCCTGGATGCCTACCGTGATTCTGATTTTTTTAAAGAGACCTGGGCCTATACCAAAACCCTGTTCTCCGGTAAACCGCAGGCCTTCAGCCTCGAAAATCTCTGATATGCCACAAACGGGAACTATATACGAAAAGTTGCGCACACGTTCGGCTGAGGCCGCCCGCCTGGTGCTGCTGCTCGACCCTGATAAAATATCGCCGGAACGTGCCGCCCGTCTGGCCTCCCTGCTCGAAAAGAACGGCGGAGCAGCCCTGCTGGTAGGTTCCAGCATATTGCTGCAGGAAACGCTCGGTCTGTTTATTTCGGCCCTGAAAAAAGCCTGTAACCTGCCGGTGCTGATTTTCCCCGGTAGCGGTCTGCAACTGAGTTCTGCTGCGGACGGACTGATGTTGCTTTCGCTGGTGTCGGGCCGTAATGCCGACCTGCTTATCGGAAAACACGTAGAAGCGGCCCCCTGGCTGCATAAAAGCGGGCTGGAGATCATTTCCACGGCCTATATCCTGGTAGAAGGCGGCCGCCTTACATCGGTTCAGTACATGAGCCAGACCCTGCCTGTGCCCGCTGCCAAGAACGACCTGGCCGTGGCTACAGCCCTGGCTTCGGAAATGCTGGGCCTGAAACAGGTGTACCTGGAAGCCGGCAGCGGAGCCCTGAACCCCGTACCGCCCGCCATGATACGTGCTGTAAAAGAATACATACAGGTGCCCCTTTGGGTAGGCGGAGGTATACGTACGCCACGGCAATGTGCCGAAGCGGTACAGGCCGGGGCCGATTTTGTGGTCATCGGCAATGTAATGGAAGAAGAGGAAGACGCACACCTGGAAGCCATGTGCCGTGCTTCCGTAAAAAATAACGTATGAGCTGGAATTTTGCCGCATTCGGCCTGATGGAATGGCTGGGACTCGCGGCCCTGGTCAGCGGCACTATCTTTATCGTACTTTCGGCTCTGCGTAAACGCATCTGCTGGATATTCGGCGCACTAAGCTGCGGCATATTGGTATATACATTGACCGAAGCCCGTTTTTATGTAGACGCCCTGCTGAACGTGTATTACGTGATCATGGCATTCTGGGGCTGGCTCTGGTGGGGCCGCGACAGCGGAAATACACCCGTGCGCAACGAACGCAATATCCTGTTACTGCTGGGACTTTTTGTGCTCTGTGCCGCATCGGCTGCCGTTATCGGCTGGGGCCTGCATACCTTTACCGATTCGGTATATCCCTACCCCGACGCGCTGGTAGGTACCCTCAGCATCACAGCCACCTGGCTTTCGGCACGTAAGGTTATCCAGAACTGGTGGTACTGGATCCTGGCCGATTTTATGGCTACGTACCTGTACTGGCAAAAAGACCTGTATTTCGAAAGTATCCTCCTGTTGATCTATGCCGTGGTAGCTATATACGGACTCTGGCACTGGCATCGTTTATACCGTGTAAAGCATGCCTGAAACCATTAAAATAGCGGTGACCGGCCCTGAAAGTACGGGTAAATCAGACCTGAGCCTGGCCCTGCACAAGGCCCTGGATGCCTCTGTGTGTGTACCCGAATATTCGCGTATATACCTCGAAAAATATGGCCCTTCGTATACGTATGAAACCCTGGATACTATTGCGGCAGGACAATGGCAGAGCATACAGGAAGCTCTGGCCCCGGAACCACGTATACTCATCACCGATACGGAAATGACGGTTATGAAAGTGTGGAGTGAGTTCTGTTTCGGGCATTGTTCACCTTTTATCCTGGACCTGTATGCACGGCAGGATTTTGATCTGTACCTGCTCTGCGATGCCGATCTGCCCTGGAGTTACGATCCCCTGCGAGAACACCCGGAAAAGCGCGGCGAACTGCTGGAATGGTACAAAAGGGCGCTGGAAACGGGCGGTCGTAACTACACACTCATCAGCGGCAGCGGCGAAGAACGCCTGCAAAACGCCCTGGCAGCCATCCGCAGGGAAACAGGCCTATAAAGAACCTTCGAAATAAAAGGCAAACAGGATGGTGCGCGTATACACGCGGTCGAGCGCGGCAGAATACATGTGGCTTTCACTGTACAGGGCATTGTTCACGCCCCAGCCCACACGCACAGAAGGGGTAAACTTAAAGTACTTCAGGTAAAAATCGATGCCGGTACCCAGCTCGTAGGTGAACTGGTGTTTTTTTAGCTTTACCAGGTTGTCGCCGCCGTCGTCGGTGCCGGCTTTGGACGAAAGGTCAAAGCTGTATTTAAAACCTGTTTCCAGGTAAAAACGTACATCGTTGAGGCGTGCCGATTTCAGGCGAAACAGGAAAGGGAACTCCAGCAGGGTACTTTCCACGGTTTTGCGCGTGGTGCGGAACTTGGTCTCGTTGGGTTCTTTTTCGGTGTAGATGAGTGTGCGGCCGCCGAAAGAGAGCGAGGGTACAAAACGGAAGGCTACGTACTCATGCAGGCGCAGGTTCCCGAGTACGCCCATACTGAAACCGCTGCCGGCCTTACTTTCTATGGAATAAATGGAGCCCAGGGCTGCCGGATCGCCCTTGGGGCGTATGCCCAGGTTCATGGTATTGAACCCGATGTGGAACCCGAAATAGATCTTTTTGCGGTCGAGCTTGGCCAGGGTCCAGGGCCGCGTCTGTATCTGCGCGGAGGCATCGTATGCCTGGCCGGCCAGGAACAGCAGCAGCAGGAATATATGTATGGTTTTGTTTTTCAAAATGCTGATAATAGAACGCGGGGGAACGTATTTTATTTTTTTGCGGAATAAATGCTCGCCACACCCAGCGACAGGGTCCGTTGTTTTGCCGTGCGGAACCCGTTCTGTGTCATCAGGTCCAGGAAAGCCTGTCCGTCGGGGAAGGCTTTTACGCTCTCCGGCAGGTAGGTATAGGCCCGGGTGTCTTTGGAAAAGATGCGTCCCCAGAACGGCAGTATAAATTTAAAGTGTAACTGGTAAAACTGTTTCCCCGGGAATTTTTTCGGGTTCGAAAATTCCAGCACGAACAGGGTGCCGTCCTTTTTCAGTACGCGGTTCATCTCCTGCAGGCCTTTGGCCACATTCTCGAAATTGCGTATACCAAAAGAAACGGTAATGGCATCGAAGGTATTGTCGGGGAAAGGCAGGTTTTCGCCGTCGCCGCTCTGCAGGGTCACCACGCCCTCCAGGCCTTCCCGGGTCACTTTTTCGCGGCCTATGGCCAGCATTCCTTCCGAAATATCGCTGCCGGTAACCTTTTTGCAGCCTTTCTTTGCCATCATAATGGCCAGGTCGGCCGTTCCGGTAGCTACGTCCAGTACATTCCGCGCACCGGAGTCCAGCACCATCTTCACGGCTTTTTTACGCCAGGAAATATCGATCCCCAGGGAAAGAAAGTGGTTCAGGAAATCGTATTTATGCGAAATGTTATCGAACATGTCCGCTACTTCTTCCTTTTTGGTCTTGTTGCTGTAATATGGCTTTACACTACTCATAATCTCGTTTTATTTATCCTACCATAATAAACGTGCTGGGGTAGGAATAGTTGTTGCTCCGTATTTTGCGGCTCAGCGATATGGCCAGGGTAAGAATGCCCACCCGGCCGATGAACATACACAGAACCAGTATGACTTTACTTTCCATACTGAGCCCGGCTGTGATGCCTGTGGAAAGGCCTACCGTACAGTAGGCGGAAACTACCTCGAAACTCAGCTTTTCGAGTGGTATCTGGGGGTCGGCAAAGGCCATGGCCAGTATACTGATGAAGATAATGCTGACGGAGAACAGCACCACCGTATAGGCTTTGCCAATGGTCTCTTTGGGAATGGTACGCTTAAATACCATTACGTTGTGGCGGTTGGTGATGGTGGAAATGGCCGAAAGAAAAATAACGGCGAAGGTGGTGGTTTTGATACCGCCGCCTGTAGATGCCGGTGAGGCCCCCACGAACATGAGGAAAATAAAGATCAGGATCACCGGGGTGGTAAGCACCGACATATCTACCGAGTTAAAGCCTGCCGTACGTGTTGCCACCGACTGGAAAGCCGCCGTAATTACCCGAGGCACGAAGGACTGGTTCCCGAAGTCGCCGGCATTGCGGTACATGGCAGGGTTGTTGATCTCGGCAATGTAAAAGAAAACGGTGCCGAACACAATGAGTACAGCCGTGGTATACAGCACGATCTTGGTGCCCGCCGTATAGGTTTTCCAGGGACGGCGCAGGCGTTCGCGCATGTTTTGTGCCCCGAATACCTCTTTGATCACATGGAAACCCAGGCCGCCGAAAATGATCAGCAGCATGATCACAATGTGTACCATATAGCTTTTGCGTACCCCGCCGGCTTCGTACATATTATTGGTGTACAGGGAGAAGCCTGCATTGTTGAAGGCGCTTACCGAATGGAAAAGCGAGGAAAAGATACGGTCGAATTCCGTGGCAAAATATACGTCGGGGTGCCAGAGGAAATAGATCAGGATACCCCCGATCAGTTCAATGCCTGCGGCCATCAGCAAGATGTCTTTCAGCAGTTTTTTGGTGCCGCTCAGGCTCTCGAAGCTCATAAAGTTCATAATGATGGCCTGTTGCCGCAGACCGGGACCTTTCTGTGAAAAAAGGCTGAAGAAGGAGGTGAACGAAATAATGTTAAGTCCGCCCAGCTGCATCAGGATCATGAGTATGATCTTGCCTTTGAGCGTAAAATAGGTAGCGGTGTCCACCACGATGAGCCCGGTAACGCAACTGGCGCTGGTAGAGGTGAACAGGGCGTCCAGGAAGGGCATGGGACCGTCGGTAGTAGTGGCTTCGGGCAGCATCAGCAGACCGGTGCCGGCCAGTATCAGCACAATAAAACTACCGATGAACAGGGTAGAAGGCGATAATTTGATGTCGGAAATGTAACGCGAGCCACGCACCACTTCGATGCTGGTAAAAATAAACATTACCAGGCAGGAAAATGCTACGAATACCGAACTGAGCCCTTCGAAACCCAGGACTTCGAAAAAGTGCCTGCTGAAGGAGCTGCCCGTGATCAGTTTGCCGATAAAATCGAGCACGAGTACGCCCAGCAATATCCCTTCGTATTTATGGTTCCGCAGGAATTTGACCGGTTCAAAATCGAAAAAGAAGCGGAAAATATAACTGAATATCAGGAAGCCGAATACACCGCGTATCACCCGGAACACCGTTTCCTGGGAATCCTGCGTGTGAGGGAATCCGAAATAGTATACCAGGGTGCCCAGGGCCAGCACTACCGTAGCCAGTCGAGCCAGTCTCAGTATCCTGAGTGCCCGGTCTTTATACTTGTATATGACCAGGTTTATCTTTTCCCGGAGTGTCTGGATGCCTGCCACGGTTTATTTTTTGCAAAGGTAATGAAACGCTTCTGTTTTCAACCGGGTCTTATCAACAGGCACAACCCCCGGAAATTCGCATACGATGCCCCCGGAAAGATTGGCCAGTTCTGCGGCCAGCAGCGGGGGAGCGCCGGCTGCCAGGAAGCAGGTGGCGGTGGCAATAACGCTGTCGCCCGCACCCGATACGTCGGCTACGCTGCGCACGATGCTCGGCCGCCGGAAGGCCCGTTCCCGGTCTGAGAAATAGATGCCTTTTTCGGACAGGGTGGCCAGGGTATAGGTATGCCCCAGCAGGGCACGCAGCTGTTTATCGGCCTCTTCCACGGCGTTTTCGCCGCGCATTTCGAGACCCAGCCCTTCGCGCAGTTCTTTCAGGTTGGGTTTAAAAAGGGTAACGCCTTTGTAGGCTGCAAAGTTCTTTTTCTTGGGGTCTACACAAACCGGTATATTCCGCTCTGCGGCTGCTTTTACGGTGGCTTCGATCAGCGCGGGACTGATCACCCCTTTATCGTAATCCTCAAACAGTACGGCATCGATCTTTTCCGTTTTCAGCAACTGCTGCATGGTAGCAATAAGCCGCTGCTCCATAGCCGGGGTAATGCAGGCGAGGTCTTCTTCGTCGATACGCAGCATCTGGTGCTGGCCGGCTAATACACGGGTTTTGGTAATGGTGGGTATTTCAGCGTAGCGCTGTATATGCGTGGTATCGATCTGCTGTGCGGCAAACTGCTGCAGAAGTTCATCGCCGGCTTCGTCGAGCCCGGTAATGCTCAGGGGAATGGCCCGGGCACCCAGTGCGTGTACATTCAGCAAAACATTGCCGGCGCCGCCCGGACGGGATTCGCGCTGTGATACGTTTACCACGGGTACGGGCGCCTCTGGCGAGATGCGGTCTACCCGCCCGTAAATGTAGCGGTCGAGCATAAAATCGCCGATAACAAGCACGGTTACACGGCCCAGGGCCTCAAACCAGTTTTCTATTTCCTCTGTAGTGTACGTTGACACGCTTGATTTTTAGGGCAATGTTACTGAATTTTTCACGCTCCGGCGCGCTTTTTAAGGGATATTTTGATCCCGCAGCACATACCCCGGGGTTCATCGTGCCGCCAAACCCTGCATTGGTGGACGTACAGGTAATTTTCGCCGAAAGCATTTGGCCGTGTTTCCCCAAGTGTTTTTTTTGTGATACATTGAGCGCAGAATACAAGTATGACATCCGCAACACACCGAAATACACAGAAGCCTTTCTACAAGTATACGAAAAACAGGACCGGAGGGTTACTCGCTGTATTCCTCTTTTTTTCGTTACAGGCCCTGTTTGCGCAGGCTATAGAACTGCGCGGCCGTGTGATAAACGCCGAAACGAACGAGCCTCTTCCTTTTGTGAACGTGGTGGAGATCGATGCGGCCAATGGTACCTCTACGGACATCAGCGGTAAATTCAGCCTGGGTACGCGGCGCAGCCCGGCCAGTATCCGCTTCAGCTATGCGGGTTTTGTTCCGCAGAGCCTGGTGTTCACATCCGCAGAGGAGGGACTGCTCATTAAACTGAAACGCAAGACCTATGATCTGCGGGGGGCCGTGATCCTGCCCGGGAAAAATCCTGCCGACGAGATCATTGAAAAAACTTCGGCCAACCGTAAAAACGTAGACCCCGGCCGTGCACCCGACGGGTACCGCTATACGTCCTACAACCGTATGGTGGGCACCGGCATCAGCGACAGTTCCGATATGGCCCGCATCCGCATAAAAGAACTTGAAACCGGGCAGGTAGACTCTTCGTCCTTCCGCACCCGCCGTTTCCTGGATCAGCAATACCTGTTCCTGAGCGAGACGGTGAGCGAACGTAAATTTAAGCCGCCCGGCAAAAGTACCGAAACGGTAAAGGCCTATCATACATCGGGCCTGCAGGACCCGACCGTGGCCCTGTTCATGACCCAGATGCAGGCATTTACCTTTTACGATGAATACTTCAGCATACTCGGCAAAAATTACCTGAACCCGCTTTCCAAAGGCAGTACCTCGCGCTATTTTTTCAATATCGTGGATACTGTTTTTTCGGGTGTGGATACGGTACTGGTGATCGAATACCGGCCTAAACAGGGAGCCCGCTTCGAGGCCATGGAAGGCGTGCTGAACATCAATAAGGACAAACTGCGCCTCGAAAGTGCCATTGCCCGTCCCCTGGAAAGCGAGGGCGGCATGCAGGTGAGCGTGCTGCAGAAATACGCGGCAGAAGGGGTGTTTATGTTCCCGGTACAGACCACCTCGGAACTGAGTTTCCCCGGTGCGGCCCTGGGAGGTTTTAAACTAGCCTTTATCGGCAACCAGTTCGTAAGCGATATACGCCTGGCACCTGTTTTTAAGACCGGGGATTTTGCCGGGGCCGAGATCGGGCTGGACCCGCTGGCCGAAAAGAACAGCGAGCGCCTGCTGGGGCAGTACCGGCCCGACAGCACCAGTGCCAAAGACCGTAGAACCTACCAGGTGGTAGACAGCATCGGTAAAAAAATGAAGCTGGACCGCCTGCTGAACGGCATGGAAGCCCTGGCCACGGGTAAACTGCGTATACGTATGTTCGACCTGGACCTGAAACGTATTATCCGCTTCAATAACTATGAAGGCTGGCGTTTTGGCCTGGGCCTGGAGACCAATGACCGCCTTACCCGCTGGGTGCAGCTGGGCGGGTACATCGGGTACGGGCTCAAAGACCAGGGCCTCAAGTACGGTGGCCGCGCACAGGTAAATTTCGAACGGAAAAAACGGTATTCCGTCTATTTTGAATATTACTACGACCTGCTGGAAAGCGGCTCGTACGATGTGTTCGAACGTACGGGCTTCCTGCTGAGAAGCTCGAACCGCAGCCTGGCTACCTTCCGCTACGACCGGGTGGAAAATACAGGTCTGGGCTTTAAACTGCGCCCGGTGCCACAACTGACGATCGAACCGGGTTTTCGCGTACAGAACCTGGACAATACCCTGGGCTATGCCTGGCAACGTTCGCCCACAGACCCGCAGCAGAGCCGTTTCCGCTTTGCCGAGACCACACTTACCCTGCGCTACGGGCACAAGGAAAAATTTATGGACAACGGAAGGCGCCTGTATTCCCTGGGCACCAAATTCCCGGTATTGTACCTGCAGCTTACCCAGGGCCTGAAAAATGTGCTGGGCGGGCAGTTTGAATACAGCAAGGTAATTGCGGCGCTGGACTATAACGTGTTCATCAAGCACCTGGGTCGTTCTTCACTGTATGTAACGGGCGGTGCCGTTTTTGGCGATGTGCCCTATGCCAAGCTCTTTAATATGCGTGGCAATTACGACCCCGGTTCTAAACTGAAGGGCCTGGGCATACTCAGCGAAAATGCCTTTGAGACCATGTGGCTCAACGAGTTCTCGGGCGATAAGTTCGTAGGCGTTTTTTACCGGCATAGCTTCGGTACCCTGCTGTTCAAGGGCAAATACCGTCCCGAACCCGGCATAAGTCAGGCCATCGGCTTCTCCTGGCTGCAGCATCCCGAACGGCACATCAATTTCCCGGCGCGGGATATGCGGCACGGCTTTTTTGAATCGGGCGTTTACGTGGATAACCTGCTCAAGGCCCGCCTGCTGGGGGTAAGTATGGGGCTGGGCGTAGGTGTGTTCTACCGCTACGGGGCTTATACGCTGCCGAAAACGATCGATAATTTTGCCTTCCGCATAGCCTACAAGATCGGAATTTAGGTAACCTGTGTTACACAGGATATGGGCCGATTATATTACCTTTGTAAATATGAACGAAAGCATTAATTCAAGCAAGGCGCCGGAGCCCGTTGGTCTGTACCCGCACGCAAAAAGGGTGGGGAACCTGTTGTTCCTTTCGGGCGTGGGGCCCCGCGAAAAAGGCACGAAACAGATACCCGGCGTGGAACTGGATGCCGATGGCCGCATACAGAGCTACGATATTGAAAAACAATGCCGCAGCGTGTTCAATAATGTGCGCAATATCCTGGAAGAAGCCGGAAGCAGCTGGAATAACATCGTGGATGTAACGGTTTTCCTGACCAATATGAAAGACGATTTCAAAATATATAACCAGCTGTGGGCCGAGTATTTCGGCGAAAATCCGCCCTGCCGCACCACGCTGGAAATTAATTGTCTGCCTACCCCGATCGCCATTGAACTGAAAGTGATCGCTACGATCGATTAATATACGTTAATTATGAAAAGATTCCTGCTGATATTCCTGTTTTCCGGATCGGTACTGCTGGCAAAAGCCCAGACCGACCTGGGTGCGGCCGCTTTTAAATCGGCGCTGGAAACGGAGAAGAACGAACTGCTGGTAGATGTACGCCAGACCTGGGAAGTGAAACAGGGGCGTATTGCCGGTTCGGTGAATTACGACTGGCTGGCGGACGGTTTTATGGCAAATTTCAAAACCGTACCAAAGGATAAGCCCATTTACGTGTACTGCGCCGTAGGCGGACGGAGTACCGAAGCGGCTGCCGCACTCAGCAAAGCGGGTTATAAAAAAGTATATAACCTTACAGGCGGCTACAAAGGCTGGGAAAAAGCCGGTTATCCGGTTACGAAGTAAGTTTATTTGTATACGATAAAGGGTACTTCGATCTCCAGCTGTTTATCGCTTTTTTTGTCCCAGAACAGGATGGCCAGCTTATAGGGCTTTTCCGGTTCCAGGTCTTCGCTGGGCGTAAAAAATACCTTCAGATCGCCTATGGCGCCATCCGGGCCTTTATTGATGGCCATATTGGTATACAGATCGTCTGATTCGAACAATACCATGTCCCGGGAGTCGATCACGCGTATGCGGCATCCCGGGTAAAATTTGTCGTTCACCATCTGGAAAACCCCCGTACCGTAAAAAACATAATCGGCCTGCTGGTTCATGCGGATGCGGTTGGCAAACGTGAGCTTATTGTCCTGGAAAACAAACAGGTTGCGGGTGGTCAGTCCCCCGCTTTTCTGCGTATAGGTATAGTCGTATGGATTCAGTACGAATGTATAGGTGGCATGCATGCGCGACTTGCCTTTTTTGTCCCATATTTCTACGTTGAATACATAGAACCCGTTGCCGGTCATGGGATCGGCGGTAAAAATACTCGGGGCTATCTCGCGGACTTCACTGGTATCTACACCCTCTTTCTTATCGGCCAGCAGGTCGCCGGAATCGAAGATCACCTTATTGCTGAGGTCGGTCACAAAGATGCGTATGCCGGGAAAAACCTTGTTTTTCTGTCTTTTAAAGCCTTCGATGTTGTGGAACACCATGTAATACTGGGTATTGTAGTCCAGCTTGTTGGAGTTCTGCAGGGAGCTGTCCGTGGCAATGAACGCTTTCTGCAGGCTGAATCCGTTGCCGGTGATCTTGAGCTGCAGACCGGGATCGTTGTAAAGGATGTTTTGTGCGGCCATACTGAACACAAAACCCAGGAAGAAGAATAAGGTGCCGATTGATTTCATACCTTGTTTTTTACAAAATAAATATAAAGCAATAATCGGCACACTGGTACAAATGCAGTATTTTTAATAACGGATCTCGGCCATGGTGGCACCGCGGCCGTATCTCTGCCAGGAAGCGTCGTAATAGTATATCTGCGGATAACTGCGCAGTATGGAACGGACCTCGGCACGTAAAACGCCTTCGCCCACCCCGTGTATCACTACAAACTTACGTACCCGGGCGGCAATGAACTCTTCCAGTTTCTGCTGAAAAAAGCGCAGCTGGTATTGCAGGCGTTCTTCGGGGGCCAGGCGCCAGGTATTCACTTCTATTTCTTCAAAATGCAGATCGATCTCCGGGATCACTTCCTTTACGGCCGGCATTACCTTTTTGTTGGGCTTTTTCAGATCCTCGGCCTTAACGTGGATAGTTTTATCGGTATATTCTTTATCCCGCACCTTCGGTATCACTTTTTTACCGGGATTCTCCCAGGCATCGGGTTCTTTGTCCAGCTTACGTTTTTCGTCTTCCAGGCCTTTGCTGATCCATTTTTCGGAACTTGCGGCTGCGGAATCGTCGTCCTGCAGGCTCTTTTTACCCGTTTTTTCTTTCCGTATCTTTATTTTGCCGCTCTGTTCCCAGTCCGGTTCCGTGTCTGGCTGCGTCGTTGCGGCATCTTTGGCCGCCGGACTGCTTTCTCCGCTGTTTTTGCGGAAAACCGGCATGCTTTTATACGGATTAAACTGGGCCACGATCTCGTTCTTATGCACGGTCATTTCAATACCTTCGTCGGCCTCGATGCGGTACATATCGTTTCCCAGTGCTTCCAGTACGGTGCCTCCGCCCAGGAAATCGGTAAAATTTACTTTATCTCCTTTTTTATACTTCATAGGGCAAGTACGTCCTTCACACTCTGCTCAAGGAACGTTTCCAGTTCGTTTTTATCGGCCGCTTCGGCATATACGCGAACCACGGGCTCGGTTCCCGAAGCGCGTATCATCAGCCATTCGCCGCCGTTGAAATGATATTTGTACCCGTCGATGGTTTCGGTACGGGCCACGTCTTTACCGCCGAAATGCTGAATATTGCCGCCGGCACAGGTCTTCAGTATACGTTGTTTCTGTTCTTCGGTAAGGTGCAGGTCGGCACGGTCGTACTGGAAAGAGCCGGTAATGGCATACACTTCTTCGATAAGTTCTTCGAGTGTCTTGCCGCTTTTGGCCATAAATTCCCAGATAATGAGACCCATCCAGATGCCGTCGCGCTCGGGGATATGTCCTTTAACGGCAATACCGCCGCTTTCTTCGCCGCCCAGCAGAATGTCTTCTTCCAGGAAGAAACCGGCAATGTATTTAAAGCCGATCTTTACGGTCTGCTGTTCCAGCCCGTAGTGCCGGCACAGGGTCTTTACCTTGTCCGTTACCGAAAAGGCGGTGATCACTTTGCCGCGGTAACCTTTGTATTTGTACAGGTAGTGGATCAGCAGCAGGATAATGTGGTGCGAGTCTACAAAGTTGCCTTTGGAATCGAACAGCCCGATGCGGTCGGCATCGCCGTCGGTAGCCAGTCCGCTGGCAATATTACCCTTGCGGCGTATAAATTCCTGGAAAGGTTTCAGGTTTTTAAGAATGGGTTCGGGTGCCGTACCTTCGAAACCGGGGTTCTGATCGCAATGCAGCAGGTCCATACCCGGGAACAGTTTTTTCATAACGCCCTGTCCGGCGCCGTACATGGCATCGTAGGCAAACTTCATGCTGCTGTTGCGGATGGCGTCCAGGTCAAAGGATTCCTCCACCCGTTTTATGTACATGGCTTCCAGGTCATGCCGGAAGAGGGTAGTGCCGTTGTCCTTCAGTTCGATATCGGCCACCTGCGGTACTGCGTCGGGGATCAGGGCCTCGATCTGTTCCAGTTCGGCAGGCAGTACGGGGCCGCCGTAATTGCCCTTGAGTTTATAGCCGTTGTAAGAAGGCGGGTTGTGACTGGCCGTAATGATCACCCCCATGGAAACCTGCAGCTCGTGAGCCGCCAGTGAGATCATGGGCGTGGACACAAAACCCTGGGCAAAATGAACTTTAATGCCCTGCGCAAGGAATACAGAAGCGGCGGTCTGCATAAAGAGCTCACCGGCAAAACGGCAGTCGTGACCGATCACCACCGAGGGTGCCGTCTCTTTCTGCTTCAGGTACAGGGCTACGCCCATACTGATCCGTTTTACGTTATCCGTAGTGAAATCTTTGGCAATAATGGCTCTCCAGCCGTCGGTTCCGAATTTGATCGCAGTCATGCTGTGTCTGTAATTTTATGCTGCGAATGTACGATATTTGTGGCTAAACTCCCTACAAAGGCAGGTTAACGAAGGGTTATGCATTTCTACAACGTACATACACATTACCGTGCACAGGCGGCAGACGAACGTGTGCTGCGCAATGCCTATATGTACGTACCGCGCCTGCAACCTGTATCCTATGCGCTCAGTGCCGGGCTGCATCCCTGGTTTATCCGCGGAGACATGAATGCCGTACGCGAAAGCCTGGAAACCGCCCTCCGGAACCCGCAGGTAAAGGCCCTGGGCGAATGCGGGCTGGACCGCCTCAAAGGGCCATCGTTCGAAATACAATACGCATTTCTGCAAATGCAGCGGGAACTGGCCGAAGCCGCAGCCAAACCGATGATCATTCATTGTGTGCGGGCCTATGACGAGATTCGGGAACAGCTGAAAGACGTACATGTACCCGTGATCCTGCACGATTACCGGGCTTCGCTGGTCCAGACACGGCGCCTGCTGCATTACCCGCATGTTTATTTTTCGCTGGGCAAAGGTCTGCTCAACGGTTCGGCAAAGCATCTGCAGGCCTATGCGGCCATTCCGCCCGAACGGGTGCTGTTTGAGACCGATACCCTGCGTATGCCCGTACAAAAAGTGTACGAACGCTATGCCCGGCTGTTTTCTTTTCCACTGGAAAAACTGACTGCCACCACGGAAACAACACTGCATACCATCTGGCCTGCGGGCCTTTGATGTACTTTTTTTTGCGAAGCCGGAACAGGCATTTATTTTTGCGGAAAATTTCAAAGAATGAGCTTGATACAGCCCTGGATGGGCAGAACCCGCTTACTGCTGGGAGACGAGAAACTGGAGAACCTGATCGACGCGCATGTACTGGTAGTAGGACTGGGCGGGGTAGGCGGCATTTGTGCCGAAATGATCGCCCGCGCCGGGGTAAAACGTATGACTATCGTAGATGCCGACGTGGTGGAAGCCACGAACCGCAACCGGCAGCTGCCTGCGCTCATCAGCACGGACGGACAGCTGAAAGCCGATGTAATGGCGCAGCGCCTGCGCGACATAAACCCCGAAATAGAGCTTACCGTACTGCCCGAATACCTCAAGGACGAACGTACCAATGAGGTGCTCGACAGTGCTCCCTTCGATTACGTGGTGGACTGTATCGACACGCTTTCGCCCAAAGTATTTTTTATAAAGGCCTGTCTCGACCGCAAAATTCCCATCGTAAGCAGTATGGGTGCCGGTGGAAAGGTAGATCCCACCCAGGTGCGTATCGTAGATATTTCGGAGACCTATAACTGTAACCTGGCCCTGTACGTGCGCAAGCGCCTGCACCGTTTCGGTATCTACAAAGGACTGCAGGTGGTGTGGTCGGCCGAAAAGGCAGATAAATCCCGGATCGTACTGGCCGACAGCGGCCCCAAGAAGTCGGTGATCGGCACCATATCCTATATGCCGGCTGTGTTCGGTATTACGCTGGCCAGTGTGGTTATCCGTGATCTATACGACCGTAAGAAATAAAAAAAGTCGCCTTATCGGGGCGACTTGCTGTATAAATGGTTTACGATCTTAGTTGATGATCAGGTTGCCGAAATCCATCTGGCTGAGGTCCGGCGAATAGTTACGTTCGCTTTCGTAACGAATGAACACTTTCAGGGCATCGTCGCTGTTGGAGCAGGAAGCCTCACGCACCTGGTTCGGGGCCAACACAAAATGCTGATCGTACTCCGAATTCTGGCAGGTGGCGCAGGTAGTGCTGCCGTAATACAGGTTGTAACGGAAACTTACATTTTTCACGTTAGCCGTAGTATTCTCAAATTTCAGCAGTTTATACTTGATCTGTACATTGGTAGGAGCTACTGTGCAGATTTCTTCTTTCGCATAAATGTTTACGCCGTTCTGGCTTTTGATAAGTGCCCATGTGCCCGGCTGTGATTCAGCCTGAGCGTACGATTGTAACCCGATGATGAGAGAACAGGCTATTGTCAGTAATGTTTTCATACGTCAAAAAAATTTTCTCAAATATAAGTAAATAATTAACATTTTTTTGGATTTAACGAATTTATTCGATCAAAGTTTCATTTTTTCATCGGCATGCCCCCGGCAGCACCCTTTAATTAGCTATAAATTAACCCGGCCTGTACTTTGGCATTGCGTAAAGGAATCTTACTTTTGTAACGATCGATACTAAGCTAAAAGACATTATGAGGAAATTTTTAAGCCCTTTCCGTATACTGGTAGGTACCATTTTTATCATCTCGGGACTTATTAAGGCCAACGACCCGATGGGTTTCAGCTATAAAATGGAAGAGTACTTTACCGTATTCAAGACCATGGACAGCGTACAGGAAAGCAAGACCGAGATCCGGGACATGACCCCCGAAGAGATCGAGGCCGTATTTGCCGGTATGTCGTCGCTGAAACCGGTAGACTATGCCGGTAACCCGATCGATATTACTGCCGAGGGTGCCCGCGACGAATTTATGTATGTAAAGGAAGAGATCAAAAGCTACCGTGCGGTGGAAGCCCAGAATACCTGGAACTCCTTCTGTACCTTTATGTATAAAAATGCCCTGGCGCTGAGTATCATCGTATGCGTTATCGAGATTTTCCTGGGCCTTTGTGTGCTGGCCGGCGTGTTTACCGGGCCATCGGCCATACTGCTGCTGGGTATGATCGTGTTCTTTTCGGCGCTTACCTTCTATTCGGCCTATTACGATAAGGTGACCGACTGCGGCTGCTTTGGCGATGCCCTGAAACTGACGCCCTGGCAGAGCTTTACCAAAGATATTGTACTGCTGGTACTGATACTGCCACTGGCCATCTTTACCAAACACTGGAAAGGAAAGGAATTTGACCTTACTGAAAAAATAGTTACCGGGGGCAGCATTGTGCTGGGTATCCTGCTGTCGTTCCTGGTGTTCGACTGGCAGCTGCCCGCCATCTTTATTATTGTGGCCATGCTGCTGCGTACTGCCGTGGGACTCTTCGGCAAAAAAGCCGGTATGCTCAGCCTGCTGGCGGTATATGTGCCTACGGCCCTGAGCCTGGCTTTTTCGCTGCACTGTTACAATCACATGCCCGTTAAAGACTACCGTCCCTGGGCAGTGGGCAATTCGGTGCCGGCCAAAATGATCGGCGTGCCCGAGTATGCCGACGTGTATATGATATATAAGGATAAGAAGACCGGTAAACAGGTAGAGAACCTGGCCATCAAAACCGACGAAAAAGGGAATATCACCAACTCCTGGGACTGGATGGACAGTACGTTCCTGGCTACGCACGATTTTGTAGACCAGCGCAAGGTGATCGTGAAAAAAGGCGAAATAGCCCCCATCCACGACTTTACCCTGAGCGATCCCGCTACGGGCGACGAATATGCCGAGACCTTTATCTTTAAACCCGGCTACAAATTTATGGTGGTGGCCTACGACCTCGAGAAGACCAACCTGGCCGTACAGCCCAAACTGAACGAGCTGGCCAAAGCCATACAGAAAGACGGCATGGAGATCATCGGGGCCACGGCATCCGGAGATAAAGTGCCCGCCTTTGTAAAAGCGAACGGTACACCATTTACCTATTATACCAATGACGCAACCTCGCTCAAAACCATTATCCGTTCCAACCCCGGACTGCTGCTCATGAAAGATACCATTGTGGCGGGACAGTGGCACTACAATGATTTGCCTGATTACCAGGAACTGAAAGAAAAAATACTGAAATAACAACGATAACCCTGCCCCTAACGCAGGGTTATTTTTTTGTAAAAAAGTGCTTCTTTTGAATCACCGGGCCCTTTTTTCCCGTTTAAAAAACAGATATTGTGTGTAAATGAAAAAATGTAATCTGACTTTAGCCGTATGCTCTCTTGCCGTGTTCCTGTTCATGGGTGTTTCCGGGTTGTTTGCCCAGGACGTGTACGTTCCTTTTGCCATTAAGGAATACCCCATCCAATTTAAACATACCACCGATTTTGACGTAAAACGGGTGGGCACTTTCACCTATGTGGTCGAAAGTCCTTCTACCTTCAGCCAGTTCTATATTAAAGGGATGAAAGTTTCGCAGGGCTACACGGCCGATAGTCTGCAGAGCTTTTTCATGAACAAGATCTATAAGGACGAAGATGTGATCAACCTGCAAATGCGCCAGAAAGGCCGCGGTACCATGGGCACCTACGAAGCCGATAAACTGGTGCTGTCTTTTTCTGCGGATGACAAACTGTATCTCTCCACCATTTTTATGGTGTATTTTTATGTGAACCAGGAGTACAACGCCATTCTCTTTTATTTTGAGATGGGAGAGCGGGCGGCTTCGTCCTACGAGGGCCTGCAGGAAAATATGATACAGACCCTGGAATGGTTGCCGCTCACATATACTACGTATAATGATCAGAAGACGCAGACCTCCATCGAGTATCCCGATTTCTGGAAGGCAGAGGCCGTATCCGAAAATGATACTATGAGCAGCTATAAGGCCGGCGACGGCCGGGGCTGGATATCCATACAGGCCACTACGGTAAAAGATTCGCTGGAAGCCAAAGACGTGGCTCTGAACGATTTTAAGGCGCTGAAGACCACCCCGGGCGAATTTACCTCGCACAAGCTCAAGGCCTCGGGCGACAAATGGTACTCCGGTGAGGCCTGCGGCCGTTGGACCGGCACCTATACCGAAACACAGGGCGTGTACAAGCGCAGTCTTACACTGAACCGCTATTACATGAAGCATATCGTGGGCGATAAACTGGTGCTGTACCGCATCGACCTGCTGTGTCCCGAATACAATGTAGATTATTACAGCCCCATCTTTAACAAGATGGCCCAGAGCATTAAACTGCCGGGCAATCCGTACATAGCGCCTAAAAAGAAGTAAGGTTTATTCCGCCGGCAGAAAATAGATCCAGCGGTCGCGGATGTAAAAAGAATCGAGGCGGGCTCCTTTAAATTCAATGCCTTTGGCGGCAAAGGCCCTGTCGTTGTCGCCCTGGTCGCGTTCGCTGACCCAGGCGGCAGGCTGGTAACGGGTATCAAAATCGCTTCCGTTCAAAAAATCCCTCCATACGGGTACGGCCAGGGAACCGCTCTGCCAGGTAAGACAGGGCGCCCAGGGGCCCAGCACCGCTTTATCCGTATGCAGGGGTAATACCTGTGCCACGCGGGCATTGGCATCGCGTATGGCATAGCTGCGTTGCGCGTATAAAAAGCGGATCTGCCGTACTTCCAGGATAATACATACGGCAAACAGCGCAAAGGCCAGGCTGCGGAAGGTAAAACGGTACTTTGCCCCGGATGGCGTGGTCCAGAGCTGCCAGAGCACCAGGGCCGTCCAGGCGGCGGCCGACCAGAACAGGGGCAGCAAATAGCGGGCGGGTACCCAGCGTATACCAAATTTGTGCCATTCCGCCGCAAACCATAGGAACAAGAGGCCCGAAAGCAGGCTGAAAAAGCGGTCATTGCGGTAACGGTGAGCCAGTGCGCCCAGGAGCAGAGCCGGTACAAACAGCCAGGCCATGCCCTGCAGCCGGGAGTGCCGGAATGTACGGATCATGCTCACTTTGGCCTCGTCGTACAGCTCGTGCATGCCCACGAAACGCCCGGAGGTCTGGTGCGTCATAATGGTGTACAGCGCTTCGCGGAAAGGCAGGTAAAAGATCAGCAGGTAAAGCAGGCCGGCCCCGGTAAAGAGCAGGCATACGGTGAGGCTCTGCCGCAGGATATCGCGCAGTCCGTTCCTGCGTTGCAACCATACACCCCAGCCATACCACAGGAACCAGAGCGGAAGCAGGTAGGCGAACTGGTTTTTAAGCGCGGTACAGATCCATACGGATAGTACGGGCAGCAGCCATATTTTCCAGCGGGCGGGTCTCTGCGGAAGGGGCAGCTCTGTCTGCTGCCAGGCCCGGGCAAATTCGGCAATACTCCAGAGTATGGCGGCGCTGGTCATGCTTTCGGCCATGCTAAATCGCAGGTACTGAAACGTATAGTAATTAAAAAGTCCGATGGGAATAAAGACCAGCAGGAAGCCGCGTTTTTCCCTGAGGCGTATCCAGGCCAGGCTCATAAAGAAGAGGGTCCAGCACAGGGCGGTGATGCGTGCGGCGGCCCAGCCTGTACCCAGTATGCTGAAGCCGGCAGCCATCAGCATGCCAAACAGGGGCATTTTCACAAAATTATCGCATTCGTTTACGTCCAGCCGGCCATAATTCACCCAGTTGCGGGGCTGTATGGTATTCAGTCCTTCATCGGTAAAGGCATCGCGCGAGATGGAGATGGCCGCATGCGGATCCGCATGCAGGAAGGGAAATACCAGTATAACAATGCCCGCAAGCAGCAGCAGGTAGAACCTGTCGTAGCGGCTGGTCAGGACTTTTTTCATGTATTATGCCTGGTCAAAAGACAGAATAACGTCACGGATGATATCGGCTGCGGCATGTACCTGTTCTTCGGTAATGACCAGCGGTGGGGCCAGGCGTATAATGGTGTCGTGCGTAGGCTTGGCCAGCAGGCCCTTGTCTTTCAGTTTAATGCAGATGTCCCAGGCAGAAACACCGTTCTTGGTGCGTATATCGATGGCGTTCAGCAGTCCTTTGCCGCGTACGGCATTTATGCGTGAACTTTCGATCTCTACCAGGCGCTGACGCAGGATCTGGCCCATACGTTCGGCATTTTCGGCCAGTTTTTCATCTTTTACCACAGCCAGGGCTTCCATAGCCACGGCACAGGCCAGGGGATTACCGCCAAAGGTACTGCCGTGTTCGCCCGGTTTTATGGTAAGCAGTACTTCGGAGGAGCCGAGTACACAGGAAACCGGGTATACGCCGCCGCTGAGTGCTTTGCCTAATACCAGCAGGTCGGGGCGTACGTTCTCGTGGTCCACGGCCAGCAGTTTACCCGTGCGGGCAATACCGGTCTGTACCTCATCGGCGATCCAGAGCACATTATGTTGTGTGCACAGTTCGCGTACGCGGGCCAGGTAACCCTCGTCCGGGATCACCACACCGGCCTCACCCTGTATGGGTTCGCACATAAAGGCAGCCACATTGGGGTCCTGCAGGGCTTTTTCCAGGGCGGGGATATCGTTGTAGGGGATCAGTTCAAAACCCGGTACAAAGGGTCCGAAACCATTGAAACTGCTGGGATCGGTAGAGGCTGAAACAGCGGCAATGGAGCGTCCCCAGAAGTTACCTTCCACAAAAATGACCTTGGCCAGGTCCTGCGGAATGCCTTTTACATCATACCCCCAGCGGCGGGCCAGTTTAACGGCCGTTTCACAGGCTTCCACACCGCTGTTCATCGGCAGCATGCGTTCGTAACCGAAGTATCCGGTAATGTAACGGGCATATTCCCCCAGTACATTGTTATGGAAAGCACGGCTGGTGAGCGTAAGCTTAGAGGCCTGCTCCGTAAGCGCCTTAATGATGCGCGGGTGGCAGTGTCCCTGGTTTACGGCAGAGTATGCCGAAAGAAAATCGAAATACTCGCGGCCATCCACATCCCACATCAGGGCACCTTCTGCACGTTCAATTACTACGGGCACAGGGTGATAATTGTGTGCTCCATACAAATCTTCCAGTGCCATCAAGGCCTCCGAGCGGCTGTGTTTTTCTGATACCGTCATATAAAACTATTTTCCTTTGTGCAAAGATACAAGGATTTATCCGAAGGCCGAAATGACTATATTTACCGCATTGTTCAAAAAAACATTTAACACCCTGGTCTCATGTATAGAAATCGTAAAAAAGAGATCCTGCTTTTACTGTTCATTCCCCTGTTACTCCTGTCCTGTGCCGTACAGCCCTTCCCGGGTTCATGGAAACTTGAAAACCTGGAGAACAAAGTCATTTCTTCATCTGAAAAAGGCCGCATACTTGCGTTCAAACCCGACGGAACGCTTCGTATTACCCTGCCCGACGGCGACGTAAGGCAGGCATACTGGCGCTGGAAAGAAAAGGGGAAATCTGTAGTGCTTACCAGGGATCCCGGCGGCCTGGACGCAGAAGTTTTCGTGATCCAAAAGTCGGAATCCGGCCAGCTGCGGCTCCTGGACGAAAAAGGGGTGATCAGCCGTTTCAGTCGGGTACGTGGTTCCTGAAAGCCGGGCGCATTCTGAAGGCCCGCTGTTGCCGGTTCTGCCTTAAATCTGAAATATCGTGCTACTTTTGCCCCCGTAAATGAAAAAGAACAAAAAAGAACGGATACTCGAAAAGGTACTCATCACCGACCTGGCCGCCGAAGGCAAGGCGGTTGCCAAACCTGAAGGCAAGGCAATTTTTATAAAAAATGCCGTACCCGGCGATGTGGCCGACCTGCGTATTTACCGCAGCAAATCGTCCTTTGCCGAAGCCGAGGCCATTCACTTTCACGAATACTCCTCCCTGCGTGTACAGCCCGAATGTGAATATTTTGGCGTATGCGGCGGCTGCGCCCGGCAGGACCTGGCCTATGCCGAACAGCTGCGCTTTAAACAACAGTGGGTGCAGGACGCGTTCGAACGTATCGGCAAGTTCCCTTTTCCGCCCATAAAACCCATCCTGGGCTGCGACGAGATCTTCCGTTACCGCAATAAAATGGAGTACGGGTTTACCGACAATGCCTGGCTTACCAATGCACAGATACAGAGCGGGGCTGAATTCGAGCGCCGCGGTATCGGGCTGCACGTACCGGGTAAATTCGATAAAATTCTCAATATCGGCGAATGTCACCTGCAGGACGCTTTTGGCGACCGGGTACGTTCCTGGACACGCAGCTATGCCATTGAGAACGAACTGTCTTTCTTTAATATACGCGGCCAGGAAGGTTTCCTGCGTACCTTACTGATCCGCATTGCCCGTACGGGCGAAAAAATGGTGCTGCTGGCCTTTACCGAAGACCGCCAGTCCGAGATACAGGCCATGCTGGCGGCCATGTTGCAGGCTTTCCCGGATATTACTTCGCTGTTGTACGTAATTAACAACAAACGCAACGATACCATTTACGACCTGGATGTGCACGTTTTTCACGGTAAGGACCATATTGTGGAACGCCTGGGCAGCTGCAACTTTAAGATCGGCCCTAAATCCTTTTTCCAGACCAACAGCCGCCAGGCCGAACGTTTGTACGAAGTTACGGCCGCTTTTGCCGGACTTACCGGTAAGGAAGTGGTGTACGACCTGTATACCGGTACCGGTTCCATTGCCTGTTTTGTGGCGGATAAGGCAGCAAAGATCCTGGGCGTGGAATACGTGCCCGAAGCCGTGGCCGATGCGTACGAGAACAAAGCGATGAACGGACTGGAGAACCTGGAGTTCTTTGCCGGTGATATGAAAGACGTACTGAATGACACCTTTATCGCAACACACGGTAAACCCGACGTGGTGATCACCGATCCGCCCCGCGCCGGTATGCACCCCGACGTGGTAGAGACCCTGCTGCGCCTGCAGGCACCGCGCATCGTGTATGTAAGCTGTAACGCGGCCACACAGGCCCGCGATATTGCCCTGCTTTCGGAAAAATACGAAGTGCTGGACGTACAACCGGTAGATATGTTCCCGCATACACACCACGTAGAGAATGTAGCTCTGCTGCAATTGAAAGCCTGATGGACACACACCTGGACAAAAGCTTCTGGAATGACCGTTACCGCCTGGGTGAAACGGGCTGGGACACAGGTTCGGCTTCGCCGGCGATCACGGAGTTTGTAAAGGAATACATTCCGAAACAGGCACGTATACTTATTCCCGGGGCCGGTAATGCCTGGGAGGCCGAAGCGCTTTTCCGCGCCGGCTACAGCAATATAACTGTGCTCGACATCAGTGAAGAGCCTTTGCAGAACCTGCAAGAACGGGTGCCGGATTTTCCCGCGGAAAAGCTTGTGTGCGGCGATTTTTTCGAACACCGGGGTGTGTACGACCTGGTGCTGGAACAAACCTTTTTCTGTGCCCTGGAACCCCGGCTGCGTGGAGAATATGCCCGTAAAATGCATGAACTGCTGGCAGAGAACGGAATGCTGGCCGGGCTCTGGTTCGGTGTGGAATTCGAAAAGGAAGGCCCGCCCTTCGGAGGCAGTCTGCCGGAATACCAGCGCTGCTTTGAACCCTGGTTTCACTGCGAAGAGGCCGTCATTTGCCAAAAATCCATAAAACCCCGGGCCGGCCGCGAATTATTTATGCGCTGGCGCCGGAAAATACGTTAATGTTGTATATCTTAGTCGTATGAAAAGTACACTGCTCGTCCGCATTACCGCTCTGTTTTTCCTGCTGGCCGCCGTTGCTGGTACCCAGGCCTGCAAAACTTCGTCGAAGTGCGACTGTCCTACCTTCGGCCGCCGTTGACCGGTCCCGCCGCTGTAAATTAAAGGGGCTTCCGGCTTAACGTGTAAAAAGATTCTTCGCCTTACGCTAAAGTTTTATATTTGCGCGAGAATTTTTTATAGATATGCCATATTTATTCACATCCGAATCTGTATCTGAAGGGCATCCCGACAAGGTTGCCGACCAAATATCCGACGCCCTTATCGATAACTTTCTTGCCTGGGACCCCGAGTCTAAAGTAGCCTGCGAAACCCTGGTGACCACCGGGCAGGTGGTACTGGCCGGAGAAGTGAAATCGGCAGCTTATCTCGATGTACAGGAAATTACCCGCGAAGTGATCCGCAAGATCGGGTATACCAAAAGCGAATATATGTTCGAAGCCAATTCCTGCGGCGTACTTTCGGCCATTCACGAACAGAGTGCCGATATCAACCGCGGAGTTGACCGTAAGAAAAAAGAAGACCAGGGAGCAGGCGACCAGGGTATGATGTTCGGTTATGCCACCAGCGAGACCGACAACTACATGCCGCTGGCACTGGACCTTTCGCACAAACTGCTGATCGAACTGGCCGCCCTGCGCCGCGAAAATAAAGACATTAAATACCTGCGCCCCGATGCCAAGGCCCAGGTTACCCTGGAATACAGCGATGATCATGCCCCCGTGCGTATCGACGCCATTGTGGTTTCCACGCAGCACGACGATTTTGTAAAGGCCAAGTCCGACAAAGCCGCCGACATGGCCAAAGCCGATAAGGAAATGCTGGACAAGATCCGCAAGGACATCATCAATATCCTGATCCCGCGGGTGAAAAAGAAATATCCCAAGTACAAGCATCTTTTCAACGATAAGATCAGTTACCACATCAACCCGACCGGTAAATTCGTGATCGGTGGTCCGCACGGCGATACCGGCCTCACCGGCCGCAAGATCATCGTAGACACCTACGGTGGCCGCGGAGCACACGGCGGCGGAGCCTTCAGCGGTAAAGATCCTTCCAAGGTTGACCGTTCGGCTGCGTATGCCACCCGGCACATTGCCAAGAACATGGTAGCTGCCGGTCTGTGCGATCGTGTGCTGGTGCAGGTTTCCTATGCCATCGGAGTAAAAGAGCCCATGAATATTTTTGTGGATACCTACGGTACGGCCAAAGTAAAGCTGCACGACGGAGAGATCGCCGATAAGATCGCAGCCCTGTTCGATATGACCCCTTACGGCATCGAAAGCCGCCTCAAACTGCGTAATCCCATTTACAGTGAAACGGCTGCTTACGGACACTTTGGCAAGGAACCCGAAACGGTTACCAAGGTGTTTACGCGCCAGGAAGGCCTCAAAAAAGTAGAGAAAAAGGTAAAGGCCGAGTTGTTTACCTGGGAGAAACTCGATTATACAGAAAAGATCCGGAAGGCTTTCCGCCTGAAATAAGCGGCAAAGCTCTCCTTCTGAACAATTTTCCCGCGCCGTTGTTATCCTATCGGATTAATTCATGAAACCATCAGATCATCATGCGCTATTCGATACGAGACATTGAGAAACTTACACAGATAAAGGCCCATACGCTTCGTATATGGGAACAGCGTTATGGATTCCTTGTGCCTTACCGTACCGATACCAATATACGGTATTACGACGATGAGCAGCTGAAACTGCTCCTGAACATTGCCTCCATACTGAAGAACGGCAGTAAAATTTCGCACGTGGCACGTATGAGTCCCGACGATATTGCCGTAGAAGTGCGCCGCCTTACCGAAAGTACGGGCGAGCTGGACGTTTTCTGCGAGCTGAAGGTCGACGCCCTGCTGATGTCTATGATCGACCTGGACGAGCTGCATTTCGAAAAGGTCATCGCCGACTGCAATATGCGCATGGGCTTTGAACAGACCATGGTACGGGTAATTATTCCCTTCCTGAAAAAAGTGGGCATCCTGTGGTCGGTGGGCGACATTAATGTGGCCCAGGAGCACTTTATCAGTAACCTGATACGCCGCAAGCTGCTGGTAGCCATAGATATGCTGCCCCTGGTGAGAGATGCGCAGCAGGATCGTTACCTGTTGTACCTGCCCGACGGAGAGCTGCACGAAATAGGGCTGCTCTTTGCCAAATACGTGATCAAATCCCGCAAAAAGAATACCGTTTACCTGGGCCAGTCCGTACCTTTCCAGGACCTGCGCCTGATGGTGGAAAAATACGAACCGCACTACCTCATCACGTATTTTACTTCGGGTATGTCTCTCAATGTACTGCAGAATTACCTGAACCGCCTGGGCGATACGCCGATGGCCGAACGCCGGGTACTGGTGGCCGGACCGCTGATGGGCAACCCCCGCCTGGTGTTCCCGCCCAATGTGCGTTACCTGCGCGAGATCACCGACCTGATACAGCTGGTGTCTTCGGGTGGTGTCCTGTAAAAAGGTATTTTCTGTTTAATTTTTTGGCAAAAAGCCTCCACAATCTATTTTATAGACATTTGTGTCTATTTTAATGTTTAAGTTTTGTGTTCTATTTCTCGGAGCATATTAAACAAAAATCCGGGTTATTTTTTTTATATTTATTTTATCCTTTTGTTTATCAGGTGTTTGTATTTTTTTGCTGGAATATTTTGTCTAACTATTTTGTATTTTAGTTGAACAGAATAACTTTGAATAACTAAAAATTCAGGATTATGGCAGGAGGATATTGTAATTTTACGCAGGAGGTGCTTTCGTTCCGGGACGGTCTCCGGTATTTTGCACTGAGTCTCACACAGAGTGAGGAAGAGTCGAACGACCTCTTACAGGAAACCATGCTGAAGGCGTTTACCTACCGCGACAAGTTCAGGGCCGACACCAATCTGAAGGCCTGGTTGTATACCATTATGAAGAACATCTTCATAAACAATTACCGTAAGAATGTAAAAAAGCGTTATGTACTGAGCCACGGCGGTGAAATGCATTATATGAACATACCGCAGACCTCGGGCCGGGGGAACGACCCCGAAACACAACTGCTGAGCAGCGAGATCGCGAAGAAGATCGATGCGCTGGACCTGGACTACCGCATGCCTTTCCGGATGTATTTCGAAGGCTTTAAATACAAAGAAATTGCCGAAGACCTCGGTTTACCCATCGGTACGGTAAAGAGCCGGATATTCCTGGCCCGTAAACAACTGATGGAGGAACTGAAGGAATACGTGCACTGAATACACGCCGGCTTACAAAAGAAGTAGAGGTTTACCGGGGCTGCAGGGTCCCGGTTTTTTTATGCCCGGGGGTTTATCGGCAAAAGAACCGGTTTTGTCGAAAAAGCCCCCGGCTGAATCCATATACTGAGTACTTTTATGCTCGTAAACTAAGCTTCAATGAATAATTTTTGGAAAACCTTTTTCGGATCGGCATTCGGTGCCATGGTCGGTGTGATGGTAAGCAGCGTACTTGCGGTGGTACTGGTATTTGTAATGATCGGGGCCATGATCGGTTCCGGCGCTGAATCCAAGGCCAAACCCCTGGGCTCTGCATCCGTACTGCACCTTAAACTCGATTATGCACTCAGCGATCAGACCAATAACAACCCCTTTGAAAACCTGAACCGGGGCGAATTCAGCACAACTTCAAAACCCGGTCTGTACGACCTGGTAAAAGTGATAAACCACGCCTCCTCCGACGATAAGATCAAAGGTATTTACCTGGAGATATCCGAGGTGCCTGCCGGTATGGCCAATGCCCAGGAGCTGCGTAAGGCGCTGGTAGCCTTCCGTTCCAGCGGTAAGTTCGTGTATACCTATTCGGACGTGCTTACACAAAAGGGCCTGTACCTGGCCACCGCCGGTGATAAAATATTCCTGAACCCCGCCGGTGATGTGGAGTTCAAAGGTTTAAGCACCACCTTTATTTCCTTTAAGCGCCTGCTCGATAAAATGGGCGTACAGGCCGAGATCTTCCGCCCGGAAGGCAATAAGTTCAAAAGTGCCGTGGAGCCGTTCTTCCTGGAAAAAATGAGCCCGGAGAACCGAGCCCAGACCTTTAAGTTCCTGAACACCATGTGGGCCGAAATGGTAGGCGAAATGTCTGAATCACGCAAAATTGCCGTAGCCGACATGAACCGTATTGCCGACGGACTGGAGATCTACAATACCATGAGCGCCGTTAAACTGGGCATGGCCGACAGCCTGCTGTACAAAGACCAGTTCATCAGCCTGATGAAAAAGAAATGTGGTATCGAAGACAAGGATAAACTGCGTCTCGTAGGTCCGGGCGAATATTTCGACCTGGTAAAATCGAAACTGAACGAAGGCAGCAAAGACAATAAAATAGCCGTGGTATTTGCCGAAGGCGAGATCGTATACGGCAAAGGCGACAACGAGACCATCGGTAACGAAAGCCTGTGCAAACAACTGCAGAAAGCCCGCGAAGACGATAAGGTAAAAGCCGTGGTGCTGCGAGTGAACTCACCGGGCGGCAGCGCCCTGGCCTCCGAGATCATCTGGCGCGAGGTAGAGATCACCAAGGCCAAAAAACCGGTGATCGTTTCTATGGGTAACCTGGCCGCTTCCGGCGGTTATTACATCTCCTGCGGGGCCAACAAAATTTATGCAGACCCGGGTACCCTTACCGGTTCCATCGGTGTGTTCGGTATGCTGTACAACGCACAGGGCCTGCTCAACGACAAGCTGGGCATCCTTACCGATACCGTAAAAACAAACCGTTACTCCGATTTCTTCAGCTTTGCACGCAATATGGAAGATGCAGAGAAAACTTACCTGAACCGCAGCGTGAACGATATTTACCAGTTGTTCCTGAAGCGTGTTTCGGACGGCCGTAAAATGAGCGTGGCCAATGTAGACAGCATTGCCCAGGGACGTGTATGGGCAGGCCGCGATGCACTGGCACTGGGCCTGGTAGACGAACTGGGTACCCTGCAGGACGCCATTGCCGCCGCCGCCAAAGAGGTGAACGTAACGGATTATTCGATCATGACCCTGCCCGAATCGGGCGACTTCTGGCAGTCGCTCTTCGAGCAGAAAGACAATACAGTGGACGCTTACATGAAGAAGAACCTGGGCGAGGGCTACAAGATACTCGAAGGGTTCCGCAGCCTGGAACAGACCAAGGGCGTACAGGCACGTATGCCGTTCAACATGGAGATTCAATAGTGTTTTTTCATAGATTAGCGCAGAGCGGTATTGCCTTATGGCGGTACCGCTTTTTTGTTAAAGAGCGTTATACCCCTTGCTGTGCAGAAAAAAATTGTACCTTCGGATAGATTTTGTTATGGTCAACTACTGGGTTAAACAATATCTGAAGACCTGCATGCCTGCCATACAGGCGCATTATTCCGATCCGGAAAAGCTGCAGATGCGTGTGTTCAAAGAGCTGATCGCATCCGGGGTTTTTACACGTTTTGGCCGGGATAACGGTTTTGACCGCATACGCAGCTACGAGCAGTACCGCCGTTATGTGCCCATTCAGAATTACGATTCGCTCAAAGATTACATTGCCGAAATGATGCTCGGCAAATCCAATATCCTGTGGCCCGGCAACATCAACTGGTTTGCCAAGACCAGCGGTTCGGCCGAGGACAAGAGCAAATTTATACCCGTAAGCCGGCAGACCATCCAGGACTGCCATTACAAGGCCGGCAAGGACGTACTGGCCGTATATGCCAGTCAGCGCCCCGATACAAAGCTCTTCCGCGGAAAAAGTATGATCCTGGGCGGCAGCAAAAAAGTACACGATTTGAACGGGATGGCCCGCGTAGGTGATCTTTCGGCCGTACTGCTGAGCAATCTTTCGCCCATAGCCGAACATTTCCGCACGCCCCGCCGCAGCATTGCCCTTATGGACAACTGGGAGGAAAAGCTGGATAAAATGGTGGCTGACCTGGCCGACCGCAACATCACCAATATTTCGGGCGTGCCTTCCTGGATGCTGGTGCTGGCCAAACGCCTCATCGAATACAAAAAAGTATCGAACCTGCTCGAAGTATGGCCCAACCTGGAGCTTTTTGCCCACGGTGCCGTAAAATTCGACCCCTACCGCGAGCAGTTCAAAAAAATAATCCCTGCCGAAGATTTCTTTTACCTGGAGACCTACAATGCCTCCGAAGGTTTCTTTGCCCTGCAGGACCAGTTTGGCCGCAGCGATATGCTGCTGATGCTCAATTACGGCATTCTGTACGAATTTGTACCGGTAGACCGTATGAACGATCCCGAAGCCGTGGTTTCCCTGTTCGACGTAAAGCCGGGTGTGAACTACGCCATGATCATCAGCACCAATTCGGGCCTCTGGCGGTATATGATCGGGGATACGGTACGTTTTACCACTACCTATCCGTTCCGCATCGAGATCACCGGGCGTACCAAGCATTTTATCAATGCTTTCGGCGAAGAGCTGATGATCGAGAATGCCGAAAAGGCCATTCGCGAAGCCTGCCTGCACACCACGGCCTCCATCGTGGACTACACGGCTGCACCGGTGTATATGTCCGAAGCAGGCACGGGCGCCCACGAATGGCTGATCGAGTTTGACAAGGAGCCCGAAGATATCGGGCGTTTTGCCGAAGTGCTCGACAACCACCTGAAAAAGGTAAACTCCGATTACGAGGCCAAACGCGTGGGTAATCTCACCCTGCGTTTCCCGAAAGTACATATACTGCCCAAAGGCACCTTCAGCCGCTGGCTCAAATCCAAGGGCAAACTGGGCGGACAGCACAAGGTGCCACGCCTGAGCAATGAACGCAAATACGTGGAGGAGATACTGAAAATAACAGGCGAATGGACAGAATAAGCCTCTTTGCGGCTCTGTTCTTTTATACCTTTTGTATCAGCGCACAGCAGCCTTTCCGTTTATCTTACACATTTACGGCTCCGGCTGTGGAAAAGGTGTATGTGGACGAACTGGGCAATGTATATACGCAAAGTAAGTCCGAGCTGCGCAAGTACAACATGAACGACACGCTTTTTGCCCGCTATTCCGAATTGGGCAACGGTAATATCACCGGCATGGACGTTACCAATCCTATGCGGCTTACGGTGTTCTATGCCGACTTTAGCCGCGTAGTGATCCTCGATAATACGCTGAATTACCTGCGCAATACCATAGACCTGATGGAGGAGGGCATGGAACAGGTGCTGGCCGTATGTTCCTCCTACGACGGAGGCCTGTGGATGTATAACCGCGATAATTTTACCCTGCAGCGCTTTAATGTACAGCTGAAGCCCGACCGCAGTATTCCCAACCTCAATACGGTGATCAGTGCCGATTTCCGGCCGGAAATGATGCTCGAAAAAGAGAACATCCTTTACCTATACGACCGCGGAACGGGCATACACCTCTTCGATATTTATGCAGGTTACCTGAAAACATTGCCGCTGGCGCTGAACGGTACGTTTGCCGTGCTCGACAATTCGATCTACTGGATAGATAAAAACGAACTGCACCGCTACAGCATGCAGCGCTTTACCGAAGATACCTGGCCGCTCGCACCGCCCTCTGTATCAGCTTTTGGCCTGGGGCGTAAGAAAATGGCCCTGTACGCAGGCGGAAAAGTGTATGTCTACACAATCGAAAATTAACTATATTCGTACGCTCTCAAAAACAAACTTCCATTATGTATATAGCTGTTGCCGGAAATATAGGGTCAGGAAAAACCACATTGACAGGTTTGCTCGCCAAACATTTCAAATGGGAACCACACTACGAAGATGTGGACGATAATCCCTACCTGAACGATTTCTACGAGGACATGCAGCGCTGGAGTTTTAACCTGCAGATCTACTTCCTGAAGAACCGTTTCTCCCAGATCGTTGATTTCCGCAAGAGCGGCCGCAACATTATCCAGGACCGTACCATATACGAAGATGCACAGATCTTTGCCCCCAACCTCAACGGTATGGGTCTGCTGTCTACCCGCGACTTCAATAATTACCTGGATATGTTCAACCTGATATCGCAGTTCATTGCCCCGCCCGATCTGCTTATTTACCTGCGCGCCTCGGTGCCTACGCTGGTACGTAACATACAGTCGCGCGGCCGCGATTACGAGAACAATATCCGTCTCGATTACCTGAAGCGTCTCAACGAACGCTACGAAACCTGGATCAGCAGCTATACCGAAGGTAAACTGCTCATCATCGATGTGGACGATAACGCGTTTGCCACCAATCCCGAAGACCTGGGTAAGATCGTAGAAAAGATACAGGCAGAGATCAACGGCCTGTTCTGACATCCTTTCTGAACCAAAAGCCGGCTTTGCTGTTCTTTTGGTATGATAAACGGAACACATACCCAGACCCCGTCTGTTCTGAACGGAAAGAATGCAAACGGGCATACTTCCGGGCAGGCACCGCAACCTGTTACCGATACCCCGCTCCGCCCCGGTGCATTCGAATGCAGCGATGAAGAAAAGATCGAACGGATCAGCGAAAAATTCAGTGAAATTATGGACATACTGGGGCTCGACCTCAACGATGACAGTCTGCGCGGTACTCCCGGCCGTGTGGCCCGCATGTATGTAAACGAGGTGTTTTCCGGTCTCAACCCGGTAAACCGTCCCGAGATCACGCTTTTTGAAAATCCATACGCATACCGCGATATGCTGGTAGAGCGGAACATACGTTTTTACAGCCATTGCGAGCACCATTTTGTGCCGTTTTTCGGCTTTGCTCATGTGGCATATATTTCGTCCGGTAAGATCATCGGCTTAAGCAAACTGAACCGCCTGGTGCAGTTTTATGCCCGCAGGCCCCAGGTACAGGAAAGGCTTACCATGCAGATAGCCAAAGGCATTGCCGAAGCCCTGCAGAGCGAGCATGTGGCGGTGGTTTTAAAAGCCGAGCACCTGTGCGTGGCCTCCAGGGGCATACAGGATACCCACAGCGATACGGTGAGCTCTGTATTTCTCGGTAATTTCAGGGAGCCGGCGCTGCAGGACCGCTTCTGGAAAATGCTGGAAAGCTGATAATACCCGCAGCTATTTTGTGGGGCACTGCACTACAATGATCTCTACACGGCGGTTCATGCGCATTTCCGATTCAGCACGCGCATTAGGATAGATCATGCGTGTATTGCTGTACCCTTTGTAGAGCATATTTGCTGCCGGTATACCTATACGGCGCATTTCTTTATATACCGTAAGCGCGCGGTTTTCAGATAATAACTGCAGATCCCTGGGCGTTTGTGTAATTTGCATGCCATAGGGCGCATTTACATGACCGTGTATCTCGAAACAGTCGCCCGTATTTCCTCTCAGTTCCTCCAGGTAAGCGGCCAGTACAGCCTCGCTTTCGGGCAGAAGAGCCGGTGAATTGGGATAAAAAAGCAGGTTCTCCATGCGTACGAGCTTTTTTACCTGCAGCGGTGTCAGGTAGGCTACGTAGTTCTTTTTAGACAGGAATACCGTAGTGTCTTTATAGCCTTCGGCTTTAAAGGAAAAGGCCTGTTCCGAACTTTTTTTCTCGCCCGGCGTACTGCTGAAATTTTTGATCTTCTGTTGCGTAAGGATGTCGCGAACCTCAATGCCGAAGACGGGCTCCGTTTCATAGACGGGCTCCTCCTTTACCGGTTCCGGCATGGATTGCTGCGGCATTCGCTGACAGATAATGAGCGTAGTGCGGTCTTTTTCGGTATCCGGATCCTCTGGGTTCAGCTTCTCTCCAAACCATTCAACATGGATATCTCTTACCAGGTGCGGCATAGAACGTATTCTTGCCTCTACTTTCAGGGCTCTTTCCTGGCTCAGCTGCATGTTGTATTCGGCAGATCCGGGGCCGCTGCTGTACGAGCGGATCTCTATATCATCGTACTGTTCCCAGTCCGTTTTTGGGAAATCGGCAGGTAAGCGCGCTGAATTATAGTCGAATACTACCCGGAAGGTATCCGTCTGTGCCTTTGCCGGAGCGGAATACAGGGCCAGACATAAGCTGAGGAAGAGATAGATGTGTTTCATGGGAGTTAAGTTAAAAAATGAAACGGGATTGAAGACATTATTATTACTTTCGCATGTAGAAAATGCACGAAGACTCTATCTTTTTTAGTGAATCCATTCTACGGGAAGACCAGGCCTTTGCAGTGTACCGCCTACCCGGTACGGACATGCTGCAGGTAACCCTTCTGGCTTCTGATGCCACGGCGGCTCCCCCGGCGGATGCCGCGTCTTTTGCCGTAGGCCGCTTCGATTGCTTTACACAGAGTGAACCCTGCTTTTTTCGTATACAAGCCTCGCACAGCGTTTCCCCGGAAGCCTTTCGTCCGGAACAAAGCCTGGCCGGCCTGGGCATCGGGCAATATGAAGGTACGGATTACGATAAAGCGCTTTTCTGTGCCAATGTAAACCTTGCGGTGCAGGCGATGGAGCAGGGCGAGTTTCAGAAAGTGGTACTGTCCCGCCCCAAATGGAAGGCCGGGGTTTCTGCCAAACAAACCGGAACCTTGCTGCGCGAACTGTGTGCGGCGTATCCTTTATCGTTCGTATGTCTGTTCCATCACCCGCAATTGGGCTGCTGGATCACGGCTACACCCGAACTGCTGCTGAACCGCAGCGGCAATACCCTGCAAACCGTTTCACTGGCCGGTACCCGCGTTTCTGCAGAAGCAGCCGGTGCCTGGGGCAGCAAAGAACTGGCCGAACAGCAATGGGTAACCGATTATATACAACAGGTACTGGAAGACAACGGGGTGCAGGAGCTGGACCGACAAGGGCCGGAAACGCTGAAAACCGGGCATATAGAACACCTGCGTACCCGTTTTTCAGGACGTATAAACAACGAACACACCTTTGCCGAAGTGCTGAAGGCCCTGCATCCCACACCGGCTGTGGGCGGCGTGCCTAAAGAACGGGCGGCGGCTTTTATAAACATGCAGGAAGGGTATGACCGGCAGCTGTACTCCGGCTTTTGCGGCCCCGTGCATGTCGATGGCAGTGCCAGCCTGTTCGTGCAACTGCGTACGGCACGCATTTATACCAACGGTACACTGTATTTTGTAGGCGCCGGTATTACCGCGGCGAGCCAGGCAGAGGCCGAATGGGAAGAGACGGAGAATAAATACAGGATACTGGCACAATTCTTAGAAAGCGCGTGAACGAAAAGATCGGCATACATGAATTAGCAGCCCTGTGTGCGGCCAATGGCATACGGCGCGCGGTGCTGTGCCCGGGCAGTCGTTGTGCTCCGCTTACACTGGCGTTTACGGCGAACCCGGAGATCGAGCTGTTCCAGGTAGTGGACGAGCGCAGTGCGGCTTTTTTTGCCCTGGGACTTTCTATGGCTTCTGCGGCGCCCGTGGCTTTGATCTGCACCAGCGGCAGCGCCGTACTTAATTTTGCTCCCGCCCTGGCCGAGGCCTATTATGCCGATATACCCCTGGTAGCCATTACGGCCGACCGTCCCGCCTGGAAGATAGGGCACCAGGACGGACAGGCGATCCGGCAGCCGGGTGTATTCGATAATTATACTAAAAAGAGCATTGCGGTGAACGGGGACTTTGCTTCCCCGGAAGAAGCTTCTGCCGCACTGGAAGAGATACAGCAGGTAATGCAGCAGGCCGTATCTGCCCCGGTGGGCCCGGTACACATCAATATAGCCTTTGATGAACCGCTGTACGCACTGGCAGCGCCTTTCGTACCACTTCCGGAGAAAACGGAATCACCGGCTCCGGCCACACTTTCCGGCCTTGAAAAAGAAGAGATCCAAGCCTTACTGGCACAAAAATCACGTATACTCATCGCCGCCGGCCAATGGGATCATTCTCCCGTTCTCTGGCAGGCCCTGGAAGCATTTGCATCCCGCCATGCCGCGGTGATCGTGACCGAAAGCCTGTCGAACCTGCCGAAAGAGGCAGCGCTGGTGTATAATGCCAATGAGCTCCTGCGTGTGGTGTCTGCGGATGTGCGCGCACAGATGGAGCCGCAGCTGCTCATCAGTTTTGGCAAGGGCATGGTGTCCCGTGTGCTGCGCCGTTACCTTTCGGGAATTGCAGACCTGCATCACGTACACGTGGATGCGGGTGCCCGGGAGATCGATACCTACGGTAAGTTCAAAGCTGTATACGCTATGGCCCCGGAGTTGTTTTTCCGCGGTCTTACCCGCGAAGGCCAGGCAGAAAATGAAAATTTCCGGCAGTTGTGGCTAGAGAACGCTGCACAGGCAGAACAGAAAGCGGCGCAGCTGCTGGAGAAAATACCGTACAGCGATCTGCTGGCCTACCGTATGGTCTGTCGCGGGCTGCCTTCGGGAATAAGCCTGCATGTAGCCAACAGCATGGCCGTGCGCTATGTGAACCTGCTGCAGAAAGAGCTGCCTGCCGACATACGTATTTTCTGCAACCGCGGCGTAAGCGGCATCGATGGCAGTACCAGTACTGCCGTAGGTTTCGCGGCCTGCCGCCCGGACGAAGATGTATGGCTGCTGTCGGGCGACCTGGCGTTCCAGTACGACAGCAATGCCCTCTGGAATATGCATGTAAGTAAACGCCTGCGTATGGTGGTGTTCAACAACACGGGCGGAGGTATTTTCCGGGTGATCGAGGGGCCTTCGCAGCAGCCGGGTAAACTGAACTATTTTGAAGCGCCGGTACCGAGTTCCGCCGAACCCCTCGCGCTGCGCAGCGGAGCGGCCTATTATGCGGTGCAGGATGCCGCCGGTATTGCCGCCGGTATGGAATTTTTACGTACACATTCGGGCGGTGCCGCAATTTTAGAGATATTTACACCCGCAAAAGAGAACGAAGACGTCTTTAAGCACTTTATACAAAAACTGTCAGAACAGATATGAGAAATTGGCAAACCATCAAGGAATACAGCGATATCCGTTTCGAATTTTTCGAAGGCATCGCCAAGGTTACCATCAACCGGCCACAGGTATACAATGCCTTCCGCCCGGAAACCAATAAACAGATGATCGAGGCATTCGATATATGCCGTGAACGCCAGGACATACGCGTGGTGATACTCACCGGTGCCGGCGATAAGGCATTCTGCAGCGGAGGCGATCAGAACGTAAAAGGCGTAGGTGGTTATATCGGCGAAGATGGCGTTCCCCGCCTCAACGTGCTCGACCTGCACAAACGCATCCGCTCGCTGCCCAAGCCCGTAATTGCTATGGTAAACGGCTATGCCATCGGGGGCGGACACGTACTGCACGTGGTGTGCGACCTTACCATTGCTTCGGACAATGCCCGTTTTGGACAGACGGGTCCCAAGGTGGGCAGTTTCGACGCCGGTTTCGGATCCTCGTACCTGGCGCGCCACGTAGGCCAGAAGAAAGCCCGCGAGATCTGGTTCCTGTGTAACCAGTACACCGCTGCCGAAGCCGAGCAGATGGGTATGGTGAACAAAGTGGTAAGCCTGCCCGAACTGGAAGATACTACGGTGGAATGGTGCAAAACCATTATGAAACGTTCGCCGCTGGCCCTGCGCATGATCAAACGTGGTCTCAATGCCGAACTGGACGGGCAGACCGGTATCATGGAATTTGCCGGTGACGCCACCCTGATGTACTACCTGATGGAAGAAGCCCAGGAAGGTAAAAAGGCTTTCCTGGAAAAACGCGATCCCGAATTCGGAAAATACCCGCTGTTCCCTTAAGAACACGGTTTTCATAAAATACAAAAGGACCTCGCTGACAGTGAGGTCCTTTTTTTTATGCCTGTTGTTTTTTGTACTATTCGTCGTCTTCGTCTACCATGAAATCTTCCATTTCGCGGCGGTCTTTTTTGGTGGGGCGCCCGGCACCGGGATCACGGCGTACCACGGAAACGAACTTCAGCGATTCCAGCTTCAGGATCTCTGTTTCGGGCGTAATGTCTTCCACGAATTGTTCGGCCAGTTTCGGCGAAACCCTGGAGTTCGGGAAAGCCAGCACGCGGTAACGCCGGGTGATGGGCCCTTTTTTCATTTCCAGCGTGTCACCCGCTTTCAGTTCCCGGGCGGGTTTCACGTTATCGCCGTGCAGTTTTACCTTGCCTCCGTTACAGGCATCGGTAGCCATCGTACGGGTCTTGAACAGGCGCACGCACCACAGGTATTTATCAATGCGCATGGGTAGTGTTTCTCCTTATTTTATCACCAGTTTTTTGCTGGTCTTGTGTTTCCCCGAAAGTATCTCAACGGTATACAGGCCGGCCCGCCATCCGCTTACGTCCAGGGTATGATTCTTGATATTGCTTACTTTCTGTGTATATACTTTTTTACCGTCAATGCCGTAAATACTGATCTCCGCGGCAGGCAGCACCTGGTCGCTGTACAGCGTTACCGATTCTGAAGCCGGGTTGGGGAACAGGTTCACGCTGATATCAGCCGTTTCGGCGGGTTCCAGGCCAATGTAGGGATCGGTATTGATAATGGTATTCTGCACCGGTATTTCCCATATACCCCGTCCGTAGGTGGCTGCACGCAGGCGGGCAAAGGCCGGGGTAACTTCCAGCTCGGTCACCGATACATTGGGCAGACTATCGCCGTACACTTCCCACTGGCTCATGGTTTTGTCGGTGAAATACACCCCCAGGTCGGTGCCGATGAACAGCCCGTTCTCGGCACTGCGTTCGGTTTCGATACAGTTTACCGATACATTGGGCAGGTTCAGCGTAATGTTCTGCCAGGTCTGTCCGCCGTTCACGCTTTTAAACACTTTGTTGGCGGCCGAATAGCCCGATAGGGTCACGTATACGATCTTGGGGTTCCAGTCGTCCACGGCAATATAGGATACGCGAACGGCCGATCCGGGCGAGGTAACGGGCAGGCCTGCCGTAATATTGGTCCAGTTGTTACCGAAATCTTCGCTTATGTAAACCCTGCGGGGCGACGATGCATATACTACCGACATGCTGTTGTCGCATACCGCAATGCAGTTGATATCGGCACTGGCCTCAAAAACCGGTGAAACTTCCGTCCAGGCAAAACCACCGTCAGCCGACTGGTATACTTTATCGAAACCGCCGTACATCAGGTCCGGGCTTTGCGGTACCAGGGTGTAGGGCGTGATCCAGGGGCCGGTAACCGGACTGCCGAGGTTCACAAAGGAAAAACCGCCGTCGTCGCTGCGGTTCAGGCTACCGAACTGGTAAGTGGTATACATGATATCCGCGTCGGTAGGGTGGGTCATGGCTTCCATACCATCGCCGCCGGTACCGTGCATCCAGCCGCTGGGGCGCATTACCCGGGAGCCGTTGTCCTGCGATCCGGAAACCACAATATTGGGGTTCAGGTTCGAGGTGCTCAGCCTGTAGAATTGCGTTACGGCCATATCATTGGAGTACAACAGCCAGATCTGTGTATCGGGCTTGTACTCGAACACACCGCCGTCGCAACCCGTCCACATGCGGTTGGTGATCGGGTGAAAGCCGAGATAGTGAATATCGGCATGCACATAGGGTGTAGAGGCCGCACCGGTCCAGTGCCCGATGATCTGGAATGTGCTGCCGCCGTTGGTACTGCGCCAGATATTGACACCGCCTACGATCAGGAAATCGGGATCGGTGTTCGAAACGGCAATGTCCAGGTCATACCAGGCCTGTCCGGCATTGTCGAGCCCGTCGGCATCGTAGCCCAGCAGGTTCGGGAAGTTATGCATCTGGGTCCAGCTCTGGCCCTGGTCGGTAGTACGTATGGTAGCGCCGTAGGAACTGCCGTTGGCCATTACCACGTAGGCATACATACTGTCGGCCGGTGTCACGGCCAGTTTCATGCGGCCGGTAACCGCCGGAAATCCGTTGTTGATAATGGTCCAGGTGGCACCGGCATCAGAACTGAAGCGGATGTCATTGTCCGTAACCGCGTACAGTTTATGGTAGTGCCCGGGTACAAATTCCATATCTTCTACCGAAACGTTCAGGAGCGGGGTCCAGGTGGCGCCGGCATCGGTAGATTTGCTGATACCGCTGGTAGTAGCGGCATACAGCATGGAGGTATCCTGCGGGTTCATGAGCAGGCGGGTAACGGTGCTGCCCGAAAATTGTCCGAAACTCAGTCCCGTAGGGTTCCAGGTAGTGCCGCCGTCGGTCGATTTCAGCACGCCCATCGAATAGGAATCGCCTGCATCCCGGTCGCCGGAAGCCACGTAAAGGGTTTGGGGATTCAGCGGGTTGATGACAATATCGCTGGTACCGATGGAATTGAGAAAGTCGAAGTTCGATTCCCAGTTCTGGCCGCCGTTATGGCTTATCCAGAGCCCGCCCGAAGGCGCTGCGGCATAAATGGTATTGCTGTCGGTAGGGTGAAAGGCCACGGCATTGATACGGCCTATCCCTTTGGTATTGGAAACGCCGGATGGTGCGGTAAGCGGGCCTATGTTCTTCCATACGCTGTTGATGGACTTGGACTGTGGCATACCTCTGTGCGCCGCCAGGGCATTCAGCAGCACTTCGGGTTTTACATAGCTGCCGTCCTCGGCTAGGCGGTTCTGGGTGAACCATTCCCAGCGCTTGTACTGCTTAATGCCGCTGCCCTTCGAATGCAGGGGATTGCGGGTGCCCCAGTACTCTTCAAACGCTTTTTGTTTTTCAGCAAAGCCGGCGTTGCTTTTCCAGACCCCGATCCAATCCGGTGTCTGGGCAACGGCGCTCAGCATGCCGCTACTCAGTGCGAGAAGTAAAATGCTTTTCTTCATTGTGTGTGTTTATGAGTAGTAAATATACGAATTGAAACGTAAATATTCCTGTAGCCTGATTCAGAATAATTTGGAATTATTTTTAACATTTTTTAGTATATTTGGAGCCTATACACACACACAACACAGGACATTATGAAAAAAACACTATTTACCCTGGGCCTGGCCTTGCTGTGCCTGCAGCTCAGTGCCCAGCAGAGGACCAAAAGGGTCTTGTTCCTCGGCAACAGCTACATCTATACCAACAACATGCCCCAGATGCTGAAGGATATGGCAGCCTCAGCGGGCGACACCGTATTGTTCGACAGCAATACGCCCGGTGGGCACACCTTTCAGCAGCATAGCTTTAACAGCACCAGCCTGGCCAAACTGGCGGCAGGCAACTGGGATTACGTGGTATTGCAGGAACAAAGTCAGCTGCCGGCATTTCCCGAAGCCCAGGTGCAGCTGGACGTGTATCCCTATGCAAAGCTACTGGACAGCCTGGCGCATCAGTCGAGCCCCTGTGCCGAGACGGTTTTTTACATGACCTGGGGGCGCAAGAACGGCGATGCGGCAAACTGCGGCTTTTATGCACCGCTGTGCACCTACCAGGGTATGGACAGCCTGCTGAACCTGCGTTACCGCACCATGGCCGCAGACAACGAGGCGCTGCTTTCGCCGGTAGGGGCGGTGTGGCGCTATCTCCGCACGAATTCGCCGGGTATTGAACTCTACCAGGCAGACGAGAGTCATCCTTCCCTGGCCGGTTCCTACGCAGCGGCCTGTTGTTTTTATACCGTTTTTTTCCGTAAAGATCCGGCACTGCTCAGCTACACAGCTTCGCTCCCCGCCGCAGATGCTGCTACGATACGCAATGCGGTACGCACCGTGGTATACCAGGACCTGCCCGAATGGCATGTGGGCGGGTACGATCCGCAGGCCGGGTTTAGCTTACAGGAAGATACCCTGGGACACATCCTGCTTACGAATACCTCACAGAATGCCGATAGTTACCGCTGGGACTTCGGCGACTGGGGCCAGTCCCAGGACGAGAATCCCGAGCATACCTATTTTGTGCCCGGTACCTATACCGTACGGCTCATTGCCTCGCGTTGCGGCCGCAGCGATACGTTTTCGGTATCCGTAACCATAGAGACCGTTGGCCTGGCTTCTTTTGCCGGAGAAGAACCCTTGCGTATCTATCCCAACCCGGCGGCTGAGCAGCTGTTCATTGGTACGGGAACACAAATGCTGCAGGCGGAAGTACGCGACATGCAGGGAAAAGTATGTATACCAAAGCGTAGTGTACAGGGGCAGCTTTCCCTGGAAGCCCTGCCGGCCGGCACCTATTGCCTCATCCTTTCCGCGGAAGGGAAGGAGGGCGTACAGCGCAGCCTGTTTGTAAAACGCTGATCAGCGGTAGCGGTCTATCAGTATCTGGATAAAACGTTTCAGATCGCCTCCGGCCAGGGTTTCGTACTCCATGGCGTATTTATCCTGCTTGTTATTGTACTGCAGGAAATTGATGAACAGGGCATTGTTCGGGATTCTTTTCGGGTTACGCAGCCCGGCAAAGGCCTGCGGATTATGAAAGGGTACGTCGTTGAGCCCCGACAGGATACGCAGGATCATGGTGGTCTTGTATAGTTCTTTTTCTTCGTCGGGCAGGGGTGCAATGGCGCGGTACAGGCTGTCGAGGCGGGTGGCGCCCTGCAGCATGGCGCGGGCCAGCATTTCATAATCTTCCTGTTCGTTCTTATACTGCCGGTACTGCGGCGAGTGTATACCGTATTTAGAGGCCAGGAACAGATAGGCGCCCTTATCGCCGATGAAATTGGCCAGGTTCTCACTTTCTTCGGTATCGCCGGGGATAAAAACGGTACCGTGCGAAAGTTCGTGGATCAGTACATTGGCCAGGTCGCCTTCACTGCCGTTGAGCATGCTGCTCAGTATGGGATCGCGCAGTTTCCCCAGCGTACTCCATGCATTTACCTCACGTATGCGGGTATCGTAACCTTGTGCCTGCAGGTCGCGTTCTTCCTGTTCGGCCGCTTCGCGGGTAAAAAATCCTTTATAGCTTACCGCCCCGGTGATCGGGAATTTCCAGGTCTTCGGGCGCAGTGCATATTTTTCGCAGGCCGTTACCACCCAGAGCAGCGGCTTGTTCTGCTGATCGTAATACGTAGTATAATTGCGGTTTTCGGTAAGCAGCAGGGAATCGAAGGCAAAGCGGCGTATTTCCAGGGCCAGGCGCAGGCGCGATTTTACGCTGTCGGGCACCGCGGGGTCGGCAAGTACCTTGTTTACCGGTTTGGCGCACCAGATGATCTTGCCCTGTCCTTTGGCAAGGGAAAGCAGGTAAGAGATCATATCGCCCTGTGCTGCGGCCGATGTAGTGAACAGCAGCAGGAACAGATCGATGAATAAAATACGCTTTAAACGGTAGGCTTTATGCATAAAAAAACCGCGTGCAGTACGCGGTTTTAAATATACGAAGTTTTTATCGTTTTATTATCTCCAGTTCCCGTTTGTGGTTGGCTCCTGTAAAGAACCCAGTTTGATAAGGCTGTCCGGAACGGTCTTATCGAACTTCTCGCCCAGCGATTTCAGGAATACATTAAAGTTAGCGGTAACGAGTATCGTAGGCTGTTTGGCCGTGCTGTCGCCGCCGTCGCCGATGATGTAATCGGTGGTCATGGCAAATTTATCGCCGTTGGAGAACGGTATGTAAGCCAGGGAATCAACCGGGTAGCCGGGAAAAGAGAAGGCATAGCTGCCCATAACCGGAACCTCAATGGTATCGCGGATCACCTTACCGGTAGCTACAGCCAGGGAGTCATCGGCATTACCTTCCATACGCAGGATACGCAGTTTGCCGTTTTTAATGAAATTGATCAGCGTAGGAAAATCTTTGGCATAATCTTTATAACGCTCTTTGTAGGCCAGCTGACCGGCACGGATCACTTCCAGGCGTTTCTTTACAATATCGTAGCGTTCGGCCGACTGACGGGTGAACTGGATATCGTTGGTAATGGTTTTGTAGTTGAAATACGTATATACAAAGATAAGGGGTATGAATATGATTGCCAGAAGAGTAGCAACTTTCCCGCGGATGATGTTGGCGCTGAGCAGGATCATGATCACCGCCGTTGCGAACATACCGATACCTGCCATCAGGTAAAAGAAAGTCTGTGGTTTACCCGGATTCAGACCTGCAAAAATGAAAAGCAGGCTGACGAGAAGTATGATCAGGGGAAACAAATAGCGTGCTAAGAACAATCTCATAATATTCCGTTGTGTTTATTTTAGTTTTTTATCGAAAAACAGGCTCAAAAATATAAACATTCACACACTGTACAAGATTTTTTTAAAAAAAACGTCCCCCTTTATCCGAATCGTCGATCCGATTTGATAACGTGGGAAAGCATTCTTTATTTTGTGCCGGCTTATCCCAAGTTATTATGGAAACATTATTCACTCCCGGCCGTATCTGGTTCACTCTTATTTTTGCCGGCTGTTTCGCGCTGGTACTCGTTTTTGCCTATTGGAAAGATATTAAGATACACCGAAAATATTTTAAGAACGCCTGGGTGGTACTGCTGGCGGTATTGCTGTTCCTGGCCTTCTTCCTGTTCCTGAAACGGAAGTTCATCGGCGTCTAACGCATGAGCAGGGTGCGTATCTCGGACGTGATCATGGCTGTTGCGCCCCACACATGCCCTATGGAAAAATTAAAATAGGGATAGTTCTTTATAATGCCCATCGCCGTAGGTATATTGCCCGATTCAATGCGTTCCTCCTCGAAAAGTTCCTCAACGGGCAGGTGCAGTATGGCCTCTACTTCAATCGCATCGGCGGCAAATTCGGGTTTATGATCGCTGAGAGCCAGGTAGGGACTCACCAGGAAATTACTGGGCGGAATGTATACCTGGGTAAGGGGAGCGGTGAGCCGCAGATCGCTGCGGGCAATGTTCACTTCTTCGCGGGCTTCGCGTATGGCCGTATGTAAAAGGTCGGGATCGCTTTCTTCCTTTTTGCCCCCGGGAAAGGATATCTGCCCGGAATGTACGCCCTGGTATTCGGGCCGCTTCATCATGCACAGGTAAAAACGGTCCTTATCCGGGTAGAGCAGGGCCAGTACGGCCCCCAGGCGCGGACGGATCTGTCCCGAACGCAGGTGCTCCTCTGCCGAAAGCCGGGCCATGGGAGCCATGATCTTCTGCGAGGGAAAACCGCCTTCGCCCTGTTGTATGCGGGCTTCGATCTTTTCTAATTTATCCGTTAATTCCTGGAAGGAGAACATAAGGAATCTTCAGAGCTTTTTACTGTAATTGTCCAGGTAGTTGCGTTCGTCTTCCTGCAGGCTGTCCATGCCGTTGCGCAATATTTTTTCCAGCAGGTAATCTACATATTCCTGCGGCGAAACGATCTCTTCTTCGGCCTTCACCGTACTTTTTTCGGGTTGCGAAGGGCCGTGCAGTACAGGTACAATGCGTTTTTTCTTTTTTACCGGCTTCAGCGAACCCGGGTGTACATTACCCCGGCGTATGGCCGTTGCAAAGAACATACCGCTGAGCATACCGCCGAGGTATTGCAGCTGCAGATCGGCAAATTTGCCCGCCACCAGGAAAATAATGCTGATGGCCGGAAGCGCCATGCCTACGTATTTGAGTTTTACGGGGAATAACCCGTAGAAACGGACCACCTTGAGCGGTATATAAAAGGTAGATGCCAGCAGCAGGGCCATAATGCCGCCGCCGGAACCACAGGTATACGCAGGTATGTTCAGTCCGCCGGCAAAAGGCAGTGAGGTCAGCAGCACCAGGAACACGGCGCCGGTTATATTACCGAGGATGAATAGGGGAAACACCACTTTGCGGCCGAGCAGGTTGGAGGTAAGCGAGGAAAAAATAAAGTATCCGCCCAGGTTGATCAGCAGCAGGATGGGATTCTCATGGAAAAAGAAAAACGTGAAAAGGGTCCAGGGCCTGTGCCAGAAATCGGTAAAATGGGTGGGCAGGTATACATAATCGCGCAGGAAGGACTGCACTTCGGGCATACCTGTGCTGGACGGCAGCGACGAAATTACATAGCAGGCCACCAGCAATATGGGAATAACCATATGCAACCGGAAACGCGCCTGTCGTTTTTGAGCTTTGTATCGCCTGAATATAGCCATCGGCCAGTGTACTTACTATATGAACGTATAAAGTTACTAAAAATTTTTCCAATACAGGCGGCCTTTTTTACGCCAGTACAGGAGTATGAGCAAACCGGTGAGCGCCCCGCCGATGTGGGCAAAGTGGGCCACATTATCGCCGGCCTGGTTTGCAAAGCCGGCCACGAGGTCGAACCCGATAAGGATCATTACCCAGTATTTGGCTTTGAGCGGCAGAAAAAAGTTGATGTACACCACGTTGTTGGGGAACATAAAGCCATAGGCCAGCAACAGTCCGTACAGGGCCCCGGAGGCGCCTACCATAGCCGAAGGCTGCTGGGAACCCGTAAGGTAAAGGTAACCGAGGTACAGCCCGGCCGCACCAAGACCGCATACCAGGTAATAGACCAGGAATTTCTTCTCTTTCCAGTAATTTTCTACCACGGCGCCGAACATCCATAACCCGAACATGTTAAAGAACAGGTGAAAGAAGTCGGCATGCGTGAACATGTGGGTAATGAACTGGAAGGGAACCCTTGACAATGCCAGGTTATAGCCATAATGCAGCAGCACCTCATCGGGCAGGGTCTGCAGTATGGGGTAGCGCAGCGGGAAATACATTTCTATAAATTCGCTGAATGCGGGTATCAGTCCCGCCAGGAAAACAAGTCCGTTTATAATAAGTAAGTTCAGTGTAACCGGTGGAAAAGACCGGAATCCCATGCCTCTGTCGTTCGTATAATCCATAAAGCAAATTTATGGGCATTTCATAAGGTTAACAACTCTTTTTTATTTTTTCAGTTTATCAGCAAAAACGGCGCGGAATTTATCCATTTTCGGACGGATCACGGCCCGGCAATAGGGCTGTTCCCCGTTTTCGGCATAATAATTCTGATGATAGTCCTCGGCCGGGTAAAAACTGAGCAGGGGCGAAATTTCCGTAACCACCGGTGCCGAAAAGGCTCCGGAGGCGTCCAGTTTCTTCTTATATTCTTCGGCCAGCTGCTGTTGTTCCGGCGAGTGGTAGAACACGGCGCTGCGGTACTGCGTACCGATGTCGGCCCCCTGCTGGTTCAGCGTGGTGGGGTCGTGCGTCTGCCAGAATACCTCCAGCAGCTCGCTGAACGAGATGGTATCGGGATCGTAGACCACCTGTATCACTTCGGCATGCCCGGTGCGGCCGGTACATACCTCGCGGTACGACGGATTTTTTACCGTGCCCCCGCTGTAACCGCTGGTCACTTTCTGCACCCCTTTCAGTTCCTGGAAAACGGCTTCCACACACCAGAAGCAACCCGCCCCGAAGGTGGCTGTGTCCGTATTTCCCGTTATATGTGTATCCATAGTTTCTGTAAAATTTTTTTGCCGGTTGCCGGCAGCATTGCTCTCTTCCTTCGTTCCGCAGGAAAAAAGGAGAAAAAACAGGCCCGGAATTGCGTGTCGGATTATCATAGCTAAATAACAAACAAGTTTTTGTTTTGTGTATAAAAGTTACGTTAAAGTTGAGTTTTCAGATTTTGAAAACAGAGGAAATGCAGGCACAATTTGGGCGTGTCATTATATTTTATTTACTTTGACCTTGCACTTGAGTAACAAAAAATTATGAGAAAGTTATTATTAATTCTGGCTCTGCCCTGCTTATTGCTGGCTTCCTGCGACAAAAAAGAGGTTGTTTCATCGGCTACGCCGAACACATCCGCAACCACAGATCCCGCACCTGTCGCTAAAACAACACCTACTACCGGTTCCGTAATTTATGACCGTCTTGCGTTCGTTCAGCTGCCTATTGAACAGCAGAAAGAACTGTACAACGGAATGACCCCGGAAAACCGTTACGGGCTTTGGAAAGACAAGATCCGCAGCCTGCGCGAAATGGCTACATTCGATGCCGATCAGGTAGCTACGATCAACGAACTGGACAACCGCATCACGTACAAGGAATTTGATATTGCCAGCGAGGAATATCAGATTTTCATGAGCGATTTTATGTCCGGTTTTAACCTGAAAGCCCGTCAGTACTTCTCTGTTGAGCAGCTGTACTACGCTTTGGGTACCCTGGACGACTACAATGCCGTAGCCGCCGGTCCGCAGCCTCCGGTGATCGACCGTATCAAAAACTGTAACTGCAGCAAGGCCGTAAACCTCTGCGGTACACAGGTAGCCTGTGCAGGCAGCTGTGCCGGCAGTGAGATCGGTTGCGGTTATCTCTGGTTATATTCCTGCAACGGTCGTTGCGACTTTTCACAATAGGCCATCGTACGCCGGTTATGCCGGCCTGCCGCCTTGCTTTCGGAACACCATTAACTTATGAATAAAGCGGTCTCGGTACTTCTTGTAGGTATCCTGTTCTTTATCATCAGCATCAGTGTACACTCCGTAGAGAATTATACGGTGACCTGCATTGTGCTTATTTTCCTGGCACTTATCGGAAGTCTCGGTACCTACCGCCTCCGTAATTACCTGGGAAACATGCACTGGCTGCTGCCTATGCCGGTAGCCCTGTTTTACCCTACGGTGTATTTCCTGCTGCAGTACGTTGCTGAAGAATCGCCTTCCATCTATTGTTTTGTGTTCTCCACACTGCATGCGCTGTCCTATGTATTGTTCTGGTACGTGCTCAAAGCGGGCAAAAGCAGGATACGCACGGCCGTTTTCCTGCTGCTTACCCTGCTGGCACTGATCGCTACGGCGTATTATTTTTCGTCGCTGTACTCGTCCTACGCACACCAGCGTGAAACACATATCGAACTGCCGAGCTTTTCGCTGCTGAATACAAAAGGCGATACCCTGGATTCTAAAGAACTGTTCGAGAATAAAGTAGTGGTGCTCGATTTCTGGACCATCCACTGTAAACCCTGCCGCGAAGCCCTGCCTATGCTGCAGGACCTGCGTACGATCTATGCCGGCCAGGGGAACGTAAAGATATACAGTGTGAATACCGGAAAGGAAGACTCTATGAAGGAAATGAAGGCCTATCTGAGTGAAGCAGGTGACGAAATAGCCGAAGAACATGTGCTGTACGACCTGGATTCCCGGATGAGCAGTTTCCTCAACATCAGTTATGTGCCGCGCTACTGCATTATCGGTAAGGACGGCGCCATTCATTTCGAGAACCAGGGCTTTGTACGTGTAAATTCACTGCACTACCGCCAGTGGTTCGAAGAACGGATCGATATCCTGCTGGTGCGGTAAAACCTAACGATAAAACATTTTTTCAACATACCCGCGAGGGTATGTTTTTTTTCTTATATTTGATATCAAATTGATATTATATGAATACTAAATCGCAAACTTCGCCCGAAAAAGAATTCAAACCCATGAGCGGTGCCGCCGTGTTCTTACTTATGGTAGTGGTACTGGCCATATCCGTATATCTTTTTATCGGGGGACTGAACCTGGAATGGCTGGGCATAACCCTGATGACCCTGCTGTTTCTGCTGATGCCGGGCTTTTTCGTGGTAGACCCCAATACCTCGCGTGTGATGATATTCTTCGGTACCTATAAAGGCACGGTAAAAAAGAACGGCTTCTTCTATGCCAACCCCTTCATGGGTAAGCGTAAGGTATCCCTGCGTGCGCGCAACCTGGAAACCCAGGCCATAAAGGTGAACGACAAGATGGGTAACCCCATTATGATCGGCACCGTGGTGGTATGGAAAGTGGAAGATACCTTCAAGGCCCTGTTTGAGGTAGAGAAATACGAGGAGTTTATCAAGACCCAGAGTGAATCGGCCATACGTCAGCTGGCCGGAGCCTATTCCTACGATAACCTGGAAGATGAACATGCCAGCATTACGCTGCGTTCCGATGCCAAAGAAGTGAACGAACTGCTGGAGCAGGAAATTGCGGACCGCCTTGTGATCGCCGGTATACACGTGATCGAGGCCCGCATTACGCACCTGGCCTATTCTTCGGAAATTGCCGGAGCCATGCTGCAGCGCCAGCAGGCCACCGCGGTGGTAGCTGCCCGTCAGAAAATTGTGGAAGGAGCCGTGGGTATGGTAGAGATGGCCCTGGACGAACTGAGCAAGAAACAGATCGTACACCTGGACGAAGAACGTAAAGCCGCCATGGTAAGCAACCTCATGGTGGTGCTCTGCTCGGATAAAGCCGCCAGTCCGGTGGTGAATACGGGAACTCTATACTAAATTCAGATTGCTGATAAAAAGAAATCATTTGAGCTCCGTAAGTATGAAGAAAAGTATAATATGCTCGAGAAATTTGATGACGACGAGATTCTCAGTGTCAA
>JBQVOK010000004.1:134411-441293 GCA_052437175.1 Flavobacteriales bacterium
GCATAAAGCCTTGAAAGATGCGGGGCGCTTGAAAAAATCAAAATAAAAGCGACAGATTATAGGTTTGTTAGGTGCCTTTCTTTACGGAGAGGCACTTTTTTTTGCCGGATTCCGTAGAATTCAAAATAGTCTACTAATTTTGTGGACTAATAAGTAAAGATACGATGCAAACAGAATGTCCTGTATCCGGGGAACGCGTGAACGAACGTGTGGTGCGCACGGTAGCCGCACAGGTATTGTTCCTGCTGCTGGCTGGTTTTTTCCTGGACCAGCCCTGGATCTTTGCGATCCTTGCCTTTGATTTTGCCGAACGCACCTGGCGTGGCGGTACCTATAGTCCGCTGCGTGCACTGGCGGCATTGCTGGTGAAATGGTCGGGAGCGGCGCCCGTATTCACCGATGCGGCTCCTAAGAAATTCGCCGCCGGGGTAGGCACGCTGTTTTCGGTGCTGATGGTCGTTTTTCTGTATTTTGAATGGAAATGGGCCTCTATCGTTACCGGGGCGGTTTTTGGCAGCTGTGCCCTGCTGGAAAGTGCCGCCGGTTTCTGCGTGGGTTGTTATGTATACAGCTGGCTGCGTCGTTTTCGCCTGATCGCATAGGGGAGAGGCCTGTTTTTTAGGCAAAGCGCCGAAATGGATGTATTTTTGCAGCATGATCTTACAGCAGGACACCATTGCCGCCATTGCCACGCCCCAGGGTGCGGGCGCCATAGGCATTATACGTATCAGCGGTCCGGCCGCCTTCGATATCGTACAGGCTGCCTGGAAGGGCCGTAATCTGAAAGAGGCCGCCTCGCATACCCTGCACCTGGGCACCCTGCTCAATGCAGAAGGCGAACAGATCGACGAAGCGGTGGCCAGCCTGTTCCGGGCGCCGCGTTCGTATACGATGGAAGATACCATCGAGCTGTCCTGCCACGGTTCTTCCTATATTTTACAGAAAGTAATGGAACGCCTGCTGCAGCTGGGCGCCCGGGCTGCCGAGCCGGGGGAGTTCACACAGCGGGCCTTTCTCAACGGCCGTTTCGATCTTTCCCAGGCAGAGGCGGTGGCCGATCTTATTGCTTCTTCTTCACAGAAAAGTCACCGTATGGCCATGCAGCAGATGCGCGGCGGGGTGAGTAACGATATAAAGGCCCTGCGCGAAGAACTGGTCCATTTTGCATCGCTGATCGAGCTGGAACTCGATTTTGGCGAAGAAGACGTGGAATTTGCCAGTCGCGAAGACCTGCTGCGGCTTATAGCAAAGATCGACACGCATATACGAAAACTGATCCATTCCTTTAAACTCGGAAATGCCATTAAGAACGGTGTTCCCGTTGCGATCGTGGGCAAACCCAATGCGGGTAAAAGTACCCTGCTGAATGCCCTGCTGAACGAAGAAAAAGCCATTGTAAGCGATATTGCCGGCACCACGCGAGACGTAGTGGAAGACATCCTGAACATCGACGGACTGCAGTTCCGCCTGATGGATACGGCCGGTCTGCGCGAAACCTCGGATACCATAGAGGCCATCGGGGTACAGCGTACCTACGAGCGTATGCGCGGCAGCAGCATTATCCTGTACGTATTTGATGCCGGTACCGATACGCCTGCCGAAGTGCGAAATGTATACGAAAACTACCGCCGGGAATATCCCCTGGCCGAGATCATCTGTATCGCCAATAAAACCGATCTGCTGGCCGACCGGGAATACACGGCCGACTTTCCCGTACTGCGCATTTCTGCCCGCGAAAAGCAGGGCATCGAAGCCATCCGGGAGGCGTTGCGCACAGCGGCGGGTACCGAAGGCTATGGCGAAAGCGATGTGATCATTAGCAACCTGCGCCATGTGCAGGCCCTGGACCGTTCGGCCGACTTCCTGGACCGCGCCCGTACGGCCATCGAAAGCGGCCTCTCCGGCGACCTGGTGGCCATGGACATACGCACCGCCCTGCGCTACCTGGGCGAGATCACCGGTCACGTAGACGTAGAAGAACTGCTGGGGAATATCTTCAGTAAGTTTTGCATCGGGAAGTAAAAGTCCAAAACAACCTGATAGTAATTTTTGCAAAAAGTAACAAATGTTGACTGAATAGGGGGGATTTTCACAAAAGAAAAGAGAGCTTGTGTAGCAAGCTTGGCGGTATTGTTTAGTTGAAGACCAGTTTCTAAATTCGATGGAAGTCCTATATATTGACGATGAAACATAAAATCAAAAGAAGGAATTGGCATAAAGATAATAGGCCAGTTGTTTTTGAATATTTCGGTGGAATTTGCCAAGAATGCAAGTTGCAATTAACACCCATTGATAAATGGGACATTCATCATATTCATTACCATTATCATGGTAAATTATATGAAACTGGTGCCTTAGAGTTGATTGAAAAAAAGGTAATTACTTTGCTTTGTAGGCCATGTCATAATGTTCGGCATACGGCTATAGACCCTGACAATCCTCACCATTTGGAAAACAAATATCCTTGCGAAGAATGTGGGAAGAATGAAAGGGGGATTTTTGACCGTAAAAAGAATGAAAACCTTGAGAAGTTGCTTTGTAGAAAATGTTTTCAGAAATGGAGGGCAACTAATTTAAATTTGTTGGAAATATGCGAAAACTGTGGGCAGAAAGAATTAGGTTTAACTATGGTAATGAAGGCAGAAAGCTTGGACAAGCTGCTTTGTAGATTATGTCTTAAGCAGAAAAGGGCGGAATATCTTGGTAAATATGAAAAGTGTGAAATTTGTGGGAAGCATGAAGGAGGATTGACGAGGAGAAAGGAGAATTATAATTTAGAAAAACTATTATGTGTTCGATGTTTTGAGTATCACAGAAAAGGTGTTTCACAAGGGTCATTGTTTTGATTATTAACCTTCCTTTTTTCTAGCCGTTTTAAATATTTCTATTAGCTTCCGCGGCAGGAGTGTTCAATGCTTGATTTCTTTACCCAGCCATACCCCATATTTTTTCCATTGTTCATAGAATACTATCCATTCGCTTATCCAAGGGAGCATTTTAAAAAGAGGTATTTTGCCAAATAAGGGTTGGTCAATTGTGGGGTGGTACAAACAAAGGGATAAATCTGAATATAAATGAATGGCTTTATTGTATTTAATAGACTTATCATTAATGTATATTCGGTCGTATCTGTTGTTGTAAAATGGAGAATATAAAATGAAAATTTCATATTTTTTATTCCCAGAATTTAATACACCTTTTCCTATTAACAATTTGTCTTGCGTATTAATATGAAATTTTACCCAGTCAAAATGCTCCTCCACTAGTAGCTTTTGTATACTAAGGAAAATATACCAGTCTTTTTGGTGGTTTTTGCTAATATTCTCCTCCGAAATTGTGATGAGATTCATTTTTGAGGCCTTCTCTAGTGTTGATATTACCTTTTGTGTTGGTGTAAGCATTACCACTAACAATTAATCCGCTGGATTTTATCAATGTATTGTTGGTAGATTTGGAAAATGCTTTAAACTGTTCGTTTAATGATTTTTTGTAAATTCCTTCCCCAAAAAGTTCAATATAGTCCTCCTTACTGGTTTCAAACGAATTTTTCAGATTTTGCCATTTTTTATAAAAATCGGTAATAAAATTGTAAAAGCTTTGATAATGGTTATTAGTCCAAGAATCGGTAAAATCTTCTTCTGGGTTTACTGGGTTTAAAACTTTAAATCTGAATCCCTTATCTACGGCTTCGGTGTAATCTGTCTTGATTCGGGATACTATTCCATCTATTGCTCCGAATATTGAATTTTCTCCGTCATAGAATTGTGCTGATAGGGTTGTTAATACTATGCTTGAGACTTTGTAATCCTTGTTTTGGAAAAATATATCTCTATATCTTTTTAGTAATTGAACAGCCCTTTGCAGAGGAGTTTTTGAATAGAGTTCTTCGGGCAACGGCTCTGTTTCTACCCGCGCTTCAAGTAAGAGTGTATAATATTTGCCTAACATGGGTTCTTGTACCGAATTGGCAATGTTTAGAAACCAATTGGCAAATCCTTTTGGATTTCCAGAAGACCAGTCTTTAAGAGCTTTTTCAGGAATTTTGATAGCTTCTTTTTCTACATGGCTAGGCATACAGGCTGGCAGAATATCCATGTGAAAGTCCCCCTTATAATTTAGGCGAACGCACCGTTTTTTCTTTTCCATTATGGATTTATAGTAGGGGTTCTTTTCTAGGGCCTTAACCAGAGCATTATAAATTTGCTCTGGAGAATGATTGTGATAAGGGTCATAAATATGCAATACTGCATCTAGGTCAAAATCTTCATCATTAATGGGCTTAACCGTTACGCCGATTCGTTTTGAACCCTGAGCATATACCTCTACAACCAAGCCGTCAAAAAAATCAATATCTTTCTTTAATAACTCATTCACCCCATTATAAGCCGATTCCATTCTTTCTAATCTCGTCTTGTCCAATTGTAATTCTTGTGCAATTCGAGCCAAAAGTTCTTCACGCTGAAGGTCGTAATTTTTAAATATGTCTAACATGATTACAAGTGTTTATTGATTACAAGTTTTGTGTGTTGGCCGATACGGGCGGTCTGTTTTCCATTTTCCATTAGCCGTAATTGTTCAATATCATCACAGCTCACAATTGCGAAGCCCTTTGATAAATCATTCCCTTGATTCGATAACTCGATTAATGCCTTTTTTTGGCTTTCATTTGGAATTAGTTCGAAGATATCGTAGATTAAAATCTCATAGCAGCTAAAAAAATCGCTCCATGTCAAATTCTTGGAGAATCTTCTGATATGTTTGTGGTCAATATGTTGAAAAATAATAGGGTCGAGAATACCCGCGTCAAGTAATTCTTCTTTGAACTCGCGTCTTGGGTCAGCTTCTCTTTCCACACCTTTTTCAAACCAATTCAGTACGTCCACAACATATTTACCCTTAACCATAAACCTTAAGTCTGAGAAACTCTTTTCGTCAACATCCAGCCCGTTTTTTGCATTATCGGGCCGATATCCCCATTTATTGAATAGCATATCGTCCCCATAGCGTTTATATGCCCCACCTACGGGTTGAAGTTGATTCTCAATTCGCCTGTTTAAAACAAGAAGATATTTGTTAGTGTTGGGAATCTGTATTTTATATAATCCACTCATTGAAAAACGGACATCCAAATTTTTGTACTTTCCGAATTTCGTTTTGAAGAATAAATAAAGGTGATTGCGGTTTTCCCATGCTATCACTGCTCCCTTGGTAAAAAGGGGTTTGGCTAATGCTGTTAAAACTGTTAAAATTTCTGCCATGGACTATTTTTCTTTTCGAACACCTTTAAATGGTTTATTATCAGATGTTTTTGCGTCCATGAACTTTCCTGTATTTGTATCGCGTTTAATCCAAGAATCCGTTTTGGGGTTATAGGTTTGCGACCGTTCCCGAACGGCTCCTTTCCTTGAATTGTCTTTTGGTGAATTTGTTGCCATTTTATTTGTTTAAATTGTTTATTTTTAGATATTTGTTCTGAATGGGATGCTTCTTATGGGCTGCATCTATAAGTATTAAGTAAAAAGCGTGACATCTTTTGGAGATTTTGTAACTTGTCACGGAGTTTTATTATATGTTGCACTAATGACGATAGGCGAAATCGAAGACATACAGTTGGCTATTTCTGATAAGATGAGCGATGAAGGTTCTTCTGTTAACGCATTTACACAAATTTATAAGGGGTACAGTAAGTTTTTAACATCAGTCGTATCTCATGCCTTAAAAAGCATTGGCTTATATAATGAACACGTACTGAATGCTGTCATAAACAATACCTTTTATAAATTTTATGAGAAGCCTTTTGGTTTTTCCTTTCCAAAGGAGGCTGTGGATGATGGGCCTTTCAAGGCTTGGCTATCAACTGTCGCTAGAAATGAGCTAAAAGTGCTTCTAAAGGAATACTATGCGAAGACGATTTCATTGGAATCAGCAAAAGTTGATCCTCCCATAGAAAGCCAGGATGTAGAAGATGAAATTTTTGAAAGTGTAAACGCTAAAATGATGAATGATGCCTTGAACACATTATCGGAAAGAGATAGAGACATACTTAGAACATTGTATTTATATCAAGAGGAGGGCAAAAATACTCCTACTGAGGTATTGAATTTACTGTGTGATATGCATAAGACAACAAAAGCAAACATTCGGCAAATAAAGAAAAGAAGTGAAGAAAAAATCATTGAATATTTTTCAAAGCAATCTCAATTAAAACCTTTATAATATGACAACTAAGAAGAAATTGGTTGATTTGTACCAACATAAGGGTTTTCTTTTCCCGACTACTGCTCAAGAGGTTGAAGCATTTGAGAAGCTAAATACAGAAAATGCAAGTAAACCTATGGATTGGGATGCCCCCGAAGCCATTCTTAAACGTGGTGTTCAAAAATTGCAAGGGTTGAAGGCCATAAATGATGAAGGCTTAGGTAAAGAGATTGAAGAACTAAAAATGGTGGCAAGAAAAGGTAATAATCTGCCTCAGCATATTATTGACAAGATGAAGGCAAATCATAAAAAGGATGATAAATAATACGCCATTGCGCCATATTAAAGATTTGGCGGAGTTCATAGCTTTACAACACGGAAATAAAATAACACCCATAAATAGTATTGCCGAAAATGAAGGATTGCCTTTACTGTATGATGCCTATGAAAGGGGAACATTTGATGGAATGACTGTTTATTCAGATGGCCATTTCTATATACATCTAAATACGGATAACGGAAATCATGAAGGGTCTGAAAGAGGGCGGTTCACATTGGCTCATGAATTAGGACACTATTTTATTGACACCCATAGAATTGGATTGAAGTCAGGACTGCTTGAGCCTCACCCCTCTTTAACAAATACTAAGCAATTTAATTCAATTGAACGGGAAGCTGACTATTTTGCATCTTGCTTGCTGATGCCTGAGTTCCGTTTTAAGCAAGACATTTTTCGGAAAAAATTTAGCTTTGAGCTCCTTGATTCCTTATGCAAGGAATATAAGGTTAGCAGAACAGCTTGCGCCTTTAGGTTTGCTGAAGTTGGCAATCACCCAATTATGATTGTTTATTCAGAAAGCGGGGAGGTCAAATGGAAACATGAAAGCGATGATTTTCCCCATAAGTATCTCTTGAATGGTAAAAAAGTTCCAGCAAGTACGGTCATGGGTGAGTATTTTAGCAAAGCTAATGTACAAGACGCTTACAAAACAGAAAAAGTCATGGCTATGGATTGGTTTAACTATGTTAATGAGGACAGAGATAGACCTTTTTATGAGCATTGCATTCCCTATAAGGATAAAGCTCTAAGTATTATTTGGGAAGATTAGCTGTGATTGTACCCTATTTGTACCTTAAAAACGTAATATTCTGCTTATCAGTAAAAATTATATTCTGTATCGGGAAGTAAAAGTCCTTCATTCCCCACGCACTAAAACCGTCTCTCCTCCGTTTACATGCCAGCTTATCAAACATCCTATGAACCGGACGGTGAAAATTAATTCAACCCTGATCTTCGCGCTCATCGGGCTTGCTTCCTGCTCTAAAAACGCCCTTAGCCCTAAAGAAAAAAAGGCCCTCTTTGCCGAGCCTTCCGCCCTGGAAATACAAAATGTGTGGGACGAATGGCAGAGCCGCGACCTGAACCCGACAGATTACAGCGTGCTGCAGCAGGAATCGATTCTGAACGGCGCTTTTACCCTGAAAATGCTTTCCTATCGGTTAAACGGCATAAAAGAATACGCAGCTATCCTGATTCCGCAAACGAACAGCCCGGTTCCCGTACATATCCACGTGGGCGGCTTCGGACTGGAAAGTACCTTGAATTCTGTGAATATGATGCTGGACACTTCGGGTTCCGGCCCTTCGAATATACTGGCGATGCCGGCCCTGCGCGGACAATCCCTGCAGCTGACCCTGAACGGGAATACCTACAGCACACCCGTATCCGAAGGGGAACACTGCAACGCTTTTGACGGAGGTACCGACGATGTACTGGGCTTCCTGAACCTGATCGCCCAGACCGAACCCTATGCCGATGTGAACCGTACCGCCGTGCGGGGTGGCAGCCGGGGCGGTACCGTGGCCCTGCTGGCAGGCATTCGGGACCCGCGTGTAAAAAGGGTAGTGGCTATCGCCGGGCCTGTGGATATGCGGGAACTCACTTCCGAACATCAGAAAGATCCTACCTACCGCTGCCAGTTCCTGGATGCTTTCAGCTCCGGACAGACTACGCTGGAAGAGACCCGCAGGAAACTGATCGCTTCTTCGCCCTTGTACTTTGCGGAACATCTGCCGCTGACACAAATGCACATGGGCACGCGGGACTTCAATGTGCCCGAAGAACAGGGCCATGCACTGGAGCAGAAGATGGCACAGCTGGGTTTGAGTGCGCAGTTTGAGTTGTATATGTATGACCGCACCCATACCGACCTGGTGCTAAACAACCCCGAACTGGCTGCCCGGGTAGAACAGTTCCTGGCTTCGCTCTGAGTTTTTTGCGAAGACACAGACACTGCTGCCTGCGTAATAAAACCAGATATGTATATTTACGGGACACATCCAAACGTATACACCCTATGCATCCTGGAAAAATTAAGATCGGACTGGTGCAGGACCAGGTACTTTTTCGTGAAGGTATGAACGTCATACTGGGCAACAGGCCCGAACTGGAGATCGTTTTCGAATCGTCCGACCTGCATTCTGTTCCCGAAAAACTGCGGCAAAGCGGGCAGCTGCCCGATGTGATGCTGCTGGACCTGTCGCTGCCGGCCCCCGGTACCGGTGGGGAAGATCTTACCCGGGCATTGCGGAGTGCCTGTCCCGGAATGAAGGTCCTGATCCTTTCCGTTCAGCGCGACGAAAGTCATATCACCCGCCTCATGGAGCTGGGAGCCCATGGATACCTTGCCAAAGGCAGTGATCCGCAGGAAATATATGAAGCCATTATGACCGTACACACCCGGGGTATCTATCTCAATGAAGAAACACTTATCGCTATCCGGAACCATGCTGGCCGAAAGAAAAACGCAGGACCGACGCCGGTAGAGATATCACCGCAGGAAATCGAAGTACTGCAGCTGGTCTGCGAGGCATATACCGCCGAAGAAATTGCTGCCAAACTGCTCATCAGTGTAAGAATGGTGAATGGTCTCTGCAAGGGGCTGCTGCAGAAAACCGGCTCCCGCAATCTGGCCGGACTGGTGATGTATGCGCTGCGCAACGGTATTCCGGATGTGAAATAATACGCGGATAACCTGCTGCATCTGCCCGGCCGTTCATTCTTTATGCATCTGTTTGATACCTGCGCAAAATAGGCTATATTAGCTATAAATAAGGGTTTTATCATATCCTGGTTACGATGGCTAAACCCAGGAAGCAGGTAAGCCTCACTCAATAAAATGAAAGATGAAAAAAGTAGTTTTCCTGTTACTGCTCATGAATACAGTGGCATACGGGCAGATTAAAAACTTTGAGGACGAACGCAATGCGCTGTACGCACTCTCTGAACTGGCATTGCAATCGTATACAGAGCACTATACAGCGAACGACTGGGATGAAGGAATAAGGCAACACTTAGAGTTTGACCCCTTATCTATGAATTTTGTTTTTTACAGAACGCCTTACGATGCAGATGACAATGGTAAACGTTGGACAGAGATACAATGGCTGGCAAAATTTATAGTCCCGCTTTATGAAATAGATCGCCTGACCGGAGATGCTGAGACGAATACGATCAGCATCCGGATGAAAGACGACAAAAATTCTATTCAGGCCTATCATATTAATTCCGGAGGGGAAGGCAGCTATTATCCTGCGGGGATCAATAATGAGCTGCTTGTTCAAAGTGATAAGCTTTTGAAAGTCAGAAATCTCAACGAGCGATTGAATGCGTATGTCTCCGAACTTCAACACTTTTATTCAAGAAAAATGAACCTGGTGAATTTCCTTAACCGGAAACTGCAACAGGAGCTGCAACACCAGATCCGTGATTCACTGAATTACCGGGGTGATCAAAAATTTAAACTCATCCAGGAATTTCAGCTGGATAGCAGCGGACAATGGCTGAGTGTAATTATAGAACAGGAAAATATGTATGGGAACCCTCTTATCCGGAAACAGGCGGTGCAACTAAAGGATATTGCAAACGTGGGAAAAGATATTACGGTACTGCTGGGAACTAAAGAGGGCAATGTGCAGAAAACCACTACCGTTATAAACCAGGGTACGGAAGAACGAAAAACAGAGACGGTAGACGATTTATTTTTCCTGCATTTCAGCTATGAGAAAAATAATGAAAAATTGGGTGACGAAATTATACAGCTCTTTAAATCACTTGGGCTTGATATCGAAAGAGCAAGCTGGTTCGATTAGCTAAAATGCCAGTCGGGACTTCGTCTACACAAACTTCATCTGCGCCGCCGCCCAGACCAGGGCCGCCGTATTTTTGGCGTTGAATTTGGCCAGCAGGTTCTTGCGGTGGGTATCGATGGTGGTAACGCTCACAAAGAGTTTTTCGGCCATTTCGGCATTGGTAAGTCCTTCGGCGATCAGCTGTAAAACCTCGATCTCCCGGCGGGTGAGCAAAGGTCGGTCATCGCCCTGGTTCTTCTTTACCATTTCCGAAGCTTCAAGGCTCAGGTACTGCTTACGTTGCATCACGGTTTCTATGGCCTGCAGTATCTCGTGCCGCGATGCATTTTTGAGCAGGTAGCCGTAGGCGCCGTTTTCCAGCATGCGCGAGATAAAACTGAGCTGGTTGAAGGTACTCAGCCCGATGATCTTTATACCCGGGTACAGCTGCATCACTTCCTTACAGAGCTCCAGCCCGCTCTTATCGGGTAGGTTTATGTCCATCAGGATCACGTCGGGGCTGTGTACGCGCAGGAACGCCATACAGGTGGCTGCGCTGGAGGCATGCCCCAGCCATTCAATGCCCGGCTCGTTCACCAGCATCGATTTTATGCCTTCAATGATCATGTAATGGTCGTCAACGATAAAGATCTTTGTACTCATGCCGTTTTGAATTCTATGTATACCGAAGTGCCTTTTTCGGGGGAAGATCGTACGTCCAGCTTGCCGTTGTGGTAATCCAGGCGCGACAGGATGTTTTTCCAGCCGATGCCCCTGGCCGATCTCAGGATGGCCGTGTCAAAGCCTTTTCCGTCGTCTTCCACCGTCAGGGTGATCTGTCCTTCTTCGGCGGCCAGCTGTACAATTACGTTGTGTGCCGAGGCGTGTTTTATGGTGTTGTTGAGCAGTTCCTGTACAACGCGGTATATGGTAATGGCCAGTGACTGTTCCGGTTCTTTGCCGCTGAGGCCGAACGACTGGTAGCTTACCCGCAGGATGCCGCTTACGGTCACCTGGCTGCAAAAATCTTTCAGGGCCGCGTCCAGTCCGAATTTCAGCAGGGATTCGGGCATCATATTGTGCGCTACCCGCCGCATTTCACTGATGGAGCTGTCCAGCATCTGCAGGCTGTGTTCAAATGCCCGCGCATTGTCTTCGGTAAGTACCAGGTTCTCTTTCATGTTGTGTAAGGTGTATTTAACGCCCGAAAGCATGCCGCCCAAGCCGTCGTGCAGGTCTTTGGCCAGGCGCGAACGTTCCTGTTCCTCGCCCTTGATGATGGCTTCCGTGGCCGTAAGTTTTTTCTCGGTCTCCAGCTCACTGATGCGCTGTTTCTGTAGCCGTTGTTTGTGTTTTACGTTACGGTATACCAGGAAGAAGACCAGCAGTAACAGTACACTGCCGGCCACCAGGGCAATGTTCAGGGTGCGTTGCTGTTTTATCTGTGACTGGTGCAGGGCGTTCTCTGCCAGCAGGTTGCTGATGGCCAGTTCTTTTTTGTTGAACTCGTAACGGGCTTCGTTATTGGCAATGGCAATGCGGTGGTTTTCGCCGGTGATGGAGTCGTTCAGTACCTGGGCTTCTTTAAAGTAGCGCAGGGCTTCCTTATAGTTACCGGTCTTTTCGTTCAGTTTGGAAGCTTTCAGCAGCAGGTCCTTGCGTTCGAATTTGGTTTCCAGCTGTTCTGCCAGTACCAGTCCGTTCCGTATGGCTTCAGCAGCCCCGGCATGATCGTTGTATTTCAGGTAATGCTCGGCTTTACCCATGTAGGCATACATTTCGTATTCGGGCACTTCTTTCTGTTTCGAAAAAACGATCACTTTATCAAAATAATACAGTGCTTTCGGTCGTACACCCAGTCCGTCGTAGGCCCCGGCTTTACCGATCCAGGCGTCCAGGTAAAAGAAGTCGTCGTTCAGTTTCTGTGCTATTTTCTCGATCTCGTGGAAAAGTACCAGGGCCGTATCGTAGCGTTCCAGGTATACGGCTGCGGTAGCCAGGTTGTACATGCTGGAAGCTACTGCAGCGTCATTCTCCAGCTGCCAGGCATATTGCAGGCCTGTGCGGGCGTAGTCGCGTCCTTTTTCGAACTGGGAGAGGGACAGGAATACGGATGCCAGGTTATTGTTCGTCATACGTAACAGGCGTGTATCGTTTACCTGTTCGGCGTATTTGAGGGCTTCCAGGTAATTGTCGGCAGCCGCCTGAAAATCGGACAGGTACTGCCATTCGCTGCCTACGTTCAGGTAGGCTACGGCCAGGTCGCGGCGGGTGCCCACTCTTTTGTAGATCGCCAGGGCCTCCCGGGCAATCTCCAGCGCCCGGCGGTATTCACCCCGGTTGTTGAGTACAGGCAGGCAGTAACTGGCAAAGGCAGCTTCGCCCTTCAGGTACTTAATTTCACGGGCCAGACCATGTGCCTGCAGGTAATAGGAGAGGGCAGAGTCGGGCTGTTCGTCTTCGAACAGTTCGCCATAACGGTACAGGGCGTTCACCCGGTTCGTATCCCTGTCTCCCCGCTGCAGGGCACTGCGCAGACTGTCGGCAGAGCGTGAGTCCTGGCCATAGAGCGGCAGACTGCACAGGCATAGTAAAATAAACAGGTACTTCATTCTCAAATGTATGAATCCTCCGGGAAGATAGTGCAAAGTACGTTGTCTGTGTTAAGATGCAGCTCCTGTTTTTACAGGATTTTTGTGCCTGCAGAAACCATATCCTGCTTTTTCAGGATAGGATCGCGTCTTTTTGTACCGCACCTTTGCCACAGCATCAGGGGAAGAAGGTATACCGGCCCTGCGGCTGTAAAAGAACAATTGGGGTAGTTTACATAGAGAAACCCGGTATTCTGCGGAGTACCGGGTTTTGTGTGTGCTGCATCCAAGCGGAATATTTCGTTTCTTTGTGCCGGCTGCACAGCATACCTGCGGCACCTGTATATGGCTATAATACACCTGGATGTGGATACTTTTGTGAAGATGGCGGCGGAATGTCCGGTTGCCGATGTGCGTAGTCCCGGGGAGTACGCACACGCGCATATTCCGGCTGCGGTATCGTTTCCGCTGTTCAGTGATGAAGAGCGCCGCATCGTGGGTACGGCCTATAAACAGCAGAGCCGCGAGGATGCCATTAAGATCGGGCTGGATTTTTTTGGTCCGAAAATGCGCCCTATGGTAGAAGAAGCCGAACGCCTGCTGCAGAACAGCGCAGATAAACGTATACTGGTACATTGCTGGCGTGGCGGAATGCGCAGCGGCGCTGTGGCCTGGCTGCTCGACCTGTACGGTTTTGAGGTGTACCTGCTTAAAGGAGGCTACAAAGCTTTCCGGAACTGGGCGCTGGAGCTGTTTAAACAACCGCGTCCCTTTGCCGTGCTGGGTGGATATACCGGCAGTGGAAAGACCATGCTGCTGGCTGCCCTCGAAGAAGCCGGCGAAAGCGTGATCGACCTGGAAAAACTGGCCGGCCACAAAGGTTCGGCCTTTGGTAATCTGGGTCTGCCTCCGCAGCCGGGAGCCGAACAGGTAGAAAATAACCTGGCCCTGGCCCTGCTTAAAACCGAACAGCAACGTATCGAAAAAGGAAACAGGCACATCTGGCTCGAGGACGAAAGCCGGCGCATCGGGAATATAAACCTGCCCGAAGCGTTTTTCAGCCAGTTGCGGGCTGTGCCTTTCGTTTTCCTGGACATTCCCTTTGAGGTACGCCTGGAAAATGTGCTGAAAGATTATGGCCGCTTTTCGGCAGAAGAACTGTCGAACCCGGTGAACCGCATACGCCGCCGCCTGGGTGATGAGTATACGCGGAATGCCCTGCAGTTCCTGGAAGAAGGCGATACCGCCGGCTGTTTTCGTATACTGTTGCGTTATTATGATAAATTTTACCGCAACAGCAGCCTCAGCGGAGAAAGAAAAGTACACTATACAGAGTGGGATGGCAGGGATATTCCCGGTCTCATTGCTCAGTTAAAAAAATATACCGGATGACGAACGCTACCGAAAATACCCTTTACCGTCTTACCCAATATGCCCGGGGCGCCGGTTGTGGCTGTAAAATAGCTCCCCTGGTGCTGGATGAAATACTTAAAGGCCAGATGGCCGGCTCTTATCCCGACCTGCTGGTGGGTAACCAGAGCCATGACGATGCCGCCGTGTACCTGCTGAACCCCGAAGAGGCCCTCATCAGCACCACCGATTTTTTTACGCCGGTGGTCGACGATCCTTACCTGTTCGGCAAAGTGGCGGCTGCCAACGCGCTCAGCGATGTGTATGCCATGGGCGGAACGCCGCTGATGGCCCTGGCCATATTGGGCTGGCCCGTTGAAAAACTGCCTGCCGCCCTGGCCAACCGCGTTATGGAAGGTGCACGGGAAATATGCCTGGAAGCCGGTATACCACTGGCCGGCGGACACAGCATCGATGCTGCGGAACCTTTTTTCGGCCTTTCGGTGAACGGAAGGGTGAAACCGGCACACCTCGTCCGCAACAATACCGCCCGGGAGGGCGACCTGATCCTGCTTACCAAACCCCTGGGCGTGGGCCTGCTTACCACGGCGGCCAAAAGAGAACAGCTGCGCCCCGAAGACGAAGCCGGCCTGTATGCACAGCTTACCCGCCTCAACAGCGTGGGAGCACTGCTGGGCCCCGTAAAAGGGCTTAATGCCATGACGGACGTAACCGGTTTCGGACTGGCCGGGCACCTGCTCGAAATGGCCGAAGGCAGCAGATTGTGTGCCGAAATTCAGTATTCCCGCCTGCCCAGGGTAGAATCCCTGGCTTACTACCTGTCTAAGCAGACCATACCCGATGCTACGTTCCGCAACTGGAAAGCCATGCACGAAAAAATACAGCTGGGAGCCGGAGTAGACGCCATGGAAGCTTTTCAGCTGCTTCCCGATCCGCAGACCAATGGCGGTATGCTGCTGGCGGTGTCGCCCGACGCATTGAAAGAGGTGCAGGAAATACTCTCGGCCAATGGCTATGCGGCATTTACAGAGCCCATCGGACACTTTAGCGCTGCACAGGAAAAAAGCCTGCGGGTGAACGCTTAAGAAGCTTTGGGAGCTTCTCCGCCGCTTTTGCCGGCAGCTCCCGGACCTTTACGTCCGCTTTTCTTGCGGTTTTTCCAGTATCCGCCGCCTTTTTTGTTATGCTTATTGTTGGATTTACGCGCTGTCATAGCTGCCGCGTAGGAAGGCGCTTCGCCCATATCTTCGGGAAGGGGTGTCTTGGGTATCTCACGGCCGATCAGGCGCTCGATACGCTGGAATTTGGGACGGCACTGGTCATTGATGAAGGTGATAGCCGTGCCGGTGCGCTCTCCGCGTGCCGTGCGGCCGATGCGGTGTACATAGTCCTCCGGATCGGGCGGAACGTCGTAATTCACCACCAGGCTGATGCCCTCGATATCGATCCCGCGCGAAAGTACGTCGGTACCCACCAGCACGGGTATTTGCCGGTGCTTGAACTTCAGCAGCAGTTCCTCGCGTTCTTTCTGGTCCAGGTCCGAGTGAAAGGCGCTGGCTTGTATCCCGGAACGGCGCAGTGTCTGTTCCAGCTTTTTTACTTTGTCTTTGGTCGATGCAAAAATGATCACACTGCCGAAATCGCCTTCCTTCAGTATTTTCAGCAGCAGGGGCAGTTTCTGCGGATCGTGTGCCATATAAGCCTGCTGGTTAATGCCGGCATTGGGTACCGAAACGGCAATATTGATCTCGGCCGGCTCCTTCAGCAGGTTGGCCGCCAGTTTACGCATCTGTGCGGGCATGGTAGCCGAAAAAAGCAGGGTCTGTCGTTCCGGCGGCAGGTAGCTCATAATGCGCATGATGTCTTCAAAGAAACCCATGTCCAGCATGCGGTCGGCCTCGTCGAGCACCACGTGGCGTATATGTTTCAGGTTGATCTGTCCCGAGGCCAGATGCGATATCAGGCGTCCGGGAGGGGCAATAACAATATTGGCACCGCTTAGCAGTGCACGTTTCTGCTGGTCCCAGGCTGCGCCGTCGCCGCCGCCGTATACCGGTATGGAGCTGATCTCTGTAAAATAGGAAAGGCCTTCTATCTGCTGGTCGATCTGCACGGCCAGTTCACGCGTAGGCACCAGGATCAGGGTATTGAGGCCCTCCTGGCGGTGGTCGATGATCTTATGCAGCAGCGGAAGCACATAGGCTGCGGTTTTTCCCGTGCCGGTCTGGGCACAGGCTATCAGGTCCCTGCCCGATAAGATCACGGGAATGGCTTGTTCCTGAATAGGGGTAGGTTTACTGAAACCCAGGTAAAATATGCCTTCCGAAAGGGCGGGCGCAAAATCGAAGTCGTCGAATGTCATGAAATTATATCTCCGTGTAAAAAAAACGGGTGCCTTCAAGGCAGGACAAGTATAACCAATTTTTTGTTCAGCACAAAAATCTTGCCGGACTTGTCTTTTTTCTTGTTTATTTTCAGGTACTTACTCCGTTACCTGCCATTTGTGCCGTTCCGGGTATGGTCCCCGGCTGAACTCCAGTATATACAGGGCGGGTGGCAGACCGGTATCGATCCACTGTCCTTCCTGTGGCTGTACGCGGTAAAACACCTCCCGTCCCGAAAGATCGTAAATACGGATATGCTGCGGACATATCCCCTGGCTGCTGCGGAAGGTGAACGTTCCGTTACCGGGGTTCGGATAGATGCGGAAGTCCTGGACGGAGACATTTTCAAGAGATACAGCTGCGCTTACGGTTACTTCTATACTGTCCGCAGCTTCACAGCCATGGGCGTCCCGTACTTTTACCCGGATGAGGTGCGTGCCCGCTGGATAGCGGCTGGTATCGATAAGCGAAACAGCTGTCGTGTCACCGTTACTCCAGCTGTAGTGTACAAAGTTATTTCCTGCATCCAGCAGCAGGGTTTCCCCGCTGCCAATTACTGTGTCATTCCCCAGGGTAACCTGTGGCATGCTGAGAACGGCCTGTACGGGTACCCGTGCCGAGCGGCACTGTCCGTCGGGATTAAAGCCGTAATGGTAATACACCTCTCCGGTCCAGTCGCGCGGGCTGTATACCGTACCAAAGGTATAGGCAATGCCGGCACCGGAAAGCAGCTGCAGGTGGGAATTGCTGTAGGTTTGTGCCTGTGTAACGCTCCGGTAGCGCAGGGTAGAGCCGCTTTGCTGCATGTGAAGGTATATGGCCAGCGTATCACCCGGTAGCAGGTTTTTTGGTCCGAAGGACGCGTACTGCCGGGTATTGGCAACGGCTACCTGCAGGGTATCGTTGCCCCATAAGGTCCAGGCGGCGGCATTGTTCTCATAACCCACATAAGAACCATTCCGTGTATAGGCGCGTATTCCCTGTGTGCCGGTACTTCCGGCTTCCAGGCCCAGGCTGTCGAGTACCAGGGTGTCCAGGGCTACGATGTTGAACATAACCCCGTTCCAGCTGGTGGCAGAACTCTGCGCCGCCATGAGCGAGCCGGTATAATGCAGTGGTAAACGTACGGCTTCGGCATAAAAATACTGGGACTGCCCTGCGGACGGTAGCAGCAGGCTGTCGCCCCAGGCCAGTATACTGCCGCCCAATGGCTGATCGTACCAGGCAATGGTATCCCCGGCAGATGCCCGGGCAAGCAAGAGAGCCGGACTGTTGAGGCAAACCGTATCATGTTGTATGCTGAGCTGGGGAAGTCCGCTGCTGGTATACACAAGCACGTTGCTGCTGTCGTTCTGCGGATCGGTATCGGAACCCTGCAATACGGCCTGTAATTGTAATATGCCCGCTACCGAGGTGTTGATGCTGAAGTAGAACGTATCGCTGAGGCAGCTGCCGGTGCCGCCGTACAGCGTATCGTACAGACTGTTCGTACTGCCGCCGGAAAGATCGCTGACCATCAGTTGTAGGGGAATATCGGCTGTGGACGCTGTACCGTAATTACTGAGCAGCCCCCGCAGCAGGGTGAGCGTATCTCCGCAGGCAGAAGGGTTCAGTACCTGCCAGCCTGTAATGGCCAGGTCGGGTTGGGGGAGTGTATCGTAAATGGTACTCAGTATATTTTTACTGATAACGCGTTGCACAAGGACCGCATGCCCGGCATTGTTCAGGTGTGTCCCGTCCCCGGAATTGTACTGGGGCAGTATGTCATTGCTGGCTGCGGCAATGCCGTTCCAGAAGTCGATGGCATAACTGCCGAAGCGGCTGAATATACTGTCGCGTACATCCAGCTGCAGCTGATCTCCGGCGGCGCTCAGGCTGTTACGGGGTTGTGTGGTCGTGATCCACACCGGGATATGGGCTGCCGTGGCCGTAGCGGCCAGCAGGTTAAAATTGAACATCTGTTCCTGTAGCGTAAACCCGTTGGCCGCATCGTTAGAGGGCATGTTTATGATAATAGCATCGGCTCCCAGGCTGATGGCTTTACTGATGTTGTTGTTCGGGTTTGTGGCCGGTCTGCCCGGGGGCTGCACAAAACCGTCGGGCATAATGTGATAGGTGGTGGTACCGCCAATGGCCAGGTTGGTTACCGTATTGGAGGCAGATATGGACTGCAGGTGTTTACGGTAGCGGTTTACCCAGGCACTGTCCGGAACCGAAGGGCCGGTACCTGCCGAAGTGGACGAACCCAGCACCACCACATGAAAACTCCGGTCCCGCAGACAGGGATTGGAAAGGTCCTGCGCACGGACAAAAGAAAAGCTCAGAAACAGGAAAACTACAGAGTATAGTTTATGCATCGCGTTACGGTTTACCATTTATACCGGTGTAGAAGGTATAAGAGTCGCGGCATGCAGAAACAGGGCAGTTAAATATAGGAAATTAACCGGTTCGGGACGGGCGTTTTTTGTGTTTGATGTAAATGGTTGACAGTGAGTTTTTTGTATCGGGTGTAGGCCCGGGTAGGGGGCTTTTGGTATATTATTCGTATTTTGCCGGGGCCTCCGCCATATACATACAGATTATGAATTTAACCATCGAAAATATATTACTGGCAGGATCGCTGTTGCTCTTCATCAGTATCATGGCCGGGCGGGTATCTTACCGTTACGGCGTACCCACCCTGATCCTTTTCCTGCTCATCGGTATGCTGGCCGGTTCCGAGGGCATCGGCGGCATACAGTTCGATAACCCCGCCATTGCACAGTTCATAGGCGTGGTATCGCTGAATTTTATCCTTTTTTCCGGCGGGTTCGATACCAACTGGAACGGCATAAAACCCATACTGGCACAGGGACTGGTGCTTTCTACCGCCGGGGTGCTCGTCACCGCATTTTCACTGGGCCTTTTTGTCTGGCTCATTACCGATTTTACCATCTATGAGAGCCTGCTGCTGGGTTCCATCGTATCTTCTACAGATGCGGCGGCGGTGTTTTCACTGCTGCGTTCCAAAAGCCTGGGCCTGAAAAGTAACCTGAGACCCCTGCTGGAACTGGAAAGCGGAAGTAACGATCCCATGGCTTATGTGCTTACCATCGTGTTCCTGGGCCTGGTGCAAAACCCCGAACAGAGCTTCTGGTCGGTATTGTTGCTCTTCCTTCAGCAGATGCTCCTGGGGGGATTGGCCGGTTTCCTGTTCGGACGCCTCAGCCTTTTTGTCATCAACCACATCAAACTCGGTTTCGAGGGCCTGTATCCCGTACTGGTGATCTCGCTCATGTTCATTACCTTCTCCGCAACGGATTTCGTGGGAGGAAACGGTTTCCTGGCCGTGTATATCTGTGGCGTTTTCCTCGGAAACCAGAAACTGATCCACAAAAGGACCATTCTCAAGACCTACGATGGTTTTGCCTGGCTGGTGCAGATCGTGCTGTTCCTTACGCTGGGCCTCCTTGTATTTCCTTCGCGGATGGTGCCTGTGCTGGGCATCGGTATGCTCATTTCGCTGTTTCTCATATTACTGGCACGTCCGCTGAGCGTATTTATCACCCTCATTCCCTTTAAAATGAAAATGCGGCGCAGGCTGTACATATCCTGGGTGGGACTGCGCGGAGCGGTACCTATCGTGTTTGCCACCTATCCGCTGCTGGCCGGTATCGAAAAGGCGGATATGATCTTTAACCTCGTATTCTTTATATCCGTTACTTCACTGCTGATACAGGGTACCTCCCTGTCTACGGTGGCCCGCTGGCTGCACGTGGCCCTGCCCGAAAAGGTAAAACCGGCCCCGGCCTTTACCGAGATCCTTATGGCCGATCACAATCCCAAAGCGGTCATGCGGGAGATCGAAATCCCGGTAGACGGTTATGCACAGGGCAAAAAGATCGTAGACCTGAATTTCCCGCGTTCGGCCATTATTGCCATGATCAAGCGGGGCGACCAGTACCTGACCCCCGGCGGTTCCACCGTGCTCGAAGCCGGCGACGGACTTATCGTGCTTTCGGATACCAGCGAAGGCATCGACCGTGTATACGAAAGCCTGCGCATGGAGATCCCCCGATCCTGAAAAGAACGTTTTTTTTAGGCCGATATGTTTTTTAAAGTATATTAGTCCATTATTTCAGTAGACTAATAAATGATCCATATTAAAACGACCGAACGTATCGCCGAGTTTTCCTGGTTTGATGACATGAGCGACGGGGATACGGAATTCCTTGGCATGCGCGATCCGGGCCGCCGCAGTTCTTTTCCGCATTGCCTCGATATTATACAGAATGCCGATAAACACGGCTTCCGGGGTATACTGCTGCCGGCCGCTTACGATACGGGCATGGACCCGCTTACGTTCGCCGCGGCGGCCCTGCCGCTTACCCGGCAGATAAAACCGATCGTGGCCCTGCGTATGGGCGAGATCTATCCCACTACGCTTTCCCGTGCTATTTCCACGCTCGACGAGGTTTCGCAGGGGCGGCTCATCATCAATGCCATTTCTTCGGATTTCCCCGGGCAGAAGACCGATGCACAGACGCGCTACGGCCGCACAGGCGAGATACTGAACATCCTGCGCCAGGGCTGGGAAAAGGACGAGATCCGCTTCGAGGGTTCGTTCTATAACATACACCTGGATTCTGCCCCGGCCAAATGCCGTTACAGCGGAAGTCCGCTCGTGTATTTCGGGGGCATATCGCCGGAGGCAAAAGAAATTGCCGCCCAATATGCCGATGTATACCTGATGTGGCCCGAGAAAATGGAAATGATGCGGCAGACCATCGAAGATGTATCCGAACGTGCGTATAAACATGGCCGCGTGATCGATTTTGGTTTACGTATACACATGATCGTACGCGAAACGGAATCCGAAGCCCGTGCTTATGCCCGGCGCCTGGTTTCCAAACTGAACGATACAGAGGCGCATGCCCAACGGGCCCGCCACCAGGATGCGGTTTCCTACGGGGTGTTCCGGCAGGACGAACTGCGCAAAGGCGCCGACAGCGAAGGCTTTATCGAACCCCTGGTATGGAGTTCGGTAGGCAAGGTATTCTCCGGCTGCGGAAGCGCGCTGGTAGGCAGTGCAGCACAGGTGCAGGACAAACTGCAGCAGTATATGGACATCGGTTTCCGGGCCTTTATCCATTCCGGTTTCCCCCTGCGCGAAGAGTGCGATCACTTCGGGAACCTGGTACTGCCGTATATGCCCAATGCCTGCCTGGGCGATGTGTACCGTGAGAAATGCGTGGTGTAGCGTTACTGTTTCACAAAACGGCTGCGGCGGTGCTGCTGTCCGTCATACAATTCTAGGGTATATACATCCGGAGCAAGTCCTGTAAGGTCGATGCTGAACTGTGTGCCCGAAACATTTTTCCGTTCACGGACCAGCTGACCGGTAATACTGTATATACGCAATATGCCGTCGTTCACATGCTCTTTACTTTCCAGCTGCAGCTGATCCTGCGCGGGATTCGGGAAGAGGCGTATGCCGTTCTGTCCGTACCCGGCCAGGCTGCTGGCGTTCAGGGAAAGGGTCATGACCACGGTACTGTCGCAACCCTGCACGTTCTGGAATACACGGGTGTAGGTGCCTGAAGCGTTGTACGTAACACCATGCCAGGTATAACTGCTGTTGGCCGTACTTACGGTGGTTTGGGTATGATTACCGATATAACTGCTGTCGGCAATGGTATTCAGCACTTCATTGGTGATCACGGGCGCATTGTAGTCGAAATAGATGCCCACTTTGTTGCGTATCTCGCTACCGGGTGTACTTCCGGGGAGCGGGTTTACACGGAACACCACATAGCCGTGGCTCAGCGGTTCGTTGCTGTTGCTGTCGGGCAGCATAATGTTGTCGAACATAAAGTGAAGCACATTGCCGGGCATTATTTTGGTATACATATCATGACTGGCGCCGATCACCTGCAGGGAATTCAGATCCAGTGCCGGGCTCAGCGCGTCTTCAATGTACACGTTGTGTGCAGGTGCCGAGCCTGTATTCTGGAAACGTACCGTGTAGGTGAGTGTCTGGCCCTGTTGAATATAGCCCGGGGTACATTCTCCTGCCGGGTATACCTTCTTGTCGTTGGGATCGTAGGCGCCTGTTACGGGTATGGTATAGGTGCGGATATTATTGCTGGTATCACCATCGCCGGAAAGCGGAAGGGCGAGCAGCACCAGGTTGAGCGTATCGCTCAGCGGCGTAGATGCAGCGGTGGTGAACGAGATCTTCGGATCGCTGAATGGCGTATCCCACTTAAAGTTGCTGAAATCCCAGATAAGTGTGTCGCCGGAAACAGAGGAAGGCGCGGGTATAGCGCTGTTGAAGATCAGGGCAGAGTCACAGACCAGCATCAGCTGCCCGGTTGCCGGTATGCAGGTATTGTTCAGCAGGTAAAGCTCTGTCTGCGTAGTGAAACCGGGCTGGAAAGAACCGGTTACCAGGTTCGCCTCCAGGTCAAAATCAGTGACAGGCAGTGGTCCGTTCATCAGGAAGGAGAGCGAACGGCTGCATCCACCGGCATCGTTCAGCACCACATTATGTATGCCGGGTGTGCTGGTGTAAAAAACGGAGTCGGCGGTGGGGGCGTTATTGTTCCAGGTATAGGTGTAGGGCGCCGTACCGCCAATGCTGTGCAGGTAAATACCGGCAAGTGCCTGACAGGTAAGATCGCTGACACTGTCGGTCTTTACAAGGAGATCGGCACAGGGATCTTTGCGCAGGCGTAAGAGAAATCCGTCGGTCTGCGCTGCGGTGAGATTATGGACGCCGGTTTGTGGGTCAAAATCGTTGGTGCTGCTGAAAGCTCCGCCCAGCAATAAACTCTGATCGGGCAATACCAGCAGGTGATGAAAAATAGACATCCCCGAGCCTTTTACGGCTGCTGACCAGGAAAAATCACCTGCGGCCGTCACAGACAGTATATACGAATGAAGATCCAGCCCGTTCGCTGTTTCTATATGCATTCCAGGCCCCGCGTCCACATCAAAGTCTGCTCCGAACTGACTGATCAAATAAGCATTATCCTGGGCATCTATAGCTAAAGAGAGGACTCGTCCCCCGGCATACTCATATCCCCTGCCGTCGAATACCGGGCGTACCCATTGAAAGTTTGCGGCAGTATCCAGCTTCAGGATGAACTGGCCGCTGACAGGGTTATCCACAACGAACTGACCGGGTCCCGGATCAAAATCGGTAATATAGTTTACGGTACCGCTGCAATACAGGTACTCACCACTGTTGCTAAGTATAATTTCATAAGGAAGAGCACCCGCATCTATACTTTTTATCCATTGCAGGTTGCCGGATGTATCGGCTTTCAGTATGAAGGAAGCTGCGTTGATAAAGGGAAAAGAGACCGGGGTATTTTCAAAAGTGGCATCTGTATGGTAAATTTTACGTCCATATACGTATAAATCAGCCCCGGAACCCGTTATAGATGTGAACAACGGATCAGCAAGTCCCCAGAACCGGCGCAGCCAGACGAGATTCCCGTTCTGATCGAATTTTTGTAAAAAACCACTGCTGTTCTGGCTTGTAGGGGAGGGTTCTACGGTATTTCCGGGTATAAGATCTTCATTTTCATCATACTCTCCGCAGGTGAACACTGAACCATCATCAAGTACGTGGATCTGGTTGATCGTGGATGAACCGAAAGTAGCTGCATTATTTCCGAAAGTGGTACGCCAGATCATATTCCCCTGGGGATCACATTTGATAATGAAATTCGGATATATAAAATCGTTTGCAGGGGTATAACGTGGTTTTTCCTGCCCGGCAAGGTAAATGTTATCGTATATATCTGTTTTGACGGCGGTAATTCTGTATGCGATCGTATCTGCAAAGGTCTTGTACCAGTGAAATGCGCCTCCCGTATCCGATTTCGTTAAAAACACCCGGCCGTAATTCGTATTGACGGTCTGTGTGCCTGGCCCGGGGTCTATATCCGTATTGCCGGACATATAGCCCAGCGTATACAGTTTCCCGCCCTGGGCATTTTGTATAAAAAGTATTTCGCAGGAACTGTCTGACGTAAACTGCCCTACCGATTCAAAGATCTGGGCCTTTGCGTTGAAAATAAATAAAATATTGAGGAAAAGGGTAGTAAAAACCGTGGGTAAATTGCGTGTAAACATAGTTGTTGCTGTTTAGAGGGTTATTACTTGGTGTTTTATATAGTGTAAATGTATGGTAAAAAAACAGATAATTAGATGAATATAAAACTATATTTTGTGTAAATTTCTGTTATTCAGCCGCATTGTTTTTACTCTCTATTTTTTTATACGTTTTTCTTATACCTCTATCGCATAAATTTATATTTCATACAGGACCTGAAAATTTATTTGCATATTTATACCGATTGGTATAATTTTGATCTGCCAAATACGGAAACCCTTTCAACGTATGCGGCAAATTTTTTTAACCGTTAATATACCAAATGGTATATTTTAAAACAGAAGAAACTATGAAACGCAGGGTATTTATCGTATCGGCAGCCCGCACGGGTACCGGGGGCTTCTTGGGAAGCCTGTCATCCCTCAGCGCCGTGCAGCTGGGTGCAGAAGTAATGAAAGACGCCATCCGTAAGTCGGGCATACCGGCTACGGAGGTAAACGAAGTGATCTTTGGTAATGTGCTTTCGGCCAACCTGGGCCAGTCGCCGGCCCGCCAGTCCGCCCGTGCCGCCGGAATTCCCGATTCCGCCGACGCCACTACCGTGAACAAGGTGTGCTCTTCGGGCCTTAAATCAGTGATGTACGGGGCGCAGTCCATAGCGATGGGAGATGCCGATGTAGTAATGACCGGTGGCATGGAAAGTATGTCGAATGCCCCCTACTATCTCGAAAATCACCGCTCCGGGCTTAAGACCGGTAACCAGAACCTGGTGGACGGCATGCTGAAGGACGGACTCTGGGACCCCTACCACAATTTTCACATGGGCAATGCAGCCGAAATGGCCAACCGTAAATACAGTGTAAGCCGTGCCGAACAGGACGAATACGCCCTGAATTCCTATCGGAAAGCCCGACAGGCACAGGAAAACGGCTTCTTTAAAGAAGAAATTACCCCGCTGGAACTACCCGGCAAACAGGGTACCACCGTTTATGACCTCGACGAGGACGTACTGAAGCTGAACGAGGAAAAAATGACGAAGCTGAAACCCATCTTTGAAGCGGAAGGTTCCATTACCGCAGCCAATGCCTCTAACCTGAACGATGGCGCAGCGGCCCTGCTGCTGGCTTCGGAAGAGTATGTGCGCGAACATGGACTGCAGCCCCTGGCGGCCATCACCGCTTTTGCCGATGCGGCCCAGGCCCCGGAATGGTTCACCACCTCGCCCTCGCTGGCCATACACAAAACCTTACAGAAAGCCGGACTCAGCATGGCCGATATCGACTTTTTTGAGATCAATGAAGCCTATGCCAATGTGCCGCTCATCAATGCGCGTCTCTCTGGTATCGATGCGGCCCGCCTCAATGTGAACGGGGGAGCGGTGTCCATCGGGCATCCCCTGGGGGCTTCGGGTGCGCGTATCCTCGTAAGCCTGGTGCATATCCTTAAGAACCGCAACGGACGCTATGGTATGGCGGCCATCTGTAACGGCGGCGGCGGGGCTTCGGCACTGCTGATAGAGAATTTACAACACGCCTGAATTTTTTAATATACAAAAAATATACAAAATATACAAATGAAAACGACAAAGAACACCGTACTGGTTACGGGCGGATCGGCCGGTATCGGCCTGGAAATAGCTAAATTACTGGCGGCACAGGACAATACCGTGATCATTACCGGTCGCGATGAAGAGCGCCTGGCCCGTGCGGCCGCTCTCTCTGCAAATATCATCCCTTTCCGGGCCGATGTGACCAGCGCCGCTGATGTAGAGGCTTTACGGGCAGAAATAGAGAAGAATTACCCGGAACTGAACATTCTCATTAATAATGCCGGTTATGCCGAAGCGTATGAACTGGATGGCGCCGGCTCGGCCTGGGAACGCGCCGGACGTGAAATGGACACCAATTATCTTTCCGTGATCCGTATGACGGACGCGCTGCTGCCTGTATTACTGGGTAAACCCGAAGCGGCCCTGGTGAACGTGACCTCCGTGGTGGCCTTTTTCCCGGCGAAGATGCTGCCTACCTATTCGGCCATAAAGGCGGCCCTGCACGTATACACCGATCTGCTGCGCCAGGGTCTGGACGGCCGCGTGGAAGTATATGAACTGATTCCGCCGCTGGTGAATACAGAATTCTCTAAAGCCATCGGGGGCGAAAAAGGTATACCTGCCTCCGAAGTGGCCGAAGAACTGCTGCAGGCTTTTAAAGACCGCCGCTGGAGCGTGCCGGTGGGCCCGGCCAAAGAATGGCTGGCTAAAACAGCGTAATTTTTTTCATCTTTATCATTGTTGCAGGGAAGTCCGGGGTTATTTTACCCTGAACTTCTCTTTGTATTCCTGGGGGGCCATACCTACAATACGACGGAAGGTCTTGCGGAACGACTTGGGATCGGAATAGCCCGTGCTGTCGATCACCTCCGTAATGCTCTGGTTGGTGCCTTCCAGCAGGCGTTTGGCCGATTCGATGCGTACGTGCTGCAGGTACTCGATGGGCGGAATGCCGGTGGCCTGCGTAAAACGCCGTACAATATTGCGGCGGCTGGCGGGAATGTCCTTAATGATCTCTTCAATGGTATCGGCCTCGCGGTAGGCGTTCTCGATCTTTTTCTGTACGTCTTTCACCAGCTCGTCGTTATGGGTATAATCAGGCCGGAAGGTACTGAAATAACTCTGTTTGTAACGGTCCATATCGATAGCAAATATCTTGGCGATGCGTATGGCCGTATCGGCACCGCAATGCTTCTGCACCAGCAGTAACAGCAGGTGAAATGTGGAGGTGGATCCGCCGCTGGTATAGGCCCGGCCGTCGGCAGTGACCGTATGCTCGGATTGCAGTACTACCTCCGGGTACAGGCGCCCGAATGCGTCGGATGCGTCTACGTGTGTGGTGGCCGCACGTTTGTTCAGCAGGCCGGATGCGGCAAAAAGAAAGGCTCCGGTACAAAAGCTGCCGGTTTCGGCCCCGCCCTCGAACTGGCGCTGTAACCAGGGTACCCACACCCGGTTGCGTTCCAGGGTCTGCCGCATATCTTCTGTACTGAAGGCAGGTATCAGCACCAGGTCCATCTGTTGTTTATCTTCCGGGGAAAGGATATCGTAGCCGTGAAAGGCCGATCTTCCGGCATGTATCTGTTCGGGTTGCTGGTAAATATGCAGCTGGTAGGGGGCCTCTTCGCCGCGTTCGGCATACAGGCGGTTCACGGTCTCAAAAACGTCCAGTATGGCCGCTACACTCAGTAGTTTATAGTCGTAAGGGACGATCAGTGCTGTTTTTCGCATCTCCAGGAAGGTATTTTTACAAAGATAGTATTTTGTCCCGAATGCCCCTAAAGTTGACTTTTTATCGTATCCGGCCTTGCCTCCCGGCCGTTTACCTTTGTCCTGTAAAACCAGATAAAGCTAAACAATATGCCGTCTCAAGTATTTATGAACCTGGCTGTAAAAGACCTGCAGCGTTCTATGGAATTTTTTAAAGCGCTGGGATTTTCCTTTAATAAGGATTTTACCAATGAACAGGGCGCCTGTCTCGTGATCAGCGAAGGAAGTATTTATGCCATGCTGCTTACGGAGCCTTTTTTTAAGGGCTTTACAAAGAAAGAACTCTGTGATGCCCATACGCATACGGAGGTGCTGATCGCCCTGAGCGTGGACAGCCGTGCCGAAGTGGACGCGATGGTAAGCCGCGCGCTGGCCGCCGGCGGAAGCCTTTACCGCGAACCGGATGATCATGGCTGGATGTACCAGCACAGCTTTGCCGACCTGGACGGACACCAGTGGGAGATCTGTTTCATGGACGAAAGTCAGCTGCCCAAACCGTAAAAAACACTTAATAACGAATATTTATGTCTGTAAAACTTGCTCCTTATCTTACGTTCAACGGCAACTGCCGTGAGGCTATGACCTTTTACCGCGCATGCCTGGGCGGTGAACTCAGTATGCAGACCGTGGCCGAAACCCCGGTATCTGCGCAATGCCCGGCAGGCATGCAGGAACACATTATGCACAGTATGCTGCTGAGCGGCGATATCGTACTGATGGCTACCGATATGACCGGTCCGCAGGGCTACCTCCAGGGCACCGATATGGCCCTGAGCCTGCACTTTGAATCAGAGGAAGAAGCGCGGCAGACCTTTGACAAACTGGCCGAAGGCGGCCGGGTGATCGAAGCGCTGGCCCCTTCGTTCTGGGGATCGCTGTTCGGTGTATTGCTCGACCGTTTCGGCAAAGTATGGATGTTTAACCAGGAAAATGAAAAATATATATGAAAAAATACCGCATCATCTACTGGATCAGCACGGCGATCATCTTTCTTTTTGAAGGCGTGATGCCGGCGCTCACTTTCCAGACAGACATGGCAAAGGAAGGCATCAGTCACCTGGGTTTCCCGGAGTATTTCGGGGTACAGCTGGCCATCTGCAAGGTACTGGGTGCGCTGGTACTGATCATTCCGGGTATTCCGCCGCGTTACAAGGAATGGGCCTACGCAGGTTTTGGTATATCTATGATCTCGGCTTTTGTAGCGCATGTAGCCGTGGATGGTTTCAGTGCTATGTCCTGCTTCCCGCTGCTGGTGCTGGCTATACTGGCTACGTCGTATATCTGTTTTCATAAGCTGCTGAACGCTAAAAACAGTGTGGTACCTGCATGAATAATATCGAAGTGTTCCGGACCAATATCGGTACGGTAAAAGAAGCGGCGGTAATGGCCGGGAAACTGGCAGAAAAGCTTCCCGGCAGCCGCATCAGTTTCGACCTGGAAGACTGTGACCGTGTGCTGCGCGTGGAAGCGGCCTTCGTGTGCCCCGATCAGGTGCGGGGACTGCTGCTGGAATCGGGCTATCACTGCGAGCGGCTGGACTGAAAAATGTTCTGCAGCGTGCTTATTTTCTGCTGGTATTTTTTTCAGAAGTTCTGTATCTTTATGAAACCTATGGAAACTATTGTAGACTATTTCACGCACATCCCGTCCTCGCACCGTTCGGCCATACTGGTAGGCGGTCTTACTTTTTTCTTTCTGCTGGAAACCATTATACCCCTGTTCCGCTTCAAAAAGAACCGGGTAAAACATACGGGCATCAACCTGTTCTTTACGCTTACCACCGTGGTGGTGAACTTTTTGTTTGCCGTACTCATCCTGAAAATAAGCGATTATACCGTAGCGCATAAGCTGGGCCTGCTGCACCTGGCGGACATGCCGCTCTGGCTGTTCATGCTGGCGGGTATCCTGGGGCTCGACCTCATCGGGGCCTACCTGCCGCACATGCTGGAGCACCGCATCACCTTCCTCTGGCGTTTTCATCTCATTCACCATTCCGATCCCCTGGTAGATACCACTACGGCTAACCGTCACCACCCGCTGGAATCTGTGATACGCGTTATCTTTACCATGGCCGGGGTGGCTGTACTCGGCGCACCCATGTGGATCGTAATGATGTACCAGTCGCTCTCGGTGATCCTGTCGCAGTTCAATCATGCCAATATCCGTCTGCCCAAGGCGCTGGACAAGGCCATCAGCTGGGTCATTATCTCACCGGATATGCATAAGGTACACCATCACTACAAACTGCCCTATACCGACAGCAATTACGGCAATATCTTTTCCATCTGGGACCGGCTGTTCCGCACCTTTACCGAGGTAAAAGACATTAAAACGCTGCGTTACGGACTGGATACCTATCCCACCAAAGCAGAGCACAGCAACCTGGGCCGCCTGCTGCTGCTGCCTTTCGGCCGTTACCGCAAACCATCGCCGGAGAACCGCCCCGAGATCGAGTTTTGAGCCCGGATAAAAAGGGACAAATATATCCTTTAAAGATACAAGGATTTTTGCCGTTTTCGCTGCATCTTTGTATACGGGGTCCGTTGTGTGGTACCCTGCTAAAGCGATAGAACGATGATCACGATCATAGCCAGAATACAGGTCCGGCCCGAACAGGCGGACGAAGCCATGCCCATATTCGAAAAACTGGTACAGGCCAGCCGCCGGGAACCCGGCTGCGTGCAGTACGACCTGCACCGGGGCAAAGACAATAAGGGTCTCTTTTTCTTTTACGAACGCTGGAAAGAAGATGCCCTGGATACCCATAACGGCAGTGCCCACCTGGCGGCTTTCCGGGAGGCCATAGGCCCCATGCTGCTGGCCCCGGTGGACGTATACCGCCTCGACGCGCCTGAATTCACCATTGTACAGAACTGATGGAACTGCGTCTGCATCACATTGCCCTGATCTGTTCCGATTACGAACGTTCCAAAGCGTTCTACACCGAACTGCTGGGCCTGCGCATCATTCGTGAAGTGTACCGTACCGAACGCCGTTCCCGTAAGCTGGACCTGGCCCTGGGTGGAGAATATGTACTGGAGCTTTTTTCCTTCCCCGACCCGCCGCCGCGCCCTTCGTATCCCGAAGCCTGCGGACTGCGTCACCTGGCCTTTGCCGTTGCCGATATAGAAAAAACGATCGCTGAACTCGGGCAAAAAGGAATCGCGACAGAACCATTACGAACGGATAAACACACAGGCAAACGCTTTACTTTTTTTGCCGACCCCGACGGACTTCCGCTGGAGATCTATGAAGAATGAATATACTAAAATAAAGAAATATGGAATACAGACAACTGGGCGCTTCCGGCCTGTACGTGCCGGTACTGAGTTTCGGTACCGCTACCTTCGGGGGAGGTAACGATTTTTTTAAGGCCTGGGGCAGTACCCAGGTAGAAGAAGCGACACGAATGACCGACCTCTGTATCGATGCCGGTGTAAACTTTTTCGATACAGCCGATATTTATTCGGACGGACTTGCCGAAGAAATACTGGGTAAGGCCATACAGGGCAAACGGGATAAGCTCATTCTTTCTACCAAGGCCACATTTCCTTTCGGGGAAGGGCCCAACCGCCAGGGCTCGTCGCGTTACCGCATCCTGCAGCAGATCGAGGGGAGCCTGCAGCGTCTCAGGACCGATTACATCGATATTTACCACATGCACGGCTTTGATGCAAATACGCCGGTGGAAGAGACCCTGCGCACGCTCGACGACCTGGTGCAGAGTGGTAAGGTACGGTATATTGCCGCTTCCAATTTTTCGGGCTGGCACCTGATGAAGTCTTTATCTGTATCCGAAAAATACGGTTGGAACCGCTACGTGGCACACCAGGTGTATTATTCACTGGCCAACCGTGAATACGAATGGGAGCTGATGCCCCTGGGAAAAGACCAGAACGTAGGAGCCATTATCTGGTCGCCCCTGGCTGCAGGCCGCCTGGGAGGTAAATACCGCCGCAAAACACCCATGCCGGCAGACAGCCGCGTGGCACAGGGCGGCAGTCCCGTTCCGCAGATGGCCGTAAGCGACGAAATACTGTACAACATCGTGGACGTACTCGACGACATTGCGGCCGAAACCGGTAAGACCGTAGCCCAGGTAGCGCTTAACTGGCTGCTGCAGCGCCCTACGGTGTCCAGCATCATCATCGGGGCCCGCAACGAGGAACAGCTGAAACAGAACCTCGGCGCCACCGGCTGGAACCTGGACGCAGAACAGGTAAAGCGCCTGGACCAGGCCAGTGAAACACCTACCATTTACCCGTACTGGCACCAGCGCGGCAATCTTACCCTGAACCCGCCGCCGGTGAGTTATTACAACAAAAAATAATGTTTTCCCCCGGAACTCCCGGGGGATTTTTTTGCCCGCATACCGCACGGATACAGGAGTGATGAGGTGATTTGTATACGAAAACCGGGGCCCTGCAAACGGATATTTTCGTATATTTAGTCCGTAAACCATATACGGACCAGATAACAGCTTATGATCAATCCTGCCGATTTCAACGGTAATTTCGGGCACAAGCCCGTACCCGAGCTCCTGCAGAACCTGGTGACCTTCGAGAGCGGCCTGCCGTCCCGCGATTATTATGCCCGGGGCTTTGAACTGTTGCCCGCTTCCGGACAGAGCCTGCTGCGTACCTACAGCGAGGACGATACCTTCCTGGACGAACTCACTGAATTTGCCCAGGCCGATGATACCGGCTCCATGTACGTGCTCTGGCACAAAAGCGAAACCGAAACACCCGTGGCCATCTTCGGCAGCGAAGGCGGTTTTCACATCGTGGCCCGTAACCTGCCCGAATTGCTCGAAATATTGCTTTTCGATACAGAACCTATGGTAGACTGGGACGGTGTTACGTATTTCAAAACAGAGCCGGAAGACACCAGTGTGCATAGTTCGGCTTTCCGTAACTGGGTATCGGAACAGCTGGCCGGTATACATCCCGCGCTGCCCGACCAGGTAGTGCGACACGCCCAGGAAAAATACGCTGCAGAATTTGCCGCATGGATGAGCCGGTATTACCATTCCTGATTTTCTAACGTACAATCATATCTTTTTTTATGTCACTTGATCTCACCCGAGCCATCGTAACGGCTGCCGACGAAGGCCGCCTGCAGGATGTTGCACAGGCCCTGGCTGCCGGGGCTTCTCTCGATGCCATGGGGCCATTGTCCGGTGCCCTGCACTGTGCCGTATTCAACGGGCACGAAGCGGTGGTACGTCTGCTGCTGCAACACGGCGCCAATCCCGATAACCCGGATACCCGGCAGTTCTACCCGCTGCAACTGGCCGCCAGCCGCGGCCGTAATGAACTGTGCCGTATACTCATCGAACACGGGGCCGGCCTTGAATGCAAGACCGATAAAGGCGGCACGGCCCTGCATGTAGCGGCTGCGTCTGATTTCCCGGAAACGGTACAGCTGCTTATCGACGCCGGGGCCGATGTACACAGCACCGATACGATGGGCAACACCCCCCTGGCCACCGCCTGCGGACTGGGCCGCGCTAAGGTGATACAGCTGCTTTGCAGGAACGGTTCCGATCTTTCCGTACGGAATAACGACGGCGAAACCCTGCTGATAAAACTGGCCAGGGCCCTGTACGGGATGCGCCTGTCGCAGTGGAGTACCAGCGGAATGATCGGTAAAACGCCCACCCGTTACGACATAAACAAGGGCTGTTTTACCATTACACGCGGCGAAGAGACCCGGGTGCTCGACGATGATGAACAACACGATATCATGCAGCTGGACTGGGCTCCGCAGGAACACCTGCCTTACCTGGAGGCCTGTGATGCCTATACGCAGCTGCTGAAGGCCGGTGCCGATAAAGACAGCGCCGATGCCGACGGGCACACCGTCATGGCCCTGACCTGCCATACGGGCGAAGGGCGCCTCATCCGTCAGCTGATCGATGCGGGTGTTCCGCGTGCGGTAAAAGCAGCGAACGGCGTAACGCCCCTGCACATGGCTGCCGGCAGCGGCCGCCCCGACGGACTGGAAGAACTGCTGAAAGATATGCCCGGGGCTGAACTTCGTGAAATGATCAATGCCGTGGATGAATACGGCTGGACACCCCTGCACTACCTGGCCGATATTGGCGGAACAGAAACCATGGCACGTATATTGCTGCAGCACGGCGCCGATCCTGCCGCAGAAAGTACCGCCGTACGCGGGGGCGATATGCCCGCCGGTATGCGTCCCGCAGATGTGGCCCGCCACTGGAACGATGAGGAAATGGCATCCTTTTTGCAGTCCTGATCTGTACCGGAAATTAAAATAACCTTCTGAACCTAAAAAAATATGTCCACAGATCTATATGGAATACGGGTACTGGAAACGAACCCCGCAGAGCGTCGCGTACGCCTGAACGTATTTGTTGTGTATTACGATACAGCGTATGAAAGTCATGAGCCCATCCCCGAAGATCACAGCTTTTTCCTGAGAGTGCTGTGGGACAGGGGCGATACCCGCTTTGGCGGGGGAGGGCCCATCGGCGATGTGATCGACGTGGACCAGATCCTGGACGAGCACTGGGTGGATGCCCATACCTGGCGTTTTATCGATAGCGTGGAACTGCTGCAGACCCGCAATTTCCCGCTGGATTCATACACAGGGATGAACGATTTTTATTACGAACGCGATGGCCGCTGGCAGGACGAGGATAAACTCGTACAGGCTGAATTTGACGTATACGTAAGCGATGAACGGTATATAGAGCACCTGTACGAAGGCATGTCCTGGGGCAGTACGGCCTACCAGACCCGTGCGCTGCGCATCGACCGCAATTTTGCTGCGGAGCTGCCTTTTCCCGCCGGAGAACCTGTGACATTAGAACCTTTCGAAGGACCGCAGGAAGCCGGAACTCCCGGTACCATGCAGTTTTCGGCTGACGGAAGCCGTTTGTTCCTGCTGAGCCAGGAAAACGAACTGCTGGCCCTGGAAACGGGCAGCTGGGAAGAATGCTGGCGCAGTGCGGGCAGCAGTATGCTTTCTTTCCTGAACCGGGACGATCGTAAAGGCATTGCCTGGATCTGTTACGACGGAGAGATACAGCATGTATGGAATACGGAAAACGGCACACAAAGCGCAGAAAAGCCCCTGTCCGCGGCACGTTACGTATCTCCGCAGGGCTCTTATTTTGCCGTGTTCGGCGACGAAGAGGCCCTGTCCTTTACCGACGCGGAAGGCCGTGAAACGCAGCGCCTGGAATTGCCGGGCTATGCCACCGCCCTTACTTTTACGGCAGACGAAACGTATTTTGCCACAGGCGGCAGTTTTAACGAAGTATACATATACGAAGCGGCTACGGCAACACGGCTGCAAACGCTCACACTGCCCGAAGGAAGCCGGGTTTCCGATCTGGCCTTTCATCCGAAGGGGCATTTGCTGGCGGTTTGCATCCTGAACGGCCCCCTGCGTATTTACGAATGGCAGAGCGGTCGCGAAGTATTCCTCATGGGTGCGCCCGACGGCAGCTTTATGGGCCCGGCGCTCTGGTCGCCCGACGGAACGTATTTTGCCATACAGCACGTGGACGGTAATACGGGTTACGGCGGCTGCATACGCATCTGGGAAACAGGCAGCGCGGCCGGGGAAGAAGGGGAAGACGAAACCTGGAACGAGGAGGATCTGCCTGTTATAGAGCTTGGGGTACTTGAAACCCTGCCGGGCAGAGATGCGCTGAACCAGCTGATCGCCGAACTGTATGAAGACCCTGCAGACGGCGCCGCCTGGGACCGGCTCAGCAGCGAGTATACACGCGCCGGACGCCGTGATATGGCTCTGAAGTGCTATGAAGTACTTACGGTAATGTACCCGGGAAACAGCAAGATATGGTTTAACAAGGGCGTGCTGCAGCGCGATTCCGGCCAGATGCAGGCTGCCGAAGAGAGCTTTATGTACGCACGCGACCTGGACCCCGAATTCGGTGCCGCCTGGTCGGAACTGGGTAAAATGCATTTCCGCCGCAATGAAGTAGAAGAAGGTATGGCCTGTTATGCAAAAGCGATCGAAACCGCACCTTCATATACTGTTTCGTATGTGAACCTGGGCTATTACCTCATTAAATTTGGTCGCCCTGAAGAAGCCGCCTATTATTCCGGCCGTGGCATGGAAGAAGGCGATGAATACAGCTGTCCCTTCAACAAGGCACATGCACATTTCATGATGGGCGAGCGCGACAAGGCGCTGGAACTTTACGTATATACCCTTACGGGGGCCCGCAGCGAGCAGTTGTTCGTTTCTGATTACCAGGCCGATGCCGAACTGTTTACCGGTGCGGACCTGCAGGAATACGAGGCCCTGCTGCCGCGTATTTTGAAACGTGCCGCGGAATTGCGAGGAATGGAATAACACGCAGGTCAGGTGAAATTTGTTTCTTTAGGTACTTTGTCTGCCTTTTCAGCACTTTCAGGTTTATGGAAGAGAGATGTCTCAAAGCGTTGTATTTTGCTTTCTTTTTCATGTAAAAATGCAGCAGGCCGGTATAACCTTTGGAAATTCAAAAGGTTATCAATATTATTGTTATAGCCTTTACAATCATAAGAAACCACAATTATGGAACTTTTCGAGATTACCCATACGTCGTCCCGGAATGGAAATAGTTACACCGCCAGCCTTGAATGGGAGGAGGCTGAACTTATAAATGGAGAGGTCTCTTTCCAGCTTACGATCTCCCAAACGCAGCGGGGAGAAAAACGAACGGAGTTCTCATGCAGCGTTGCCCTTGCGTATGACCCGGAAACCCAGGAACCTCAGCTGCTGGTCTCTTCAAACGAGGTGGAGCTGTTTACGGTGTCTCTCGACGGGTTATACAGTAAGCAGGAAATCGTTGAAAGGATCATTGAAGCGATCCCCGCAGTAGACCCCGTAGTAGGCTGTCTTGCCCGTGCAGGACTAAGTGTAACCGTTGGGCAAATCATAAGCTGTGTACGGCAAAACCGTCATAAGATCTGGCGTGAAGGTCTTGCCGCAACTGCGGCATGTGTCCGCGATCATATTCCGACCATGTGCCTCCGGTTTGCCGTAAGAACGGCAAAATGTATGTTAAAAGGCGGGTTTTAAGAACAGTATCTGAGTGAAGGGTGCAAAAAAACAGCTGAACGTGATCAGCCGGCCAATGCATCAGGGTAAATATCCTGACAGCATACCGCAATAAGCACTCGTAATCTATACAATGAAAAAGCCGGAACGAAGCATCCCGGCTTTTTTATAAATATACGTTTTTTAAAGCATTTCCGGCCTGAATTTACTGCGGCGCGATACGTTTTTCCCGGAGATCATAAATACGCCATCCCCCCGGTAATGCATCGTTTCGGGATATTTCGGGCGTTTGGCCGCATGGGCTTTTACCACTTCGAAGATAAAGAAGTTATAGTCCTTCAGCAGGCGTTTTTCCACCAGTTTGCATTCAAACGAGGCATAACATTCGGCAATGAGCGGGGCATTTACCTCCGTGGCCTTTTGCGCATGTAGTCCGAAGGTCGCGAACTTGTCCGTGTCTTTTCCGCTGCAGTTGCCGATGCCGATCACTTCGTCCATCAGTCCGGTGGTGGGTATATTGATCACGCACTCCCCGCTTTTTTCGATCATCCCGAAACTGTAGTTTGCCGAAGTGATCATACAGCCGATCAGCGAGGGCGAAAACTCAAGCACCGTATGCCAGCCCATACTCATGATATTGTGCTTTCCTTTCCAGGATGAACTCACAAGCACGATCGGCCCCGGTTCCAGGAAACGCCGGATCTCCCATACGGGGAAATCCGTTTTTTTATACACTTTTTTTGCCATGCGGCTGTCTTATGAAGCCCTAAGATACGAAAAAAAGCCTACATCTCAAAGCCGGTGGCCGTAGCCAGGTCCTGCACCGAACGCAGATCTTTCTTTATGGCCTCTATCTTCAGTCCGGCCATGGTATAGGCATCCTGTCCGAGGAAAAGATGCAGGGGGGCATCGGTACTTTCAGACACCCGGATCATTACATCGGAAGCCTTGTCGGGGTCACCCGGCTGCTGGCCGTTGTAGCTGTTCTGGTGTACGGCCTGGGCTTCACGTACGTTTTTGTATACATCCATTTCCTGTTGGGGTACCGCCAGGGAATCGCTGCTGAGAAAATCGGTACGGAAATAGCCCGGAGACACCACCGTTACCTGTATACCAAAAGGTTTTACTTCTTCGGACAGGGCTTCCGAAAAGCCGTGCATGGCAAATTTGGTAGCACAGTAAATACCGAACCCCGGGAAGGCGCCGCTGAAACCACCGATGGATGCCACGTTGAAAATATGCCCGGAACCCTGTGCACGCAGGTAAGGAAGGGTTTTGCGGATAACGTTCAGGCTGCCGAAGACGTTTACGTCAAAATTGGCGCGGGCCTCTTCGTCCGAAAGTTCTTCCAGGGCGCCCAGCATACCATAGCCGGCATTGTTCACCACTACATCGATGCGGCCGAAATGTTCCACGGCACGCTGCACGGCGGCGGATACGCTGTTTTCATCAGTAAGCTGCATATCCAGGGCCAGTAAGCGCTCAGGCCCTGCTCCGGCGGACTGCTGCAGCCGTTCGGGATCGCGGGACGTGGCTGCTACCCGGTAACCCGCGTTCAGGAGTTTTTTTACGAGGGACAGCCCCAGTCCTTTCGAGGCGCCCGTTACGAACCATACGTTGTTCTTCATGATCTGTAGTTTTTAAAGATGTGTTTTTATACATATTGGAATGGGACAAAGGTAGGGTGGCTTTTCCGGCCGCGACTTACGGCATTCAAACGAAAAATTGTATCATTCAAACAATATTCAGACAGCCTGATAAAACGTATATGCATGGAGGTTCCCGGCACACCGGCTGTGCTTTTTATGGATATACGTTTTTATGGAATGCAGCTTAAGCCTGTTCTTGTTTCTGATGTACTTTCAGCAGCAGGTGAAGCAGCTCGATCAGGTAGGTGCGTTGCAGATCGGCCGTGAAAAGGTAATCGGAAGCCGCTTCCTGCTGCATTTTGCCAAAGATAAGGCCGGCTTCCCGGTCTTCTTTGCTATTGAGCGGGTACGAAACGCCGTCGGCCGCACTGAAGAAAGGCAGGGCACGCAGGCGCTGCCAGAGTGCGGGCGGGAAGAAGCGGCTGTGCAGGTAGCAGGCCGCCCTTTTGCCCTGGTATGCCGGTAAATGACATATAACCATCAGGTTCTCTATGGACGTGATCTGTATCAAAGCAATCAGGCCCGGAAGGCAGACGGGGTAAGATTGGTCTGCTTCTTGAAGAAGTGGTTGAAGTGTGCCGGATCTTCGAACCCGAGGCAGTAGCTGATCTCCGAAATGTTCCAGTTGGTGTGGCGCAGCAGTGCTTTTGCCTCTGTGGCCAGGCGTTCGAAGATGTGGGCACTGGTGGTCTTACCCGTAGTGAGGCGTATGGCCCGGTTCAGGTGGTTCACATGTACCGAAAGCTCTTCGGCAAAATCGCGGGCCGAACGCAGGGAAAAACGCTGCTCGGGCGATTCAATGGGGAACTGCCGCTCCAGCAGTTCGGTAAATACGGCCGTAATACGTGAATTAGCGTCTGCATGATGGTAAAGGGTCTCCGCCGGCTGCATTTTGAGCGCGTAATGGATCATTTCCGTTACGTAATTGCGGATCAGGTCGTATTTGTAGGTGTAGTCGGAACCGATCTCTTCCAGCATTTTTTCAAAGATGCCCGAAATTACCTTTTCCTGCTCGGCATTGAGTTCATAACCCGGCTTGCTGCCCGGCTGAAACATAGGCATATCGCGTATACCGCCGCGCAGGCGTTCGTCGAAAAAGGCATCCTTGAATATGCAGAAAAAGCCGCTGTTGTCGTCCGTGAGCCGTTCAAAGGTATAGGGAACCAGCGGACTGAAGAACAGGAGTGTGCTGCCGTTCACCTCGATACTGCGGTCGGCATAGTGGTAGGCATTTCGGCCGCGGATCAGGGCTATCTTGTAATAGTCACGGCGGCTATAACGTACCGGCGCTTTGCCGGGCCCGCTGCAATCTTCGGTACGAAATACGTTAAAATGCCCGATGTCTTTCTGGAGGTTCTCGGGGAGCCAGTTAAACTTTTGTTTGTAGAAGTCTTCGAGTGTTTCCGTCTTTGCCATAGGTTAAAGATATTGCAGATCATTGAATGGTGGTGGCTGCTGCCGGTTTATTTTCCCTGTAAAATATATAGCCTCCGTGATGCAGGGTATCCCCGTCGATGAAACTGCCGTCGGCTGTAAAGCCCATATCGTCCCAGTACATAATGTAATTGCCTGTGACGCGGTAACGCCCGGTATAGGCGCTTTTACGCGTACCCCGGGTCTCGTCGTAACGTCCGTCGGGCAGGAGTTCCTGGCGTATATAGCCGTTGGCGGTAACCCATATCCCTGTATAGTTGTTTTCCGCTTCCATAGTGTGTGTTTTCTGTAGCCTGTAACGACCTTGTTACAGTGATACAAAGGTAAGGCGCGGGCTCTGGCAGGCATTTACGCGAATCAAACACATACTTGCGAAATTCAAACATTTTTTATTCAGGCTAAAGGGCCCTGTTCAAAGATCTGTTTTATGCGGCCGATCTCCGGGGCATACATGGTCTTTTTGCGGGTGCCGAAATACAGCGTGTTCTCGATAGGGTTACTGCCTTCCCACACCTGTTTTATTTTGCCGTTCTCCAGTTCACTGCGGCAGAGAAAATCAGGCACAATAGCAAAGCCTTCGGCATCGCTCAGGCAGCGTACAATGGAGCAGATATTGGGCACGATGTAATTGGGCTTAAAATCGGGATGTTCGCCAAAGTTGGTTTTCCAGAACTTTTTCAGGTTCTCCATATCGCCGGCCGTACTGTACCAGATCTGCTGTTTCAGCCAGGTCCGCGCCTCTTCTGTACGGCCTTTTTTCAGCAGTTTTTCCAGGTTACGGGTATCGGTCCTGCCGCCGCTGATGAGTACGATCTTTTCACTGGAAAAAGGCTGGTATTCCAGGTTCTTCTGGTTGCCTTTCTGTGGGGTAATGATCAGGTCGAGCAGGCCTTTGTCCAGGTCCTGCTGCATTTCGGGGTATTCGCCGAATTTAATGATGACGTTGAACGGCAGTTGTGAAATGTGCTGTTCCAGGGTAAACTGAAAGGTTTCAAAACACATGCCGATACTGATGGTGGCTCTGTCTGTGCGGGAACTGCGGTGAAACAGCTGCTCGGCCGTTTCTAGTTTGCCCAGGGGTTCCAGGATAAAGTTATACAGCACTTTGGCCCGTTCGGTAGGCACCATTTTACGCGCCGAACGGTCGAACAGCTTATACCCGGTGTACGCCTCCAGCGAACTCAGGTGCAGGCTTACGCCGGGCTGGGAAATATACAGGGCCTGGGCGGCGCCGGTGAGCGTGCCCGCTTCGTAGATCGCTTTAAAAGTGCGCAGCCATTCCAGGTTCAGGAGCATATATTCATAATTATTATAATACAAATGTACAATTTAAATTATTTTGATGATGATTTTGGCTGCCCTAATTTTGTACCGTTAAACAGAAGACCGGGAGGTATAAGCCCGGCAAATTCAGCACAATGAAGAAAATATTTGTAATTAACGGCGGACAGAAATTTGCGCATTCAGGCGGAACCTTCAATAAAACGATCACCGAATGGACGGCGGGCTTTTTTACGGATGCCGAACTGCGCATCACGGACATCAATGACGAATGGAATGCCGATGAGGAAGCGGAAAAGTTCGTGTGGGCCGATGTGATCATTTATCATACGCCGGTGTGGTGGTTCCAGCTGCCGTTCCGCTTTAAACAATACCTCGACGAAGTGTTCACCGCCGGTCATCAGAAGGGTATTTACCGCAGCGACGGTCGCAGCCGCAGCAACCCGGACATGAATTATGGTACGGGCGGTATGATGCAGGGCCGCAAGTACATGCTTACGACCAGCTGGAATGCCCCGGCCGCAGCATTTACACTACCGGGTGAGTTCTTCCTGGAAACTTCCGTAGACGATGGGATCATGTTCGGTTTTCACCGCATGAATGCTTTTACCGGCATGGAGAAACTGCCGGGATTTCACTTTCACGATATGGAAAAAAATGCGACGCCCGAACGGGTAGAAGCCTACCGCAAAGCATACCTGGCGCACCTGGCTTCGGTCTTTGCCCCGGTGGAAGCCTGATCAGAATGCCGTTTCCGCATGCCCGCGTATAATGCGTGCAACGCCAGCGGTGGCGGCATCGAGTTCGGCCTGTACCGGGTAGTGTTTGCGGGCGAAAATGCTCACCAGTCCCACGCCTTCCTTGGGCTCATCGTGCGTGGTATAGATGCTGCGCGGTGCAAAATGCCGCTGTATCTCCTGTATATTGGCAATGCCTTTGGCTACCAGTCCGCCCAGCCAGAACGGAAGCCGGAAGGTGGAGGCAGAGCTCAGCACCACATCGGCCTGTGCGGGAAAATGTTTCAGGTAGCGCTCCTTCATTTCGATGCCGTGGGGCAGGTACAGCAGGGTATGGCCGCTGCTTTCGATCACGCAGCCGTTGTACAGTTTATCCGTGGGTGATATGTAAAGCGATACATTGTTGAACCGGGTCTTTGCCCGTGTTTTTTCGTCCAGCGTGATCAGCCGCGCGTTTTTAATATGGCGGCGTATCTTGGCCGAGGCCCGGCGGTCGGCCAGTATGGGCTTATCGCCTGCAATGAGCCGCAGGCTGGCTATATGGCAGTGGTCGTCATAGGGCTGGGTAATGAGAATGGCGTCGAATTCCGGCAGGGATCCCGGGTCCATTACCTCGTGTACATGCCATTGGCGGTTGAGCCATTTAAAACCGTCGGTCTCACTGCCCGTGATCCAGGGGTCGATCAGCAGCCGCGTACCTTCCAGCTGCAGCAGCCAGCAGGAGTCCATATTGATGCGTTGCAGATAATTTTGCATGTAGAGATCTTTGCCTCAAACATACGTTTTTTAACCCGTACCTTGTGTTTTGGGTCGCCATGTATAGCTTTACGTAATAAGAGAAGCCCCGGAGATGAACGGAAATACGTATTTTTGAATATGGATTTCGGGAAAATAGACGCGCAGGATATTGAGAAAACGGATTTTACACTGGCCCCGGACGGCTCCCTGGTGCCGGAAGTGCTGAAGGGAAAGCGCCGCAGCGACCTGGAGGTGTACATCGGCTGTGCCAAATGGGGCCGCAAGGACTGGATCGGGAAATTGTACCCGCCGGGTACGAAGGAAAGTGCGTTCCTGGACCATTACGTCCGGCATTTTAACTGTATCGAACTCAATGCCACGCATTACCAGATCTACCCGGAACAGGTCATAGGCCGCTGGGCCGAAAAAGCCGCCGGACGCGACTTTCTCTTCTGTCCCAAAGTGCCCCAGGTCATCAGTCATTACAGCGATCTCTCCGGGGAACAGGCCCGCCGCCTTACCGATGCCTTCCTGGCCGGGATACAGGCTTTTGGTCCCACGCTGGGCCCCGTTTTTCTGCAGCTGAGCGAAAAATATGCACCCGCACGTAAAGAACAGCTTTATACTTACCTGCGGTCTTTACCGAAGGATATACGTTTTTTCCTGGAACTGAGGCACCCTTCCTGGTTTGCCGATGAAGCACTGCGGCGCGAACTTTTTAGTACCCTTGCCGGGCTTTCCGTAGGTGCGGTGATCACCGATACCTCGGGCCGCCGCGACTGTGCCCACATGGAGCTGAGCATCCCCGAGACCTTTGTGCGTTTTGTGGGGAATAACCTGCATAAAACGGATTATGAGCGCATCGATGCCTGGACAGAGCGCCTGAACAACTGGATGGAGCGTGGCATACACAAAGTGTATTTCTTTATGCACCAGCACGAAGAAAAAGACTCGCCCGAACTTACCGATTACCTGGTGGAACGTGTAAATGCCGTATGTGGCCTGCAACTGAAGCGCCCCGGACTTATCCGCAGCAATACCTTATTTTAAGCGTACCCGCGCCAGGTATACGCCGTCTTCTTCGCCCTTCCGTATCTCTGCCAGGATGTACAGCATATTGCCGCGTACCAGGGCTGCCTGTGGCTCTTTAATGTTGTACTGGCTGTTTGTGAGGGTAAGGGTATGCATTTTTCCTTCGGTGTTTATAAAATACAGGAGCGGCTTTTTCTGGTCGTTCCGGCTGAACACCACCGCACCTCCGTTCGGCTGGGCGCAGATGACGGGCATTTCCAGCATTTTGCCGGGCATACGCTGTGTAAATACCGAGTCCAGCTTCTGGGGGTTCAGGGCCCGCACAAAAAACTTCTGTTCAGCAAACTGGCTCAGTCCGGCTACAAAGATACGGCCCCGGTTGATGCACATGTGCCCGGCTATAACATGCTGCCGTTCGTAACCGTTCTCTTTGTAGTACACGATGTTTGCCCCGCGGCGTGCCTTCAGTTCAGGCTCCAGGTCGCTGAGTAAAAGTACCTCGCTTGCACCCGGGTACTGGTAATGGCCCAGTATCAAAAAACCGCTGTCGCTCACACAGGCATCATAGGGGTAAAGCGTATTGGGCGTTCGGTACAGGGGCGCGTACATCAGGGTATCTTTCAGGAGTTTGCCGCCGGCGTCGGTAAGTATGCAGCGCGAAGCGATAATGTCGTTCTGTCCGAAGCTGTTGGGCGTAGCCTTTACCTGGGCGTTTGCCAGGATAAGAATGTGTCCGTCGTTTCCTTCCACGATCTTTTGGGGAACGGAGTTATACTGGAGGGGATAGATCTGCTTCCAGATCAGTTCCAGCTGTGGGTTCAGCAGGGCGGCAAAAACGCCCTGGGTACGGTCGCCTTCGTAATTTTCTTCGCGGTAGCGGTTCAGGAAGCCGCAGGCCAGTATATTGCCGCCGTGGGTAATACGGATATCGAGCCCTTCCAGGGCAGGCATGTATATACGCTGCAGCATTTGTCCGGTGGAATCGAAACGCATCAGGAACATACGTGTACCGTGGGGCAGGGTGGTATCGGCCACTACGGTAACGCCGTTGCGTTTGGTATAATAGCCCACGCTGGTCTCATAACGGCCGGTAACGTATACATCGCCGCTATTGTGCAGTGCCAGGGCCCGGGGCTCAAAGGAAGCATGTGCGTCGGCGGTCACTTTTTCGCTGAGCAGGGTCTGTGCAAAGGCCGTACATACAGAGATACAAAAAGCGGGCAGGGCGATCAGCAGTTTCATCGGCATAAATATAAAGGAAAGCGCTCAATGACTATGTAAAACGCTATTTTTCTTCTATCTTCGTGGGGAACAACGCAACCTGCAACGCATGAAGAAAATTACCCTGGCCGCGGCCTGCCTTTTTTTACTGGCAGCCTGCAAAGGCCCCAAAACCGGTTCCGGAAACGGCGGCAATATGGAAAAGCAGAAGGAAGTACAAACCTGGCTCGATACGTACAATACCGACTGGCAGCGCTACGTAACGGCTTCTTCGGAGGCCCAGTGGAAGCTGAATACACGTATTGTGGAAGGCGATACGCTTACCGAAAAGGAAGCCGCCGCCGCGGATGAGGCCTACTCGAAATTTACGGGTGATGCAGAGGTGATTGAAAAAGTGCGGGGTTTCCTGAAAGAAAAAGACCAGTTGACCCCGTTGCAGGTACGTCAGCTGAATGCCATACTGTACATGGCCGGCAACAATCCCGAAACGGCCGGCGAACTGGTAAAGGAGCGTATTGATGCGCAGAACCGCCAGACCAAGGCCCTGTTCGGGTATCGTTTTATGCTCAACGGTAAGGAAATAACGCCCAATGAGATCGACGAGGCCCTGCGTACCGAAACGGATGTGAAAAAACGCCTGGCCGTATGGAATGCCAGCAAAGAAGTGGGCAAAAGCCTGAAACCCGGCCTGGTGGAACTGCAGTCGCTGCGCAACCGTACCGTGCAGGCCCTCGATTACAAGGATTATTTTGAATACCAGGTGTCGGATTACGGCATGAGTTCCGCCGAAATGACCGATCTCTGCCGCCAGCTGGTAGGCGAAGTATGGCCGCTGTACCGCGAACTGCACACCTGGGCGCGGTATACCCTGGCCGAAAAATACAAACAACCTGTGCCGCAGATGCTGCCCGCACACTGGCTGCCTAACCGCTGGGGCCAGGACTGGACGGCCCTGGTGCAGGTTGAAGGCCTGAATGCCGACGACTCGCTGAAGACCAAGAAACCGGAATGGATCGTGGAACAGGGCGAAGCGTTCTACGTGAGCCTGGGCTTTCCGAAACTGCCGGCCTCTTTCTACGAAAAGTCAGACCTGTACCCGCTGCCTGCCGGCGCCGCCTATAAAAAGAACACCCATGCCTCGGCCTGGCACATGGATTACGATAAGGATATCCGCTCGCTTATGAGCGTAGAACCCAATTCGGAATGGTGGGAGACCACCCTGCACGAACTGGGCCATATCTATTACTACATGAGCTACTCGAACCCCGAGGTGCCCCTGGTGCTGCGCAACGGCGCCAACCGGGCCTACCACGAGGCCTTTGGTACCATGATCGGGCTGGCCTCCATGCAAAAACCCTTCCTGCAGCAATACAAACTGGTGCCTGCCGATGTACAGACCGATGAAACCCGCGTGCTGCTGAAAGAAGCGCTGAACTACGTGGTGCTGCTGCCCTGGGCCGCCGGTACCATGACGGAATTTGAGCACGAACTGTATGCCAGAAATTTACCTGCCGGTCAGTACAATAAACGCTGGTGGGAGATCGTTGAAAAATGCCAGGGTATTGTGCCGCCTTCGGCCCGTGGCGAAGAGTACTGCGATGCCGCTACCAAAACGCATATCAACGACGATCCGGCACAGTATTACGATTATGCGCTCTCCGGCGTGCTGTTGTTCCAGTTCCACGATCACATTGCCCGCAACATCCTGAAACAGGACCCCCACAATACCAATTACTACGGTAATAAAGAAGTAGGGAAATTCCTGTCGGACGTAATGAAAACAGGGGCTACCGTTGACTGGCGCGAGGATATGAAAAAGCACCTCGGAAGCGGTATCTCGGCCAAACCGATGCTCAGTTACTTTGAGCCGCTGATGCTGTACCTGAAAGAACAAAACAAAGGCAGAACACATACCCTGCCCGAAAAATACAGTATATAACTCCTGCAATTGTTCCTCTGCGTATTTCATAACCAATATTCACTTAACAAACAATGGCTATCCCTAAAACAGGACAATCTGCACAGAACATCTTAAACCGTTTACAAACGCTCCGCGAGAACGATATCAACTGGCGCAGCGGACGCCTTTTCAGCTATGTGTACCCGGCTGAACCCGAAGTGGAACAGCTCATCAAGAAGGCGTATACCGAATACCTCAGCGAGAACGGGCTCGATCCCACGGCCTTTCCTTCGCTGATGTATATGGAGAACGATATTATGGATTTTCTGCGTACCATGCTGCAGGGCGATGCCGAAACCGTCGGGCACCTTACCACCGGGGGCACCGAGAGCCTGCTGCTGAGCGTAAAAACGGCCCGCGACCGCGCCCGTGCCGAAAAAGGCATTACCGAGCCGGAGATCATCCTGCCCTATACCGTGCATTCCTCGTTTTACAAAGCCTGTTCCTATTTTAATGTAAAAGCGGTTACCGTACCGGTGCGTGCCGATATGCGTGCCGATGTGGATGCCATGCGCCGTGCCGTTACGCCCAATACCGTTATGCTGGTGGCCTCAGCCCCTTCTTATGCGTTCGGGGTGATCGATCCCATTGAAGAACTGGGCCTGCTGGCCCTGGAAAAAAATATTCCCCTGCATGTGGACTCCTGTATAGGCGGACTGATGCTGGCCGGGATGCGCCTGGCAGGCATGCAGGTACGTCCCTGGGACTTTAGTGTGCCCGGCGTTACCTCCATATCGCTGGACCTGCACAAATACGGTTACGCCGCCAAAGGCTGCAGCGTGCTCATGCACCGCAATCATGCCCAGCGCAAATACCAGTATTTTGTGTGTACCGACTGGACGGGTTACAGCATCGTAAACCCCACTATGCTCAGCAGTAAAACGGGCGGACCTACCGCCGGTGCCTGGGCCGTACTCAATTATTACGGCGAAGACGGCTATGCCCGCCTGGCCCTGGAAACCATGCACACCGTACGCAAGTTACGTGCCGGTATCGAAGCCATCCCCGGACTGCATATCGTGAGCGATCCCGAAGCCAGCCTGCTCGATTTTGTGACCGATAGCGACGTAAATATTTTCGAACTGAACGACGAACTCGATGAACTGGGCTGGAAAGTGCAGCTACAGCTGGCCTCCGATGCCTGCCCGGCCAATATACACCTTACCATAAACCGCTCGCATACGGGGGTGGAGGAGGAGTTCCTGCGCGATCTGGCCTATTGCGTGCAAAAGGTGCGTAGCGGCGTATATCCCGAAGTAGAAAAGATCGTGGCAGAAGAATCGGCCGGCGGTTATTCCGAAGAAGTGCTGTACCGTATTATGAGTCGCCTGGGGGTAGATATGAACACCCTGCCCAAACGCATGGCCAATATAAACCGCATACTGAACGTACTGCCCGATGTGGTTATGAAAGAGGTGCTTTCGTCTTTTTATGCGCGTATGTACGCCGCCCATCCCTAACGGAAACGGAAGGGGATCTGTACGGTTACGTTCTTGCCTTTGGTAAAGGGCGGAATTTTGTCCAGCACCAGGTTTACCTCGCGGGTAAGCTGTGTGTCGGGTGACGATACCAGCGCCCTGCGCGAAATGATGCCGTTTTTATTGATATCGATCTCCATCACTACGGTGTTCTCGATCTGCGTGTAGTTGCTGCGGTTGGCAGGCACTTTCAGGTTATCGGCCAGGAATTTGTCAAAAGCCGGGTAGCCGCCTTTATAGCGTGTATTGGCCACTTCCTCGATGCTCGGGTACTGCGGCAAGGCTGTTCTGCCCGGGCCTTTGCTCTGAGAAACAACGATTTCATCCAGCTGCTGGTCTTCTTTTTTCGCTTTGGCGTTTTTTTCCTGATCGTTGTTGTACGCTTCGCTTTTCGTTCCCTTGTTGTTCCATTTGTAGTTTGTGGCGCCTTCTTTACTGCGCTGTACTTTATCGGCCTGCACAATGGTATTGGACGCGGAAGTTCTATATATGTTATCGGACACATACCCATTAAAGTCTGCTACCCGAACAGAGTCGGCCAGCTGCACTTTTCTTTCTTCTTCGGGATAGAGTATTTTGCCGGCAGTGACAGGAACTCCGGCGCCATACCCGTACGAAATTTCGGGTTCGGCAGCGAGATCGGCATCATCTAAGGAACCGGCTACACGGAGTTCTGCGGCGTTCGTGCGGCGCAGGGTATCGGAGGATGCCGGCAGCATAGGGGCTGCTTCGCTGGCCTTCTGAACGCCGGTGGTATTATCGTGTTTCTTAACCACGGCCACATCTTCGTGCATGCTTTGCTTGTTGGAATTCAGCAGGAAGAAGACCGAAACAACGGCTCCTATGGAAACAGCGGCTATGGCTGTGTATTTAAAGATCTGCATGCGCAGGGCAGAGCCGCCTGTTTTACCAGCAGCAGAGGACGAAGAACCGTTCGAAGAAGTGCCCTGCGGGGCATGTGCGTCAAAATGGCTGAGCACGGCCGAACGCATGGCTTCCGGAAGAGCGGGCACAGGGTCAGGGTCGGGTACGATACTTTGTGCCAGGAAACGGAACGCCTGCTCATCGATGCCCTGTTCCCGCATAAAGGCCTTGTCTTCTGCACTGAGCTGTGCGAAGGAGCCTTTGCGGAGAAGGGCTTCGATACGTTCTATGTTCTGTTCTTCATTCACGGTTATTCGTATTTACACATGGCCGGTTTTTTGGTTCAATCAAACTGGAAATCTTTTACCTGTTCACTGATCTTTTTAATGGCATAGAACAGGCGCGATTTTACGGTGCCTTCGGAAACCTGCGTCACATCGGCTATTTCTTTCAGGCTGAGTTCTTCTTTATAGCGCAGCACAAAAACGGTACGGTGTTCTTCGGACAGGGTACCGAGGGTCTGCTGCAGCTTACGTTCAAAATTAGCACTGTCTACCGTACGTTCGGGGTTCTCATAGCCGGTATCGGCCAGGCTGCGGCTTACCCCGCTGTCGTCGGCATTTACGTGGTGCCGTATGCTTTGCTTGCGGTACTCATTCTTACACATGTTCGAGGCCAGGGTGTATACCCAGGTGGAAAAACGGTACTGCGGGTTGAAAGCACCCGGTTTTTCGGCGATCTTCAGGAAGAGGTCCTGCGTAAAATCGGCTGCCACATCGTCGTTCTGCCAGAGCATTTTCCGGAAAAAACGGAAGATCCGTTCCGACCAGCGGTCATAAATAGCGGCAAAGGCCAGGCGGTCGCCCTGCGAGGCTTTCTGCATGAGCTCTTCATCGCTTATATCACTGCTGTAACGGGTCATTGCTTCAGGTTACGAAGATAACAAAAAGAACCTATGTTCCATCTGCTTCCTGTACGAGGTACAAGGTATAACTGCGTTTTAAAAAAAGTAGTATCTTTAGTCGTATGAATTTTCTGAAGGTAGTAGCACTGGCATTGGCCCCTGTACTGGCAGCGGTGGCCCTGATATACTGGAGAGATAAATGGGAAAAGGAACCTGTCAGACGCCTGGTATTCTGTTTCCTGGGCGGTATGCTCAGCTGTATACCCATCGTAATTATGGAACTCACGGCCGACCTTATTTTCAATAAACCGCGCGAAGCCGGTATCGGTGGTATACTGGTCTCTGCCTTTATTTTTGTAGGCCTCATCGAAGAATTCTGGAAATGGGTGGTGGTGATCCTGCTGGCCTACCGCAGCAAGGACTTTAACGAACCCTACGACGGTATTACCTACTCCGTAATGGTTTCGCTGGGCTTTGCCTTCGTAGAGAACGTGCTGTACATCAATGCCGGGGGCGTACCTATTGCCGTACTGCGTATGTTCACGGCCATACCGGCACATACCGTGTTCGGCATCATCATGGGTTTTTACCTGGGCCTGGCCAAACACCGGGACCGCAGACGCAGCCTGCCGTTCGGACTTGCATTACTGATACCCGTACTGATGCACGGTGCCTATGATTTTGCTTTATTTGTAACAAATTCGGCATACGCCTGGATCGGAGCCGCGGTATCCCTGGTTCTCGGCATCTGGTTTTCGGTGCGTGCCATCCGGATCCACAACCAGAATTCACCTTTTAACAAGGAAGAGGTATGACATTTGCTGCCAAAAAAATGGGACTGCCGCCGGGAACCATCATTTCCCTGTCAGACGACCGGGGGCCGGTGCGCATTTCGTACATTAAATATTCAGAGAACGCACTCAGCGAACAGGTCTGCGGCTCCATCGAAGAGGTGTTTGCCCTGCGCGACAGCGGCGAAACGGTGTGGGTAAATGTAGAAGGTACATCCGACATCAGCATTTTCGAAAAGATCGTGGAGGCCTACAGCATCGACCGACTGGTGGTGGAAGATATACTGGACTGCGATACCCGGCCTAAATTCGAGGTGTTCGAAGGCTATGCCTTTGCGGTGGCTAAAATGCTGTACCGTGAACCCAGCGAGGGCTATGTGCTCGAAGAGCATGTTTCTTTCCTGCTCATCGGCAATATGCTGTTTACCTTCCAGTTTAAGCACGGCGATGTGTTCGACAAGGTGCGCGACCGTATCCGCAGCTCCGGCGGCAGGATCCGGCAACGGAAGTCCGACTACCTGTTCTATGCCCTGCTCGACGTTATGATCGATAATTATTTCTGGGTGCTCGACCTGGTAGAAGAAAACATCATCAGCACCGAAGATTCCATACTCAGCAATCCGGCCAAAGAGTCCCTGGGCGATATACGCCGCCTCAAAAAAGAGGCCCTGCTGCTGCGTAAGGCCGTTTTCCCGCTCAAGGAGGCCGTATTTCTTATGCTGCATGCCGAGGAGAAAGTGTTCGAAAAACGTACCCTCAAATACCTGAAAGAACTGCACGAACACATTGTACAGGTGGCCGAAAATACGGAGAACGTGCGCGATATGGCCAACGGACTTATGGACGTGTACATCAGTACCTCCAATACGCGCCTGGGCAACATTACCAAGGTGCTTACCATTGTGTCGGCCGTGTTTATCCCGCTGAACCTGCTGGCGGGTATCTATGGCATGAACTTCGACGTGCTGCCGCTCAAGGACCATCCCTACGGTTTTACCATCGTGATCCTTGCCATGGTGCTGATTGCCGCCGTACTTTTCCTGTATTTCCGCTTTAAAAAATGGTTCTGACGCTATGGACTTCACATTTTCCTTCATAACCCGCCTGGAGCTGCTCGAAAAAGAAGCGCACACCGGCCTGTACCTGCCCGAAGAGATCGTGGCCGTGCTGCCTAAAGGCCGCCTGCGTGCCCAGGGACTGCTCAACGGGGTTACGCCCTTTAACCTGGCCGTGCAGAGCGAACGCTCCGGCGCAAAATTCTTTATGGTAGGCGGTCCCCTGCGCAGGGAAGCCGGAATAAAACAGGGCGAGGAAGTGCACGTGCAGTTCAGCTGGATCGATACCGAACACCTCGATATCCCCGAAGAATTCCAGGCGGCCCTGGAGCAGGACGATGAGGCCCGCGCCATATTTGAGACCTTTACCACAGGCAAAAAACGCGGCCTTATGAACTACATTACCAGCGTAAAGAATGTGGACAGCCGCATAAAACGCTCCCTGGAACTGTTGTACAAGATCAAAACGCGGCAGCTTTATTCGGACCGCAGCAGGTAAGGCCTGCTCCCCGAACCGCAGCACAGGCAAGCGGCCGGGAAAGCCGGTGTATGCTGTTGAACAAATCAGCTTTTTTACAGGTTTATGCAACTAAATTGGTTTTTGTGTTGTTCCTTAGTGCTGTATGCAAAAGATCCCGGACTACCACGAAGCAGATGTAATCATTATAGGAGCAGGCATCGGAGGTCTTACCACAGCAGCTGTACTGGCCCGCAGTGGTAAAAGGGTCTGCGTGCTGGAAATGGATGCACGCCCGGGAGGCTACCTGGCCGGTTTTCAGCGTAAAGATTTCCGTTTTGATACGGCTATCCACTGGCTTAACCAGTGCGGCGAAGGAGGCCTGGTACACCGCATTTTCGAATGGCTGGGGAGCGATTTTCCGAGGGTAGCCGATCAGAAGATGATCCGCAGGTATAAGGGCGAATCGTTCGATTATATACTTACAAATAACCCGGATGAGCTCCGCGATACCTGGATACGGGAATTTCCTCACGAAAAAAAAGGTATCGAACGTTTTTTTGCCGATGCCCGCAAACTGGGCAGGGCCTTTAAAAAAATGGGTACACAGTTCCGTTCTGCCGAAACCATGGGAACGCTCGCCCGGATGGGCTACGGACTTAGAATGCTTCAGTTCGGAATACCTTTTATGCGTTTCCTGAGGTACTCTGGCAATGAAGGGATACGCAAGGGACTTAACCGCTATTTTAAAGATCCGGACCTGCATAAAGTGTTCTGCTCGGAACCGGACCTGCTCTCGTGCCTGGTGCCTGTAGGCTGGGCCTATGGTTTTGATTACCAGTTGCCACCCCCGGGCGGGAGCCAGGTATTCCCCGAATGGCTGGTGCATCTGCTGCAGGAACTGGGCGGACATGTCTTTTACCAGTGCCGTGCCGAACGTATATGCATCGAGTCGGGGCAGAGCCGGGGTGTAGAGTTCCTGCACCGCGGAAAAAAGTACAGGTATTCCTCCAGGTATGTAATTGCGGCCTGTGATGTGGAAACACTGTACGAAAAAATGCTGCCGCAGGGAACGATCCCGGACGCATTCCTGAAAAAGTTGAGATCGGCCTCCCTGTATGCCTCTTCGGTAACCGTTTCACTGGGCCTTAACTGTTGTCCTTCCCTGCTGGGTTTTGGAGAGGAACTGTTGTTTATATCGAAAGATAACCTGGCACGCAACAGCCATTCCGAAGGTCCGCCGGACCAGGTGGGCATCAGTGTGCTTGCGCCTTCGTTACGCGACCCCTCGCTGGCACCGGAAGGTATGGGCACCTTAACGATGTATGCACCTGCCGACTTTGGCTACGCCGATTTCTGGCAGACGGAGGAGGGCACAGAGGGCGAACGCAAACGCACCGGGGCCTACGATGCCTTTAAGCAGCAATATGCCGCCATACTTATTGCCCGCGTAGAGGCGGCACTGGGAATACAACTAACGCCGCATATCGTGTATTGCGATATAGCCACACCCATTACGCACTGGCGGTATACCGGGAACAAGAACGGCAGCATAATGGGGGCAAGACCCGGCTGGGAAAATATACGTGCCGGGATAGCGCATCATAAAACGCGTATCGGTAACCTGTATCTCAGCGGGCACTGGGCCGAACTGGGAGGCGGGGTACCCATTGCCGTAAAATCGGGCTTTAATGCGGCCCTGCTGGTCCTTAAGAAAGAAAAACACCCTGCCTGTGCAGCACTGTGCCGCTATGCCGATGGCAAAATGACCCTGGACCAGGCACAGCAGGCACCCGGACTAAAGCCCTATCTGAATACATTCAGGCCCGGCCTTACACCGGCCCTGCGTAAAATACAGCGAAGCGGGAACATTGGCGCTTAAGCTTCTTTTTGCGTTCTTTGTACCTTCATGAAAGTAGTAGGCTTTACATTTATACGCAATGCGGTAAAGTACGATTATCCCGTGCGGGAGGCCATCCTGTCCATACTGCCGCTGTGCAGCGAGGTTATTGTGGCCGTGGGTAACTCCGACGACGGCACGCGCGAACTGGTGGAACAGATCGCTCCGGGACGGGTACGTATCATTGATACCGTGTGGGACGACAGCCTGCGGGAAGGCGGGCGTGTGCTGGCACAGGAGACCGATAAGGCCTATGCCGCCGTACCCGAAGATGCTGACTGGGCTTTTTACATCCAGGGCGATGAAGTACTGCCCGAAAGCGATGCACAGACCGTGCTTAACTTCATGCATACGTATAAGGATGATCAACGGGTGGACGGACTGCTGTTCCGTTACCGGCATTTCTACGGATCTTACGATTACACCGGGTCCAGTTCTTCCTGGTACCGCAACGAGATACGGGTAGTGCGCAAACGCGCCGGTATCTATTCATACCGGGATGCACAGGGCTTTCGCAAGGACAACGACCAGAAGCTGAACGTAGTGGCTATGCCGGCCTACATACACCATTACGGCTGGGTAAAGGAACCCGCGGCCATGCAGCGCAAGCAGGAAAACTTTCATAAAATGTGGCACGACGATGCCTGGCTCGAAAAACACGTGGCCAAAGCCGAAGAATTTGACTACAGCGGTATCGATCAGCTCAAAAGGTATACCGGAGCCCATCCCAGGGTAATGGAGGCGCGTATAGGGCGTAAAAACTGGAAATTCGACTATGATATCGCCTTTAACCGTACCTCGTTTAAGGAAAGGGCCAAGAGTTTCCTGCGCAGGTACCTCGGGCTCGATTTCTCCTACCGGAACTACCGGCTTATAAAATAAGTTGAATTCAAGCACTTTCAGGATTTCTACATAACAATGATCATCAAAGCTTTTACATTCGGCCTTTCCATAACCATTATTTCCTGGACGGCAGGTATGCTTCTTACCGCATTCCTCAGGAATACGGCGTACTACAAACGAAGCAGCCTGAATTTTATAAAGAGCGAGGCCCTGAATAAAGCGATCGGCCTCGGTGCATTTAAGTGGATCGTAAAAAATACCTTCTTTAAGTACCTGAACCAGAAACTTCAGCTGAAAGGCAGCAGCGGTATGGGCCGGCTGCAGGAACTACGGAACGAAATGACCTTTTCGGAAATAAGCCACCTGATCGGGTTTGTATTCGTAACGGTCTTTGCAGCCCTGAAACTCGCAGAGGGGCTCTACCTGCACGCCGCAGCCTGCATGATCATGAACATACCGCTGAACCTGTATCCGTCTTTATTGCAGCAGCAGAACAAACGGCAGATCGACCGGATAATACGCCGGCACCGCTGAGGAATTCCCCGCTCCATGTCCATGCCTCGTAAACAGTCCCTGCAGAAATAAAAAAACCGCCTCCGTAGCGGAAGCGGTTTACGTATGGTTTTATTCGTTAGGCCTTATTTGGCAACTACGAATTTTCCTTTGCTGATTTTACCGTCAACATTAATGCTGTATACGTAGATACCGTTGCTGAGGCTGCTCAGGTCCAGGTTACGTGTGTAGGTACCGGCACCTTTAACGCCTTCGTTCAGGTTCATTACTACCTGTCCGGCCATATTGGTAACCTGCATGGTCACTTTACCGCCTTCGGTCAGGTTGTAGTTGATGGTAGCATTGGTAGAAGCCGGGTTCGGGAACAGGCTGAAGCTGTTTTCAGCTACGTTGTTGTCCAGGCCTACGGTTCCGTACTGGAGGCTTACCGCAGTGAGCAGGTCTGTATCCAGTCCCCATGCTGCAGAAATATAAGCAGGTGTACCGTCGTTCCAGATCTCGAAAGCTCCGTCGCCGCAGCCATCTTCAAAAGAGTAAAGTACAACACCTGAAGTAATGGAATCGTTCGCGTTCAGTTTTACTACTTCGAAAGTTACTACGAAGGTAGAAGGAACCGAAACGGGTGAGGCAAACAGGAACGGAGTAGCGGCCGGACCATTGGGGCCGAATGTGGTGTCGATAGCGGAGATCGCAACCGGCAGACTGGTACCCAGCAGGGTAACGGTAGTGTCGGTCGAGTTCAGGCTGTACACTTTGGCTACATAGTTATCCGTAGCTCCTGCAGGGGTCATTACTGCTTTAATGGCAAAGAACCCGATAGCACCGGTTACGCTGGCACCCGGCAGGTTGGTAGTGAATACCTGACCTTTTTCGGCATCGGCGAATACGTTCACACCGGTGATGAAACCACCCGGCTGACCGCCCTGGTTAAAGGTGTATGTGGCCAGGTTTGAGCAGGCTGTGTCGCTTGCTGCACCCGGGAGCAATAAGGTATCGGCTTTGGCTGCGAATGTGTTGCCGATGGTACGGCTGGTGGTGGAGGTAATGTTACTTACATTTCTCTGTGCAAAGGCACTAACACTTACAGCAATGGCTGCGATCGTAAAAATTTTCTTCATTTTGTATATGTTGTTGTGTTAATAACACAAATATAAAGTTTCCTTCTGCAATCCCAAATTAAAAGGCATAAAAAAAGGCCGGTGTGTACCGGCCTTTTCGTTATCGTAAGTTACGATAAATTATTTGATCAGTTTTCCTGTTGTGCTCTGACCGTCGAGGATCAGGGTATAGAAATAGATACCGGCAGGATACTGGTTGAAGTCGATAGAACGAACGAATTTACCGTTGGTCAGTGAACCCAGGTTCATACGCTGCAGTTCTTTACCTGTGATATCGGTAATTTTCAGTTCGGCTTTCTCGATGTTTTTGTTAACGGCAAAGTTGATGTTTGCCATATCGGTTACCGGGTTCGGAGCGGCGTAGATGTAGTTCAGACCGGCAGCAGCGTGCTCTTCGATAGATACGTTATCGGCCATAGTTACATAAGCCCACTGAGACCATGTCTGGTAGGGGTTTTCTGCAGCACCGTCAGCATCCTGGTTGTTGTTACAGTCATAGTACCATACATAGTCACCGGCAGCGGTCGGAACCAGTACAGAGATCGCCGGAGGCAGAACTACTCTGTAGAAAGCAGACGGGTAGAAGAAAGATTCAAAGATACCGTCTGTGGTCAGACACTGTGAAGTACCATCTGTAGGATAAGATACAACGGGCATCAGGGTGTCACCGATCGGAGCGCGGTATTCCATACGGATAGCGAAAGCACCCTGGGCAGAAGCCGGCAGTGTGATGTTCGGCGTAAAGAACAGACGGGTAGTAGGGTAACCTGTACCTGAAGGCTGACCAGACAGGTCAACGTTTGTAACCAGGGTATCTCTCCAGTAGATATCAGAAGCGGTGGCCTCAACCGGACGACCGTTAGCGTCTACACGTACCAGGGAAACGAAGATAGAGTCGTTTACGTTAGATGGTGTGGAAGCACTTCTGAAGTGAGCTGTATTGATGAAGATACTGTCGATAGTCATGGAGGTGATGTTCGCGTTCGGTACCAGCTCAAAGTTTGTGTAGTCCGTAGTACGGGCAATTTGTTTGTAAACCTGGTAAGTAACCCCGAACTCGAAAGAGTCAGCAAAGTTGCGGTTCACAGGAGCCACGAATGTGCTGTTCGGGTTAGAAAGCAGGTAGCTGTCATAACCTTCGGCATCCACATAGTAAGAACCTGTTGCCTTATCAGAAACAGCGTATTTCTGAGTAGGAGCAACTCTGTACTTTAAATTAGGCATTGCAGATTGTGTTTGTACCTGGCTGTAGGCTGTAAATCCCAAAGAGGCGCCTAAGGCCAGAAATAGTAATCTTTTCTTCATTTTGCTAATTATTATAAATTTACTCTTACAAATCTATACAATTAAAATGGAACAAACAACTTTTCTGTAACATTACCATACTATTATTTTTAGCCATTGGTAACGTTTACAGGCCGTCTTACATGTTCAAAGCCCTTTTGTCACTGGCATTTAAGGCTGCATCTTTCAGGGCTTCGCTGAAGGTGGGGTGACCGTGACAAATTCGACCAATATCTTCGGCGCTGGCCCGGAATTCCATGGCAACCACCGCTTCCATGATCAGGTCTGCCGCCCGGGCCCCGATGATATGTACGCCCAGTACTTCGTCCGTAGCGGCATCGGCCAGTACTTTTACAAAGCCGTCGGTATCCATGCTGGCACGGGCGCGGCCGCTGGCGATAAAGGGAAATTTACCGCTTTTGTAGGCCGTTCCTTTTTCTTTCAGCTGTTCTTCGGTATAGCCTACCGCAGCTACTTCGGGCCATGTATATACGATGCCCGGTATCAGCAGGGGATTGATGTGCGGTTTTTGGCCGTTCAGGTATTCGGCCACATATACGCCTTCTTCTTCGGCTTTGTGGGCCAGCATCACGCCTTCGATCACGTCGCCGATGGCAAAGATACCGGGTACTTTGGTCTCTTTATGGGCATTTACCGGTATACGTCCGCGCTCGTCCGTCTGCAGGCCTGCGTTCTCCAGTCCCAGTTTATCGGTGTAGGGGCGGCGGCCTACGGCTACCAGGCAGTAATCGCCTTCGATGCTTACCGTTTCGTTATTGGCCATGTTCTCGGCTTTTACCACCACGCCTTCGCCGGTATTTTCGGCGCCGGTCACCTTATGTTTCAGGTAAAAATCGAAGCCCAGTTTTTTGCATATTTTCTGCAGTTCCTTGCCCAGTTCACGGTCCATGCTGCCAATGATACTGTCGGCATATTCCACTACCGAAACCTTGCTGCCGAGGCGTGCATAAACGGAACCCAGCTCGATACCGATCACTCCGCCGCCGATCAGCACCAGGTGTTTGGGTATCTCTTTCAGTTCCAGGGCCTCCGTAGAGGTGATGATGCGTTTTTTATCGATCGCCAGCCCGGGCAGGGTCGAGGGTTTGGAGCCTGTGGCAATGATCACTTTTTTAGCGGAGATCTTATCGCTGCTGCCGTCGTCCTTGCTGATGAGCAGGGTAGTGGCGTTCTCGAAGGAACCGTGCCCCGTATATACGTCGATCTTGTTCTTCTTCATCAGGTAAGCCACCCCGTCGCAGTTGTCCTTTACCACTTTGGCCTTGCGGGCGATCATCTGTGTAAAATCAGGACGCAGGTTATCCAGCAGAATACCGTGCTGGGCAAAGGAATGACCGGCATTGTAAAAATGTTCCGAAGTATCGAGCAGTGCCTTGGAAGGAATACAGCCTACATTCAGACAGGTGCCGCCCAGTGAGGGATACCGTTCGATAATAGCTGTTTTCATTCCTAATTGTGCGCAACGGATGGCGGCAATATATCCACCCGGTCCCGAGCCGATCACGGCAACATCATAACTGTTCATTGTTGAATTACGAAAGATTTAAACAAAGGTAGAATTAACCTTTAGTTTCGAGAAATAAATTTTATCGATGGCCTTATTTGTTCTGCCCTGCCAGTTCACGGGTTTCTGAGGCATCGGCCGCCTCGCCGTCGAGCTGCTGACGGGTACGTTTTTCGAGCAGGATGAACTTCACGAACCACATGATCAGGAAGCTCGGTATAAAATCGGTAAAGGGCAGCAGTTCCTCGGCAAAGGTACCCACACCTCCCAGTATACCGGCCCATCCGCCGAACAGCAGTATATTGGCCAGACCCGCTACCGGGGCCCATACAAAGTCGAACGATTCGCCCAGCGCCGGAAAGATGTACGAGATCATACCGACGGCATCAAAAACGATACTCAGGATGAGGGCCAGGCGCTTTCTCTTGTCGAAATTTTTGCTTTGAGCAGGTAATTTTTGCATACTTATTGTGTACGTATTTTATGGCGGAATGTTTCTTAATTAACAGCTATTTTTCTACAGTATGCGTATATGTTTCATGAGTTCGTTGCGCATGGTACTGCCGATCGGTATCTCTTCGTCCTGCACCAGTACGGCGCCGGGAAGCAGACGGGTAATGTAATCGGTGTTGATGATGTAGGAACGGTGTACGCGTAAAAAACGGCCGGCGGGCAGGTTTTCTTCCACCGATTTCAGGTTTCGGTTCACAATATAGCGCTGCTGTGCGGTGCAGAGCAGGGTATAGTTGTCTTCGGCCTTTACGAACAGGATATCGCCGAGCCGTACTTTTACCCAGGCGTGTTTGTCTTTTACGTAAATACTGCCGTTGTCTTGTTCCCCGGTATGCCCGGCATTGTGGCGCAGACGGTGCAGAATGATGTCTACCTGGGTAAGCAGGTCCGTTTCCTGGAAAGGTTTCAGGATAAAGCCCTCCGGGTCGGTATGTTTTACGCGTTCAATGGTCTTTTCGTCGGCCGAAGAGGTAATGAACACAAAGGGAATGCCGTGTTTATGGCGCAGGGTATGGGCTATATCTACCCCGTCCAGGGCGCCTTTCAGCATAATGTCGAGCAGTACCAGGTCGGGCCGTTCGGCGGCAATAGCCGTCATAACCGCGCCGGCTTCGTCGCAGATACCGGTTACGGTATAGCCTTTCTCGCGCAGGAGTATCTCGAGGTGATCGGCAATGAGGGCCTCATCTTCTACGATGAGTATGCGGGTTGTATTCATGTGTCAGTGAATTGGCCTGTGAAAGGTATAAAAAAAATGTGCCGGGTACCGCCGCTGTATTCGGTATTCCACACGGCACCGATCTGGCGTACCATACTGCCGATGAGCCGGAATCCGAACGAATCGCCTGTTTGATCGGGGTCTATGCCTTTGCCGTTATCGTAGACGCTCAGCCTCAGCTGTTCTCCGTGCCGGTGCAGGCTTACACCGATGATCCCTGCCGTATTCTCCCCGAAGGCATATTTAGCGGCATTGGTAAGCAGCTCGTTGATAATGAGCCCCAGGGGTACGGCGTATTCCAGGGGCAGCTGCAGGGCTTCGATGTCGCTTTCGAAGCGTACGGGAGCGCCGGGCCTGTCGTTTTCGCCCAGTACTTCGGCTATTTCCTGTATAAAAGGGCGTATGGCCACGCTTTCGGGATTGTCGCCGCTGTACAGCTGCCGGTGTATGCGGCCCATGGTGCCGATGCGGTGTATGCAGTCGTTGAGGACCGAACGTACCTTTTCGTCGTCCAGGGAACGGGCCTGTAACTGCAGTATGCTCACCACCAGCTGCAGGTTGTTCTTTACCCGGTGGTGTACTTCGCCCAGCAGTATTTCGCGGTGCCGCAGGTTTTCTTCAATGAGGCGGTTCTTTTCCTGCAACAGGCGGTTATTCCGGCGGTTCGTACGTATAAGGTAAGCCAGGGCAAGCAGGGTGCCTGAAGCGATGAAGATAAGGAGGGCGAGGATATATACCTGTAATTTTTTTTCGCGCAGTTCCTCGGCCTGCAGGCGTTGTTTCTGTATGTCCTGCAGGTTGCGGACACGCAGTTCGGCCAGGGCCCGGTCTTTTTTTTCGGTCTCGTACTGCAGGCTCAGGGCGTTTACCTGGGCCGCCAGCTGTACGTTATAGAGTGAATCGCCGATGCCTGTGCTTTTAAAAAGGTAATGGTAGGCGGAATCGTAACGGTGTAAGCGGGCATGATTTCCGGCCAGCTGTTCGTAGCATTCCTTCATTTTTTCGCGCATGCGGAACTGTTCGGCCAGGGCCGCGGCTTTACGGTGCAGGGCCAGGGCGGCGCGGGGCTGCCCGGTGTGCTGCAGCAGGCTGGCCTCCAGGTTCAGCTGCATGATCTGGTCCTCGGGCTGTTCCGGACCTTCTGACGGTAACTTTTTCAGCTCGTTCATAATGGTCCGGGCACGGTCATACTGTTCGAGCCGTAAATACATATTCAGCAGGTTGGAGAGCGCGCCGGAGCGCATTTCTTCCATGCCGTTGTTCCTGTAAATGCTGTCGGCCTGCTGGTAGTAGCGTATGGTGCGCTCGGTGCTGTCGAGGTAGGCATAACAGATGCCCAGGTTTACCATAGAACTGGCGATCCCTTCCAGGTTCTGGAGCTGTATTTCGGTGTCGAGTGATTTTTTGTGATAGGAAATGGCAAGCGGGTACTGCTTCTGGCTGTAATAGATCAGTCCGAGCCCGTTGTATACAAAGGCCATATCGGCCAGGTCTTCCAGTGCTTCATACACGGGCAGGGCGCGCAGTGCAAAATAGGTGGCCGAATCTTTGTACCCGAGCAGGTCGTAGGCTACGGAAAGACGTGCGCTGATGTCGGCACACCATTCTATATTTCGTTCTTTAAGGGCCCTGGAGAGGAGTTGTTTGCCGTAGGGCACTGCCTGCGGCGGATTTTCAAGGGTCATATTCCAGAGGCTGTCGTTGTGGTGCAGGGCTTCGGGACTCAGTTCGGGCAGTTCCTGGGCAGCCAGTTGTACCGACAGCAAAAAGAAGAGGAGATAGAAAGGGCAGCGTTTCAGCATGGCCTAAAATAAAAAAAGACCGGCGTTTACCGGTCTTTTTTGTGATTTATTTTTTTATCCTCCGAAGTCGTCGAAGGCGATCTTTTCTTTCGGAACCCCGAAATCGTCGAGCATCTTCAGTACGGCGGCATTCATCATAGGTGGTCCGCAGAAATAGTATTCTACTTCTTCCGGATCGGGGTGTTTGCCCAGGTAGTTGTCGATGAGCGACTGGTGAACAAAGCCGGTAAAACCGTCTCCTTCGCCGTCGAGGCCGTCCTTTACTTTCCAGTTGTCTTCCGGCAGGGGTTCAGACAGTACGATATAGAACTTAAAGTTCGGGAATTCCTTTTCGATCTTGCGGAAATGGTCTACATAGAACAGTTCGCGTTTACTGCGGCCACCGTACCAGAAACTAACCTTACGGTCGGTTTTCAGGGTATGGAACAGGTGGAAGATGTGCGAACGCAGAGGGGCCATACCGGCACCACCGCCGATGTAGATCATTTCGTTCTGGGTATCTTTGATGAAGAACTCACCGTAAGGACCGGAGATGGTCACTTTATCGCCCGGTTTGCGGGAGAACACAAAAGATGAACATACGCCCGGATTTACGTTCATCCAGCGGTTATTGGCACGATCCCAGGGGGGAGTGGCAATACGAATGTTCAGCATGATAATGTTTCCTTCGGCAGGGTGGTTGGCCATGGAATAGGCGCGGAAGATCGGCTCGGGGTTCTTCATTTTCAGGTCCCAGAGTTTGAACTTGTCCCATTCCGTTTTAAATTTATCCGGACCGGCCGGATCGTCCGGCAGCGGTTTGATGTCGATGGTCGAGAAATCTACTTCGATCTTGGGAACGTCGATCTGGATATAACCGCCGGATTCGAAGTGCAGGGTTTCGCCTTCGGGCAGTTTCACCACAAATTCCTTAATGAAAGAGGCCACGTTGTAGTTCGAAACCACTTCGCATTCCCATTTTTTGATACCGAAAATCTCTTCGGGGATACGGATGTCCATATCCTGTTTCACTTTTACCTGGCAGCCCAGGCGGTAGTTGTCCTGGATCTCACGGCGTGTGAAGTGCCCGGTTTCGGTCGGCAGGATCTCTCCGCCGCCGCTGATCACCTGGCATTTGCACATGGCGCAGGTACCACCGCCCCCGCAGGCCGAAGGCAGGAATATTTTTTCGGCGCTCAGGGTACTGAGCAGGGTAGAACCGGCATTTACCTCGATGGTCTTTTCACCATTGATGGTAATTTTTACAGGACCTGAATTGGTAAGCTTTGATTTGGCAAACAAAAGCATACCTACGAGAAGCATAATGATCACCAGGAACGCGACCGATGCTACTATTAAGAGTGTTACATCCATGTTTTCTTCTGTTTTTCTTTGGTTCTACAATTACAGTTTGATACCGGCAAAGCTCAGGAACGCCAGTCCCATCAGCCCGGTTAAGATGAACGTGATACCCAGTCCGCGCAGGGGAGCAGGTACTTTACTATAACGCATTTTTTCGCGTATGGCGGCAATGGCCACAATAGCCAGGAACCAGCCTATACCGGAACCTATACCGAATACCGATGCCTCACCGATGGATTCGTACCCGCGCGACTGCATAAAGAGCGCACCGCCCAGGATAGAGCAGTTCACGGCGATCAGCGGCAGGAAGATACCGAGTGAGTTGTAGAGCGAAGGCGTGAATTTTTCCACCACCATCTCTACCAGCTGCACAATAGCGGCTACTACGGCAATGAACATGATAAAGGACAGGAACGAAAGGTCTACGTCTTTGAACTGTTCGCCCATCCAGGAAAGGGCTCCGGCTTTCAGTACGTAGTTTTCGAGCAGCCAGTTGATCGGAACGGTGATGCCCAGTACGAAAATTACGGCTGCACCCAGTCCCAGGGCTGTGGAAACTCTTTTGGATACTGCCAGGTAAGAACACATACCCAGGAAGTAAGCAAAGATCATGTTGTCGATAAAGATCGACTTTACAAATATATTTAACAGATTTTCCATTCTTCGGTTACTTGTTTAATTAGTCTTCAGCTTCGATCAGTTTGGTATTGCGGCTGCGCTGTACCCATATAATGATCCCCACCAGCACCAGGGCCATCGGGGGCATCATCATCATACCGTTGTTTACATAGCCGTGTTCGTAGAATGAAGGCGGTACAATGGTGTACCCCAGTAGTTTACCCGAACCGAACAGTTCGCGGACCACCGCCACGATCACGAGCAGCAGGCCGTAACCGAGTGAGTTGCCCATACCGTCGAGTGCGGAAGGCCAGGGTTTGTTGGCCATGGCAAAGGCCTCCAGACGGCCCATTACGATACAGTTGGTAATGATCAGTCCCACGAATACAGAAAGCTGTTTGCTTACATCGTAGGCATAAGCCTTCAGGATCATGTCCACAATAGACACCAGTCCGGCCACGATCACCAGCTGGGCAATGATACGTACCCGGTTGGGTATTACGTTGCGAAGCATGGATACCACAATGTTACCCATAACCACCACAAAGAATACCCCGGCGAACATAAACAGGGCCGGTTTTACCTGCACGGTAATGGCCAGGGCCGAGCATATACCCAGTACCTGTACGGTTACGGGGTTGTTGTCATTCAGAGGGTCGGTAAGCAGCTTGACACGCTTCTTACTGAAGATCGCCTCTTTTTCCTGTTGTACTGCAACTTCTGCCATTGTATTAATGATTTGTCGTTGTTGTTTTGTTTAAAGAATCTGTCGCCGGGGCAGCTGTCGCCAGGCTGTCGGCGGGAATGCTGTCGTTCGTTGCCGGAACGGGCTCCGGTTTTACCGCGGGGGCTGCGTTCTTCTGCGTTTTAGAATACTCGTAAAACGCGCTGAAGAATTGTTTCAGCATGTCGTGCAGACCATTCGAGGTAAGGGTTCCGCCGGATACACCGTCTACATTATTGTCGCTGACAGGGGCTGTTCCTTTTTTAATAACGGAAACGGAAACGAATTCGCCTTTTTCATTGGCAATTTTTTTACCATTGAACTGGGCCGTATACCAGCTTTCCTTGATCTCGGCGCCCAGACCGGGTGTTTCGCCCTTGTGGTCGAATACCGCGTTGTAAATGGTGTTCATATCGCTCTGCAGGGCCACATAACCCCAGATAGCGTCCCAGAGACCTTTGCCGCGCATGCCCAGGATATAGAACGTACTGTCGTTCTTATTGCATACGAACACAGGGAATAGTTTTTCTTCACCTTCTTTTTTCTTCAGCTCGGAAGCCAGGTCGATGTTGAACACATTATCGATCTCGCCCTTCATTTTTACCTCGCCTTTTTCGGTGAGGGCAAAGGCGTCGATGACAGACTTTTTATATTCCGCTTCCGCCTGGTCACGTTCTACGTTAATGCGGCCTGCCTGCAGGATGTTCTGCATTTTTTCCAGCTTCTGGTTGTTATTCACCGTTTCCTTTGTAAAGCTGAATACCGTTACCAGTGCCACCGATGTAACCAGTACCAGTATAATGGAAAACATGATCACATAGCCGTTACTTTCCTTATTTAACGCCATTGGAAGCTAATTTAAAACGTTTAACTCTTTTGTTGATGTTTGACTGTACCACAAAGTAATCGATAATGGGAGCCATTACGTTGAAGAACAGGATCGAAAGCATTACACCTTCGGGGTAGGCCGGGTTCACCACGCGGATGATCACCGCAAAGGCCCCGATACCGAATCCGTAAATGAGCTTTCCGAGTTTGGTCTGTGCGGCCGATACCGGGTCGGTGGCCATGTATACGGCACCGAAGGCAAGTCCGCCGAATACCAGGTGGTAATGGGCCGGCATAGCCATGTAGGCATTGCTGCCGGCCACCGCATTAAAGAGCAGTCCCATCGCATAAGCGCCCAGGAAGGTAGAGAAGATGATTCTCCAGCTGCCAATACCACTGATGATCAGGATAGCTGCACCGATAAGACAGGCCAGGGTAGAGGTTTCTCCGATAGAACCGGGGATAAATCCGAAGAAAGCATCGCTGAACACGGTGCCTGTGATATCGGCGCCCGCCACGTTCTTAAAGGTGCCGTTAAATCCGGCGTCGGCTACCTGTCCCAGCAGGGTGGAGCCGGAATAACCGTCCACGAGACCGTCTTTGATCACTTCGTACCCATTGCGGTCGTTCATGGAAACCCACATATCGCCGCTCATATAGGTAGGATAAGCAAAGAACAGGAAGGCACGGGCCACCAGGGCCACGTTCAGCACGTTCATACCGGTACCGCCGAAGATCTCTTTACCGATGATAACGGCAAAGGCGGCGGCCAGGGCTACCATCCAGAGCGGAATATCGGCGGGGAGAACCAGGGGGATCAGTATGCCCGAAACGAGGTAACCTTCGCTGATCGGGTGTTTTTTAATGATACAGAAGGCAAATTCGATACCCAGACCTACGGCATAGGAAACCACCACGATGGGCAGTACCTTCAGGAGGCCGTATAAAAAGCTGGCGCCCAGTTCGGGCGTCTGTCCCAGTGCCAGGAAATGCTGGTAACCGGTATTGTACATACCGAACAGCAGGCAGGGTACCAGGGCCAGGATCACCACGGACATGGTGCGTTTCAGGTCGATGGAATCGCGTACATGCACCCCGTTGTGGGTCACGTGACCGGGTACAAACAGGAAGGTCGCGAAACCATCATAAAGCGGCCAGAATTTGTGAAGCTTTCCCCCCTCTTTAAAGCTGGGTTCCAGTTTCTTTTCCATGAAATTACGTAACGCTTTCACTTGTATTTATTTCGTTTTACGTTAATTATTATTCGGTTTCCGACATTACAAGGTCCAGACCCCTGCGTACGATGCTCTGTGTCTCGATCTTGGATGTACATACAAATTCGCACAGGGCGAAATCTTCGGGGGCCACTTCGTAGATACCCAGCTGTTCCATGCGTTCGATATCGTTAGCCAGTATCGACTTCAGCAGGTATACAGGGTAAATGTTCATGGGAAACACCTTCTCGTATTCGCCGGACACAACAAAGGCACGTTCTTCGCCGTGCTGGTTGGTATTCAGGGTATATTTTTTACCGGGTGTGAGCCAGGAGAAGAAGGAGCGGTTCAGCGAGAACTTGCCGAAGCCGGGCAGGGCCCAGCCGAAGAGTTCGGGCTCATAGCCTTCGGGGATCACGGTCACCTGGCTGTCGTAAAAGCCCAGGTTGCCCTCGATGCTCTCCCTGGTGCCGCTGAGTACGTTGCCGCTGATGATGCGTACATTGTTCTCGTGGTTCAGGTTGCCGTTCAGCAGGGCACGCATAGGTACGCCGGTAATGGCTTTGGCGTAGCGGCGGCGTGTAACCTCGCTGCCGGTAACGGCCACTACACGCAGGGCATTGTAGCGGTTCTCGGTAAAGAGGCGGCCGATGATCACCACGTCCTGCGGGTTTACCGTCCATACCACTTCACCTTTGTTCACCGGTGAAATATGATGGATCTGTACCCCGGTGTTCCCGCTCGGGTGCGGACCGGAAATCGTATGAATATCAACGTTTTTAGCTTTCAGGAATATCTCACTCTTGGTACGTGAGGTATGCACGGTAAGGTTTACCGGGGCTAATTTTGCCAGGACGTCAAGCCCTTTCTGGAATTCCGTACCGTAACCCTGCAGGGCAAAATCGAGGTCCGGAGCCAGCGGATTGCTGTCGAAGGCCGAAATGTAGATCGCCTTGGGCGCTACGTTCGGGTTTGCGATCACGTCGAACGGACGCTGTTTGATGTAGGGCCACAGACCGTTGGCACAGAGCGCCGCGATCAGTTCTTCGCGGGTGGCACCTTCGGCAGAAGGTACGTTTGCCTGCTGGTACTGGGTTTCCTTGTCGGCCAGTATGCGAATGGCCATCAGCTTGCGCTTGGCACCGCGTACTACCTCGGTAACTTCGCCGCTTACCGGTGAACAGAACTGAATTTCAGGGTGTTTCTTGCTGAAAAACAGAGGTGTTCCGGCTTTTACCACATCGCCGGGATTTACCAGACATTTCGGAACGAGTGCATGAAAATCCGTAGGACGGATGACCACTGAGTCCACCGAATCGGGAGATACCGTTACTTTCTCAGCTTCGCCAACCAACCGGATATCAAGCCCTTTCTTTATTTTTATTGACTTCCCCATACGCTTTTACATACGTTGTTTGGTAGATTATTTTGCGGCAAACGTACACATTTTTTTATTGGAAAAGAACAAAAATATCCCCAAAAATTGCGGTCGGATACCCAATACATCCCCTTTTTATGCGATGCGTTTCCCTCAGGGCTTTTTTTTACCATTTGTTTAACGCCGGCCTGTTTTTTATTATGCCCCGTATACCCTACTTTTACCCTCATGTATACGCTAAACCGAAAAATGGAGTTATATTGTCCTATGTTATACCGCTTCGCCCTGTTGCTGCTCGCTGTTGCTTCACCGGCCCTGCTGGAGGCCCGTGTGTTCCGTGACAGTATATATAAGGACAACATAGCCACCGTTCAGCTGCTGCGCGAGGGCAAACCTTCCATGGTGCCTTTTGTACAGCTGCATTCCGCCGAAACCTTTTCCCTGCATTTCGATGATCTGAATGCCGGCAGCGACGTGTATAACTATACCATGGTGATGTGCAATTACGACTGGACACCTTCGCCCCTGGAACCCATCATGTACCTGAACGGTTTTATGCAGGCCAATATTACCCAGATGGATTTTTCCATGGGTACCAAACAGTCGTATACCCATTATTCCATCGATTTTCCCAATGCCGATATGCGGCCCAAAATGAGCGGGAACTACGCGCTGGTCGTGTTCCGCCAGTACGATAATACCGATACCGTTTTTGTAAAACGCTTCCGTGTGGTGGAACCCCTGCTGAGCATTACCGGGCGCACCCGCGACGCCATTAATGCCGAACTGCGCCTCAGTTCGCAGGACGTGGTGTTTGAAATGGACCTGACGGCCATACAGAACGTAAACCCGCGTATGGACATTTTTGTGGACATACTGCAGAACGGTCGCGAAGACAATGCCCGCCGCGCTGTAAAACCTGCCATACAGGTAGGCACACAGCTAACCTTCGATAACCTGGATAATTCGGCCACCTTCCCCGGGGGCAACGAATGGCGCTTCCTGGACCTGCGTACCCTGCGCCAGAAGACCAATATTACCCGCGAGCTTACCGAAAAGAACGGCCTGGCCTACTCGCAGCTGTTTGCCCTGCCTTCGCGCGGGAATACGGAGTATTCGCCCCTGCCGGACCTGAACGGGGTGTACTACATCGAGACCCGCGACGGCTTTAACAACAATACCGACGGTGATTACAGCTATGTGCGCTTTGCCCTGGCCTACGACGAAAGTCCGCAGGGAATGGGCGACGTGTACGTAATGGGACAGATGTCCGACTACCAGCTTTCGCCCGAGTGGAAAATGGATTACGACTACGACCGCCGCGAGTTCTTCCTGGAAAAGAAGCTCAAGACCGGTTATTATAATTTTATGTTTCTGAACACGAGTCCCTATGCCACATACAGCCACACACGCAAATTCGAAGGCGATTTTGCCCGTACCGAAAATACGTACGTGGTACTGGTGTATTACCGTGACCGATATCAACGCAACGACCGCCTCATCGGCGTAGCTGCATTTAATACCATTCTGGACAGATGACACAGGCCCGACTTACAAAAGACGTGAACGTGAGCGTTCGAACCCAGTACGATCCCGAACAGAGCGATCCGCGCCGGCATTTTTACTTTTTCCGGTATTTCGTCAGGATCGAGAACAAAAGCAACCGTGTTCTGCAGCTGCTCTACAGGCACTGGCAGATCACCGACAGCAGCGGCGAATTCCGCGAGGTGGAAGGTTCCGGCGTTATCGGGCAGCAGCCCGTACTGCACCCCGGCGATCATTTTACCTACGAAAGCGGCTGTAATTTTACTACCGACCTGGGTCTCATGGAAGGCTCCTACCTGATGCAGGACCTCGAAACCCAGGAGAACCTGATGGTGGATATCCCCGAATTCCGCATGGAGGTACCCTGGAAGGGCAATTAAGCTATAAGCTGATAGCCCATAGCTGACACACCGCTCCGGACTTTCGGATTCCTCGCTCCGGACTATCAGCTTATACCCGCTTAGGACCTCGGACTCTTCGCTCCGGACCATCAGCTTATTTCCGCTCCGGACTTTCGGACTCCTTACTCTTAACTCCTTGCTACCCGCTTATACCCGCTCCGGACCTCGGACTCCGGACTCTTCACTATAAGCTGATCGCTTCCATCTCCACTACGGACTATCTTCATAACTTATAACGGTATAGTCTGCACTTATAGGCCGTTTACTTAGGTATTTGCCATCAAAAGGCTATCTTTGCACCAAAATTTAAACAGATGAGTGGTCATTATAAAGTGCCGGTAGCTAAAAACGAACCGGTTAAGTCGTATGCCCCGGGCAGCCCGGAAAGAAAAGCCCTGCAGGCCAAACTGGCCGAAATGCGTGCCGAGGTACGGGACATACCTATGTTTATAGGCGGCGAAGAAGTGCGTAACGAACAAAAGGTACGTATTTCGCCCCCGCACGATCATGCCCATACCCTGGGTTATTTTTACAAGAGCAGCAAGGAAGACGTTACCCGCGCCATTGAAGCTGCCCTGGCTGCCAAAAGCAAATGGGAACAGATGCCCTGGGAACACCGCATGAGCATCTTCCTGAAAATGGCCGATCTGATCGCCGGGCCCTACCGCGCCGAACTGAATGCGGCCACTATGCTGGGTCAGTCGAAAAATGCCTACCAGGCCGAGATCGACAGCGCCTGCGAAATTATCGACTTTCTTCGTTATAATGTGCAGTATATGAGTGAGATATATGCCGAGCAGCCCGAGAGTGGCCCCGGTATGTGGAACCGCCTGGAATGGCGTCCGCTCGAAGGTTTTGTATACGCACTTACGCCCTTCAACTTTACGGCCATTGCCGGCAACCTGCCCACGTCCTCGTCTATGGGCGGCAACGTGGTGGTGTGGAAACCGAGCAATACCCAGGTATATTCGGCTCATGTGCTTATGAAGATCTTTAAGGCTGCCGGTCTGCCCGATGGGGTTATCAATCTCATTTACCCGTCCGGTCCGGACGCGGCCGATGTGGTCTTCAGTCATCCGCAGTTTGCCGGTATTCACTTTACCGGTTCCACCGAAGTGTTCCAGAACATCTGGAAGACCATCGGCAATAATATTCACAAATACCGTTCTTACCCGCGTATCGTGGGCGAAACCGGTGGTAAGGACTTTGTAGTGGCTCATGCTTCGGCCGACCCGCAGGAGGTAATTACCGCCCTTTCTCGCGGGGCGTTCGAATACCAGGGTCAGAAGTGCAGCGCTGCTTCACGCGCCTATATCCCCGACACTATGTGGGAAGAGGTAAAGGCAGGACTTATCCGTGACCTGGGAAGTTTTAAAGTGGGCGGCACCGAAGATTTCGGCAATTTCATCAATGCCGTGATCGACGAAAAATCCTTTGATAAACTGGCCGGTTTCATCGACCGTGCCAAAGCCGACGGCGCCGAGATCGTGGCCGGCGGTACCTACGATAAGAGCAAAGGCTATTTTATTCAGCCCACGGTGATCCGTACCGAAGACCCGAACTACGTAACCATGTGCGAAGAGCTGTTCGGCCCGGTACTTACCATTTATGTATATCCTGCGGCCGAATTCGAAAAAACGCTGGAGATCGTGGACAGCACGTCTATCTACGCCCTCACGGGTGCGGTGCTGGCTACCGACCGCTATGCCATTACCCTGGCTACACAAAAGCTGAAACAATCGGCCGGTAACTTCTATATAAACGACAAACCGACCGGTGCCGTGGTAGGTCAGCAGCCTTTTGGCGGGGCCCGGGGCAGCGGAACCAACGATAAGGCCGGTTCCAAGATCAACCTGTACAAATGGCTCAGTCCGCGTACCATTAAAGAAACATTCGTTCCACCGGTAGATTACCGCTACCCCTTCCTGGAACCCGAAAAATAGTACCTTAGTTCAGTAAGGAAAGGCTTCTCCGAAAGGGGAGGCCTTTTATTTGAGCCGTACCCCCAGGCCGATGCCTATTTCCCAGCGGCCGTTGCCGGCAGCGGTCTTGGCATTATAATAAACTGGGACCTGTATGGCAAGGATACGCCCATAGCTATATGTAATGCCGGCACCCAGGTTGGGAGTAACCAGCGAATTGCGTACGGGCGAATGATCTTTTTTAAAGCGTAGTGAAGGCAGCATCCCCAGCATAATCCGCGATTTGCCTATGCTCACATTCACATGGGGCCCGGTAAAGTTCAGGAAGGCCCCTTTATCTACATAGCCCGCAATCACGGTACCGTCGAACAGGGCCGGTTTTACTTTTGGATGTGTTTTTGCCGTACTGTCGGTAGTATTGTTCTGCGCGCACAGGCTGCTGCCTGCCAGGATGAAAAAAAGGATTATAAAGAAGGGCCGAAAACGGGAAACTGCGGGATAAAAGTACATCTGCATATCGTGCCGGTTTTGGGTACAAAACAGCAAAATATACTTCAGGGACAGCGGGTCTCTGGAAGAAACGGTCGATCTTTTGTAACAAGACCTTTACTAAATGTGCTGAAAGTGATCTTTGTATTTTTTGGGCTATCTTGCTTTAAATCCTTAAAACCCGATGAATACCCGCAGAACGTTTATCAAAGCCCTGGGCTCGCCGGCCTGGGTTCTGCCCTGGGTACTGACCTGACAGCCGCACCGCGCAGCGTCAAAAGCCAGGGTACTGATCCTTGGCGGAGGACTGGCCGGTTTAGCGGCTGCGTATACCCTGCAAAAAAGAGGAATACCCTTTATCCTGATCGAAGCACAGAACCGCGTAGGTGGCCGGGTACGCACACACACCATGAAAACAGGGACCCAGGTGGAACTTGGCGCCGAATGGATAGGAAACAGTCATACCCGCCTGCTGGCCCTCTGCAGTGAACTGGAACTGCCCCTGACCGATAATAGTTTACGCACTGCCCGGTTGCTGCAGAACACCTATACGCCGCCTGCGGAAGATATATACAGTGAGGACCGGACCGGGGAGGCCGCAGCCGCCATGGTGTAAGCCTACTCCTCCCTGCGGTCATCCTCGTTGAGGCCCAGCACTTTGTCGAGCAGTCCGTTCACGGCCCAGAGCAGTATGCTAAAGAGAATGGCCCACCAGAACGACGCTACCTCGATGGAATCCAGCAGCCAGTCGGCAATACCGATCATAAGTGCATTGATCACCAGCAGGAAAAGTCCGAAGGTAACCAGCGTAATGGGAAAGGTGAGTACCTTGAGCACCGGCTTTATGAACGTATTGAGCAGGGCCAGTACCAGGGCAAATAACAGCGGGCCCAGCAGGGCGCTGAATTGCCAGTCGTTCTGTTCAAGAGCCGGGAAAGAAACCCCGGGCAGCAGCCATGCGCATATTACCACACTCAGGGCTGTAATGAGTAGTTTGAGTATGAATTTCATAGTACCTGTGTATACGGAACGCGCGGGATAATGTTCTACTGTGGAGGGAAAAAGAATCTTTTGTTCTTTATATACAGCTACTTAAGCTTATCCTTTTTTGATCACCTTCACGGTTTTGGCACCGGAACGTACAAAATAGAAGCCGGGCTGCAGGTTTTCGGTTGATAACTGGGCCTGGTTACCGTTTATACGGGTACTGCTGATCACCTGTCCTACACCGTTGAGTATTTCCAGCAGGTGGCTGTCCTCTTCGCCGCTGAACTTCACGTTCAGCTGTGTGGAAAAAGGCACGGGATATACCGAAAATTCAGCATCGGCAGAACCCGGCTGCACCAGTACGCTTACAGGGGCAAAAACCTCGAACTGGCCGTTGTAGTCGGTCTGGCGCAGTCGGTAGTACCAGGTACCCGCGGTTACGCCGGCATCGGTATAGCTGTATGTTACGGTTTCGTTGGAGTTTCCCTGTCCGCTTACGGTGCCGATCTCTTCCCAGCTGCTGTTGTCGCTGCTGCGTTCAAGGCTGAAGTACGCGTTATTGCTTTCACTGGCTGTGCTCCAGGTCAGTATCACATCGCGGTCCTGGGATTCGGCTTCAAAAGAAGTGAGCGATACGGGCAGAGCCACGCTGCAGGACGGACAATCGGTGTAGATCTTCGGAGTGCCATAGGCTGCCGGACCTCCTTTGGTGCTGCCGCTGCGCTGACAGATAACCAGGGCGGTATCACCGGTGATCGGCTGGTTCAGGTAAATATTCTGTCCCACGCTGATGGCCGCTTTCTGGCTGTTGGCCGTTACCGCACCGGCACGGTTGTTATTGAGAAACTGGGTCTGCGTGCAACTGCTTTTGCCCAGGCATACACTGCCGGCTGCGGCCTGCGACTGTATACGCAGTTCGTAAATATTGGCCACGCCTTCATTAGAAAAATAAGCGGTGGATGAGTTCAGTTCCAGGCGGGTGCCGCTGTTGTTCATCTGCAGCACGGCAGAAGGCCCCAGGTTCATTACATAGTTATTACTGTTCTGCATTACAACAGAGCCCGTGATGGTAAGCAGTCCCCGGTTAATGATGCTGCAGTTGCCGTTCAGGTTAAAACTTCTGCTCAGGGTAAGGCTGCCACCGTTTTCTACAATGATGCGCCCGCTGTTGAAGTTGAACGAACTGTTGAGCGTAAGGGTACCGCATACCCGTATGGTGCCCCCGTTGAGGCTCACATTGCCCAGCGTTCCCGAGCCGGAATAGTAATAGGTTTGTCCGCTGTTTACATTGGTATTACTGCTGAGGGCGCCGTTTCCACCGCTGCAGGTGGCGGCGGCGGGTGCTGAAAAGCATTGGGCCTGACTGAGGGAAGGTGACGACAATACAAAACACACGGCAGCTACAGCGCCGTATAATGCGGTGATTTTATTCATTACGAATAATAAGGGAAGGTGATAGAAGGTTATTTGACTGTTTCTATGAATTGGTGATAGGGGATATACAAGTATGATGCCATATTTTATAGATTAAAGTTATTTCATCATATCTTTTTTCTATTGTATTGAATTTTTAATAAATGTAAATTATGAAAATCGCTTCTGCCGGGCCATTGTCGCAGAATTCTCTTACTTTGTACACGCAAACCCCTGTTTTTTGTTATGAAAGAGATACTGGAGAAAGCATGTAAGGGAGAAGAAAATTCGCTGGAGCTCATGATCCGTCTGGTGGATCATATCCGGCCCGGAAGATTCAGGAAAAAGTCATTTGCCGTTTCGCAGGTACAGAATCTTATAGCCCTGCTCAAAAGTTACCCCGAACTGAAGGAAGGCCTTCGCAACTGTATACTGGACCTGGTGAATTCCCGCGATCACATGGATCTGCTGGCCGAATCGGGCATCCTTTCCAACGAAGGTTTTTTTACCGAGACCTTCCGCAAAATATCCTATAAAATATTTCCGCCCGTCCTCGACGACCAGGAGCTGAAAGACGTCATCATCCGTATTTTTCACCGCGAGTCGGACCACGAATGGATATATGCTGTGCCCGACAGCCTCTGGGCCGAACTTTTTGAAGAGATCGAATTCGGAGACCCTTCGGCCGACCGAAAGGAAGAAGAGATACAGAATTCCCTGCTCGATTCGGTGCTGTTTGTATCGCACCGCATTGCCGCCATGGGCATAGAACCTGTGCTTACCAACCAGATGCCCGAACTGGAACAGAGCAGTTCGCCCTTCATCAGTCAGAACAAAAAAATTGTGGCCTTTACCGATAAGGTCCGTGAAGAAGGCATCGCTGCCGAAGGCGTTCAGCGGGACTGGCTGCGTATCCATGCCGAACTGATGATCTGCGAGGATGTACTGCATACCCTGCGCAAACAGCGCTATGTGAACGGTACCAGCCTCAGCCTTACCTACCTGCTGATACGTCTGCACCAGAGTATCGACCGTATTAAAATTCTCTTCGGACTGCTGTTGCCCGAAGAAAAGAGTGAGCGCCGCAACCAGCGTATCATTTCCTTTTTTAAGGCTACCGTGCGGCAGGAAAACCTGCGCAACGACCTGGGTAAACACCTTTCCGAGAACCTGGGTATGCTGGCCTACCAGATCACCGAGCATGCCGGTAAAACGGGGGAGCACTACATAACGTCTTCGCGCCGGGAATACATTACCATGTTGTATTCGGCCATGAAGGGCGGTTTTATTGTAGGCTTTCTTACCGCCATCAAAACGCTTATTTATTACCTGAAGCTGTCGCCCTTTGGCACGGCTTTCCTGTACAGCATGAACTATTCGTTCGGGTTCATTGCCATATTGCTTACACGGGGTACCCTGGCCACCAAGCAGCCGGCTATGACCGCTGCACACATTGCCGCTTCGCTCGACAGCAAAGACCGCGATAAGGTAGACATACCCGGCCTTTCCGAACTGATCGTGAAAATATCGCGCAGCCAGCTGATCGCCTTCGTGGGCAACGTACTCATCGCTTTTCCCGTGGGCTATATACTGGCATGGATCTACTATTTTGTTTTCGGCGAACACCTGGCCGATCCCGAAAAAGCGCATCACATGGTGCATGAACTGCATCCCTGGAAGAGCCCGGCCCTGTTTCATGCCGGTATTGCCGGGGTGTGTCTCTTTTTGTCGGGACTGATCTCCGGGTATTACGACAATGGGGTTATATTTAATAAGATACCACAGCGTGTACAACAGCATCCGTTATTGCGCAGAATTATGCCGGCCTCTGTGCTGGAGAAACTGAGCCATTACCTGGAACACAATATGGGCAGCCTGGCCGGTAACTTTTTCCTGGGTATTTTCCTGGGTACCATGGGCACGCTGGGTACTTTTTTCGGCCTGCCGCTCGATATACGGCATATAACCTTTGCCGCAGGTAATTTCGGACTGGCTGTGGTGGGGCTGAACCATCAGCTGGGCTGGCAGGAAATACTGATCACTATTGCCGGTATTGTGGGTATAGGCATCATGAACTTTGCCGTAAGCTTTGGCCTGGCCCTGTTTGTGGCCATCCGCTCGCGCAATGTGAACTTTAAACAAACCCGTGCCCTGATGAACGAGGTCTGGCTGCACGCGCGCCGGAAACCGCTAGATTTTGTACGTCCGCCTAAGAATGCCCGGGCCCTGGAACCCGAAATGAGCGAAGAAGAACTGTAGTTCATAAAAAGGTTTAAAAAAGAAAGCCTTCGATAAACAGTATTATTTGTCTGTTCTTTTTCTCAATTGAACGAATAACTTTGCAGGGTTAATCTACAAAAATTCCATGCTGTTGAGAAAGTTATATACATTCCTTATCACCCTTATATGCATGCCGGCGGCGCTTCTTGCCCAGAAACCGGCCACCATCAAAGGTTTTATTAAGAATGACAAAAACGGGGAGCCGATCTTTTCGGCCAACGTTAAACTGGAAGGGACCAAGTACGGTATTACTTCGGACGCATCGGGTTTCTTTTCTCTCAACCAGCTGCCTGCAGGTTCTTATACGCTTAAGGTGACCTACCTGGGCTATGAGACCATCAGCGAACAGATCACCGTTAAAGAAGGGGAGGCCGTGATTCGGAACTACCTGATGAAGCCTGAGGCCCGGGGCCTTTCGGGTACCGTTATCGTTGGGGAAACGGTAAATAAAAAGGAAGATACGCGGGTGTCTACCATCAATATCACGCCCGATGATATAAAACGCCTGCCCACCATGGGTGATCCTGACTTTGCGCAGTTCCTGCAGGTGGTACCCGGGGTAAATATGACGGGTGACCAGGGCGGACAGCTGTACATACGCGGGGGTACGCCCGTACAGAACAAGCTCCTGCTCGACGGGATGATCATCTACAATCCCTTCCACAGCATCGGGTTGTTCTCCGTGCTCGAAACCGAGGCCATCCGCAGCGCCGAGGTATATACGGGCGGTTATAACGCCAACTACGGCGGCCGTATTTCGTCCATTATGGACATTACCACCAAAGACGGGAACCTGAAAAGACATTCCGGCCAGATCTCGGCCAATACCTTCAGCAGCAAACTGATCCTGGAAGGACCTTTTAAGAAGATCAGCGAAAAATCGAACGTAAGCGCTTCGTACATGATCGCCGGTAAATATTCGTACCTGCCGTATTCTTCCAAACTGCTGTACCAGTACAGCGATCGCGGTAAAGAAGGCCTGCCCTTCGGTTATGGCGATATTTACGGTAAAATATCACTGAATGCCGGTAAGGGAAATAAAGTAAGCATGTTCGGTTTTACGTATACCGACCGTGCCAATTTCCAGGGTATTTCCGATGTAAAATGGAACCAGTACGGCGGCGGACTGAACTTTACCCTGGTACCGAACAGCAGTAACCTGAAGATTGACGGTAATTTCGGTTACTCCAGCTATAAAATACAGCTGCTCGAGGGCAACAACTCGCCCCGTTCCAGCAGCATCAACGGTTTTAACTTCGGTCTTAACTTCAACAGTTTCTTCCGCCGCGACCGCCTCATCTATGGCCTGGAAGTAGTGGGCTTCAATACCAATTTCAGCTTCTACAATGCGGCCAACCGGGCCATCTCCCAGGAAGAGAACACCACGGAATTTGCCGCCTTTATGCGCTATAAGATGAACCGTGGTAACTGGGTGTTCGACCCGGGTTTCCGTTTACATTACTATGCTTCGCTCAACAACATTTCGGCAGAACCCCGCCTGGCGGTTAAATACAACGCCTCCGAGAAATTCCGTATCAAACTCAGCGGCGGTATGTACAGCCAGAACCTGATTGCGGCCAACAGCGACCGCGACGTGGTGAACTTCTTCTACGGTTTCCTGAGCGGCTCAGACAACCTGCCCAAGACCTTCGACGGCAAACAGGTGCGCACCAAACTACAGAAGGCCCAGCACGCCATTCTCGGTTTCGAGTACGACATTACCCGCAACCTGAGCCTGAACCTGGAAGGGTATTACAAGAACTTTCAGCAGCTGACCAACCTGAACCGCGACAAAATTTACGAAGACAATGCCCTCAATGCCGATAAACCCGACCGTCTCAAGAAAGACTTTATCATTGAGCGCGGTTATGCGGCCGGTCTCGATTTCCTGCTGAACTATAAAACCGACCGCCTGTATATCTGGGCGGTATATTCGCTTACCTTTACCCGCCGTTACGACGAGATCGATACCTATTACCCGGTGTTCGACCGCCGTCACAACATCAACCTGGTGGCTTCGTACCGCCTGGGTAAAAAACGAAACTGGGAGCTGGGCGCACGCTGGAACCTGGGTTCGGGGTTCCCCTTTACACAAACCAGCGGTACGTATGAGCTGCTCGATTTCCAGAACGGTATCCAGACCGATTATACCACAGCCAACGGTACCATCGGCACTATTTACGACGATCTCAACGCCGGCCGTCTGCCCTGGTACCACCGCCTGGACCTGAGTGCCAAATACATGCTCCAGATCAACGAAAGGCTCAACTTTGAGGTGAACCTGGCCGTGACCAATGTATACAACCGTAAGAACGTATTTTATATCGACCGTCTCACCTCAGAACGGGTGAACCAGCTGCCGGTACTGCCTACCGTAGGTGTTAAGTTCGGCTGGTAAATAATATTCTTTTCTATAATGATCAGAAAAGCCTCCCGTAAAAGGAGGCTTTTTATTTTTAGTCTTTTTCGTAGTATTCGAAAGCGTCGATGATGTCGAGGTAAACCCCGTCGAAACCGGCATCCAGTATCTTTTGGGTGTACGATGCAGAATTCCCTGTGATAAGGGCCTTCCATTCCGGTTCCCAGTAAAAGACCTTGTAGTTGCCGGCCCAGTCCGGGTTCTGACGGTATAGGAACGAAGGCGTTCCCTTTTTCCATTCGTTTTTCCAGTAATAACGGTAATTTTCAGCCTCGCCGATGCTCATATACGAAATAACCAGGCGCGTGCCGCCGTGTACTTTGGTTTTCAGGGAGGCGATCTCCTGGGGGGTATAGGTTTCGTCGTTAAAAAAGGCATCCATCACGATCAGGTCGTAGTTGGTCTGCTGCAGGGCATTCAGGAAGGTCTGCTTCGAAGTGTATTTTTCGGGATTGATGAGGTACAGGAAATTGCGGGCCTCGCTCAGCTGGCTCACATTACCGTTGTGGTGGTTATACGGCTGTACAGGCTGGGAGGGAATATCGTACAGGTTACGCTCATCGGCGGCAAAGGAAATAAAGCCGTGCATTGCGTTCTGCTCGTAGGAGTGCCACATCTGGCCCGAAGCACTTGTATAATCGGTTACCATAACGGTCTTTCCGGCATCGCGCCAGCGGAACGCCCAGCTCAGCATGTAATTATGGTCTACGGAGGGCGTGGCGGTATTGTCGGATTTGTAGCCGTAAAACAGGTCTTCGCGTCCGCAGCCATCTACAGCCGCCAGGTATTCCGCGGCCAGCGGTCCGTCAGGATTACCATCGGTAGTGATCAGCTCCTGGCCATTCTGGGGGATCACGATAAAGTCCGGGTCCTGGCTGCGTGCAAACGCCGATATCTCCTGTACGAACTGTCGCATCTCGCCGCGGTAATCCTTTTGCGGAACTTTTTTACAGCCTGCATACAGCAGCGGTGTAAGACACAGAATGGGAAGAAAATAACGTTTCATAAAAATAAAATGCGTAAAATAGAACGCGGAGTAAAGCTACTGCGTATTTTTGAGGCCTATGTTTTTCCCGGAAAAAAAAACGGCGGGCATCTTGCTGCCCATCCTGCTACTTTTGGTATCCTCCTGCGGGTATTACCATACCTGGTTTGTAAAGAACGTGGCAAAGGACGGCTATATTTACATATACAGTTCAAAACCCTTTTCGTACAGCATTGAACAAATGCCTGATTCACTCTTTAAGGACCGCGCCGCATTTGTGGCCTCTGTGTACCGTTCGGGCGATACCAGTGAATGGCGCCCCGGCCGTTACCAGGTAAAAAAAGGCATGAAGGACCGGGATGTGATCAACCTGCTGAAAAGCGGCAGCCAGCAACCGGTAAAGGTAGTGCTTACCTACGCCCGCCTGCGCGAAACGATCGCAGGGCGTGTGCCCAACAAGATCGAGGCCGATTCCGCCTCCCTGATGAAAGCCATGAACGACCGGCGTTTCCTGGATTCCCTGGGTACCGATACGGGAAATGTGATCGGGCTGTTCATCCCCAATACCTATGAATTGTACTGGAATACGGATGCCTATGGCTTTATGCGCCGTATGAAGAAGGAATACGACCGTTTCTGGAATACCGGGCGCCTGGAAAAAGCGCGTAAACTGGGCCTCACAAAAGAACAGGTGACCATACTGGGCTCCATTGTGCAGAGCGAACAGAGCCGTATCGCTTCGGAATGGCCCCGTATTGCCGGGTTGTACCTGAATCGCCTGCGTATTGGTATGCCCCTGCAGTCGGACCCTACCGTGCTTTTTGCCCTGCGTAAGTTCACGGCCAGCCGGGTGTACTATGCCGACCTGGAAGTTCATTCGCCCTACAACACCTATAAAAACAGCGGTTTACCCCCGGGGCCCATCTGTATGGTGCAGCCGGGTGTGCTGGATGCCGTGCTGGATGCCGAAGAGCATACATACCTGTACATGTGCGCCTCCGAAGCGCTGGACGGTACACATAAATTTGCCGCTACCCTGGCCGAGCATACCCGCAATGCAAGGGCTTTTCAGCGGGCGCTGAACCGGCGCAATATACGTTAACAAGTAAACCCCGGCAGGGGGTGCTGACGGGGTTTGCGGCTAAAATGGGGGTTTTAGCCCTAACCTAAGTAAGATTTAAGCTGTTTGCTGCGGCTTTGCTGTTTGAGGCGGCGGATGGCCTTTTCTTTGATCTGGCGTACACGTTCGCGTGTGAGGTCAAATTTTTCGCCGATCTCTTCCAGTGTCATCGCCGGTTTGCCTTCCAGTCCGAAAAACAGGCGCACTACGTCCGATTCGCGTGGGGTAAGTGTGCTCAGGGCACGCTCAATTTCCTTTTTCAGGGAATCGTGCAGCAGTCCGTCTTCGGGATTGGGGCTGTCTTCGCCGCGTACCACATCGTACATATTGGCCTCTTCGCCGTCTACCAGCGGGGCGTCCATACTTACGTGCTTACCGGCATTCATCATACTTTCTTTCACTTCCTCGGGCGAAAGTTCCAGGGCTTCGGCAATTTCCTCGGCCGAGGGTTCTCTTTCGAACTCCTGTTCCAGGGTGGAAAAAGTACGATTGATCTTATTCAGTGATCCGATCTTATTGAGCGGGAGGCGCACAATACGCGCCTGTTCGGCAAGGGCCTGCAGAATAGACTGACGGATCCACCACACGGCATAGGAAATGAATTTAAAGCCACGGGTTTCGTCAAAACGTTGGGCCGCCTTGATGAGCCCCAGGTTCCCTTCATTTACCAGGTCGGGAAGGCTGAGTCCCTGGTTCTGGTACTGTTTGGCCACAGAAACCACGAAACGCAGGTTGGCTTTTACAAGACGTTCAAGGGCATACTGGTCTCCCTTTCGGATGCGTGAAGCAAGTTCCACTTCCTGATCGGCGGTAATAAGATCCACTTTACCGATTTCCTGGAGATATTTATCAAAGGAAGCGGTGTCACGGTTTGTTACTTGTTTTGAAATTTTAAGCTGACGCATGCAATTGGGGTTTTCACTAAGTATACGTGAAAAAATGCCTGCGGTTTCTTTTTAATATTAAATTTTTGTAATTAGGGCCGCGCCGTACTATAATACAAAACGCAGCAGGGCAAAGAATCCGCCCGCCAGTAACATGGTCACGGGCAGCGTCAGCAGCCAGGCGATGGCAATATTCCGGATGGTGCCTTTCTGAAGATTTTTCATACCGTTGCTGGCCACCATACTTCCGGCGATACCCGACGAAAGTACCTGTGTGGTGGATACGGGCAGTCCCGTTGCCGTAGCCAGCTGTATGGTAGTGGCGGCAACCAGTTCGGCACCGGCACCCTGCGCATAGGAGAGGTGTTCTTTACCGATCTTTTCGCCAATGGTCTTTACGATACGTTTCCAGCCGATCATGGTACCGATACCGAGGCAGAGGGCGATCATAACGGCTACCCAGAACGGTGCGTACTCGATGGGCATACTGATCTTTTTGGCGGCTTTGCCCAGGTGTGCATCGGGCAGGGCTGCCAGTACGGCCGGGTCTTCGTTCATTTTAGAAAGTGCCGAAGAGGCGTCGTAGGTGCTTTTGCGTATATCCTGTACCTGCTCGGCATTGAGGCCGTCAAAATTGCTGCGTCCGGCCAGGGAACTGTCCAGGTGGGCCAGGTTTTTACGGGCTTTCTGGTAATTTTTGTTATCGAGCAGGGAGGCGGGGGCTTTATCGAGCGTAGCTGAAATGCTTACAATTTCGCGGTGCAGGGCCGTTACGTCGGTAGAATGGTCCAGTGCAAATTTGGCGGGAACAATGGCCACCAGGATCATCATAACCAGGCCGATGCCTTTTTGTCCGTCGTTACTTCCGTGTGCCACACTTACCGCGCCGCAGGTGCCGATCAGCGTCCAGCGGATATACCAGGGCGGGGTAGCGGTCTTATCCGGTTCGGAGAACAGTTTGGGATTTTTTATGAACCTGCGCGCCAGTTTCAGCAACAGCAAGGTGCCCGTAAACCCGACAAGAGGCGATATCAGCAGGCTGAGACCTACCTGTGTGGCCTTACCCCAGTTAACACCCTGGGCCAGGTCTATGTTTTCAATGAGTGAATAGGCAATACCCACACCCAGTATGGAACCGATGAGCGTATGCGAGGAAGAAGCGGGGATGCCCAGGTACCAGGTGCCCAGGTTCCATACAATGGCTGCCAGCAGCAGCGACAGGATCATGGCAATATTATGCATCAGGTCCTGGTCGGTAAGTACCCCGGCCGGTAACAGTTTAATGATACCCATGGCCACGGCCGTACCGCCGATCAGTACCCCGGCAAAGTTGAACAGGCCGCTGTAAATAACAGCCACCACCGGTTTCAGTGAATTGGTATAGATTACGGTAGCTACGGCATTGGCCGTATCGTGAAACCCGTTGATAAATTCAAATACACATGCGCACAGTAAGCACAGCAGTAACAGGAGTGTTAAATCAGCATCTAATCCGAACATGCTTTTAAAATGTGGTGCAATATTACTACCTCCAATGTTAAGCCAATGTTAAGAAATGAGGTTGCCGGAAGCTGCAAACGCCATTTCAGCTGGCTTTTCATTCTGCAATGTACCGTTTTTTTTGCCGGGTGGTGCAGCCAGGAAAAAGGCATGTTTTTTGTATACATTCAAGGGTCTGTACGTCCGAAAATGCCTGTTAGATAGTGTTTTGGGTCCCGATCCGGATAAAAGGTATGTAAGCATACAGTATTTTTGCTATCTTTATCTAATTAACGTTAACATTGCAACCATGGAACGTCCGGTACAGCATCTTCCGTATTTCAGCCTGCAACAGTATACCGAACAGGATTTCGGTACCCTGGCAAAGCTGAAGATCCGACTGATAAAATGGTTTTTCATCATATCCAAGGCAATGGTCTTCCGGTATGATTATGCAGACGATAAATACCGCAAGGGGATGGATTTTCTGACCTCGTTCCTGGGCTATCCGAAAAAACGGGTAAAGATATCGCCCTTTCGTATGGGAAATATGGCGGCCGAATGGATTGAACCGGATAATATGAAGAACGATCATGTGATCCTGTACATGCACGGCGGGGCCTATAATCACGGTTCCATGCGTTCGCACCGGAATATTGTAACGCGCCTGGCCCTGGAATGCAAATGCCGGGTGTTGATCTTTGAGTACCGCCTGGCCCCGGAATTTCCTTTTCCGGCGGCGGTGGAAGATGCGGTGGCGGCCTACAGCTACCTGCGTTTACAGGGCATCCCGGCCGAAAAGATCATTTTCTCGGGCGACAGTGCGGGCGGAGGGCTTTGCCTGGCTACGGCACTGCAGCTGCGCGATCATCACCTGCCGCTGCCCCTGGCCATTGCCTGTTTCTCGCCCTGGGGCGACCTGGAATGTTCGCATCCCGACGTGGCCTCCCGCGAGAAACGCGACCCTTTTATCGATATTAAGGCCGTACGCCTCTGGGGCGAGAAATATGCCAAAGGTACGCTGAAGCACCCCCTGGCTTCCCCCATCTACGGCAGTTATGAAGATTTTTGTCCGCTGCTGATCCAGATCGGCGAAGACGAAGTATTGTATTACGATACAGAACGCATCCGCGAACGCTTTGCCGAAAAAAACATTCCGTGCAGGGTAGAGTCCTACGAAAGCATGATCCATGTTTTCCAGATGTTTGGCGGTTTTTTACCGCAGGCCGATCAATCTTTCGAAAACGTTGCTACCTTTATCGAAGAAGTAAAAAAAACGGCTCTGACGCAAACCTCAAACATTAATTCTACCCAAACCGCATGAAGTTTTTCAAATTCTTTCTTTCGGCAGTTATTCTCACAGCCCTTACCGTTCTTCTCAACAACAGTCTTAAAGTAAACAACACCTTTGTGCCTCCGCTGGGCAAACTGGTGGATCCGGTGAACGGTTTCTGGGCCAATATGGAACCGGCACAGCCGCAGTTCCAGAAAGCGCTGAAGATGGACGGGCTTGAGGGAGAAGTGCACATATACTGGGATGAGCGCCTGGTGCCCCACGTGTTTGCACAGACTACCCGCGATATGTTCTTTGCCCAGGGTTTTGTAACGGCTTCCATGCGCCTGTGGCAGATGGATTTCCAGACGCGTGCCGCCGCCGGCCGCCTGTCCGAAGTGCTGTATCCCACACTGGGCGAAAAAGTATTGAAATTCGACCGCCTGCAGCGCCGAAACGGTATGCTCAGCTCGGCTAAGGCCAGCGCCGCCGAAATGATGAAGGACCCGCTCACGGCCATGGTGGCACAGGCCTACAGCGACGGGATCAATGCCTATATCGAACGCCTTTCGTACCGCAACCTGCCCCTGGAATACAAACTCCTGAACTACCGCCCCGAAAAATGGTCGCCCCTGAAAAGCGCCCTGCTGCTGAAATACATGGCACAGATGCTTACCGACAACGACGGCGACCTGGGTATTGCCAATGCCTACAAACTCTTTGATAAGGAAGACGCCGATTTTCTCTATACGCGTTTTCCGCAGGGGACCACAGACCCGATCATCCCTTCGGGAACGCCCTGGAATTTTAATGTACCGCGCGACTCTGCCGCCCTGGCCGATTCGCTTCCCGCCGCGGCGCCATCCGTAGCCGGCTTTTACCCCGAAATGGAAAACCCTTTTTATTTCGAAGGTATAGGCAGTAATAACTGGGCCGTAACAGGGGCCAAATCGAGATCGGGTAAGCCCATCCTGTGCAACGACCCGCACCTGGCCCTTAACCTGCCGTCCATCTGGTTCGAGATACAGCTGTGCAGCCCGGAATATAATGTGTACGGTGCCTCACTGCCGGGTTCGCCCTGTGTGATCTCGGGTTTTAACAACAATATTGCCTGGGGCGTGACCAATGGTACCCGCGACGTGCGCGACTGGTACGAGGTGGAATGGAAAGACGCCTCTAAAAGTGAGTACAAATGGAACGGAGCCTGGGAAAAAACGGAATTTGAACAGGATACCATTCATATAAAAGGCAGGGACCCGCTGGTGCAGCGTATTCCCGTTACCCGTATGGGCCGCGTGGTGTACGAAGACAGCCTGATGACCGAAGGTTTCGGCCGCGACCTGGCCATGAACTGGACGGCCTTTATCCCGGCCAACGAGCTCAAGACCTTTATACTGATGAACAAGGCGGCGAACCATGCCGATTACATAACAGCCCTGGATAATTTCGGCTGTCCGGCCCAGAATTTTGTGTTTGCCTGTGCCAACGGCGATATCGCCATCAAACAGCAGGGCGCTCACCTCAAATACCCTGCGGGAACACACTGGGGCGTTATGAAAGGCGGTACTTCGGAAGGCTTCATCAGCGAGGTTATTCCCTACAGCCAGAACCCACACGTGCTGAACCCGGCCCGCGGTTTTGTGAGTTCGGCCAACCAGCATCCCACCGATTCTACCTATCCTTACATTTACGATGGTATGTTCGAGCATTACCGTAACCGCCGGATCAATTACCTGCTTACACAGAATTCGGGCATGGATGTGGAGTTTATGAAAACCATGCAGAATGATAATTACAATACCATTGCCTCGGAATACCTGCCCCTGATGCTGTCGTACGTTACGCCGGCCGACTGGAGCGGGCACGACAACTGGCTGGGTATCCTGAAAAGCTGGAACTACTTTAACGACGCCGGACAGGTGGCGCCGGCCATTTTCGAAAGCTGGCTGCGGCACTTCAAAGCCATGACCTACGACGAATGGGATGGCGTAAAAGGTGAAAAACAGTTGCCCGGCACCTACAGCACCTGGCTGTTGCTGAAAGACAAACCCTTTTCGAAGGTTTTTGATATAAAGAATACCGCCGCGGTGGAAGACGGAAAGGCCATCTGCCGCCTGTCTCTGGCGAGAGCCCTGGCCGACCTGGATTCCCTGAGCAAAGGAGACAGCGAGGCCCTGCAATGGTATAAGTTCAAAAACACCTCAGTACAGCATATCCTGCAGCTGAAACCGTTCAGCCGTTTCGGCATCAAAACGGGCGGTAACTATTCCATTATCAATGCCTGCAGTGACCGATGGGGGCCGTCCTGGCGGATGATCGTATCTTTCGAGAACGGAGTTAAGGCATTCGGGATCTATCCCGGCGGACAAAGCGGTAACCCGGGCAGTGCCTATTATGCCAATATGATCGAAGACTGGGCCGGCGGCCGTTACTATGAACTGAAGTTCTTTAAGAATGCCGATGAAGCCGCTGCGGCACAAACCCAGCATCAGAAATATTTTCACTAAACACCCGAGACCCGAGATATGAAACGTTTTTTAATTACAACCATACTTACCGCCCTGGTAGCTTTTGGCCTGGAATGGCTGCTGCCCTGGTGGATCATTGCCATTGTGCCTTTTGTATTCTGTGCCTTTGTACTTCCCAAACCGGGGCAGGCCTTCCTGTCGGGTTTCCTGGCCATTGGTCTTATGTGGGCGGGCACGGCCGCCTGGCGCATGAGCGAGGGTAGTCCCGAGTTCGTGGCGGCCCTTTCCGAAGTAATTACGCTGCCTCCGCAGGCCTCCTGGTTCTTCCTGGTAACGGTTTTTGTGGGTGCACTTATCGGTGGACTAAGCGGACTAAGCGGTGCCCTGCTGGCCCGGATGCGCTCCTGACCTATTCGGTTTGGCCCGGGGCTGAATGATCTTTTGAGTATCATGATCCCGGCGGGCAGGGTTCCGGAAGCTGACACGGGGTAACGGCATAGTTCTCTTATTCTATGGTGTAGAAATAGTCGCGGGTAAAGGCCGGATTAAGCCGGTTGTAAAAGGCAATGATCAGGTTCAGCTTGTTCTGCAGGGCCGGGTAATGCGATACCGCATCCCAGAAACCGGGATTGGGCGCAAAAATATTCTCGGCAAAGGAGTTGAAGTCATTTTCCATGTCCGACTGGGCGTACTGGTACAGGAAACCGTGCTTCCAGTACAGGGAATCGAATACGGTGCCGGCACTCACGGACTGCAGGGCATATACGCCGCCTTTGCCGTACGGTGCGGTATTGTTGTGTACCCAGGCGCCGGTATCCAGGTCGGCCGGGAAATTGCGCAGCAGCACACTCGAAAATTCATGATGGAACACCTGTTCGATATAGCTGTCGGTATAACCCAGCGATACGCCATTATTGGTCAGGTACACGGCATCCAGCGAATTGGTGCCCCCGAAGGGCTGCCCGTAGAAACGGATGGTTTTTAATACATACACCTTTTTAATGTTTTGCTGCAGCACGGCTACGGGGTATTTGGCCATGGCCTTTTTTACGAGTTCGGCACTGCGGTCCCGTTCTTCGCGGTCGAGACTGCTGCATTCCGCTGCAATTTCGGGCGTTTGCCAGTAGGCCGGAAAGGTCTCCGCACTGCACTCAAAATAAATGGGGATGCCGCTGCGTTTGTCCAGCACTTTTTTAAATGCCTTACTTTCGTTATCCGTCTGTGCGGGCAGGTGAAACGGGATAAGGATGAAAAAGATGAAGAGGAGTTTTTTACTCATAGATAAACGGATTTTATACGTACGGAGCCCATCAGCTGCAACAGTACTTTACGTTGTGATATTCTGCCGTCGGGAGCTATAAAAGTGAGCGGGCCATAGGTTTCGGAAAGCAGGCTGTCCTGCGGATCGATCCAGACACCACAGCGGCCTTCGGTACCTTTCTTCGGGAAGACCAGTTTGCGGTACTGCCGGTACATGGTATCGGCGCGGAAACTATAGTCGCGCATGTGTTCGGGCAGCTGAACCGGAACTTCGAACACGGTTTCGTTGTAGCGGCATACGGCGTTGTACTGCGGACGTCTGCAGTCGTTGTAAACGGGGTAGTAGTCCAGCAGTTGTATATCCGGCCGCGGGCCGCCGCTGAACAGTCCCTTGCTGATGATGTGGTTCAGCGCATTGCCGTACCATTCGTTGGAGGCAAAAAATTCGGAAGGCGTTTCGGGCAGATCGCTTACATAGGGGCCGCAGCCGTAATAAATAACAAGACTGTCGTTGTACAGGCAACCGGCCTGTCCGTCGGAACCCCTGGCACGGGAATGGGAAAGCCCATCGGGAAGGCGGAATTCATAGATCCCGGCGCTTATGATCTGCTGTCTGGGCTGCGCAGGAGCCGACCTGTGCTGGTAGCCCCAGAGTGCAATGATGAGGATAGCGGTGATTTTTTTTATAAAGATCAGCATAGGCGTGGTTTATTTCATATTCATCAATGTCCAGTTGTCCAGGATTCTTTTGAACTGTTCACCGGTGATCTGGCTGTAATGAACACGGCCTGAAGCTGCAGCAGAGGTTAGGTCTATATGGGTATAGCGGGTTTTATGCTGGCGATAGTCATACTCGGTAACGAGCATCTGGTCCCCCTCCCTGAAAAAGTCCGTTTCCGTTTCGGGACCAAGCAGGTTATATGTAACGGATTTACGTATATGAATGTTTCGTTTTTCTGGCCGGGAATACGGATATGTGTAAATTTTAAGGTAGCGGTCACCGTTATTTTCCTGCAGTGACCAGTTGTCTTCAATAAGCGGTATCCCTTTCTGCAGGCGCTGTGCATTATAGTTACGGTCGTTTACGCAGAGCGGGAAAAGATCTTTCTGAAAAAAAGGACTGCCCAGTACAAAAAGCAGCAATAGCAATGCCGGTACACCCATACTGTGGATGCTGCGGGTAAAAGCCTTTTTGCCGGCTTTGTAATCGAACCAGTACGCAAGACCTATGGCTGCCAGCGGCAGCCCGAATAAAAGGGCAAGGCACAGGTATACCAGGAGCTTATCATTCATCATTTGGGGCGTAAAAAAAGGTCCGTCCCGTAAGGACGAACCTAAAATACAAAAAATTACGCAAACTTTTCCGCTTTTCAGGCGAGGGTCTGCAAAAGTTCGGTACGTTCGTTGGTGGTGGTATCCAGTATCCCGATGCGTTTAAAGGAGATAAAGGAGCCCATGTCGTAATCCCCGTTGATAAAGATGGCCCCGGCCAGGATCACGTGTCTGCAGGTGAACTTGGTACCGGCCACCAGTTCTTCGATCTTCTGGTCGATGGCGTCGTACATGATACCGGTAGCCTCCAGCACAGGATTTTCGGCGGTAATGATGCGGTTCTCGTGCTGGTACAGGATCTGTTCAATGATGTTCATCTGGTGGTCGGAGAGCGAGCGTTTGCCCGGCTCTATACGCCGCGCCCGCAGTTTGGCTATGGCCGCATGTACGGGATAACTGCAGGGCGAATAACTGATCTGTCCCGAACGCAGTACGGCCCCGATATTGGCATCTTTGGTAACCCCGGTATTGGGCGCATACAGGATGCAGGCCGCCCCGTCTTCGGGTACGTGCTGTGCAAACATCTGCATGCCGGTTTTGCCCGCAAAGGGATACCCGCACAAACCGCCCATCCGGAAAGGCCCCAGCATCTGCAGGGCATTGGCAGGATATTGTACGGAGTTTATTTCGTCGGAACCTATACTATCAGCATATACCAGCTGGGCAGGTTTGTAACCCGCATGATCGGATATCATCTGCAGCAGCATGGTTATGGCATCTTCACTTGCGAGCGCATCAGGATAAAATCGTCTAACCGTTTCTAAATGCTTTTTATTACTCATGATTACTGTTATTTACAAAACTCGGAGCGGGTATGATGGCAGGGTTTTGTAATAGCAGGCCTGTGTCATGAATAAGGTATGCGCATTACCTCTATCCGTATTATACTGAAATTGGCTGCGCCGGGTTACATTTTCTACATTAAAATATTGTTTACAGGCGTTATCGGTTTGGGTAAATCGCTCTCATTCAGCATTTCGCGCAGGTCTATTTCGATGCTGCGGCTCAGGGCGGTGATGGGTACGTCGTTCGGACCGCCTTCGAAAGGGTTCTCCGTACTTTCGCCCACCTGTTCCATAGAGGTAAAGATCCAGGAAACCAGCACGCTGAACGGGATGGTGAACCATACGCAGTAATCGCCGATCTTGTTGAACTCGTTCAGCATACCGAAAGGCAGAATGCATACGAATATCCAGATAAAGAACAGGTTAATGCTGGCGAACTGGCGCGGGTAGGGGAAGTTCTTGATGCGTTCGGACCTGCCCTGTTGTTCGTAGAGGTCGGCCAGGCGGCGTTCCAGCTCTACAAAACGGTAGTTTTCCAGGCTTCCGTTCCGGTTCAGGAGGCGCAGTTGTTCCGACTGGATGGCAATGATCTGCGTGGCAGGATTGGCCCTGTGCTGTACCTGTGCAAACTCGGCTTCCGAAAGGTAAGGCCGCACGGCTTCTGCAAAGGGCATCTGCTGTTCGGGTACTTTAAAATGGCGGTGGTATTCTACGTTGTAGGATTTGTTCTGGTTTTCCCAGGAACGCGGGCTGCGCAGCTGGTAACGCAGGGCCGTAAGCCAGGCTATATGCCGGTATACCAGGGTTCTGTGTACTTCGGCGTCGGCAGTGGCATCGCCGCTCTGGATAAAATCGCGCACCATAATGCCCCAGCTTCTGCTGCTGTTTACTACGGCTCCCCATATCTGCCGGGCCTCCCAGAGGCGGTTGTAGGTCTGGGTGTTTTTAAAGCCCACGATAAAAGCGGCACCCGTACCTACCAGGGCTACCGGAACCCAGGGTATGCCCAGCCAGTGCCAGCCGAAAACGGCAAAAAGTACGGTGGGAATGGTGGAAATAAGTACGAGGATAAAAATGTTGACCTTGGTCCAGACAAGGAATTCTTTCAGTTTATAATGGCTTCCGGTATGCATATTCCGTAACGGTTTAGAGTGTAAGACGGGCTTCGTCGAGGTCGAGCTGGTTTTCCTGCTTGCGTACCACTTCGTGTTCAAAAATGCGTTCGTGGTGAATTTTGGCCAGTTCGCTGCGCTGTGCCTGTATCAGGTCCAGCAGTACCCGGTTGTATTGCTCGATCCCGGCCTTTTCCATGGTATCGCATTCCAGCGATTCCAGGCGCTGGTGGGTAAGACTGATGTCGTTCTCGAGGCGTTTTTTCAGGTTCTCTACCAGTTCGTTGGCCGAAATATGCGGGGCGTGTGCCTGGTTAAGCCGTTCCAGGGCCGAACGCATGAGGCGCAGGCGTATGGCGGCTTCCTGTTCTTCTACGGGGATCAGGTCGTCGATCTCGCGTATATGAGCCCAGCGGATAATGAAGGGCAGGCTCAGGCCCTGTACCACCAGGGTTACCAGGATCACCACAAAGGTGATGAACAGGATGAGATTGCGCTGTGGAAAATGCTGGCCGTTATCCAGCAGCATGGGCACCGAAAGTGCCGAAGCCAGCGATACCACTCCGCGCATACCCGCCCAGCTGATGAGCAGGGGCCCCTGCCAGCCCGGACTGGGTTCCTTGGCCCGGATCGATTTGCTGAGCCAGCGGGGTACAAAGGCCGCCGGGTATACCCAGATAAAACGGATAAGAATGGTAATAGCGCTGATAATAAGTCCGTAACGTATGCCCTCGCTGATGGAGTACCCGTTGAGACCTTCTACAATAATAGGCAGTTCGAGCCCGATAAGAATGAAAATAATGCCGTTGAGGATAAAAATAACGGTAGACCATACGCTTACCGTCTGCAGGCGCGACTGGTGATTGAAAATGACATTGCTGCGGTACGAAAGAAAGAGTCCGCCGCTTACCACAGCCATTACCCCGGAAAAGTGGAACTGCTCTGCCCCGATGTACATAATGTAGGGGGCCATAAAGGTAAGTGCCGTATCGATGTTTGACGTAGTAGGAAAGTAGCGGTGGATCACATAAAAGACCATGGCCACGGCCAGTCCGCACACAATACCCATGCCGGCCACGATAAAGAAATCGGAAACGGCCTCCCGCAGGGTGAAATGCCCGGTGAGTACGGCTGCCAGTGCAAAGCGGAACACAATGAGGCTGGACGCGTCGTTGATGAGGCTTTCGCCTTCGAGGATGGTCACCACACGTTTGGGAATCTTGATGCCTTTGAGCACCGAGGTGGCCGCCACGGCATCGGGGGGCGAAATGATGCCGCCCAGCAGGAAACCCATGGCCAGGGTAAACCCGGGGATCATCTGGCTGGAGACCAGGGCTACTATGCAGGAGGTAAAGATCACCAGCCCGAAGGCCAGCAGCCCGATGGGGCGTTTCCATTTCCAGAAATCGTTCCATGAGGTGTACCAGGCCGCTTCATAGAGAATGGGCGGCAGAAAGATGATAAAGACCAGCTCCGGGTCCAGTTCAATATGCGGAATGCCCGGTATCAGGCTGATGATAAGGCCTCCCAGTACCAGGAATATCGGGTAGGATATACGTAGTTTCTGCCCCAGCATCACCAGCATGGAAACAGCAAAGAGAAGCGAAATGATGAGAAGTATCGTATGGTGAAGCATGCCGAAAGATAAGGGAAAACCGTAAGACTGGAAAAGGCTGTTCTATAACGGGGCCACGGTGTTGCGCGTAAGCTTCAGGTCGCGGATATACCCGTCCTCGAGGCTGTACACCCAGCCGTGAATATAGGGATATTCACCTTTTTCCCATTCGTCCTGGATAAAGGAGACCATCGACAGGTTCTTTACCTGTTCCTGTACGTTCAGCTCCACATAGCGGTCAGATTTTTTCTGCGGGTCGCTGATCAGCTCCAGCTCCTCCTTATGCAGCATGCCCACATTGCGTATATGCGAGAGCCAGTTGTTCAGGAAACCATAGTTGTCGCCGGTTATCGCCGCGTTCACACCTCCGCAGCCGTAGTGGCCGCATACGATAATGTGTTTTATTTTCAGGTGTTTAACGGCGAAATACACCACGCTCAGCATGTTCATATCGGTATGCACCACCATATTGGCAATATTACGGTGTACAAAAATAGAACCCGGCAGGTGATTGGTTACTTCGGTGGCGGGTACGCGGCTGTCGGAACAACCGATCCACAGGAACTGCGGGTTTTGTCCTTTCGACAGCTGATCAAAAAAGTCGGGAATGGTCTCATTCATTTTTTTCACCCATTCCTTGTTTCCTTCCAGGAGTTTTTTTATCAATTCGGCCATTGTTTTTTTTTGGCAATATAGGAATTCGGTTTACGTCACCGGGCATATACCCGAAAAATTCAGGGGCAGGGAACGGCACTGCACCGGTGTACAGGCTTTTAGGGAGTGTGGCCGGGCATGCCTTTTTTACGGTTGAAGAGCAGGATAAACAGCAGGGTACTCAACCCGGTAAGCAAAGGGTAATAGAGTACGGCAATAAGTTCAGAGGCCGGTACGGCAAACCCGGCCAGCGTGAGCGCCGTAAGCACCTGTGCCCCGTAGGGAAGCAGGCCCTGTACCGAACAGGTTATGGTATCCAGTATACTGGCGCTTTTGCGCAGATCGACATTGTTTTTAACGGCGATCTCGCGGGCTACGGGCCCGGTGATCAGTATGGCGATGGTATTATTGGCCAGGCAGGCATTTACGCCCGCCGCCAGTGCCGCAATACCCAGGGAGGCCCTGCGTGGCGAACCGCTGTGCCGGTCCAGGCGCTGCAGCAAGAACTGTATGCCGCCGTGGTAGCTGATCAGGCCTGTTATTCCGCCGATGAGTATACAAATAACGCACAGCTCATACATACCCGCCATACCCGTATTTACCGAAGCCATACCCTGCAGCAGCAACAGGCTGCCCCGGTACATACCCAGGGCCAGGCTTAGCAGAATACCGCATACTAAGGTCCACAGTACGTTAAGGCCGCAGAGGGCCAGCACAAAAATGACTGCGTAGGGCAGCATGGTAAGCAGGTCGTAAACTCCGGCTGCCGGAAGTTCCTGCCTTTGTGTACCGTAAAATATGTACAGGGCGATCGTAAGGAGCGCGGCGGGCAGTACCACCATAACGTTGAGACGGAACTTATCGCGCATGTTCACGCCCTGCGTACGTGTGGCGGCAATGGTGGTATCAGAAATGAAAGAGAGATTATCGCCGAACATGGCCCCGCCGATCACCGCAGCCAGGGCGGGAGCCAGGCTGTCTGGCACGCTCTGGCTCAAGCCAGCGGCAATAGGTGTAACTGCGGCAATGGTGCCCACCGAGGTGCCCAGAGAAAGCGAAATAAAGGCCGCAATGACAAAAAGTCCGGCCACGAAGGTCCCCGGCGACAGGTAGTGCAGGGCGAACTGTACCACAGAATCAACGGCGCCGATGTCTTTGCTCAGTTGCCCGAAAGCCCCGGCCAGTATAAAAATAAGGCACATAAGCATAAGATCGCTGTGACCGGCTCCCCGGCAGAATTCCTGCAGACGCAGGGCAAAAGGCACCGAAGGGAACTGAAGTAAACCGATGACGGCGGTCAGCAGAAAGACCACCGGCACCGGTAGTTGATAAAAGTCGCCGAAGGCAATGCCGGCGCCCAGGTAGATGAGAACAAAGAGCAGCAGCGGCAGCAGGGCCAGCGGGTTGCCTTTTTCGGAGCGGAGTGTGCTTTCAGAGCTCATGCAGCGCTTTAGCGATGGAAACGCAGGGGGATAAGTGAATACGCGATCATGCCCTGCACCTGGCGACGGACGCGACGCAGACGCACTTTGTTCCGGGGCCCGATGCGGTAACGCCGCACATTGGTAAGCAGTACGCCGGCCAGGATCACGCTGAGCCCGTAAAACTGGCTGCCGCTGATGGTCTCGTCCAGGAAGAGCCAGCCCGCGATCACGGCCACCACCGGGTTAATATAGGTGTGTGTGCTTACGATGGCCGGTGTACGCACACTCAGCAGCCATATATAGGACAGGTAGGCAATAATGGAGCCGAAGAACACCAGGAAACCCAGTCCGGCCCAGGCGCTTAGTGGTACCCGTGCCGCTGAGAAACTATTCCATTCACCGCGGAACGCAGCAATGAGCATACTGGCCACACCGGCCATCAGCAACTGCTGGGAGCTGTTCATAACCGTTGAGCCTTTGGCCGGGTAATTGCGGGAGAAGATAGAACCGATCACCCAGGAAACGGAACTCAGCGCCAGTACAATGAAGGCTATGGCACGCTGACTGCCTTCGCCGTGCGTATGGCCGCTCACACTGTCTTTGAGAAAGAGCCAGAGCCCGATGAACCCGATCACCAGCCCCATGATGATAAAGGGATCGGCAAAATAATGTTTCCAGTTCTTGCGGTCGATGGCAATGAACCAGAAGGGGCCGGTGGCAATGGCAATGGCGGCTTCGGTAGAGCTCACGTATTGTTCGCCCCAGGCCACCAGTCCGGTACCGCCGGTAAGGATGAGTATGCCGGTAAGGGCATTACGGCCCCAGTCGCGAAGGCTCAGACGGCGTTCCCCGCTGCCGTATTTCCAGGCAAAAAGCAGCAGGCCGGCCGCCAGGAAGCGGAACCCTGAAAGAATAAAAGGCGGGAACCCTTTAAGGCCGTACATTACCGCCAGGAAGGTAGAGCCCCATATAATAAAAATGCTGGCGAAGGCAAGCGGTATCGCTCTCTTCTGTATTGTATTCTGTAACATAGATATCGTTTTATTTGAATGAAAAAAGTCCCGCGGTACAGTAGCACGGCGGGACTCTTTAACCAATTAAAGAAAAAGTATTATAAGCCGTGCTTCGTATATATGTGCATTCGCCAACATTTCATATTGTTGTCGTTTGCCCGCAGGTTCGGTCGGATCGTGTTGCCGTGGATCATCGCTTTCATGTCTGTTACTTTCTGTTTATGTCAAAAAAAAAAACGCCCCGGAATTACCCGGAGCGTTTCTATATAAAGTACGTATCTGACGAATTTATACAGGTTTTATCCGGTAACGTGCACACATACACATACGTGACCACATCTTCGGGGAAGCAGGCATGCACGGAGCGTTATGTGTTAATGTTGTTTTCACCGGGAACGGTTGTTTTTCTGTTTCGGGGGCAAAAGTATATTAAATTATTTATCCTACCAAACAAGTAGGATAAGTAAAATGCATATTTTACATAAAATTTACCGAAGAGGCCCCTGAAAACTTTCCGGGTGAAATTACCTGTATTTGGGGTATACAATGGCAGGGTTTTAAGTTTACAATTGTGTTTAACTATTTGTTTATCAATAAATTGATATTGTATTTTTTTTCGTATATAAAAGAAGGCCATCTAAACTTAATTTGCAGGAGTCCTTTTTAGTCGCTTATATTTGTTCACCATTAAAGAATCTAAATCGTTTAACCATTTAACCTGAGCCTATGGAAGGTACAATCGGAGAAATCCGCCTTTTTGCCGCTACATTCGCACCAAAAAACTGGTGGTATTGTGACGGCTCGATTATCGCAATCAGATCCAATACGGCACTGTATTCCATTCTGGGTACCACTTATGGTGGCGACGGAGTGCAGACATTTGCCTTACCCGATCTGAAAGGACGTTCAGCTCTGGGAGCAGGGCAGGGTAACGGCCTCAGCTACTATCCCCTGGGAGCCATGACGGGAGTGAACAATGTAACGCTGCTGTCATCGAACCTGCCGCCGCACACGCACACGGCAACCAACAACATTGTTATTCCGGCTTATTCGGATGAAGGCACGGCCAGCACGCCGGCCAACAATGTACTGGCCGCAAAAGGTCAGATGTATACGAACCTGGCGGGTGATACGAACCTGCATCCGATTCCGTATAACGTAACCGTTGGAATCGCCGGTGCCAGTCAGCCGCTTACGATCACACAGCCGGCACTGGGTATGAACTACGTTATCTGTATGTACGGTGTTTTCCCGGCCAGACAGTAATTGTGTCCACAGATCTTATTCAGCAAGTTACACCTTAACTTATTAAACATTAAAATTTTATGGAAGGTTATATAGGAGAAGTACGCCTGTTTGCAGGTAATTTTGCCCCGCGCAGCTGGGCGTTCTGCGACGGCAGCTCCATGAGCATATCAGAATATTCTGCCCTGTACGCTATTATCGGCGATACATTCGGCGGCAACGGTGTTACCAGTTTTGACCTGCCCGACCTGCGCAGCCGCGTGGCCGTAGGTGCAGGAACAGGTCCCGGCCTTACGCCCATTGCACTGGGTCAGGCTGCCGGAACAGAAACGGCAAGTATGTCGGTATCCCAGATGCCCGCACACAATCACTTTGCTTCGGCCGTAGTTTCGATGCCGGCATACAGCGGTACCGATACACAGGGAACGCCCACCAATAACTACCTGGCCGGACTGGCCGGCGCTTATTCGGCAGAAGTGCCCGATTCGCACCTGGCTCCCATTGCGGCCCCGGTAGCACTGAGCACGGCGGGCGCGGGTATCCCGTTCCCGATCATACAGCCGATCACGGCTCTTAATTACATTATTTGCGTGGAAGGTATTTTCCCCAGCAGAAACAATTAATCCTTAACACAACAATTCTCAAAACCTTTTTGAAATTATGGAAGGAACAATGTCAGAAATCCGCCTTTTTGCCGGGAATTTCGAACCGAAATCCTGGGCATACTGTGCCGGACAACTTTTACCGATAAATACCAACCAGGCCCTGTTCAGCCTGCTGGGAACCACATACGGAGGTAACGGGATCCAGACCTTTGCGCTGCCCGACATGCGTGGCCGCATACCTATGGGAACCGGCAATGCAGCCGGAATAAACACATACCAGCTGGGCGAAGTGAACGGTGTGAACAACGTAACGGCCACCATGGCCAATCTGCCCGCTCATACCCATAGTCCGGCTCCCGGCCTGGCACTGAGTATCCCGGCCTATTCAGATTCCGGGGATGTGGGAACACCTACCGGCAATCACCTGGCGGCTCTCGGCGGACTGTATTCCAACAAAACGCCGGACACCACCATGAAGCCGATCAGCACCAGTGTAACCGTAAGTGTTACCGGGTCTAACCAGCCGATGAGCCTGATGCAGCCTTATCTCGGAATGAATTATATAATCTGCCTGTATGGAATTTTTCCTTCCAGAGGATAAACATCCGAAATTACATTAATCCGGGTTCCCCTGGCGGTGCAAAAACCGTCGGGGGATTCCCTGTTATAACTGATACATGAGAATAGCTTTACTTTTACCCCGCTCCATGCTGTACCCGTCCCTGTCTTTTGACATGATGGACGGACTTAAGTCGGGCCTGAAAAGAACAGGTCTGGATGCCCGGTATGAGGTAGTTTCGGCCAGTATAGGCCTGGCTGCCAAAAACGAGGAGATCTATGCCCGTTGCGAGCAGGTACTGCTCGACGGTGCCGATGTGGTAGTGGCGTATATGAACCCGCTTTCGGCCGAGTATGTGCATGCTCTCTTCCAGAGCTCAGGCAAACGCCTGGTGGTGCTCGACAGCGGGTATCATTTCCCGGCATTCCAGGGAAAACTTTCCCATGCCTGGTTCCTTTCTTTACAAGGTAATCTTTGCTGCCGCACCATTATGCAGAAGGCTGCTGCGGATGGTTACCGCAATTTTGCACTCAGCTGTTCCTTCTACGATGCGGGTTACCGTCCTTCGTACAGCTACACCACGGCGGCCGAAGATAAAGGCGGTACCGTGGGCCTGAGCCATATCACACCGCTGCGCCGGGCCGAGTTTAGCCTGGAACGCCTGGCCGAATACCTGGGAGAAAATAAAGATGCCGCAATGCTGGCTTCTTTCTGCGGCGATATGGCCGAAGATTTTTTCCGGGAAAGCAGCCGCCTGGAGCTGAGTACCACTTACGATACCTACGGCGCCGCATTTACGGCTGAGGAAGAATGGCTGGCCAAAATACCCTATCCGGGTAAGGACTGGGATGCGGCCGTTCCGTGGGCCAAAAGCATTGCCACGCCGGCAAACGAAGCGTTTGTAAGTACCCTGGAAAGCATCCGCGAAAATAAAGCCAACCTGTTTTCACTGCTGGGCTGGGAAGCCGCCCTTTTTATAGCCGCCACGGAAACCGGCAGCCCGGAAGGGATCGTTCTGGATTCGCCCCGCGGCCGCGTGCAGATAAATCCCGACACCCAGTTCTCGGAAGCACCGGTATATTTTGCACGGGTAACGAAGAACGAAGAAACGGGTAACTGCCGCCTTAGCGATGTACGCGATGCCGGAGACCTGCAGGAAGAACGCAGACTGCTGCAGCGCGATATCGATTATATACAGACCACAACGGCCAATTCATGGCTGAACGCATACGCCTGCCTGGACTCATGAGTAACACCCGCCCGCATATAGCTCTTCTCTGTAACAACCGTATGGCTGTTCCCGCCCTGCAGACCCTGCATGGTATGGGATTGCTCTGTGCAATAGGCGTGCCGGAGAACAATGCGGATATTATGGATTTCTGTTCTGTTTTTGCTGCACAGACGGGTATTCCCCTGCAACTTTTCCGTAAAGAGGATTTAGCTGCGCAGCTGAACAACTGGCTGGAGACCAGCCGGGCTGAGACCGTGTTTATGATGACCTTCCCCTGGAAAATACCGGCTGAGGTACTTTCAGGACAGGCAAAATTCTACAATTTTCATTACGGATTATTACCGGAGATGCGTGGTGCAGACCCGGTTTTTGAGTCCCTGCGCCAGCAGAAAAAAGAAACGGGCATTACGGTGCATGCGGTTGAAAAAGGTATCGACCGCGGACCGGTGCTTTTTCGTCAGCCTTTGCCGCTGAGTGCAGATATGACACATGGATTGCTGTGTACCCAGCTGGCTTACCTGGGTGCACGCATCATTCCCGAAGTGCTGAATTCGCTTCAGCATACAGGGCAGGCACAGGATGAAAGCGGGGCCCGTTATTTCAAAAGGCCGGGTCTGGCCGAAGTATGTGTACGCTGGGAAAGCCAGGATGCCGCTGCGGCCGCCGCACTGGCCCGGGCCTGTAACCCCTGGAACAAAGGGGCCTATACACAATGGAACGGCTGGAACGTACGCATTGTGGAAGCTACGCCGGTACAGGCAGACGCAAACGGAGCCCTGCCCGGTACGGTACTTTCCATCGACCGCGAGGGCGGACTTTGCGTGCAATGCAAAGACAATACGCAACTTAAAATCGATATTATTTATACCGACGAAGGATTTATGTCCGGACACCGGCTCCTGAGCTTCGGAATGAAGAAAGGCGATCGTTTTACCACTATTCAATAAATCACTTATCCAAAATCTCAAACATGAAACATTACGTACATTCTGCATCCAAGGCGTTTCTGCTTTTCTGCCTGCTTGCAGCAGCGATTTTGCAGGGCCGCGATCTTAAGGCCCAGACGAGCCTTGCTGCGGGCGATATCGCCTTCACGGGGTACAACTCCAACGCATCGCCTGCGGCAGGTGATACCATCGCTTTTGTGCTGCTTACCAATATTTCGGCCAGTACGCAGATCAGCATTACCGACCGCGGTTATAACGGCAGCGGCTGGGTGGGCGCGGGTTCCACAGAAGGGACCATTACCTGGACCACCGGTTCGGCCTTACCCTGGGGCACAGAGATCTATATCTGCGGCCTTTCGGCGCGGGTATACAACCCGGTATCAGGTACCTTTACCTCCAACGGTAGTGTAACGCTTACAGAAGGAACCTCTCCGAACGGACTGTCCATCTCGAACGTGGGCGACCAGTTCATTGCCTTCCAGGGTGGTGGCGGATCTATTACGGGCGGCGGCGTTACGATCATTGCCGGTCTGCACTTTCTTACCTGTAATGCCAATACCAGCACGGCAACCTGGGACGGAGCGGGTTGTACCATCGGTCCCAATTCATCCGTTATGCCTCCCGGTCTTACCGGAGGTACCAATGCTTTTTATACAGGCACCATGCCCGGCGGCATACTGCCGACCATCGCCCGTTTTAACTGTACGGGAACCCCGGCGACCACGCCTGCACAGATCCGCACGGCCGTTATGAACCAGGCCAACTGGACCCTTGCCAATTCTGCACTTTCCATGCCTTCCAAATGTGTATTTGTAAGTTCTACCCCGGTGATCAATGCACACCCGCAGAACCGCACCATTTGTAACAACGGCAATACCACCATGTCTATTTCGGCCATAGGGGCCACATCTTATCAATGGTATGTGAATACCGGTGCCGGTTTCAATATGGTTCCGGCCGGAGCACCCTACAGCGGTATAAATACCAACACACTTACCATAACAGGGGGTACCACGTCTATGAACGGCTACCAGTACCGTTGTGTAGCTACCAACGGCTCAGGCTCAGCCACCAGTAACCCGTCTACACTCACCGTAATTACAGTAACCACAACGGGTAGCAGCACGAACGTAAGCTGTATCGGCGGCAATAACGGCAGCGCCACGGTGGTTGCTTCCGGCGGAATTTTGCCCTATACGTACAGCTGGAGCCCGAGCGGCGGCACAGCAGCCACGGCCAGCGGACTTGCTGCAGATAACTATTCCGTGCTGGTAACCGACAATATAGGATGCCAGGCCACACGGGCCTTTAATATTACGGAACCGGCTTCCGGTATGAGCGCTACGATCTCTAAAACCGATGTAAGCTGCAACGGCGGCGGTAACGGAACGGCAACCGTGGTAGTATCGGGCGGTACTACACCGTATACCTACAGCTGGTCGCCGAGCGGCGGCACCAATGCTACAGCTACCGGTCTCAGCCAGGGAACCTACACGGTAACCGTAACCGATAACGGTGGTTGCCAGATCACCCGTAGTATTACCGTAAACCAGCCGGCTACGGCCCTGGGCGGAACTACTTCTAAAACGGACGTAAGCTGCAACGGCGGTGGCAACGGAACGGCTACGGTAGTAGCTTCCGGCGGTACCACACCGTATACCTACAGCTGGTCACCAAGCGGTGGCACCAATGCTACGGCTACGGGTCTCAGCCAGGGAACCTACACGGTAACGGTAACCGATTTTAACGGTTGCCAGATCACGCGCAGCGCTACGGTAAACCAGCCTGCTACGGCCCTGGGTGGAACTACTTCTAAAACAGATGTAAGTTGTAATATGGGTAGCAACGGAACAGCTACGGTAGTAGCTTCCGGCGGTACTACACCGTATACCTACAGCTGGTCGCCAAGCGGCGGCACCAATGCTACGGCTACGGGTCTTGCTGCGGGTACCTACACGGTAACGGTAACCGATTTTAACGGTTGCCAGATCACGCGCAGCGCTACGGTAACCCAACCGGCAACGGCCCTGGGCGGAAGCATTTCTAAAACGGATGTAAGCTGCAACGGTGGTAGCAACGGAACAGCCACAGTAGTAGCTTCCGGTGGTACTACACCCTATACCTACAGCTGGAGCCCGAGCGGCGGCACCAATGCCACGGCTACAGGTCTTGCGCAGGGTTCCTACACAGTAACGGTAACCGATTTTAACGGTTGCCAGATCACGCGCAGCGCTACGGTAACCCAACCGGCAACGGCCCTGGATGGTACCATTTCTCAAACCGACGTAAGCTGTACCGGTGGATCTAACGGAACGGCTACGGTAGTAGCATCCGGCGGAACTACACCGTATACCTACAGCTGGAGCCCGAGCGGTGGCACCAATGCCACGGCAACGGGTCTTGCGCAGGGCACTTATACGGTAACAGTAACCGATTTTAACGGTTGCCAGATCACGCGCAGCACTACGGTAAATCAACCGGCTACCGCCCTGGACGGTACCACTTCTAAAACGGATGTAAGCTGTAATGGAGGTAGCAACGGAACGGCCACAGTAGTAGCCTCCGGTGGTACAGGAACCTATACCTACAGCTGGGCACCGAGCGGTGGCACCAATGCCACGGCAACGGGTCTTGCCGCCGGTACCTACACGGTAACGGTAACCGATAACAATAGCTGCCAGATCACCCGTACCGTAACGGTAAATCAGCCTGCGGCCCTTGACGGTACTACCTCTAAAACGGATGTAAGCTGCAACGGCGGAGCCAACGGCACGGCCACGGTGGTTGCTTCCGGTGGTACTACGCCCTATACCTACAGCTGGTCACCGAGCGGTGGTACCAATGCTACGGCAACGGGTCTTTCACAGGGTACATATACCGTAACGGTAACCGATAACAATACCTGTCAGATCACCCGCACGGTAACGGTAAATCAGCCTGCGGCCCTCGATGGCACTATTTCCAAAACGGATGTAAGCTGCAACGGCGGAAGCAACGGAACGGCCACAGTAGCAGTGTCCGGCGGTACTACACCCTATACCTACAGCTGGGCTCCTTCGGGCGGAACGGCTGCTACGGCTACGGGTCTTGCCCAGGGCACTTACACGGTAACCGTAACCGATAACAATACCTGCCAGATCACCCGTACGGTAACGGTAAATGAACCTGCTGCCATGGTGCTTACCCCGTCTCACACCGATGTAAGCTGTAACGGCGGCGGTAACGGAACAGCTACCGTAACGGTAAGCGGCGGCGCTACTCCATACAGCTACAGCTGGTCGCCATCGGGCGGAACGGCTGCTACAGCTACCGGTCTTGCCGCAGGCACGTACACGGTAACTGTGACCGACAACAATACCTGCCAGGCTACGCAAAGCATTACGGTAAATCAGCCTTCTGCCATCAGCCTTACGCCTTCACATACGGATGTAAGCTGCAATGGCGGTTCTAACGGTACGGCCACGGTAACAGCCAGTGGTGGTGTGGGGCCTTACAGCTACAGCTGGAGCCCGAGCGGCGGCACAGCAGCTACGGCCACGGGTTTGGCTGCGGGTACGTACACCGTAACCGTAACCGATAACAATACCTGCCAGGCTACGCAAAGCATTACGGTAAATCAGCCTTCTGCCATCAGTCTTACGCCTTCACATACGGATGTAAGTTGTAACGGAGGTTCTAATGGTACGGCCACAGTAACAGCCAGCGGTGGTGTGGGTCCTTACAGCTACAGCTGGAGCCCGAGCGGTGGTACCAATGCCACGGCCACGGGTTTGGCAGCGGGTACGTACACGGTAACGGTAACCGATAACAATACCTGCCAGGCTACGCAAAGCATTGCGGTAAGTCAGCCTGCTGCCCTTAGTATAACACCTTCGCATACGGATGTAAGCTGTAATGGCGGTTCTAACGGTACGGCCACGGCTACGGTAAGCGGTGGTGTAGGTCCCTACAGCTACAGCTGGTCGCCATCAGGCGGCACCAATGCCACAGCTACAGGTCTTGCGGCAGGCACGTATACGGTAACGGTAACGGATAACAATACCTGCCAGGCTACGCAAAGCATTACGGTAAATCAGCCTGCTGCGATCAGCCTTACTCCCTCACATACGGATGTAAGCTGCAATGGCGGTTCTAACGGTACGGCCACGGTAACAGCCAGTGGTGGTGTGGGTCCTTACAGCTACAGCTGGAGCCCGAGCGGCGGAACGGCTGCTACAGCTACAGGTCTTGCTGCAGGTACGTATACGGTAACTGTGACCGATAACAATACCTGCCAGGCTACACAGAGCGTTACCATTACAGAGCCCTCGGCTTTCAGTGTAACGCCTTCGCACACGAATGTAAGCTGTAACGGCGGCAGCAACGGTACAGCCACGGTAACGGTAAGCGGCGCCACGGCACCGTACAGCTACAGCTGGTCGCCATCAGGCGGCACCAATGCCACGGCTACGGGTCTTGCCGCAGGCACCTACACGGTAACCATCACCGATAATAATACCTGCCAGACCACACAGAGCATTACCATCACGCAGCCTTCGGCTTTCAGCGTAACACCTTCGCATACCAATGTAAGCTGTAACGGCGGCGGCAACGGCACGGCCACGGTAACGGTAAGCGGTGCTACAGCGCCATACAGCTACAGTTGGTCGCCATCGGGCGGCACCAATGCCACAGCTACAGGTCTTGCCGCAGGCACGTATACGGTAACCATCACGGATGACAATACCTGCCAGACGACACAGAGCATTACCATCACGCAGCCTTCGGCCTTCAGCATCACGGCTTCACAGACAGATATACTCTGCAATGGAGCCTCTACCGGTACGGCCACGGTAACGGTGAGCGGCGCTACGGCTCCCTATACCTACAGCTGGAGTCCTTCAGGCGGTACAGCGGCTACGGCCAGCGGTCTTTCTGCAGGTACGTATACGGTGACCATCACCGACAGCAATATGTGCCAGGCCACACAAAGCTTCAGCCTGCTGCAGCCCCTGGCCTTCAGTATTACGGGCAGTCAGACCAATATCAGCTGTAACGGCGATTCTACAGGTACGGCCACCGTAACGGTAAGCGGCGCCACAGCCCCGTATACCTACAGCTGGAGTCCTTACGGCGGTACAGCGGCCACGGCTGCGGGTCTTGTAGCGGGTACCTACACGGTAACGGTTACCGACAGCAACCTGTGCCAGACCACACAAAACTTTACCCTGACCGAGAGCCCGGCCCTGGCCGTTCAGGTTTCATCGGCAGACCTAAGCTGCTTCGGTGCTAACAACGGTTATGCAGCCGTAACGGTAAGCGGCGGCGTAGGTCCGTATACTTACAGCTGGACCGGTGGCGGAGCAACGGATTCTATCGGCGGACTTACCGCAGGTGTGTATACCGTAACCATTACCGATTCCCTGTTCTGTACCACACAAGCAAATGTTACGATAAACGAACCTGCCGAACTGACCCTGCAGATGTGGCAGCAGAATATTTCCTGCACAGGTAACGGCGCCGACGGTATGGCTGCCGTAACCGTAAGCGGCGGAACTACCCCGTACAACTACAGCTGGACGCCGGGTGCCCAGACAAACGACAGCCTCAGTAACCTGGCCGCCGGTACCTACACGGTACTGGTTACCGATGACAATGGCTGCAGTGCTACAGACAGCGTTGTGATAGACGGCCCCGAGCAGTTCCAGGCAACGCAGAATGTAAGTATCTGCCAGGGCCAGAGTTACAGCATCGGAAACAGTACCTACACAGCGGGTGGTACGTATACCGATACACTGCTTACAGCCGCCGGCTGCGACAGCGTGGTAACAACCATACTGACCGTAAATACCGTAAATGCGACCATTACCAATAACGATCCCACACTGCTGGCTTCTGCAGGTGGCACAGACTACAAATGGATGAACTGCGAAACCGGTCAGCTCATCGGTGGCGCCACATCGCAGAGTTACACAGCCACAGCCAACGGCAGCTATGCGGTGATCATAACACAGAACGGATGTACCGATACTTCGGCATGCGCGGACATTGTACGCGTATCGCTGAACGAAATACCGGACGGTTCTGTAAACTTCTTCCCGAACCCGACCCGTGGTTCCATCACGGTAAAAACGGACGGTATCATCGTGAAGAAGACTGAACTGATGGACATCACCGGTAAACAACACCCGGTGATCCAGAACGGAAACAGCCTGGACCTTTCGGCACTGCAAAACGGGGTATACCTCGTGCGCATCACCGATGTAAATGGCAGGCAGTACACTTCACGTATCGTGAAGATCTAAAGACGGAGATTTTGTATGCTTGAATAAGGGAGCGGGGCAGTAATGTCCCGCTTTCTTTATATATGGAGATCCCGAAAGCTACATCGTCGTATATAAGGCATTACGTATAGGCCAGCTCCTGCGGGCAGGCACATATTGTCTTTAACAGGCAGACAGCAACTATGTATGGTATATGGCCGGATCAGTGGGGTTCCGGCCGGTCTTTGCCACCCCGCAGACGGGGTTCATAGTACAGGATATTACTCCAGTCGCCGATGCCCAGTATAAACCATTTTTCCTGTTCGATCTTGGCTATTTCCTGTTCCAGGGCAGTGGTATCGGCAAGCTCTTTAGGACCGAATAATTTCTGCAGCAAACCGGCAGGCCTGCGCTGCTCTTCCAGTTGTTTCTGTAAAGCCTGAAGGCGCAGGTTAAAGATATCCACTTCGGTATAAAAATCGGCGATGAGGTCGTCGATATTCTGTATTTCTTCGTGCAGTTCGGCGTTCTGTTTTTCCGGTCCGTTGTCACCCATCTCAAACAGCTCGGCACATTCCAGGATCATATAATCCAGGTGGTTTTCTTCGTTGTTCAGAAAGGCCCGGGTACGGCTGATGTGGAGGCGGAGTTCCGTTTCGGGATAGATGTTGCGGGCGCTGAGCTCTTCCAGGAAGCGGAAAAGACGGTCGCGTCCCTCTTTGTAACGGCCGCGTATGGCAATGGCATCATCATAATCCCATATCACGGAACGGCATATCTTCGGGTCGGCGCTTACAAGGATCTGGAAGGGAAGGGGTAAATAGTAATTGTATTCAGCAATACCACGCGAACGACCGCCTGCTTTATGAGGATTTTCCGCCGGATCGAAATCCAGGGCATATAAATAACTTCGGTTTGCCATTGAGCTTGCAGGTGAGTAAATTAAAGTTTTTGATTTTCAGGTTTTTAGAGTTGGTATTGTATTTTAGAAGGTGCTAAAATATTCATTTTACAGCATATTTTTGAAACCTTTAGATAATAATCTGCGTTTAATAGAACATACCCCTTGTTTATATACACAACGTATTTGTGTACTTTATCTTTTGATAAATCAGTTTCTTACACTTTTTCTTATTAGGTAAATCCCTGCGTGCTCATAACACAGAGTTCTTGCATTTTATGACTTTTAAGAAAAATGGGAATTTTTTAATGTATTCTTATTTAATCTGTTGGATAAGTAACTGTATTAATTAAAATAGATTTATTATGAGAACTATGCAGATTTTATTGGCGGGAGTCCTGTCAGTGGCATTTTTAACCGCTTGTAACGGACAGCAGGACAAAAAAGTGGAACAGGCCAAACAGGATGTGAAAGAGGCGGAAGAAAAGCTGGATGAAGCCCGTGCCAAAGCTAACGCTGAGTACGAAGCTTATAAAGCCGACGTAAACGAACGTATCGCGGAAAACGAGCGTAAGATCGCCAACCTCCGCGAAGACATGAAAAACAGTAAAAAAGAGGTGAAAAAAGAGTACCGTGACCAGGTAGACAAACTCGAAGTAAAAAACAACGAACTCAAAAAAGAGATCGGTGAATTTCAGAATACTTCGGACGAAAAATGGCAGGCCTTCAAGCGTGAGTTCAATCACGATATGGATGAACTGGGCAAGGCTTTCAACGACCTGGGTAAGGATAATGCAAAATAGATTTCCCCACGTTTTGTAGAGAGAAAAAAATAACTTAAAAACAGTAATCATGGGAAATATATTGTATATAATCGCAGTAGTACTCGTTATAGCCTGGGCCATCGGGTTCCTGGGTTATCACGCAGGAAGCATTATTCATATTCTGCTCGTAATCGCGGCCATTGCCATACTCCTTAGACTGATCAGGGGCAGCCGTGAAGTATAAAACGTTTTTCGAATCTTATTACACTACGAAAACTACCAGCAGGGTGAACTATAAAAGTTGACTGATAGGAGGGCCGGCAAGTCCGGTTCGGAGTTGGTAATACAGTTTAGGGCGCTATTTACAGCGCCCTTTTTTCGTTAAGATCATCGTATTTTTTTTACATACAACCAGAAGTCCCCGGCTTTGCAAAAAGTGCGGGGATTTTTTGGGCTCACAGGCAATAAAAAACCCCGGTCTTACCAACCGGGGTCTGCTATTTGTAATTGAACTTCTTAATGGTTTTTGATCACTTTTTTCACCAGTACCTTGTCGCCCGAATAGATACGTACAAAGTAGATACCGTCGCTCAGGTGCTGTATCGGGAAATAGATGTTCCCGTTCTGCTGGCTGCTTTGGATGCCGATCTGTGCACCCAGGTCGTTGTACAGCTCTACACGGTCGATCTGTATTCCCTCGGCTTGGATGTACACATCGCCATGGGTCGGGTTCGGGAAGAGTGTTACGGAAGCGGCTGTTTCCTCGTCTACACCCAGGCAGCCGTATACTTCTACGTGTTGTTCGGTGGAAGCGGTACAACCATTTGCATCCGTATAGGTGTAGGTAAGCACGTAGTTGCCGTTACCGGTTCCCGGATCGAATGCGCCGCCGCTTACCCCGGTACCGCTGTAGATACCGCCTGCCGGTGCACCCTGGGTCAGGGCAAAGGCCGGGTTCAGGTTACACTGGTCGGCGATCGGTCCGAAGGAAACCACCGGAAGGGCATTCACCGTTATGGTCTGGCTGGCGCTGGCATTACAGTTTCCGGCTGCGTTGTCGCTTACGGTATAACTGGTCGTTGCCGAAGGGCTCACCGTGATGCTGTTACCGCTGATATTACCCGGCTGCCAGGTGTAGCTGCCGTTGCCGTTCACCGAAAGGGTCACATCTTCACCGGCACATACTGCATTGCTGCTGGTATGTATGGTGAGTGAAGGCGAGGCAAGCACCGAAACGGTAAGAGAGGCCGTATTTGTACAGTTGTTATTGTCGGTACCGGTTACCGTGTAGGAGGTCGTTGCCGACGGACTTACGGTAATGCTGCTGCCGCCCAGGTTGCCCGGTGTCCATACGTAAGAAACGGCTCCGCTGGCATTCAGCGTGGTGCTGCTTCCGGCGCATATCGACGGGTTTACAGCCGATGCCTGTACGTTGGGCAGGCTGTTCACGGTAATAGTAATCGTAGTGGTATCGCTGCAGTTCCCGTTTAAGCCGATCAGCTGGTAGGTAGTGCTGGTAGCCGGACTCACCGAAATGCTGGCGCCGGTCATATTACCCGGCGTCCAAAGGTACGAAGTGGCTCCGCTTGCCGTAAGCGTGGTGTTTTCACCTGCGCACAGTATGGCATCCGCAGTAGCGGCGCTTACGGAAGGTGTATTCTGTACGTTCACGGTTACAGCGGCCGTACTCTGACATCCGTTTGCATCGGTGCCCGTAACGGTATAGGTAGTGGTAGCTGTCGGATATACGGTAACATTGCTGCCGCTTATAGCGCCCGGGTTCCAGTTGTATGAAACGGCTCCGCCGGCCGTGAGCACTGTAGCCGCACCGGCACAAACCGAGCTCTGTGATGCGCTGGCATTTACCTGGGCCGGAGTGTTTACCTGGATCAGGATGGAAGCAGATGCAGAACAGCCATTCGCCGTGGTGCCCGTAACGGTGTACGAAGTAGTGGTTGCCGGAGAAACCGTGCTGATGGTACCTGTAGCGTTGTTGTGTTGCCACAGGTATGAATTGGCTCCGCTTACGTTCAGTACCACCGTTTCGCCGGCGCAGATGCTGTTGTCGCTGGCGGTAAGGGTTAATGCAGAGGCGTTATTTACAACCTGTACCGTAACCGTGGCGGTAGTGCTGCAGCCGTTGTCGGTTCCCGTTACCACGTAGGTGGTGGTCGAGGACGGCGTTACGCTGATGCTGCTGCCGGTAAGGTTGCCCGGCTGCCAGCTGTAGGAGGATGCTCCTGTGGCCGTAAGTGTGGCCGATGCGCCCTGGCAGATACTCGTATTGGACGTGTAGGCCTGTACATTGGGTGCGGTCTGTACCTGCACGGTAAAGCTGGCCTGGGATGAACAACCGCTGCTGTTGCTGTGACCACTTACCGTGTATACGGTGGTAGAACCCGGTGCTACACTGATGCTGCTGCCGGTAAGATTGCCCGGCATCCAGGTATAGGTATCGGCGCCGCTGGCCGTAAGGGTAGTGGTAGTACCGGCACAGATGCTGGCCTGCGTAGCAGATATATTTACGGAAGGAGGAGTGTTTACACTTACCTGCACCTGGGCTGTGCTGCTGCAGGCCCCGGCATTGCTGCCGCTTACGGTGTAGGTGGTCGTTGTGGCTGGAGTAACGGTTACGGAGCTGCCGCTGAGGTTCCCCGGCATCCAGTTGTAGCTCTGTGCCCCGGAGGCGTTCAGGGTAACGGTCTGTCCTGCACATACAGTAGTGGCAGAAGCCGAGGCGCTTACAGCCGGAGTGCTTTGTACATGCACGGTACGTGTGGCCGCACTGCTGCAACCGGAGTTGTTGGTGCCGGTTACCGTGTACTGGGTAGTGCTGCCCGGTGTTACGCTGATGCTGCTGCCTGTGAGATTGCCCGGCATCCAGGTATAGGACGTGGCGCCGCCGGCCGTGAGTGTAGTGCTCTGACCCTGGCATATACTGTCGTTACCGCTGATGCTCACTGCAGGCATACTCTGCACTACCAGCGCCAGGCTGGCCGTACCTGTACAGCCGGCATTGCTGCCACTTACGGTATAGGTGGTGTTCGTTGTCGGATTTACGACAATGCTGTTACCCGTAAGGTTACCCGGCATCCATACATAGTTGCCCGCGCCGCCGGCCTGCAGGGTCACAATATCGCCCGGACAGATAACCGTATCGCTGGCACTGATCTGTATAGGAATGGCGGTAGTTACGTTCACGGTGATATTTGCGCTGGAAGAACATCCTGCGGCATTGGTGCCGTTTACGGTATAAATGGTGGTGGCAGATGGGGTAACTACTACGCTGTTGCCTGTAAGGTTACCCGGCTGCCAGGTATAGCTGGCGGCTCCGGATGCGCTAAGTACCACAGGTGTGCCCGGACATACGCTGGAAGCAGATGTATTTACCGAGAGTACCGGGTTGGCTTCCACCACTACAGATACCTGGTCGCTGCTGGCAGCACAGACGCCGTTGCTGATGGTCCACTGCAATACGTGTACGCCTGTACTGAGATTGCTGAGGAGTGACTGGGCATTGCCCGGAGCAGCTATGCTGGCTGTGCCGGATACAAGCGACCACTGACCGGTACCGCTAAGCGGGGTATTGCCCTGCAGGGTAACGCTTCCGGTGCCCTGGCATACGGTAATATTGGCACCGGCATCGGCTACGGTCGGCGCATCAAAGCGCTGTATGTACACCGTATCGGTGCTGGCCTGGCAACCGCCCGACTGAACCGACCATACAAAGGCATTGATGCCCGTACCCAGGTTCGAAACTACCGGGTTTACAAGAGTCGGATCGCTCAGGCTGCCATTCCCCGAAAGAACGGTCCAGCTGCCCGTACCGATAAGCGGGCTTGTAGCGGCAAGTGTAGCCGTAGTGGCACAAACCTGTTGGTCGTTACCCGCCTGGGCCGCACTCGGCGAGGCATTGATGCTTACGTTCAGTATGGTGCTGTTGCTGGTACCGCAGGCATTTACGGCGCTTACGCTGATGGTGCCGCCGGTAGATCCCGTGGTTACGCTGATGGCGTTATTGGTAGAACTGCCCGTCCATCCGGAAGGCAGGGTCCATATATACGAAGTGGCTCCTGCAACAGGTGTTACCGTATAAATAACGGTATTACCGGAGCAGATACCCGCTGGTCCGCTGATGCTGCCGGGTTGTGCCGGAGCGCCGCCGGTACTCATGGTAATGCCGGTAGAACTGGCACTGGCCGGACTGGCGCAGCTGAGGGACGATTGTACCTCTACCGTTACCACATCGCCGTTGCTGAGGGCAGATGAAGTAAAACCGGCTGAGTTTGTGCCTACGTTAATACCGTTCACTTTCCACTGGTATACCGGGTTACTGCCGGCATTAAGCGCCGTGGCGGTAAACTGTACCGGACTGCCCGCACATATAGTTGTGCCCGGACTGGCGCTTACGCTTACCGTTGGCGTGCTGGACGGGGTTATGCTGATCGTACTGGTAAGGGATGCCGCCGGACTACCTGTAACGCAGGCCTGGCTGGAGGTCATTACCACCCAGATCTGGTCGTTGTTATTCACTGTGGCTGGTGTATACACGGCAGTGTTGGTGCCGGCCGGAGCACCGTTGTGCATCCACTGGTAGGCAGGCGATAGACCGCCGTTAACCGGTATGGCAGTAAAGCTTACATTGTTGCCTGTGCAAAGCGAAGTTCCCGGATTCGCATTAATGCTTACAGAAGCCAGCAGTGCCGGGTTATTGCTTACGGTAATGGTAACGGAGTCTTTTAAGATACAGCTTCCCGATGAAGAACTCACCACATATTGGGTAGTACCCGGTGGTGTTGCCATCGGACTGGAAATACTGTTGCTGCTGAGGCCTGCACCGGTCCAGCTATAGGTGCCGTTACCGCCGCTTGCAACCAACTGTACCTGTTGTCCGCTGCAAATGATCGTATCTGCCGTGGGTGAAATGATCCGGAGGGTGCTTGGCATAATATAAAAGAGGGCGTCGCTCTGGTCGAAGATGGCATTGTTGCTGAACGAGGTCACTCTTACAAGAGCTGTGTTTGAGGCCGTATTCGGCACATTCCAGGCATACGAGTTCGATGTATTGTAATTGCTTACAACAGGTACCCAGGTACTGCCTCCGTTAAGCGAATAGGCAATGTTTACAGCAGTAACGGAAGGATGGGCAGTCCACTGTATATTTTGGGTACTGCAACCTGCCAGCGTATCCTGGCCATTGGGACTGAGTACCGTAATGAGAGGTGCCGAAGTAGTAATAGTAAAGGGTACGTCACTTACGTCTTCCTTGCAGGTATTAATGGCGTCGCGCACACGGATGAGGCAGTTGCCGGACGGCGTGTTGGGTACGGTCCAGCTATAGGTATTGTTTGATGTGGGGTAGTTGGCCGCGATACTTACCCAGTTTGTACCTCCGTCTATCGAATAGAAGATATCGTAGAAATTCGAAATACCGTCAGACTGCCAGGCAATGGTATACGTAGAACCTACCTGCAGGGTGCCGCCATAGTTGGGTTGTATAATGGTTACGGGCTTAATAACCGTAAAGGTGGCATCGCTTACATCGGCAAAACTGCTGCCCAGTGTAGTCGGCGTTACCCGTACCATACCCTGTGTGGTGGGATTATTGGGCAGGGTCCAGTTGTATATACTGGGGTTACCGCTGGCATTGAAACTGGACGAAATGGTGGTCCAGGTGCTGCCGCCGTTTTCTGAATACTGAAGCGAGAAGGTCGAGTACGCCGGGGACCGGTCGAACGATAAAGAGGTTACCGTACATCCGCCCAGGTTTTGACCGCCGTTAGGAGTAAGTATGGTCACGGCCGGTTTTATGGTAAATGCGGCATCACTTACGTCGTTGTGAGCCAGGTCGTTTATGTGGCTTATTTTAATGAGACAGCCCGTGGAGTATATATTGGGCCGGGCCGTAGTACCCCAGGTATAGCTGCCGTCATTGGTTTCGTTTGTCGATACCAGGTTCCACGATGTTCCGTTATCGGTAGAGAAGTCGATACGTACATTTTCATAGTAGGTACTGTTATCCCAGGTAATTGTGTACGACTGACCGTAGTATAATACTTCGCCACCGTTTGGCGCAAACATTTTAGCCGGTTTCTGCAGCACCGTAAAGCTGGAATCGCTATCATCTCTTTTGCAGGATGAGCTGTAGTCACTTACGCGGATCGTGTAGTCGGTAGCAGGCAGGTTGGGCACGGTCCACAGGTAATTGTTACCGCTGATATTACTGGCAATACTGCTGTTACCCGCCGATGACTGGTAGCTAATGCTGTAAGCTCCGGAAACACTGGGAAGGTTATTCCAGCTTATCATATAACTTTGTCCGGGCGTAAGTACCTGGCCGCCGTTGGGTGCCGTTACCGTAATGTAGTTCTGCGACTGTATCGAAAAAACGGCATCGCTTGTATCGGCAAACTGTGGATAGGTCATATTGGAAACCCGTACACGCACCTGTGAACTGCTGATGTTGTTCTGCAGGTTCCAGGTATAGCTGCTGCCATTGCCTGTGGTAATGGTGGTCCAGGTAGCTCCGTTGTTAAGGGAGTACTGGTAAAGCCATGTACTGGCTCCGGAGAGCTTTACATCGCCGGTAATGGTAATCGGGTTGCAGCCATAGAACACTTCGCCGCCATTGGGAGCAAGCAGGGTAAACGGTTTACGGGTACTGAAGGTACTGTCCGATACGTCGCTGTGCAGTGGATTGGTAGCTTCGCTCACTTTTACCAGGAGCTGTGTCTGTGCGGCATTTTGCGAAGGTACAGGCGTTGTCCAGGTGTAAGAGCCCGATGTGCGCGATTGTGTGTTGGTGATTAGGTTCCAGGTAAGTCCGCCGTTTGTGGAGTATTCAATACTTACATTGGTGCTGTAATAGGTATTGGGATCCCAGGTAATATTTATTGCCTGTCCGGCATTAAATACTTCGCCGCCATTGGGAGTAAGCATTTTGGCAGGCAAGGGGGGCAGGGCTACCACGGTAAAGGTAGAGTCGCTCTGATCTCTCTTGCAGGAAGTATTGTTGTCGCTTACCCGTATGGTATAGTCGGTAGCCGGCTGGTTAGGCACGGTCCACAGGTAACTGTTTGCAGATAGGTTAGAGGCAATTGTAGCGCCTCCTGTCGATGTCAGGTAGCTTACGTTGTATGCGCCCGATACATCGGGAATATTGGTCCAGGTAATCAGGTAGGTCTGTCCGGGTGTAAGCACCTGTCCGCCGTTCGGGGCTGTAACGGTAATATAGTTTTGTGGCTGTATGGTGAAAACCGCATTGCTGGTATCGCTTAACTGCGGATAAGATGCATGGGAGATACGTACCAAAGCCTGTGTGCTTGCGTGGCTGGTAGACGTTGTCCAGGTATAGGAAGCGGGCGAAGAAGTAAGGGTCATTGCGGCCCAGGTAGCTCCGTTGTCGAGCGAATATTCGTAGCGCCAGGTGCTGCTGCCGGAATAGTTAACCGTGGAGCTGATGTTTACCGTATTACACACAGAAACGTTCTCGCCGCCATTAGGAGTAAGCAGGGTAACGGGCTTACGTATGTTAAAGGTATTGTCCGACTGGTCTGTCCGCAGCAGGTTGGTGCTTTCGCTCACTTTAACCAGGTAATTGGTTTGTGCTACGTTTTGCGAAGGTACCGGTACGGTCCAGCTGTAGGAACCGTAAGACGTGGTATAACTGCTGCTGATGATGTTCCAGGTAAGTCCGCCGTTGTCAGAATATTCGATGCGTACAAAACTGCTGTAATAGGAACTCTGGTCCCAGGTGATGTTTACCGTCTGGTTCACATTAAAGTTTTCTCCGCCGTTGGGGTAAAGAAGCTTCGGGGTTTTCTGCAGGATGGTGAAGCTGCTGTCGTTACGGTCGAAACGGCAGGTATTGTTGGCATCGCGTACGGTAATAAGCCCGGTGGTGGTGGGGTTATTGGGTACGGTCCACAGGTAACTGTTGCCGGTAATATTGCTGGCTATGCCGGTAATGTCATACAGTCCGGAAACATTGGGGGTATTGGTCCAGGTGATCAGCACGTTCTGCCCGGGAGTAAATACTTCCCCGCCATTGGGCGCGGTTACGGTAATATCGTTGGTATGCGCAATGCTGAATACGGCATTGCTGGTATCGCCCAGCTGCGGGTACGAGGTGTGGTATATACGCACCAGCGCCTGGTTGCTGGTCTGGTTGTTGGTAGGTGTCCAGCTGTACGATGTGGGAGAGGAGCTTGTGGTCAGGTTTGTCCAGCTGCTACCGTTGTCGAGGGAGTACTCGTAACGCCAGCTGCTGCTTCCTGAAAAGTTAAAGGTAGAAGTGATGTTAATGGGGTTACAGGCGTAGAAACTTTCGCCGCCATTGGGAGCAAGCAGTGTAAACGGCTTGCGTATGTTAAAGGTATTGTCCGACTGGTCGGTACGCAGCAGGTTGGTGCTTTCGCTCACTTTAACCAGGTAATTGGTCTGTGCTACGTTTTGCGAAGGCACGGGTACGGTCCAGCTGTAGGAACCATAAGAAGTGGTGTAGCTGCTGCTGATGATGTTCCAGGTAAGTCCGCCGTTGTCGGAATATTCGATGCGTACATTGCTGCTGTAGTAGGTGTTTTCATCCCAGTCGATGTTCACCGTCTGGTTCACATTGAAGTTTTCTCCGCCGTTGGGGTAAAGAAGTTTGGGTGTCCGGGGATTTACGGTAAAAGGGGCATCGCTTACATCCCGTTTACAGCTGTTGTTGTCATCGCGAACGGTAAGTATGTAATTGGTGGCAGGCTGGTTGGGTACGGTCCAGTAGTGATTATTACCGGTGATGTTGCTTACAATGGTCCCGCTGCCGGCACTGGAGGTGTAGGAGAGCGTATAGGCGCCGGATACATTGGCGGTATTGGTCCAGCTTACCAGGTAACTTTGCCCGGGAATAAGCGATTCGCCGCCATTGGGTGCCGTAACGGTAATATCGTTACTCTGCCCGAAACTGAATACGGCATCACTGGTATCCGAATACTGGGGATACGTATTGTTTACCACGCGTATGAGGCCCTGGGAAGAGGAAAGCGTGTTGGGTATACTCCAGGTATAGCTGGGGCTGGAGTTGCTACCGATAATGGTGTTCCAGGAACTGCCGTTGTCGGTAGAGTAGTATATACCCCAGCCGCTGTTGAGCCCGCTGGCCTGGAGAGTAGCGTTTATGGCAAAGGTGTTACATCCGGTAAGGGTTTCGCCGCCATTGGGTGCAGTAAGGGTAAGGGGTTTGCGGATGGTAAAGCTTACATTGCTCACATCGTTCAGTGCGGGGTTTGCGCTGTTGCTTACCCGCACCAGGCACTGGGTATAGGCCCGGTTCTGTGGCAGGTAGGGGATGGTCCAGGCTTCGCTGCCGTCGTTGGTGGTGCTGGTGGCTATGTTGTTCCAGGTGAGCCCGTTATCCAGCGTATATTCCAGGCGTACGTTGCCGTAAAACGTATTCTGATTCCAGAGTATATTGATGTTCTGTCCTACGTTCAGCTGTTCGCCGCCGTTGGGGTAGGTAAGCAGGGGCGTAAGCGGTACTATGGTAAAAGTACTGTTGCTCTGGTCTACCATACAGGTACTTACGGCATCCTGAACACGTATAAGACAGTTCGTGGACGGTATATTAGGTACCGTCCAGGTGTAGGTAGCGCCTACTGTGCTGTAATTGGTAATGATATTGGTCCAGATACCACCGCCGTTCACCGAGTAGGCAATATTATAGGTATTGCTGGTACCCTGTGCATTCCAGGTGATATTGGTGGTAGTGAGCGGGGTAAAGGTCTCGCCTCCGTTGGGGGCTGTGACGATTACCGGTATATTAATGGTGAAAAAGGCATTGCTCTGGTCCAGGATACTGCCGTTCTGGGAATCGCGCACCCGGATAAGCACCGTGCCCGACTGTATATTGGGTACCGTCCAGGCATAGGTTTTGGAGGGCGACAGGTAATTGGTGGTCACCGAAGCCCAGATGGTACCGCCGTCCAGGGAATAATCGATGTCGTAATACCCCGAAACGGCCCCGGATGTGCTCCAGCTTACCGTGTAGGTCTGGCAGGCATACAGGATCTCGGTCCCGTTAGGCTGGGTAACGGTAATGGTCTGTGAAAAAAGCGCTGTTGGAATGGAAAGCAGGAGAGCTAAAAGGATCTTTTTCATATCTTTTTTAGGATAGGCGGCAAAGATATCCCAAGAAACCGAATATAATAAGGTATGTTTATTAAGCGGGCGTAATGAATTCACGAACGCAGCTTTTGGGAGAGTTTTCGCAAACGCCGGCTTTTATATTTCTCCGGGGATAGAATAAAAAAAACAGACAATTTACGTATTCGGGATGTGCTCGGGTAAAATCATAAAAAACGCAGCTGTTTTCATAAGACGCTTCCGGCAGCTCCGTCGTACCTTTGACTATCCTGCAGCGAACAGGGTATAGTTGTTGCGTTCAGCGTTGAGAGTGCCCTACGCAAAAAAAGCTGCCCCGCTCAGGCGGGACAGCTTTTTGTATACGAATGCGGGGAATGTGTATTACATCATTCCGTCCATTCCGCCACCCATCGGGGGCATCATGGGCTTATCCTCTTTTTTATCGGCAAGTACGCAGTCGGTAGTGAGCAGCATACCGGCAATGGATGAAGCGTTCTCCAGGGCCACGCGCGATACTTTGGTCGGGTCGATCACACCGGCAGACAGCAGGTTTTCGTAAACTTCCTTGCGGGCGTTGAAACCGAAGTCGGCTGTACCTTCCTTGATCTTCTGTACAATGATGCTGCCTTCCAGTCCGGCATTCTCTACGATCTGGCGCAGGGGCTCTTCGATGGCGCGGCGTACGATATTGATACCGAAGGTCTCATCGTCGTTTTCGCCTTTCAGGCTGTCGAGGGCCGAAGAACTGCGGATGTAGGCCACACCGCCGCCCGGTACGATACCTTCTTCCACAGCGGCACGGGTAGCGTGCAGGGCATCGTCCACGCGGTCTTTTTTCTCTTTCATTTCCACTTCGGTAGCGGCACCCACGTACAGTACGGCAACCCCGCCGCTCAGTTTGGCCAGGCGCTCCTGCAGTTTTTCACGGTCGTAGTCCGAAGAGGTATTTTCAACCTGTACTTTAATTTCTTTTACACGGGCCTGGATGGCGTCTTTGGCGCCGGCACCTTCCACGATGGTGGTATTGTCTTTATCGATGCTTACTTTGGCAGCCTGACCGAGGAAGCTCAGGTCGGCGTTCTCCAGTTTGTAACCACGCTCTTCGCTGATCACGGTACCACCGGTCAGGATGGCGATATCTTCGAGCATGGCCTTGCGGCGGTCACCGAAGCCGGGGGCTTTTACCGCGGCAATTTTCAGGGAACCACGCAGTTTGTTCACCACCAGGGTAGCCAGGGCCTCGCCGTCTACGTCCTCGGCAATGATCAGCAGGGGACGGTTGGTCTGTACCTGTTTTTCCAGGATGGGCAGCAGTTCTTTCATGCTGCTGATCTTTTTATCGTAGATCAGGATGAAGGCGTTGTCCAGCTCGGCTTCCATTTTTTCGGTATTGGTCACGAAGTACGGAGACAGGTAACCACGGTCGAACTGCATACCTTCCACCACGTCTACGTAAGTGTCGGTACCTTTGGCTTCTTCCACGGTAATTACGCCTTCTTTGCCTACTTTTTGCATGGCTTCGGCGATCAGTTTACCGATGGTCTCGTCGTTATTGGCAGAAATAGAGGCCACCTGCTCAATTTTGCTGTGGTCGTCGCCTACTTCCTTGCTCATATTTTTCAGCTCGGCAACTACGGCTGTAACGGCTTTGTCGATACCGCGTTTCAGGTCCATCGGGTTCGATCCGGCGGTAACGTGTTTCAGTCCGGCGGTAACGATGGCCTGGGCCAGAACGGTAGCGGTAGTGGTACCGTCACCGGCTACATCGGCGGTTTTGCTGGCTACTTCTTTCAGCATCTGGGCACCCATGTTCTCAACGGGATCGCTCAGTTCCACTTCTTTGGCAACGCTTACGCCGTCTTTGGTTACGGCAGGCGCGCCGAATTTTTTATCAATGATTACGTTTCTGCCTTTGGGGCCTAAGGTTACCTTAACGGCATTGGCCAGTGTATCTACGCCCTTTTTCAGTTTTTCGCGGGCATCTCCCTGAAATAATATCTCTTTTGCCATAATATCTCTGTCTTAAATAACTTAATTACTATTTATACTTAAACGATCGCGTAAATATCCGATTCACGCATGATCAGGTATTCGGTACCTTCGATCTGGATCTCGGTTCCGGCATATTTGCCGTACAGTACCACATCGCCTACTTTTACGGTCACAGGCTCGTCTTTTTTACCGTCGCCTACAGCTACAACTTCACCACGTTGTGGCTTCTCCTTGGCGGTGTCGGGAATAATAATGCCTGAAGCGGTTTTGGTTTCAGCTTCTGCGGGTTTTACAACTACCCGGTCATGTAAAGGTTTAATGTTAATAGCCATACTCTCGTTATGTTTTGTTTTAATCTATTACTTAGAATTTCTATATCCTGCCTGCATCACAATTCATGCCAAAGCCCGGTTTCTGCCATTTTTTCGGGATGGTGCCGCTGCTTCGGTGACAAACTGACATTTTAGGCCTGTTCGCTGTCACGTTCTTTCTGCAGGAATTCCCGGCGCTGTTTTTCCAGGCGGATACGCTGACGGCGGCGCATGTAGTACATAATAAAGGCGATCAGCGGGAACATAAAATAAATGGCCGCCCGGGAAGTACCCAGCGTATTGATCTTCCAGATGGTAAGGCCGATAAAGATAAAGCCGAAAATAAGCCATATCCATTCTACAATGCGGGCAAAACGTATCAGTTTCTCATTCATGCCGCAAAGGTAACTATTTTGTCGGGGGAGCCGCTGTTTTCGCTCCAGGTATTTAGCGGCAGACGGCTGAAATGCGGAGCCCTTTCTCAGCGGGCGTCCGGCGCATTTTCAACCCGGAAACTTCCCTGCGGGCGCAGGATCTTGTACTTGGTAAAGCTTTCGTTGGCTTCGAGTCCTTCGCCGTACAGGATCTCTTCTTTCTTGGTGATCTGTACAAAGGCGTCGGTGGTCAGAATTTTACGGGCATTGTCCCAGAGCAGTTTCTCGGTATTCAGCTTTTCGCCGCTTTCGTTCACTACCACTACGTTCTGACGGGCCTCCATCATTTCGTTGTTTTTATTGTGTGTGGCATAACGGGCCTGCATCCGTGAAGTGATACCGCCGCTGCGGTTATAAAATTCGATGTACACACCGTAGGGTAGTTCAGTATAGTTGTCGGGCCGCGGATATTCGCGCATCATGGGCGTGGTAAGTTTTGCCTTGAGCGTAGCGCTGTCGGTATATTCGATCACCACGTCCACGCCGGTAAGCAGGGGCTGCTTTTCTTTTTCTTTCAGGCGGTTTATTTCTTCGAGCGTGTTCTGTGTGCAGGCGCCCCAAAGCATCAGGGCCATAAACATAAAAAGTAACCCCGGCATACCGGGGCTACTGAGGAATATTTTATGTGTACTGCCGAATCGCATCTTAGCGGGTACGTATGGTTGTGCTTTCCTGGATCCAGCCGCCTACACTCACGCCATCGCCTTCTTTTTTATCAGGGCAGTCGAAGAAAAGCTGATCTTTTGGAGGATAGTTGGCCTGTACGCGTCCCAGCTGTTTGTTGGCTTTTTCAGCGCAGGACGGATCGATGCTTTTGGCATAGTTGTATTTATCGGCTGCGGCCCAGAGCGGTGCGGCCTTTTCGCAGGGATTGTCGCTTATTTTACCATAGGCGCTGGCATACAGGTCGCCGATGAAGATGTACGGGTCGCCCCAGCCCGGTTTCAGCCCGGCCGCCTTACGTGCATTGTCGCGGGCGGTAGACGATTTGCCGTTCTGGTAGTTAACCTGGGCCAGTGTATAGGTATACTCTGCCTTTTTCTCGTTGTTGCTTTCGAGGGCAACGGCTTTCTCTATGTATTCTTCAGCTTTCGCATTGTCTTTCTTGGCCAGGAACAGCATACCCAACTTGTAGAAGGCATCGGCCGACTGGCGGTTTTGTGCGTCGATCTCGTAGATGCCCAGTACGGTAGCATTATTGATGTGCTCATCTTTAGCCAGGCACTTTTTCTTATCGAGCAGGGAAGCCGCTTTACGGATCCAGTTGGTATCTTTTTTGCTGGCTTCAAACTGTTTGCTGAAATTCTCTACCAGCATGGTACAGTCGAGGCAGTTCTCGGCCAGTTTGTCCAGGTTGGCCTGGGCTTTCAGGTAAGAGCTGTCTTTGCTGGCGTTGAAGTTATAATCCACCACGTCGGAAAGAGTCAGGTACAGATCGGCCATCTTGTCGCACTCGATCAGGCTTTTGCTTTTCATGAGGGCAGCCGCATAAATATGCATAGACACTGCATTGGCCGGGGTATTGTTACCGTTCAGGGCCAGTGCTTTTTCAAACAGCGGGTAGGTCAGTTCGTAGTTGTTCTTGTCCATCGCCTGCAGGTCGGTAGCCTTGGATGCCAGTACCTGTCCGGTGTTCCAGTATTTTTCCTGGTGTTTGCCCGGACTTTTTTCGATCTGGGCCAGGTATTTGTCGTAGATCAGCACTAGGCTGTCCTGCATTACTTTTTTGGCAGCGTCGTCTGCGGCTTTTCTATAAAAGTCCTTATACATAACCACGCCGTATACATAAGTACCCAGGTACATGTCTTCACAGTTGTTAAAACTGTACTTCCAGGGCTCACGGGCCATTTCAAAGTTTTTCTGACGGTAGTATTCATTAAATAAAGAATACTGTTTTTTACACTCCGTTGAATCGACCTGGGCAATTGCAGGTAGACCCAGACCGCCCATTGCACACACGGCTACGAAGTTCTTTACATTCATTTTCAGTTTCATAACAGTTTCCGTATTTCTTATTTAAACTTATAATTATAGAATCTGCGTTCTCTTAAGTTGAACGATAAAACAACCCTCCAGCTGTTCATCCGGGTTATGCTGGGATCGGGATGGCTCCGGGAGCTGTACTCTACGCCCAGGTTCAGCATGGACGAGATCACACGGCTGTTTTCGTCTTTTAAAAGAGCGTTGATTATTATAGGAAAACCTACTCCAAAACTAATGCCAAATTCCGAAAATGGGGTGCCCAGGGGGGCCACGTAGGAATTTCCATAGCGGAAACCGGCCCTGTACGTAAGCTTATTGAAGAAACCCTTGGGTTTGTTTGCCGTATATTCTGCACCTAATGCTGCGGTATAACTGTTTGAAAAATAGGGTTCTGCCTGTCCGTTGCTATTGCGGAACTGGCTCCATAACTGGTACTGGAATTCTGTACCGATTAAAAAATTGTTAATTTTCCCGAAAGAGAAGCCCACGCCGAACGTAGAGGGGAAGCGTACCGTAGAGCGCTCACGGTACAGCAGGGTGTCGATCAGGTAGGGTGTGCCCGTAATATCGGTACTTGTGAAATATTTGCCCAGAATGGTGGTTTTGGCCCGCATACGGTTCCCGTAACTGTAGGTTCCGCCCACGGTTACAAACCAGGGTGTTTGTCTTTTGCGGCCCAGGGAGTCGCGTACACTGATGGTATCGGTATACATAACGCCGGCATCGAAAGAGAAATCGGTAATACGCAGGTTCTGTTCCCAGGAGGTATTCAGGAACCCGTTGGCTTCGGAAGTGCTGTTCTTTTCGGTAAGCAGGCTGCCGAAATAAAAGCTGCCGTTGATACCGAGGGAAAGCCCTTTGGCCACCGTGGCCCCGTACCCGAGGTAAATACGGTCTACGCCGCCTTTGCCCTGGTAGTTCAGTTTTACATTGATGGTATCTTCGGGTGAGGCCACCGCATCGTTTATGGTAAAGGCATAGCCCGCCTGTGAGTAGGGAATATAGCCGAAGCTGATACCCATGGTGGGTTTGCGTTTTATGTAAATGGGAACGCCTACGGCAAACTGGTTAAAGAACCCGCCGGCCAGGCCGGTACGACTGTTTCCGCGGATGAGGGAATAACTGTTGTATTCGCCGCCGAACGTAAGCATGATGTTGCGGAAATGAGCATAGGAAGCGGGATTGCTGTAGTTCACCAGATCGGTGGTAACATAGGCTGCCCCGATGCCGCCCATAGCCATCTGACCGGCCTGTACGTTGCCGGAAACCCGGCCCACACCTAACTGTGAATATGTATCGTACACGTTACCATACTGTGCAGAAGCTACGGTAATGCAGGCGCCTGCCAAAATGGTGGTTAAGATCCGTCTGATGCCTTTGTTCATTTACTTTTGGTTAAACCGAATTACATGCGCCAAACCCGATAAAACTAAATTTGGGCGCACAAAGATGTCATTTTCCATCTTATTGACAAACACTCCGGCATATCCGCCTGTAAAAAAAACGGAAAGTCCGTCCCAGGCGGCACGATACTGCCGTATCATGTGGAGCAGTTCTCCTGTAATTCCTTCTGAAACGCCGTTATGCATGCTTTGTAGAGTGTTTTTGCCAATAAAGGAGGGGCTTTCCTTACCGGGTTCGATTTCCAATAACGGTAATTTGCCTGTAAAAGTATGCATGGCCTTAAATCGCATGTCCCAGCCGGGCGAAATAGCGCCGCCCATGTAGGTTTTATCTGCCGAAACAAAATCGTATTTGATGCAGGTACCGAAATCCACCACCAGGGTGTTCCGGGCTTTTTCCTGTGAAAAAAAAGCGCCCGCCGCGGCCATGTAACGGTCCGGTCCCAGGGTCTCCGGCGTTTCGTAGCCCATCTGCAGCCCGGCCGGTGTTAAGCCGTTCACCCGAAGCAGCCCGGGAAAGGACTGCAGCAGGGCTTCCTGTCCGGCATCCAGCGCGGCTACACTCGATACAGCCAGGGTATCTTCATTGCGTATATGCAAGGACCGCAGTACAGCGTTCAGCTCTGCCAGGGGAGCCGTTACGGGGTCTCCGGGCTCTCCGGCCTCGTTCAGCAGGGCCAGTTTCAGTCTTGTATTGCCGATATCCAGAATAATTTTCCTACTCATTATCAATAACAAAAGGGGTTCAAAGATAAAAAAAAGGAAAAAATATTTGCGATACGATAAAAAGCATTACATTTGCAGCCCGTTTCACTCGAAACAACGTGATGGCGCGGTAGCTCAGATGGTAGAGCAACGGACTGAAAATCCGTGTGTCGGCGGTTCGATCCCGCCTCACGCCACAAAATCAGGAATCCCGCTTATGGCGGGATTTTTTGTTTTACTCCAGTTTGTATGCAATGATCAGATCGCCCGAGAAGTAAAGCCCCAGCTGGCGTCCCAGGCCGGGCAGGTTACCCGGGATGCGGAAACGCAGTGTATTCAGTTCTGTTCTTTCGGGAATAATCTGGTACAGCTGCCGGTTGCGCCCGGTCTGTACATAAAAACTGTCGGCCGGTACATCTTTATTGGTGCGTATCAGGATATCGAAACTGTCTTTAGCTGCCGGAATGCTCAGGATGCCGTCTGAAAGGGAAGTATAAATGACATCGGGCCGGGGCTCGTAATAGATCTGCAGCGGCTTGCGGATAAACGCCGAATCACTTACCCGCAGCGGTTCCAGTACGGCATATTCATCGGCAGCGTTGTGTGTACTGGCAAAAACACTGTCGTTCACCAGGAACCAGTGACCGTTCACGAGTCGTTTAAACTTTTTGGTCTTGGGGTCCAGGTAGCCCGAGGCCCAGGTTACGTCCACCGCTTCCCAGCGTCCGTTCACCTGTACGCGGTTCCAGGCGTGCCGGCTTTTGGCCCGCTTTCTACCCAGGTCCAGCAGGGAGGTCTTGGCATAGCCCTTTACCGTCTGGCAGGGAATACCTGCATGTTCGCACAGTTTGCAGAAAATATCCGAGTACTGCCAGCAGACGCCGCGGCCCGAACGTACCGTATATTCCAGGTCTTTTTTTACGGTATTCAGATCGTAGCTCAGGTTATCGGCCACCCATACATAAATGGCGCGTACTTTCGAGGAATCACCCTCCAGGTGTGCGGTAAGCTGCTGTGCAAGCCGCGGGTAATTTTTCAGGCTGCGCCTCATTTTTACTTTCAGACCGGTGCTGTCTGCCCGGAAATACTGCCAGGCATTCATCTGTGCATGTAGACCGGGCACCGCATACAGGCAAAGCAACAGGCTGAGCATGGCCATGAGCCGGCGTGGATACAGGAAGTACAGAAGCATACAGGAATGAACGCAGAAGCGGGCCCTTTTGTTACAGGCGGGTCTTATTTTTCTACGCGGTACAGTTTCAGGCTGCGGAAGGGGGCATTTACCGGGCTGAGTGGCCGGCCGGCATGGGTAGTGGCATTGTGTTCGGCCAGGTACCAGGGATCGCTGCTGCCGCAGGTCCAGCTGATGCGGCCTATACGCATGCTGTAGGCAAATACGCTCCAGTCGCTGCAGAGGCCCTCTTCCAGGTTGCCGATCTCGCCGGGTTTCATATAGGTGCTTACCAGGTGTATATCGTGCACCAGGTCCTGGTCACGGCCTATTTTGCCCCAGCGTGTGCCGGTGACCACCAGCAGTATGGGAAGACTTACCAGTGCCAGCAGTGCCGGAATTTTTACACTGTACTTTTTATGCAGCAGCGCCTGTACATGGGGGGCGCACAATACAGCCAGTGCCATGCAGTAGTAGGGCAGGGAGGGCAGCAGGTAAAAGCTGCGCTGTTTCAGGGTAACCATCAGCGGCAGCGAAGCCGAAAGGCCTGTAAGCAGGAAGAAAAAGAAAATGCGGCGGTTGTTATCCGGAAAGATACGTTCGCGGAAACGCAGCAGGCAGGCAACCAGCACCAGTGCCGCGGGGATGCCCATTTCGCGCAGCAGGAACAGCAGTATGGTAGCCGGGTTGGATGTGGTAACCTCGCGCATGTTCTGCATGGAAGGAAACACCTGCTGATGCAGGTATCGGCTGAGACTGATGTTGAGATCGGGCATGATGCTCAGGTGCAGTACGCCCGTGGCAGCCGTAAAGAGCATAAGCAGTATGGTGGATACCAGCGCCCCGCCCGGACGTCGTTTTTTGAGAACAATGCCGTAGAACAGCGGGGTGAGCAGCGGGAACAGGGCTACAGGTCCCTTGCTCAGGAAGGCCAGCCAGATGCAGATGGCCGCCGGGAAAATGTATTCGATCTTGTCGGACTGTATGCTTTTTATGCTGAACCAGGTACTCCACAACACCAGTACGCTCAGGGTATTTTCGAGCATATTGTTCTGGTACGACCAGTGTACGGTAGGTATGCATATCCAGAGCAGCACGGGCAGGAACCCGAGAGCGGCGCTTTCGGTACGGGCAAAAAGCAGGCGCCAGTTGGCCGCAATGCCGGCTGCACTTAACAGGGCCATGCACAGGGAATACAGTTTTTCGGTGTAGAAATGGTCGCCAAAGACCCGGAAAAAAAGAGATTCGAGCCAGAAGACCAATGGCGGATGTTCGAAAAACGGAACATGCATATTGGCTTCGAAAAGCGGGATAAAGAATGTGCCGGAACCCTGGGCCATATTGCGGGCCACGGTAGCGTACACAAGTCCGTCCAGGAACAGGCCTTCCGTTACCAGGAAGGGCAGCAGCAACGCTCCGCCGGCAATGCCGGTGCATATCCATGCCCACATATACCTGTACCGGGCTTGCGTATACCTGTTGAAAAAGGCACGGAGCATAGCTGGGATCAATTAAATTCTTTGCGGCGCAGTTCAAAATTCTGACCCAGGTATACACGACGCACCTGTTCGTCTTCGGCCAGTTCTTCGGCACTGCCTTCTTTCAGGATCTTGCCCTCGAAAAGCAGGTAGGCCCGGTCGGTAATGGTCAGGGTTTCGTGTACGTTGTGGTCGGTGATGAGGATCCCGATATTTTTACGTTTCAGGGAATATACGATGCTCTGAATGTCTTCTACGGCAATGGGGTCTACCCCGGCAAAAGGTTCGTCGAGCAGGATAAAGTTCGGGTTTACGGCCAGGGCGCGTGCAATTTCGGTACGGCGGCGTTCCCCGCCCGAAAGCACTTCTCCTTTACTTTTGCGCACCTTGTTCAGGTGAAATTCGTCGATGAGGCTTTCCATCTTGTGTTTCTGCTCGGCCTTGGTCATGGTGGTCATTTCCAGTACGGCGCGCAGGTTGTCTTCTACGGTAAGCTTGCGAAACACGGAGGCTTCCTGTGGCAGGTAGCCCAGGCCCAGGCGGGCCCTTTTAAACATGGGCAGCGCGGTAATTTCGCGGTTATCGAGCCATATTTTGCCTTCGTTGGGTTTAATAAGGCCAACCGTCATGTAAAAAGAAGTGGTCTTTCCGGCGCCGTTCGGGCCCAGTAGCCCTACAATCTCGCCCTGCTGTACCTCAAAGGATACAGAGTTTACCACCACACGGGTCTTGTATTTTTTTACCAGTCGTTCGGCCCGGAGTTTCATCATAATCAGTTGCCCAGATCGGAAATGAATTTTATGCGTACAAGTTGAAGTTCTTCTTCACTATAAACGTCGCCATACTCTTTTATTGCCTCTTCGAGGTCGGCATTTTCGGTTTCCCGGTAAAAATCGAAGAGTTCTTCCTGTTCGTCGGTATCCATCATTTCGCGGATGATGTAGTCCAGGTGCAGTTTGGTACCTGTATTTACGATCGATTCCATTTCGTGCAGCAGTTCCTTCACGCTCATATCCTTGGCTTTGGACATGGACTCCAGGGGCATTTTGCGGTCTATGGACTGTATAATGTATACTTTCAGATCGCTTTTACCAGCTGCGCTCTTCATGGTAAAGAGGTCCTGAGGCCGGTCGATATCGTTATCCGTTACATAGCGGGCAATGAGGTCTACAAAGGGTTTGCCGTACTTGGCAGCCTTGCCTTCACCCACGCCGGAGATCTCTTTCATTTCCTCCATGCTGATGGGGTAACGCGTGGCCATTTCTTCCAGCGAAGGGTCCTGGAAGATCACAAATGGCGGCAGGTTCTTCTCTTTGGATATCTTTTTACGCAGGTCTTTCAGCATGCCCATGAGTGCGTCGTCGAGGGCCCCGCCACTTTTTCCGCCGGAGATGATACCGTCGTCGCCGCTGCCTTCGGTCTGGTAATCGTGGTCTTTAAAGAACTCGATATCGTAAGGTTTTGCCAGGAAGGCTTCGGCTTTTTCGCTGAGCACCAGGGTGCCGTAGCGTTCAATATTCTTGGTAAGCAGATCGTTCACCAGGGCCTGGCGGATGACGGCGTTCCAGTGTTTATCTCCTTTTTCTTCGCCTTCGCCGAAACAGGGCAGGGTATCGTGGCGGTAGGTCTTAATGGCATTCGTAACACGGCCGCAGAGTACGTCCACGATGTGTTTCGATTTATAGTTGTCTTTCAGGTCGCGTATGGTCTGCAGCAGCAGTACCAGGTCGTCCTTCGCATTGAAACGTACTTTGGGATTATTGCAGTTGTCGCATCCGCCGGAGGCGATACACAGGCGTTCGTCGTAATCTTCGCCGAAATAGTGCAGCAGGGTCTTGCGGCGGCATACCGAACTTTCCACAAAGGTGATCACTTCCTGCATCAGCAGTTTACTGATCTCCTGTTCGGCCACGGGTTTGCCCGACAGCAGTTTTTCCAGTTTTACGATATCGTCGTAGGAATACAGGGCGATGCATTTGCCTTCGCCTCCGTCGCGGCCGGCACGACCGGTTTCCTGGTAATAGCTTTCGAGACTTTTGGGAATATCGTGGTGTATGATAAAGCGGATGTCCGGCTTATCGATACCCATACCGAAGGCGATGGTGGCCACGATCACTTCCACTTCCTCCATCAGGAACATGTCCTGGTGTTTGGCGCGGCTTTTGGCGTCCATACCGGCATGGTAGGGCACGGCATTGATCCCGTTGATCTGCAGGGCCTGGGCGATCTCTTCCACCTTTTTACGGCTCTGGCAGTATACAATGCCCGATTTGCCGCTGTTTTGCTTTATAATGGTGATGATCTCCTTGGTCTCGTTGCGTTTCGGGCGTATTTCGTAGTACAGGTTGGTGCGGTTAAAGCTGTCTTTATACACCAGGGCGTCCTGCATGCCCAGGTTCTTGATGATATCGAGCTGTACCTTAGGCGTAGCCGTAGCGGTAAGCGCAATAATGGGCACGCGGTCTATGGCCTCGATAATGGGGCGCAGGCGGCGGTATTCCGGGCGGAAATCGTGTCCCCATTCCGAAATACAGTGCGCTTCGTCGATGGCAAAGAAGGATATCTTGATGCTGCGGAGAAACTCTACGTTCTCTTCTTTGGTGAGACTTTCGGGGGCCACGTACAGGATCTTGGTAACGCCGGTCTGGGTATCGTGTTTTACCCGGTCGCGTTCGGTCTTGGTAAGCGAAGAGTTAAAAAAGTGAGCGATACCTTCGGTAGAACCGAAAGCGCGTATGCTGTCCACCTGGTTCTTCATCAGGGCGATCAGGGGTGAAACGACAATAGCCGTACCTTCGCTCATGAGTGCGGGCAGCTGGTAACACATCGATTTACCTCCGCCGGTGGGCATAATTACGAACACATCGTTCCCGTCCAGCAGGCTTTTAATGATCTCCTCCTGTTTTCCCTTGAACTGGTCGAAGCCGAAATGCGTTTTTAAGTGCTCACGAAGGTTTAACGTGGCGTCCATGATCTGATTACTCATGTCTCCCATATTTAATGAATAGTTGGCAAATACCTTTTCAATACTAAATATAACAAATTCCTATCTATCCTGCAAATTTTGTGCCGGATAAACGCGTGCTAAGGTAAAGCCGGTAAAACGGTGCCGGTAACTTCACCGAATCCGATCCGGTAGCCGTTACCCTGGCAGTAGCCTTTGATGGTAATCGTATCGTGGTCCAGCAGGAAAGTACGGGTGCTTCCGTCTTTCAGCTGTATGGGTTTCGTGCCTTTCCAGCTCAGTTCCAGCATACTGCCGAAACCGTTCTCGTCCGGGGCGCTGATGGTCCCCGATGCATATACGTCGCCCACGCTTACGGGGCAGCCGTTCACGGTATGGTGTGCCAGTTGCTGGGCAATGTTCCAGTACAGGTATTTGTGGTTGGAGGTACAGATGAGCGAAGGTTCGCCGCCCTGCGGGGTAAGGTATACCTCCAGTACAATGTCGTAATTCTGTGCCCCGCTGGTCTTCAGGTAATCCAGCACTTCGGGGTCCTGCACAGGGCCATCCACACGGAAGGGTTCCAGGGCGTCCAGCGAAACGATCCAGGGGGCCAGCGAAGAAGCGAAGTTCTTACCCAGGAAGGGGCCCAGGGGCACGTATTCCCAGCGCTGTATGTCGCGGGCGCTCCAGTCGTTGAACAGGGAAAGTCCGTATACAAAATCGCGCATGGAGCCTGTGGGTATGCGTCGGCCCATATCGGTAGCCTGGCCGATCACAAAGGCCATTTCCAGCTCTATGTCCAGCTGTTTCGTGGGCCCGTATTCCGGTCTTTCGTCGCCGTCTTTCATGGTCTGGCCGCAGGGGCGGTGAAAATCGGTGCCTGAAACCACAATGCTGGAGGCGCGGCCGTGGTAACCCACCGGCAGGTGTTTCCAGTTCGGCAGCAGGGCTTCCATATTGGGGCGGAACATCTTGCCTACGTTGGAGGCGTGTTCCATACTGCTGTAAAAATCGGTATAATCGGGTATATGCAGGGGCAGGTGCATTTTGGCCATCGATTGCGGCACCAGTACGGTCTGCTCATGCGGGCGAAGCTGCTCATTGCCCTCGGTAAGCAGGTCAGAAACAATGCGGCGCAGGGCCGACCAGCGTGTGTGACCGCCGGCCAGGAAGCTGTTCAGCACCGGCTGTGCAAATACATTGCTGCCGAGGTCCAGTCCGTCCAGGAAGCCTTTTTCATACAGGGCACTCAGGTCCACTATGTATTCCCCGATAGCCATACCGGCCCTTGGCGTAAGTGTGGAAGTGCTGAAAATACCCAGGGGAAGGTTCTGTATCGGGAAATCGGTATCGCGGGCGCCTTTTACCCAGGATTCCAGTGTAGGATCGTTTGTGTGATCTGTCATGACCTGTTCTTTTTTCGGTTGGCGAAGGTACAAAATTTTGCGGCGCCGGGCCCCCTGCTTTAAGTTAATTTTAACCTTCGTCCGGCTTCGCTAAAAACCTGTTTTTTAAGGCTCCGCTTTCATTTTTTATGCCGGCACTTACTTTACCCTGGAATTTTTAGTAGGTTTGCCGCATGAAATTCAACGTGGCTTTTGGTATTTCGCTGCTGTTCTTCGCTGCCAAAATGGCGTTCTGCCTGCTCGGCCTGTTCACCCCGGAGCTGATCGCTTCCCGGGTCGTGGGTGCTGCGGGGGTTAAAAGCATCATGCACAGTGCTTCGGTAACCTCGCAGATGTCTGGTTACGTGTACAATGTGGTAGCGATCATCGGTGTCTCCTCCCTGCTGGCCATGATCGGTATATGGCTTATGAAACGCCGTAAAAGTGCCGGTTTTGTGCTGTATGCGATCGTGAACGTGCTGCTGGGCGCGGCCGCCATGTACGCGGGCTACAATATGTTCGGCGGACTTGAGTTCCTGGCCGTGCTGCCCCTGCTGGGCATCCTTATGTACGTGTGGAACCTGGACCACTTTATGCTGAAAAAACAATAACAGACCCGATGCAGCGGATACTCCTGCTCGATAATTACGATTCCTTTACGTATAATCTTTACCATTATTTATGCCATCACGAAGAGGTAGAGGTGGAGGTGCGCCGCAACGATGAAATTCAGCCGGCCTATGCCCGTGCCTTCGATACCCTGGTGTTGTCGCCCGGTCCCGGGTTACCTGCCGCGGCCGGTATCATGCCCGAACTGATCGCCGGGTTTCACGACCGTATGAAGATACTGGGCGTATGCCTCGGGCACCAGGCCCTGGGACAGTTTTTCGGCGCGGAACTGCAGAATATGCCCGCCGTAATGCATGGCAAACAGACCGATATCTACATCAGCGACCCTGCCGATCCGCTTTTTCGCGACATTCCGCTGAAAACCCCCGTGGGCCGTTATCATTCCTGGACCCTGAGTAAAAAAGACTTCCCCGCCGTATTGCAGGTGAGTGCCGAAGACACGAACGGCGATATCATGGCCTTCCGGCACCGGCAGCTGCCCGTATGGGGCGTGCAGTTTCACCCGGAGAGTGTTATGACGCCCCTGGGCAAGACCATGATCGCCAATTTTTTAAAGGCCTGAGCCGCGCAACCCGGCCTGCCGGTATAAAACAGTGCCGGATTTATCTTATTTTAGCCGAAAAATAAGCCCAGTGTATGAACGACTTCGAACAGCATATCCGTGAAGGCTACGTATGCCAGGGGCCTTCTGTGGTCCTGGGTTCGGGTATATGGAACGGCAGTGTGTATCCCACGGCTCGTGTACATATACCACTGCGCACCATGAACCGGCACGGACTGGTGGCCGGAGCAACCGGCACGGGTAAGACCAAAACCCTGCAGGTGCTGGCCGAACAGCTCTCCCAGAACGGGGTTTCGGTGCTCATGATGGACATCAAGGGCGATATCAGCGGACTGGCGGCCCCCGGTACTTCCAATCCCAAAATTGAAGAACGGCACAAGCTGCTGGATCTGCCTTACCGTCCCTGGAATGCCCCGGTGGAACTGCTCTCCATCTCCGGCGAAAAAGGCGTGCGCCTGCGTGCCACGGTGAGCGAGTTTGGCCCGGTGCTGCTGGCCAAGATCTTACAACTGAACGATACACAGGCCGGTATTCTGGGCCTGCTGTTTAAATATGCCGATGATAAGCAGCTGCCCCTGCTCGATCTCAGGGACCTGCGTAAACTGATCCAGTATTCGCTGGAAGAAGGCAAAAGCGAAATAAAAGAGCACTACGGGCTCATTACCACACAATCGGCATCGGCCGTGCTGCGTGCCATTACCTCACTGGAACAGCAGGGCGGCGACACGTTTTTCGGGGAACCCTCTTTCGAGGTGGAAGACCTGGTACGTATCGATGACCAGGGGCAGGGCATTATTTCTATCCTGCGTCTCAGCGATATGCAGGACCGTCCGGCCCTGTTCTCTACGTTTATGCTGTGCCTGCTGGCCGAACTGTACCAGAAATTCCCGGAAGAAGGCGATGCCGAACAACCGAAGCTTTGTATATTTATCGATGAAGCGCACCTCATCTTCCAGGAAGCGTCCAAAGCGCTGCTGCAACAACTGGAAACCGTGGTAAAGCTCATCCGTTCCAAAGGTATAGGCATCTTTTTCTGCACGCAGAATCCACAGGATATTCCCGATTCCGTGCTCAGCCAGCTCGGCCTTAAGATACAGCATGCCCTGCGCGCCTTTACAGAAAAGGACCGCAAAGCCATTAAAAAAGCTTCAGAGAACTATCCCATATCCGCATTTTACAAGACCGATGAGCTGATCACGGCCCTGGGTATCGGCGAGGCTTTTTGTACGGCCCTGAACGAAAAAGGCATTCCCACGCCGCTGGTACACGTCATGCTGCGCGCACCGCAGACCCGCATGGATGTACTGGCGCCGGTTGAAATAGATACACTGCTGGCACAGAGTAAGCTGGCGGCACGGTACAATACACCGGTAGACCGCGAAAGCGCTTACGAGATACTGAGCGCCAAACTGCAGGAGGCGGCACAGGAGGGAGCGGAGCCTAAAGCGGAGAAAACAAAGGACACCGCTTCCAAAAAGGAAAAGGAAGAACCCGGTATGCTCGAGAAAATGAGTAAGAACACCATGGTACGCCAGGTAGGCAATACCGTGATGCGGGAAGTTACCCGCGGTATACTGGGTGTACTGGGACTGAAAGGTTCCCGGTCTAAACGAAAATCAGGCTGGTTTTAAATGAACAACGAAGACGTAAAAATATCCATAGCCATCGATGGCTTTTCATCCTGCGGCAAAAGTACGCTGGCCAAGGCGCTGGCCAGTAAACTGCATTACCATTACCTGGACACGGGCGCTATGTACCGCGCCGTAACGCTGTTTGCCATGAAAGAAGGCCTGGTAAAGGACGGATTGCTGTACGTGGACGAAATTTCGCGGCGCCTGGACGAGATCGATATCACGTTCGAGCGCAATAAGGAAACCGGTCGCTCCGACGTAGTGCTGAACGGTAAGAACGTAGAAAAAGAGATCCGTTCGCAGGACGTGGCCTCGCTCGTGAGCCCGGTGAGCGCTATACAGGCCGTACGCCGCAAACTGCACAAATCGCAGCGTGCTATGGCAGAGAAAAAAGGTGTGGTGATGGACGGCCGCGACATAGGCACCGTGGTAATGCCCGATGCCGAACTGAAGATATTTATGACCGCCGATCCCGAAGTGCGCGTACTGCGCCGCTTTGAAGAACAGCGCGCCAAAGGCCAGGACCTGAGTATGGAACAGGTGCGCGAGAACCTGAAGACCCGGGACCTGATCGATTCTACCCGTGTGGAAGATCCCCTGCGCCAGGCCGATGATGCCATTGTACTCGACAATTCGGAACTTACACCCGACGAGCAGTTACAGATGGCGCTGGGCTGGGCTCTGAAAGCTATTGAGGATAAAAAGAATGCCACTGCACCTTAAGCATACCCTGCAGGGCCACCGCGGAGCCGTTTACAGCCTCGCTTATATGCCCGGAGCCGGAATACTCAGTGCGGCGGGCGATGGTATTGTTGCCCTCTGGGACCTGCAAAGCGGCGAGAACAAAGGCGCCCTGGCCATGCTGCCCGCTGCGGTATTTTCCCTCTGCCTTTCTGCCAACGGACGCTACCTGCTGGCCGGTACGGAAAAAGGCGGTATTCATGTGCTTGACCTGGAGGCAAAACAGGAAATGCATCATCTTTCTTACCTCGAAGGCGGTGTATTCCAGATCGGCATCCTGCCGGATGATACGGGATACTACGCACTGGGAGGCAATGGGGTGCTGGCCCTGATAAATATGGATTTCAGCCTGCGGGACCGTATACAGATATCCGGGGCCAAACTGCGCACGGCGGTACTGCACAACAACCATTTCTGGATCGGCGATTCTGCGGGTATGCTAACACAGCTCGACCTGGCAGACAGGCGGGTGCTGCACAGCTGGCAGGCACACGATCCATCGGTGTACGGACTGGTACTTTCAGGCGGATATCTCTATACTTCGGGCCGGGACGGACATATACGCAAATGGGACCCGCAGGGCGGGCTGCAATGGGAGATCGCCGCACATAATTATGCCGTGTACCGTTTGCTGATGTTACCGGGAGAGCGCCTGGTATCTGCCTCCCGCGATCGTAAGATCAAGTTCTGGTCGGCCGCTGACGGAAGTTTCCTCGGCCGTATCGAAAGGGCCGGCGGCGGACACCGGGCCAGTATCAATGCCCTGATCTATATCCCGGAAGAAAAATGCCTGGTTTCCGGCTCGGACGATAAAGAGATAAAAATATGGGCGTCAGCCTGAAACAATGCTCCGGTCGCATAAATAAAAATGTATTTTTGAAGCCATGAAAACGGCCTGGCTCACACTTGTCTTCTGCGGATTTCTTACGGGACCGGCACGGGCACAGGTGCAGGTCAGCGGCAGGGTAAGCGATGGCGAAGGACAGGCCCTGCAGGGCGCAGCCATTTACGTGTCGGGGAGTGGCAAAGGCACCAGCAGCGGTGCTTCGGGCGAATATAGTCTGCAGGGTTTGCCGGCCGACAGCCTGAGTATCGTTTTCAGCTATGTAGGCCATAAACCACAACGTGTATCCTTTTACGCAAGTCGCGATACGGTCATTAACATAAGCCTGCTGAGTCAGAACCTCAGCGGGGCACAGATACGTGCAGAGCGCCAGCTGGTTACCGAAAGGGTGCAGACCGGGGTGGTAAATTTACAAATGGCCGAAATACAGAAACTTCCAGCACTTTTCGGCGAAACCGACATTATGCGGGCCCTTACGCTTACGCCGGGCGTGAGCAATGGTTCCGAAGGCAGTATGGGCGTGTACATACGCGGGGGCTCGCCCGACCAGAACCTGGTACTGCTCGACGGTGTTCCGCTGTATAATGTGGCGCATATCCTGGGCTTTTTCTCCCTGTTCAATACCGAAACCATTTCACAGGTAGAAGTGATGAAAGGCGGCTTACCGGCCCGATACGGCGGCAGGCTGGCGGCGGTGACCGACCTGCAGGTGCGCAGCGGCGATCTGCAGAAGCACAATGCCGAATTCAATATCGGGTTGCTTACAGCCAAAGGCTTTGCCGAAGGACCGCTGAAAAAAGGAAGTACCTCGTACCTGGCGGGTGCACGGGCCAGCTACATCAATCTCTGGGCCAAACCGGTAATGAAACTCATCAACGGCCGCAAGAACCTCATCGACGAAAATATAGAACCCGGCTTCGGGTTTTACGATGCCAACCTGCATATCTTTCACCGCTTTTCTGACCGGACCCGTATCCGTTTTACCGGCTACTGGGGTTTCGACCGCATCAACAGCAAGGTCATCAATCCCAGCGAACAGGACCCGGAGGAGACCCGTTTTATCTTCGATATGAGCTGGCAGACCCTGCTGGGCAGTGTAACCCTGGAGCACAGCCTGAGTCCCGACTGGAATATGACTGCCCGACTGGGGCTGGCCGATTTCGATTACCGCACCCAGCAATCCTTTATCCGCGTTTTTTACGTGGACGATTCGCGCAGCGGCTCGGTGAACAACTACTTCAGCCGTATACGCGACCACCATGCCCAGCTTACCTTTTCCGGCCGCCCGCATAAAAACCATTTTGTACGCGCCGGAATATCGTATATCTATCACCGCAACCTGGCCGACGGCAATACCTTTTCCGTGACCACAGACCCCCCAAAGGCGGTTCCGCCGCCGGGTACACCGGTATACGAAGGTCACGATCTTACCGCTTTTGCCGAAGACGAATGGCGTATCGCCTCTTTCCTGAAGGCCGGCATCGGGGTACACGGTGTGGCTTACCAGGTAAAACGCAGTTTTTACTGGGATGTACAGCCCCGCATTTCCCTGGCCTTTACGCCGTCGGAGAACTGGGCCGTTAAAGCCGCTTATTCACACATGTTTCAGCCCATCGGCATGCTCAGTACCTTTGGTATCGGGCTGCCTACCGATCTGTGGGTGCCGGCCACGCCCAAAATAGCGCCCCAGCGTTCCAAAGAAGCCGTACTGGGCATTTCGGCCTCTTACCCGGTAAAAGACGCCCGGCTCGAATTTTCGCTGGACGGCTACTACCGCCATATAGACGGGGTGCTGGAATACGTGGACGGGGCCGCTTTTGTAAACAATGCCGACTGGCAGGACCTGGCCGCCCGCGGTACAGGCCGCGCCTACGGTGCCGAATTCATGCTGCGTAAGACCGGCAAAGTGTGGAGCGGCTGGATCGGGTATACGCTCTCCTGGAGCTACCGCAGGTTCGGCGAAATAAACGGGGGCGAATGGTTTCCCTACCGTTACGACCGCCGCCACGGGGTCAGCGTGGTGTTTTCCTGGGATATAAAACCGGGTATTTCTCTTTCGGCCTCCTGGATGTACGGCACCGGCAACTGGGTAACCCTGCCCGTAACGGCCTACAGCGGCTCGGCATCGGTAACGGATATTCCGCTGCTGATGCAGGGCGGAGCCTATGCCGAAGACATACAGAGCCGCAATAACTTCCGTATGCAGGCTTACCATCGCCTGGACCTGGGGGTTACTTTCCGAAAGACCAGAAAATGGGGCATACGTACCTGGACCATCGGAGTATACAATGCCTACAGCCGCAACAATCCTTTTCTCTATTTTATCGATAACGACAAGGGAAATATTGTGCTGAAAAAACTCTCTCTTTTCCCGGTGATACCGGCTTTCAGCTATGGTATGAAGTTCGGGGACATAAAACGGAAAAACCGGAAAAAATGAAAAAAAGATACTGTCTATACCTGCTGATCGTATTTTTTGCCTCCTGCATCAAGGATGAGAGCGACCTGCTGCCTTCTGCCGTGCAGAAACCGGTGATCAATGCGCTGGTAACGCCGGCTCTGCCTTTTATTGCCTATGCCGATCTGAGCAAGGGCATACTCGATACTTCATCGGTGCTGCCCTATGCAGAAGCGCGCCTGGCCATATACGAAAACGAGACCCTGGTAGACAGCATGATGTACATAGATTCGCTGGGGCTTTATGTTGCCCGGCAGTTCACGTTTCCGCAGACGGGCAAATGTTATTCCATAAAAGGCAGCTACGGCACGTATCCCCTGCTGAGCAGCGGCACTTCCTGCCTACCTGCGCAGGCACCCATACAGCAACTGATGCTGGACACCGCTTTCAGCGTGGAAGATAACCACAATACCTACCGCGTGGGCGTACAGTTCGGCGATCTTCCCGGCCCGGGCGACCTGTACCAGCTGAGCCTGTACCGGTACCGTCTCAATAAGCAGGGCGTATGGGAACTGAGTGCACGCTGTGTACGCAGTTCCTGGAATGCCGAATACAACGACCGTGAGCTGTGCGGGGGCCTTTATTTCAGCGATTCGTACCTGGGCTCCGGCGCATCGGAACTGATCTGGCTCGACAGCGGCATACGGCCTTCCGCCGTGCATCATCATGATAGCCTGCAGCTCATTGTAGAGTTGAAGCACGCTTCGGCCGAATATTACCAGTATGCGCTTACATACGCCAAATACCTGCGCAACAAAGGCAGTATCTTTAATCAGCCGGCGCCGATCTATTCCAATATCAGCAAAGGGTACGGAATTTTTGGCACACTACACAGCTACAGAGATACGATCGTATTTTAGAGAAAAAACAAAAAATTCTTTCCGCTATATCCCCGGCTATTTCTGCTTTGCGGACAGACGCTATATGTGGTTTGATACAAATACGTTACATTTGCATCTTAAATTTTTTTAATTGTATATAACCAACCTTTGTTTTTTCGTTTTTATATATGCACGCAACGATCTTACCCCGCAATATGAAAAAAATCCTCTTGCTACTTGTTTTCCTGTGTTCATTTTTAGCTGTTTACGCCCAGGTTGCCGATAAGTATCCCGCCTTGCTGTGGGAAGTACGTTCACCCGGCGCTGCCAAACCCTCGTACCTGTTTGGTTCCATGCACGTAAGCAACCGGGTGGCCTTTCACCTGGACGATCCCTTTTACCAGGCCATACAGAATACAGATATAACCGCACTGGAACTGGAGCCGGAAGAGTGGGTGCGTAACTATTTTTCAGAAGAATATCCCATGTACCTGTATTCCGGGTACGAGGTACAATCGGCCCGCGAGCTGTATAAAAGCGTGTTCAGCCTGCCCGAATACAAGGTAAAGGACATTATGGAGTTTATGGCTTATGACCCGCGTGCCATCAACTATTTCCTGTTTCGCAAGCAACAGGGCAATGAGGGCTTTGAAGAAAGCACCTACCTGGATATGTACATTTACCAGCTTTCTAAAAAATTCCTGAAGCCGACCCTGGCCCTCGAAGATTTTAAAAAAGCGCGCAAACTTACCGACCAGGCCGATAAGGCCCCCGAGGATAAAGACCGTAAACTGAGCTATGAGATCCGCCGCGTGGCCATGAACAAGATCGAGGACGCCTACCGCTCGGGTCGCCTGGGTATGCTGGACTCGCTCAACAACCTTACCCAGTCTAAAATGTATCGCCGCTATATGCTGGACCTGCGCAACGAGATGATGACCAATACCATCGACTCGGTGATCCGCAGCGGAAAGACCATTTTTGCCGCCGCCGGTGCCGCACACCTGCCAGGGAACGAGGGTATCATCGAAATGCTGCGTGCAAAGGGCTATTCGCTTACACCGGTGGTGATGAACAGCCAGCATGTAAAAAAATCGTCGGTGCTCAAAATGGAGCAGAAGATCGCTCCGCCCAAAATGGTGGATTTTGCCTCCAACAAAGGCGACGGTATCCGTAGTAAAATGCCGGGTACGGTCATTGAAATGAACTCGCCGTATTTTTCGTCCTACACCAGCCTGGACCTGGGCAACGGAGCTTTCCTGATCATCGATGTGCTGCAGACCGGGGGCGTATTCCTGGATTACGATCCGTACAAAATGCACGCCCGGATGGATTCCCTGATCTCCGAGAGCATCCCGGGCAAGATCACTTATTCCAGCAAAAGCAGCCTGTTTGGCAACCCGGCGTTCGAAATACGTAACACGCTGCCCAGCGGCAACCAGGAACAGCGCTTTGTGATCCTGGCACCCTATCATATCATTTTTTACAAATTACAGGGCTCTCCGTCCTATATGGCCAGCCCGGTGGCCAAAACGCTGGTTAAGTCCTTCCAGGTGGTACAGGACGACAAGCAGGACCTGAAAACGGCCTGGAACAATTTTACCGAGGCCGGCGACAACAAGATGAACAGCGACGGACAGGTGGTGAACGTATCGGTACGTCACAACTTCCTGTTCAAGAAAGACGGCATGCATATCTATGCCCGTCACCGCAGCTTCTCCGATTTTGACGCACTGGAAAAAGACAGTATAGACGCCGCACTGATCCTGCAGGGCGTAATGAACAACCTGAAAATAAATACAGCACAGGCAAAAACGGAATACAGGACGGGCAGCGGGGTAGCCAGCTGTTACGATCCCAAACTGAAAGTGTACATTGAGATCCGTGCCAAAGCGCCCGATTACTGGTGTTTCCTGGCCAAGGGCAGCGAAAGCGATACCCGCAGTGCCGTTTCTTCACTGGTAACCCGTGACTTTTCGTACTGGGTGCTGAACGAAGAAAAAGAGGTGACCGACAGTACGTCCTATTTCCGCACAAAGACTGTATTACAGAAGCCGGAAGGCTCTTCTTCGGGAAACGGCTACAGTTTCTGGGACATGGGCTATGATGAGGATGAGAAGGATCTGAAGGTGTTCCAGCGTGAGGATCAGCAGTTCTACCTCGAAGACCGTGTGGGACACCGCGTAATGAGCGTGGATTTTGTAAAATACGGCGTGAATGATTACGTGGATAGCCTGCACAAGATATTTGATAACATCGTAAATGAAAAAGTATACGGTTTTCAGAATTTCGGCCGTTTCAGCTGGGACTTTTTCGGAGGAGGCGTGTCCCGGGACAGTGTGCGTGATAAAGAACTGGTGCTGAATAAAGAAGAACTGAAAAAGGAGGGGGAGCGTTATTCCATGGCGGCCCACGTGCACCTGAAAGGCGCCGAGTACCCGCAGCTGCACCTGAAAATGATGCACCAGGGAAACAAGACCTACTGTTTTTCATGGCTTACCTATGCCCCCGGAGATCAGCGTGATACCTGGTCGCAGAAGGTGATTTCCAATTTTGAGATGCTGCCCGATACCAACAGCCTGCAGTTTGACCCGCTGGCCAAACAGGGCCGTTTTATCCTGGACCGCATCGAGGCCAATGACTCCTCGCTCATCAAATACTATAAGAACGAAAACTACTATATGAGGTCGGGTAATTTCTCCGCTTCAGACATGCCCCAGGTAGAACGGATCATCCGCCGGGCTGCCACGGCTAAAAAAGAGATCGAACTCAAAAAGCGTCTCATTACCATTTATGCCTCCTTTTACGATACACGTCGTTCTGCCGTACTCAGCGAACTTTACAACAGCTGGGCAGACACGGCCGATTTCCAGGAGGCACTGATCGACGGACTTACGTCAAGATACCGCGCCGAGAGCCTGACCAAAGGGTATGAGCTGTTTAAACAGAATCCCTTCTTTACGAACGGCGATGCCTACGATTCCTACGGGGCCACGTACTCCCTCTTCCACGGCTGCGCCACCAATGACACGGTGGCCCGCAGGGTATTCCCGGATATCCTGAAATTCAGCCGTTACGAAGACTTTAAATCCCATATCTACGAGGTTACGGCCCGTGCGCTCGACAGCAGTTACGTAAGCTGGGAGCAGCTGAAACCTTACCACGGCATTATTTACGACGACCTGATGATGGCCCTGCGCAAAGATATCTCGGGTAATATCCTGGACCCGGAAAAGGCCGAGATCAGCAGCAACCTGGAAACCATGCTGCCTTTTGCCCGCCATTTCCGCACGGACGAAAAAATGCTGGCCCAGCTGCGTAAGATCAAAGCCTATAAGTTTACCGGATATTATATACCGCTGATCGAGAACAAGATCGTTTTCGGGGGTATTATGGACTCCAGTTACGTAGATTCCCTGCTGTACGACAAAAAATCGGCCGAAATGGCCTATGAGTTCCTGCAGCTGGACGAGAACCGTAACCGCCTCCGGTCTATAGATACCCTGCGCTTCCTGAACGCCTACCTGCTTGCCTCAGAGGGTAATTCCTACTATTACGGCGAGGAAGAAGACGAAGATCAGGATGAAAAAGTATATGAACTGAAAGAGACCCAGCATTTCGGGAAAACCACCTTTTATGTGTTCCGGGAACTGGACGAAAAGAACTATTCGCCGGAGCAGACCTATAAGATCGTGGTCTGGTCGCCCGAGGAAGAGATCGAAGTGAAAAACTTTAACTATATCCCTGACGTGACGCGTAAAAGCCTCAGCGAGAAGCTGAACGCCCTGGTATTCGACGTAATGATCGAAGAGAGCCGCCGCATCCGGGCCGGTGGCAACTATGAGTACTGGAGCGCCGAATATGAGTATTAACGTTAATTGTTAATCGACTGTGCGAAAATTCGCCGGAGGGTATTTGTAAGGTGCTTTTGCTTTGCTTACCTTTGCGCTTTATTTTTAAATTCTCAGTAAATACGATATGACAGAATACGGCAAAAAGAGCCCGAACGCGAGTGTTGACCACCTGGGCATCCGCAATGTGGACAGTATTTGGTGGAATGCTTCACCGGCAGAATTAACTGAAGAAACGCTGATCCTGGGCCAGGGATTCCTTACAGAAAACGGAACACTTGCCGTGGAAACAGGCGAGTTTACCGGCCGTTCTCCCAAAGACCGCTTTATTGTATGTGACGAAGTTACCGAAAACGCAGTCTGGTGGGGTGATATTAACATTAAGTTTGATGCAGCAAAGTTCGACCAGCTGCAGCAGAAAATGACCGCTTACCTGCAGGGAAAAGACATCTACGTGCGCGACAGCTACGTATGTGCCGATCCTGAATATCGTATGAACGTACGCGTGGTAACCGAGTACCCCTGGAGCAGTATGTTCGCCTACAACCTGTTCCTGCGCCCTACTGACGAAGAGATACAGACCTTTGAAGCGGAATGGCACATCATCAATGCGCCCGGCTTTTACGCAAACCCCGCTGTGGACGGTACCCGCCAGCACAACTTTGCCATCCTGAACTTTTCTAAAAAGATCGTACTGATCGGTGGTACAGGCTATACCGGTGAGATCAAGAAATCGATCTTCTCGGCCCTGAACTTTATCCTGCCGCATCAGAAAAACGTACTGAGCATGCACTGCTCAGCCAATATCGGCGTAAAAGGTGATACAGCTGTGTTCTTTGGTCTTTCCGGCACCGGTAAGACCACGCTTTCCAGCGACCCGGACCGTACCCTGATCGGGGACGATGAGCACGGCTGGAGCGACCGCGGTGTTTTCAACTTCGAAGGCGGCTGCTATGCCAAATGCATAGACCTTTCGGCAGAGAAAGAACCCCAGATCTACAACGCCATTAAATTCGGCGCCCTGCTCGAGAACATCGGGCTGCATCCGGGAACCCGCCAGGTAAATTACGCCGATAAGTCCATTACCGAAAATACCCGCGTATCGTACCCGATCGATTTCATCGATAACATCGTTACGCCCTCGGTAGGACCGGTTCCGCACAATATTTTCTACCTCACGGCCGATGCCTACGGCGTATTACCGCCCATCAGCCGTCTTACCCCGGGCCAGGCCATGTACCACTTTATCAGTGGCTATACGGCTAAAGTGGCTGGTACAGAGGCCGGTGTGATCGAACCCCAGGCCACGTTCTCCGCCTGCTTCGGCAGCGCCTTTATGCCCCTGCACCCGACCAAGTATGCCGAACTGCTGGGCAAAAAAATGAAAGAGAACGACGTACGTATCTGGCTGATCAATACCGGCTGGAGCGGTGGCGCCTACGGAGTGGGCAGCCGTATGTCGCTTAAATATACCCGTGCCATGATCACTGCCGCGCTCAACGGCGAGCTGGACAACGTGGGGTACACACAGCACGAGATATTCGGACTGTCGATGCCCAACAGCTGCCCCGACGTGCCTTTTGAACTGCTGAACCCGCGCGGTACCTGGGCAGATCCTGCCGCATACGATGCCGCAGCGCTGAAACTGGCCGGATTGTTCAAAAAGAACTTCGAGAAATATGCCGATTACGCCAACGACGAGATCCTGGAAGGAGCTCCCAAAGCGGCGGTGAACGCATAATTAAAAATATAGTGTGGAAAAAGCCATCCCCTGGGGGTGGCTTTTTTCTTTTATGCCCCGCCCGGAATGTCTACTTTTGTTGCATGCGAGCTCCGAAAAGTAATTTCTTTTTCCAGTCTGTACGCTTTATCCAGGGGAGGCTTTCGGCCCGGCAGTTCCTTTTCCTGGCCAGTGTGGTCATCGGCCTTTCTATGGGCCTGGCGGCCATTGTGCTTAAAACCTTTGTACACTGGGTGTTTGTGATCGCCACATTCAACAAAGGAGCCAATTTTAACTATTATTACCTCTTTCTGCCCCTGTTGGGTATCCTTTTTACCCAGCTGGTGGTCCGTTATTTTTTCAAGGGGCGCCTGCGCAAGGGCGTAGGTTTTGTACACGAGAGCGTAGCCAATAAATCGGGTATCATTCCCCGCGAGCACATGTACGGGCATATCGTTACCAGTTCGCTTACGGTAGGCCTGGGAGGCTCGGCGGGACTGGAAGCGCCCATTGCCCTTACCGGTGCGGCCTTCGGCAGTAATTTTGCCCAGCGGTACCAGCTTTCTTATAAAGACCGCATCCTGCTCATTGCCTGCGGGGCAGCGGCCGGTATCGGTGCGGCCTTCAATGCGCCTATTGCCGGCGTGCTTTTTGCCATCGAGGTACTGCTGCTCGATATCAGTATTTCGGCCTTTATTCCGCTTATTATCTCGGCGGCAACAGGGGCCCTGGTGTCCAATATCATACTGCACGGCGATATCCTGCTGAATTTCAAGGCTACACAGGACTTTAACTACTCCAACCTGCCGTTTTACCTGCTGCTGGGCCTTTTTACCGGTACGGTGGCCGTGTATCATTCCCGTTTTTTTACCCGGGTAGAGCATTATTTCCGCGACCGGGAATTCGGCATCCTGCAAAAATCCGTGCTCGGCGGTTCGGCACTGGCGGCGCTTATTTTTGTATTTCCTACCCTGTTCGGCGAAGGTTACGAAAGCATACGCTGGCTGGCCGATAACCAGGCCGGCAACGTGATCGAGGGCAGTATACTGGAACGCTTCGGCCGCAACGAATGGGTACTGCTCATTTTCGTGGGCTTTGTCATGATATTCAAGGCCCTGGCTACAGGTATCACCCTGGGCAGCGGCGGTAACGGGGGTAATTTTGCCCCTTCGCTTTTCGTGGGCGCTTACGCCGGTTTTTTCCTGTCGCGCTTTTTCAACCTGCTCGATTTTAAACTGCCCGAAAGCAATTTTACCCTGGTAGGCATGGCGGGTATCCTCAGCGGCGTATATCATGCCCCGCTTACGGCCATCTTCCTTATTGCCGAGATCACGGGCGGCTATAACCTCATGATCCCGCTGATGATCGTGTCCTCGATCAGTTATGCCATGTCGCGCTATTTCGAGCCGTATTCCATGGACGTAAAAGAACTGGCCAAAAGCGGCAAAGCCTTTACGGGCGACCGCGACCAGACCATACTGGCCAGCATGAAAGTGTATACCATCCTCGAAACCGGTCTGCCTTCGGTACGCCCGGACGACAGCCTGGATATACTGATACAGAAGATATCCGAAGGAAAACGCAATATATTCCCCGTACTGAATGATTACGGCAAACTGGAAGGCATTATCCTGCTCGATTCCATACGGGCCGTGATCTTTGACCGAGAACCCAACCAGGCCCTGAAGGTAAGGGACCTGATGGTGCAGCCGCCGGCGCTGGTATCTTCGAACGACAGCCTGGACGAAGTAATGAAGAAGTTCGACAAGACCGGGGCCTGGAACCTGCCCGTGGTCGATCAGGGCATGTACCGGGGATTCGTATCCAAATCGGCCATTTTCAACAGTTACCGGAATAAGTTAAGGGACAGTTCGTTTGATTACTGATGCAAAATTTATATAGGATCCCGTAGAGCAGAACCCGGCCGTTGAGGGTTTACGGTACGCGGATCGACTTGGTATAATATACGGTAATTATGTTTTTGCCGTCGTTCGTCTATCCTACGCTGCAGAGCATCTTCGAAATAACGTATATCCTTTACATGTTGCCGGTGAGTGTGAAAGAAAAGAAAGGTACATAATGCCAGAAGAAACGCAGAGAATGTAACAAATGTCCATACATCTTCACTGGAACTTTCCGGAGTTTCACCTGCCTCAAACAGATAGACCGGCTGATACAGCGGATCAACGTTCAGCGTGTTCAGCACATTATCCGGAAGGCCGGAGTATGCAGCGAGTCTGCCCGCTTCGGGCACTGCAGCAAACGGATCTGAGGAATACTTCGTTTTTACAATAACCGCACGGGAATAGGGGCCGGAGGTTTCTGAACAGGGGCGAAGAACAGAGTACGTATAGCTCGTTTCGTCATCATTTACACGGGCTTCCAGCCCTGTATAGCAACTCTCCGTAAATTCGGCATACAGATCGGTTCCTTTGTAAGGAATTTCCTGTTCCATACTTATACGTTCGGGTATATCCTGGGAGCGATATTCCTGGTCCCAGAAAAAATATACCGATGCGGGCACAAGCAAACAGAGTAGCCCGAAAAGCGGGATCAGCATGCGGGTGTAGTCCGCTTTCAGCTTACGGTTTCGTATAATATTCGCAACCCATAAATCGTCTTTATGTATATCGGCATGGAGGGATAGAGACATGCTGCAAAGGAACGGATTTTTTAGTATTCAGATATCCTAAACAGGCTCTTATGCGCCTGCAATAAAATCATACGTTTTTCGTACTTTTACCGGTATGAAATACCTGCTGCTTACGTTTTCCGGGTGTTTACTCGCTCTTTTTTCCTGTAAAAAACCTCAAGGTCCCGAAAATCCTGTAATTACCGATCCTGCGGAATATTATGCGGCGAAAGATGTATCCTACGGGAGCCATCCGCAACAAAAAATGGATATTTATCTTCCGGCCGGCCGGAATAAATATACGAAAACCTTGTTGCTTATACACGGAGGGGGCTGGGCAGCCAGCGACAAAAACGATATGGCGCCTTTTATAGACGAACAGATGATGGCAGACCTGAACCTGGCCCTGGTAAACATCAATTACCGCCTGGCTACCGCTACGGAATTCAAACATCCTGCACAGATGGAAGATATTGCCCTGGCGCTGGACTTTCTGCAACAGCAGGCACAGAGCTACAGTATAAATCCGGATACGTTTGCCCTGGCGGGAGCGAGTGCAGGCGGACACCTGAGTCTCCTGTATGATTACGGTTTCGACAACGGCAACCGTATACAGGCCGTAATTAACCTGGTAGGTCCTACGAATTTTGTTACCCCGCAGATACTTACAGATACAACCATGTACCTTACCGTATGGGGGTACCTGGGCAAAATGCACTGGGAAGATATGGCCCTGTGGTACGATGCCAGTCCTTACTGGCATGCAGGCACGCACTGTGCACCTACCTGGCAGTTCATGGGCGATGCCGATCCGCTGGTGCCCTATGCACAGGGATTGCAGCTGAAAGCCCGTCTTGACAGCCTGGGGATAGAAAACCACTGGCAGCTGTATGCCGGTGCCGGACACGACTGGTGGCCCGGAACGCCTTATTTTACCGACACCAAAGCCAAACTGAAACAATTTTTGCAGGAGAAATTGTACTAAGTTGACAAATTGTCAGTTTTTCCCGTTTTGGTACTTTTTTTGAGGACTTGATTCCGGTAATTATTCAGAATAAACTATGACTATGAAAACCGGAAACATCAGTGTACAAACGGAGAATATCTTTCCGATCATCAAGAAATTCCTCTACAGCGAACACGAAATTTTCCTGCGCGAGCTGGTATCCAATGCCACCGACGCCTGCACCAAACTGAAGACCCTGGCGGCGCGCGGCGAAAATACAGGCGATATCGACAACCTGCGTATCGATGTAGTGATCGACACAGAAAATAAAACGCTCTCCATCCGCGATACCGGTTTAGGTATGAGCGCCGATGAAGTAGAAAAGTACATTAACCAGATCGCTTTTTCCGGTGCGAAAGAGTTTGTTACTAAATACGAAGGCAGCGAGGGCGCCGGAATCATCGGTAATTTTGGACTGGGCTTTTACTCGGCCTTTATGGTGGCGCAAAAGGTAGAACTGTCTACAAAATCGTATACAGGTGCGCCTGCCGTAAAATGGACCTGCGACGGCAGCCCCGAATATACCCTCGAAGAAATTGAAAAAACAGAACGCGGTACCGAGGTAAAACTCTTCCTCAATCCTGAAGACGAGCAGTACCTCGAAAAAGAACGCATCCGCGAACTGCTGGATAAATTCTGTAAGTTCCTGCCCGTACCCATTTTCCTGGAAGACGAGCAGATCAACTCCACGGAACCAGCCTGGGTAAAGAAACCGAACGAGCTGAGCGACGAGGATTATAAGAACTTCTACCGCGAGCTGTATCCCATGAGCTTCGAGGAACCGCTGTTCCATATTCACCTCAATGTGGACTACCCCTTCAATCTCACCGGTATCCTGTACTTTCCGCGGATGGAGAACCGTATGGAGATCCAGCGCAATAAGATAAAACTCTACAGTAACCGCGTGTTCGTGAGCGAGAGTGTAGAAGGCATCGTGCCGGAATTCCTCACCCTGCTGCACGGCGTTATGGACAGCCCGGACATACCCCTGAACGTGAGCCGCAGCTACCTGCAGGGCGACCCGAACGTAAAAAAGATCAGCAATCACATTACCAAAAAAGTGGCCGATAAACTGGCCGATATGTGTAAGAACAACCGGGCCGACCTGGAAAGTAAATGGAACGATATTAAACTGTTCATCAATTTCGGACTGGTGACCGACGAAAAGTTCGCCGAGCGTACCAAAGACTTTTTCCTGCTGCGTTCTGCCACTTCCGACGCGTACTTTACCCTGCCGGAATACATGGAAAAGATCGGCACGGAACAGAAAAATAAAGACGGAAAACTCATTGTACTGTATACGAACGATGCAGTGGCCCAGCACGCCTACATCACAGGTGCCCGCGAACAGGGTTACGATGTAGTGTTACTCGATACACCGCTGGACGCACACGTGATCAATAAACTGGAGGCCCTGTACCCCGAAACGCGTTTTACGCGCGTGGACAGCGATGCCCTGGATAAGATCATTGACAAGGGAGAGGCCCGTCCGGAGATACTTACCGAAGTACAGAAGACACAACTGAAACCCGTATTCGAAAAAGTAGCCGGCGATACCAGCTACCAGTTCGAATTTGCACCCCTGAGCGAAAAAGACGCGCCCGTGCTTATTACCGAAAATGAATTTATGCGCCGTATGCAGGAAATGCAGGCCGTGGGTGGCGGCGGTTTTATGGGCGCTTTCCCGGGCAGTTACAAGGTGCTGCTCAACAGCAATCACCCCCTGTTTACCCGTCTTTCGCTCGAAACAGACGCAGCAAAACAGGAATCCGTGGCCCGTCACGTGTTCCAGCTGGGACTGCTGAATAAGAACCTGCTGAAAGGCGAGGCGCTTACCGAATTTGTGAAGCGCAGCCTGGAAATGCTGTAAGCTATTTTGTTTGTCTATGGAACCCGTCCCGTTAACTGCGGGGCGGGTTTTCTTTTTGGGAGGAGGGCAGATGTGCATGCGGAACGCACTGGCCTGGTTTTTGTATCCTTTTACGTAGAAGTCCTCTATCAGCCGTGTACAGATAAAATGAACCCAAACGGATGATGTATGAGAACGGAAATGCTTACGATCGTGATCCCGGCCCGGAATGAAGAGGGCTATATCGGTAAAATGCTGGAATCGCTTGCCCGGCAAACCTGTATCAGCCCCCAGACCCCTGTTTTTATTGCCGATGCCGGTTCTACGGACCGCACCCTGGACGTGATCGGCAACTACAGCGATCACCTGAACATACAGGTAGTACCGGGTGGACTGCCTCCCGTGGGCCGCAACCGGGGCGCCCGTTATGCCTGCTCGCGCTATGTGTTGTTCCTGGATGCCGATATCGAACTGGGAGAGCCCGATACCATTGAAAAATCAATAGAACTGGCCGAAAAACGAAAGCTGGACCTGGTAACTACGTATATCCGCTGCCGCAACGGAAGCTGGCTGGATGCCCTGCTCTGGACCGCGCACGGTCTGGTATCCCGTACGCGTATGCTGGGAGCCTTCGGGGCCGGTATGTTCATATTTATGCGTAACGAAGCCTACAAGCGCCTGGGCGGATTTAACGAGCAGATCGCCCTGGGCGAGGACTGGGACCTTACGCACCGCGTGGCAGCGCGTAAATTCCGCATCAGTAATACGTTTGTATATACCAGCAACCGCCGCTTCCTGAAACAGGGTTACCTGAAGACCTTTGCGCAATACCTGATGGTGGCCTTCAGCAAAAAGTACCGGGATCGTGGTAATTTCAGCTATTTCGATATGAAATACTGAAACGAAGACCGCTTTTTGCGTGGCGGAGTGGGTGCAGATGCTACAGGTTGTGGAAAAAGGAAACGTTTGTTCTGTAGGTTTTGTACACAGATCTTTTTCGTGGGTATTTATTCGTGCGAATACCGGGTCTGATCCTGCATGGAGACACTTTAACATAAAATTTCGATGAATTTTCTTGCTTTACTTTGAAATGCAAAGTACTTTTGAAATGAAGAATCAAAAGAATTCGTAGTATGAAAAAGCAGCAGAAATTTTCCCGGGCAGCGGGGATCGTGGCACTGGTAACCGTACTTATACTCCTGGTACCGTTTGTGGCCATGCAGTTTAGCACAGAGGTAAACTGGAGCGTATTCGATTTCCTGGTGATGGGTGTTCTTATATCCGGCACGGGATTGGCCTATGTATGGTTCATTCGCAGGTTTCCGGGTATTCTTTACCATGTGGCGGCAGCGCTGGCCCTGGTTACCACTTTTCTTATGATTTGGGTTAACCTGGCGGTGGGACTCATAGGTAGCGGACCCAATGCAGCCAACCTGATGTACATGGCGGTAATACCTGTACTGATCGCCGGTACGGTTCGGGCACGCATGAAAGCGGCGGGGATGGAACGTACCATGTATGCAGCGGGCCTGTTACTGGTACTGCTGGCCGGCATTGCTCTTATTACGGGAATGCAGCGTTATTCTGATGGTTCGGCCACGGAGATACTGGCCATCAGCGGATTTTTTGCCGGACTGTTCTTTATTGCCGGACTGCTGTTCCGCTACGCCGCAGTACAGCGTGTATCCCGGCAGGTATAAGAGGAAGAGATCAGGCTTTTTTGCGGAAGAGGGAGAACAGCTTTTTAACGGCCGTGATGATGCCCAGGGCAATGATGCCCGCGAGCAGGCCGGCAGCGGCTTCGCGCAGGAAAGAGGGCAGTTCGGGCAGTATATGATGCAGGGCATCGATATTGTGTACGAAAATTCCGCCCGAAACCAGGATCAGTGCCAGTGTACCTACAACCGCCAGGAACTTGATCACCAGCGGCAGGGCTTTTACCAGCAGGGTACCGGCCTTTGCCAGGAAGCCTTTTTCGCCCGAGCGTTTGATGAGCTTATAACCTGCGTCGTCCATACGTACGATGAGCGCTACAATGCCGTACACACCGACGGTAGCCAGCACTGCTGTAGCAGAAACGGTAAGTATCTGTATGGTGAGGCTTTTTTCGAGTACGGTACTGAGTGCGATGATCACAATTTCGATGGAGAGAATAAAATCGGTGATGATGGCCGAACGTATCTTGGTCTTTTCGGCGGTGGCGGCGTTTTCTTCGGCAGCAGCAGCGGGTTCTTCGTGTCCGCCGTGTTTACGGTGAAAAAGGTATTCCACGATCTTCTCAACGCCTTCGTAGGCCAGGTAAAATCCACCCAGGATAAGTATACCTTTTACCGCCACCGGCAAAAAGGTATTCAGCAGCAGGGCTATGGGTATAATGATGAGCTTGTTGAGGAAGGAGCCTTTGGTAATGGCCCAGAGCACGGGCAGCTCGCGGGAGGCTACAAAACCGGTGGCTTTTTCGGCATTTACGGCAAGATCATCGCCCAGGATGCCTGCTGTTTTGTGTGTGGCCATTTTACTGGTGGCGGCCACATCGTCCATTAGGGAAGCTATATCGTCTAAAATTGCAAAAAAACCGGAGGCCATATCGAGCTGTGCTTAAAGCTATGGCAAAAGTATAAAACTCTGCCCGTAAATGGCCGAAGTATACGACCGGGAAAGGAATTTAACCGAAGAAAAACATAGTACGGCCGATCGGTACCATGTAAATGCCCTCTGGTAATGGAATGCAGCAATTGGAGTACAGGTGTTTCCGGGTGACGCGGTTTTGCGCCAACGATTGCAGCGGAAAGCCCGCAGTGAGGCACGAACGAGGACTTGCAGCGGAAAGCGTGCCCGGGCGCCCTGTAAAATCCGAGGATGCCCTGTACGAAGCCCGCAGTGGGCTACAGGATTTCTACATAACCATCCGTTCCGTTTACCCGGATGCGTTGTCCGTCTTTGATGAGTGTGCTGGCATTTTCCACCCCTACAACGGCAGGCAGTCCGTATTCCCGGGCAATAACGGCACCGTGGGTCATGCGTCCGCCTGCTTCGGTGACCAGGGCTTTTACGGATACGAAAAGGGGCGTCCAGCCGGGGTCGGTAAAGGTGGTAATGAGTATATCGCCTTCTTCGGGTTCGGCATCGTTTATATGCAGCATTACACGTGCGCGCCCTTCGGTAATGCCCGGGGAAACGGCCAGTCCGGCCAGCGCCCCGGCGGGCATATCTTCTTTTTTGTACGTGCCGGAAATGCTCTCTCCTTCGGAGGTGATGAGCCTGGGCGGACAGAGTTTTTCGCAGATGCGTTGTTCTTCTTTTCTCTGCCGGATCAGTTCCGGATCGGCGGTCTGCGTCTCTACGGCCTGGCAGAACTCTTCGAAGCGGAGGTAGAAAACATCTTCTTTTTCCCGGATGATGCCGGATTGAAATAGCTTTTCTGCTTCGCTCAGCAAAGCCTTTTTGTAGACGAAAAATCGGCTGACAATATCGTATTTGGGATATTCGCGGTAGCCGGCAAAGCTGCGCAGCAGCCGGATCTGCTCTTGAGTCTCCGCTGCTTTTTCCCGGCCGCCGGGCAGTTGCTGCAGGCGGTTGAGGAGTTCTTCTTCTTTTTGTGTTGCTTCCTGCAGCCCCTGTTGATACTTCCGGGCAGCTTCCCCGGGAGCAAAGATGTTGATATGGCCCAGGATCAGGGGAATAAGGGTGGAGGGCTTTTCGGCCCAGCGGCTGCGGGTAATATCGATCTCCCCGGTACAGCGCATACCGTATTTTTCCAGGTAGGCAGAAATGGCTTCCTGCACCTGTATACCGCCGTTGAGGGCAGGCAGTTCCGCCAGGAAATCCTCGCTTCGGGTCTGCTGAAGGAATGCGATCACTTCGGGATAAGGCCGCACGGCATCGGCCAGATCGAGCAGTTCCAGGCCCATCTGCGAGGTAATATTACCGGGTACGGATTGCAACAGGGTATCGGCAGCATTCTTTTCGCCCAGCCATGCGTACATTTTTTCATTGATCCAGGTGCGGGCGTTCATACCGGTGAGTATGGCCTGCATATTCTGCGAACCAAAGAGATTACCCTGCTTCATGGCCGCGATATCTTCCCGGATAAAGGCAAACAGTGCGCTTCCGGATAGAGGCTGTATCTGCTGTTTCAGGAGCTGCAGCGCCTCCTGGCTCTGCTGTATCAGCTTGCTGACAAGGGCGGGATCGGCTTCGGGCTGCCGGTTAAGTTCCTGCATCTGTATATGGTTTTACGGGCAACGTGTGCCGTTACATTTCATTTGTATACTAAAAACGGGGAGTGTCCAGTAGTCTCCCGGATATGAGCGAGGCCATGCTTGCGCATTCGTATGCATCATCGGCGGCGTGGTAATTTTCGGGGTTCTGTTCTACCCAGAATTCCCGGATCGTATAGGCATTATTCTCTTTTGTGAGGCGGGCTTTGTAAATGCCGAAGCCCGTCCAGGAGCGGTGAAAATGCAGGAACCCTTCATCAAAATAAATAAACCAGCGGTCTTCCATAACTTCGGGAATATAACCCTGTATCAGTTGTTCGTACTGACTTGCTGTGTAATGTAGTTCCGCTTCTACACGTTTGGGCATGGTAATGGGTTGATGCTTCCAGCTGTCGGGGGTAGCAATTTCGTTTGTGTCCATTGTGTACGTTCTGTTAGAGTACTGTCAGTTTTTTCACTACGTGAAAGTCTTTACCGCTCATGGCAGCCGTATACTGTCCCGGCTTCAGCATGCTGATGTCTACCTGCTGAATGGCCTGTCCGCTCAGTTTTTTTACCACACGACCCTTCATATCCATGATCACTACGGTGTTTACAGAGCGTTCCCCGGCATCCAGGTTCAGGGATCCCTGTGCAGGATTGGGGTACATCTTAAGCCAGTCGCCTTTGCTATGCGTTTCCAGGGAACTGCTGCCGCTGCGCTCGTACCGGCTGAAAAAACGCCAGATCTCCACGCGGGCATCAAAGTCCATACAGGTTACGTCGGTAGAGCCGGGCATCGGGCATCCGGGCCAGGTATGTTCCCCGCCGATCACCTTGAAAAACTCTACGGTATGGCCATTTGTACCGCCGCTGTATACATAATGCTCGGCGGTGGCGCCGTCGCTGGTATTGGTATTGGGTACGGATGTGATCTGGGGCGTGGGACTGCAGTTGTTCTGATCTACCCAGAACTGCACCAGGTCTTCGATGGCCGTCATGCTGGTTGTGCCGTCGTAGGGATTCGTAGGGTCTTCGGTACCGTGTACGTGAATAGCCGGCGTGGGATGTGCGGGAACGCAGGAGTTGTACATGCTGGTGGACATAGAGCCGGTGACGCCGCCTACGGCTGCAAAACGATCGCTCTGGCAGGCCAGGTAATAGCTCATGAAGCTGCCGTTGGACATGCCCACACTGTACACGCGGTTGTGATCAATGGTATAATGAGCCGAAATGGTATCGATGAGCGCTTCGATAAAACCAACGTCGTTTGGTGAAGAACCCGTAATGCCGTAGTTCCAGTAGCGTACGCCAAAGAGCAGGGACCCGTCGGGGTGTGCCATAATGAAATTGGCCGTATCGGCAATAGGGCGGAAGTTGCGGTACTGCGCAAAATTGGCACCGCTGGAACTGAGCCCGTGCAGGCCGATCACGAGCGGAACCGCCTGGCCCGGAGTATAGGACGCGGGAACATAGAACGAATAGGTGCGCGTGATGCCGCCGTGCACAAAAGAGCCGTTAATAGTGGTCTGGGCACGGGCCTGAACGGCGAGAAAGAGAAGTAGTATGGAAAGTATGGTTTTGTGCATGTTGGACTATTATGTTTTAAAGATAGCGTATTTTGCGGTTAGATACGGAATGTATCTTAGGATTATTCATAATTTATCAATTCTGTCGCACAGTTCACAAATATGGTCCAGGCCATATAGAAGGCTTGTTTCATGTATATCCATCCATTGAAAAAGTTGTAGAATAAAGGCGTAATTTTGCCGGGCATAACGGGTATCCTTTATATGGGTGCCGATCTGAAAGCATACCGGTTCGTGATGCGCCAGCCTGTTTCTGAGTACAGTTACTTTTTCAAGCTGTATGAAGAAAAAATGATTATTGTAATTCAGGGTAGGATTACTTTTCGGTTTAGACGGAAACACAGCCAATAAAGATTGTCCTCCTGAACGGAACTGATGTCGCGCGAACAAATATCTCCAAAAGCCGAAAGCCATTACCGTCACCAGCTGGGAATGCGAATAGGCCGTTAAATTTCGTTCTCCCGCAGCAATAATGTGCGGTGTTTTACCGCAAAGTTTGTTATTGAACATACCACCTGCTCTGGCTGAATCTCTGAGCCAATCTGTTCCATTCTGTATCATGTAATGTCTGTCGATGGCATTGCGGTAAGCTACCTCAAAACAGCCGATCAATGTAAACAACTCCTGAGAGAGCCTGAGATTGAGTCGGTAGAGAGTCATCGCTTTGCGGGTATTACCTGCACAGGCTTTTACATAACGGGCCAGCCGGGGTTGGGATAAGATGTATTCAAAGTTGGTAAACTTCATTTTGAAAATGATCAGTAGGACATATCGTTTTTTTGATTATATTTGTTTTGTACAGTTCCCGGTTGCCCCTGAAGTCATTCAAGCTCCCGGGTTTTGTTTTTTACAGGGTTCTCTACACTTATCCCCTGCTTCAACCCGGGGATGGCTAAAGATAGCAAATTTGTTTCGGGCTGTCCGCGTAGTTGAGTGAAACCAGATATTTTGCGGGTATAACTATACTTTTTTACGGCATTTACTAAGAAAAAACGGAAAATTCTCTTTCAGTTCGATGATCTCGAAAAGTCCGTAGCTGCCAAACTCTTCCTGTACGGCTTCGTGGTCGTAAAAATAGATGGGCGCGCCTTCGTGCAGTTCGTAGCGGTCTTTGCTGATGAGCCGGCCCTGCCCGTAATTGGGGGCTGCTTTGGAGATCATGGTAAAGACCATGCAGCCGTTCTCCGTTAGCTGATCGTAACAATTGCGGATGAGCTTCTGCCGTTCGTCTGCATCCAGCAGGTGAATGAGCGCATAGCAGAAAATACCGTCGTACTGCTTGTTATCGAAAGGCATATCCGTAACCGAACCGTGGTAAATGGTGATGCCGCTGCCATAGTGTTTACGGGCCATTTCAATGGCGGTTGCAGAAATTTCGATGCCGGTGACCTCCATGCCGCTGTCCCGGAAGACCTGTGCATTGCGGCCGTAGCCGATGCCGGGAATGAGTACCGTTTTTACGTTTTCGTGCAGGAAAAAATCCTTCGTAAGTACAGCAGATATTGCCGGTTCAAAACCCCACATTTCCTGTTTTTCAAGAAAGCTGCTTTCCCAGAATTCGGGTTTTTGGGACATAGATTTTAATTCCTTTCTTTTTCGTGTATGTTGCTTTTTTATAGAGTTAAAGCAGTCTTCATGAATCGTAAAGATAAAAAATAATGGTTAAGAATCAATAATGAAAAATTACGCCACGTCGTTTAAAATACCATTTTATATAATCCCTTGTCAGAGCCTTAACCTGGATGGAAGAAATTCTGGAAAACCTGCCTGGTAAAATAGTGACCAATGCTCTGTTTATTCCCAAATTCAACAGAGCTTCTGTTTCTGTAGGAGAGTTGCCAGACATAAGATGCCAGGGCTGCTTATATGGATCTGGATACTTGCCTTTGTAGTGATATCTGTTTTTTTCTGTGGATATAATAACGTCAAAATGATCATCGACATCAGTAATAAATGTGTACCCGGAAGCTCGGAACACTGTGCTTAAATATACATTGAATGTATCGATGTTTTGGCAGCCATTAAAGAATACTTTATTTTCATTTGCGCTTGAATATATTCTTTTAAACTGCCAATTAACATCATAACGCTTTGCCATTTTCCTTATGTGTCTGCGACTTGTAAGCGTCATAAATTTTTTCTGTGTTAGTCCCGCATCACTAAAAGAAACTCTCTTATTTGCAGATTCAAATTGTTGCAATACGTCTGTAATAAATCCCCGGTTTACTTTTTGATGCTTTTTAAACACTGTTTGCTTTATAAAAAATGTATCCGGGTTAAACGTAAACCGGTAATCGAATCTTTGATAAAAAGCCAGCTCATATTGCTTTTTCTGTCTGATAAAAGCGATGATGTATTCGTCCTGAACACCTGTAGTAGTTCCGGATGTATCGAAATGATAATAGCTGGAATTCGATATTATTTTCAGGGTATCCACCGGCTCTGCCCTAAAGGTTAAGGGTTGAGCGTATCCATTCATTACAATTATGGATATAATGAAGAGAATATTACTTTTTATTGCCATCTTGCTTAGCGGAGCTACAGGTAAATATACTATTTCTGATGTCGGGTAAATTCACTGCGGGTAGAAAATTATATCGAGGGAGTTCCAGCCAAAACTTCCCATTCCTGTGAAACCCAGAATCATTACGGCTTTTTATCCAGGAACTTTTCAATAAGCGGTACAATGAGTGTACGTTCGTTAAAATCTTCCGTGAGTGTGGTTATTTCGCCGATGTATTCGCCATGCCCGCCGGGGATAATAGCCAGTTGGGAATCTGCAATGAGCCGCTGCATTTCCAGGGCATGTTCGGGTGTGATCACGTCTTTATCGCCGATGATGATTAAGGTAGGGGCTTTAATGGCGCGGAGTTTTTCCTCCGGGATATCGCTAAAGGCCAGCATGCGGGCGGCGTCTTTGTCGTGCATGGTCTGCAGTCCGGCAGAGTCGGGGTTTACAGCCATATATGCATCTTTGAGCGGCTGCGGCATATTGGAAAGCTGTGCCTGCTGCATAAAACCCCAGAAGAAATCGGGAACGCCGTTTCTTTTGGCCAGGGCAGAGCCGAGTACCATTTTGTTTACGATCTCCGGGTGCCGGATAGCGATATGCAGGGTAGTGGTGCCACCGTTGCTGAAGCCGAAGAAATCGGCTTTGGTAATACCCAGGTTTCGGAGCAGGGCGGCCACATCGTCGGCATCCTGCTCGAAGCTCAGGGACGCGTTGCGGTCGCCGCTACGCCCGTGGGCCTGTAATTCCACGGCAATAAGTTGCCTGTTCTTTGCAAAAAGCGGAATGGCTTTGCCAAAGTTGGACTGTATGGTGGAGCCGCCGCCGTGGATAAGTACCAGCGGTTTTCCCTGTCCGTAGACCTCGTAGTACATGCGGAGTCCGTTGACATCGGAATAGCCGCTGCGGAAGTCGGTTTCGGCGGTTTTTATGTGGTTGTGCTGCATCGTAAGTTTTTGATTACACGAAGTAAGAATAAAAAAAGCAGAAAGCAGGATCGTTTGCAGGATGTTTGCGGGCCTTACCCGGAGAGCCGTTGTATATTTTTTAAGCAGATGTATACCCCTGGTCCGGTGCCGCGTGAGGGATAGCAGCGGAAAGCCCGGAGCGAGGCACGAGCGAGGACTTGCAGCCTCGCTTACAGCGAGAGTACGCCCTGAAAAATTAACCGGGTTCATCGGTTCTTATTTTTATGAAATTCCGTTCTATAACCGTTTGCAGCGCGTCTTTTGTAAGCGGGTCGGACTGGCCCAGGGTGTTCAGGAGTTGTTGCCGGCCTGTTTCGGTAGCCAGCATATCGCTGATATCGATGAACAATCGTCCGGCGGCGGCCTGCATGGGCCGTGCGGCTAACATCTGCCATACGGAAAGGCCCAGGGGAAGCATGGCGTCGGTCATCATTTGCTGGTGTCCCACGGATGCATATACGTGGTTTGCGTTGTCGGGCGCTTCGGGAACGGGAAATAGGGTAGTGATGGGGCGGCTTTGCACGATGTAGAAAGTACCGTCTGCCAGGCACCATTCTATGTCCTGTGGATGGCCGAAATGCGCTTCGATGCGGCGGCCCAGCTGTTCCAGTTCCAGGATCTGTGCATCTGTGAGCGCCTGTTGCTGCTGTTGTGCGGGGGCAAGCGGCTGTTCTTCGGTACCACCTTTGGCTGCGGGTTGAACGGCAAGCTTTTTGGCGGCTATTTTTTTATCGATGATCCGACTTTCGCGTAGGGTATAGGTATCCGGGCTTACACGGCCGGAGACCAGGGCTTCGCCGAGTCCGAAGGCCGCGTCGATGGACGTGACCTTACGGTTACCCGTAACGGGATCGGCGGTAAACAGTATGCCGGAAGCCTGCGGAAAGACCATTTGCTGCACGATGACGGCCAGTTGCACCTGCTGATGATCGAAATGGTTCTGTATACGATAACTGATGGCGCGTTCCGTGAACAGGGAGGCCTGGCATTTGCGTATATACGTAAGGATGGCTTCTGTGCCGCGGATATTCAGGTAGCTGTCCTGCTGCCCGGCAAAAGACGCTGCGGGCAGGTCTTCGGCGGTGGCGCTGGAACGGATGGCAAAAGCCTGCTGTTTTGGGAAGCGGGCGAGGGCCTGCGTAATTTCTTCCTGCATGTCTGCGGGGATAGGCGCTTCTTGAATGTGCTGGCGGATCTCAACGCTGAGGGTTGCGATCTGTTCGCGGTCTGGACGCTGTAACCCGGAAAGTTGCTTTAGGAGTTGTTGTATAGCCGGTGTGTCTTCGAGCATGCGTTGAAAAGCTTCCGTGGTAATGCAGAAGCCATCGGGTACGCGTATGCCGGGCAGTCGGGAGAGTTCGCCCAGGTTGGCTCCTTTACCTCCGGCGAGGGGGAGTTGGGAGCGGTTGAGCTCGTGGAAAGGGCGGATGTATTTCAGTTGATTATGCATGCGCAAGGCCTAAGGTAGGGATAATGGCAGGTTTAATTGTTATGCGCAGGTTTATTTATCGCTCTGCTGCGCAGGGCCGGCATGGCAGCTGAGCGCTTGCTTCAGGCGGAGACGGGGTTTACTCTAAGTTGCCCGCCAATGGCTTTTAACACCTTCATGATGGTAGAAAACTGAGGTTTTGAACCTTCAGACAGTGCTTTGTATAAGCTTGGTCGGCTTAAGCCGGTTTCTTCGGCAATTTTAGTCATGCCAATGGCTTTTGCCACATGGCCGATCGCTGTTATCATATCCGCATCGGTACCTTCTTCTAAAACGGCATTCAGGTATTCGGCAATCATTTCGTTGCTGTCCAGGTAATCGGCTATATCGAATTTTGATGCTTCCATTTTTATTTTTTTAGTTTATTCCAAATGGCTTTGGCCTTTTCTATGTCTTTTTGCTGCGTTGATTTTTCTCCGCCAATCAACAGGATTATTATTTTTCCATCCGTTTCCCTGAAATAGACCCGATATCCTTTGGCATAATGAATTCTCAGTTCGCGGATTCCGTTTCCAACGGGCTTACAATCTCCGAAATGTTCTTCCTGTTCTAATTTCTGCAAGCGGAACAGAATTTTTGCTTTGGCACTCTGGTCTTTCAGTTTCCTGAGCCAGGTATCAAATTCTGCCGTTTTTTCAATAAAGTACATTTCTTTAATTTGTATTCACCTGGATACAAAATTAGTAAAAAAAATTAAAAGATGAAAATTGGGTTTTGTGGGGCTTTGATGGGAGTTTACATGATATGAATATTTTCTAATTATTACCTGGCATTATAGAAAATAAGTATTGGCGAGAGTATTTCTATTTTCTCCACCAAGGAGCATATTTACTACTTGTAGTGCCATCCTTATTAGTCTTTTTCTTATTGCAATTTTCACAAGTTAATTGAATATTGCATGGGTCATTCGTGCCATGTAAATCTAATGGAACAATGTGGTCATAGTTAAGATTTGTCAGCGTGTTTACTATACGTGTCAAGTCGGTATTGCAAAATACACATCGTCCTTTGTCTCTATGATAAACAGCATCCTTTACCCATTTCGGTATGACAATTCGTTTAATAGTTTCTTTGGATGTCAAATATTCTTTTGGAAACGTCGTATTAACCACAGTTTCTGTGGTTAGATTATTGAAATTGAGTAAGAACTGTCTGTTGGCAAACATAATGTAGAATACTTCTTCAGACATTTTATTAAATAGCTCTTCAAATTTGTGTTTGTGTCGCTCAAACCAATTTACTATTTTTATATTCCCATTGAAGTTATATTTATTTATTCTTATTGCGTAACTGTCAAATAGGAAATACCATTCTTCAATTTCGTCTTCATCGATTAACTCACCATTTTTTTTAAAATCGTAATGATGATAGTTAATGGCGATTGTCACGATATACAAATGAAGTAAAGTATTCTTTGAGAATTTTGTTGCTGATTGAATAAAGGCATCTTCATTATGGTTCCAAAAATTAACACCCGATTTTACAGAACCATCGATTAGATGTGCTAATTTATATACGTTGTTAAATTTAAATTCTTGTAATTCGATCATTATCATTGTTTTAATAATGCTTATGGCTTTTAGGTAAGCTTTTTTTATAATCTTATTTTTGGTGTAAAACTATATATTAAAGACCTTATAATTGACGATGTGAAGCAGGGGATATTGCTGCCGTAGACTTTCAGCATAAAACCACCCAAGAGGCAAATATTCAATTGAGCTTTTTTATTTGCTTTCAATCAACTTCTCCAACCTTACCATCATATCATCCTTTTCCTTGAGCATGCGTTCATACAGCGCCATTTTCTCCTCGTGCAGCTTTCTTATTTCCTCGATGGGATTTATGTGATATGTGCCTCCGGAATTTCCTATGAATGCTTCATCATGGAATGTATTGGAAATGATATTGATCGCCTGTTCTTCATCAAAATTCTGAATAGCCTCCACGGGTAGCTTCAGTACTTCGGCGATCTGTTTCAGGATATTGTCTTCGATGGTTTCGCGCTGTTCCAGCAGGGAGATCTTTTGCTGGTTCCAGTCCTCGCCCAGTTCCCAGGCAAGGGCGTCCTGCTTTATGCCCAGCATCTCGCGGAAGCGTTTAATGTTGCGGCCCTGATGTATTTTAGTGCTGTTGCGCATTTGGTAAAGATTTAGGTGTTAAAGATATGTTTTTTAAGGGATAGCTAATATAGGGGTTTTGCGATATTTTACCGGTAGAAAACGAAGAATGTTTGTTCTCCTGCAAACTGGGCCGTCGTGCATAGCTACACCCTGTTCCGTAAAGGCCATCGGCATATAACGGGTACCGCCCCAACTTGAGGTGCCATTTTGGCACCTCAAGTGCTCAAGCTCTTTGCGGGTAAGGGTAAACATGAAATCTTCCGGGAAGCGTTCGGCATTACGTTTTACCTGGCGTTTGAGCTGTTTGGTCTCTACGCCGTACATTTCGGCCAGGTCGCTGTCGAGCATCACTTTTTGGTCGCGCAGCGTATAAATGCGGTTGAGTATCTGTGATTCGGCCACAAGGCCCGGTAATGCTGGGGATGACATAGGCTGGAAACGATATAAAGGTGTGTAAATGAAGTGGAAACGTGATGTTCAAATATAGAAATTTTCCATAAAAGGGGATGGCATTTCTCCCAATTCCGGCTACAACAAAAGCGGAAACGGCTACATGCGTCTGCACGGAATACCGGAGCTTTGTACTCTCAACAAAAAACAACGAAAAGATGCATGTATTTGTAACAGGAGCCTCGGGTTTTATCGGCTCCGCCGTAGTTAAGGACCTGATAGAGGCCGGGCATCGTGTAACCGGGTTAGCCCGCTCGGAGGCCTCGGCAGAAACCATACACCGCTCCGGGGCAGAGGTATTGAAGGGAAGTCTCGAAGACCTGGACGTCCTAAAACGGGGTGCCTCCGAGGCCGATGGCGTGATCCACCTGGGTTTTATCCACGATTTTACACAGTATGCCAAAGCGGCTGAAACCGATGTAGCGGCCATCCGTGGAATGGGCGGAGTGTTGAAAGGTACACAGAAGCCCCTGGTGGTTACGGCGGGCATCCTGGGACTGCCCAAAACCAATGGGCTAACCACCGAAGAGGATGCTTCGCAGGGCGGATTGCGCGGCTCGGAAACGGCGGCCATGGCCCTGGCAGAAGACGGTGTGCACGTTTCGGTGCTTCGTCTGCCACCCTCTGTGCACGATAAAGGCGATAAGGGTTTTGTACCGTTCCTTATTGCACAGGCCCTGAAAAACGGGGTGTCTGCCTACCCGGGGGACGGCATGAATCACTGGCCGGCGGTACATCGCCTGGATGCGGCGCGTCTGTTTCGCCTGGCACTGGAAAAGAATGCGGCAGCGGCACGCTACAACGCGATAGGGGACACCGGGATTCCGGTACGGGAAATTGCCGCGCTGATCAGCAAAAAGCTGAACCTGCCGCTAAAATCCCTGAGCGGAGACGAAATTCCGCAGCATTTTGAATGGATGAGCGGCTTTATCGGGTTCGATTGTGTGGCAAGTAGTGTACGCACGCAGGAACAGTTAGGCTGGACACCCCGGCACATCGGGCTGCTGGAAGATATGGAGCAGCACTATTTTTAACATGATCGTAGCATGAAGTAGACATGCCGGCGATATTCCAGGTCTCCGGCATGGTACTATCTTTGTAAAACAGTACCTTACGGAATAAAAGTCCGCTTATAAAACCGAAAGATCAATACCATGGCCACGAATGTACCCGTCCGATTAAAAACCATCACTGCATATCATGCGCATACGGGCCTGCCTGCGCCGGAGCATCCCCTGCTGAGTGTAATCAATTTCGACGATATGCCGGCAGACCGCCGCACTTCCGAAAGCCGGATCTTTGAATTTTATTCCATCGCCATTAAGCGCGGCCTGAGTGGTAAGCTGAAATACGGACAGCAATCCTACGATTTTAACGGAGGGGTTATGTTTTTCATCGCACCCAACCAGGTTTTTTCCATCGACCCAAAGGGTATGCCGCTGCAGAAACTTTCCGGCTGGATGTTGCTGGTGCATCCCGATTTTTTCTGGAATACTCCGATGGCAAAGCGTATACGTCAATACGAATTCTTTGATTACTCGGTATACGAAGCGCTCTTTCTTTCGGAGAAGGAGGAGGCGGTTATCAATCAGCTGATGCAGGGCATTCAGCAGGAATACCGCTCGAGCATCGACACATTCAGCCAGAGTATTATTACTTCCCGGATCGAGACATTGCTGAACTATTCCGACCGTTTTTACCAGAGGCAGTTCATCACCCGTAAAATAAGTAACCATCAGACCCTGGCACAACTGGAAGAACTGCTAGACCGGCATTTCAGCGATCCGGCTCTGGCCACCACAGGTATTCCCAGTGTTCAGTCCGTGGCCGATGCGCTGAACGTTTCTCCCGGTTACCTGGGCAGTCTGCTGAAAAACTTAACGGGACAAAGTACGCAGCAGCACATTCATAACAAACTGATCGAAAAAGCGAAGGAAAAACTCTCCAGCACCACTTTATCCGTTTCGGAGATCGCCTATGAACTGGGCTTTGAGCATTCGCAGTCGTTCAGTAAGCTGTTTAAAAGCAAGACACAGCAGAGTCCGCTGGAGTTTCGGGGGCGGTTTGGGTGAGGTCTGGAAAAAAGTTAGGTTCTTTTCTATTTGTCATTTGAACAGGCATGCCAGCAACGATTTTCACAATCGTGCCAACAATTCATTTCATCTGTATTTCTTGCCATATCCTCTCCAAAAACTTCACGATATCGCTGCTTTGTCTGTAAAAAAGAGTTTTTCAAATGAATAGCATCCTGCTCACCTCTCATACCGAAATAAGGAAAATGGTGCAGATAATGGCCAAAAACCGTATCACAATCCTTATGATAGGCTATAGTATCCAGAATATGATAATGCCAGAACGTATCCATGATCTTATTAGGTACAATACCCTTTCCGTAAACCTTGCACATATGCAGATAACGCTTGTACTCAATTTCTGCACTGTCACACTGCTCGTGTGTCCAGTTTTCTCCTTCTTCTGGCTCACGAAGTTTCATTTTGATCATTTCAAGATCGATATTCGCAATTATCGGATATATACCTTTTTGACTGATAAGGTATGATACTCTTTCGATACGGATAGGTTCGGGATAGACTAAAATCTCTTTTTCCATGTTGAATTGTTTTTTATAGTTTATGATGTAAAAGCCAGAATCTTTTCAGAAAACGGTCCTGTGTTCCTTCTATAGGCGTTCTTCCGTGAAAAATTCTATGATTGTCCACTATGAGAATGTCTCTTTCTCTGAGCCTGATTTTAATTGGTTCAGCTTCCCGGATTTGGCTTTGAAATTCGAGCATTGCCGGGTTCTGTCTGTCTTCATTTTTTACTAGCCAGAAGGAATAATAGAATTTTCTGCTTCCATTTTTATCAATAGAAACTAAAGGATAACTTTCTTTATCATCCGGGAAAATTTTGTGTTCGAAGAGTTCTATATCTTTAAGTTGCTCCTGATATTCATTTGGAAGTTGTCGATAAATTTTTTCCGCATCTATTAAGATACTCTCTCCTCCCATATTGGTCTGCCGGTAACAATACCATGCAATGTATTTCGCTTTATGGTGATCTGTATGAAAATCTAATCCCCGGGCAGACGTAACCATGCCTTTACCTTCCGGTTTTACTACTACATCAGTTGTTAATATTACTTCCCCTAATGCATCAAGTATTTCATCCAGATGTTTCTCACTCTGGTTGGTCAGATGGAGAAAACCTTGGGCCGTTAGATCTTTCAGGATGTCATTCATTTAGTACATTATTAGCAATATATTCGTCTTTATGTATGCTGATTTAATTATATCTTAACTATTATTCAGCAGCCGCTTTAACAGTATCCTCGCTTCTTCAGAGCCTCCGTGTACCTTTATCAGCGGATTTTTGCCTTTCATTTTGTGTAGCACAATACCCTGTTGTTCGGCTTCTATATATAAGATTTGTGTAAAAGGCAGGTTTTTGTTACTGCTGAGACCACTTAGAAAAACGCGTTTATTAGTCAGGAAAAGTTCGCCTTCGGCAACCAGTTTCCAGCTGAATGCATTGCGTCCGCTTCCGGCTTCGTACCATCCGGCGCTGCCGCGGTAATAGCAGTTTTCGTCCTTTTGTAGTTTAATGCCTGCATCTATCGGCGTCAGTGGCAGGTTTTCAGCCGCCCATTGCAATTTCATTTTTCGCAGTTCTGCCCGGTCTTTTTGAGTAAAGGGCATATCCAGGTTTTTGCTGAGTTGCAGCAGTTCCTGTTCTTCATCCGGGGATAATCTTCCATCCGCAGTGATCGTATCCAGGGCCGGGTCTAAATAGGCTTTTTTCATTTCTGAAGATATCCTCTCAGCCAGTTCTTCCGGCAGTTGCAGTTCGCTTTTTAACCGGTTCAGGAACTCTTTTTCTTCCGCAGAAATATGTGCGTCCTCCAGGGCCTCGGTCATACTGTTTTTGTAGATGGCTCCGGCCAGCGTTTCATGTATTAGTGCTACTTTAGCTTCTGTAAGACCCAGTACGGATTTCAGATGTTTCAGTTCGGCAATTTCTGAATTGTCCAGCTTTTTATCCGAAAGGCAATGCTTCAGATAGGCCGCATAAAACTCGTCCATATTGCGTTCAAACTCCCGTTGCAGGTTTACCTTATACCGCTTACCTATGTCGAGTACCTGCATAAAGCTTACATCCTTTGCGGGTCTTGTAGCCAGCAGGTTGTTGAACTCGATGATGGCATTTTCTTTTTCGTATTGCCTGAATATCCGTTGCAGAAAACTTCGCGGACGTTCCGGTACCACTCTGAATATGTGTGTATGTTTCATGGGATGGGCGTTTAATATTCCCTGTATGTTTCGTATTCGGGTTCGTTCCAGTCGCACACCCCGCCATGATGCGAACATGTACCTCTCCGGCTCTGAGAGTAACTTATACTGCCGTCGCAGCAACGTATTACAGTGCCTGTTATTCTGCGTTTTACAGGGTTGATCTTGTCATACAGTTTTTCAGCATCTTCGTTTCCGAGTTTCATGGCAGCTCTCAGGTCGTCAACCGCTTCCTGTTTCTTTTTAAGCTTATTGTAACACTGGGCCCGTTGGCAAAGGTTCTCGCCTGTATGCCAGCCGGCAGAAATTAAACCGGAATAGGCATCAATTGCCGGCTCGTACTTGCCTGATTGGTAATATACATCCGCTTTCTTTTGGCGTAAAGAAGCTTCCTCGGTCTTTAAGGCAAAATGCAGTGCCTTATCCAGAGCAAGAAGGGCTTTGGAATATTTTTTTTGTTTCGTTGCTTTTTCAGCATCAGCCGTGTAAAACTGAAGGCTGTCTTTTCGTATTTTATCTATATCGGCACTGATTGCCTGCTGGCCTGAATTTCTTTTTCCTTTTGCAGAATCGGCAGGCGTTGACCCGGCAACCGGACTATTCCCGGAATTGCCTTCGCCGGCCGAAGAGAAGGCAACTGCCAAAATGAAGATTAATAAGCAGGTTGGCGTTTTTATACCCCAGGTAAACCGGAAACGCACCCACTTTTCCAGCAGAAAATGAAAAGGTGGAAATAATAGGGAACCGAGTAGTAAAAATGACAGGCCTCCCGGGATAGATGCCGGAAGTGTTCCCAGTCCGAGCAGGACGAAAACAATAGTACCCAGAGTAGAAAAAAGGTACCAGGCAGCAGACTTGTCTTTTTTGCGTACGTAGGTGGAAGGATAATTGATTGGAAGGTTCACCCGGGAATGGCCAGGTAGCAGGTCGGGGTTATACATCATGGGTTAAACGGGTATTTGTGCAGAGACGATAGAATAGGTAACGGTTTCGGGTATAGGTAAGCGCTTTTTATGTATACACAAATGTAAAAGGGGGAAAAGTGTGAAGATATAGGTGTTTTTACCTGTTTTTAGAAAAAATAAAACTCCCCCGAAAAACCATGATCTGTTCTTCGGGGGAGTCTCCTGTATAAAATATTTTCTCCTAGTGCTTCTTCAGCCACTCAGCTACGGCTATCGAAAAACCGGCCACGTCGATCGGGTGCCGGCTGGTGATCAGGTTGCCATCCGTAACCACCGGTTCTTCCAAAACGATTCTGCCGGCATTTTTCAAGTCTATTTGTGCGTTCCGGGATTCAGCGAGTTTTTTCAGGGAACTGGTGCTGGCACGGATTGTTCTCCTGCTGGAAAACAGGGAGGTAATACCGGTATCCCGTTTACATTTAGTATAATTGGGCATCCAAATACCTGAGTGATGATCATTAAGAAGAACCTTTCGCTGAAATCGATCTATGAATTTGCCGGACATCATTTCCTGTGGCTGGGTGGCTGGATGTTGCTGGTAAGCACCGTGTATTATTTTACCCGCTGGGAGTTTATGACCATTCCCTGGCTGCCCCTGTCTTTAATAGGTACAGCCGTTGCTTTTTACGTAGGCTTTAAAAATAACCAGTCTTATGACCGCGTATGGGAAGCCCGCAAGATATGGGGCGCTATCGTGAACAACAGCCGCAAGCTGGGCGCTATGGTCCGGAACTATCGATCTCTGGACGCGGGTGCATCTTCGGAGGCGGAACTCCGGAAGCAGATCATCTTACGGCATATCGTATACCTGTACCAGTTAAGAGAGCAATTACTGAAACCCAGTCCCTGGGAGCACATCAGTCTGCGCTGGATGTTCGGTAGTTTTAACCGGAAAAGACGGGAGCGCTTTTTTGAACGGTACCGGGAGGAACTGAATGAGATCGCCGGCCGGCCCTACCTGGACCCGGAGGAGCTGAAAAGTCTGGAGAACTTTACGAATAAGGCCACGCAATTGTTAGACACTCAGACGCGACAGCTGCAGTCCCTGTTTGAAAAGAAGGCCATAAACCAAATGCAGCAGGTATCCCTGCAGGACGTGCTGAATGGTTTTTACGACGAGCAGGGTAAAGCCGAACGGATTAAAAACTTTCCTTTCCCGCGTAAATTTGCCAGCTTCAGCTTTGTGTTCGTCTGCATTTTCGTTTTCCTGCTGCCTTTTGGTATCGTGGCCGAATTTAGTAAGCTGGGCGACATGTTTATCTGGTTGAGCGTCCCCGTAGGCATGATCGTAGGCTGGGTATATGTGGTGATGGAAATGATCGGCGACTACTCTGAAAACCCGTTCGAAGGCCTGCATAACGATATTCCCATGCTGGCTCTCTGTCGCACCATCGAGATCGATCTGCTGCAGATGCTTGGCGAAAAAGATATCCCTGCACCGATACAGCCCAAAGAACACGTTTTGTTATAACTGCCGCACAGTAGTTACCGTAGTTCCCTGCCGGAAGAAATACGCATACTCACACGTCAGCAATACACAGACAGGCTGCCTTTTATGGGTATAGAAATACCTGTACCTGGTATAACAAGTCTCTACAGCCAGTTACCGAAGTGTGTACAACGGGTCCTGAAATGGCCGTTCCTGGTCCTGAAGCGGCTGAATAGGGTAGCAGAACCGGTTACAGTTGCCGGGCAGACCAGCTACACATGGTGTAAAACCTGTTGTACCCGGTAGGGAAACCGGCTATAGCCGGTCAGATAACGTATTGTATACACGTACCCGACCGGATACAGACCGTTTTACAGGTGTTTGTGACGGCTATACCAGCCCATTACAGGTAGTTCGCTTACTTTCAGTACAGGTATGGTAAAGTCATTGCCCGGAACTTCTGAAATCTCTACACGCATTTGCGTAAAAGTCTCTGTAGCCATACACCGGTCCGGTATTGTCTGTGGCATATACGACCTCCGGACCGGACCGGTTCAGGGCCTGGCCTCAGGACTGTTTGCCCAGTAGCGCCTCCAGCCGTGTTACCTCTTCCTCTTTTTCCTGCAACATGTTTTTGTAGATAAGGATGTGTTCTTCATACATATCCAGGATTTTATCCAGGGGGTTAAAGTGGCAGTTGTAAGCAAACGCAATGGAAACGTCCTCGAACGTATTCGCAATGATATTCACCGTTTGCTCCTCCTCCAGTTCTTTTAAGGCACTTGCAGGCAGCTTCAGCGCTTCGGCCACCTGGGTCAGTATGGCATCTTCGATGGTTTCAGACAGTTCCAGCTGGTTTATCTTCTGCTGGTCCCAGCCATTACCCATTTCCCGGGCAAGGGTCTCCTGCTTTATGTGCAGCAGTTCACGGAACCGCCGGATGTTCCGTCCTTCATGGATCTTTCTTCCTGTCATTTGGTAAACGTTTTAAGTGATTGATATGTACCGGTTCGTTCCGGTGTTTGCAAACTTAGGCCAACGAATGCGCTGGTACAAGACAGTAAAACTTGAAAAAAACGTCCGGTGTCCGGCAATGTCCCAACCTATAAGACATTGATACGCTTATAAAGTTTCTTGGCGCGCTAGTTACAGATTGAATGAGATTACGCACTTCGTTCGTGCTCCCTGGCTGGGGAGCGGTTCGCGGAGAAAAAAGCCTGCATCCGCTGAGCGGTTGCCGCTTTGGTGTTCCTGAATTTTATGTAGGTTATTCGGGATTACGCACTTCGTTCGTGATCCCTGAATGGGGAGCGGTTCGCGGAGAAAAAAGCCTGCATCCGCTGCGCGTTTGCCGCTTTGGTGTTTTTGAATTTTATGTAGGTTGTTCGGGATTATGCACTTCGTTCGTGATCCCTGAATGGGCAGCGGTTCGTGGAGAAAAAAGCTTGCATCCGCTGCGCGTTTGCCGCTTTGGTGTTTTTGAATTTTATGTAGGTTGTTCGGGATTACGCACTTCGTTTGTGATCCCTGGCTGGGGAGCGGTTCGCGGAGAAAAAAGCCAGCATCCGCTGCGCGGTTGCCGCTTTTTTGTTCCCCGACTTTTGACGAGCAAGCTCGCAAAAGGTCAGGAAACAAAAAAGCCTGACTCTCGTCAGGCTTTTTTCTCCGCGGCGGAGAAAGAGGGATTCGAACCCCCGGAACCTCTCAGTTCAACAGTTTTCAAGACTGCCGCAATCGACCACTCTGCCATTTCTCCGGGGGCAAAAGTAGTAAAATTCTCTTTATGCAAGCCATTCATGAAAATTTTTTCCCGGAACGGCTGTTACTGCAAGGTTTTCAGATCGTTATTTTTTGCTTCGCACCACCGGCTTTACATTCAGGAACTCTTTCAGACCCCATTCTGCCAGCTCGCGACCCACTCCGCTGTTCTTGGTGCCGCCGAAAGGAAAAGCCGCGTCTGAACGTACCATAGTATTCACAAAGACCTGTCCCGATTCCAGGGCCAGTGCCACACGCCGGGCCTGTTCTGCATCCCCGGAATATACCACGGCTCCCAGTCCGAAACTCGTATTATTGGCCTTACGCAGGGCATCGGCTTCGTCGGTAAAAGAACCGATCACCGCCACAGGGCCAAAGGTTTCCTCGGTCCACACAGGTGCGTTTTCCGGGGCGTCCCAGAGCAGTACCGGCTGAAACAGGGCACCGTCTACCTGCAGTTCGCCCGATATCGCGGCGCCCATTTCCAGGGAACGTTTTACCTGCTTTTCCAGGTCTTCTGCAAAAGATGCCCGGGCTACCGGCCCCATCTTCACACCATCCTGCATGGGATCTCCGGCCCGGTATGCATCCAGTCCCGCACGCATATACGAAAGTGCTTCTTCGTATACCGATTCCTGTACCAGGAAGCGTTTGGCGGCGATGCAACTCTGTCCGGCATTCTGGAAACGGGCCTGCAGGGCCATATCGCAGGCCGCCTTGATATCGGCAGTTTCGAAAATAAGGAAGGGGTCACTGCCGCCCAGCTCCAGCACTACTTTTTTGAGGTGTTGTCCGGCCAGGGCCGCTACTTTACGCCCCGCGGGCTCGCTACCGGTAAACGCAATGCCGCACACCTGCGGATGGCTTATGATCACTTCGGCATCGGCACTGTCCATAAACAGGCTGGTAAATACTCCCGATGGAAAACCGGCCTTATCGAAGATTTTCTGTAACAACGCTGCACAACCGTATACATTGGAGGCATGTTTCAATAACAATACATTACCTCCGGCCAGGGCGGCAATGGCCTGGCGGATCACCTGCCAGAAGGGGAAATTCCAGGGCATTATGGCAAATACGATTCCCTGGGGTAAAAAGTGTACTTCGCCGCTTTTATCGGGTGTTTCAATGAGCTCGGGACGCAGCCACTGTGCCGCGTGATCGGCTACATACGCGGAGGCCTGGGCGCATTTCAGCATTTCGGCCTTGCCTTCCGGCAGTACCTTGCCCATTTCGCGGGCCATGCATTCGGCACCTTCTGTGGCATGCAGTTTCAGTTGTACCGAAAGATCGTGCAGCAGCGCGGTGCGTCTTTCCAGCGGCCATGCAGACCAGCTCCGGTACGCCGCCGCCGCCTCATCGGCTTTCTGCAGCAATTGTTCCCTGCTGAGCAGCTCAAACGTAAATTCTTCCCTGCCGGTGTATGGATTCCATGAGCGTATTGTCTTTCCCATATATCTGTGCTATTGCGGTTTATAAAAGGATGGATTGCGGCGTAAAGGAATACCTACAAATATACTTTTAAATCCGCTTCCCGGGAACATTTTCTGAAAGCTCCCCGCCGGGCTTTTTGTGGAACACCGCTTTCGTTTGGAGTTAATAATTGTTTGTTTTTGTATACACTGACATACGGTTGTCAGTCAGGGATACGAAGTTTGCCTGTATATTTCGTACGTAACACATGCAGAAAAAAGAAACAGCGGTTTTTTGTCCCGCCAGCCGGGAAGAATGGAGACAGTGGCTTCAGGAGAATCACCAGCGTACAGAAGCGGTATGGCTTATTTACTGCCGGAAAAACTCCGGAATACCCTCTGTACTCTACAGCGAAGCGGTGGATGAGGCCCTGTGCTTCGGCTGGATCGACAGTAAACGATTGTCGCTGGAGGACGGACGCTATAAACAGTTCTACTGTCCGCGTAAACCCCGCAGCGGCTGGTCGAAAGTGAATAAGGAAAAGATAGAACGGCTTATCGCCGAAGGGCGCATGACCGAAGCCGGGCTCCGGAGTATAGAAGCGGCAAAGAAAAACGGTTCCTGGACATTGCTGGATGAAGTGGAAGACCTGAAAATACCTGCCGACCTGGCACAGGCCTTTCGTCAGCATCCCGGTACACGAAAGGTATTCCTGGCCCTGAGCCGTTCTGCGCGGAAAATGATGCTGCATCAGCTGGTATTTGCCAAACGACCGGAAACAAGAGCAAAAAGGATACAGGCTATTGTGAAACAGCTGCAGGAGTTCAGGTAGTTTCACCGACATAATGTATTCTAAAGGATAACACCTCGAATCGGACTCCGGAATTTTTATACGGGTATGTACTTTTTAGTATCTTGAGACCGCTCTGCTTCGCAAAACAAAACCTGTATGAAAAAGATATCCCCGGCACTCGCCCTCTTCTGTATCCTGTTTGGCATGTATGGCCAGGCATTTGCGCAGACCCCATCCATCCGTATCCGGTTCATCGGCAACTGTGGCCTGTACATGAGCGATGGAAAGCTTGATGTGTATGTTGATTTTCCGTACCAGTCGGGCGCATTCAATTACATGAAGTACGATAAAGCAGAGCTGGACAGTATCAGGGACAACGCGCTATTCATCTTCACCCACCGGCATCCCGATCATTATGCGGGCAGACACCTGCGGAAACGGAGCGGGCAGATCATAGGCCCCTGGAAAGTGGCGAAGAAGAAACGTGCCGACCTGCAGAAACTAAGGGATTCTTTCCCGGACTTTTCCATACAGGTATTTAAAACGAAACACCGTTTTTCATCCAAGCACAGTTCCTACCTGCTGAGCTGGCATGGCAAAAAGATATTTCTCTCCGGGGATACGGAAACTGCGGGGACCATGGCGGCCATACCAGCTATGGACCTGGCTTTTGTGCCATACTGGATACTTTCGGATGCAAAGGAAAAAGGGCTGAAAATCAATGCGGAAAAATTCATTATTTATCACCTGTATCCCAACCAGAAAGTAAGCGGAACGATACCTGAGAATATGAAACTGTTGCAGAAGCAGGGCGAAGTACTGAACATTCCCTATTGAACATTGTTTGAATTTTGCAGGAAATCCTTTGGATCCTGCATTTTTCTTTCAGGCAGCCTTCCTAATTTAGCACTCAGAAAATGTAAAAAAGTTAGTTTATGATACCAGCAAAAGCGTATGCAGCCCAGAGCCCGGTTTCGGACCTGGCTCCCTGGAATTTCGAACGTCGTGAGGTAGGCCCGGACGATGTTCAGTTCGATATTTTATACTGCGGGGTATGCCACTCCGACCTGCACCAGATCCGGAACGACTGGTTCCCCGGTATTTTCCCGATGGTGCCCGGTCACGAGATCGTGGGCCGTGTAGTGAAAGTAGGGGAAAACGTAACAAAATTTAAGGTGGGCGACCTGGCCGGAACCGGGTGCATGGTAGATTCCTGCCGGACCTGTCCCAACTGTCAGGCCGGACTGGAGCAATACTGTAAATCCGGCCCTGTATTTACCTACAACAGCCTGGCAAAATATACCGACAATGCGCCTGCTTACGGCGGTTATTCCAACACCATTGTGGTAAAGGAAGATTTTGTGGTGCATATTCCCGAAAAACTCGACCTGGCAGCCGCAGCGCCCCTGTTGTGTGCCGGTATTACCACGTACTCGCCCCTGCGTCACTGGAAAGTGGGCAAGGGACACAAACTGGCCGTACTGGGTTTGGGCGGACTGGGTCACATGGCGGTAAAATTCGGCGTGGCTTTCGGGGCGGAAGTGACCGTATTAAGTACTTCTCCGAAAAAAGAGGCCGACGCTAAAAAACTCGGAGCCCATAACTTTGTGCTTACTACCGATGAAAAACAGGTGGAAGCGGTAAAAGGCAGCTTCGATTTTATCCTGGATACAGTGAGTGCGCCGCACGATTTTGCATTTTACCTGTCGCTGCTGAAGACCGACGGAACGCATATCTGCGTGGGAGTGCCTTCGGAACCGGCACAGATACCGCCGTTCTCGATCATTGCCGACCGTAAAAGTGTAGCCGGATCATCCATCGGAGGTATTGCCGAAACACAGGAAATGCTCGATTTCTGCGCCGAACACAACATTGTATCGGATATCGAACTTATCGACATAAAAGACATTCACACGGCTTACGAACGCATGGAAAAAGGAGATGTACGTTACCGTTTCGTGATCGATATCGCCACTTTGTAAAAGGCTGAAAATCTTTCCGTTGTGGAATGAAGCATTCCGGGTCTATGGTCCGGAGTGCTTTTTTTATTCCCGGAAGGATATACTAAATTATACGGATGCCGTTTTTTTTCGCAGGCCGGTTCTCTGTAGAGGCATTTTTTCAGGCTTCACAAGCTCATACGGGCGGTTAAAGGCCTCCTGGGACACTTTGAAATGTGCGGCCAGCTTACGGATCACCTCTTTGGAAAGCCCTTTTTTGTAATGCAGAATGTCGGAAACATAGCCTTTGCTGATGTCCAGGATCTCTGTCAGGTCTTTGGCTTTCAGTTCATTTTCCTGCATCAGGGATTGCAGCAGTTCAACGGGATCGGCATCCGGAAAGCTGTTGTGCGCATTATCCCAGGTTTCGATCAGGAGGGTAAGCAGCTGAATTTCATCTTTGGTATTACGGTCTTTTGCACCGGAAAAAATAAGCTGCTCCAGGGCATTGCAATAGCTGCGGTATTGCTTTTTGCTGCTGATCACTTTGTATTTGAGTGTTTCCATGGTCGTATATATTAATAGTTGTGTATCGTATATTGTTCGTCGGCACGGCAAAGCCGGTCATATTCGGCGTGTGTGCCTATCCAGCAGATAAAAAGATGTACCTGCGTTTCTCCGAAAGCGTATTTGGCGATCAGGCGGTATTTATTTCCGCCGATATCGAATACGATGCGGTGGCTCGCTCTCCCGAGCAGATCGGCACTCCCGAATGTGTGCAGCATATCTTCGGGTTTTTCCCAGTCTGCAAATTTCAGTTTGCTGAGCCACTCGCTGAATGCACCCCTGCTTTGGGCGTGATAGAGGCCGAATGCCTCCAGGCTTTCTTTTCGTATTAAATGTACTTTCATTACAAAGATATTGCTTTTTTATTTGTTCTCCAAATGTGAACTTGTTTTTCTTTTAGGAGATCTCAAATTGCAAAAGTTTTATGGCTTTGTCTATAGTACAATATCCAGTCTGAATAGCATTTTTTCTATCTGTAGCGCAGGTTGCAGCGTTGTGTTGCCTACATGTATATGCGCGGTCCGGAGCGTATTTTAAACGGAAAATAAATAAACGTATAGTTATGAAGTTTTCAGGAGGCGAAGGATGTGTCGTTTGCGTATATATATCAACTTAGGTGTTGAATGCCTGGCAGAAGGCAGGGGCCAAAATGCTTCCGCTTGTGCAGCCGGCAGGCACAAAATATCCGAAAAGTCGCTCAGCGCATAGGCCGGAGTTCCTTTTCGGATAGGTATGATCTTCGGGAGGGAATTAACTGTTTTTACTGCCGCTTACCGGTTTGGTAAGTTCGGTGATCATTTTTGCCCGTTCGGGATATGCGGCAATAAGTTTATCGCGGTTGCCGATGAAATAATCGTCGGGATTGAAAGGCGGCGCCATGGAAACGCCCATCAGGGCCCAGGAACCTCCGTTAAACGGCCGGGAGCCGAGCCAGGTTCCACCGGGTATTACTTTCATGGGATGCCCGCCGGCAGCCAGATCGTTACTGAAAATGCAGACTTCTGTGCGGGGTTCATACCCTTCGGGGTACAGCAGCAGCATTTCTACCGGGTCGCCCTGGTAAAAATGATACAGCATATCGCTGCTCACCCTGTGCATAAGGGAACGGTCGTCCTTTTCCAGGAAATAGTAGATGGCGCTGCAGGGCTTTTCACCCATGTCGGGCAGCGGGTAAACGTTGGCAAAATAGCCGCCTTCCACGTTGTTTGGCTGCAGGTTTAACAGTTTTATTACTTCAGAGGCAGGTATCATGGTCGTCATTTTTTAGTTTGAGATTAAAAATGCCAGACCTGTAACCCATACAAAGAGGGGAACAGGCCTGGCTTGTATGGAAAGCGTTATACATTGGTACGGTTTATCGGGCTGATATCCGTAAGTTCTTTGGGCGGATTGAACGGCGAACCCACGCTTTGCTGGAAGCTGAAGTAATTGTTCGGGTCGGTGCGTTTCTTGATCTTCAGCAGGCGTTCGTAGTTATCGCCGTAGTACATACGGGCCCAGTCGTGCTGCAGGGGATCGATGTAATTTACATAGGCCCCGGTGGCGTTCCCCGCTGCGGAAAGTTCTTCGAAGAACTGGTAGGCCCATTCTACGTTCTTCATCGTTTCACCCGGCTGATCGGAAGGCCATATCGACTTGATCTCGGGCACAAAACGGCAGTTGCGGTGTACGTAAGCCGTATCGCCCGGCGCCACCTTCTCGATGGCTCCGCCGGTGTGGGTCCACACGGCAAAACTGTTGGGCGAGGGGGCATTGTTCATGGACTTCATGATCACGTTGGCCACATCGTTGTTCATACCACCGGGAGGCAGTACGGTGGAACGTATATAGGAACTGCGTCCGTCCACACGGGTGGTATTGCCGTTAAAGAATTCCCATTCCGGCAGGGTCATGCTGTACAGGTTGGTGTTGATGGGCTTCATTTTCAGCAGGTCCTGCAGCAGTTCAAAACCCTCGGCATATTCGCCGTTAAAAACGGGTGTCAGTCCCAGTACACGCACATCGGTGCTGCCGTCCACCAGGTCTTTCTGTGTACCCATAAAACCATAAACGGCCATGGCATCGGGCAGGGTCTCTACCCATTCGTTGTAGTAACCGAGTACGTCTCCGGCCATTTCCAGCGGGTAGCGGATCTGGCCCACCAGCATTTTTTCGCTGTTGGGCATGCGCATCTTCATTTCCATTTCCACCACCACGCCAAAGTTTCCGCCGCCACCGCCGCGGCAGGCCCAGAACAGGTCCTTGTCTTCCTCCGAAGTGCTGTGCAGGCCTATGTGCCGCAGTTCGCCGTCGGGTGTGATGATCTTCAGGCTTTCCAGGTTGTCGATGCTCATACCGTAGGAGCGGGATACAAAGCTGTACCCGCCGCCCAGCATAAAGCCCGGGGGAGCTACCGTAGGACAGCCGCCGCCCACGGGTACGAGGCCCGTGCCGGTACTTTGCATATAATGATACACATCGTACCAGATCACGCCCATCTGGGCTGTAAGGTTTTCTGTCTTCGGATCAAACGTGATGCGGTTCAGGTTTTTCATGGCCATTACCATGCCGCCTTCGTTCAGGCAGTAGCCTGCGGCACTGTGCCCGCCGCCTTTTACCGAGAAGGGCAGGTTGTGGGTAACGGCAAACCGGAGTCCGATCCGTACGTCTTCATACGTCGCCGGGAAAATGATCAGTCGGGGTCTGAACTGGATCCGGCCGTTGTCGATATGGATGGTTTCTTCATAACCGGGATCGCCGGGTTGCAGCACATAGCCGCTCAGCTCGCGGGTCAGTTCCTGTATGGCTGTGTTTAACATAGGTATAGATTTTTTAGGTTCATAAATGCTTGTTTTCATGCGTTCACTAACGCGTAAGTGAATACACCTTGCAGTCGTATTTCAGGTAAGTGTCAAAAATGTAGGTGTTCTCGATCATGCCGGCCGAAGCTTTGAAGAATTCTTCGTGCTCCTTACTTTTCAGGTACTCGTCGTAGGCGGCCTTGCTTTCGTAAATGATCGATACGGCTACCTGGAAGTTCCGTACGGAAACGTCGCGGATAATGTCGGTGAGCCCGCCCGTGGTAAACTGTTGGATGCCCGGATGTCTCGACAGGTATTTGAGGCAGATGTCCGTGAATTTGCGGATCGACTCCGGTGATTTATCCGTGAGATCAAAGTACAGGTTGTGGAACATACCCTGGGGATAATTGCCGTCTGCGCCGATATGCTGCGGGGCCGAAGGATTGCCGCCGATGATCAGGTGACTGAGGTTTACGTCCATCACGCGGCGGGTGGTGCCCGGTACCCAGCGGTTCACATCGGCTACAAACTGGTTATGATCGGTGTCGTTACTGTTGTAGACCTTAAAGGCGTCTTCGTTCATGAACAGCTGGTGCATGGCTATATCGTAATTCTGGTCATTCTCGGGCCGCGTCATATCTTTGGCACGGGCGCCGGTCCAGAAACAGATCATACCGGGCGAGGAGGACAGGTACTGCCGGGCTTCGGACATGTAGGCCTCTACAATTTCGGGGGTATTGCTGCGACCCAGGTTAAAATAGGTGCTGTGCAGCATCATGGGTTTACGGGAGTTGTCTTTCATGGCTTTTCCGTTTTTACATTATGCGGGGTCCTGAAGACGCAGGGTGGCTACCGAGATATGCGGCCAGCTGATCTGTACCACACTGCCGTCGGGTGCAAATACGGGGAAGTCGAGAATGACCGTTTGGGTGTACTGCAATTGCAGGAAGGTACTACCGTCGTCATTCTGTACGGTTTCGATCCAGAAAATGGCCGTCATACTGGTGGCATTGGCGTTTACATTGATGAACGGGATATTGGTAATGCCTCCCACGGGTGACACGGCATCGGGGTTGGCTACCCCGGGTATCGGGTTGGCATCCAGTTCGATCACGGTCATTTTAATGATCTTTTGTCCTTCGATGGCGTTCTGCAGAACAATATTGGGGTTCATCACCGCGTCCTGTGGAATGCCTTGGGGAGCCTGGGCATTTTGAAGCAGGGCCAGGTAGGTGGGACTGGTATCGTTCTGGCGTTGGCCGTCTACGATAAAGAAGGGGGTGGGATCGGCTACGGTAAAAACGGGGCCGCCCTGTACTTCAAAGGCACGGCCCTGGGCCAGCAGGGAATCGCCGTGTGGTATGGAGCCCAGGCGTGCTATACTGGGCTGTACGGCCGGATCGGTACCTGAGGGCAGGTTCAGGAACAGGCCGGTTTCGAGGTGTATGCCGTTTTCGCCCGGAGGTAGGTTTACGTCGTTTACCTGCTGCAGGTAGTGCAGACCCAGGTAGGCAATGTCCGGTTGGGCATTACCGCGGTTAATGATATCGCCGCCGATCGGTGAAAAGGTAAGGGTTTCACTGGTGGCATTCAGGATTACGCGGAATTTGTCGGGCGGCGGATTCGGGGTCTGGTTCATATTGGGCACCTCGATCAGGTTAAAGCCTTCGCCTACCCAGGTGCCGGGCAGATCGGCCAGGGCGCCCAGGGTGGCGGCAAGGTCCAGGGCCTTTACCCGGGCTTTGAATTCGGGAGCGGCGATCTTTTCCTCGATGGTGCTTAAACCGGAAAGGTCCAGGTTTTCCAGCGGATTATCGCTGTTCTGTTTAGCCTCTTCCAGGTTGCTTAAGCCGGCAAGGTTCAGGTTTGCCAGGGGATTTTCGGTAGTCTTTTTCATAAAATCTATTTAAAAGGTTAATGATGAATGAGAAACAGTTCAGGGCAGGTAATACAGGGTATGGAAATGTTGGCGCAGGGCAGTACCGCCTTGCGGAAAACGTTTCCGCAGGTCTGTAAAAAGCGTATAGGGAACGGTGTTTATTCCGGGGCGGCGTACTCGAAGGTGGGGCCGGCGCACATTCCGTCGCGGAAGGGAATGTTCAGCAGCTCCAGGGCCTGGTACTTCAGTTCGTACATGATCGGAATGCCCTGGGTAAGCAGGGACGGATCACCGCTTACGGCATCGTTGATGTTGTTCAGCAGTTTGGTATAAGTGCGGTTAAAGTTCAGCGCTTTTGCATAGAGCTGCGGATCGTCCTTGTAATGCTCTATTTTAGGATTGGGTACCATATTGTAAACCGAAGACCAGCTTACCGGGAAGGGCCGGCCGGTGGGTATACTCATCACCGGCATCTGGAAGTTGGTGTCGTTGGCGTTGTACATACGGCCATAGTAGATCTCCTGGAACTTAAAGTAGTGTGCATACTCGATGTCTTCGCCGAAGATCGGTTCCGTGGCCCGTATGGTACCGTCGATGCCTTCGCCCTGGCCTACGATCTCTTCAATGGCCAGCTTGGCGGTTTCGTAACCGGTCACTTTGGTGATCTTACCGCCGCTGCCGTAATAATGCTCCGGACCGATCTGCCGTGCCGGGTCGCCGCAGAAAATTTTACCTCCGGACTGTATCGTCAGGCGTAACAACCCGCAGCGGATAGCATGGTAAAACTGCCCGATACTGTCGAACTGGTCGCGCTTGGTAAAAGGTTTATCGGGGTCGGAAGGTCTCTCGATCGTACGGAATTCATCCAGGGCCTCCGGCGAGAATTTCAGCAGCTGTACCCGGAAGTCCGGATGGTCTACCGGTACAATATTACCGGGCAGCGGCGTGGGGTAGTTCGGAATGATCTTCTCCACATCGAACAGCTTTTGTCCGGGTTCCGGCTTTGTGATGGAATTCAGGATATTGGCCACCAGGATCATGTGCAGCATTTCTTCCACGGCTATACTGCGTATCAGGGCGGCGGCCTCGGTATTGCTGCCGTCTTTTATGGTATAGAGTCCGCACAGGTAGGGCGGAATGGTAGATAGTTCCAGCTGCAGGGCGGTGTGCAGGCATGCTTTCAGCTGATCGACGTTCTGAATGTAATTCTCTACATCTACCTTTGCCATTTTCACCATGGGCCTGGCAGCATCGGTCACCGCGTCTATCGTATATACATCATCGCTCAGTGCAAGGTCTGTATCCGGGACAAAAGCTTTAAGAGACTGTATTTCGGCTGCCGCTTCTTCTCCGATCCCGATCGGCTTTATCAGTCGCTGCCGTTTCGGGTTGTTCTTCTGAAATAAATTATTTGCCATAATCTTGAGATTCTAATTGGTTTAAGATTGCTTCGGCCGCTTTAAAGGTAAGCGCGCTCATGGTGAGGGTAGGGTTGGAAGTGCCCAGTGTGGGCATGTTGCCACAGCCTACGAGGTACAGGTTGGGATGGTCCCAGGTGCGCATATCGGCATTCACCACCGAGTTTTCGGGCTTATCGCCCATGCGGTGTGTGCCTACGATATGCCCGGCCCCGTTGTAGGTATAGCCTACGCCTTTATAGGTCACATAACCCGGATCGGTAGGCTTGTACTCGGTAAAGTCCTTAATATTACACTGTTCAAACATCTGTTTGGAAACTGTGGCGGTGGCCTCAAAGGCCTTCAGCATGTAATCGGTAGCCTTGTACTGCAGTACGGGGCGGTAATTACCGATCTGGTCCATGTATTCCGGCGAAATGGTAACGCGGTTTTCCGGGTCGGGTATCTGTTCACATTCAAAGTGGATAAAGAACTGCCGGGTGATGCGGTCTTTCAGCGCGGTACGTAATTCGTCGCCAAACAGTCCCTCGCCCAGGAAGCCGGACACATCGGTGCCGGGGGCCCCGGTAGGCCATGCCCAGCCCCAGTTATCGAGCGGCAGGATCCATGCGGCATGTTCACTGCGGAAGCTACCGTCGCGGAAGGTGGGTATATTACTGGTAGAACCCGGTCCGCGGAAGGGGTACACCGGCTGGTCCGCCAGTCCCCAGCGCAGCACGGTCATATGGTCCATCAGGTTACGGCCTACCTGGTCACTGCTGTTGGCCGCATTGGATGCCAGGAGCAGCTTGGCGTTCTCGATGGCGCTGGCTGCCAGTACATACAGGGTGCCTTTGGCGGTGAAGGTTTCATATTCCGGGGAATTCGGGTTTTTGTATACTTTATACTGTATGCCGTCGATCCATTTGGAAACGGGATTGATGATCAGCTGGGAAGCTACCGCCTGGGTGCGGACACTCAGGTTGGCCCGGTCGCATTTACGCAGGGATTTAAGGGCATTGTACTTGGCCTGTACCGGGCATATAGGCACACAGCTGGCATTGCCTTCGCAGCGCTGGCCGGTGTAGGGAGACCAGTTAGACCCGACGGGGTCATAATGGACATCGCGCTGGCGCACCAGTTCCAGTTTTTTAGTGCCGGGGTTCCACACCACGCCGCGTATGTCGTAGTTCTCGTTTGGTACGGAGTTCCGGCCCTGGGGCGTACTGATGGTATCCAGTGTAAAGGTCTGGCCGTTCATCTCAATTTTCTTTCCCCGGATCACCGGGCCCATGGTATTGTCCAGGTAACTGGTCGGTATTTCCTGCATCGGCAATACATAACCCGGCCGATAGGCCACCTGGTCATTCGGGTATTTTTGCGCCGACACATTTCCGGAAACGCCGATCTCGTTTTCGGCCATGGTGTAATAACGGTCCATCTCTTCATAGGGGATCGGCCAGTCTACACCTACGCCGTAGGTGGTTTTCATGGTAAAGTCGTGCGGTAGCATACGCAGGGTAGTGCCCAGCCAGTGCAGGGTGGTGCCGCCGGGCGTACGTGTATTATCGCTGGCAAAAGGCTGCGGGCCCATCTGCACAAAATAGCCCTTGGTAAGCGGCTGAATGGGTGTAATGGGCGCCAGGTCCAGCACATTGGGCGACTGGGCGTCCTGCAGGTTCGGGTAAGGAGCGTTCGGCACCTTGGCGGCAGCGTTGTAATAGGTGTTCAGGTATTCCTGGTAAACGGCGTAATTCGCTTCTGCGTTCATGGCAATACCGGCCTGCAGACCGGCCTCCAGCAGCAGCACTTTTTTACCGGCATTCGTAAGCAGTTGGGCCGTAATAGCTCCGGCAATACCGGACCCTACAATTACGACATCATAATTGTTGTTTTCCATAAAAATGAGGTTTGGAATAAGTTATTTTACCGTAAGAGGCTTAAAGGCCCAGGAAGCATAACCGGGTTGTTTGGCGCCGGCCGGGTGTGTGTGCCCGGTTTCCCACATCAGCCCCTGTATGTATGAGGCCGCTGAAATGACCACACCGTTATAACCCAGCCCCCAGTTGCCGGTATACCACATGTTAATGATGTACTGGGTGAGGCCGTTGTACCTGTCCAGCGGCATAAAGACCTCTCTGATCACCTTTGCCGAATCGTCGGGTTTGTGCCGCAGAAAAGCCTCCATATCGGCGAAAAAAGCGTTTACTGCCGCGGGGGGAGATTTGCTGAGTACAGCATTGTAGTAGGTGGCGAGCATACCGGTGCCCGTCAGTTCGGTTTCTGTAAAACCGGTGAGGAATGCCGAGATCTCTAAAAAGAGTTCCGGAGTGGAGTTGGTGCCCATGATGTTTATTGTATTAGGGTGTTAAACTATTTTTGTTTTCAGTGTGTGAAAGGAAGTGGAATTCGGGGGATTTTTTCTTTCGTTTAGGGCTTTTGTTGGCAGGTTGGCCTGTAAACAATAAATTGAAATGAACTAAACGTATGGCTAAAGTATACAGCAATGTCAATAATGTCAATAGGTATTTCTACCTGTTTTGAGCAGTTTTGTTTAGATTCTGTGTTTCTGATTTATTTATCTTTAAATGAGTGGTTTATGCTCTTTGTGGCAAGAGGTTTTGCTCTTGTGTTGAAATTCTGAACAAAGTTATGGGGCTGTAAAACGATGTCGGTGCGAGAAATAATACAGGCTGGGAAGCGTCAGATTCGTACCTTTCGGTTATGAAGCCGGCAGCAGTATTTACCCGTCGTTTACATATCCGCTATCCGTTTATCCAGGCGCCGATGCTGGGCGTTTCCACCCCGGAGATGGCTGCGGCCGTGAGCAATGCGGGGGGACTGGGTTCTGTGGCCCTGGGCGGACTATCCCCGGAGCAGGTGTGGGAGTTGATTCGTAAAACGAAACAGCTTACCGATAAACCGGTTGCCCTCAATCTTTTTGTACATGAGGTTCCCGCATACCCCGAAGAAAAACTGGACCCGATGCGGGAAGTACTGCAGAGGCTGGCCGCAGAACAGGGTTATGCACTCCGTGAAAAAGACCTGGCAGACTTTCGTTTTTTTACGTATAGAGATCAGTTGGATGTGCTGCTGGAAGAAGACGCCCGGATCATCAGTTTTACCTTCGGATGCCCGGATGCAGCTGCGATGTGGCTTTTAAAACAGCAGGATGTATTGCTGATGGGTACGGCTACTTCGCCGGAAGAAGCGCGTATACTGGAAGACGCCGGTACGGATATGATCGTGTTGCAGGGCATCGAAGCCGGTGGTCATCGCGGAAGTTTTGCCGGGGAGGGACTGCCAAACTTCAGCCTGGATACACTTTTACAGGATGTGTATACAAAAACAAACCTGCCCCTGATCGCTGCGGGCGGAATCCGCACACAGGCCGATATGCAACGGTGGTTAGACGCCGGCGTATCGGCGGTACAGGTGGGCACACCTTTTATTCCCACGGCAGAAAGCGCAGCCATCACAGCGTATAAACAGCAGGTAACGGATGGTTCCGGCAGCCAGACCGCGCTCACAAGAGCTTTCTCAGGCCGCTGGGCGCGGGGTATCCCCAACCGCATGATGCAGGCGCTGGAGCAGGCGGAGACCGATATTCCGCCCTATCCTTACCAGAACAGTCTTACCGGACTTCTCCGCAAAATGGCCCGGCAAGAGAACGATGCCGGTTTTACCAATCTCTGGGCGGGAGAACCGTTGCCGGTAGAGGCCGTCCTGTCTTCAGCAGAAGTAGTGCGCAGGATGGTAGGAGATACATTCTGATGCATCTTTACTCTATCTGCAGTAAGCATCTGCGTATATCTGCGGGAAAAAAACGCTCATTGCTGCTTCCTTAGTGAACCCATCTGTGTCTGCCTGCGGCCTAAAATGCTTTCCGCTGCTGTCGCTGATTTTGACTGGCCGTTCATGCACTCTTCTTATAAATCCATTTGCGGGAACATCTGCGAATCTGCTGGCAAAAAATAATTCCTGTTGACTGATTCCCATTTTGTAGCTTAGCGTAAAACGCAACATCCTGAAATTCGATACGTATATACCCGCCGAACGTCTCAGACCGTATGTAAAGCAATACATACTTTCAGAAAATGCAGCAGAAAGCAGCTATAAGGTGCTTCCTTCCCCGGCAATGGTAATGGGTTTTCAATACCGTGGGCGCCTTCATGGTATAGTCAATGGTACAGAAAATGCGCTGAATCCGGCAGGGATTACAGGAATTTCAGATACGTATAAAATATTCCGGAACGAAGCGGCTACGGGTACCGTACTGGTGTACTTCAGTGAGACCGGACTGGCGGCTTTTACCCCGGCTCCGGCACACGAACTGTTTAACCGGAGTATTTCACTGGACGATCTTTTTGCACGCGACCGGATTGAACAAACGGAGGAAAAACTTTCGGGGGCCCGCAGCGACACAGAACGTATACAGATCGTGGAGCGTTTCCTGGAATCGCAGCTGCGCGAGGTACAGGCCGATCGTCTCATTGTGGAGGCTGTGAAGCGGATTTATGCCGCAAAGGGAAATATACGCATAAAGGAACTTAGCCAGGGGCTGGCCATCAGTCAGAGTCCGTTCGAAAAACGATTCCGCCGCCTGGTAGGTACTACGCCTAAAAAGTTCGCTTCTGTAGTGCGTTTCAATACCGTGCTGAATGCCATGGATGAGACTAAAACACTTACGGATATCTGTTACGAACATCATTTTTTTGACCAGGCGCATTTTAGTAAAGACTTTAAACGATACACGGGTGATACACCGGAGATGTTCCGTAAAAACCCTTAAGAAAAGATCTTTTGCACGAAGGATGGTAGCGGATCCCCCTCAGTGAGGTGCGAACAAGGCGCATGAGCAGACAGCCCGGCCCCGCCGCAGAAGGGGATATCCACCTGAAAAACGATTTTTTACAATCAGAGCTCCCGTTTTAACCTCAGTTTTGCAGTGAAAACCTAACAACAACAATTAAATTTAACGAACATGTTTACAGTAGATCAGATCCGCGAAGCACATGCAAAAGTGAAGTCAGGGGCCGATTTCCCCGCTTATATCCGGGAATTGAAGCAGCTGGGAGTTACGTATTACGAAACATTCGTAGCAGACGGTCATACCGATTATGCCGGGACAGATGGTTACAGAACGTCTTCTGCCACGAAATACGAATCGTTGCCGGTAGCCGGAGAATGTAACCCGGAATGCTTTAAAGCCGATCTCAAAGCGCATCAGCAGGGCGGCAGCGATTACATGACGTTTAGTGCCCAGGCAGCCGCATCCGGAATTGAAAAATGGGCCGTGTGCCTGGAAAAAATGACTTGTACGTATTACGATACAAAAGGGGATACGGTGCTGGTGGAAACGATTCCGGGGTAGACTGTTTCATTTGTATTTTGAGGCATTACTTCTTTATGCAGACAGGCACTTACTAACCTGAAAAGCTGTGGGCTATGCAGTTGCCAGAACGTTTTTACATTTTCTCCGGATATTCGGGCCGCTTCAATACAGCGATAAGCGTATCCGTGAGATGGCGGAAAAACCCGACTTCAGCGATGAGAGCCCTCTGGCTAAATTCTTCAAAAAGCAGCAGGGGAGTAGTCCGAATGCATATCGGGAATAGGCGTGGAAGGGAAGAAGGCTGCGGTAGATGTTTAATGGTTGAATGCCGGGTTGTTAAGAATGGGTATAAATTAATCTGATTTTTTTGGCAATGATGTCAGTATTTATAGATTCGTAGAACGTTTAAACTCATATACTAACATGGAAAATATAGACCCTTCTATTATTCGTGGTATTTTAACCACTGCTACACCTCTTATCAAATCAGTAATTGAAACTTTTGTACATCCCAAACTTGAGCAGCTTAAGAAGCGTTTTTCTACTGATTATAATAAATACCATGTACCAACAGAAGAACATTTTTCTGAATATCTGCATAGAACGTATAAGAAATTATCAATCGTGAATACATTGGTATTTAGTAATAGTCAGAAATTGCTTAAGGAAATATATCAGCCTCTTACTATTAGTTCAGAAGGCCAAGAATTCATTGAACGATATAAAGTAAAATCCTTTCCTCAAGAACTATTGTCTAATTGCAACAGAATTTTAATTACAGATAATGCAGGGATGGGTAAGTCAACATTACTAAAAAAAATATTCTTAGACGCAATTAATGAAAAACAAGGAATACCAATACTAGTAGAGTTAAGAAGATTAAGTAAAGAGCATAAAATTATCCATGAAATTCAAGAGCAGATAAATTCTTTGGTAAAAGACTTTGATAAAAACTTGCTTGGTGAATTATTATATGAAGGTGGTTTTCTTATTCTGTTGGATGGGTATGATGAAATTGCTATATCTGAAAAGGAAGAGGTTACTTTAGATGTTCAATCGTTCATTTCTAAAGCGGCTAATAATTTTTTTGTCCTGACATCCAGACCGGAGAATGCACTTACGAGTTTTGGGGAATTTCGTGGATACCATATTGAACCTTTGGAACAAAAAGAAGCCTATCAACTATTGAAAAAATATGATAAAAGTGGTACAGTATCCAAGGCTTTGATCAAGAAGTTGCAAGAGCCGGGTATGCATGGTGTCAAAGAGTTCCTAGCCAATCCTCTTTTAGTATCATTGTTGTTTACAGCTTATCAATATAAACAGCAGATCCCATTTAAAAAGCATATTTTTTATCGACAAGTGTATGACGCAAACTTTGAGCGACATGATTTATCTAAAGGTGGCGCTTATATACATAATAAATATTCTGGACTTGATATAGACGAATTTCATAAAGTTTTACGTCATTTGGGTATTCTATGTCTTAAAGAGCAGAAGATAGAATTTTCAGAAGATGAAATATTGGACTTGTTGCGAAGAGTGAAATTAGTATGTACTGAATTGAAATTTAAAGAGTCATATTTTTTGAAGGATATACTCGTAACGGTTCCCTTATTTATAGCTGATGGATTGCATTATAAATGGGCGCATAAATCTATTCAGGAGTATTTTGCAGCTCAATATATATACATGGATACAAAAGAAGCACAATCAAAAATATTGCTTTCAATGTATAATGATAAAAATATTGATAAATATATTAATGTTTTAGATTTATATTATGATATGGACGTTTCTACATTTAGAAATACTATACTCTACGAATTTCTAAAGGAGTATAGAGATTTTTATGAAAGTACATATAGGGGGATTAGTCGTGAACTAATTCCTGAGCCTTTAATTAAGGAAAGAAAAGAACAAATGTTTCTATTAGGAGTCTCTTTTTTTAAAACTTTGTTTGACGATAATTTTGAATTATATAGTGATTTGCATGATAATAAATATGATGGTGGTGGTGCTTCCGTATATAGGCGTTGGGGCGAAGTAGATACATTGTGTTGTACATATAGTGTAAGTCCTAAATATTCAATTTTTAGTATTTTAAACAGTAGAAATCCAGGATTGATAGAAGGTTTTTATGTGAATAATAGGCATGAATCTTTACAATTTAATGCGAATCATATTGAGGAATATTATTTTCTGTATTACTTAACAGATGAATCTGATTGTTTATTTAATGCCCCTGATAATTTTAGTAAAGTAACAGGTTATATTGAAGACGCGAAAATGGCAGGTTTTCGAGTTAGAAGTGAAAAAGCTTTTAAGTTGTTGGATGAGATTGAAATAGAGAAATCGAATGTAGAGCGTTTTTCAATATTTTAATTATTGTGGCGCTTATTCAAGGTTTCTGGATCCTGGCGTTGATTTGTCGGATATTAAAAAAGAGAAAAACTGTCATGCTAAGTTTGCTACTGAACTGGCGGACCGTATTTATAAAAAATACGCTCTGCATGCACACTGCTTCTTTATCAATCTTCGGGGAAATGTGGATCTGCTGTATACGACGAATAAGTAAGCAGAATTTCTAAAGACGGATAAACAAGGGCCCGGCCGCTTTCTTCAAAGCAACGGGGCCCCTTATTTGGTGAGAAAATTTCTTTTAATTATGCATGCACAGGCTTCTGCTGATGTAACAGCGTCAGTATTTCTGCCTCTGACTCTTCCACAAGCCCCACACTACTACCCGTAAGCACTACATGTTTTTTCAGCTCGGGAGGTAGTGTATTCAGGGACTTGTCATCATCGATGATCACAAAGTTACCGGCCAGAGGATGCTGTGAAAACCATTGCAGCAACTCTTCTTTGCGACTCTGGTTCGTATCGTTTTCAGGAAGCCTGCTGACCTTGTTCAGCTCAATGCCCCGCAGACTGAAGATCGATTGCCATTCGGGCAGAGAATAGAGCGATTTATGCGAAGTGGTAAATACGACCTCCGCGCCGGTTGCCTGCAGGATATTACGTAAGGCATCCGAAGCCTTTTTACTGAAGGCGGGAAAGCCGTCCGAAAGAAACTCGGGCCTGCGCCAGGACATGGCGGGAACCATTACGCCGTCGATGTCTAAAAAGATCTTCATAGTACAATGTGTTTGTCATCCGGTTATTGCATTAAGTTCCTGAATGGGTATGCCGTTGAACCGCGCATCTTCTTCATTGAACTTCTGTATCTGTTCTTTCGTATCCCAGTCCTGTGTGTCTAATTGTACATGTTGCCAGCTGTACTGCCGGGTAGCCGGGCTGCACTGGCTGCATACCCGCCCGATGGGCCGCCCTGCCAGCATGGAACTCAGGTAGCGGTGATGCCCGTTTATGATGAGTTGATCCGCAATTCGTATCTCATCGAATTGCAGACCGTACTGCATTTTACGGTACATGCGGTGTAGAATGGGTACAGAGAGGGCCTGCTGACTCGGGAACAGCTCCAGCGGATTGTTCTCCAGGTACTCTTTTATGTCGTCAATGTCTGGTGTATGCACAGGATGTGTAATAAAGGTTTGTAAATGATATAGTTCGTTTATTTCTCACTCAGCATGCGTTCCAGGAGTTTTATCTGTTCTTCTTTGGCGGAAATTACCTCTGCGTTCAGGCGTTTTACTTCTTCAAAAGCTTCCATCAGTTTATCGAGCGGATTAAAGGTGGGCTGGTGGTTATGATTAACTCCAAAAACGGTGTGGTCTTCGAGGGAGCTGTTTGTAATCGTGTTTGAGATTATGGTTATCATCTGTTCCTCGTCAAATGTTTTAAAGGCTTCTATGGGTATCTTCAGTATGTCGGCTACGCGGCTCAGCAGTTCCTCATCTACCTGCTCACGGGCTTCCATCAGGCTTACTTTCTTTTGGTTCCAGTCTTCGCCCAGTTCCCAGGCCAGGGCATCCTGTTTCATGCCCAGCATTTCGCGGAAGCGTTTAACATTTCGTCCTTCGTGTATTTTTTTCTCTGCCATATCTTGTTGCTATTATCCGGTTTGTAATGTATAAGAACCTACTTTTTTGATCTCCACAAATGTACGGCAGCTCTTCCGGCCTTACAAGGCAGTTAAACTGGAAAACCCCATACACCATGCGGGAATCCGGCGTTCTGTGGGGCCTCCCAACGCATGTAAATTTATTTGCAGCGTTCGTTGTTTCGCCACATAAAAAAAGCACCCCGAAGGGTGCTTCCTGATCAGCTTTCTGTATCTGCTCCGGCCCCTGTATCGGGTGGAGTTTCCGTACCCCGGGTACCGGCTCCGGGAAAGAAGGTGCGTATGGCCTGGAATTTGGCATCGTAGGCGCCCTTATCCGTAGTCTTTTTGTACTTGGTGTAATTGTAATCGGTAAGGGCGGCCTGGTACACGTCATGATCGTGCAGGATCTTGGCATCTCCGGCCAGTTCGCCCAGGGCGTGGAGACTGTTCAATACCTCTTCCAGGAAATTGCGGTCCTGGTAATCGGCCTCAAACTCGTTCCAGTCCACATCCGGACTGCTCAGTGCTGGTTGTTGTACGTGGTAATCCCGTACTTTGTTAATAAACAGTTTGTTTTGTTCTCTTACCCTTCCCAGTTTGCGGCGCTGTTCGGGACTAAGGTTACGGCTTAGGGAGCTGAGCACGCTTTCGATGGTGCTGACGGCGCTCCGGATCGTTGAAATATCTGCAGCCGTAAAGTGCAGATCAGACAAATTACTGAGAGACATGACTGTAATTTTTAAGGGTGAAACATCAATGAACAATCATGCAGAGATAAAGTGCGCACTTACTTATATATACGTCGTTGTTTCCCCTTTAGTATGCTCCCGTATATCCTAAGAATATATTTTAACAGTTTTGACTGATGTTTAAGTCTATAATTAATTGAATGTTAGATATTAATGTTCTGATGTCTAATGTATTTTTTAACATCCTGAATCTGCTGTTTAACGGTCGTTATCATCTGTATTACAACCGTCTATATATGCAAATACAGGTTAAGACCTCTGTTACACGGGTTTGGTTTGGCTTAGGTACGGGGCCGGAGGCTTGTATATACGGGGTAAAAGGGCATCAGGTACGGGTCTGAACCTGTAGGAACAGGGGTCTGAACCCGTATATGTACGGGTCGGGACCCGTAGAGGCAGAGGTTAAAAGGCGTACTACTACGGGGTAAAAGCTGTGTGAAGGTGAAACGGAACCCGTACAATGAAAAAACGTATGAATTTTAACAAGAGTGTGTATTATATTCTTCGAAACTTAATACCTTTAAGTTTCACGTTTTAATCATCGTTTAAACACCCTGAATCATGACAAATGAAGAGAAAGATAAAATCTTAGGTTCTATTAATGAATTGGAGCGTCTAGATGTATTATCAGCAATACGTACCCAATTCCCTAACCAGAATATTGAAACACTACAAATTAACGGTTATTTATTAAAGGCATCGGTTAATAAGTATGAGCGAGTACTGAAACAACTAAAGGCGGAGTTAAATACGGAATGTTGGATGTATTTGCCAAATGTTTTGAACTTTATAAGCCCTAATGGAGAATTTAATCTTATTGCTAGTTTAAATAGATTGAAGTACTATGCTACTGAAAGGCTTGATATGGGTGTTTTTCAATTAGAACTAATGAATCTGATACGATATCAAATGATATGGGGTTTCTGGGACAGATCAAGTAGGAAAGTTCACAATGTTGATGCATTAAAAATAGAGGAAGCGGTAAAGGAAATTCAACGAGGAAAGAAAGATTTGGAATTTCAGCAAAAAATGATTGATAACTTAAAGAAAAAAGTTGAACAAGAAAAAGAAGAAGTTGATACATTGATTGTAAGCTTGCAGGAAAGTATTAATGGAATTATCAAACAAAAGACAGAATCTGAGCAGAAAAATATTGAAATTCAACAGATACTAAATTATGCAACAGAGCAAAAAGGTAAAATAGATACGTCGAAGGTTGTTATAGAATTAACTTCAGATGATATAAAGGCTAAAGCTGAAGAGGCAAAAAATGAACTTTCGACATTTCAAACTGAATCCGTAAGGCTAAAGGAAGAGTTAAGGGCGGCGTTAACGGATGCAAAAGGCAAAATACAGTATATTAACGAAAGCCATAGCGATATAAAGGATAAGAGAGATTTTATTCATCTAAAAGAAGAGGAAATTGTTCATTTAGCAACTCAGGCCAGTAATGGAGCTATGGGACATATGTTCGATAAAAGAAAGACAAGTCTTGGTAATAGTGTTCGGTTTTGGATGGTGGCTACTATTGTAGCTACATTATCCCTGCTGGCCTGGATATTTATCGTTTTTCTGTGTTTGAATACAACAGATTATGAACCAAACTGGATAAATCCCTTATTAGCAACATTAAAAACGGTGCCCGCTTTTATTATTTTGGCGTTTTGTTCCAGGCAGTACAATAAGGAACGGAGCCTGCAGGAAGAGTATGCATTTAAAGCTGCTATCGCTATGACTCTTAATGCCTATGCCGATGAGATAGAATACAGTGAGGACCCCGATAGACGTGAGTTAATTAAGAAATCAATAGAGAAAATACATCAACAGCCTCAGATAAAAAAGGATCATTATGGATTATTTGATTTTAGCGGACGAAAGAAACGGGAAGAGTTGATGCAATACTTTAAAGAAACGCTTGAGGTGATTAAGAAAAGTAAGGCATAAACTTGGAAATTCAATGTTATTCAATCGTATGAAGTACAAGTGCTTTTATTATTGATAAGTGGTTCTACAATAACCGTAATTACACCTGTCTTTGTCCAAGCATATTGATTTTTCAACAACCCCGCTTCGCGCAAACTCCGGACTTCCGGACTCGATACTATTTCTATCTTTGCTTCCGGAGGGACAGGTAGTTTAATAGGAAAAACGGCCGTGCATCACTCGGTAGTTATAGGTTCGAATCCTTTCCGGTCTATTCATTTTTTACTGCAAATGTTTACATTTACGATACGGAGCAAAGGTAGTTTAACTGAAAAAATCCCGACCGCAACTCGGTGTTGCCGGTTTGAATCTGGCCCTTTGCTCCTTTTTTACCCCGATTATGAACGAGAAATTCAGCCCGGAAGAATGGGCCGCCTGCCTCAAAGTACTGCGTGTCCTGAAGGACGACCCTTTCGATAATCCCGATAACGAGACGTTTAAAACCCTGGTCACCGCCATCAGTAAACAGGCCAAAAAACAGGGCCGGAAAGAGAACAGTACACAGCGTAGGGCCGAAGATGCGGAACTGCTCAGCCAAACGTCCATCGTGAGCCGCGCCAGAGCAAAGACGACACCGCATGTTCCTTTGGAAACACAACCTGTCGAAACGCAAACCTTACACAAGGCACGTAAATGTTACGTGTGTGATAAAGACTATACGCAGTTGCACTTTTTCTATCATAAACTCTGCCCGGACTGCGCTACGCGTAATTACACCGAACGCAGCCGTGTACATGATCTGCGCGGGTATACCGTACTTATTACTGGCGGGCGGATAAAGATCGGCTATGCCGCCGTACTGGCCTTTCTGCGTGCAGGGGCAGAGGTACTGCTCACGACACGCTTTCCGGCCCTGGCCCTGGAACAGCTGCAGCAGGAAAAAGATTACGATGAATGGAAAGACCGCCTGCAGCTATACGGCCTCGACCTGCGTAACCTGAAAGCCGTGCAGGAGTTTACAGACTACTGTAAACAGTATCTTACACAGCTGGACATACTCGTGAACAATGCGGCGCAGACCATAAAGTATCCTTTTTCGTACTATGAGCCCTTGTTGCGTAAAGAACAACAGCTGCTGCTGAATAAACCGCAGAACCTCTTCCCGAATCTTACCGCGCTGGGAGCGGAGCAGGCGTATCTGCTGCCCGGCACTTCCATCCCGGAAGTAGCGCTGAACCGTTTTGGTCAGCCCGTCGATTACCGCGATAAGAACAGCTGGAATTCCACACTGGAAGAGATCGGCCTGGAAGAACTGCTGGAAGTGAACCTCATCAATCACATCTCGCCCTATCGCCTGATATCTGAATTAAAGCCTCTGATGCTGCGCAGCACCAACCCGGAACGTTTCATCATAAACGTAACTTCTTCCGAAGGGCAGTTCAGCTATGCCAACAAAACCCTGCATCATCCGCATACCAATATGACCAAAGCGGCCCTGAATATGCTTACGCGTACTTCGGCACAGGAGTTCGTAAAAGACAACATTTATATGACGGCCGTAGATGTAGGCTGGGTGTCTACCGGAGCCGTGGAAAGCAAACGGGAACAGCAGTTTGAAAAGCTTCGTATTCCGCCCCTGGACCCGCTCGACGGTGCCATGCGTATCCTGCATCCCATCGGGGAAGTGCGGGAAGGGAATACACAACTGTATGGCGTGCTGCTGAAGGATTATAAAGTAGTGAACTGGTAATTTTTTCAGCAGATAGTCCGGCGATAAACCATCGGCCAATCGCTTATTAATACCATTCGGTATTTTATTTATCTTTGGTATATATCTCCATCCGGATGTCTGAAGAAAAGAATATACGCAAAGAACCCTTTTTCACGCAGTGTGCCGACGGTGTAACACTGAAAGGTCTGCTGCTGATCCCTGAAAATCCCAGGGCCGTTATACAGTTTAACGGGGGCACGGCCGCCAAAAAAGAGTTCTACCTGGCTTTTCTGCAATACCTGGCCGAAAACGGCTATGCCTGTTGCCTGTGGGATTACCGGGGCAGCGGTGAATCGGCTCCGGCGGATATGAAACACTGTGAATACCGTTTCCGCGATTATGGTTTGCTGGACATGCCGGCTATCCGGGACTTTCTGCGGCAGCGTTTTCCGGAATTGCCGATGTTGCTTGTTACGCATAGTGCAGGCGGACAGCAGGTCGGTTTTATGGACGATCTGCGTATGTATAAAGGTATGCTGGGCTTTGGCGTATCCACCGGCTACCTGAAACATATGCCTGCTGGCTATCGTCTCAAAAGCACGTACTTTTTCTATGGCATTACGCCGCTTAGTATATTGTTCAGTGGTTATCTGCAGGCCAAACGCCTGGGCCTGATGGAAGACCTGCCGCGTAATGTGGTACGGGAATGGCGCAACTGGTGCGAAAAGAAAGATTATTTCTTCGATCCTGCGTATATGCATAAAACCGTACCGCCGGGCAGTTTTTCCAACCTGGGTTTCCCGGTGCATATTTATTGGACCCCGGACGATCCCATTGCCAACGAACGTTCCGTGCCCACTTTCTGGAGCCACGTACACAGCGATAAAGGCATTACATTTACGAAACTCTCTCCTGCGGAAATGCAACAGAAAACCATCGGTCACTTTGGCTTCTTTCGTAAAAATATGCGGGAAACGCTCTGGCGGGAATGTGTGCAGAAGCTGGATAGTTTTACAGCGCACAGCTGTTAGCAAATAGCTATCGGCTCTGAACTAAAAAAAGAACAGCCACGGAAAAAACTCCCGTGGCCGTCCTCTCTAATTTATGAAGAAAAGTTTATTTCCAGCCGCCTCCGAGGGCCTTGTACATGGCCACTTTGGATTTGAGCAGTTTGGTTTTTACTTCGATCAGTTCCATCCGCACCTGTAAGGCCTCCCGCTGGGTGAGCAGTACCTCCATGTAATCGGCCCGTGCCGAATTGAACAGGTTCGTGGAAATATCTACCGACTGCGTCAGGATCTGTGATTCCTTCTCCTTGGTCTTGTAGCTGTTGCTGTAGTTGTCGATGGCCGCCAGCTGGTTCACTACGTCGGTATAGCCGCTGAGCACGCTCTTTTCGTAGTTGTATACCGCCTGCATCTGCTTTGCATTGGCCGTCCAGTAGTTGGCCTTGATGGAGTTCCGGTTGATGAGCGGGGCCATCAGGTCGCCGAAAATACTGTACAGCAGCGAGGCCGGATTGAACCATACCGCCGGGTTAAAGGCCTGGAAGGCAATATTGGCATTGAGCCGAATTGACGGATAGAATGCCGCGCGGGCCGATTTTACGTCAAACTTGCAGGCGATCAGTTCCTGCTCGGCCTTGCGTATATCGGGACGGTTGGCCAGCAGCTGCCCGGGAACGCCTACGTAAATGGAATCCAGTTCGATGTTGTTGAACTTGTCTGAATCGCGTAGTACAGGCTGTGGAAAGCGCCCCACCAGGAAATTGATGTGGTTCTCCGTTTCCACGATGCGCTGTTGTACTTCAAACTGTAAGTTACGGGTGTTGAGCAGCTGTGCTTCAAAACGGTTCACGGCCAGTTGCGATACCCGTGCGGCATCTTTCTGCTGTTTCACGATCTCGAGCGCATTGCTCTGTATACTTACGTTGCGGCGAATAATGTCCAGCGTATTGTCCAGGGCCAGCAGTTCGTAATACGAACTCGAAATTTCGGACACCAGGTTGGTCACCATGAAACGCCGCCCTTCGATACTGCCCAAGTAACGGGATGCCGCGGCCTTTTTGGCATTGCGCAGCTTACCCCAGATGTCGAGCTCCCAGGAGAACGCGGCGCCGAGCATAAAATCGCCCAGGGGTTCAGGAAAGGGTTTGCCCGGCTGTATCTCCAGGTTGTGTTCCACGGCTCCGTCGCGGGTGTAACGGCCGGGTTTATCCAGCCCGGCGCTCAGTCCCACACTGCCAAAGGGCAGGTATTCTCCCTTGCGGGCCTTTACTTCGTTCTGGGCAATATTGATCTCCAGCGTGGTGATGTTCAGCTCCTGGTTGTTCTTCAGGGCTGTATCGATCAACGATACCAGGTTGGAGTCGGCAAAGATCTTCCGCCAGTTGATATCGGCTGAATTGGTGGTGTCCGTTGAGCCGGAATTGTTGTACGATGAAGGTACCGAACGCTTTTCGCTGCGCACGGTTATCTTGGAACTTTTGCAGCCCGTTGTGATCAGCAACAGCAGCGCAAAACACAGCGGCAGGTACCTGAGAACGGGATTATTCTTCATTATTTTCACGGTTTTCTCGACGGATTTTTTTCATTAATTTTTTTACGGTCTTTAACAGGGAGGCGGTAGAATCACTGCTTTCTACCAGCTCTTCGCTCAGCGGGTTGTGATCTTCGTCCCTGATGAGCTTGCGGCCTTCGGCAAGTTTACCGAAGATATAGTACAACCCGGGTACCAGGATCACTCCGAAGAAGGTACCGAACAGCATGCCGCCCATGGCCGAAGCACCGATGGTATGGTTACCGATGGCTCCCGGACCGCTGGCCACCATCAGGGGGATCAGACCGGCAATAAAGGCGAAGGAGGTCATCAGGATGGGGCGGAAACGTACCTTGGCACCCTCGATGGCGGCTTCCAGTACACTGATGCCCTGGTGATGCCGCTGTATCGCGAATTCCACGATCAGTACCGCGTTCTTCCCGAGCAGACCCACCAGCATGATGAGACCTACCTGGGCGTAAATATCGTTGGCAAGGCCCATCAGTTTCAGCAGCAGGAAGGAACCGAATACCCCGGCCGGCAGCGAGAATACCACCGCCAGCGGCAGTATAAAGCTCTCGTACTGTGCGGCCAGTACCATGTATACAAAGGCCAGTACGATCAGGAAAATGTATATGGCTTCGTTACCGCGGGCCACTTCGTCCTTTTGCAGACCGGCCCAGTCGATGTCGTAACCTTTCGGCAGGGTTTCCTTAGCCACTTCCTGTATGGCCGCAATGGCCTCACCGCTGCTGTATCCCGGAGAGGGGGAACAGCGTATGGAAGATGTGGTGTACATGTTGTAACGGTTAATTTCGTATATACCCTGGGTCTTCTTCACTTTCATAAAGGAAGAATAGGGCACCATTTCGTCCCGATCGTTCTTTACGTAAAGATTCATCAGGTCGGTAGGCAGCTGGCGGAATTCCGGTGATGCCTGTACGAAAACCTTGAAGAAACGACCGAATTTAATGAAACCGATATCGTAGGTACTACCGATGAGTATGGAAAGATTGTCCATGGCCTTGCCGATAGAAACACCTTTTTGCATGGCCTGCTGGTTGTCGATCTCCAGTTCGTACTGCGGATAGTCGGTACGGTAAAAGGTGAAGAGTGAACTCAGCTCGGGGCGTTTTTCCAGGTCTTCCATAAATTTGGTGGTCACGGCACCCAGGCGCTCGTAGTCGATGGTGTTGTTCTTATCGAGCAGCTGCAGGGCAATACCACCCGCGGCACCGTAACCGGGCACGGCCGGCGGATCGAAGAACTCGATGGCCGCACCGGGGATCTCCTTGGATTTTTCTTCCAGTTCGTGGATGATCTGTTTTACGGTGTGTTTACGTTCGTGCCAGGGCTTCATGTTAATGAGACAGGTACCCGAGTTGGAACCGCGGCCCTGGGTAAGGATCTCGAAACCGGCCAGTGAAGATACCGATTCTACACCTTCTACCGTTTTGGCCATGCGCTGCAGCTGGCGGCTCACGGCATTGGTGCGTTCCAGTGTAGAGCCCGGAGGCGTCTGTATAATGGCGTAGATCATACCCTGGTCTTCTTCGGGCACGAAACCTGTAGGCAGTTTACGGGCCACCCCAAAGATGCCGAGTCCGAAAATGAGCAGTACCCCGAAGGTAACTACACGGCGGTCCACCACCAGGCGCAGCAGTTTTACATATTTACCCGTAAGTCGTTCGAACAGGCGGTTAAAGCCGTCCATGAAGCGGGCCAGGATGTTTTTCTTTTTATGCTCGTGCCCGTGTGCATGCGGATTTTTAAGAATGATGGCGCAGAGCACCGGGGTAAGCGTAAGGGCCACTATACCCGAAAGTACGATGGAAGCTGCCATGGTTATGGAGAACTGGCGGTAGAAGATACCCACCGGGCCCGACATAAAGGCCACCGGCACAAACACCGCGGTCATCAGTAGGGTAATGGCAATTACGGCGCCGCTGATCTCGCTCAGTACTTTTTTAACGGCGTTGAACGGCGACAGGTGCGGCTCTTCTTCCATCTTGGCGTGCACGGCCTCCACCACCACAATGGCGTCGTCCACCACGATACCGATAGCCAGTACCAGGGCGAACAGGGTAATGAGGTTAACGGTAAGGCCAAACATCTGCATCACGAAAAAGGCCCCGATCAGCGAAACGGGTACGGCCAGGATGGGGATGAGGGTCGAACGCCAGTCGCCCAGGAACAGGAACACCACCAGGGCCACCAGTATAAAGGCATCGCGCAGGGTGTGTATCACTTCCTCAATAGAGGCGTCCAGGAAGCTGGATACGTCGTAACTGATCTCGTATTTCATACCCGGCGGAAAATCTTCCTTCATTTCTTCCAGCTTGGATTTTACGCGGGCGATCACATCTACCGCGTTACTTCCGTAGGTCTGGTTCAGCATGATGGCTGCCGAGGGATATTCGTCCTTGTTGGAATAGATATCGTAATATTCACTGCCCAGTTCTACCTTGGCAATGTCTTTGAGCCGCAGCACCTCTCCGTCGGGTGTGGCACGGATAATGATGTTCTCGTATTGCGAAGCGTCGCTGTACCGGCCCTGGTAGGTGAGCACGTACTCGATGGACTGTGAGCGCTTGCTGTCGGCACGTCCCAGACGACCGGGCGAACCGATGATACTCTGTTCGTCCATGGCTTTCATCACCTCTTCGGCGCCCACGTTATAGGCACGCATGCGATCCGGGTCCAGCCATACACGCATGGCGTACTGGCGGCTACCCAGGATCTTGGCCATACCGATACCTTCGATACGCTGCAGCTCCGACAGCATATTGATGTAGGCATAGTTAAAGATGAATTTCATGTCGGCATTGGCCGTATCGGTGCTGTAGAGGTTCACGTACATCAGCATACTGGGCAGCAGGCGCTGTACCACGATACCTTCGAGCTGTACCAGCGGGGGCAGGCGCATCTTCACCTGTTCGATACGGTTCTGTACGTTTACCAGGGCCTGGTTGGGGTCTTCGCCCAGGTTGAATACGATCTGTATATTGGCTTCCCCGGAACTGGCGGCGGTAGAGAACATGTATTTCATGCCCGGAACCCCGTTTATGGCCTGTTCCAGCGGAATAAGCACCGAGTTGGTGAGTACGGTGGAGCTGGCACCGGGATACGATGCGTATACCACCACCATGGGAGGCGCAATTTCAGGAAACTGCGATTTGGGAAGTGTGTTTATGGAGAGCAGACCCACAAATACGATCACCAGTGAGATCACAATGGCGAGTACCGGCCTGCGTATAAATCTGTTGAACATGGAACTTGTTATTTAATTCGTTACACAATACTTATTCCGCGTGCAGACCCAGGTTATGGATCACATCTTCCGGCTTCTCGAATTCGTATTTGATCTTATCGTTCTCTTTCACCGTACGCAGGCCTTCGAGCAGGATACGTTCGTTGTCCTTCAGTCCGTCCTTCACTACGTAAAGGTCGGGCAGTTCGGTATCGATGGTGATACGGCGCGATTTAACCACGTTGTCCTTGTCTACTACGTATACGTATTTTTTGTCAAGTACTTCAAACGTGGCTTTCTGTGGAATAAGCATGGCGTTCTTCAGCGGAACGGGCATCAGTATATTACCGGTCTCTCCGTGGCGCAGTATGCCCATCGGGTTGTTGAAGGTAGCCCTGAAGGCAATGGTACCCGTTTCGTTGTTAAAGTCGGCCTCGATGGTCTCGATGATCCCTTTCTGATCGAAGATCTGTCCGTTGGCCATCTGCAGATCTACTTCCTGTGCCCGCGGATTGTTCGCTTTCGATTGCATGTAGAAGAGGTATTCGGCCTCGGGTACGTTAAAGTATACCCACATTTTGCTGTTGTCAGACAGGGTGGAGAGCAGATCGCCCTCGTCGAGCAGGCTTCCGGACCGTGCGCGGAACAGGCCTACAAAACCGTCGAAAGAGGCATTGATCTCTGTAAAACCCAGGTGAGCCTTGGCCATCTGCAGTTCGGCTGCGGCTTTATCGAGCTTGGCTTTTGCCAGGGCCAGTTCGCTTTTCGATACAATATTGCTGTCGGCCAGGCGCTTGGTGGTCTGGTATTCGATCTCCACGAAGTTCAGTTCGGCCTGTGCCTTCTGGGCTTCGGCCTGGTAAACCACCGGAAGTATGCGGAACAGCAGCTGTCCCTTTTTTACATGCTGACCTTCGTCAACATTTATATGTTCGAGGTAGCCTTTTTCCAGCGCCCGCAGCTCAATGTGCTGTATGGAACGGATCTGGCATACATAGCTTTTGTGAATTAAGGTATCCTGACGGATAGGGGTGGTAACGAGGTACTTCTGTTCCTCTTCTGCTTTCTCATGATGTCCGCAGCCTGAACTGATGAGCAATGCAGCTAAACAAACAAGAAATGAAACATTCTTCATAAATATGCATTTGATTTTAAGGGCAACGTCTGGACTTTAGTTTACCCAATATAGTAAATGTATTAGAAATAACAGCTATTGATAATCTGAAGTTCAGGTGTATTTTTAACCCCTGTACCCCGGAAAATAAACACGGATGTATAACTAAAAGTTTAGCAGAAGCTCTTCCAGGCGTGGTAGAGCACAAAAAGGGGAACTCCCGGGCGGCTTAAAAAGGGAGGTTCCGGCAATGCGGAAAAAGATTCGTTGGAACGGTTGCTGAAGAACTCTGCGGAAAAATACTCAAGCACCGCCGCAAAATGGAATACGTCGATCTCGGACTCCTCTTCCATTTTATTGCTGTTGGCACTTTCAGGAGGGACGCTGAATTTGGTATGCTCAACAGGCGTCTCCAGGAAGGAAAGCCATTCGCCTTCCGGAACCAGGGAACTGGCCTCGGCGTGCTGTATTTTACGGACTTTATGCCCCGAACGTTTTTCTGCGAAAAGCGCGTTGCTCAGAAAAAGAAAAACAAGTACGGCTGATACGCAGCGGTTCAGGGCCGTATGGCCGCAACCGAACTTCGTTTTACTGTTGTTTTTCACGTGCGCTGAGAAAGAAATGCGGGAACAAAGGTAGAACAAATTACGTATATGCGAACATTTAACAAAAGTATAAAGTACGACATCGCATACATTTTCATACCCCTATTTACTTTAATTATACCGAATGGTATATTTTGTATCTTTGTGCCGGAAATTATTCTTCTCCGGGACCGGTTGTAAAGAAGGCGCAGAGGAAGGGCGTGCTTTTTGAGCGTTTGATATACTGATCGGTATTTTTCGGGGTGGTGAAAACAAAAAAAAATGAAAAGAGTAGTGATAACCGGCCTGGGTGCCGTAACGCCCCTGGGTAATGACGTACAAAGTTTCTGGCAGAATAGCCTGAACGGCCGCAGTGCCGCCGCACGCATCCGTCGTTTTGATGCTTCGCGTTTCCGCACACAGATCGCGGCCGAAATAAAAGATTTTGATCCCATGCCGTACTTAGACCGTAACGAGATAAAACGCAGCGACCTGTTCACGCAGTATGCCCTTTATGCTGCCTCCCAGGCCATGGCCGATTCCGGGCTGGACATCAACCGTATGGACCCTTTCGATATCGGGGTGATCTGGGGCGTAGGCCAGGGCGGTATGGACACCTTTGAAAAAGAAGTGACCGAATACGTGGAAGGTGGGTTTAACCCGCGTTTCAGTCCCTTCTTTGTGCCGAAGCTCATTGTGAACATGGCCTCGGGCATGATCTCCATGAAATTTGGACTGCAGGGCATCAATTATACCACGGTCTCGGCCTGTGCCACTTCCAACACGGCTTTGATGGATGCGTTCAACTATATACGCCTGGGTAAAGCAAAAGTGTTTGTGAGCGGAGGTTCCGAAGCGCCGATCACGCCGGCTTCCATCGGGGGTTTTGGTTCTATGAAGGCTATGTCGGCCCGGAACGATGATCCGCAGCATGCGAGTCGCCCGTTTGACCGCGACCGCGACGGTTTTGTGATGGGCGAGGGGGCCGGGGCGCTGATCCTGGAAGAATACGAACATGCCCGCAAACGGGGTGCACACATTTATGCCGAGTTGCTGGGCGCCGGCATGACGGCCGATGCGTATCACATGACCTCTCCGCATCCCGAGGGGATCGGTGCTGCCAAAGCCATGCAGCTGGCCCTGCAGGAAGCCGGGGTTTCGGCGGATAAACTGCATTACCTGAACCTGCATGCCACATCTACACCCGCGGGCGATATCAGCGAACTGCGGGCCGTACAGAAAGCTTTTGGCGTATTGCCATCGCTGCACGTAAGCGCCACCAAATCGATGAGCGGACACCTGCTGGGCGCCGCCGGTGCGGTAGAGGCCATCCTTTCTGTAAAATCCATCAGCGAAGGAGTAATACCGCCTACCATTAACGTAGAGCACCCGGATGAAGAAATTCCTGCCGGTACGAATATCGTCTTTAACGAAGCCCTGCAGAAAAATGTGGACGTAGCCATGAGCAATGCCTTTGGCTTCGGCGGGCATAACGCCAGCGTGGTGTTCGGGAAAGTGTAGGGGAGAGTCCGAAAGTCCGGAGTCCGGAAGTCCTTGGCTGACCCATGTATTTGCGGACGCGCATGTTCCTGTAGTTCGCCACTCATTGATCCCATTGCTCCGGACCCATTACTCCGGACTCTTCAGGAATTTTCCTGTATGGGGGAAAAACCCTGTTTTTTAGTTTCTTCATTGCCGGTTAACGTTGATTTTCTACTTTGGTTCCCGAAACCTGAACTACGTTAAAACACCCGTTAACCCAATGCCCTACACAGACACACTTTTTCAGCCGGAAACCTACTGGTGGCTGCACGAATATCATATTGCCGATATATGGAATATGGGACTCAGTGGCCGTGGTATCCGCATTGCTGTACCCGACAGCGGAATCAGCCTGCCGCATCCCGATCTCAGCATCGATCGTTCTCATGTGCTGGATATGACGGTAAACAGTACCGACGGTGCTGATCGCAGCGGGCACGGTACGCATTGTGCCGGTATCATCGGTGCCAGCTTCAATGGTTTCGGTACTACGGGCATTGCCTACAATGCCGAAATATATGCGCTGAAAGTGCTCGATAACCGCCAGGGATACAAGTCTTCTTTTCTTATAAAAGCCATCGATAAAGCCATTGAACTCAATGTGGATATACTTTCCATAAGTCAGGCAGTTAAGGGCAAAGACGAGTTGCTGGATAAAGCGATCGAAGATGCCATTGGCCAGGGGATTGTAGTAGTGTGTGCCGCTGGTAATACGGCAGACGGAGATTATTACCCGGCCCTGAGTCACGACGATGTAATTTCTGTTGCCGCTGTGAACCGGTCTGACATTCCGCTATTGACTAAGCAACAGACCCGGCGCGATATTTTTGCTCCCGGCGCAGAGATTGAGTCAACCAGTCTGAACGGCAGCTACAAAACCCTCAGCGGATCCAGCCAGGCGGCGCCTTATGTGGCGGGTGTCTGTGCACTGATGATGGAACAGATGAAAAAAAAAGGACTTAATTACACGCCCCGCCTTATTAAAAACAGGCTGTTGCGGGACTCCGGAGCAGGAATGCCGCCTGTAATTGATCCCTTACGAATTATAAATAATATCTAAATCAAAAACCGTGCACCCTATGAAACAGAAACTTCTTTTTTTCTGCCTCTTGTGGCTGACAGTACTGTGTCTGCATGCCCAGAATGCGTATTACGATGCGGTGAAACTCAGCCGCCTTTCGCCGTATATCAATGAAGAGGACGATACCGTACGCTTTGAGATCGGCCCGCACCTGGAAGCGGCAGAAATAGTGCGGAACTATGTAACACTTACCGCTGACAATTCTTCCTACAGCGATATACGGGAAGCCTTGCAGGGTAATCCGTTTATCACACTGCCAGCGGATGCCAGCGCGTCTGTACTGGACTTCGGACCACTGGGCAGCCTCGCCAATATCCCCGGCATGGACGTTACCAATCTTAGCAATGCCCTGGCCGATGTCATGATCAGCCGTGCCAAACAGGAACTTACCGTTTCCTTCTTTAACCAGTTTCGCAAAACCCTGGAAAAATACCCGGAAATACAGGTCCTGTTCCCGAAAACCTCGGATAAGATCAGTAACCTGCTCAGTGAAAAATACACGGAGATGCTGCCCGCCCTGCGCCGCTGTTTCCACGAAGACCTGGAAAGACTGCCCCTGAACCTGCCGCAGATGTTCGAACTGCCCCGCTACAACCGCCTCTGGGAAACCTACCCGGAGATCAAGATACTGATCCGATCCCTGTCGCTGATACAGGAACTGGAGAACAACGTACACCCCGCGCAGATACTGGAAGACCTGGCTGCTTTTAAAGAGTGGGACAAACCTTCCGGGCAGGTGGAATTCCGCAATTTCGGTACCTCGGTAAAACTGGCTGCTCTTTTTTCACACAGTCTGCGGGCCGATAGTTCCGGCACCGATACCAATGCCGCCTGGATCAGCCTGAAGCAATTTAAAGACCTGGCCAAAGACGAAACCGCTTTTCGTATATACCTGGGCCTGCTGTACCAGGAAGTGAAAATGAAGGAAATCGTCTTTTACCGTAAGAGCGGACAGGAACTGCCCTTCACAACTCTGATGAAAGACAATGCGGATAATATTTTTCTTTTCGAAACCCGCCTCAGGACCTTTATCAGCCTGGCCGAACGCCTGGAAAGCCAGGTACGCGATACCCGCCGTAAAAAACAGGCCGGTATTGCACTCAGCAACGAAGATTACTACAATTACATAGGCCTCTCCATCGACGTGGTAGAATACGGTTTCGATATCGCCCGCATGTTCGATACCTCGCTGGTGGTGACCGATTACCTGGAACTGGCACGTAAATCGAACCAACTGTACAAGAACGTGTTTCAGAAAGAATACAGCCTGGCCGTGTACAATGCCGTGGATATCCTGGAACGCATCCTGGAAATGACCGGTAAGACCAATGTATCCCTGGACCTGCTCGGATTGCAGAACATCAGTGCCCGCAGTGATCTTTCCGCCGATTACCGTGCTGCGGTAAACAGCCTGGCAACCGAGTTACAAAAAGAGAAAAAAGCCCTCATGCTGCCGGAACCAACCCTTAACGTGTTGAAAACGGCAGCGCCCGCTTCGGATAAAATCGTGATCGAAGCTGCGCTCAATACGCTGCAACGTAAGATATCGCTCGATAAATTCTGGGAAATGGGGCGCATTACAGCCCGGGTAGCCAAATACGGACTCTTTATGGCCAATGTGGTGGAGGCTAAATCGGCACAGGACATGAAAGCCGTGATCGAAAATGCCATTCTGCCCGTGGGTAGTTCCTCCATCAAAAAGAACGCCTGGTTCAATGTTTCCATACAATCGTACCTGGGAGCGTTTTACCAGCCGGTACCGCGAAATGACCTGGGCTACGCCTGGAACGATAAATTCGGCGTAACGGCGCCCATCGGCATCTCTTTCAACTACGGCATGCGCCGCGCCGGTTCCATTGGCCTGTTCGCTCCGCTGTTCGATATCGGGGCCATTGTAGATTATCGCTTAAAGGCCAATACCCAGATCGACGACCAGGGACAGAGCAATGTGGTGATCGAAAAAGATTACAAGGTGAAACTGGGACAGATATTCTCGCCCGGAGCCTACCTGGTGTACGGTTTTCCCTGCAATATTCCCCTGGCCCTGGGTGCAGGCGGACAATACGGTCCGGGGCTCGGCAAGATCGATGCCGGGCAAACGGTGCTGGGAAATCCGTCCTGGCGCTGGAACATCTTCCTCACAGTAGATATTCCGTTCTTTACGGTGTATAACCGTCCCAAATCGCTGCGCCGCAAATAAAATACGAGTGCTTAATAAAACGAAAGAGTCCCACCTGTACAGATGGGACTCTTTTTATACATACGAAGTTGTGTTGCGTTTAACGAACGATCAGGCGCAGGCTGGCCGTCTGTGTTCCGGATACGATCTCTACCAGGTACATACCGGGACTCAGTCCCATACCTTTTACCGAAAGCGTAAGCGGGAACTGGGCCGGGGTATTCTGCACCCAGCAGGCTTTTCCGCTGATGTCCGAAATACGGATATGATCGGCCTGGGTCAGTTTGTCCGAAGTGATCTGTACCTGGTCGTCAGACGGGTTCGGGAACAAACGCAGTCCCATGGCTTCGGGCGCATTGTCCAGCCCTACATTGGGTTTCACCGTGTACGTTAATGTTACGGTACCGCAGTTGCCTGTAACCACAACCGATACGTTGTACGTGCCGTTGGCGGCATACGTATGCTGCGGATTGGCACCGGTGCCGGTGTTTCCGTCCCCGAAGTCCCAGGCATAGGTAAAGGTACCGCTGAGCCCGGTCACAGAGAACGTGTAGTCCAGTCCGTTATGGGTTTCACTGATGGCACCGCCGGGTGTTCCGCCGATGGTAATGGTGGTGGTTTGCGAGGTGCTGCTGAGCCCGGTAGTGGTACAGGTAACAATACAGCGGAAATGTGTTTCCGTACCGGCAATGGTATTCAGTGTGGCCTGTGTGGCGCCGGGGAGGTTGGCAAAGGTTACGCCGTCTCCCGAACGCTGCCACTGGTAGGTGTAGAAGAAGGCATCCGAAGGATCTAATCCCGTCAGGTTTATCTGGATATTATCGCCGAGACAAACGCTGGATGCAACCGGTTGCGGGACAGCTACGGCCGGTGTGCCGCTGCAACCTACGCTGAGCACGGTAGTAGCCGTGTCGCTTCCGCAGCTGTTAACGGCAATAACGGTTACGGTATAGGTGCCCCCGATGGGATAGGTGTAGGTGGGCGAGGCTACGTTAGACGTGGCGCCGTTACCGAAGGTCCAGGAAACGGAACTCGCATTGGCAAGTCCCACGGCCGTAAAGGTATAGGTGCCGCCGGTATGTGTTTCTGAAATAGACGTAACCACCGGTGTGGCATTGTACGCGATGTTAACCACCGTGGACGTATTGCTTAAACCGCTGGCCGTGCAGGTTACCACACAGCGGTAATAGGTCTGGGCCGCAGGCGTAGTGGTATGGGTCATACCGGTGGCTCCGCCGATATTGCTGAAGTTTATACCATCTGGTGAAGACTGCCACTGGAACGTGAGCGTAGGTGCAATAAGGCTGTTGATGCCCAGCAGGCTCAGGTTGATGCTCTGGCCGGCACACACGGCGTTGGAGCTGCTGCTGGCCGTACCGCCGTCCGGAGTGCCTTCGCAACCCACGGTAATGTTCAGGGTGGCCGTATCGCTTCCGCAGGCATTGCTCACGATCAGGGTTACCGTGTAGTTGCCCAGGGCGGTGTATGTATACGTAGGCGAAACGGCGGTGGATGTATTGCCATTACCGAAATTCCACTGGTAATTCGTGGCGCCCGTTACTCCGTTGGCCGTAAAGGTATACTGGCCGATCACGTGTGTCTCTGAAATGGACGTTACGGTCGGTACAGGCGTAATATTTATCTGTACGGCCGCCGAGGTATCTTTTCCGCCGGAAGTGCTGCAGGTAACCTCGCAGCGGAACCAGGTATTCTGTGAGAAAGACGCCGTATAGGTCTGGGAAGTGGCCGAAGGGATATTGGTATACGTAACTCCGTTCGTCGAGGACTGCCACTGGAACGTGAGCACGGGCACGGCCAGGGGATTCAGCCCGGTGAGGCTGAGGGTAACGTTACCGCCGCTGCATGAGCTCAGGGGGTTTGCTACGGCTGTTCCGGGATCGGGAATACCTGTACAGCCTGGCGTAAGAGCGGGAGAGGCCTCATCGGCTCCGCGGTAGGGAATAGCCCCGCGTACCTGGTTGTCGATATCGGTGCCGATACCGGCAATAACCGTTGCCGCCAGGTTGCCGTTACCCAGGGAAGTACCCGTCAGGTGCAGGTCACTTGCCGATACGGTCTGTACTGCAAAATCGTTGCTGTTGGCCTCGGTGCCGGGCGCTGCCACTGCTTGGTAAGCCGCAAATGTGGTATATACGGTACTGCCCAGGCGTACCAGGTTGCCCGTTGTGGAAGTATAGGTGTTGTAATTGATCGTGAGCGGATCGTTATTGCCGGTAAGGGCCATGGCCAGGTGCTGGGGAGCACCGCCGCTGCGGTCGTTGATAAAGATGTTGTTACGTATATCGAACACCGAAGCGCTGGTCGTAGCCGATTTCAGGAACGGGGTAGATCCTACACTGCCTGCCGATCCGCCGCTGGAAAGGGTACCCCCGATACGGATGGTGTTGTAACGGATGCGCGCATTAATGGGAACGGTACCGCTGTACTCGATACCGGCAATATTGGTCTGGTTGCCCGTACCCGTACTGATGGAAATAAAGTTGTTGTAGATATCGGTAAAATTGCTGCCGCTTACCACCGAACGTACGTGTATACCGCGCAGGGCCGTACCTGTACCGTTCTGCAGGTCGTAAATATTACATTTACGGATAACCGCTGTGTCGCGCTGACTATCGAACAGGATGCCGAAAGCCCCGTCGCCGGAGGCTGAATTACAGTAAAAAGAGCAGGAATCGATGGTGAGATTACCTGTTCCGGCCTGTCCCCAGATACCTACGAACTTAATATTCTCGAAAATACAGCCGTAAATGGTATTGCGCGCGTTCAGGTTGGCCGTGGTGCCATTGGTGCTGAAACGGTAACGTCCCGAAGGGAAAAAACAATGCTCAAAACGGTTGTCGGAATTACCGCTGGGATTCGAGGCCGAAGTGCCCAGCGATATGCCACGGGCTGCATTGGTCGTGGTTGCGTTCAGGATGTTGCAGTACTTTACCTGGTTAAAACAGGCGCCGTTGATCAGCGAAACCGTATTGGCATTGCTGGCGGTGGACTGGTTACTGATGGTAAGGTTGCGGCTGCTGCCCGTTCCGCCGGCACGTCCGTCGATGATCACATGATCGGCATTGTCGAGCTGCAGGATGGGATTGCCGCTGAGATTGCTCTGGATGTTTACGCTGGCCACACCCGCCGCAGGCCGCAGGGTAATGGTATTGGCTGCGCTGGCACCGGTTTTGGCGACAAAGTTTATAGGGTAGGTCTCTGAAGAACCGGTGTAGGTAGAACCGACCTCAATGATGTAGGGTTGCGTAAGTGTGGCGGGAATGGCTCCGTATGCCGCCGTTACCGAGGCATGTGAGCTGATCAGGGTTCCGCCTCCGTCTTTCAGCTCCACCGAGTTGGCCTGTGAGAAAGCCGTGGCGCTGAACAGCGGAAGCAGTAACATACATACGCTGTAAAAAGTTTTGTTCATGACTTAATTGTCTTGGTTAATTGGGCGTAAAGCTACGGCTTTTCTGTAGAATTTAGGAATTTTAACACTTGCCTGGCGGTCTGCAGGCCTTGTCGTACGTATGTATGCATAACAAACAGGTATTTACCTATAGAAATTTACAATGCCTTTGCCCCGGAATATTGTCTAACTTTCCTGTATAAAAATTAAGGAGACACTTTATGACAGTTCAGGGTAAAGAGGCCCGCCGTGTGGCCATTGTAGGATACAACCGTATTCCTTTTGCACGGCAGAACACCGCATATACAAAGGCCGGGAATGCCGATATGATGACGGCCGTACTGAACGGGCTCATAAGTAAATACGGACTGGAAGGACAGTTATTAGGCGAAGTGGCCGGCGGGGCGGTGATCAAGGACAGCCGCGACCTGAACCTGATGCGCGAATGTGTGATGAGCACGGCGCTCGATCAGCGTACGCCTGCCTGCGACATACAGCAGGCCTGTGATACCGGTATTGAATCGGCCGTGTACATAGCCAATAAAATTGCCCTGGGGCAGATCGAGGTGGGAATTGCCGGCGGGGTAGACTCTACCAGTAATGTGCCCCTGCTGCTGAACGACCGCCTGCGCGGTATCCTGCTGGCGGCCCGCCGCGCCAAAACCACCGGGTCCCGCTTCAGGGAATTCCTGAAGATCCGATTTAAGGACCTGGCACCCGTAGCACCCATGAATGTGGAACCGCGCACAGGACTGTCCATGGGCGGACATACCGAGCTCAGTGCAAAATATTACGGTATCGGCCGCGAAGAACAGGACGCCTTTGCACTGGAAAGTCACCGTAAAATGGCCGCAGCTTACGACCGCGGTTTCTTTACGGACATGATCTCGCCCTTTATGGGCCTGGAACAGGATAACAACCTGCGCCGGGACAGCAGCCCCGAAAAAATGGCTAAGCTGAAACCGGCTTTTGATAAAGTTAGCGGTACACTTACGGCCGGCAACTCGTCTCCGCTTACAGACGGAGCCTCCTGTATACTGCTGGCCACCGAAGAATGGGCCCGCGAACACAACCTGCCTGTACTGGCCTACCTGAGCTTTGCCGAACTAGCCGCAGTGGAGTATGTGCACAACCGGCACAACCTGCTTATGGCGCCTGTATTTGCCGCTTCGCGCATGCTGAAAAAGGCCGGGCTCCGCCTGCAGGATTTTGATTATTATGAAATACACGAAGCCTTTGCCGCACAGGTACTGGCTACGCTTAAAATATGGGAAAGCCCCGAACTCTCGGCCCAGTTCGGCCTGGAAGCCCTGGGGCCTATCGACCGCAGCAAACTGAACGTGAACGGGAGTAGTACTGCCGCCGGCCATCCCTTTGCGGCTACCGGGGGCCGGGTACTGGCTACGGCTGCCAAACTGCTGCACGAAAAAGGATCGGGCCGGGCATTTATTTCTGTTTGTGCCGCGGGCGGACAGGGTATTACGGTGATCCTGGAAAAATAAGCGACATTCCGCCGCTTAAAATCATGTATTCGTCGTAAAAACAAGCTACATTCAGAGTAGATTTCCTATATTTAAAATATGGACCACAGTGCGTTTATAAAAGAATGGCTCAGCGCCTGGACGAGTGCGGGCGATACGCAGGCAGTGGAAAAACTGCTGCATTTTTACCACGATGAATTTTTTTATGCCGATCCGGCCATACGTGGTGGCATCAGCAGTAAAGAAAAACTGGCAGAGTACTTTGGACGTCTGTTGCAACGAAACCCGGACTGGGTATGGGAAGCCGAAGAACTTATTCCTACGCCCGGCGGTTACACGCTCAAGTGGAAGGCTACGATCCCCGTCAACGGTGAGGTAATTACCGAATACGGACTCGATATCCTCGATATCCTCGACGGACGTATTACCCGCAACGAAGTATTTTTCGACCGCCTGAACTGGCTCTCCAAACTGCAGCGGTTATGAATTTTACATCAAATTTTGTTCGAATATTCAGTACATACAGGACCATGGCCGAAAAAGCGATGGCGCAGCTGTCCGAAGAGGAGTGGTTCTTTGCGCCCGGGGAAGAAAGTAATTCCGTGGCCGTGATCGTAAAACACATAAACGGTAACCTGCGCTCCCGTTTTACGGATTTTTACACGAGCGACGGCGAAAAGTCCGACCGTAACCGCGATTCGGAGTTTGTAACGGAACAGGATACCGTACAAAGCCTGAAGGAAAGCTGGCACAGGAACTGGGCCATACTCGAAGCATTGCTGCAACAGATGCAGGACAGCGACCTGGAACGTACCGTGTACATACGCGGGGAGGCACACACGGTCTTCGATGCCCTGCAACGCCAGGTGGCGCATTATGCCTACCATACGGGGCAGATCGTTTATCTGGCCAAGATGATCCGCAATACCGGCTGGCAAACGCTTTCTATTCCGCGCAACGGCTCGGAGGCCTTTTTCCGGGAGATGATGGCAAAGCATAAACCCGCAAAATAAAAGAGCCCCGTTCCCGGAGCTCTTTTATAGGTTCAGATTTAGTGTAAATCGTTAATTCACTTTAATGAAGGTGGATTTCTGCATGAATTTTTTACCGGCCTCAACCGTTACAAAATAGCTGCCTGCGGCCAGGGCCTGTATATTGAGCGTGTGCGTCTTTTCACCGCTTTGTACGCCGGCTTCGTTTACCAGCAGGGTACGGCCCTGTATATCGGTAATGCGTATCACTACATTTTCTGCCGAAGGCGTTTCCACGCGGATATTCAGGAAATCGGCCGAAGGGTTGGGATAGATGCTGATCTTAGCGTTCAGACCGCTTTCTTCCACCGAAGTGCTGGCGGCACAGGCTTTGGGTGTAATGGCTCCCTGAGGAAAGGCGTTTTCCAGGGAAGAAATGGAACTCAGCGGCCAGATGTCGTTCGAGATCATTTTATTGTCCGGGCCGATGAGGCAGTACGTAGGATAGGCGCTTACCCCGAAAGCTACGTCCACCGCGCCGGAACCACCCTGGCTGCTCACCGCCGGGCAATGTGCCGTAGGACCGCCAAACGACGATTCAAAGGCAATTACTTCGGCATTGGAATCACTTCCGTTATTGATGGAAAGAGAAATAACATCGCCGGAATTACAGCCGTATTTTTCGTAAAAGGCATTGAAGATCGGCGTGGTCTGCTGGCAGGGCGGGCAGGTGTCGAAAAAGAAATCGAGCAGTACATATTTGCCCTGGGCCGTATACGCATGCAGCGAGTGGGTATTGCCATGTACATCGGTTACCGTAAAATCGGCTACTGTGGACCCGTTGGGGTAATTGGCAGCCTGTGAAAAGGCCTGGAATGTGCACAGTGTAGCGAGTGAGAAAAAGAGTAATGTTTTTTTCATAGGTTTTCAGTTTACTCAAAAATAGCATTTTAAATATATAAAACCTGCGAAACTTGTTGTATATGAGCAATGTCGATGAAAAATACATGTTTCTGTATTTTTTTCGGATAGACAGTTTTAGTCCCGGAAAATCCTTACTGGTAAAGGAGATCACAAGATATTAAAAGCGAAATTGTACACCTACATTTCCGTAAGATGTATACGGACGTACCTGGAAGCTGAGGTCATTGCTTACGTCAAAGGTGCTCAGGTGCGCATCTACCACGGCATCCACGATCTGCAGCAGGTATACGCCGGCCATTACGCCGATGGCAATATCGCGGTTGCGCCGGTAGTAATCGCGGTCGGTAGCGATCTGCTCCTTGCTGTAATTGGCATAGTCGGGGTGCACCGTATAACCGGGCAGCGGAATTTTGGCCCGGTAAGAATTCCGCGCGCGCGCAAAATTGATCTGGTTGCTGGCCAGGAAATAGGATGCTCCGGCAAAAGCGCCGTATACGATAGGCAGCTTCCAGTAGCGGCGGTTATAGATCTGGCCAAGCCCCGGCAGTCCCACGGCCATCCAGGTGGCTTTTACAGGATCGCGTGGGGGGCGTATCTTTTTTATTTTAGGGCCTTTGGCCGCCACCGTATCCGAAGTGATGACCAGATTGCCGGTCTTTACGGTGTCTTTACGTACATTGCCGCTGTCGGCGGGCATATTGCCGGTGCGCTGGGCCTGTGCCATATATACGGTTGACAGGCATAAGAATATACCTGGCAACATTTTGTGTATTATCGTTTTATAGATACTCAAACCGGTGTTTTTAATCGAGCAGCGATAAAATACGGTCGAGGTCTTCTTTGGAATTATAACTGATCACAATTTTTCCCTTGCCGTTGCGGCTGTCTTTGATCTCGACATTGGTATGGAAAAAATCGTTCAGCTTTTCTACTTCGCTGGTATAATCGGAGCCGGGAGCCTGTACGGCGCTTACGCCGGCTTCCTCTTTGCCTTCTTTGGCGGTTTTGCGCACCAGTTCTTCCACGGCGCGTACGGAAAGGCCCTCTTCGATCACTTTATCCAGGATCTGTACCTGTTTTTTAGGATCGGCAATGTTTACCAGGGCGCGGGCATGGCCCATGGAAAGCAGCTGCTGGCGCAGGGCCAGTTTTATTTCGTCGGGGAGTTTCAGCAGGCGCAGGTAGTTGGCTACCGTTGCACGCTCTTTTCCCACGCGTTCGCTCAGTTTTTCCTGTGTCAGGTTGCATTCTTCCATCAGGCGCTGGTAATTGATGGCCACCTCGATGGGGTTCAGGTTCTCGCGGTGTGTATTTTCGATGAGCGCCATTTCCAGCATGCCCTGGTCGTCGGCAGTGCGCACGTAGGCGGGTATTTCTTCCAGCCCGGCCTCTTTCGAAGCTCTCCAGCGGCGTTCTCCGCTGATAAGCTGGTATTTACCGGCCGATAATTTACGTACGGTGATGGGCTGAATAAGACCGTGCACCTTGATGCTGTCGGCCAGTTCGTTCAGGGCTTCCTCGCTGAATTCACTGCGGGGCTGAAACGGGTTCGGCTCGATCTGCGACAGGGGAATGGCCGCCACCGCCGTCGGTTTTTTCTCCGCGGCTTCGGGGCTCAAAAATTCGGCCGGCTCCTGTGTGGCCAGCAATGCACTTAATCCTCTTCCAAGTCCTTTTTTCTTTGCGTTCATCTTTTATTCGGTAGCGATCTTTTTATCAGCGTTTTTGATGCGTGTCATTTCATTGTTCTGCAGGATCTCACGGGCCAGGTCCAGGTAATTCTGCGAACCTTTGCTCTCGATATCGTACATGATCACCGATTCGCCGTGGCTGGGCGCTTCACCCAGGGTGGTGTTACGGTGGATCATGGTCTCGAACACCAGGTTCTCGAAATTGGTCTGTACGTCCTCGGCCACCTGGTTGCTCAGGCGCAGACGTTTATCGAACATGGTAAGCAGTATGCCTTCAATGATCAGGTTCTCGTTCAGGCGGTGCTGCACGATCTTGATGGTATTCAGCAGTTTGCCCAGACCTTCGAGGGCAAAATACTCACACTGAACAGGAACCACCAGGCTGTCGGACGCGGTAAGGGCGTTCACGGTAACCAGGCCCAGGGAAGGAGAGCAGTCGATGATGATAAAATCGTAGTCGCCGCGTATCTGGTCGATCACTTTCTTCATCATGAATTCCCGCTCGGGCATTTCTACCATTTCGAGTTCGGCACCCACCAGGTCGATATGCGCCGGGATAATATCCAGGTTCGGGGTACCCGATTTCAGGATGATATCCGCCGGTTTGGCCTCATTCAGCATACAATCGTAAATACTGGACTTGATATTGTGCTGGTCGAAACCGATGCCCGAAGTGGCATTGGCCTGAGGATCGGCGTCAATGATCAGGGTCTTGTACTCCAGTACGGCGAGCGCGGCAGAAAGGTTAATGGCTGTGGTGGTCTTTCCGACGCCGCCTTTTTGATTGGCTATTGAGATAACTTTTCCCATTCAGGTTTGATCTTTTATTTTTGTGCTCGATAATTATGTACGCAAAAGTAACGATTTTGACACGCTTTTCTTTTGACCGTTTTAAATATTTTGCATTTTGATTGATAATCAATATATAACAATTATTTCGGGCAGCCCCCGTACCGACAGCAATACCCGCAAAGTGACCAATACCTACGGCCGCCTGGCCCGGGAACGCAACCTGCAGGTGAAAGTGCTTGATCTGCTGTCACTTCCGCCCGAAACCCTGTTCCATAACCAGGTAATGGGCCTCGGCAACCGGCAGCTGGACGAATGGGTGGACGAATACATAGTGCCGGCCACTACGCTCGTGTTCATTTTCCCGGAGTACAACGGCAGCTTTCCCGGACTGCTCAAAAGCTTTGTGGACGGGGTAAACCCCGACCTGTTCCGGGGCAAGAAAGTGGCCATGGTAGGTGTGGCCACCGGCCGGGCAGGCAACCTGCGGGGTATGGACCACCTGCAGATGGTGATGCACCACCTGGGCGCCTGGGTGCTGCCCCTGAACCTGCCCATCAGCCGCGTACATACGCTGAGCGATGAAAACGAGATCACCGACCCCGCTACGCTCAATGCCTTACATTTGCATATCGAAAAACTACTTCAATACTAAGAGACCATGAAAGAACTTTTTACCCCGGAATGCATTACCGCCACCCTGCGCTTTTTCTCCTTTGCCATACTGGCCGTACTGTTCATACAGTCGGGCTTTGACAAGGTATTCGACTGGAAAGGCAACCTGGGCTGGCTCAAAGGCCATTTTTCCCAAACTATTTTCAAAGGCTCGGTGCCCCTGCTGCTGGGTGTGGTAACCCTGCTCGAGATCGCTTCCGGGCTGGCTTCGGCCGGCGGAGCACTGAGCATACTGCTGCCCGGACGTACCGAAACCGCCGTACAGCTGGGTGCCCTGGGCGCTTTCCTGGCCCTGGCCGCACTGCTCTGCCTCTTTACCGGGCAACGGATCGCCAAAGATTATGCCGGTGCGGGCGGACTGGTGCCCTACATGCTGCTGGCCGGCTTTACCCTGTGGCTTTGTACGCTGTAAACGCGGATCCCGCTTTTTTTGCTATACTTGCATATCCGCCTGCATACGCACATATACCTTCATGGCCTGTGGCTTCTGCTGCTGTGCCTGGCCGGCTGTGCCAAAGACAAGGCCAACCCGCCGCTGAGCGATGCCGAAAAACAGCTGTTGGGTACCTGCAGCGCAGGTGGATTCCAAGCTGTTTATGTACAGTGGTTCCGAATATTACGATGTAGTGTTCAGCGACAGTACGCAGATGGAATTAGGTTTCCCCAGCCTGCATTTTCCGCTTCAGGGGGCAGACCCTGGCAGGACCTATCGCTTCAAAATGGAAAAACAATAAATTTATACGCTTGAAATTCAGGTTTTTGTGATATTATTTTAAGAAAAAAGCACCCGGCACGTCACAAAAATACCTGCTGCTCGTCATTCCTGTAAACAGCAACGCATTTGAAACCACTGGAACAACTTGTCTCGATCCGCGGAAAACTGGTTCGCTTTGCCCGGAGTGTGGTCCGCGATGAGGAAGACGCCAAAGATGTGGTCCAGGACTGTTTTCTGAAGCTGCACCAGATGAACGGGGAGCTGGACAAAGTGGAAAATATCGAATCGTTTGCCATGCGCATGGTCAAGAACCGGGGCCTCGATCTGCTGAAGAAAAAGAAACCCGAAAGCTGGAGCGGCGACGAAGAGCTCTCCGTTACCTTCCAGGACGCACAGCGCATTATGGAAGCCCGCGAGGGGGTGGAACGCCTGCACCGTTGCCTGGAATTCCTGGGCGAAAAGCAACGGCAGGTATTTTACCTCCGCGAGATCGAAGGATACGAATTCCGGGAAATATCCGAGATCATGGGGCTGAGCGAAGACGCCGTGCGTGCCAACCTTTCCCGGGCAAGAACACACCTATTCTCTATCTACAAAATGCATACGTTATGAAAGAGCTGCTGAACAAATACCTGGCCGGGGAAACCACCCGCGAAGAGGAAGAAACGCTGAAACGTTTCTACGCAGCCCATCCTGAACGGGAAGAAAGCCTGTACTTCAGCGACCTGGAACAGTACCGCAGCAGCGTTGTTCCGGAAACGCAGCCGCAGAAAAAGCGCCGGACCCTCAGCCTGGTACTCTGGCCCGCTACCGCAGCCGCCGCAGCCATATTGTTTGCATTTGTACTGCTGAATCGTTCGCAGCGCACTGAACCCGCCGATGAACGTAAATACGTGTCCGAAGTACTCGTGTCCGACAATATCCGCGGTGAGATCACCGATGAGCAGCTGGCCCTGCAGCAGACCGAAAAAGCCCTGGCCTTCGTGTCCCGTAAAATGAACAAAGGCCTCAAAGGCATGAACAAAATGAAAAAATTCCAGGAAGGCGTAGATAAGATCGAAGCTTCCGCAAAACCTAAAAACAACAGCAATGAAAAATAGACTCTCAGCCGTACTCGTAGCCCTTGTGCTGCTTTGTACACCTGTGCTCGGCATGGCACAGAGCATTTCGCTCGACTTTGTAAAGAAATACGAAAACAAAAAGGGGATAACGCTCATCAGCATTTCGCCCTACATGTTCCGCCTGCTCTCCAAGATCGAGTCCTCAGACCCCGAATACAAGAACGTAAAGAGCTTTGCCTCACAGATCCATTCCTTTGTGATCCTGATCGACGAAAACACGGGCGATTCCAAGCTCGACGGAGAGGTGCGCCTGTTGCAGACCTCGCTGGAAAAAGCCGGTTACCAGGACCTGATGACCATCAAGAGCGACGAGGAATCCATCCGCTTCCAGGTGATCGAAAAGAACGGCCGCATCCAGGAGTTCATCATGAGCATCGTGGGCGAGGAGAACCTGGTGATGATCCTTAAGGGTGACTTTAACCTGGACGAACTGCTGAACATCTCCGACGATATGGACATCGAAGGTATGGACCGCGTAAAAGAACTCGATACCAAAGGCGAAAAGGGCGATAAAGGCGCTAAAGGTTCCAAGTAATTAACCCTGTTAAAACTCAGTGTATGAAAAGTATGTTCGTAAAACAATACATCCTGCCGGCACTACTGCTGTGCCTTATCCTCGGAGGCAGTTCCTGCGCCCCGCGTACGCTCGACGGTTTTTACCAGAAATACCGTTACGAAGGCGAAAGTGAACGCATTGCCCTTTCCATGGCCTGGATACGTCCGCTTACCGGGCTGATCCCGAAAGAAGACCGCGGCGAAGTGAAATCGGTGCTCAGCAAAATGAAGAGCATGAAGGTGATGACCCTGAACCTGAAAGAGAACAGCCTGCCCAAAGCCCGCAGCGAAATGAGCGGTATTATGCAGGAACGCAGTTTCGAAGAACTGATGACCGTGAGCTCGGAGGAAGAACTGGTAAAGATCATGCTGCGCAAAGGCCGCAAAGACCGTAAAGAAGTGATCCTGGTGGCCATGTCCGGTACCGAGGTAAGCATCGTGGACTTTAAGCTCCGCCTGTCCGACAGCGATATCCAGAGCCTGCTCAGCGAAACCATGGACATGCACAAAGACAATAAAAAGAAAAACAATAACCCTGAAGAGTAATCTTTTTCCGTAGCGCAGTACGGGGATACACATTCCGAAATTTTCGGGGTTGAAAGCAGCGGTCATTCGGTCGCTGCTTTTTTTTGTTTCTGGTATTCAGCCTATTGTAATTTAAAATTAAGGAATTTTAACTAAATTAGACCAAAATATTGATTTTTTCATAAAAAAAGTTAAACTTTGCCCTGTTATATTTGTAAGGTGTTGAAAATGAATGATTCGTATATTCATCGAAAGCGCCACTCAAACACAAGTATTTACCCGCCCCCTGAAATCTAAAAAACAAACAAACCTAAACAACAGATGAAAAAGACACTTACCCTTCTGGCAATGAGCCTTAGCGTTGCCGCCGCCGCCCAGGCCCCGGTTTTTGACCAGGCCCTGTATTACAAAGGTTCTAATTCTTCCTACATCCTGGACGTGGTAACCGACATGAGCGGAAATACCTTTGCTGCCGGCTACTTCTACGGAGATCTTACCCTGGGGCAGGATCTGCTGCCCGGTTCCCCCGATTTTGACGAGCATGCCTTCGTACTCAAGGTGAACCATGCCGGTGAACTTCAGTGGACCAGGCACATTACGGGCCAAAGCCGTGTGTATGCGATGGAACGCGACAATTCGGGTAATGTGTATATTGCCGGTTTCTTCCGCGAAACACTGATTCTCAACGGGGTTACTTATACGGCCATCGGGGTCAACGATATTTTTGTGGCCAAACTGAACGCGCAGGGCAATACCGTATGGTTCCGCCAGATGGGCGGCTCTGCCGATGAGATGAATTACTATGCCTGTTCTATTCATGACCTGGCCCGGGATAATGCCGGTAATATCTATTTCACCGGCTTTTTCACAGACTCGCTGTCCTTCCAGTCTGAAAAGCTCCAGGCCCTGGGCCGTAACGATATTGTTACGGGCAAGATCAGCAGCAACGGCGATCTGCAATGGTGGACCCAGGCCGGCGGTACCTACGGCGGCGACTGCGGACTGCCCAATAACGATAACGGGGCCGGTATTGCCGTAGACAAAGACGGCGATGTGTACATCACCGGGCACTATGCCTTTAACCTGCACATCGGCGGACAGGTGATCAGTGCCAACCACAACGTAGATATGTATGTAGCGAAATACGATACAGATGGTAATTTCGAATGGGCACAGTCTGCCGGCGGTCTCAGCTGGGAAATGGGTACTTCACTGGCCTGCGACAATGCCAAAAACGTATACGTAACCGGTCATTTCAAAGAAACCTTTATCGTGGGTGGCCAAACCTATACTTCGGTAAGCCAGAGCGGCAGCCAGTACGACATTTTTATCCTCAAATACGACACCGGAGGTAACCTGCAATGGGCCAGACAGGAAGGCGCCACCCGTTCCGAATATGCCTACCGCCTGGTAACGGATTATGCCGATAATTTTTACATAGCCGGCACTTTCGACGGGGAGACCGAACTGGCCGATTCCAGCATCAGCGGGCTGCCCTCACGCTGTTTCATTGCCAAGTACAATTCGGCGGGTGTACCGCAGTACCTGGCCCATGGCGGTGGTGCGGGCAACAATCCGCAGGCCCTGGCGCTCGACTATAACAACGACCTGGTACTGGGTGGTTTTGCCACGGCGCATCCGTCCATACCGCTGCAGTTCGGTACGGTTTCGGTTACGCCTACCGGTAACTACCTCTTCCTGGCCCGCCTCAACGATCCGGTAAACTCTACATTCGGCCTCGATAACGGCACGGCCGCCGGTCTCAGCCTGTATCCCAATCCCATGCTGAACGAAGCTCTGCTTCAGTTCAACAATCCGGATGCACAGCCGCACACACTGCTGCTGTACAATATGCAGGGCCAGCTGGTACAGAGCTGGGCGGGCATCAGTTCGGGCAACTATACGATACAACGTGGACAGCTGCCTGCGGGCATCTATGTATACCAGCTCCGTTCCGGCGGCGAAACCCGTGCTGCGGGCCGTCTGCTGCTGCAATAAGGTTCTTTGAGTAATCATAAGTATAGAGAAAGGTCCTGCTGTAAAAGGCGGGACTTTTTGCTTAAAAAACAGGTGTTTTTACCCGGAATGTATGTGGCACGGAGGCTGTATCTTGTAGGTCGTTAACCACAATATGAAGCAGTCCGTTCCCAATGAGCCGCAAAAAACGGTCCACAGTCCCGCTGCCCCCAGTCTTACCCCGCAGGAGCCCGTTGTGCAGGCGCAGGCTAACCACACCGGTATGCCCGCCAACCTGAAGACAGGCATCGAGAACCTGTCCGGTTATTCGCTGGATAACGTAAAAGTACATTACAACTCGTCTAAACCGGCCCAGTTGCAGGCGCATGCCTATGCACAGGGCACGGACATACACCTGGCTCCGGGCCAGGAAAAACACCTGCCGCACGAGGCCTGGCACGTGGTACAACAAAAGCAGGGCCGCGTGCGACCAACCACACAGCTAAAGGGAAAGATCCCGGTAAACGACGACAGCGGACTGGAACGCGAAGCCGATATTATGGGCGCAAAGGCCCTCTCCGGCAGTTTTGCGGCACAGGTGCCATCGCTGCTCAACGGCACGGCGGCCCCGGTGGTGCAACGGGTGATCAATGCCAAAACGGTAAAGGATTTCATTGAAGAACAGATAAAATTACAGACCGAACAACAGGAGCGCGGCGCAGAAAAAGAAGAGCAGACGGCTGCATCCTCTTCAGTGGCTACACCGCTTGTGACCGAAGGTTCGGGAGAAGAAAACCCGGAGGAAAAAGAGACGAAGCCCGACCACAAAAGATATACCACACTGGGCTTTGAACATGAATTTGCCCAGATGCAGGACGGTAAGCTGCGGGGCGTATCGCACCTGGAACTGGCCGTTATCGGCGACCCTATGCCGCTTACCGGGCTCACGTTCATACTGGAGACCGATGCAGGCAATTCTATGGAAATGGTGAGTCCGCCCTTCCTGTTCGAAACCCATCCCGACGTGCCCATTCCGCTGCCCGAAGATGTAGAGTACGTAGATACCATGATCGAAAAGGAACTGCGGCGGCATACGCACAAGGCGGGTATTAACCTGGGGCAGTTCATGCAGAACATTGCTGCGGAGTGGGGCCTGAATTTCCACTGGAAAACAAAGAAAAAGGTGGTGCCGATGGAACGCAAGAACATGAGTTTCAATACGGACGAATCGGTACACAAAGGGCTCCTGAAAAATACGGCGAAGATCAAGCCCAAAGACCTGGAACAAATTACCATCGGACCCAGTGTCAAGGGCTCCGGATCGATAGGTGGCGATTTTAAAGGCGACACTTCCGGGGAGAAGATGGATACGTTCAATAACGAAGGAGCCGTGATCTCCCAGGCCAATTTTGCTACCGATGCGCTGGTGGCCGACCTGGTACGGCGCAGAGGGCGCAGGCAGGGCAATAATTACATGACAGAATATTTCGAAAACCTGCGGGACTATTTCAGGAGGCAGGTATTTACACATGCCTTTGAGAAGGAGATCGACCAGCGGCAGCCCATTCTCGAAGCTCTATACGAACTCAGAAGGCAGATCGACGATTTCTTTGCTCAGCATAAGCTTAATTCCTCCGAGCAACGGAACGAAAAGACGAGTCTGCAGGAACGCCTGGATGGGGTCATCCGGCTTGTACAGACGCCGGAGGCAGATATGCAGGGCGAGCATATAGAGAATATACTGGGCGCCTTACAAAGGCGTTGGGAGATACTCCGAAAAGATACCCATGACCTGTTTGTTGCGCACGAAATAAAAACAGAAGATACAGGGACCGGGTCTTCTTCTGCCGAAGAGCAGGCGCCCGCCAGGGTAAAACTGACCGATGCCGCTCTCGGGGTAATGGACCGGGTGCGCAAGATGCCCGAAATAGGATCTGAATCACCCAACCTGCGCATCTTCCTGAACCAGTTGTCGCGTTCACTGGCCGGGCAGCTGGCCGTACCGGCCCAGGCGGGACTTAAAAAGGCCCAGCAGGGTAGGTTCAGCGATACATTCTACAAGAAAAAAATGCAGGGTGATAAGGTGAAGGCCGATGCCGGATTTTCGAGCCACGTAAAAGACGTAGACCAGGGCTGGATAAAAGAGAACATCATTAATTTTGGTATAGGCATCCTGAGTCCGGCCGAATGGCGGAGGGTAGCGGCACTTATACATAAAGACGGTCTGTTCCGCCAGGACCTGCTGACAGACAGGGCTCCCGCTCCTCCACAGCAGGTGCGTGGCGCAAGCCAGGATACCTATGCTGCAATGGACCTGTACCGTGCAGAACTCCTGGAACACGTGATACATGCGCTGGATGTGCTGTCTGATGTTATAGAACAGAAAGGACTGGGTACGGATTTCCCGGACGACAGCGCAGTCGGCCCGAAGAAAACCCCCGACTTTATGTCGCACGATCCGCAGTTTATAGACCCACGCCAGGATACCTTTATCCGTAAAGACCGCGTGCAGCTGCCGCAGTACTGGGACGACCGGGACCTGTTCGTGCTGGAATCACGCTGGGATTCCGTGCACCAGATAAAAGACATCTGGGATATGTACGAGGAACACTACGGAGAGTCAGACCCCTCTGAAGTGCCCGGGAAACGGCCCGGGAACACAGGTAAGGAACTGTCGCCCGAAGAAAAGGAAGAACGCAGAAAGCGCCAGGAAGAAAAGGCGAAACAGATATCGGAAAGGTATAACGGCAGCAGGGAAGATAAAAAAGGCCCGCCCGACAGTAAGCGCTACGGAAAGGCACTGGACCCGCTGGCCCGCAACAACTGCCTCATTACGGCCATGAACCAGGGGCAGCAGGGCGCACAGGCCGATGTGACCATGATCCGCTTCCTGTTGCGCGAGGAACTGAACATCAATTATGGCGAAATGCTGCATGCCGGTCCCGAAGAGATACACACCATTGCTACCGTACTGGGCATCAACGATACGCTGGTGCGTATTACCATGGGAGGGCATGAACAGCGCTTTGTGATCGCCGGTGGTAACGTGATCGAGATACAGGGCGATGAAGACCAGGAGGCCCTGGTGCTGCCGCCGAACGAAATACGCATCCGGCATACGGGAGGCAACCACTTTGTGTATGCAAACCAGCCGGGCGGAAAGAAAAAAACGCCGAAGAAAAAATAACATGAAAGCATCCGAAAATACATCTCCGCAACCTATACATACTGCATCCGCTGCAATAAAGACGGAAAGCGCTGCATCCGATGGGCATGAAGCGCCGGTGGTACAGCGCCGTGCCAATAATACCGGCCTGCCCGATAACCTGAAGACCGGCATCGAGAATCTTTCGGGCTACGCCCTGGACGACGTAAAAGTACATTACAACTCGGCACAGCCCGCACAGCTGCAGGCGCACGCCTATGCACAGGGCAGCGATATACACGTAGCGCCCGGCCAGGAAAAACACCTGCCGCACGAGGCCTGGCACGTGGTACAGCAAAAACAGGGCCGCGTAAAGGCCACCACACAGCTTAAGGGACAAACACCTGTGAACGACGATGCCGGACTGGAAAAAGAAGCGGATGTGATGGGGGTGAAGGCCTTATCGGCAACTCCGGATAGTACAATGCCCCTGAGCCTGAAAAGCGTTTCGGCGGAGCGTACGGTGCAGAAAAAGGGTTTTACAGGAGGTGGACCAACAAGCGAAGAAACAGCGGTAAGTATTATAAAATCGAAAATCGGCGTGGCGGCAGGGAAACAAAAACTGCCGGATACCGATGGTATCAGTTCGGCTACAGACCGGGCTTCTGCATTAACGGCCCTGATATCAAAGGATACTGTGGGTGACGAAGCTCGCCTGAAAAGTAACGGAAATCTTTCCAAAACTACCGGAATGGCCCGGGATGAGGCTTTCATATTAATGGGTGCCGACCCTAAGAAGTTTTACGATGCCGGGCACCTGATCGGGGACCAGCTGCTGAAAAAACTGGGTAAGACCTATTCTTTTGTTATGAAAAACCTGGCTCCGCAAACAGCGGGATTCAACGCTCCATCCTATTCCGAACTGATGGAAAACCCTATTAAAGCGCAGGCTGCGAAAGGAAAAACGATCGAAATGAATGTGCAGCTGACATATCCCCAGAATTATACGGTATCCCTGGAGCATATTATTAAGCGCGGTATTGTTTCTGTAGCTAAAGATCACGGTAATAATACCGTAGATATAAAAGACGGAAAAAAGAAACTGGATAAAAACATGCAGTTGTCTTTTCCCAGACGGATCCCCAAGAAATGGCAGCTGAATGCGAAAGAGGTATCCAAGACCCCAAAAACGCTGGCGAAATTTGAGAAAGATAAGTCGGACAAGGCTTTTGTAAACATGGTCGACGATTCGGCTAAACTCAAGGACAACCTGGCCCTGAACCGTCCCTACAATTTCTATATACATGGAATAGACAAGAAGAATGTCTCTCATGGCGTGGAAGACAAAGGAGATAAATGGGGTTTTAAAGAAGTTTCCCAGCGTATCCTGGAAGCCCGGCAGTGGCGACCTCCGCTTAATACGGAGATTAACAAGGAAGAACTAAAAGGGCCCCTGCGTCTTTATTTTCCGGATGTTGTTGACGATAACAGCCTGAATACGTACTTTGGTACGGTAGATCAAAAAGGGTTCGATATACTGGAACATATCGGGCGCGAATTTTTACAGGTAATGGGCGAAACCTTTGGCGTTAAAATCCCTGATAATGCATTCGACTCTTTTAAGGATGAAATCGGGAAGAAGCTGGATGAGGCTCAGATTGCCTATAGTAAGGGGGATAAGGAGTCGCTCAATACATTGTTGACGGAAGCCGAAGAAAAGCTTGCAGAGTTCAAGACCAAAGCGGAAGAGTATATGGAAGCGGCAAAGGAATCTTCCGTAATTGTAGGTAAAAGCCTGGAGGCTACTCAGCAGATGTACAGCGAGGTGTCTACACTTCTTTTGACTTCCGGACTTTCTTCCGTGCCGACAGAACTTCTTTCAGAATCTATGGGATTGAGTATGAAATTATTGAATGTGTCATCGTTGATTAAGGAAAATAAACTGGAAGATGCGCTCAATGTACTGAAAGAAGTAATCAGCGGAGCCAATGGAATAAAGGAGGAGATACTGGAACTCATAGAAGAAAAGAAGCGGAATGACGAAGAGATTAGTATAGAGGATGAAACGGATAACGAGGATGATACATCCGATTCGGCTCTGAGCCTTAATCTGAATCTTGTTCAGAATACGCCCTCCCTGTTACCTGTACCGGGAACTACAAGCAATCCGGAGCTAAAGAGAAAACGAACAAAGAGCGTAATAAAAAACAGTGATAGCCAGGAGGATAAAAAGCAGAAATTAGATCTGGATGCCATCGACGATGACAACACAAATTAACCCTTGCCTTCCTTGCGCATCTCTTTGCGTATGCCCGTTTCAATGTCGTGCTGGTGTACCAGGGGTATGTCCCGCTCCACCGCTTTGATGGCCGCGTAACGCAACACATTGATGATGGCCCCGCCCGTAATGGGATATTTGCGGGCAATAGCGGCCAGGTCGGCATCTTCGGCCAGGGGTACCCTGCCGGAAGCAAAGGCCGATTCCCAGAGGCGCAGACGATCGTGCTCGTCCGGTGCTGGGAAATAGATCACCGACTGGAAACGGCGTATAAAAGCTTCGTCCATATTGCCTTTGAGGTTACTGGCCAGGATGGCTATGCCCGGGTAATCCTCGATGCGTTGCAACAGGTAGGCGATCTCCTGGTTGGCATGCCGGTCGTTGGAGGTACTGCCGCTGGTACGTTTGCCGAAGAGTGAATCGGCCTCGTCGAAGAACAGGATCCACTTTTTCTGTTCGGCCTGGTCAAAGATCGAGGCCAGGTTCTTTTCTGTTTCCCCGATGTATTTGGATACCAGTTTCGACAGGTCTACACGGTACACAGGCATTTCGCAGGCCTGCCCCAGCAGGGAGGCCGTAAGCGTTTTTCCTGTGCCGGGCGGACCATAGAACAGGGCCCTGTAACCGGGTTTCAGGCGTTTGTGCAGCTGCCAGTCCTGCATCAGCGTATATTCATGCTGTATCCAGTGCAGTATGTCCTGTATCTCTTCCATCACCTCGGCCGGCAATACCAGGTCGCTAAAGCGCAGCCGGGTCTCTATGCGTTTGGCCGGAAACTCGGAGGAGTAGGCCGGCTGGTAGGCCTCACCATGGGTAAAATAGGAAATGTATTCCCGGGAAAGCAGCAGGGGCGAACTGAATAAGGGTTCGTTGCGGTTGTGCTCCGAAGTATGTACCGACAGAATACCGTGTTTGCTGAAAAAATGCCCTTCGCTAAAGTACGTATATACATTAAAACGCTCGGCCAGGTTCTTGCCGGCGATCAGGAAGGCGGCCGTTTCCACGGTGGGAATAAAACCGCTGTGCTGGTTGCCGCGTATGCCGCCGAATTCGGTGTAGCCGCGGCGTGTATGCGTGTTTTCGCTCAGGAATACGTCGAGCAGTTCGGGCTTTACGTGTGGGCACAAGGCCAGCAGTAGTATAATGCGTTCGTAAACATGCAGGTTGTAATAGCGGAGAAAGCCGGCGTACATGGAGTTATCGCCTTCGGCATCGGGCAGGGGCACCTCAAAAATGGATGTATATACGCAATCTTCCCCGAAATAGAGTTTCATACGGGTCTCGATCACCTGTGCAAACCACTCCATTTCACGCTGCAGCGTAAAGGCGTTGGCCTGTGCGGGACTTATCTCCATTTGTTGAACAGTGTGCTTTTCATCCATGGCAGTTTCACAATTTGCAGGCCCCAGGGCAGCTGGTCCAGCAGTACGTCATAGCTTTGGGCCTGTACGTGCAGTTCCCAGTTCTCTTCTTTCAGGTGCAATATACCGCTTCTGCGTAAAAAAGTTTCACGCAGGGTAGGCACCGTTGTGTTTTTTAGTACGGTCCACTGCTGTATTACGGCGCCCAGCAGGCTTTCGGACAGGGCTATTTCGTTTTCCTTCAGTTCAATTCCGGCCGCTACGGGGTCTGCAGGCATCATGCCGCAGAGGATCTTGGGCAGGCTCAGTTCAAATTCACTTTCGGCCTTGTTGCCGGTGGCCAGGTATTGCAGCAGGTGTACGGCGCGCTGTTGTGCCTCTTCGTCGCGGAAACGGCTTCCGTCCAGCATTTCCAGGCGGCCGAAGTACATGTTCATAAAAGGCCACAGCAGCACCATACCGGCATTCTGTACCTGGAAAGATTCCAGCACCCGTCCCTCTTTCTCGCTCAGGAAGGGGATAATGAGCCGGGTATCGTCTTTCGGGGTATTGTCTGCAGGGGCATTTTCTGACAGGTAAAGACTCACTTTCCCGCTGAGTGCGGTACGCAGTTCCCGGGCGGCTTCCAGCAGCAGTTCCCGCTGGCGTTCGGCTTCGGCGGGTCGTCCCTCGCTCATGAGCTGTAGTATCTGTTGTATATACGCTTTTTCGGTATGTTGCCCCGTGAACCATGCAAGTACCAGGGCCATTTGTATACGTTTTTCGTATTGTGGCTGTGTCAGTCCGCTTTTTTGCAGTAACAGGCGCAGGTCGGCCAGCAGCGTGCCCAGAAAATGCCGGTGTTCTTCCTGCGGAAAAATGACCAGTACCTCGCGCAGTTCTTTCCCGGCATGCTGTAAAAATTCGTGCAGGGTACGGCGGCTGAACAGCTTTTGCAGCAGGCTGCGTACGGCTTTTGCATTACCGCTCTGCAGCAGTTTTTGCAGTACGGCCTGTAGTTCCTGCTTAAACACCGGGCTGCTGTAGGGCACATGTCCCCATTCGGCGCTGAACTGCCGTATTGTATTTTCGGCTGTATCCGGGGCCGGTTTTGTGCCTTGCTGTGCCAGAGCTGGGTGCCTGCCGGCATACTTTTTCTGCAGGCTGCGAAGTATCTTCTGCACCGGCAGGGCCTGTGCGGCATTATTAAATTCCAGTTCCAGGCTGCGGGAAATATATAGGGGGATTTCGGTCTGTGTCACAGCGGCAAAATAATGCAGGGCCTTTTCGGCAAAGTCCAGGGGCGAAATGCGGCCCGTGGTCAGCACAGCCAGGTTCTCCAGCACAAACATCTGCTGTTTACGGCGGAAGCGGAGAGTGTCGGGCATCCCTTTACCGTATTGTGTGTGCAGGCTGTTGCCCAGTTCTTCCAGCAGGGTTATATATACGTATACGGAATGGCTGAGAAAACGTTGCAGCGTCTGTTGGTAGAGCGTTTCCGAAATGTGCTGCACCACCAGGTTCAGGTGTAGCGCTGCGGAAAGAAATCCGGTGATGAGCTGCCGGCTTTCGGGGTCTTTTTTCCGGAGTATGGCGGTCCAGAGCAGGGCAAAGCTGATCTGTGCACCCGGCAGACGGTGCTGCAGCCAGAGGGGAGCTGATCCGTTGCAGGCCCACTGTACAAGGGCGTTCAGCAGGAGCGGCAGGGGCAGATCGTCTGCCGTTTGCCGGCCTGGCGTTGTGTGCTGCTGTTCCCGCACTTCTTCCTTCTGCAGGTCGGTAAGTATCTGTACGATCTCGGGCAGGCTGCTGATGCCCTGCATGTGTAGTGGAATAGCCGTTACCAGCAGGTTCAGCAGCAGTTCGTAAGGCATATTGTATTGTGCGGCCAGCTGTTGCAGTACCTGTTTTACAAAACTCTTTTTGTTAAAGTAGGAACCCCGGTTACTGAGGAGCACCGTCAGGATCACGTAGTAGCGGTCTTTACGGAACACATTGCCCGAAACGGGGAACACCTGCCTTTCTTCCTGCGTTTTCTGCAGCTGGTCCGAAAAGCCGCTGATGTATTCGGCATGCGGCGGGTCCAGTACCTGCACCAGGCGTCGGAACTGCTCGCGGGTCTGGATACTGTCGCTCAGGCGTCGCCGGAAGGCCGCGTCGCCGGCATGCTTGTAGAGCCACTGCCGCACGGTATCGTTCAGCGCCGCACGAAAGATCCACTGTTCCAGCAGCAGGCGTATGTTGTAGCCGCTGGCGGCCAGGCGCAGGTCTATGGGTATCCCGGCCTCCGGCCTCTCGGCTCCCGGCGCGGGCAGGCGCGGGCTTTCCTCTTCGTTGCCGGTCTCGGTAATTTCCTGGTAAATATCGTAGATGATCTGGCGCAGGCTGATGGAAAAATAAGCTCCTTTTTCCAGTTGCAGCACCGCATGGTAAAACTGGATCACCAGCAGACTGCGTTCCATGTTAAAATGATCGGCAATGCCGAAAAGGGTCGATTTTACGAATTCACGTGTATTGAAATACGAACCCCTGTCTTCCAGTACGTAACTCAGCACCAGTTCCCAGAGCTGCTGCCGGAAGTACACCGAATCTGTCTTTACAAAGGATTCCCGGCGCCGCGTCACGTCTACCTTTTCTACCGTTTCTACAATAAATTTGGCTTCGGTAGGCTGCACCAGTTCTATAATGCGGGTGATCTGTTTTTCGCTCAGCTGGTACACCAGGCGCCGCACTACCTTTTCATTGGCGCCGTGTTTTTTTAGTATATAAATAAAATCCTGTGTATACAGGCGCATCAGCTCGTCGGCCATGCTTTCGGGCGTATTCTTGTCGCCGTCGGTATTCCAGGGCAGGGCGCCGTGCAGCAGGTAGTATTCAAAAATTTCGGTCTTTTTTTTGTGTACGGGAATGTGGCTGTCTTCGCCCTGGGCCTGTTCGGTCTGTATCAGGTGCAGGCGGCGCTGCAGTTCTTCTTCAAAGGCTATGCTGAATTTCCGCACCCATTCTGAACTGAAGTCATCTTCGTATATGCTTCCGAGGTCCAGTTCCATGCGGTTTATACGAAACAGGCTGTCTTCGGCATCGTATTTTTTCAGGATCGATTCCATGGCGTCTGTAATACGGCTGTAGTACAGGCTCCGGGCCCGGTCCTGGAAATCGCGCGCGTGCTCCTCGCTGTGATACTGCAGGTCTAGTATTTGTTTTTGCAGCCGGTACATGGTTTGCAGTCGCTACAGTTTTTAGTACAGTTACAGCATTTGCAGCAGTGATCGCCGCGTTCCAGCGCCTGGCGTATGTAAGCCGCCACGGCATCGTTGCTTGTGTTATCGGGATTTTTGAGGAATTGCAGTATGTTGGCCGATTGTTCGTTCAGGCGCCCGGTATCGGCGTGCTCGTTGCGCAGGCTGTCTAGCCAGGGTGCATACAGGTTCTCGAAATAGAGCATTTCGCCGAATTCCAGCCATTTAAAGTCGATGCCGATATGTGCCGGGCATTCCAGGCGGAAGATATTCTGCAGGATCTGCCGGAACTCCGGGTTGCTGAAACGGGGCGTCCAGCCGGGCAGTACAATGGTTACGCGGAACGAATAATCGCCCCCGGAAAAGTCCTCGGGATACAGCTTGTAGGCCTTTACCCGGCCGGAATCGAGAAAGTCGCTTATGGTGAGTTTTTCAAAGAAACGGATGAGATTGCTGCGTTGTACTTCGGCTTTGTCTTCGTTCTCGAAAGTATCGGTGCTGCGGGCGATCAGCTGGTTGCCCTGGTACATGCCCAGGCGTTTGTCGGGCATGTAACGGATATTCTCCGGTGTTTTTTGCAGCGATTTAAGCATGAACAGCAGTTGTATCGCTCCTTTTTGTACCTCCCTGAATTCGAACTGCTGTACCGAATTTACGGATATTTTCAGGAGACTGTCCTCGAAATGGATACCGTATTTTTCGGGGTTCATGCGTGGACGCAGGTGTATATGGTCTACCAGGTAAAATCCTTCGCTGCCCAGGTTCAGGTTACGCAGGTGTGCATACAACATCTGGCCTGCCATAACGGCCTCTTCCTGGGTAGAGAAAGAGCCGATCTCTTTCCAGGCACGCTGCGAAAGGGTGTCGTACACGCCGCTGCCATTGCTGTCATTGAATTCGAGTACGTAATTGTCTTCCCGGCCGGGTACCCAGTAACGGGCCTCTGTATTTTTAATATCGCGGAAAAGCTGTTCCATACGTTGCAGCAGTTCTTTGTGTACGCCTTCAAAAAGGGTGGGATCAACCTCCTTGCGGAAAAGCAGCAGGTAACTGGTATGCCGGAACCCGCGTTTTTCTACCACGGCCAGGTCGCCGCTGCGGAACATGCCCCGCACCATATCGGCGTCCATGCGCAGTTTGTGTACCAGGTCGGTATTGATCTTGCCTGGTTCGTAAGAGGGCGAAAGCTCGGTAATATCGCTGTCCAGCGGCTCGATACGCCCGGCATGCATCATGGCAAACACTTCGCCGAACTGGAAGGGATCACTGCTGTGAAAATAGCGTAAAAGCTCGCTGTTCTGGGCGGCCAGGTAGCTGCTTTTGGTGTTGATGCCCAGCAGTATCTTTACTTTCCACTCCATCATAGAGGTATTGCACTCGCCCCAGTAAGGCTTGCCATAATTGAAGGAACGGGCCCGGTTCTTGGAGAGTTTTACCACTGCGGCCAGCAGGTCGGTCTTAATGCGTATCTGCTCGCGTGCATGTTCCTGCTCGGAAAAATAGTAGTTGAAATGGTCGAAACCGTAAGAGGCTGTACGTTCGCCGAAGCGGGCCAGCAGGTGGTCCAGGAAGCGGTTGCGCCGGTCGTTGAAATCGTCGATGGTGGCCAGGGCCCTTTCTACAATGCTTTTGAACTTGATCTGGAAACTGACCATGGACTCGTACTTGTCGTTCGGAATATTGCAGGTCATTTCTTTTATTTTTTCCAGCGAGCTGATGGTGCCTGCAAAATAGGTGGACTGCAGGTCGCGGTCCAGCGAAAAAAGGTCGGAGAACTGCTGCAGCTGGGCAAAATAGTTGGCCATGATCTGGTCAAACAGCATCAGGTAGCCCTTCAGGGCCAGTATGGCCTCTTTCTTACGGGTACGGAGCCCGGCCGGTATGCCCATGGGGCCCAGTCCGTAAATGGCCGGGAAGTGGTTCTGGAACGAGTAATACGAACCTATGTCCATTTGTACGCCCTGCGGTGCGGGCAGGTCGTAGCTGGAAGAATTCCGGTAATTATACTGGGCGGCAACGGGATTATCGCTGCTGTTCTCTACTTTCTGCTGGTTGATCTTACTGGTTGATTTTGCATAGAGGTCTTTGGCATCGGCCTTTCCCTGTAATTTTTCATAGATCTTTTTTACATTGGCCAGGTCGGGTATCACCTCGGCATTGTTCTTGAAATAGCGGATCATGCCCGGCACTTCGATCTCATTTCCGAAAACGGGGATCTTGTCTACGTCTACAAAGCCTGTGCCGGGAGCTTCTTTCTGCATTATTTTTGCCTGTTCCGGGTTATCTTCGGCCTCTGTGCTTCCTACGTTTATGGAACGTATGTGTAGCACGCCGGGTACGTCTTTTATCGGGGTTACAAACGTGGTGGGCGTAAGTATGGTGATCTTTTTTACCAGGTCGCTGTCCAGGATAAACCCGTTGTAGAGCCGCGGCCCCTCGAAAATGGTGTTAATGTCTGCCTGGCCCTGCATAAGGCTTTCGAGGCTCCGGAACTTCATGGGGCGCGTCATGGAACGGGACAGGTTGTACATGACCCGGGCATGTACTTCGTCCACATCGGCCTCGTAGCTGATGTCGATCTTGGCCTGTACAATCATCTTGATGCGGTCCAGTATGATCACCTGTTCAAAGGCTTCGCTCAGGTTACCGTATTTACGCAGGTTGTCCCAGATATCGGCTTTCAGGCGGTCGATACCGGCCTGGTCGGCAATGGTATCGGGCGATGCCTCCCCGAACACCAGGTAGGTGCCGCGTACCTGTGAGGGGTGGTCCCAGACCTCCAGCGGTTCTATCCATACGTTGCGCAGCCCGTCGATGCGGTCGATGAGCAGCTTGCGGTAATCGTTTACGGTAATGGGGTTCGAGGGCAGTATACGTGCGGCCGAGAAAAAGGTGTCGTTGGTGTTCTGCGGATGAAACTGGCTGGCCAGCAGGTCCTCGAAGCGGAAATTGGCCCGGTATCCCAGTTCGGTAAGGGCGTAACAGACCTGTTCCAGTATGGTAACCCCGGGGTCGTGAATGTTGTAGTCGGTCCAGTTGTCGCCGGCTAACTGCTGCACGGCAGTAATACCCTCTGCCAGCAGGGTACGGAAATCGAGTGCCGGTTTTTCCTTATCGTCTTTATTTATGTACACCAGGTCTGCCATAGCCTCTAACTGTTATCGTTGTCGCGGAACTGGGCCGGAATGCCCATATCTTCATCGCTCCAGAGCTGGGTAACGTAATATTTTATTTTGGTGCCGGGACCCAGGTCCTGCCGGCAGCGCATTTCCAGGTGGTAGTTAAAGGTGTCGCCGGTCCAGCGCAGCTGTATGCGGCAGGGGCGCCAGAAACTGTAGCGTGCGCCGGTGTTGCGTATGCGGGAGTTGGAACGTCCGTAGGCACTTACGGCTATGGCATGCAGCAGGCTGTGTTTACCGGTATCCTTAATGCCGGTGCGGGCCACGATCTCGAAGGCCTGGCAGTAATTCAGGTTCTGTATGATGCGGTACCATTTACCGTCGGCGGGAATTTCACTGTCTTCGCAAAACGTGCCTACCCGTCCGCCGGATGCAATGAGCCGGTTTACATGCAGGTCGTAGGCCGGGTCTGTCTGGTTGATGCCCACCCGGTTCTTGTGCGTGAGCGAGAGCACGGTATTGCCCGTTTCGGGTACCATAAAGTTCAGGGCTCCCTTGGGGCCTTTCGACTTGTTGTCGAATTTATTCAGGTTGATGGCCCACTGTGCAAAATCGTCTTCGATGTCTTCATAAAAACTGATGATCTTTTCCGATTCGCCGATATTCGAAAGCATCAGGCCTTCGTCTTCGGTCTTGGAGAATCCGTCGTCGATTTTGTTGACAGAAGAGTCGATCAGGTTCTCAAAATTAGCCTCCGACGGCAGGTTGCCCTTCCGGAAGTAGTTTTTGAGTGTTTTTCTGTCTTTCATTGCCATAGTAGTATCGTTTTATTCCGAAATGATAAAGTCGGAGCCGAGCAGCATGTTCTCGATCCCCCTCACTTCGGGTTTTATATAGTTTTCTTTGCGTATCACCTTCAGGTCGTGCTCGTCGGCCGATACCAGTATAGACCAGGGATACAGCGGTTTTAACTCGTCCCGGATCTTTTGAATTCCATTTTCCTCATAGCGCGAGTCGGCCAGGCCCATCACACCTCTGTCGTTCCAGGTCTTGATGATCGACAGGCCGCTTACAAAGTCGATATAGGGCAGACTTTGTATGTACGACGTTACCCGAGATTCAAATACGCTGTTGCCGAACTCATTGCCCGTATTCTTACTCCAGAGCCAGGGCGTAAGAAAGCTGCGCAGGTCTTCGTTCAGAAGGTTCAGGTAATAGCCTTCGTCCAACAGACCGTTTTTCAATTTTACGCTGGCAAAGACCTTTACGCGTTCGTAAAAAGGGTTCATTACCTCGATCTGTACAAAGGGCGAGGCTATGGACTGCAGGTACTCCTGTATCTTCAGCAGCACGCTGATGCCTACCTTGGGGCGCAGCAGGTTGCGCACCTCGGGGTTATGAATGTCGGGAATGAGTACGATCTTTACATGGCCGGGTTCCACCAGGAATTTCCGTTCTTCCGGCAAAACGGCGTGGTAATTGCTGCTGGCCGTAAAGCATTTTACCTTTTGTATAAGCGGGAAGCGGTTCAGCACCAGTCGTTCGTAGTCCCATACGTTCACGGCGCGGTGTTTGTGCCGCAGGCGCTCGCTCACACGCTGGTAAAAATAATGGGTGTCTTCCATCTTTTTACCGTTGAAAGAGGGCAGGGGCTGGATAATATCTTTGAGGCCGTTGACCTTATCGCGCAGTTTTTTTATGGTAAAGGGCGGTACGGGCGTATCCAGGTGATGCTTGCTGCCATTCTGGTCCCACTGTACCAGGGCGGCATTTACGTATATGTTCTGTACGGCGGCGGCCACTTTAGCGCCTTTCTGTACCGAAACCTTTATCCAGAAAAATTCGCCGCTCAGGATGGTATTGTCCCTGCTGATCTCGCGCGGTATGCGCAGGCGTACGATCCCCGACTGGATAAAACCGCCGGTGGTATCGGAAATGATGTTCTCCTTACCGAAATCGTACCAGTTGTTGCCGGCCAGGAATTGCCAGCGGGGTTCGGGAATATCGCGTATATAGTCTTCTACACGGCCTTCCAGCAGGTGAAAGAACAGGTTCAGGTAGCCGGCTTCGGGGTAATTGTCCAGGCCGAGCAGCAGGCTGCCCTGGTCGTCGTAGGCATCGAACAGCACCAGGTTTTCGTGCGGGGAGCGCAGCGGGATGTTTTTATAACCAAAGGGCGTAATATGATACAGGTCGATGGCAAAACTGGCCTTTTCTTCTTCAAAAGCCGATGTTTCGGCCGTGTAGTCGATCTGTACATCGCTTACCAGGGGCGAGAGCGGCGGCATCGGTTCCGGCAGTATGTCCGGGTCGCCGGGCTGTAGTTTCGAATTATGCATGATCACCTCCGAAAGCCTGCGGGCATAGTCGGCATGGCCAAAGGCAAAGCGGGGCGAAGTGAATTCCAGTTTCAGGTAACCGTCGCGGGTCTTGTTATGGAAGGGATTGGGCCCTTTAACGGCATAGGGTGCAAAAGAAAGGTCAGACAGGTTAATGTCTGACAGACAGGTGGTGTCCGAAAGTACCTGTTCGGCGCCCCGTTCGCCCCGTTCCCGGAACAGCTGAGTTTCCACACGGTTGTAGGCGGGGTACCACTGGCCTTCTTTCAGGTAGCTGAGGGCAATGGTGTAGTCGGATGTGCGTACCCCGTTGCCGTAACCGGCAAAATAATCTTCCCAGCCTTTCGGGTCCTGGGGCAGCTGAAACCAGCGTATGTGTACCTGCAGGTCCTGTAGTTTTTTGCTGAAGACCTCGTTGCTGCCGATCAGGAAATAGGCTCCGGGCTGCGGAGAAACGCCGTAGGGCGGAAAAGGCACGGCCGGGTTTATCTGTCCGTACTGGTTGTAGAGCAGCAGGTCTTTTACGCCTCTCACGCGGGTTTTAATGCGTATATTGATCAGCTGCAGGGCCTGCATAAGCGGATAGGCATAGATATGACTTTCGGGGCGCAGCAGCAGTTTAACGTAGGGTTTGTATTCGGGCAGGGGCGGCGGCACCTTGGAGGGCATAATGCCATGCAACGGGCCAGCGGTAAAAGGTACTTCAAAGTGAATGCCCAGGGCATGCTGCGCAGGATAGTCCTTTACGGTAAAATGCGGCAGAGGTACTTCTTCGCCGTTAAGGGTATACGAAAAGTCGAAGGCCGTAAGAAAAATGCGTATAAAGGTATTGGCTTCCGTTTCGCCGGCGTCGTCGGCAATAACGGCGATCATGGCCTTAAAGTCCCGGTACGATTGTTCGCTGCATTCGAGGTACAGGGCAATATCGCGTTCGCCTTCGGCCATCAGCAGGGCATCGGAAGCGACCACGAACCCGATGCGGGCGTCGGACATGGTGCGGCTTGCCGAACCTTTAAAGAACTGGTCCTCGCCAAAAAGAGCCCAGCCGTCGGGCTCCGGAATTCCGGGCTCCCTGCTGGCGCAGAACACATCGCTTACGGGCGGTGTATCCAGGCCCGAATAGTTGAGCGGGTTACGGCTTACGTACAGTGTGTGTATACGACGTATCTGTGCACTGGTAAGCGGACTGTCCTCGGTAACGGTATAGATCATATTTACCCCGTTCTCGTCTTTTTCGGCTACAAAACCGGTGCCTTTCTGCAGTACCAGGTGATCGGTGCCCTTGGCAAGGCCCAGGCAGAGATAGGCAGAGTCGGGTCTGGTATCGTCAGGGCTCTGCCGCAGTATGCGGTTGTAATAATATTCAAGGTGGCGGCGGGTAACCTGGTTAATTTCGCCCTGTACTTTCTGGTACAGTTTCAGGAAGGCAATGAACAGCGCAATATGGGCTTTGTTGTTCTGGCTGTGGTTCAGTACCTTGTCCAGTACCTTTTTGGCTTCGGCGGCCAGCTGGTCGGTAATAAAAAAAAGCCGGTTAAAAATATGGGTCAGCGTGTCCAGGTCGTTGTCCGAAATATGGAGGAACAGCGTTTTTTGCAGGGCCGGTATTTCGGTCTTCCATTTTTCGCGGAACTTCTCAAAATGCATTTCAATGGTGTCGTTCTCCGTCTGCACTTCGTGCCACAGGATCACCGGTTTCAGTTTATGCAGCCGTTCGAACTGGGGTTTCAGATGGCCTTCTACCATTTCGCGCAGGGCATATACCAGGTCTTCGGTATAGTTGTTAAAGTCCATGTCCTCGTACCAGGAATGGATGCGGTTGCCCAGGTCCAGGATCAGGGTAATGAGTTCGATACATTTGTTACGGCGGTATTCAAATCCGCCCAGGCGATAGGCATCATCGAGGGTATGGAGGAAATCGGCCCGGATCTTTTCCACCGGGGTATTGGCCATGGAAAAAAGCAGGTACAGGTAATCCTGCCGCAGAAAATCCTGCCAGTTACCGCTGTCTTTTACTGAATCTTCGCCGCGGTGCAGGATAATTTCCTTTGCATACTCGTCGGTAAAGAGGATCAGGTCGCTCAGCGAACGTTCGTCCACCTGCACATAGCCGGGCTTAAGCTCGTTCAGGAGCCTTGCGGCCTGCGAGGTGCCTCTCCAGAAATCCTGGCCGTGTATGGGATCTTTTTCGCTGCTCACGGTATTATTTTATTCCCTGCAGGTTTGTGCCTTCGATCAGGTACATGGGATATACCATGTTCTGCCGGGTATTGGTTTGTCGTATGTAATAGTCGATGGTAATATACACCACGGCCTCTTCGCTGCTGTATTCCACATCTACGGTCTGTAGTTTGATGCGGGGTTCGAACATAAGTATGGCATATTGTACCATGTCCTGTATGCTGCGTACCAGGGCGCTGCTGCCGGGTTCGAACACCAGTTTGTTCAGCCCGCAGCCGTAATCGGGGTGCATGATGCGTTCCCCGGGCGTGGTGGAAAGCAGTATGAACAGGCTCTCATGGATGTCCCTTTCCTTTTCTACCATGTGTGTATCCCCGGAGAACTCGAATTCGGGCGGAAAACTCCAGCCCCGGCCCAGGAAAGATGTTTTGTCTGTTTTCATCCGCCTATCATTACCGTGAAACATCCGAGAACAATGGAGCCGCCGTGTGCAGTCGTATCGCCCATGCGCGCAGCGGGCATGCCGCCGATAAGTACCGTGGAGGAACCTTTTACAATGGTGTCGGGAGGGCCCACGCATACCAGCATATCACCTACTTTGGCAGCAGGCAGTCCGCCGATGAGTACATTGGGTTGCCCGGGGCCGGTAACCGGACCGCCAACATGGGGTATGGGCGGCAGGCCGGGTGTAACCATGGGGCAGGTATGCATATCTGTAAGTCGTGCAGCAGGAGGCATAATGGCTGTGTTTTTAGTTTATCATAACAATAGAACCTTTTACGGTGGTGGTGCCGGTAGACGATACTTCGGTGCTGGCCATGCCCGAAGCCTTGTAGGAGGCATTGGCCGATTCGGACACGTTCATGCCGGAAACACTTACGTCGCCCGTGGCGCTGATGGTAGCATTGCCCGTGGGGGTAAGCTGTATGTTACCGGTGGCGGTCAGTTTGATGTCGGCAGGCGAATTGAGCTCGATACCGCCGGACGCCATGGTTATTTTGTTGCTGCTCAGATCCTGCAGGGTGATGCCGTCTGAGTTCATCAGTATTTTGTTGTTGTTCTGGTCCTGTATGGTAATGCTCTGGTCTTTATCGCTGTATATCACCTGGTTGTTGCCGGGTGTGGTAATGGTGATCACTTTGTTCTCATCGTCGAACACGATCTTGCATTCGCTGTTGGTCACAATGGCCTTGGTATAGTTTTCGGCGGTGGGCGTGTAGGGTGCTGTACGCTGACTGCTGTACAGTGAGCCCAGGATCACGGGGTAGCAGGGGTCGTTGTTCAGGAAGCCGATCACCACTTCGTCGCCGATCTCGGGCAGGAAAAAATTTCCTTTGCCGTTGGTGGCATAATAAGTGGCCATGCGGGCCCATATCCCTTCGGCGTCGTTCTGCATCAGGGGCAGGGTCACCATAATGCGGAACTGTCCGTCCGGGTCGGAATCGAGCTGTTTCACCACGCCGTTCATCAGGCCGGATACACCGGGTACCAGGCCGGCGGCGGGGGGACTTTCGATATAGGGTTTCTGGGAGAACCATTCTTCGTCCAGGCCGAATTCCACACTGGTAAGCCATTCGCCTTCGGTAATGGTGTGTACCACTTCGCTTACATAGGCGTCGCCGTTAAAACGGTCGCTTACCCCGCCCAGGGTAATGAGGCAGCCGGGCACAGCCAGGGCCGAACCGGCAAAGGTGGCCGAACCGGTGATGCGTGCCAGGGCGGCTTTCAGCAGCTGGGTGCTGGCCCAGGTCTGGAGTCCGTCTTCCGGAACGGCGGCATAGGATTGCAGCTGAAATGCCGGAAGGCCCACCACACTGCTCAGGTCAGACGATTGCAGGTTGCCCTGTGTATTTACGGTGGGTGCGGTACCCGTGGCCTGTACAATGGCCTGCGTGCTAAAGTCCCAGCTGGTGCCGGTGGCTGAACTCAGCTGATCGGTAGCGTTAAGGCTGGCCTGGAATTCCACAATATCCAGCCCGTAGGTAAGCGAAAGCACCGCACTGCCGAACACCGGCTTTTTTATGGCTACGGTGCCCGCATCGATAAAGGCGAACATGCCGTTGAGGTCGGCGCGGGTCATCATAAAATCCCAGTCGGTGGTATAATACTGTACCAGCTCTTTGTTTTGTACGGTGGTACTGTCTACCTCGGCCGTAAGGCCGCTGTTGCCGATCAGCTGGCTGATGATGTCTGAGTCGGTCATCTGGCTATAGTAGGCGTTTTTGCGGCCCACGGTCATTTTTACGGCGCTGTCTTTGCAGATCACTTCCAGCACGGTGCCGTCTTCGCCGTCGAGTACCACGCGCTGGCTCACTACAATGCCCGAGAATATCTGTACATTGGTAGAATTGTATCCGGCCTGTATCACAATGGGAGTGCCGGGTACAAAATCGGTGGAATCGGTGGCCGGGTATTCCTGGGTGGCCACATCGCCGTCCTGCATGCGGATAACGGCGGTAGGTATCTTATTGATGGCTTTGGTCACGGTAATGTCAAAAACCATATAGGTATCCGAAATTTCGGTACCATTGGTGGTGATCACGTAGGTGACCAGGTCGTCGACAGATTGAAGCGGTGAGTTTGCCATGATGTTTCTATTTTAAAGGAGGAAAGAACAGCTGACTGCCGGCCTCGAGGTTCCTGAAATTGCTGAGTTTATTGAGCCTTGCCACCTGCAGGTAGTATTCGCTTTTTCCGTAAATTTTTTCGCACAGGCGGGGCAGTGTATCGCCGGGCATGATGGTAATGATGTGCGTCATGTCGGGCGACTGGTCATTGCCTTCGGCCTGGGCCAGGTCTATACTTTTGTACTGGGTGAAGGAAAGGCTTACCGAAGCGCGCAGTGTAGCGCCGGCCGGACTGAACATTTTGTAGTCTACCGACATGTTCGACAGGCGGCCGTTAAAGCTCAGGTTGGTGCCCCAGGTGATCTGTACAAAATAAGGCTGGTGAATTTCACCTTCGTAATTGTAAACCGTGGCCTTGAGCTGGGCCAGCAGCTGATCTACGTTCCAGCCTTCGTATTGGGTAGGCATGGGAATTACCCCCGTGCCGTCGAGTATCAGTTCAAAGCTGAGGTCTTCTTTACCGATGCGCTTAAAGGAAGGACTTTCGGACTTGCCGCCGATCTCCTTGCGGGTCACATAATCGATATTGAACCCGTTGCGGTAGCTGCTCGGGTTAATAACAGCCGTGAATGCCGGCGAAAGAGGCGTCTGGTACGTCTCATCGCTGAAGGCCGTGATCGTTAGCTTTGCCAGTGTTCCCAGGCTCGGTACAAGACTCATTAGCGTTGTTTATTTTCTTTTAACAGCTTTTTTACCAGTTTGCTGCAGGACTGCAGTATTTCTTTTTTCAGTTCGGCCTTGTCCAGCGGACTGCCGTTGTCTGTATGGCGCAGAGGTTGTTTTTCCACGGTGGTTTTTATCACCAGTTCACGTATCTCGATGGGCATGGGCGTATTGTTTAAGCATATTTGGCCATATCGTCGGCGGCGGCAGATGCAGCAGCGGCAGCGGCCGCAGCGGTAACATAGGTAACGGAACCCTGCACAAAGAACTGGTAGCTGAACTCGATGGACTCCACCAGGTATTCGTTGCGCATGGAGTCGAGCGGGTCGATGGTCCATTTTACCGGGTAAGCATTGGCAAACCACCAGCCGTAAAGGGGCATACCGTTCTCATTGTTCAGGATCACAATAATGTTTTTCGGATCGATGGGCTCGGTAATATCTTCGATCATGAACATCTGCACCCACATACTCAGGTACGAGGCCGACGGCATAACGCCGCGCTTCAGTATCAGGTTCGAATATTTTACGCCCTTCGGAACGTTCCATTCGTGGTTGTTCACGCCGCCTTCGGGAATGGTCTCGGTATCCATACGTACTTCAATACCCGACACTTCCTTAAAGCTGCAGTCGTCTTCCGAAGGGACCACGCCCAGTACGATCACCGAAAAATAGAACCCCGGGACCGGATACCATTCACCCGGCCCCGTGAGTTCATTTATTGCACTGCTGCCTGAGCTCATTAGCTATTCGCTATTTCAAGTCCTTCGTGCGCGATCTCGATGGTCTCGATGGCCACCTCGTTACCGTCGGACTTCAGGTCCGTGCCGGTGATCTTGGTGGGCCATGCGTTCTTCAGGGTCCATACCATGGTAGGGTTCCCCGACTCATCGAGCAGGCTGATGGTGATCGGAATACGCTTGATGGTGTTCATCTTGATCTGGGAATACCAGTCCCAGAACTTGTTATCCGATTTAAATACGCCTTTTTTCATGGTAATGTTACCGAACTTGGCTATACCGGGCATTTTGATGGTTGAAAATACCGCGCTGTCGCCGTGTCTGTACTCAATTACCTGGGTTTCTGTGTCCAGTCCGGAAACTTCCTGGAAGGACATGGTAGCGTCGGCCCATTTTACCGAAAAGTGAAACTTCGGCATGGGCCATACGGTGGTCGATTGTGCTGATCCGTCATCTGCCATAACTTAAAGTATTTGTGTTGATTATTAAAGATTATTGATTAATTAGGACTTTTGCATTTGTTGCTGGAACGTGATCTCGATGAACTCTGCCGGACGAGAAACAGCCACCAGCACCGTAATGCGCATGATACCGTTCAGGATATCGTCGCCGGTCATGGTATTGCCCAGACCCACCAGTACCGCATAGGCATCGGTAGATTTGGAACCTACCAGGGCGCCTTTTTTCCACTGCTGGTACAGGAAGTTCTCGATCATACTTTTTACCGTGGTCCAGGTATTGGCGTCGTTCGGCTCGAATACGTAAGCCTGTGCGGCCGCTTTTACCGACTGCTCCAGCATGATCATGGTCCGGCGTACGTTGATGTAGCGCCAGTCGCCGCTGTTACCGTCGAGTGTGCGTGCACCCCAAACCATGTTGCCCAGTCCCACGAAAGAACGGATGGCATTCACGGCCTTACCGTTCAGCGGCATGTTCAGGTCTTCCTGGTCTTCGAAGGTGATATTCACCGCCGGGCTGATCGTGGAAGATACCGAAACGTTGGCCGGAGCTTTCCATACGCCGCGGGTATTGTCTACCATGGTGTAGATACCTGCCATGGCCGATGCGGGCGGCAGCAGGTTCAGTTTGGCCTGTATCTCTTTCAGCAGGGCGTTGTAGGCCGGGCTCAGTACCACCAGGGTCTTGTTCAGGTCATCCGGGCTTACTTTATCGTCCGATTTGGGATCGTCGGTTTTGATCTTTACCTGCTTCTCCGTGTAAAAAGGCAGCAGGGTCACATACGAGCGTATATTGCTCTCGCGTGTGGTTTCCGTTTTCGGATCTTCCGGGGCCGTTTCACTTACCTTCTGTTCGGCCAGGATCATGGTCTGAAGCGTGGTCAGACTGTCGTCGGTCAGGTTCTGAAAACTTACGTCGGTATCCTGTGTGATATTGGTATTGATCCAGGGATAATAGGCCGCACCGTAGCTCAGGAAATTGGTGCCGATACCCGTGCGGAACTCAGTGATCAGGTCTACCGGGCTATTGTCATCGCCTACCTCAGACGGATCGCGGCGGTCTTTATACCCGTTGTATACGTCGAATACACCGATACGGCTCTGCATTTTGTTGCAGTGTGCCAGTACTGCCGTGTACACGCTGTAACAATCACCTCTCTGGGAAAGCGAAAGCGCATCGGGAACCAGTACCATGGTGGGTTCCATTTCTTTCTCCAGGACAGGCAGTGCAGCCGTGAGCTGGTCTTTCTTGATCCCGTCTTTACTGTAGGCACCAACCGATACAATGTAGCAGGGGCCGCCACCGTTCTGGAAGAAGAACTTCATGGCATCGTACAGGCGGAATTCGATGCTTTCACGTTCCAGCTTGTAATCGGTACCTGCGATCGTAATGGTGTCGTGACCGGCCGGAGCCGCTGCAGGCGCATCGCCTTCGGGCTGGTCGCCGCCGGCTACGGTCAGGCTGAATTTGTAAGCGGGTGCACCTCCAAAGTACTGCAGGTACTCGGAGAACGAGGAGATCCGGAAAGGTTTGTTCAGCAAACTCTTTCCACCGTTATCGGCCTTGGCCGTGTACCCGATGAATGCGGGTACGGCGGTTGCGACCTCCACAACGGAGTTCGGGAAGGCGTCCTTTTCGATGATGTAGACGCCGGGAGTTTTCATTGCCATAAGCGTAGTTTAGTTTTTAAGAGATTATACATTTATTACTTGTTAATTACAGCTTTACGAAAATGGGAGAGATCATACGTTCGTCTCTCCGCGAGATCAGGGTAGAGGGGTCGGGCAGGGGCAGGTCGGCCACCAGTATGGAGTCCTGGCCGCCGTTACCGTTGTTCTGTTTCAGCCGGAAGCGGCTGCTTTTGCGGTCTTCCAGCGGTATCGGTTCGGCCGAGGTGAAGCTTACATACGTAGTATCCCCGTTTTCGGTATCCCGGTCAAAAAGCACCGAACGATCGCTGGCTTCCACGCTGAACTGTGCGCCGTTGTAGTGCTCCAGTGCCGATTTCGGGAACAGGTAACGCCAGTAGGGGGCCGGTGCGCCGATGTGCAGGCTGTAGGAAGGCTGCCGCAGCAGTTCGTTACGCCACAGGGAATCGTTGCTGCAGATGTGCAGCAGGGCCGCAGGCCGGGCGCGGAAACCCATCTGTACATTACTGATGTAGCGGGTACCCTGGTCGGTTTCGGTATAGTAAATGCCTTCTTCCAGTGCCGAAAGGTCGAAGAACAGCAGATCATTTTCGGTACGATAAGGTATTTCGGTGGCATTGCCGAAGCTATCGCTAAAGGAAGTGCTTTTCCAGCCGGCGGCGGGCAGGGTCCAGCTGTTGCCACAGAGTTCCACGGCCGCGTTGCCGTTGAGCGCCGTGTTTTCGCCGCTGCAGAACAGGTTCGAGAACAGGGGTACCTGGGCCGGACCACACTCCGGGAAGTCGGAAATATTGTCCAGGTAGGTATTGGCGCTTTCGGCAAAGAAAAGCAGCGAGAACGGCGTGCGCACGGTATGCAGGAAACGTACTTCCGTACCCTCTTTTTCTACAGGCCCTGTAAGCTGTGTACGGCCATAGTCCTGGTGCAGCGTAAAGCCGTTGTTCTTCATGACCGCAGCGCTGACGCTGCCGGGCACAAAGCGCAGGTCGCGGAAGGCCGCCTGCCTGTAGTAGCCGTGGCTCAGGCGAAGATCGCATACTATGTCGAAGCTCTGCATCATTGTGGTTCCGAGTTTTTGTCCAGTCCGCTGATGCCCGGTATTTCCTGGGCCATACTTTCTTCGCGGATCGTGAGCATTTTTACCTTATAGATGACCGAGGGTATGTATTTGGCGCCTATGGTAGACCACAGGTTGTTGCGTGCCTGGTAATCGGGGTGATACATTTCGAACACCAGCTTTTCAATGGAGGTGTTCTGCAGGGCAGGGAAACCGCTGCGATCGAACACGGTGCGCACCTGGAAAAAACGGATCACCTCCGAAACGTATTTCAGGGCTTCCTGGTAGTTCCCCGCACTGAAATAAGCGCCAAACAGCACGTACAGGTTCAGGTGTACGGGCAGGGGCGATTTTACAAATCCGCCGTTGCGCAGGGAATGCTGTACGCCGGTGTTCTTCAGTACACCTTCTTCCTGCAGGTCTACCAGCATAATGATCACCTTGTTCTCTTCGCGCAGGGCCGGGCTGCCGTCCTGGTTCACCAATGCCGAGGCCACAGCTTTATCTTCGATGCTGTTGAGCCTGATACGGAAAAATCCGTTCAGTTCCTTTTCGATAAATTTTATGGCCTCGTCGATCATGCGATCTTATTTTTTAGGTTTCTTTTCGATCATTATTTTTACAGATACTGCCAGCATCCGGATGAGGATCACTCCACAGAAACAGGTGAGGGCGAAGATCACGAAGAGCAGGTCTATCCGGCCTTCGATCTCTTCCATAAAGGCTTCGTTATCGTCGATCTGCCCGTCGAAAATGTTCAGCAGCAACAGGGCCAGCGGAATGCAGGACAGGAAGGCGATCAGCCCCCACACCAGCGATTTGGCCAGGAATCCCTGTATCAGACCCAATAATTTTTCCAGTCCTTTCATCTATGGTAATCTCCCTCTGCGTACCTGGTCAAGGAACAGTTTGTAACTCAGTATATTTATCAGCATGCTCAGGAACACCGTTATCCAGGTAAGCCACACCAGGAAACGGGCCGGGTCAACGATATCGGCCAGCGAAGGATCGTCGCGCAGGAAACTGACAATGGAATAAAGGGAAAGAAAAAGTAGTGCCAGTACGCCCTGTGCCAGGAAATAGACCGGGAATTCGGTAATGAGCAGCTTTTCGCGCACACTTTCATAACCGAGTGAGCACAGCAGCCCGATCACACAAAAAACGGCCAGGGTAAGTACAATGGTGGTGAGTACTTTGGGATTTTCAGCCACGCTTTTCATTTCGTCGATCACGGTAGGTGCTGCCGCGGTACTATCTTTGGCCGCGGCTTCGGTCCCCGTTCCGCCAGCAGCGGAAGTACCGGCGGCTCCGGCCGTGGCTGCCGCAGCCCCCGCACTTCCAGGCGCTTTGTTGATCTCTGTACTGTCCGAAAGGGCGGTCGGTTTACTCAGGGCCGAATCCATCTTAAGCACGTTTACCTTGTTCCCCAGCGAATTCCAGAGCTCGGGCCGGCCATTGTCGTAACCCAGGGCCCAGATGCCGGCTCCGGCCAGACCTTCTTTGCCCACCCATTCGTATTTTTCTTTCAGGGAACGGCCGTTATCGTAGAAACAGACATAGGTTTTTCCTTTTTCCTGGAAATAGTAATAATTGCTGTGCGATACCGTGTCGTACTGTATGTTCTGCGGGTGTTTCTCTGCATGGTCCATTACCCGGTTATAGCGCGGGTTATCGCGGTATTTGTACTTTGGCTTGCCTTTGCCCGAGGAATCTACCTGCCACACCGCCCCGTGGTAGGGCAGGGCCAGGATCATTTTTGTCTTGGGTACGCCGGCGTCCACATAGGCAGCAACCGAACGTTTTATCGTGTTCTGGTCCCAGTGGTAGCTGCTCTCGAGCGGGGCCACCGGGCCGGGCTGACTGCTGTTCTTGCCGTTAAAGTTGTAGCCCGCAATGATAAACTGGTCCAGGTGCGGGGCCAGTTGCGACAACTGGTAACTGTTGGAGGCATCCCGTGCGGGCAGACTCAGCGAAAGGGTTTTGCCCCTGGCCGCCAGGCTGTCCGAAAAAGCCAGCAGGAACTTCGTGAGCTGCACTTCGTTGCCGGAAGGAATACTTTCGAAGGCCACCGTAATGCCATCGCCTTTCTGCTCCATCGTGATCATATTGATAAGCATGGAGATACAGCTTTTCTGTTCTTCGGGATCGTTGAGCACATTGCGCAGGGTCTCCTGGTCCTGGCAGCGCAGGGTAAGCTCGATGCGGCAGCCGTCGGCACGGGCCAGGTTGATCATTTCGGTGGTGGCCGGACTGTCCCAGCCGTTAAGAATGTATTCGGTTTCGCCGGCGGGATTCAGTTTCATGTCGCAGGCATAGTACGAAAGCGTGGTAAGCAGGTTGTAGTCGTAATTGAAATGCGCATCGCTGATCCAGTAAGGATGCCAGCCATAGACCTGCAGCACGCGTTTCTGGTTATGCGCTTCTGCGGGTGGCAGTTTTACCTTGCCCGCCACTTTTTTGGCCTGACCGATCTTTTGGGTAAGCTTTTTAAAAAGGCTTTCTTTTTGTTGCACCTGCTGTTTTGCCGCCGTTACAGGAGCCGTCGCAGTTTTAGGCGCTGCCGGCAACTGGGCCAGTGCGGCCAGGTGTGTGCAGGACAGCAAAAACAGCAAAAACGGGCGTATGTAGCCAGAGGCTCTCATGTTAAGTAGTGCAATAAAAAGAATTCCGGAACCGAAGAAAGAGCATTCAGGAACGTCGCACAAATTCACTTATGAACAGAGCTCTAAAGGCACCCCCGTAAAAAAACCGGGGAGGGAATACGTGAATTTACCCGGTTTGAAAATGTAGAAATTTAATTTTCAGTAAATTAAAAATAGGGTGTTTGTAAACTTTGGGCGCCTGGTATTGTTTATAAGTTAACTCTTATAAACGAATGAACGCGCCTTTTCAGGCTTTTAACGTATTAGCGGATCTAAACTTTACTGTATGCAAAAAGAATGCCGGAATTTATTCGGTGGCCTCTTTTACCAGTACGTCCTTTAAGCCGGCGGCACCCACGCGGTAGAAGAGTCCGCCGCTGCCCGTACTCAGTTTTTCGTAATAATCCAGGGTGCTTTTTTCGTGCCGGTGCCCGGAAAGGAGTATACTGAGCCGTACGCCTTTCTGTGCGTATTGTGTAATGCGTTTCTCACTCCTTTTATCCAGGTGGAATACGCCGTCGGTGGCCAGCAGTATGCGGGTCTTGCCTTCATAGGCCAGGCAGCTGTCGGCCAGGGCATAGGCGGCGGCCAGTCCCTTGCCGGCTTCGGTGCCTCCGCCGCTGTTCAGGTCGCGGATCACGGAAAGGATATGGGTCTTATTGTCGCAGGGTATAAAACTCAGGAAGCGATGTGCTTCTGAAGAGAACGTAAGCAGGGAAATACGGTCCTGCGGGCGTTGCAGGCGCACCAGGTAAGAGATGGCTGCCTTCATGGAATCGAGCTGTCCGTTGGCCCGCATCGAACTGGATACGTCTACCAGGTAAATAAGGTGATGCGGCAGGGCGTTCTGTATCATGGTCTCGTGACTGGGCGCCACACTGTCTGGCGGCAGCGCTGTGGGCAGGGTATCCGGGGGTGGCGGCAGTTCGCGCGTTTTGCCTTTAAAAATAAAGAGCATACCGGTCTTAGGCCGGTGCAGCAGCGGGTTCTGGGCCGTGTCTACACCCAGCCGGGCCGCCATGGGCATCGAATAATCCATATCTGCCGACAGCAGGCTTCCGTCGGCACAATCGGCAAAACGGTTATAATATTCCATCAGGGAATTATAACCAAAGGTAAAGCGGTTGTAGTCCTGCGGGGCATTTTCCATGTAGGATTCATAATAGGTCTTTCCGCCGGCATAATGATACAGGGAGGAATGCATCATTTTAAAGAACATAACGTAGCGCGTGTGCGGCATGGCGCCATGCGAAGGGGAGTCATACCCGTAGGTGCGTGCAAAAATAGCGGAATCGCGGGCAAGGCCTTCGGCGTTCAGCCTGCGTAACGCTGCGTCGTAGGCTGCATTGCCGGTACTGATGCCGTTGTACAGGTCTTCTTCCCAGGCCTGCGCCAGTTCGGCGGACCTGCGGATCTCTTTTTCGGCTTCCTGGATCACGGGCTGGGTGCGCAGGGGCGCCCATTTTTCGTTGTACAGGGTTTCCATGGCCCGGTACAGCGCACGCAGGGTATTGCGGTAAGCCGGGAAACAGGCCTGCAGTTCCATGATGAGGCGGTAGGCTTTTTCATACTGCGGGGCGTCCTGCTCAAATTCGCGGCGGTATACATACTGTACAATGCGGTCGTGTCGCTGCAGCATGCTGTCCAGGTTCTGTGAAAAGAGGTTCAGCTGCCACATCAGTTCGCCGTCGGCCGGCAGTTGCAGGGGAGCCAGCCGGGCTTCCATCTGCCGCCGGGTTTTCAGCATGTTAAGCCAGTCGTTCTGCCAGGAAGTAATAAAACCTTCGGCATCGGGCTTTATTTCAGGGTAATCCTTAAAATCCACCCCGAAATCATAGCGTACCCGTGAATTCTTATTGTCGTAGATCTGCCAGCTGAAGGTACCGGGTCTTTCCAGGTTGTGTATGTAACTGCTGCTGAAAAAGCGGATGTCGGTATAGGCAGAAAGATTCACATAAAAAGCCTGGTTCAGGTAGGTGGTAATGCTGTTCAGGGCGTGTACGCTTTGGTTACGGCCCGGGGCTTTCTGGGCGGAAAGGATACTACTGCTGCCGAGTACCAGGAGTCCCGTCAGGATATTGCGGATAAGATTCATGCCTGTATAAATTCGTATAAGGATCGCCTGCGGAGAGCAGAAGCTATATTACGCAATAAAAAGCGAAGTAAAAAACGGGAAATAAAAAAGCCTGCAAATGTGTTATTTACAGGCTTTAAATGTTTACTCGTGGTCGCGTAGGGATTCGAACCCCAAACCTTCTGATCCGTAGTCAGATGCTCTATCCAATTGAGCTACGCAACCAACTTTCCGCAAGAGATGTTTCTCTCAAATCGGGGTGCAAATATAGAAAGTGGTTCTCTATACACCAAATAATTTTTGCTTATTTTTCGAGGGTTACGCTTAATCCTCTCACTTTGAGTTTTCTGTACATGCTCTTCAGCAGTTCTTCACTGCCTTTCTTTACCTCGCATTTACCCACAAAGTGTGTGATCCAGGCACATTGCTCGGCCTGTTCCGCTTCGTGTTTGCATACCTCCACCAGCGATTCGATCACATGATCGAATGTGTTGTAATCGTCGTTGTGCAGCACGATGGTACAGCCTTCTCCGCTGAGTGTCAGTACCTCTTCTTCGTATTGCTCCTGGTAGGTCGCTTTTATAATGTCCCAGTTCATAATAGTATATATTCCGGATGCAAAGGTACAAACAAGCATCGTGCCTGTCAAGTTTTTTTCTTTGTTTACTTTTGCAGGAAATTTAAGGATCATTATGCTGAAAATCGGAATTATTCGCGAAGGAAAGACCCCGCCTGATAAACGCGTAGCTTTTTCGCCGGAACAGGCGGCTGCACTTTTGGAAAACTTTAACGCCCTGGTACAGGTTCAGCCTTCACCCGTAAGAGGATTCAGCGATGAGGAATACGGCGCCCGCGGACTCGTACTCAAAGAAGACCTGGGCGATATGGACATACTTTTCGGCGTAAAAGAGGTGAAAATAAAAGACCTGATCCCCGCCAAGACCTATCTTTTCTTTTCGCATACCATTAAAAAACAACCTTATAACCGCGATCTCATGAAGGCGATGATCGAAAAAAAGATCACGCTCATCGATTACGAATGCCTGCGCGATGCCCATCACAACCGCATTATCGGTTTCGGCTACTATGCCGGACTGGTGGGCGCGTACAACGGTATACGCGCCTACGGACTGCGCAATGGCACCTTTTCTATAAAACCGGCACACGAATGTTTCGACAAGGCCGAAATGTTTGCCGAGCTGCACCGCATCAGCCTTCCGCCTGTTAAAGTTATTATTACAGGCACCGGCCGGGTAGGCACAGGGGCTTTTGAAATTATGAAACAGGCCGGGATTATACAGGCAGACCGCCATACATTTGAGGCCGGCGGCGGCGAACCGATGTATCACGTCATGAATTATGACGAGTTTTATACACATCCCACCCGCCCCGGCGCTTTCGATAAGGCGCATTTCTATACGCATTCGCACGAATATGTGAGTGTTTTTGCTCCGATAACACGTGTGGCCGACCTTTTTATCTCCTGTCATTACTGGGACGGTAAATCGGCACCGCTCTTCACCCGCGAAGATATGCGGGACCCGCGCTGGACCATGAACGTAATTGCCGACGTGACCTGCGATATCGAAGGTTCGGTACCTACCACCATTCGCCCCAGCACCATTGCCGAGCCGCTCTATGGCATGGACAAAACGGAATTCCGCGAAACGGAGCCGTTTGCAAAGAACAGTGTAACCGTAATGGCGGTGGACAACCTGCCCTGCGAACTGCCCCGCGATGCCAGCGCTTTCTTTGGCAAAGAACTTACCGCTAAAGTACTGCCGCTCTTTATACAGGATAACGAGGCCCGCACGCTGGAACGTGCCACTATTCTAAAGAACGGAGAACTTACAGAACCTTACGAATACCTGCGCGATTACGCCTGGGGAAACTGATCCGGCTCCCGGCCGGTGATTTTGAGCCAGGCGGCTTTGCGGCTCAGTTGTACACATTCGCCGGGTTGTATATTGCCCAGGGTGATGGCTCCGTACCCGGTGCGTACCAGGCGCAGGGTAGGGAAGCCCGCAGCGGCCGTCATTTTGCGTACCTGGCGGAATTTACCTTCGTAAATAGTGAGCGAGATCCAGCCGGAAGGTTTGAGTACGGGCGGTACCCGTGGCGGAAAACCGGGATCGGGGAGTCGCTGTACTTCTGCCGGGGCCGTAAGAAAATCGCTGCCATTCACGCGTATGTGCAGGCCTGCGGCCAGTTTTTGCAGGGCCTCGTCGCTGATCTGTCCTTCTACCTGCACGGCATAGGTCTTGGGTATCTTAAGCCCGCTGTTCATGGCGCAGGTCTTCAGCTCCCGGTCGTTCGTGAGGATCAGCAGCCCTTCCGAATCTTCGTCCAGCCGGCCCAGGGAATACACATCCTTCGGAAAATCAAAGTAGTTGCCCAGGTGGGCCTTGCCGTGTTCCGGCGTAAACTGGGAAAGTACCATATAGGGTTTGTGCACGGCAAAATAGAGCAATGCCGCGGCCGACTTTTTTCTGCTCATATTTTGTCCTTAGTATCAGTAGTGTATATTTGCATATTAAACTTCTTTCATTTGTATACGAATAGAGCCATAAACCTGCTGAAGACTCTTTACCAGAATGAACAGGAAGAATTACTGGATTATTTGCGTAAGCAAAATAAGACCAAAAGTTACCAAACCTGCAAAGTTCTGGTAAAATTACTGGAGAAAAAGAACGGTAATTTTACCAAGGAAGACGTATTTTACGGTATTTACAAATACGAGTACGCTGCCAAGTTCGATTACCTGCTCCGCAACGATTTTCGCATTCTTTCGCGCGAGATCGAAGAGTTTATCGGCTCAAACAATGTATTCCCGATGGTGGGACAGCTGCGCATGCTCACCTATCTTTCGGTGCTGCTGCGTACGGGCGACAGTGCCTTTTTTGAAAAGGAATACCAGGCCAAGGACCCGCAGATCACCAATCCTTACCTGCGCGAATGGCTGGAAAGAATATACTACGATTTCAGCTTTAAGAACCTGCAGCTGAAGGATAAATTCCTGCTCGACTACAAGCAAAAACTGCACGAGCACCGCGACAACGTACTGAAGAACTCGGCCGTTAAACTGGCGGAACTTTCGGCCAAACAGGCCTTTATCAATAAACAGCTCGAACTGCTGGGCGTAAACGGCTACCAGGAAGAGCCTTCTTTTTTCGGCATCGACCTCGAAGATCCCGGCAATGCACCCACCATACAGTACCTGGTGCTGAAATCGGCCACTTACAGCAAATCGGGCAAAGAGGCCATACAGTCCCTGGAAGTGTGTTCCTCCATGCTGAACAATTACGAACACGCCTACCTCGTGAAGGATTTTGAAACCATCTGGGTACTGTCGAACCTGGGTTTTCACTATTATCTCTCGGGCGATTTTGTAAAGGCAGCCGGCTATTTCGAAAAAGCATACACCGAGCCCATGATCGGGCAGTACGAACTGCGCGGCAATATCCTGTTCAACTACCTGTCGGCCCTGCTGAAAAAGGCTGATTTTGAAAAGGCCGATACCGTAATGGAGCGGTACAAAAAGGACTGGCAGGCCGAAGACCGTCTGCGCTGCCGTTTCCTCTTCCAGCGCGTGCTGATACACATGGCCCTGAAGCGTAACAAAGACGCCAAACAGCTGCTGGTGACCATGTCGGTGCCCGAAAGCTCGTACGATTATTACTATTTCCGTACGCTGTTGGTGCTCATCTTTATCCTGAACGACGAATACGAGCGGGCCATAATGGAGCTGCGCAACTACAATGCAGATACGCTTTGCCCTGGAAGAACTGGGGCAGTTTCATAAAATGCTGTGTTACGTATTTAAATACTACCTGAAACTATACGACAAAGCCACCTCGCTGGGCGTATGGGACGATGCGGCAGAAAAAAGCATGCAGGACGCCCTGGCGCGCAAGACGGCGGCGGGTGGAGCCGTACAGTACAACGACTCCATTATGCTCGATTTTCTTACCATCAAATTGGAACTGCTGCGAAAAGCCACGCTGCATCAATAAGGTTTTGCGGCTACGGATATTTTTCCCATTTTCGTCCCCAAATTAGAAGCATGAAGCCTACTTTAGTCATATTAGCCGCCGGGATCGGCAGCCGCTACGGCGGAATCAAGCAGATCGACCCATTCGGGCCCAATGGCGAAACCATTATAGATTATTCTCTCTTCGACGCTATACGTGCCGGTTTCGGCAAGATCGTATTCATTATCCGCCCCGAACTGGAGCCGGATTTTAAAGAGGTTTTCGATGCAAAGCTCCGTGGCCGTATTCCCTACGAGTTTGCCTACCAGACCCTGGACATTTCGCCTTTCGGGCTGGAAACACCGGCAGAACGTACCAAACCCTGGGGCACAGGACACGCCATGCTGGCCGCGCGTAAACAGATAGACACTCCTTTTGCGGTGATCAATGCCGACGATTTTTATGGCCGCGATGCTTTTGTGACCATGGCCGGATTTCTTTCGGCACAAAACCCGGACAGCCTGCACGCTATGGCCGGTTACGAGCTGGCCCGCACCCTTTCGGAGAACGGCAGCGTGTCGCGCGGGGTGTGCGAAGCAGACGGAGAAGGCTACCTGCAGAATATTACCGAACGCACCAAAATATACCGTAAGGACGGACAGATCGTATCCGAGGAAAAGGACGGCAGCCTGCTGAACCTGCCCGAAGACAGCCCGGTGAGTATGAATTTCTGGGGCTTCCAGCTTTCGGTATTCGAACGGCTCGACGCCTGGTTCCGCGAGTTTGCCGCCGCTAATATCAACGATCCCAAGGCCGAGTTCTACATTCCGCTGGCGGTGAAAAAACTGATGGACGAAGGACATCGTATACGCATCATTCCCAATTCGGCACAGTGGTTCGGCGTTACCTACCGCGAAGATAAGGAAGGCGTACAGCAGAGCCTGGCCGCACTCACAGCATCGGGTGAATACCCCGCAAAACTCTGGTAAAACGCGGTTCCCGCATTATTTTTGTGTTAAATGCCCCCGGCTTTGATTACCTGCATTTAGGTAGTAAAATGCCCTGTTCTACCCTGTTATCGCCAGCGGCAAAGTGCCGTTAATACAGGCATAGAAAATATCTATAGGTATTTTGCAATTTATTTTCCCCTTTTTAAGTGATACAATTATCTTTGTGCATCTATAAAATCAATTTGTAATGAGTCAGGATATATTCGGCATTAAGCGGGAATTGACAAGCGCGAAAGGAACTTTCGGTTACTATTCACTGGCAGAGCTTCAGAAACAGGGCTATGCGGTGGATGCGCTTCCGTTCTCGATTCGTGTACTACTGGAAAACGCGCTGCGTAACTATGACAATTTTGCCATCACACGTGAAAACGTGGAAACGATTTTGAACTGGAAGCCGAAACCGGCCGACAAGGAAATTCCGTTTAAACCTGCCCGCGTACTGATGCAGGACTTTACAGGAGTTCCGGCTGTGGTAGACATTACGTCGATCCGCGCCGAAGCCGTTCGCAAAGGTAAAGTTGGCAGCCGGATCAATCCGCTGGTACCCGTAGACCTGGTGATCGATCACTCTGTACAGATTGACTATTTCGGAAGTTCAGACTCGCTCAGTAAAAATATGGAGCTGGAATACGAGCGCAATAAAGAGCGCTACCAGTTCCTGAAATGGGCCCAGAAAGCCTTCAATAACTTCTCGGTGGTTCCTCCGGGAATGGGTATCTGCCACCAGGTGAACCTGGAATACCTGGCCCAGGGCGTAATTACCCGCGACGGACTGGCTTTCCCCGACACCCTGGTAGGTACCGACTCGCACACACCTATGGTGAACGGTATTGGTGTAATTGCCTGGGGTGTGGGTGGTATCGAGGCCGAGGCCGCCCTGCTGGGTCAGCCCCTGTTCTTTGTAATGCCCGAAGTGATCGGTCTGCGCCTCACCGGTAAACTGCCCGAAGGGGCTACCGCTACCGATATGGTACTTACCATCACCAACCTGCTGCGCCAGTACGGGGTAGTAGAAAAATTCGTAGAAGTATTCGGTCCCGGCCTCGACAACCTGAGCGTTCCCGACCGTGCTACCATTTCCAATATGTCGCCTGAGTTCGGCTGTACGGTATCGTTCTTCCCGATCGATGACCAGACGCTGGATTACATGCGCAAGACCAACCGCGCCGAAGACCAGGTACAACTGGTGGAAGCCTACTGCAAAGCCAATATGCTGTGGCGCGAGAACGAAGATAAAGTACAGTACACACACGTGCTGGAACTGGACCTGACCACCGTAGTTCCTACCGTTGCCGGTCCGAAACGTCCGCAGGACAAAATTATCCTCAGCACCCTGCAGCAGGGTTACCAGGCCAGCCTGGAAAAAGACTTCGGTCGCACCCAGGAGCAGGCCAAAGCCGTGAATGTATCCGATGCAGAAGGCAATCATTATAACCTGAAAGACGGCGATGTGGTCATTGCCGCCATTACCAGCTGTACCAACACCTCGAACCCCAGCGTAATGATCGGTGCGGGTCTGGTGGCCAAAAAAGCACGTGCACTGGGCCTGCAGGTAAAACCCTGGGTAAAAACCTCCCTGGCTCCGGGTTCGCGCGCGGTAACCGATTACCTCATCAATGCCGGACTGCTCGAAGAACTGGAAGCCATGAAATTTAACCTGGCCGGTTACGGCTGTACCACCTGTATCGGTAACTCCGGTCCGCTGCCCGATCATATCGCGGCCGCCGTTGACGGGGGAGACCTGGTGGTAACCTCGGTGCTTTCGGGTAACCGAAATTTCGAGGCCCGCGTACACCCGCAGGTAAAAATGAATTTCCTGGCTTCGCCCATGCTGGTAGTGGTTTATGCCCTGGCCGGTACGGTAAACACCGATATCTTTAACGAACCCCTGGGAACCGATAAGAACGGCAACCCGGTATTCATGAAAGACGTATGGCCGAGCAACCAGGAGATCTACGAATCGGTAATGAAAAGCGTTACCAAGGAGGCCTTTGCCAAAGAATACGCCAAGGTGTTCACCGGTGACGAATCCTGGCAGGAACTGGCTGCCCCCGAAGGCGAGATCTTTGCCTGGGATGCCGATTCCACTTATATTGCAGAAGCTCCGTTCTTCAACAACCTGTCAGAGACCGTGGCCGAACCGGAAGATATCCGCGACGCACGCACCCTGCTGGTACTGGGAGATTCCATTACTACAGACCATATTTCGCCCGCGGGTTCTTTCAAAGAAAGTACACCTGCCGGTAAATACCTTTCTGCCAAAGGTGTGCAGAAGGCCGACTTCAACTCGTACGGCTCGCGCCGCGGTAACCACGAGGTAATGATGCGCGGTACCTTTGCCAACGTACGTATCAAAAACAAACTGGCTACCCAGGAAGGCGGATTTACCACCTATCTGCCTACCGGTGAGGAAATGAGCGTATACGATGCCTCGATGAAATACCAGGCCGAAAAAACGCCGCTGGTGGTACTGGCCGGTAAAGAATACGGTTCCGGATCGAGCCGCGACTGGGCTGCCAAAGGAACTTTCCTGCTGGGCGTAAAAGCTGTGATCGCCGAGAGCTACGAACGTATCCACCGCAGCAACCTGGTGGGCATGGGCGTACTGCCGCTGGTATACCGCAACGGTCAGTCGGCCGAAACGCTGGGCCTCACAGGTAGGGAAGTGTTCACAGTCCATGGCATCACCGAAGGACTTACCCCGGGTAAAGTGCTGAAAGTAACAGCCGCCAAAGAAGACGGCAGCGTTACGGAGTTCGAGGTGACCTGCCGCCTGGATTCACAGATCGAGATCGAGTACTACAAGAACGGAGGTATCCTTCAGTACGTGCTGCGTCAGTTCCTGAAAAACTAAAACAACATCCTTGTTTATAGATAAGCCCCGGTTATGCCGGGGCTTTTTTTGTATTTTTCCGTAATTCCCCGAGGTCGCATGAAGAAAATAACGAAAGCTATAGCATACGGTTTCTTCTGTCTGCTGTTCCTGTATATTCAAATACGTCTGTATTACAGGCCTGCATTTAATAACGGGCCTGAAGGCGCCTACAACAGAGACCTGTATGCACAGCTTACTTACCTGGAACCTCGTATGCACGAGGGAGCTGCTTCGGCCATGCAGCAGGTGTACCCGGAAGGCTTTGTTTTTAGTCATGCGTTGTATGGTCTGGCACAGGCACAGTTTATGAAGGCACTTGTTCCCGGAACGCCCTTATATGCACATGCGCGCTCAGAAGCGATATGGGCCTGGAAAGAAATCTGTTCACCTGCAGGAACGCTTGTGTTTGACAGCGCACAAGCCCTGCCGTACGGGGCTTTTCATTTTGGCTGGAGTAATTACCTGCTTGCCCTCATTATAGAAGCTTCTACGGAAAAAGACACTTTATTGAACCGGCTTTTCCGACAGAACTGTGATCTGCTGGCTGGTTGTGCCGATACCCTTGAAACACCTTATGCCGAATCTTACCCGGGAGCTGCCTGGCCCGCCGATATGCTGGTGTGTATGGCGGCATTGTCTGCCGGCAACAGAATATTCGGAAATATTTATGAAAATACCCTGACACACTGGTTGCAAAGAGCCGATAGACGGACAGATTCCCGTAAATTGATACCTCATGCCTATGATACGGAAAAGGACCGGGTAAGCCAGGAGGCGAGGGGCTCTTCACAAAGTCTTATCCTCATTATGCTGCATGAAATAGATAGTACGTATGCCCGACGTAAATTCAAGATATACCATGAACACTTTCTTACATACAGGCTGGGGCTTGCCGCATTAAGAGAATATCCATATAAGGAAAATGGCGGTGGCGATATCGATTCCGGCCCTGTGATCTGGGGTGCTGGTGGGGCGGCATCCATCGTAGGCGTGTATACCATGAATCTATTCGGAGCGCATAATACAGGCATTTCGTTAAGGAACAGCATCGAACTTTTTGGCCTGCCTTATACCTGTAAGGGCGAAAAGAGCTATCTATTGGGGCAATGGATCATGGCAGACCTGTTCATTGCCTGGGTAAATGCACAGGAATTTACACCCGAAGCGGAAATGAAAGAGTCCCGCAACTGGCGTTTACCTGTTCAGGCCGGAGCTATGATAAGCCTTATACTGATAAGCTGCCGGGCCTATGGCAGACAGCTGAAGCGCTTTTTACACCATAAAAAAAGGCACCCCTTGTGAGGATGCCTTAAACAATATGAAAGAAATATTTTCTTAGTAACTGTTGTTATTGTTGTCGTAGTTACGACGGGGTTTGAAACCACCGCTGTTACCACCATGACCGCCGCCACCGCGGTTGCCACGGAAGCCACCACCACTGCGGTTGTTGTTGTTCTCTTTCGGACGGGCAACGGATACGGAAATAACTTTTCCGTCATACTCGGCACGATCCAGTTCGTCAATGGCTTTCTGCCCTTCGGCATCACCCATTTCAACAAATCCGAAACCTCTTGAACGACCGGTTTCACGATCCATAATTACTTTAGCTGAAGATACGGCTCCGTACTCTTCAAACAACTCTCTTAAGTCGGCATCACTTACGCCGTAGCTTAAATTTGAAACAAAAATGTTCATTCTGAATAAAAAAAATAAAAATTACATTGAGTTTCAAGCAGAGATTACAGATTGGCATTAACGTACAACGATACCGATGCAGAATAACGTAAATCTTAGGTCCTTACTTTCATTCCCAAATCTCTGCAAACATAGTGAAAAAAACACACCCTGCTTCACCCGAGGTCGAATAATCTGTTAAAACTTGTTTTTTTCTGGTTCTCAATCTTTTATAATCTATCCTCAATTTTCGCCGCACATCGCTGTGGGCTTTGTATTACCTTTACCGGCCCCGAAAACCTCTCGTTTTGATGCAACTGATCGTACTCCTCGGAAGTATGCAGGCCCTGATCCTGTTCCTGCTGCTGGTTACCCGGCGCAACAACCGCCTGTCTAACCGTTTGCTGGGTATCATTATGCTGGTGGTGTTCCTGCATCTGCTCATCGTGGCGAACGATAACCCTGCCTTTTTTCAGAAGTATCCGCACGTAAGCCGGATCAGCTGGGTACTGAGTGCCCTGTATGGTCCGCTTATCTATATGTATGTACGCATGCTTATTCCCGGTCCGGCCCGGCTGCGCTTCCGCGATCTGTGGCCGCTGAGCCCGGTACTGCTGCTTATTGTACTGAAGATGCCTTTTTTTATACAGAGCGCCGCCGAAAAACGGGCCTATATGGCTCAATGGGACCTGGTGCTGGAGCACGATTACGGCTGGTTCAACCAGTTGGTGAATATTGTAGACCTCTTTTTTATGTTTGCCGCCCTGGTCTGGTATTACCGCTACCTGAAGGGACTGAAAGATGAATTTTCGGATATTGAACGCCGGCGCCTGGACTGGCTGCGGCATTTCCTGTATGCCAGTACCGGGGTAATGCTGTTTGCCACCCTGCTGTTCAATGCCCGCAGCTATCACATACCCTTCCTGGAACCCCTGCACGGCACGCATTTTATAGCCATGGTACTGCTGATGTACTGGATCGGTTACCGGGCCCTTTCACAACCCGATCTGTTCAATATGGCCGTTGCCGGAAAAGAAATACCGCCCGTGAAAGCGGAATTAGCCCCGGAGGAAGAAGAAACGCCGCAGGATACCCGGAACATGGAAGAGCAGGCCCTGCGCCTGCAGCAGATCGTTGCGGAGCGCCGCCTGTACCTGCGCAACGAACTTACCCTGGCCGAACTGTCTGCCGAAAGCGGTTATTCAAGGCACCAGTTGTCCGAGATCATCAATACCTGTTTCGGACGTAATTTCTATGATTACATAAACGACTTCCGCCTGGAGGAATTTAAACGCCTGGCCACACTGCCCGAATATGCCCACCTGAATATCCTGGGGCTGGCTATGGAATCCGGTTTTAATTCCAAGGCCACTTTCAATAACTTTTTCAGGAAGCGGACCGGTCAAACTCCGTCCGAATACGTCAAGTTCTTGAAAGATAGTCGCTAAGAGAAGTCTTTTGCGGCCGCCTGAGACGTTTGTAAGGCCTGTGAACCCGATCTTTGCCCCAGAATTTATCACAATGAAACACGTATTTTATGCATGTGCGATGTTCTTTTTACCTGCCCTTGTCCAGGCGCAGGAACATCGCCTGGAACTGAGGACCGGGTATACCCGGAGCGATTACCTGGACCGGGGAGCTTCTGACTTCCGGTATGTGGCCCACAGGGCCGTTTTAGATCTGGATTACCGTTATACTGCCCCCAAAGGCAGCTGGACGGCAGGTCTGGAAGCCGGTTACGGCAGTATGTACACCCCGTCTTACCCCGATCGTAAAATATCTTTTGCCAACTGGAACTGGGATGGCACTTACGATGTGGTGGAAGTGCCCGTGCGGGGCAATATGTACAGCTGGAATATCCATGCCGGCCGTCTTTTCCGGGTGAACGGCTCTTCCAAACCGCTGGAAAACCGTGCGGAACTGGGCCCCGTACTACGCTGGAACGTAATGTACATCGATGGTTTTATCCCCGCGGGTATGATGAGCGCTGCCAGCCTGGCCTTTCGCTTTGAAAAACAGCATGCCTGGAATAAACACAGCATCGGTTTTGCAGCCGAACTGCCCCTGCTGGCCGCCGTAAGCCGGCTGCCGTATCACGGTTCGGTGTCTTCGCCTGGTGTTAGTACCCGGGTGGGTGGATTCTTTAGCAGCGGCACCCGTTTTGCCTCGCTCCATACCTACCAGGAACTGACCCTGCGCCTGAACTACCGTTATGCTTTGGGTAAACGCACGGCCCTGGGCCTGGAGTATGCGCCTTCTTTCTGCCGCTACACGCTGCCGCGCGAGGTACGTTACCTGCACAATTCTTTCCGTATCCTGTTACATATAAAACTCTGATCATCATGAAAAAATATACGATACTACTGCTGCTGCCCCTTGTTCTGCTAACGGCTTCCTGCTCTAAAATACTGGGCGAAGGTCCGGAAAATGATCCGGCTGCCAACCTGGAAAGCTTTTATACCACTTTTAAGGAACAATACGGTATGTTCAAGCTGAAACAGATCGACTGGGACAGTGCCTATGCCGTAAACAAGACCCTGGCGGGGCCGGACGCTTCGGAACAGGAATTGTATACCGCCCTGGTAAATATGATCAAACCGCTGAATGACAATCATATAACCTTATATCCCAACGGTTCGGGGCTGCCCAACTGGTCTGCCGACCTGCAGAACGGGTATTATGTGGACGAAACCTTTCATTTTGAGACCATCCGGGAGCATTACCTGAGCGGGTACCGTATGCTGAATGCCGGTATGGACGCGGGTATGCTGGAAGGAAACATCGCCTACCTGCACCTGATCAATTTCGACGGACAAAAGGGCGATTATACCAAAGACCTGCGCCAGTACGTGGAGCAGATCCGGGATAGCAAGGGCCTGGTGATCGATATACGCGATAACGGCGGGGGGTACGATCCCTTTTCACAGATAGCGGCTTCTTATTTTACGGCACAGGAAAAGGTGTATATGCGCAGCCGTAAGAAAACCGGGCCGGGACCGGACGATTTCTCTGCGGAATACGTCTGGAACACCAGCCCCGCGGGCATTACCTACACAAAACCCATTGTGCTGCTTACCGGTAAGGGAACGGCCAGCGCAGCCGAGACCTTTTCCCTGGCCATGCTTACCCAGGCACATGTAATACACGTGGGCGATACTACTTCCGGCGCGTTTTCGGATGCGGTGATGAAAGAACTGCCCAACGGCTGGATGTATACGCTCTCTATCGGCGATTACCGGGACGGGAACGGGGTCAGTCACGAAGGCACAGGCCTGCTGCCGCAATACCCGGTAACTTCCGTAAAAACAGAACTGGACGCCGGGCAGGACCGGGCCCTGGATAAAGCCATTGAACTGCTGAAATAAAAATAAAACGAAATACAGAGAAAGCGGGTTCCGGCTATGGGGCCCGCTTTTGCTGCTCTGGCTGCGTATAAATAAGTATCTGCTTCAGAATGTGTGCGATTTATTTTCTTTGAATTGTTAAAATATGATAAAATTTCATAAATTGCAGGCGCTTAACTATACATCTGAACACTATGAAAAAGACGGTCCTGGTCCGGGTATTCTGTTTTCTTTTTCTCTGCACTTTCTCTTATACTTCCTATGCGCAGCAGGCGGAAAACTGTAATAATGGCATCGACGACGACGGGGACGGACTTGTGGACTGCAATGATCCGGACTGTTCGGGTTTCCCGGTGCCGGCCAGTAATTATTTCCATACCGGTAAGAACGGTAATGGCGGTATTCTGCCTTCGGGCGCGCTGGATATCGACTGGGACGTTTCCCGCAACAGTATGGCCGGGCCCTACAACCCGGCGGTGGTGCTGGGAGTGCCGGTGACCAATCCCTATTCGCCAAGCCCCTGGCCCGATGCCCAGTGGATATCCACGAATGTGAATGCAGTGGACGATGGTCAGTTCTTTGTAGGCGGTCTTATCGTGTATTATTATCGTATACAGTTCAACCTGCCCTGCAGCGATGCCTGTGGCAATAATATCCCGGCCAATTTCTGTGTAAATATGTCGTTCATGGCCGATAACTCCGTAACCAATATTTTTGTGAACGGGGTGGCCCAGCCGGCCGTAGCCAACATGAACCCGCCTAATCCCGGTGGATTTGTGGGATTTCAGCTTCCGAATGCGGCCAATATCAATATGTGCAACAATTTTCAGCCGGGCCTCAATACCATATTGATCGAAGTTACTTCCGGGGGCGGCCTGGCGGCTTTTTGCGCGCAGACCAATGTTAATGCCCCGCCGGTACCGGTAAATCCCTCCATCAATCCTATTATTGCCGGCGTAAACGGTGTTATCTGCGATAATCATTCCGGTTTTACCATTACGGCCGATATCGGTGGTGGTACCTGGGCTGCCAGCTGTGGCGCCTGTATCGATTCGGTTACGGGAGATTTTGATCCGGCCCTTTCCGGTGCGGGGACCTTCAATATCCAGTATTCTGTGCAGAACGGTAATATCTGTGGTTCAGATACTGTTTCGGTTACCATACAGGCTTCTCCCACGGTAAGTGCGGGGCCTGATATAAGCGTTTGTACTCCGCAACAGGTAACACTCAGTGGTTCAGGAGCCAATTCGTATACCTGGGATAATGGAGTAACCGATAATGTACCGTTCACTCCGGCTGCCACCCTGGTCTATACGGTCATTGGTACGGCTGTCAATACCTGTACAGACACCGACCAGGTAACGGTAACGGTACTGCCGGCTCCGGCCGCTAATGCCGGGCCCGATATACAGGTGTGTGCCGGAACCCAGGTCACGCTTACGGCCATTGGTTCTCCCAATCCCAGCTGGGACAACGGGGTTACAGACAACGTGGCGTTCACGCCTGCGGCTACACAGGTGTATACGCTTACCGCCACACAGGGCACCTGCCAGAGTACCGACCAGGTTACCGTTACGGTAATTCCCGTGCCGCCGGCTCCGCCGCTGAACGGTCCGCCCGCTGTCTGCGAAGGCGATAACCTGCTGCTGGATATGCCCACGGTGCCGGGTCTGCTGTACAACTGGACCCTGCCGGGCGGTAATCCGCAGGCCACGGAAGATCTGCAGATCGTTCCCGTACAGCTTGCCGACGCCGGAAATTACAGTTTATACGTGGTATTCCAGGGCTGTACTTCGGCTGTATCCAATTACGTACTGAATGTGTTGCCGGTAAAACAAAGTGTACTGAATCACCAGATGTGCCAGGGAGAAACCTTTGTATACCAGGGGCAGGTCTATACGCAGACCGGGGTGTATCCCGTGGTGCTGCAGGCCGCCAATGGATGTGACAGTACGGTAACGCTTACCCTGAACGTAACGCCCATGCCCGTGGCCGGCTTCAACGCCCCGGACCGTGTACAGCTGGATGCTCCGCAGATGAACGTAAGTGATGCTTCGGCCAATGCCACCGGTATGATGTATACCCTGAGCAACGGGGCCATGTTCAATACGCCGGATTTCAGTTACATATTTCTGCTGGAAGGCCAGTACGAACTGCAACAGGTGGTGTATAACGGCAATTGCGTGGATTCTCTTTCAAAGCTGATACTGGTGGAACCGCTTCCGCAGATATTCATTCCCAATGCTTTTACGCCGGGTAAAGACGATCTGAACAACGAATGGAAGCCGGTAATGAGCTACCTGGAAAATTATTCCCTCACGATCTTCTCCCGCTGGGGCGAGCAGGTGTTCCGCTCATCCGACGTATACAAAGGCTGGAACGGCGGCTGGTTCAATAACACCGAAAAACCCGCGGAAAGCGGTATGTATGTGTATCGCATCGACTATAAGGAGTACAAGGGTAAAAACAAACAGCTGATCGGGCACCTGACGCTGTTGCGTTGATCAATTAACTAAACAGGTCGGTTGATCATTGATTTTTTGTATTTTGGTACTTAGTGAAACCCCTTACCACCCATCGGATACACGTTGTACCGGGAAGAGATGTTGCTGCCTGGATTCAGTTTATCAATGAGAACAGAATTCATATTCTTCGCCGGCGACCCCTGCAATTAATAGTTGATCTTGGCGCCGCAACTTTTATCAATGCATGGCATGTGGTTTCGCTTGCCTGTCTTATAGAGGAATACTTTATTGAGGGTACTCAGATTGTGTTCCGGCTTTCCGGTGTTAGCGATTCAATCCGGCTGTATCTTGAAAAAATGTCCTTTTTTAAACATTGGGAACCCGGTACAGACCGGAATAATTTTGCACATCATCTTGCCGAACGTGTAATGCCTATTTGGAAGGTCGATTGCTCGCGAACGCATTTCTATATTGATCATACAAGGCAATATTATCAGAATAATTTCCTTATTGAACAGGACCTGTCACCCATTTCCATTGTACTGGCAGAAATCTTCAATAATATCCAGGACCATTCCGAATCTAAAGTATCTGGGTATTGCCTGGTACAATATGCACCAAATAAACACGAGTTATCTGTTTCCATTTGTGATTTTGGAGTTGGAATTCCGAACAAAATAAATGCATATAGAGAACAAAAAGGAGAAGCTCCCATAGCACATGAAAAAGCGCTGATGGAATCTGTAATTAAAGGATATTCAACCAAATCTACACCGCAAAACCGGGGATTGGGATTAGACCTGGTCTTATCTAACGTTAAGGCTACCAATAGTAGTTTGTTCATTGTTGCGAATGAAGCAATTTTGAGAAGAGAGGAAAGCAGGGAAGAAACAGTACATGAAGGGATGCAGAACTCCTTTCTTGGAACTCATATACACCTGAGAATGGATACAACCAATTTAGAGAAAATCGAAAAAGTTGAGAATGAAGACGAGCTTTTTTCGTAATTTTGTAAGAATCAGGTATGCTTATGGCTACAGACGCTCGAATACGGATCAGATTATTGTCCATTGTTAATGGTACTTACACAAACTCTGAAGGGGAAAACCTTTTTAAAGAGTTAGATAAGTATTTGTCTAAAGGGCAGTCCGTAACAATAGATTTTACAGATTGTCATGCGGTCTCATCTTCATTTCTGAATTCTTCAATTGGCGAACTTTTCATGAAATACGGATACGATTCACTAAAAGGACGGGTTGGGATTGTAAATGTAACCAAATTACAGAAAAACCAGATCACAGATTATATCAACTATCTGAAGGAAGAAAAGGTAGGTTTATAGAATTCTGAAATTCATTTTTTCTTCTTGCGTTTTTTGCGCAGCTGTTCTTCCAGTTCTTCAGCCTCGCGCAACAGGGCGGCCAGATCTGGCGCCGCAGACTCGCTGTTCTTCAGGGTAAATTCATAATCGGCCTTGCTGATGGAAACGACCTCGATCTTTTTTGAGACCAGCTTTTCAATTTCTTCCAGCAGGGGCTTTTCTTCCGTGCTGCAGAACGAAATGGCCTGTCCCTTACTCCGTCCGCGGCCGGTACGCCCGATACGGTGTACGTAGTTCTCGGGTACGTCGGGCAGATCGTAGTTCACCACGATGTCCACACCTTCCACGTCTATGCCACGCGCGCTTACATCGGTAGCGATCAGTACTTTGTTGATGCCCTTCCGGAAATTTTCCAGGGCCAGGAAGCGTTCTTTCTGTTCCTTGTCGCCATGCAGGGTCTCGCAGGGTATGCCTGCCCGCTCCATGGCGCTGTTTACCCGTTCGGCCCGCACTTTGGTGCGTACAAACACCAGTATCTTCCGGTCTTCGTTATCGCGGATCAGGCTTTCCAGGAAAAAACGCTTGTCATCCATCTCGATAAAAGCAACCGAGTGATGTACGTTTTTCGATACAGGGTCTTTGGGCGAGATCTGTATACGAATGGCGTTGTTGTTCACCAGGTTGTAGGCCAGTTTTTTAATGCGGTTGTCGATGGTGGCCGAAAAGAACAGGGTTTGCCTGTGTTTGGGCAAATGCTTCTGCAGGTCGCGTATATCGTGGATAAAACGGTTGTCGAGCATGCGGTCGGCCTCGTCCAGTACCAGCACTTCCAGCTTTTTCAGGTGGAAGATACGCTGACTGATCAAATCGAAAAGTCGCCCCGGGGTAGCCACCAGTACATCGGTACCGCCGATCAGGGTATCGATCTGTTCTTCCTGTTCCACACCGCCGTGCAGGCAAAAGACCCGTACGTTCGAATATTTACCGATCTGCCGGAACACCTCGCTGATCTGCAGAGCCAGTTCGCGCGTGGGCACCAGTACCAGGCAGCGTACAAAATCTACCATGCCGAGCTCGTTCTCCTGGTGCAGTCTGCTCAGCAGGGGAATGGCAAAAGCGGCGGTCTTACCGGTACCGGTCTGTGCAATGGCCAGCACGTCTTCGCCCTTCAGGATGGAAGGAATGCTCTTGAACTGTATATCCGTAGGTCGTTTAAAGCCGCTTTCCGCAAGACTTTTCTTGATTTCGGGAACAATGGAATAATCGTCAAACTTCATACAACGGATATTGATCTGGCGGTAAAGATACACAAAGCAGGGCAGGGCCTACCACTGTATTTTTTCTTTATTCAGGAAGGCGGCGATCCCTTTTTTGCAATCGTCCGTGGCCCGCGAACGTGCGTTGTATTCTGCACCGATCTGCATAGCGTCGGTAGTGGTATCGGCCGCATTGATCTCGGAGATCAGCTTTTTGGTCAGGTACAGGCTTTCGCCGCTGGTAGCACGGATAAGACCTTCGGCAAAAGCGATCACGTCGTTTTCGAGCTGTTCCGGCTGGCTCAGGTGGGTAACCACACCCAGGCGATGTGCTTCTTCCGCGCTCACCAGGTCGCCGCTCAGCAGCAGGGGACGGGCCCGGCCTTCCCCGATCTTTTTGCTCAGGTAATAACTTACAATGGCCGGTACAAAACCGATGCGTACTTCGGTATAGCCGAATTTAGCTTCCGGAACGGCAAAGCAGAAATCACAAACGGTGGCCAGTCCGGCGCCGCCGGCAATGGCATGCCCCTGTACCATGGCAATTACGGGTTTGCCCAGCTCGTAGATCTGCTGGTACACCCCGGCCAGGAAACGGCTGTCGTCCAGGTTCTCCTGGTGGGAGAAGGTCTGCAGCTGCTGCAGGTATCCCAGGTCCGCACCGGCACAGAACACGTCGCTGCGGGCGCGCAGTACCACCACGCGTACATCGGCGTTATTCTCCATTTGGGTAAAAGCCTGATGCAGTTCGGCCACCAGTTCCTGGTTAAAGGCATTGCGTTTTTCAGGGCGGTTCAGGGTAATGAACCCGATGCGGTTCTCGGTGCTAATTTCCAGGTAGTGCATTTTATGACTGAATATCGATGATTATTTTTCCGAATTGCTGCGCTTCGTGCATATACGTATAGGCATCGGCAATGTTTTCCAGGGCAAATGTTTTCGAAATAACGGGCTCTATCCCGTGCCGGCTTACAAAGGCCAGCATCTCGGCAAAGTCGTTGTCGTTACCCATGGTGCTGCCCAGCAGGGACAGCTGTTTCCAGAAGATGACCTGGGGCGAAAGTCCGTCCATTTTGCCGCGCGTGCCGCCGTAACTGGCAATACGTGCGCCGGGGGCGGCAATGCTCAGCAGACCGGCATAACCGGGTCCGCCGGCACTTTCCACGATCACGTCGAAAGAGAGCTTTTGTGCAGCCAGGTTTTTAGCCCAGTCGTCGGTATTGTACAGGAACCCGTCTTTAGCGCCCAGGGCTACGGCATCCTGTATCTTCTCTTCTGAGGAACTGCTTACGTATACCTCGCAGCCGGCAGCCAGGGCAAACTGCATGGCAAAAAGCGCTACGCCGCCACCGATGCCGTGTATGAATACTTTTTCGCCTTTGCGGGCCTGTGCACGGGTGAACAAGGCTCTGTAAGCGGTAACACCGGCCAGCGGCAATGCGGCGGCCCCGGCACTGCTCAGGTGTTCCGGTACGGCATGGATACGGTCTTCAGGCACACAGATGTATCCGGCAAAAGTACCGTTGCGCGGCATACCCAGGATGGTATAGGAACTGCCCTGCGCCCGGGGATCATCTCCCCAGCCGAAAGAGGGATTGATGAGTACCCGTTTGCCGCTTTCGGTATCGGTACCGCAGCCGTCGCTGCCGGGGATCACAGGCAGCTGTATACGCGCGTACTGACCGTTTCGTATATATACGTCGCGGTGGTTCAGTGCAGCATACTGCAACTGTATCCGTTTTTCGCCCGGACCGGGCTCGGGAATGTCCATCGTTCTGATCACCGGGTCTTTGCCCGTTTCTTCCAATACCGCTGCTTTCATGTTGCAAAAATATGTACTTTCGTCTTTATGTTGAACAAAGATATATTTCGCTTCTTTAATGAGCTGTCGGAAAATAACCATAAAGAATGGTTCGACGCGCATCGTAAGGAATATGAGGCCATTCGTAAGAACTTCCTGGAGTTTACCGCGGAAATGATCGGGCGTATATCCGAATTTGACCCGGGCGTAAGAGGCCTGGAAGCCTCTAAATGCATCTTCCGCATCAACCGTGACGTACGTTTCAGCAAGAATAAAGACCCCTATAAAACACATATCGCATTCTCCATAACGCCGGGTGGTAAAAAGACTGAACATGCCGGCTATTATTTCCAGATGATGCAGGGCGACTGTTTTACGGGCGGCGGACTGTATGCGCCCATGCCGCCGGTGCTCAAAGCCATACGCAACGAGGTGTACTACCGCCCCGACGAGTTCCTGCGGATCATGAACAACAAAGACTTTAAGAAAACTTTCGGCGGACTTACCGAATTCGAAAAGCTGAAAAAATCGCCCAAAGGCTTCGAGGATGCCTCCGATAAAATTATGCCCTACCTGATGCACAAACATTTTGTGGTTTCGGTCACTTTTAAAGATTCGGAAGTGACAAAGGCCGATTTTGCCGAACGTCTGGCCGAAACCTATCGTTTGCAGCGTCCTTTTATTCAGTTTGTAAATGAGGCCATTGACGCCATTGAAGACGAACCTGCACTTTAGTACAGGGATAGTATAAAAACCCATAGCGGAAAATTTTTGAAATTCCCATTCTTGATGTACATTTCGGGCCGTAATGAACACGCCGCAGAAACATAAGGATACAACACCGCGCAAAGTGAAATGGACCGTGGGCCGCAGCGAGAAGATCGGGCTGCCCGACCTGCAGCTCGTGAACGTAAAGGCCAAGATCGATACGGGCGCTTATGGCTGTAGTATGCATTGCAGCGAGATCGAGGAACTGTACCGCGACGGGCGGCACATGCTGCGCGTGGTACCTTTGCAGCGGCAGAAAAAGGAAGATGAAAGGCAGTCGTACTACTTTGAGTTCCGTGGCCGTAAAATTGTAAAAAGCAGCACGGGCAAAGCCGAAAAGCGCTACATTATTAAAACGGTGGTGCGGCTTTTCGGCGAAGAATTCCCGGTGGAGTTCAGCCTGACCGACCGCAGCAATATGAAATTCCCGGTACTGCTGGGCCGTACCTTCCTGTCAAAGCGTTTCCTGGTGGACGTTTCCACGTTTAACCAGTCGGAAAAATACCTGCGTAAACAGCAGAACAAACAGATAACATCCGTATAAAATAATAAACAACCCCAGACCTAAGATCATGAAGATCGGAATCCTTTCGAGAAGCAGCCTGATTTATTCAACGGCGCGCCTGGTAGAAGCGGCGCATCAGCACGGGCACGAAGTACAGGTGATCGACCACACCAAATGCAGTATTGTGGTAGAGCAGGGCAACCCCGCGGTAGTATACAACGGGCATCCCCTGCAGCATTACGATGCCATTATTCCGCGTATCGGAGCCTCTGTTACGTTTTTCGGTACAGCGGTGGTGCGTCAGTTCGAAGTACAGAACGTTTTCTGTGCCAACGGCTCACAGAGTATCGTACGCTCGCGCGATAAGCTGCGCGCCATGCAGATCCTCTCCCGCGAAGGAGTGGGGTTGCCGAAAACGGTGTTTGCCAAATTTCCCAAAGACGACGATGTAGATGAACTGATACGCCAGGTGGGTGGTTCTCCGCTCATTATAAAACTGCTCGAAGGTACACAGGGCCTCGGGGTGGTACTGGCCGAAACGGACAAGGCCGCCAAATCGGTGATCGAAGCCTTCAGCGGGCTTAAGGAGAATATTCTCATCCAGGAGTTCATCCGGGAGGCCGGTGGCAGCGATATACGTGCCTTTGTGATCGACGGCAAGGTGGTGGGCGCCATGAAACGCCAGGGCAAGGAAGGCGAATTCCGCAGTAACCTGCACCGCGGAGGCCGCGGGACCATGATACAGCTGAGCCCCGAAGAAGAAGAGGCTGCCGTGAATGCCGCCAAAGCGCTGTCTTTATCGGTGGCCGGGGTAGACATGCTGCCTTCTGCACGCGGACCGCTGATCCTGGAGGTGAACTCTTCGCCCGGACTCAAAGGCATCGAGGGGGCTACCGGCATCGACCTGGCCGGGCATATCATCCGTTTCTGCGAAGAACATGCGAATACCGGCAAGTATAAAGACGAAAAATGATCAGCGTTCCAGCGCCTTCCGGAACTGCTCCAGCACTTCGGCATAGGGTACACTCGATGCCGTGGACGTGGAATTGAGTACGATGCAGCGGATCTGCCTGCCCTCCACCGGTATATCAAAAACGGTATCCCGGCCGATCTTCTGCGGAAGCGGATCGGGTTCCAGTCCCTGCTCCTGCAGGTAACGCAGGAAGAGCCGCGCCGTGCTGCTGGGCGCCGAAAAGCCGGAGAGCAGTATCTTTTCCAGTTCGGGATGGGCCCGGATAATGCCCAGTATATCCTGGAATTCCGTGATCTCGATATTTGTATCCAGCGAACTTTTTCCACGGCGTAGTATGCGTTTGCCCAGGTTATGCACACCGGCATGCAGCGCCTGCATAATGCGGTAACGTTCCTCTACGGCTTTTTGCGGATCGGTTTTCGTATATACAAGCGGAATGCCCGCCAGGTCCGAAAGGATTTTCCAGAAGCGGTTCTGCGCATTGGGATAATAAAAAGGATACGTGCGCCGGCCTTCGTGGGGCGGGTAACTGCCCAGGATCAGGGCGTACATGGGCTGCAGGTCCCGGTACCATTCCGGATGCACTTCTTCGTAGATATCTTCTGCCATCGTTTTAAAGATATAAAATTCCTGTAATAGACCACAGAAGTTCCGGCCGGAGGCCGTTTGCCCATTATGGAAAAATGTATTATATTTATCTAAATCCCCTGACCGTGAAGATGAATACTATATACAGGATACCCGCCCTTTGTGTCTTTTTTATCTTTTCCCTGCATGCGCCTGGCGCACAGGTCCGCCAACCGGAAGAACCGCTGAAGACTTTTTCCGGCAAAGGATATCCGCGTATCGAAATATATACGCAGAAAGAGGGGGTCGATACGGATGTACGGAGGAACAAAGACCTCATGGTATACGGAGGCATCGCAGATCCACGTCCGTACATTATCCGGGAGACCGCAGAGATAAACGAAGCACAGACGGAAGCGCTGCTGAACACCGAACTGCGCGCCTTGCCCTTTTTCAGTGAAGAGAAAGAACCGCTGACGCTGCATACGTATTTCGAATACATGAAAGACAGGGAAGTGTTTAATTTCCTGTTCCCGAAGAACCTGGATGACTATACGCAGATGGTTGCGGGGGGCGGCGAAGATCAAAGCCTGCTGGCTTACCGTAAGACGGCACCCTATTCGGTTACGGTACTCTGGCTGGATGAATCTCATTGGTATGTGGATAATATATATTACAGTTCCAATGCGGCCCTCGATACTTTTGTGCAGAACGCGCAGAAAGAAGTGCTTACCGAAGGTGAAATACAGGATTTCCTGGACCTGTACTGGCCTTTTCAGTATAAACTGAGCGAAGGGCTGCCCTATTTGCAGCTTCCGGAAAATAAAAGCCTGCTCCCGGAAACCGGGGTGGTGCTGGGTTATGCACTCAGTCCGGGCATGCCCGGCACGGAATCTTACGATCATAAAGTAACCGTGATCGGGAACCTGGATGATGGCAAAATATATGTAGACCGGGCCCGGCTGGCGGCTTTGCTGTTAGAGGCAAAAGCCATCGACTGGGACGAGCTGCAACATCATATCCCCGCATCTTCTCACCCGGACGGGCAGGTGGTTACGCTGACCATCTGGCACGGTGGCTACCGTTACCGCATACTGGATCCCGGCTATAATGCTCCCGGATCAGCAGAGGCCATTTTTGCACAGAAAGTGAAAGCCCTGCTGGTACCGGAAACGAATACTGCCGACCGATGAAGGATTTGTATGTGATCGGAAAGCCACAACCGCTGAATACGGAAGATATCCGGGCGCTGGAAACTGCTGCCGGCATGGAATTGCCGCCGGATTATGCGGCCTTCCTGGGGCAATACGGCTATGGCAATGTGAATGAACTGCTGCTGATCGATCCGCCGGATACAGATTTTGTAGAGGCCAATTTTGGTGCACATCTCGAATTCTGGGACCTGAACGCCGAACAGATGCTGCTCGTAAAAGATTCGCTCAGCATAGGCAGCACGGTGGACGGCGATATACTCAGCATCTGGCGCAACCCGCAGCGCTCTTTTGTGGTTCTTCCACGGCATTCCGATCAGATAGCCATATACGAAAACTTTCAGTCGTTGCTGACGCATTATGCAGATAGATATGCGTTTACGAACGATCCCTATTTCGATCCCAGTTACCTTTACGAAATGGAATACATCCGTTTCGTAAAGGACAACAAATTGCAGAAAGAACGTTTTGATACGGTGTACACCGCGTTCCTGGAAAAAATACCCTACGATCGTGTTTTTAACCCCGGCAAACAACCTAAATATGTGTTGCAGCGCATCGGCGGCTGGGTATATTTTGATGTAATCGGTAAAAGCGCCGTACGCATTAAATACCAGCAGCTTTTCCGCGAAGAGGCAGAAAATATCCTGCATTTTATCCGGGAACAGCCGGAAAACGGTTAGGTACGCGCAAAAAAATACCGGTAAAGCAGATTACCGGTTATCTTTTTTCAGGGTATTCGGGTTTACAGAGGCACTGAATAAAATGGAGTAACCCTGCAAATATGCATTTTTTCCCCGGTGGGCACCTGCTTCAATAAATAAGCGGTCGTTCCGGGCCGATAAGCGGTAATCTGCGGGCAATGAACGGCAATACCCTACGGGCAGGCCGCTTATCCGGCAGATGACCTGTAACAGGAATTTTACCTGGTGATCCTGAACGTGTCCAGGATCTTCAGGGCCTCCTCGAAGGTGCCCGTATAACCGATCTCCACGAAAATGCCGCGCTTCAGCTTGCCGTTGAGCAGGCCGGCAAATACCACGGGCTGTCCGCTTTTATCGCCTTTAAAGTACATGCCCTCCATGGTCTCGGTCTTGATCTCTTTTTCCCGTTCCACCTTTTTTACGCCGGTTTCCCTGCCGGCGGCGATCGTGGCCTGGGCCGCCTCTTTCAGGTCGAAGCCGCGTTTCGAGAAATACAGGATCACACTGTAGCGCGTGCCGTTCCATTCAAAGGTGGTTTCGTTGTGATTACCCGTGCTGCCGCTCTCGGGCATCGTAAACTGTACATTGTTCTCGGTCCAGGTAACCGTTTGCTGTGCGGAGGCCGTGCCGGCCAGTAAAAAAAGGACTACTGCTAAAAATCTCATGCAAAAACAAATTATTTCGTATTCCTTATACGTGATTTTTGCCGCAGAGGTTCCGCCCGGGCAGCGGATATTGTTCAAAAAGGATTAGGCAAAAGCCTAAAAAATGTTCATTTTTGCATAAAATCAAGCAGTATGACGCCACGGGTAGGTATTATTATGGGTAGCAAAAGCGACTGGCCGGTAATGAAAGAAGCGGCCGATTTCCTGGAGACGATGGAGATACCTTTCGAGGTACATATCGTTTCGGCACACCGCACGCCCGATCGTATGGCCGAATATGCCAAAGGGGCGCACTCCCGCGGTATACGTGTGATCATAGCCGGGGCCGGGGGCGCTGCACACCTGCCGGGTATGACGGCTTCGTATACACATCTGCCCGTGATCGGGGTACCCGTAAGATCGTCCAATTCCATCGACGGCTGGGACAGCATTCTCAGCATCCTGCAGATGCCCAACGGCATACCTGTGGCCACCGTGGCCCTCAATGCCGCAAAGAACGCCGGTATACTCGCCGCGTCCATTGTTTCGGCCTCTGACGAAAAACTGGCAGAGAAACTGATAAAATTCAAAGCAGAACTGGCAGAAAAGGTATTGGAGAGTGCCGCGGAATTGGATAACTTGCCCTACACTTACCGCAGGTAAGATCCAGTATTAATTTTTAAACGTTTACCGACCATGCTTTTACATCCCTTACGGGTGATGTGGATATTGCCGTTCCTGTGTCCGGCCGTGTCCGCAGCCCAGTACGTACTTTCCGGTGCCCGTGCCGCATCTGCGGGAAATGCCTCTCTTTGCGTTACCGATGTATACGCCGTTTTTAACAACCAGGCCTCCATGGCCCGGCTGGAAAAGCCGGCGATCTGCAGTAGTTATGAGAACCGCTTTATTTCCCGCGAGCTGAATTCCTTTGGCCTGGCCTGCGTGCTGCCTTTCAGGGCCTACGGCGTATTTGGCCTCAGCCTGCAGCGCAGCGGTTTTCAGTTGTTCAGCCGCAACCGTATCGGCCTGTCATACGCGCGTACGTTCGGCAGGCGGGTAAGTGCCGGACTGCAGTTCAATTACCAGCTGCTGCATATTGCGCAGGGCTATGGAACGGCACATGTATTTTCGGCAGACGCCGGTATTCGTATACAGATCAGCCCGGAGATAAGCTGGGCACTGCATGTAAGCAATCCCATACGGCAGAAGGTAGCTGATTTTCAGCAGGAAAAACTGCCGCTGATCCTCAAAACCGGGCTCATGTACGTATGGAACCGTTCGCTGAGCTGTGCGGTCCAGCTGGAGAAAGATTTCGACCGTCCTTTTAATTTCGGTTTTGGCCTGGAATATACCTGGAAGGAAAAAGTGGCTTTCCGTGCGGGTTTCCAGACTCTGCCGCTGAGTCCGTCCTTCGGTTTCGGCTACCTGCATAAACGTATACAGCTGGACATCGGGGTTTCTTATAAGCGCTACGCCGGCTTTTCTCCGCAGCTTTCCCTCAATCACACCTTTGCCAGAGCCCTGTGATGCGTAAAACGATATACAGTTACCTGTGCGGCTTTGTGCTGCTGAGCCTGCATGCGCAGCCACCTGGAGAAAAAACGGATATGGACCAGCTGATCGAGCGCCTGCTATCAGAAACGGCCGTGCGGGAGGGCGAAGACCAGGATTACGGCGAACTGGCGGAAGACCTGTACGATTATGCCCGGGAACCCCTGAACCTGAACCGTGCCACAGAAGAAGAACTGCTGAAGCTGCCTTTCCTGGCGCCTGCACAGATCCAGACCCTGCTGGAACACCGGCAACGTTACGGCAGCCTCAAAACGGTGTATGAACTGGCCTGGCTGTACGGCTGGGATGCGGAACTGGCAAAACAGACCGCCCTGTTTGCAGAAGCCGGTCCGCCCGCGGAAAAACCGCTGAACCTGAAACGGATGCTGGCTTCGGGCAGCCATGAACTGCTGGCCCGTTACCGCGAACAATTCCCGGCAGCCAAGGGATTCCTGCCCGGAGGCGCTTACAAAGGCGCTAAGCAGGCCTATTATATACGCTACCGTTACCGTGTGAAAGATCGTTTCAGTGTAGCCCTGCTGGGCGAAAAGGATGCCGGGGAAGAGTTCTTTAAAGGCAGTCAGAAACAGGGGTTCGACTTTTATTCCGGGCATATCTTCCTGGCGCCGCCCAAAGGGATCGTAAAAAAGATCGTCCTGGGCGATTTTCGTATACAGGCCGGGCAGGGACTGGCGGCCTGGACCGGATTCAGCACGGGTGGAGGTATTGCCGGTGCCGGTTTTATGAAAAATGCCCGGGGGCTCGGTGTAAGCAGTTCGGCCAACGAAAGTATGTTCCTGCGCGGAATTGCCCTGGAGATACAGGCGCATAAACGCTGGAACCTTACGCTGTATGGCAGTTATAAACGGATCGACGCTACGGTGGCGGACGACAGCCTGGAACAGCCGCTGTTCATCAGCACACTCAGCGCTACGGGTATGCATCGCACGCAGGCGGAGACCGACCGTAAAGGTAGGGTGGGAGAGCTGGTTTCGGGCCTGTTGCTGCAATACCGGGCATCGCGGTGGCGCGTGGGTTTCAGCGCGCAGTATACCGGGCTCAGTGTTCCCCTGTTCCGCGCCGATAAGCCCTATGCACGCTATCGTTTTAGCGGGCGGCACCTGCTGAATACCTCTGTTTATTATACGATAAAAGCCGGTGGCGGGTTTCTCTTCGGAGAGTGGGCCGGCAGCAGCAACGGCGGCTGGGCCTGTGTAAACGGCTGGCAGGGCAGCCTGTCGTCCCTGTTCCGCCTGGCACTGTTACAAAGACATTACAGCCGCAGGTATACGGCTTTTTACTCGGCGGGCATGCGGCAATATGCCTACGGCACAGGAGAGACGGGCGTTTCCTTTTCGTTACAGTGTCTTCCCCTGAGGCGCCTGGAACTGCTGTTGTACGGCGATGCCGCCTATACGTCCTGGCTTAGCTATACACAGCCGTTCCCTTCCTATATGGCAGAGGGAAGTGCCGATCTGCGCTGGAAAATAAGCCGTTCTGCCGAATGCGGTTTCCGGGTGCGTTACCGTTACCGGCAAGAGAAAAGTAAACTGCCATCGGTAGTGGCTGCTGTGGAGGATACGCGGCGCTGGGATTTTCGTATACAATTCATGATGCATATACGCAGCAATCTGCGTATACAACTGCGCGCCGATGCCGTGCAATACCTGCGTGCGGACGGACCGTCTTCACGCTGGGGTTACCTGCTGGCGCAGGACCTGGTATGGCAGCCCGCATCCGGTCCCCTGGATTTTTCCCTGCGTTACTGTATCTTTCATACTTCGGATTACGATACACGTATTTACAGTTACGAACGCGACCTGCTTTACGCTTTTTCGGTACCCGCCATGCAGGGGAAAGGACAGCGTATATACCTTACCATGCATATACGTACATTGCCTTCCCTGGACATTTACCTGAAAACCGCCTATACCTGGTATGCAGGTGCCGTCTCCTCCGGCAGCGGACATAATACCATACACGGGAATAAACGCTGGGAACTGGGACTGCAGACCCGCTGGAAATGGAGAAACAGGCCCTCCGTAAAAAAATAATCCGCAGATAATGCATGTGTATGAGCAGCATAGCTGAAATATTTCATACGTTTGTGTTAAACTCCTTGATTATGAAAAATAACACCCTGTATCGTTTCCTGTCTATCGCTGTAGTCCTTTTCGTTTGCTTTTTGCCTGCCCGTGCAGTCAGCTCTGCCGGTATTAAAAAAGGTACTTTTCAGCTGGAAAAGAAAAAGATAACGGCCTGGAACCTGTCGGACTTTACCTCTATCCTGGGTAATGCCGCCCGTAAACGCGACGGTTATAACAAAACGCATACGTACGATAACCTGGGTATCGTACTGTTTGAACCCTATGTGAACGAAGTGCCCGGCGGCCGTGTTTCCGAGGTACAGTTCTACCTGTCGCGCCCTGCCGAAATGAACGATGTGGTGCCTACCGGTTCTTATTCAGGTAATTTCTTTATCGATAAACTGAAACTGACCACCTTCCTTACCCCGGAAAAGCTGGGTGAAGCGCTTAAGGACTGGGAAGGCGGTTCCGGTTATTCTACCGAAGTATTCAATTACGTATATAAGAAAACGATCTATATTTACGTAACGTTCAATGCTGCGCACAATTCCGTGGTAAAAGTGAGCGTAGGCCTTAAGAAAAAATCATAGTTCGAGTACCAGTCCGTCGTAGGCAGGCTGTATATTGGCCGGAAGTTCGGCCGAGAGTTCTGCATGTGCGGGCAGCTGGTGCGATATGTGCGTGAGCAGGGTCTGTTCCGCGGCTACCCGCTGGGCTATTTCCATCGCCTGATTAAGTGAAAAATGCGAAATGTGCTCTGTGCGGCGCAGGGCATTGATCACGAAGTATTTCAGTCCTTCCAGCTTGGCAAATTCTTCTTCCGGAATGTAATTGGCATCGGTGATGTAGGCAAAATCCCCGATGCGGAAGCCCAGTACCGGCATTTTATGATGATATACCTGTATGGGAACAATGGTTTCGCCGGCGTAAATAAAGGGCCTGTTTTCAATGCGATGTATGCGGAATTCGGGTACGCCGGGGTATTTCGGCTCGTCGAAGGCATAGTAAAAATCGCGGCGCAGCGCCGTTTCCACGGCTTCGGTGCAGAAAACGTCGGGCACCTGCTGCTTCAGGTAGTTGAACGGGCGTATATCGTCCAGCCCGGCCACATGGTCCTTGTGTTCGTGTGTAAACAATATGGCATCCAGCGAAGTAACCCCGGCCCGCAGCATCTGGTAGCGAAAATCGGGGCCGGTATCGATCACCAGCGAACGATCGTTAAATTCAATATGTACGGAGCTTCGCAGCCGTTTGTCTCTCTTATCCGAAGAGGTACAAACCGGGCAGGTGCAACCGATGATCGGAACACCCTGCGAAGTGCCGGTTCCCAGAAAGCATATTTTCACAAAGCAAAATTAGTTTTACCTTTGAGTTGAAAAAGATTAAATTATTAACAATACCCGGATGCTGTTCCGTTCGGGTGTGGTTGTAAAGTAAAAGCCCCATGGTATTGGATTATTTGAACGAGAAGCTGGAAAAGCTGCCTCCGCACCTCAAACAGTTTATGGTGCCACAGCACTACGAAGAATATACCCCTGTAAATCATGCCGTATGGCGTTATGTAATGCGCCTGAACACCGATTACCTGAGCCGCGTGGCACACGGTTCGTACCTGGAAGGCCTGCGTAAAACGGGCATTACGCTCGACCGCATTCCGTCCATTAAGGACATGAACCGCATCCTGGGCGAGATAGGCTGGGCTGCCTGTACGGTGGACGGTTTTATCAATCCCCAGGCCTTTATGGAGTTCCAGGAGTACAAAGTACTGGTGATCGCGGCGGATATCCGTCAGCTGAACCACATTGAATATACACCCGCCCCGGATATCATCCACGAAGCGGCCGGGCATGCACCCATCATTGCCGATCCGGCCTATGCCGATTACCTGCGCTATTTTGGCGAGATCGGCTGCCGTGCCTTTTCTTCCGGCAAGGATTTTGAACTTTTTGAAGCCATCCGGCACCTGTCCATTATTAAAGAAGATCCCTATACGCCGGCAGAGGATATTGCCCGCGGAGAAGCCCGTATCGCCGAACTTTCGGCCAACCTGGGCGAACCGTCCGAAATGTCGCTCATACGGCGTCTGCACTGGTGGACCGTGGAGTACGGACTGATCGGTACCCTGGAGAACCCGCAGATATACGGGGCCGGACTGCTTTCATCCATCGGGGAAAGTGTATCCTGCATGACGGATGCCGTGGCGAAAATACCGTACAGTCTGCAGGCCGCCCAGGTCGATTTCGATATTACCAAACCGCAGCCGCAGCTTTTTGTAACGCCCGATTTTGAACACCTGACCAAAGTGCTCGACGAATTTGCCGAAACCATGGCCCTGCGCCGTGGCGGTGCGTACGGACTGGGCCTTGCCCGCGACAGCAAATCGCTGGCTACCGTGGTGTTTTCGGGAGGAGCGGCTGTAAGCGGTACCGTTTCCGGTTTTGAGACCGATGCGGCCGGTAATGTGGCCTATGTGCAGATGCAGGGCCCTTCGGCCATTGCGCACAACGGAAAAGAACTGCCCGGGCACGGAACCTCGTACCACAGCGAAGGTTTTGGTTCTGCCGCCGGTAAATTTCTGGGAACGTCTACACCGCCCGAACACCTGAGCGACGGCGAGCTGGAAGCACTGGGCATACGCATCGGGCATACCTCCGTACTGGAGTTTGAAAGCGGTGTGAAAGTGCAGGGAACCCCGCAATCCTTCAGCCGTTCTGCCGAAGGTAAACTGATGCTGATGAGCTTTAAGGAATGCCGTGTGGAATGGAACGGGAAAACACTGTTCGACCCGGCCTGGGGCGTATACGACATGGCCGTGGGCAGTGAGATCATCTCCGTATACAGCGGCGCGGCCGATCCCTTTACCTACCCGGTGGAACTGCGCATGCCGTCAGACAAAACACACAAGATCGACTACGATGCAGATATGAAACGCCTGTTCGGGCTGTATCAGCAGGTGCGCGACGTACGCGATGGCAAGCTGCCCGCCCTTGTGTTGCATAACGTATGGGAACAGCTTTCGTCTGCGTACCCGTCTGACTGGCTCTGTGCCCTCGAAATCTACGAATACCTTACGTCTACGGCCTCCGAAGAGCCCCTGCGCGAAGAAATATACCATTACCTCGTCGGCCTGGCCGAAAGAGAAGCAGAATACCGCAAACTGATCCATGACGGGCTGAAACTGGCCGGTGCTAAACCCCTTACCGTATGAGAATACTGGTAAGCGGAGCCTCCCGTGGTATTGGTCTGGAAATTGTCCGCGCACTGGCTGCAGAAGGGCATAAGGTGCTGGCACTGACCCGTTCGGGAAGCCCGGTATTACCCGGAAATCCGCAGGTACAGACCCTGTTTGCAGACATCAGCGACCCGGCAACCGATTATGCGGCCCTGGCCGAAGAATGCATGCGTGAAGGCGGACTGGACGCCGTGGTGAACAATGCCGGCGCCCTGCTCAATGCCCCTTTCGATACCATGGAAGCCGAAGCCGTACAATACCTCTTCGAGGCCAATGTATTTGGTCCCATGCGCCTGCTCCGCGCACTGAAACCCCGGCTGAACACGCCGGCCCACATTCTCAATATAGGCAGTATGGGTGGTGTGCAGGGCAGCGCCAAATTTCCCGGGCTGGCCTGGTACAGTGCCGGAAAGGGAGCTCTGGCCATACTTACCGAATGCCTGGCCGAAGAGTGGAAGAACGATTCCATCCGTGTGAACTGCCTGGCCCTGGGTGCCGTACAGACCGAAATGCTGCAGGCGGCCTTCCCGGGGTACAATGCGCCACTGAGCGCGGCGGAAATGGGCAGCTTCATTGCCGATTTTGTACAAAATGGAGCCCGCTTCTTCAACGGAAAAATACTGCCGGTATCGGTATCAACCCCCTGATGCATGAAATTCAGGACCGAACTACCCGCTTTCAGCCTGCCGGAAAAGATACAACCCGGCGATGCCATATTCCTGGCCGGTTCCTGCTTTACCGAACACATGGGGACCTATCTCGGCGAACACGGTTTTCATATCCTGCAGAACCCGCACGGCATTATCTTTAACCCGCTTTCGGTGGAGCGCTGCATCCGCGACTGTACGGAAGCCCGCGTGTATACAGAGAACGATTTTTTCCAGTCTGCCGGTATCTGGCATTCCTGGCAGCACCACAGCCGCTTTTCGGCAACGGAATTGTCCGAAGCCCTACAAAAAGTGAACAGCAGCATACAGGAGGCACACGCTTTTTTACGCGAAGCCCGCTGGGTAGTGCTTACCCTGGGTTCGGCCTTTGTGTATCACCTGGCTGCGGACGATTCGGCGGTGGCTAATTGCCATAAAATGCCGGCACAGACCTTTTATAAAAAAATGCTGGACCCTATTGCCGCAGCGGCTTCGCTGGAACGTACGCTGAATATGCTGCGTGCCTTTAACCCGGCGCTAAAGATCCTGCTGACGGTGAGTCCCGTACGTCACGCCCGCGAAGGCCTGGTGCAGAACAACCGCAGCAAGGCCTCCCTGATCTATGCCGTACATACGGTCTGCGAACAGGCAGCGCAGGTTTTTTATTTTCCGTCCTTCGAGCTGGTGAACGACGACCTGCGCGATTACCGCTATTTTATGGAAGATATGGTACACCCCAACCGCCAGGCCACCGAATACGTATGGCTGCGTTTCCGGGAGAGCGTACTCAGCGAACGTGCACAGGAAATGGTGAAACGGGTGGCCCCTTTACAAACAGCGGCGGCGCACAAACCCTTCAATCCGCACAGTGAAGACCATGCCCGCTTCCGGGCCCGCAACCGGGAACAGCTGGCCGCCCTGCAGCGGGACTTCCCCGAAGTATACCTTTCAGCGGCCTTACAAGGTCTTCATTCATAGCCGCTAAGCTTGTTCTTTTACAGATTTTTCCTACTTTAGTGGAAATACTAAAGGCTGACTATGAACCGAATTTTACCTGTATTTTTTACCTTCTGGATCTTATCTGTACTGTCGCTGGCGGCTCAGAACGCCGTTTACCACGATTACAAGGCTCCGCTCGGAGCGGCGGTACAACCTGTGTACGAGAGCGACGATTTTATGCCGGTGGTCATCAACCTGGAACAGCCTTTCCCCGGGGGCGATAAAAAATTCCTGGCCGAACAGAAAGTACTTTCGGCACAGCGCTACAAACGGCGGAGCGTTCCGCAACCCAAGCAGAACAAGACGGCCGTTACGCCCCTGATCATTAAACAATACCTGACCAACAGCAACAGCGGCATTCCGCCCGATAACTACGTGGCCGTAAGCAACGACGGTAAAATGGCCAGTATGATCAACAGCAATCTCTGGTTCTGGGACACCCAACTGGATACCTGTTACCTGAAACGTTCCAACTCCGCATTTACGAATAACCTGGGCCTGAATGGATTGAATTACGGCCGTTCGGACCCTAAAATGATCTACGACCCCTATGCCGATCGTTTCCTGTTTGTGCTGATGGCCGGTGCCGACCAATACAGCAACCTGATCTTCGGTTTTTCACAGACGAACGATCCCGGCGGGGCCTGGAATATGTACAGGGTGCCTGGCAATCCCTTTAACGATACCACCTGGTACGATTACCCGGCCATTGCGGTAACGGAACACGAATATTTTGTAACCGGTAACCAGTTGCGGCATAATTCCAGCTGGCAGACGGGCTTTAAACAGTCGATCGTATACCAGATCAAAAAAGAAAGCGGCTATACGGCCGACAGCCTGGAATACCGTATCTGGAGCGATATAAAATACAATGGCCGGCCCATCCGAAACCTGCACTGCGTAAAGGGCGGTGACCGCCTGTACGGTCCGGAACAGTATTTCCTGAGCAACCGCAATTTTGCCATACAGAACGATACCATTTTCCTGCTGAAGATTACGGATACACTGGGTGCTCCCGGAGCCCAGTTACAGGTAAAAGCGCTCATTGCCGATAAACCGTATGGTATTCCGCCCGAAGCCCGGCAGAAAGGCACCAATACACAGCGCCTCGCCACAAATGACGCACGGGTGCTGGGTGGTTTTATCTTTAACAACGAAATTCAGTTCGTATCCAATACCATCGATACGCTCAGCGGAAATGCCGCGGTGTATCACGGTATTATTCCCGATATTACGCAGGCACAGCCGCAGCTGAATGTACAGCTGATCGCTGTGGATTCGCTCGATCTCGGGTACCCGAATATTACCAAAATGGCCGAAGAAAAAACGCATGCCTCGGCCATGATCTCCTTTAACCACAGTGGTCCCAACCGTTACCCGGGCTATACGGCCCTGTATTTTGACGGAGATGAATATTCGGACATGGTCACCATACGCGAAGGAGAGGACTTTATAGCGCCGCTTTCCGGGGCCTCACAGCGCTGGGGTGACTACAGCGGTTCGCAGATCGTATGGAACAACAAGGGCCTGGTATGGATCACCGGTATACACGGACTTGCCGGGGCTGCGCATTATGGGAATACGGCCACACTGCTGGGGATGTACTATGCAGGTATGCCTCCGGCGCCGGAAAATATCCCGGTTTCGTATATATATCCCAACCCGGCGCCCGAGATCATTAACGTGGAGTTCAGCACCAAGGACAAGGCCGACTGGAGTTTTGAAGTATACGATATGGCCGGAAAATCCTGCGGGCTCAACTTTAAGTATTCCTGCAAGGCCGGTAAGAACGTATTGGGTATACTGGTGAACAGTCTGCCTGCCGGAACCTATATCCTGCGCGGTAATTCGGCATCAGAACAGTTCAGTCATAAATTTATAAAACAGTAATCTGCCGGGAGTATATTAATCAATATCTTGCCGGCAGATAATCATACAAAATACGACCTGCATGTTCTCATTATTCAGAAAGAAAGGCTCCGGGGATAAAAACAGCGGACCGGAGCAGAAACCGATCCTGCCCGACTGGGCTGAATTTTTCAGTACAGAAGAGTATGCGACCTTTATCGGTATGGTAGAGGCCTATTTCCGGGACCGCGGTATACCGGCTGCAATAAACGACGGCGTGGTTATTTCCGATGACCAGGAGCTGGGCCTGGGCCAGATGGGCTTACAGAATATTGCACAACTGTGCCGGCAGATAGAGCCGGAGAGCTGGAACGAAGCCATTACAGGCCATTTTGATTCCCTGGTGGAATCGTCCCGCTTTAGCCGGGAGTTCGAAAAATTCGGCGACGATTTCGATTTTGCCAGACAATACCTTGGGGTGCGCCTGTACGCGGCCGAGTCCATAGCCTCGATCGGTACCGATAAGGTGATCGGAGATTTTCTGACCGAAGATATTTTCCGCATGCTGGTGTACGATTTTCCACAGAGCGTACACAATGTACAGCCCTCGCAGCTGGAGGCCTGGAGCCGCAGCCGCGAAGAGGTATTTGAGACCGGGCGCAACAATATCCGCGAGAACTATGAATTCATGATCCATGACCATACCATCGGCGAAGTGCCCATAAAAGTGGTGGACGGAGAACATTTCTTTGTGCCGAACATCGTTTTCGACCTGGAAAACAACCCTGAACTGCTGGGTACGCACGGCGCACTCATTGGTCTGCCGCACCGCCATGCCGCTATTTTTTACCCCATAGAGACCGCCGATGTGATCCCCGCACTGCACACCCTGATCCCGCTGGTAAACGGTATGTACGAAGAGGGGCCCGGCTCGGTAAGCAACAACATTATCCTGTACCAGAACGGTACTTTTACCAAAATTCCGTATACCATAGAGAATGATGCGTTAACCATTACGCCGCCCAAACCCTTCGTGGACCTGCTTACTTACCTGAGCAGCGAAGAATAGACGGAAATACCCGGACCGTATTTATTTCAGGGGTACTTTCTCGGCGTAGGGAGTGCCCCATTTCATTTTATCCTGTTCAAAAGAAAAGGGATAATAGTAATAGTAACGGAATTTTTCGCCTACGATCTTTATTTCGATCACGGCATTTTCTTCTGTATCTTCTTCCACCATGGCCGAGTAACAGAGCCAGCTGGCCACACGTCCGTTCAGGTGTACGGTTTGCCCGGTTTCCTTGCGGATCAGGGGCACCAGTTCTTCGTCTTCGATGTCCTGTTCGGGCTGGCGCCAGGCTTCCAGTTCCAGGTCGGGCTTTACCCATCCGCCGCAGGCCGCAAAAAAGCCAAATTCATTGAGGTCAGCTTCCAGTTGCGGAAGCAGTGTATGTAAAACGGAATGCAGTATATCAGCGTTTTTCATGATGCAAAGTAGTTTGTAGGGATTCGGCCGCGGACCAGGAACGAAAATTCAAGCAGGAAACGCCAGGCAAAATAATTGGGTATGCCAATGCCGATGAAGAGCAGCACCACAAAATAGAGGCTCTGGAACCCGATAAAATAAAAGCCGCCGAACAGGATGCCCAGTACCAGCAGCAGGCTGATGCTTACGAACAGCAGGTTCAGCAGGTAAATGAGCCGGTAGCGGATGATGCGGTCTTTCTGAAGCATTTTGCCCAGCTGCTGCATGTACAGCTGCATCAGGTGTTCTTTTTCGCGGGCGCGTTGTTCCACTACGCGTTTGCGCAGGTCTTCGCGGCGGCGGCGGAGTTCTTCCTTAGGGTCGATGTTCTGCTGCATGGCCTCGGCTTTGCGTATCAGCGATTCCATGGGCAGGTAACTCTTTAGGAGCAGGGAATAGGCCTTCTGTATGCGCTGGAATATCTCCTTGGCATCGGGGTGCCGGTTCAGGTCGGGATGCCATTTTTTAGCCATGCGCTTATACGCTGTGCGCACGGCAACGGCATCCGAACCGGATGGTAGCTCCAGTATACTATAACATTCTTCCCGGGTCATATCCAAAGATACCTCAAAAAGCTTGTATTTACCAATTATACGAACATTTTTCCCGGGTTCAGGATGCCCTGGGGATCGAAAAGTTTTTTGATGTTCTTCTGTATCTCGATCTCCAGCGGACTAAAGGCAATGTCCATGTATTCCTTCTGCACCCAGCCTATGCCGTGTTCGCCGCTCAGGGTGCCGCCCAGGGATACGGTGAGTTCAAACAGCTCGCGGATGCCTTTTTTCAGTTCGTTGTTCCAGAATGCGTCGTCCAGGTCGCCCTTAATGATGTTCACGTGCAGGTTCCCGTCGCCGGCATGGCCGTAACAAACGGAAGTAAAGCCGTATCTGCGGCCGATGTCTTTTACACCCTGCAGCAGCTGTGGCAGGGCATAGCGCGGCACTACGGTGTCTTCTTCCTTGTATACAGAGTTCGATTTTACGGCTTCGGCCACACTGCGGCGCAGTTTCCAGAGGGCTTCCTTTTCGGCTTCGCTCTGTGCAAACAGGATCTCGTGGTATTCAAAAGCCTGCAGTACTTCATACAGTTCTTCGCACTGTTTTTGGATGTAATCGGGGTCGGTACCGTCCATTTCGATGAGCAGGTGACCCTGTACCTCCGGGGCTACCTGTATGTTGATCTCGGGCCGGAAACGCAGGGTCCAGTCGATGGCGTCCTTTTCCATGAATTCGAGTGCCGAAGGGATCAGTCCCGCCCGGAAAATGGCTGAAACGGCCTCACAGGCTTTTGCGGCGTCCATGAACGAAACCAGCATGCAGAGATTGTGTTTGGGATAGGGCAGGAGCTTGAGCTGGATACGGGTTACGATGCCCAGGGTGCCTTCGCTGCCTACAAAAAGCTGGGTAAGGTTATAGCCGGTAGAGTTTTTAAGCGTGGATGCGCCGGTGTGTATGATCTCGCCGGAGGGCAGCACCACTTCCAGGCTCAGTACGTAATCTTTGGTCACCCCGTACTTTACGGCCCGGGGACCGCCGGCATTTTCGGCAATATTACCGCCGATGAAACAACTGCCCCGGCTGCTGGGGTCGGGCGGGTAAAAAAGCCCCTGTGCGGCCACTGTTTCCTGCAGTACCTGGGTAATTACGCCGGGCTCTGTCGTTACCTGCAGGTTTTGGGCATCGATGTGCAGAATACGGTTCAGTTTTTCGGTGGAAAGCAATACGCCCCCCAGTACGGGCAGGGCGCCTCCGCTAAGCCCGGTGCCCGCTCCGCGCGGTGTAACGGGAATACGGCGGGTATTGCAATGCTTCAGTATGGCCGATATCTGTGCGGCGTTCTGCGGCCGCAGCGCCACTTCGGGGTAAAAGACCAGGCCTTCGGTCTCGTCGTGGGCATACGCACCCAGTTCTTCAGGGGCGGTAAATACGTTTTCGGTACCGCATACTTCGCGGAAAAAAGCCAGGTCTGTTTCCCCGATCGGGCTATAGGAATGCATAACTGTACATTTTATAGTGATACGGCGTAAAGTTCTGCATTTTACTGCGCATTTTCAGGTCTTTTTTTTGTTTTTTTGCAGCATGAATACAGTGGAAAATTCGTTACGTACGCTTGCTGCACAGTTTTTATCGGGCCTGGTACCGGCAGGAGAAGTTTCGCCTGCCCAGGTACTACTGAATCCGATACCTGCTGATTTTGAAGGGGATGTATCCGTGGTGCTCTTCCCTTTCCTGAAGCTTACGGGTAAACGCCCCGATGAGCTGGGCGAGGCCCTGGGCGCCTTTTTGCAGCAAAACATGCGCGAGATCGGATCCTGGACCCTGGTAAAAGGTTTCCTGAACCTGACCTTTACGCCGGAATACTGGGCTTTCCTGCTGAAAGACGTATATGCACAGCACCGCCGCTTCGGTATGCGTGAGGCCGCTGCCGATGCGCCCAATGTACTCATCGAATACCCTTCGCCCAATACCAATAAGCCCCTGCACCTGGGGCACCTGCGCAATATTTTCCTGGGCATGTCGCTCAGCCGCATCCTGGAAGCAACGGGCCAGCGGGTAACGCCGGTGTGCCTGTACAACGACCGCGGTACCAATATCAGTAAAAGTATGGTGGCCTGGCAGAAATATGCTCAGGGCGCCACCCCGCAGAGTACGGGCATCAAAGGCGACCATTTTGTGGGCGATTACTATGTGAAATTCTCAGACCTGTATAAAGAAGAGGTGAAAGCCCTGATGGCCCAGGGAAAAACCGAAGAAGAAGCCAAAAAACAGGCTCCCTGTATGCAGGAAGTGGAGCGTATGACCGTGGCCTGGGAAGAAGGCGATGCGGGAGTGCGTGCCCTCTGGGAACAGATGAACGGCTGGGTATACGAAGGTTTCAACGAATCGTTCGCACGCCTGGGATGCCGTTTTGAAAAGAATTACTACGAAAGCGACGTATATAACCTGGGTAAGGAAACCGTGGCCGAAGGGCTGGAAAAAGGCATTTTCTTCCGCAAGGACGACGGCAGCATCTGGATCGATCTTACCGACGCCGGCCTGGACGAAAAAGTACTGCTGCGCAGCAACGGCACCAGCATTTATATTACCCAGGATATTGCCGTGGCCTATGAAAAACAGCGCGATTTCAATTACGACGCTTCTATTTACGTAGTGGGCAACGAGCAGGACTATCACTTTAAGGTACTTTTCGAGATACTGAAACGCCTGGGCATGAAAGCCTCCGATAAGCTGTACCACCTGTCTTACGGCATGGTAGAGCTGCCCACGGGCAAAATGAAAAGCCGCGAAGGTACCGTGGTGGACGCCGATGTACTGTTGGACGGAATGATACAGGTAGCCCGCGAGACCGCAGCCGAACAGGGCAAACTGGAAGGCCTGAGCGAGGCGGAAAAAGAACAGCTGTACACCATGGTGGGCAATGCCGCCCTGCGTTATTTCATCCTGCGCGTTGACCCGAAGAAAAAAATGATCTTCAATCCGCAGGAAAGCATCGACTTCCAGGGACAGACGGGGCCTTTTGTACAGTACACACATGCCCGTATTGCCAGCATCCTGCGCCAGGGCGGCGATATAGAGCTGAAAGACGCTTATGTGCCGCATCCCAAAGAAGTGCAGGTACTCGGTACCCTGGGCCGCTTCGGCAATGTAATACAGACCTCTGCCGATAAAATGGACCCCTCGGCGCTGGCCTCCTATGTATTTGAACTGGCCAAGGATTTTAACCAGTTCTACCACGAATGTCCCGTGCTGAAGGAGAGCGACGAAGCCGCACGCATGTTCCGCCTGGCCCTCTGCACATCGGTGGGCAGCGTATTAAAAAACGGATTATATTTGTTAGGCATCGAAGCGCCTGAACGAATGTAATCTTACACCTATGCACCTTAATAGCCGCTGGAGTTATCTCCTGAATCCGGTCTTTACGGCCGGACTCTTTGTACTGCTCTGCAATGATCTCTACCTGAAAGCCGCCTGGACTAATGCACTTACAGGTAAACTCTCTGATATTGCCGGTGTATGCATACTGCCGCTGTTCATCGCCTTCCTGTTCCCCGCACAAAAACGCTTCGCGGCGGGTTTTACAGCGCTCTTTTTTATCTTCTGGAAAACGGAACTGTCCACGCCTTTCCTGGCCTGGTGGAATACACATATTGCCTTCGGACTGCATCGGGTTGCAGATTATACTGACCTGCTGGTGCTGCCGGTACTGCTGCTGAGTGTTCGGGTATTGCATAACCCGGAACGATTTACGTTTACAGAGATGTATAAATGGCCCGCACTGCGCCTGGGCTTTCTGTTCTTGGCTGTATTTGCCTTTGGTGCCACCTCGCATGTAAAGGGCGGACTGCTGCCCTATGGAAAAGACCGCAGTATCCCGATCGAAAAGCAATACACAGTGCCGTATTCCGTAGATTCGGCCCTGGCGATACTGAAGCGCCTGCCGGCTCCCGTGGAGGTTAACTCCGACCAAACCCATACACTTGTCGGAAAAAGGCCTGAACGTGACGTATGGCTGTCCATCTATGAAGTATCCAAGGAACAGAAGGATACCGTAGGTTACCTCAATGTATTGCTGAGGCAGGAAGAGCGGCGCAAAAAGAGCGAGGTGTATATCTGGTCGGCCGAACTGAACCCGCAGATGTCAGACTCTGTGCTTTTTGGTCATAGCATCCGTATCGAAAAAAAATACAGGAAATTCGTAAAAGAACTCATGATCGAAGACATACTGCCTAAGTGATCCCCGGCGCATACACACTACCTTTCACAAACCTATGAAAACACACCCGAACCTACGCTTTAGCATCTTTCTCCTGTGCCCGTTGTTCCTTGTCGGCATAAAGGCAAAGGCCCTGGCACAGCCCGGCTGTACCGATCCGCAGGCCCAGAATTACAATGCTGCGGCTACGCTCAACGACGGTTCCTGCATCTATGCCAGCACCGATATCAGTATACCGCCTGTAAACCCGCTGGACCTGCAACTGAGCGAAAGTTCGGGGCTGGCTTTTTTCAACGGACGTTTATGGAGCCACAACGATTCGGGTAACTGGCCCCTTTTTTATGCACTGGATACGCTTAGCGGACAAGTTGTACAGACCTTTTACGTACGTAATGAGATACAAACCGACTGGGAAGACATCTGCAGCGGGAACGGTTACCTGTACATCGGCGATTTCGGCAATAATGCGGGCAACCGTACCGACCTGCGTATTCTGCGCATCGATATGGACTCCATCGGTAATGCGGTGCAGGATACGGTTTCTGCTGAAAACATTCATTTTATCTACGAAGACCAGACCGATTTTTCGGGCAGCAATGCCAGTCATAATTTCGACTGTGAGGCTATGTTCTTCCGGGATGACAGTCTGCATCTCTTTTCCAAGAACGGCAGCAACGGGTATACCAAACATTATGTACTTCCGGCGGTGCCGGGTACACATATTGCGCAGCTCTGCGACAGCCTGTATGTACAGGGCCAGGTAACTTCGGCAGATATCAGCGGCGATTCGCTCATTGTCCTTATCGGTTACCAGCCACCGCTGTACGTGCCTTTTGCCGTTCTGCTCTGGGATTATGCGGGCAATGCCCTGTTCTCGGGTAATAAACGCCGCCTTACCCTGGGTTCTGTGCTTGCCATGGGGCAGCAGGAAGGCGTTTGTTTTCTCGGAGCCCGCGATGGTTTTATTTCGGCAGAGGCCGTGGGACAGCTGAACCTGCCCGCGCGGTTTTTCCGCTTTGACTTCCGTCGCTTTTTTGAGCAGCCCCTGGCGCTGGAAGAAACAGAGAACAAGGGTTTACAGGTGTATCCCAATCCCTTTACAGACATGTTTCAGGTAATACTGCCTCCGGGCAACATCGTAGCATTGACCCTGAGCGATATGCAGGGCAGAACGTGGTATCACCGCAGTTTCGATCATGGTTTAGCTCCGTTGCAGGTTTGGCCGGATATACCGGAGGCCGGCGTATATATGTTGACGGTAAGTGATAATTCAGGAAATTCGTACGCCCTTAAATTACTGAAGAGCCGATGAAAAAACCTCTTGTAAAAATTATAGTAAGCCTGCTGCTGCTTAGCCTGCATATATTCCTGTTCATCTGGCTGTATTTCGAAGGGGAGGAGTCTCTGGATACCCAGAAAGGTGTATGGATGGGCTTCGTTCTTTTTGTAACGGTGCTGCTGTCTGTAACGTCCCTGTTGTATTACAGTTCGTATCATTCAGCCGTCAATACGGGGTTACTTATCGGAGCCAGTTTGCAAATACTCATTGCGTCATTGATGAAAATTCTGCACTGGAAAGGCGCTGCACTTATACTGGGACTGGCTGTGGCACTCGTAAGTGTGATATATATGGTGCGATTTATACAAAAAAAGCCTAAAAAACCGATAGATGTACTAAAACTGGTATTTGTACTTTCACTTGCATTTCAGAATAGTCCCTGGATTCATTTTGTAAACCCGCTGGGGTTATGGATGCGTCTTCCTTACGGTTTGCTGCCGGTTATAATTTTGTGGCAGCTTGTAGAAGGCATAAAAGAAAAACGCACTTCCACGGGGGAAATGCGTTCTTCCATAGATTAGAGCAAAAATCGTTTATATAACGCCTGTAATATTCTCGTCGAGCGGTGTGGTGGCACTTCTGTAACGGTGTATCAGCTTACCCTGTTCATCTACCAGGAATTTTTCGAAATTCCATTTGATGTTACCGGTAAAATCGAGGTTGGGCTGTTCCGTAAGCCATTTAAAGACCGGGTCGATATTGTTGCCCCGCACTTCTACCGGCTGGCTCACCGGGAAACTCACCGAAAACTTTTCGCAAACCTCGCCGATCTTCTCGTTCTTACCGTGTTCCTGCATAAAGGAGTTCGACGGGAAGGCTACGATCACCAGGCGGTCTTTCTTCATTTCGTAAAGTTTTTCCAGGTCGCCGTACTGGGGCGTGTAGCCACACATGGAAGCGGTATTCACGATCAGGATCTTTTTACCCTTGTAGTCGGCAAAGCTCTTTTTTTCGCCGCTGAGCGTGGTAAAACTAAACCCGTAAATATCGTCCGCCGCGGGGGCGGTCATTTCCGTACGGACTTTGCTGTGTATATCGGCCTGTACCGCATCGGTCCGGTGTTGCCCGCAGGCTGCGAGGCTAAGTGCGATTCCTAATGAGATCAGATTCATAACTATCAAGAGATTTTATAACAAATTTACGTAAAATAAGCCGAATTGGTTTTAGTTGAGTTTATGTCGTATACCGGGCATCTGTTCCAGTTGCTCTATCAGCGCTTTGTTGATCTCCACGCCGCCTTTTTTATAGGGTACTTTCACTTCCATATTCTCCTCCGGATCAAAGAACACAAAATTCAGCTTTTTGTTCCCGGGGAACATCTGTAAAGTGGAATCCAGTTCGTGGATCAGGGTCTTGCTGATCTCGGATACCTGTATAATAAGGTCGATGCTTTTGAAGTATTTTTCAGCCACCAGGCGCAGGGGTTCCATTTTCTGGATGCGCAGTTCATTGCGCGACTGGTCGAAACGTTTGGATACAACGCCTTGTACATACAGGAACTCTCCGGCGTTTATAAAGGCGCGGAACTTTTCGTAATCCTGCCCGAAAAGCGCAAATTCATGGCTGCCGTCAAAATCTTCCAGCACGAAAGATCCGAACGGTTTGCCCGATTTGGCAATTTTATGTTCGGCCTTGGAAATAATACCGGTGAAATTCAGGGTTTTTCCTTCGGCGTTCTCGATGGCGTCGGCCATTTTATCCAGGGAAATGTTAGACAGCAGTTTGGCTTCGTTCTTGAACTCGTCCAGCGGGTGCCCGGAAAGGAACATGCCCACCACGTCCTTTTCGCGGTTCAGGGCTTCCAGGTTGCTCCAGGGATCGGTAACCGGCAGTTTGGGTTCGGGAATGCTCACGCCGCTGTCTTCGCCGAAAAGGCTCATCATATTGCTTTCCTGCGACTGGCGGTGTGCCGATGCAAAGCGCAGTACCTTGTCCAGCGTGCTGCCGGTAGCGTCTTCCATAAAGTACTGGGCACGGTGCGAACCTTCAAAACAGTCGAACGCACCGGAACATACCAGCGACTCGAACGATTTCCGGTTGGCGGCTTTCTGTGAGATCCGTCTGGAAAGATCGAAAATACTTTTGAAGGGGCCTTCTTTTTCGCGTTCTTCCAGTATGCTGTCGATGGTGGCTTCGCCCAGGCCTTTGATACCGGAGAGCCCGAAACGTATATCGCCCTTGCTGTTAACGGAGAAGCGCTTGTCGGACTCGTTTACGTCCGGGCCGAGCACGTTTACGCCCATACGGCGGCATTCTTCCATAAAGAAGGTGATCTTTTCGATGCTGCCGGCGTTGTTCAGAACCGCGGCCATGTATTCGGCAGGGTAGTGGGCCTTGAGGTAGGCCGTCTGGAAGGCCACAAAGGCGTAACAGGTAGAGTGCGATTTATTGAAGGCATAGGAGGCAAAGGCTTCCCAGTCGGTCCAGATCTTTTCCAGTTTGGTACGGTCGAGCCCTTTGGCGGCTGCATTTTCAATGAACTGGGGCTTCAGTTTGTCCAGCGTAGACCGGTCTTTTTTACCCATGGCCTTACGCAGGGTATCGGCCTGGCCTTTGGTAAAGCCGGCCAGTTTCTGCGAAAGCAGCATCACCTGCTCCTGGTATACGGTAATTCCGTAGGTCTCTTCCAGGTATTCCTGCAGTTCGGGCAGGTCGTAGGCAATGGCTTCCTTACCGTGTTTGCGGCGTATGTAGTTGGGAATGTATTCGATGGGGCCCGGGCGGTACAGGGCGTTCATCGCGATCAGGTCTTCGAATTTATCGGGCTTCAGGTCCTTGAGGTGTTTCTGCATCCCCGGACTTTCGAACTGGAAGGTGGCGATGGTTTCGCCGCGCTGGTAAAGTTCCAGGGTCTTCAGGTCGTCGAGCGGAATTTCATCGGGAATGATCTCCCTGTCGTAGTTCTTTTTGATGAGACGTACGGCATCCTTTATAATGGTGAGCGTTTTCAGCCCCAGGAAGTCCATTTTGATCACCCCGGCATCCTCGATCACCTTACCTTCGAACTGGGTCACATACAGGTCGGAGTCTTTGGCCGTGGCAATGGGAATGATATTGGTAAGATCTTCCGGTGCAATAATGATACCGGCTGCATGTATACCGGTATTGCGCACGGAACCTTCCAGGATCATGGCCTCTTTCAGCACTTCGGCGCGCAGGTCTTTGGAGCCCGCGATCTCGCGCAGCATACGTACTTTTTCGAGGTCTTCGGAGTTGAGCCCTTCTTTTTCCTTCAGGCTTTTATCGCCGTCGAGCGGGGCCGTCATTACCCGGTTAAGCGAGATACCCGGTTTTTCGGGCACCAGTTTGGCCATATTATTGCTGTCCTGCAGCGGCAGATCGAGTACGCGGGCCACGTCCTTGATGGACATTTTGGCGGCCATGGTACCATAGGTAATGATCTGGGCCACCTGGTTCTTGCCGTATTTTTCCACCACGTAGTCGATCACCAGCTGCCGGCCTTCATCATCGAAGTCCGTATCGATATCGGGCATACTGATACGCTCGGGGTTCAGGAAACGCTCAAACAGCAGATCGTACTTAATGGGATCCAGGTTGGTGATGCCCGTACAGTAGGCTACCGCGCTGCCGGCTGCCGAACCGCGGCCCGGCCCGATATATACGCCTTTTTCGCGGCCGGCCTGTATAAAGTCGGCCACAATGAGGAAGTAGCCCGGGAATCCCATGTTCTTAATGGTTTCCAGCTCAAAGTTGAGGCGTTCTTCCACGTGGGGCTGAATATCGCCGTAGCGGACCTTGGCACCGGTAAAGGTAAGGTGGCGCAGGTATTCCCACTGGTTCAGCACATCGGGTTTCAGTTCTTTACCGTTTATGAATTCGGCTTTCTGGTGTATGTTAAACTCCTGCGGCAGCGGAAAGTTGGGCAGCAGGATGTCTTTATTCAGTTTCAGGGTCTCTACCCGGTCCACGATGATGCCTGTATTGTCGATAGCCTCGGGAATATCGGCAAACAGGGCGCTCATTTCCTTCTGTGTCTTAAAGTAGAACTCGTCGTTGTAAAACGCAAAGCGGCTGCCTTTGGGGAATCCTTCTTCCTCGTTAAAGTCCTTGGCCTTGGGCGTGGACACTTTTTCGCCGGTGTTGATACAGAGCAGGATATCGTGGGCCACGTTATCTTCGCGCTCTACATAGTGCGAGTCGTTGGTGGCGATGATCTTTACATTGTGTTTTCGGGCCAGTTTAATGAGAAAGGCATTGAGGCGTTCCTGCTCCGGGATCTGGTGCCGCTGCAGTTCTACAAAGTAATCTTCGCCGAAGAGGTCGAGCCACCAGAGAAATTCCTTTTCGCAGGCTTCCTCGCCGTAGCGGGCATAGGTGCGGGGAACAATGGCGCCCAGGCAGCAGGTGGTGGCAATGAGGTTCTCGTGGTACTGCAGGATCAGTTCTTTATCGATACGCGGGTACTTGCCGTACATGCCTTCGATAAAGCCCAGGGAGCAGAGTTTTACCAGGTTCTTGTAGCCTTCGTTGTTCTTGGCCAGCAACAGCTGGTGGTAGCGTACGTCTTTTTCTTCGCGCGTAAAACTGCGTTTGTGCCGGTCTTCTACCACGTAAAATTCGCAGCCCACAATGGGTTTTACCAGGAGTTCCGAGTTTTTATCGGCCGGGTTTTTCTTGTGTTTATGGGCTTCGGCTACAAATTTAAATACCCCGAACATATTACCGTGGTCGGTAATGGCCAGGGCCGGCATATTATCCTGTATGGCTTTTTTATAAAGTTTGCTTATATCGGCCGCTCCGTCGAGCAGGGAGTACTGGGTATGAACATGCAGGTGACTAAAATCAGGCATAAAATCTTCTGTTACGATCGACTTTTCAAAGATACGGATATTATCAGGGCCGCCGGGTATTGTTTAAAAAAATGAAATAATGCTGAGAGGGCCGTTCTCAGAAGCTTTTTCAACAATTGTTAAAAAAACGCAATTTTTTATACCTGTGAAACGAAACTTTTTCAGACTGTTCGAGTATAATATTATACTAAAATCTATTAACCGAGTTCTTTCACTGAATTAACCTGAGCTTACCTATGAATAAACTCTGCAGAGGATTCATGGCTGTGTTACTGCTTTTTGGGGGAAAAGCGTATAGCCAGATCACTTGTGCCCAAACGACCATCAACAATTATGTAGCCAATATATGCGGCCCCGGCATAACGTTCTCCAACGTAACTCTTACAGGAGACGCAAATTCTATTGCCCAGTTCGGCGGAGGTATTTCCGGTGGTCTGGGGGCTACGATGAATACCGGTATCGTGATGAGTACCGGTTATGTGAATACGGCCACGGCGCTCAATGGTCCGGCGGGTAATTTCTCGTCGACCGCAGTGGGTACGGCGGGGGTTGCCCAGCTGAATACCATTGCCGGCGCCACCACGAATGACGGGATCATCCTGGAGTTCGACTTTGTGCCGATCACGAACCAGATCAATGTAAATTTCCAGTTCGGCTCCGAAGAGTACAACGAGTATGTGAACTCGGGGTTCAACGATGCCTTTGCCTTCCTGATCAGCGGGCCGGGGATCGTAGGTTCGCCCAATATTGCCGTGGTACCGGGGGTAGGAACGCCCGTGACCATCGACAATATCAACCGGGGTAATGCCTTTGGCTGCGGGGGCGGTTGTACCAACTGTGCCTATTATAATGATAACTGTAACGGTACCTTTAATAACATCATGGACGGTTTTACCACCATGCTTACGGCAACCCGCACGGTAATACCCTGTTCTACCTATCACATCCGGCTTATGCTGGCCGACGGGGGAGACTCCTCCTATGACTCCTGGGTATTTGTGCAGGAGAACGGTCTGTTTGCAGCCGGTAATCCGCCGCTTACCACTACGGCCACCTATCCGTTCGGTGCCTCCACGTTTGAGGAATGTAACAACTCTTACCTTACTTTTACTATTCCCACAGCACAGGTAAATCCTTATTCATTCAACGTTACCTGGACCGGTACGGCTACCAGTGGTGTGGATTATACACCGCTGCCCACCACCATAACCATTCCCGCCGGGCAGACAACCGTAAATATTCCGATCACCGTACTTTCTGACAACATTGCGGAAGGCACGGAATCGATCATCTGTACCTATCCGTACTCGGTTTGTTCCACCGCGGTGGTAACCATGTACATTGCCGACTCGCAGCCTATGACGGCCAATGCAGGTCCCGATCAGGGTATCTGTGCGGGCGCTTCGGTCACGCTGACAGCCAGTTCCACGAACGGGAACGGGACCATCACCTATACCTGGAACAACGGGGGAGGTACCGGCCAGAGCATAACGGTTTCTCCCGCAGCCACCACTACCTATACGGTAACGGCTACCGACCAGTGCGGCCGTACGGCTACCGACCAGGTAACGGTTACGGTGAGCCCGCCGCCAACGTCTACATTTACTGTAACATCACCCGTATGCCAGGGACAGAACGCTACGGTTACCTATACCGGCACAGCCCCGGCAGGCGCTACCTATACATGGAACTTCGGAGGCGCCAATATAGTTAGTGGTTCCGGTGCAGGGCCCTATGTGTTGAACTGGACGAATGCCGGTTTCCCGAATGTAAGCCTTATCGTGGCCAGTGGAAGCTGTTCTTCAGCCGTGACCACGAACCCGGTTACCGTGAACCCGAACCCGACCGTAAATGCGGGTAATGACCTGGTGATCTGCCAGGGTACCCAGGTAACCGTGAACGGTACAGGGCCAGCAGGCATCAGCGAAAGCTGGAGTAATGGTATCAGCGAAGGCGTTCCTTTTACCCCCCCGGTGGGAGTAAATACCTATACCTATACCGGTACGGTAACCGCTACAGGATGTTCGGCAAGTGACCAGGTAATGGTTACCGTAAATCCTAACCCGGTAGTAAATGCCGGTCCGGACCAGACCGTATGCCAGGGAACAGCCGTAACACTGGCCGGTTCCGGAGCCTCTTTCTATACCTGGCCTGCGCCGGTCACAAATAATACGCCCGTAGTCCTGGCCCCGGGTGTGTATACCATAACTATGGTGGGTACCGACGCCAATACCTGCCAGGGTACCGACCAGGTAATTGTAACGGTAACGCCTACTCCGGCAGCCCCCGTACTGAACAGCAACAGCCCGCTGTGCTCCGGCACCACACTGAACCTGATGGCCAGCACGGGAACGGGTATCAGCTGGAGCGGCCCGAACGGGTTTACGTCTGCAGTGCAGAATCCCACAATTCCTAATGTAACTACGGCTGCTTCGGGTAACTACAGCGCGTATGTGGTGGTAAGCGGTTGTACTTCGGCCACAACCAACCTGAACGTAACGGTGAACCCGACCCCGGCTACCCCGGTATTGGGCAGCAACAGTCCGGTATGTTCCGGACAGACCCTGAACCTGACCTCGAACGTGGCTACAGGTATGAACTGGACAGGCCCGAACGGCTTTACATCTACCGTTCAGAACCCGAACATCGCAAACGTAACTACCGCTGCGAGCGGAACCTATAGCGCTTACACCGTAGCTGCCGGTTGTACCTCAGCCACGGCTACCGTAAACGTAACCGTTAACCCGACGCCGGCCAACCCGGTAGCGGGCGGTAACAGTCCGCTGTGCTCCGGCGCCACGCTGAACCTGACCTCTACGGCGGCCAGCGGTAACAACTGGACAGGTCCGAACGGTTTTACCTCTACCGCACAAAACCCAACCATAACAAATGTAACCACCGCCGCGAGCGGAACGTATAGTGTGTATGCAGCGGCTTTAGGTTGTACTTCGGCAACCGCCACGGTAACTATTGTGGTGAACCCGACCCCGGCTACGCCGGTATTAGGCAGCAACAGCCCGGTATGTTCCGGAC
>JBQVOK010000005.1:0-323606 GCA_052437175.1 Flavobacteriales bacterium
GTGGCGCACTGTCCGGCTGTGGGTGTAAAGGTATAGGTAGTGGTGGCTGTGTTATTGATGGCCGGGCTCCATGTACCGCTGATGCCGTTGTTGGAGGTGGCGGGCAGCGTAAAGGTACCGCCGGGACAGATGGCAGGCACCTGTGTAAATGCTGGAGTGGTGTTATTGTTCACCGTTACGGTCATGGTAGCTGTAGTAGCGCACTGCCCGGCTGTGGGTGTAAAGGTATACGTAGTAGTGGCCGTGTTATTGATGGCCGGGCTCCAGGTACCGCTGATTCCGTTGTTGGAGGTGGCGGGCAGCGTAAAGGTTCCGCCGGGACAGATGGGAGATACCTGTGTGAAGGCAGGTGTGCTAACAGGCGTAACCGTCATGCTGATGGTATTACTGTTGGCTGTGGCCGGACTGGCGCAGGCTGCATTACTGGTGAGAATACAGCGGACCACATCCCCGTTCTGCAGAGTGCTGCTGCTGAAGGTGGCACTGTTAGAACCCACATTGCCGCTATTTACCTGCCACTGGTAGGCCGGTGTAGTGCCGCCATTGCTGATGGTAGCGGTAAAGGTAACGTTGCTGCCGGCGCAGATCGTGGTCTGTACCGTACTGATAGAGATCGTTGGTGTACAGCTAACGGCCGGCGGGCCCACCAGGCATATATTAAAGTTACTGGTAACTAAACCGCTGTTCAGGTGAAAAATGCGTACATAATAGGTGTTACCGGCTACCAGGCCGGTCATGGAAACCGATTCCGAAGAACCGGAGCCGCCGTTGTTTATGCAATATAAAGAAGTGCCCGCGCAGCTGCCGTCAAATACCTGGATCCCGTGGTTCAGGCCGCTTACCGCAGCCAGTTGCAGGCTCATATTTGCTGCTGTAGCCGTAAACTGGTACCACACGTCCTGCAGGGCGGCCGATCCGCAACCGGCTACCGTACCGCTCAGTGACGAACCGCTGAAGCTGCCCGTGGTATTTACGCAGGTGGCATTCGGCGTTAGTACGCTGGCATTGGTACACAGATCGTTTGCCGGCGTGGGATAGTTCTGTACGCAGATATTGAAATTGCTGGTTACCAGGCTGCTGTTTGTATGAAACACACGGATATAATAGGTCTTCCCGGGGGTGAATGTATTGTTGAAGTAGAATTCGGCGCTTCCGCTTCCGTTGTTGTTCACGCAGGCAAAAGAGCTTCCGTTGCAACTGTCGGCAATGATCTCGAAACCCTGGTTCAGGGCACCTACGGAGCCGAGTGAAACGCTCATGGTGGGGTCGGTGGCGGTAAAGCGGAACCATACGTCCTGCAGGGCGCCGCTGTTGCAGGAGGTAGCTGCCGTGGGAAAAGCACCGCTGTAGCTTCCGCTGGTGTTCACACAGCTGGCATTCGGTGTCAGTACGGTGGCATTGGCGCACAGGTCGTTTGCCGGTATGGGATAGTTCTGTACGCAGATGTTGAAATTGCTGGTTACCAGGCTGCTGTTTGTATGAAACACGCGGATATAATAGGTCTTTCCGGGTGTAAACGTATTGTTGAAGTAGAATTCGGCGCTTCCGCTCCCGTTGTTGTTCACACAGGCAAAAGAGCTTCCGTTGCAGCTGTCGGCAATGATCTCGAAACCCTGGTTCAGGGCACCTACGGAGCCGAGTGAAACGCTCATGGTGGGATCGGTTGCGGTAAAGCGGAACCATACGTCCTGCAGGGCACCGATGTTGCAGGAGGTAGCTGCCGTGGGAAAAGCACCGCTGTAGCTTCCGCTGGTGTTCACGCAGCTGGCATTCGGCGTCAGTACGGTGGCATTGGCGCACAGGTCGTTTGCCGGTATGGGATAGTTCTGTACGCAGATGCTGAAATTACTGGTTACCAGGCTGCTGTTTGTATGAAACACGCGGATATAATAGGTCTTTCCGGGGGTGAATGTATTGTTGAAATAGTACTCGGCGCTTCCGCTCCCGTTGTTGTTCACGCAGGCAAAAGAGCTTCCGTTGCAGCTGTCGGCGATAATTTCAAAGCCCTGGTTCAGACTGGAAACCGAACCCAGGCTAACGCTCATGGTGGGGTCTGTGGCGGTAAAGCGGAACCATACGTCCTGGAGGGCCGTATTATTGCAGGAAGTAGCTGCCGTGGGGAATGCTCCGCTGTAGCTGCCGCTGGTGTTCACGCAGTTGGCATTCGGCGTCAGTACGGTGGCATTGGTACACAGGTCGTTTGCCGGTATGGGATAGTTCTGTACGCAGATGCTGAAACTTGCGGTGGCCAGGTTTGCGGTGGCATTAAACACCCGTATGTAATAGGTTTGTCCGGGTGTAAAGGTGTTGTTGAAGTACGACTCGCTTATACTGCTTCCGTTACTGTTTACGCAGGCTACAACAGTACCTGTACAACTGCCCTCGATGATCTCGAAACCGTGATTCAGACCGCTGGTAGCACCCAAAACGATACTCATCGTGGGATCGCTTGCTACGAAATGGAACCATACATCCTGCTGACTGTTTACCACGCAGGAGGGGGAGGCTCCGCTGATACCGGCCCCGCTGAAAGTGGCACTGGTGTTCAGGCAGCTGATATTGGGCGTAAGCAGGGTAGAATTGCTGCACAGGTCATTGACCGGTACGGGATAATTCTGCACGCAGATGCTGAAGTTAGAGGTGGCCAGGGAAGACGTGGCGTTAAAAACGCGGATATAATAGGTTTGTCCGGGTGTAAAGGTGTTGTTGAAGTACGACTCGCTTATACTGCTTCCGTTACTGTTTACGCAGGCTACAACAGTACCTGTACAACTGCCCTCGATGATCTCGAAACCGTGATTCAGACCGCTGGTAGCACCCAAAACGATACTCATCGTGGGATCGCTTGCTACGAAATGGAACCATACATCCTGCTGACTGTTTACCACGCAGGAGGGGGAGGCTCCGCTGATACCGGCCCCGCTGAAAGTGGCACTGGTGTTCAGGCAGCTGATATTGGGCGTAAGCAGGGTAGAATTGCTGCACAGGTCATTGACCGGTACGGGATAATTCTGCACGCAGATGCTGAAGTTAGAGGTGGCCAGGGAAGACGTGGCGTTAAAAACGCGGATATAATAGGTTTGTCCGGGTGTAAAGGTGTTGTTGAAGTACGACTCGCTTATACTGCTTCCGTTACTGTTTACGCAGGCTACAACAGTACCTGTACAACTGCCCTCGATGATCTCGAAACCGTGGTTCAGGCCGCTGGAGGCTCCCAGGTTTATACTCATTGTTACGTCGGTAGCTACAAAACGGAACCAGATATCCTGTGAGGAACTGACCACGCAGGATGGGGATCCGCTCTCGTTGGAGGCTCCGCTCAGGCTCACCGTCGTATTCAGGCAGCTGGTATTGGGTGTAAGTAAAGTAGCATTGCTGCACAGGTCATTGGCCGGTGCCGGGTAATTCTGCACGCAGATATTGAAATTGACCGTACTGAGTCCGGCTGCCGCATTGAAAACACGTATGTAATAGGTTTGTCCGGGCGTAAAATTGTTATTGAAATAAGATTCACTGAAACTGCTGCTGTTACTGTTCACACAGGCGATCACTGTACCGCCGCAGCTGCCCTGTATCAGCTCAAAGCCGTGGTTCAGGCCGCTGGTGGCGCTCAGGGTTATGCTCATGGTAACGTCCGTGGCCGTAAACATGAACCAGATATCCTGTGAGGCGCTGGCTCCGCAGGAAGGAGCGGCTCCACTGAGCGTGCTGCCGCTGAACGTGGTTGTCGTATTTGCGCAGGTAGTGCCGGGCGTAAGCTGCTGGGCATTGCTGCAATCATCGTTGGCATAAGTAGCGTGCAGGAGAAACAGGCTGCCGAGCAGCAGAAGTGTCTTTCGCATCATAGAAAGTCAGGGTGTATTAAAATTAGTTGTCTGTTTGTGTTGGTGCAAAAATAGCAGAAATCCGGGATTTGCAGACGCCGGTGGCCTGAATTTCAGACGGATATTGTCTTTCGGGCGGGCTGCAACCCGGAACGGCTTCAGGAACGGCCTTGTGTATGCTGAAAACGGCGGTTGGGCCTCAGGTAGATGAAACTGCGCTCTGCATCCAGCACAATATGAAAGTGTTTCAGCACATCGCCGCCGAGTACGCTCATTTTTTGCCGGCCCACTGCGCCCTCAAAAAAACCGGCCTGTACGTTGTGCAGCGCAGTTCTGCCGATCAGCAGGGCAGGCAGCAGGGCGTTTTTGGTTTTGATCACGTTCCCGAAAGAATCCCGGAGCTCATTTTCTCCGGTAACGGGAAGTTTTTCGCCCAGGCGGTTCTCTTCAGCAAAAGTATCGTTGAACAGGATCCCGCCTGCATAACCGGAATGGATCAGGAAACGCTCCCGTAAGGTATCGGCACCACTGATGCAGTCCGCTTCCATAAACAGCATATTCTGCTGTACCTGCAGGGGGAGTTTATCGTAGCGGCGTACGTTGCGCGGCAGCCGGGAGCTCACCCGCAAACGGTTTTTATCAAAATTGATCCCGATCACCTTGCCTGCAAAGAGATCGGGCCCGAATTTACCGTCGGTGCCCGGCCCTGAATTCCTGTTCTCGGCTATGCGGATGTCTTTGTACAGCCCGCGTCCGATCTGCAGGGTATTGTGTTCACTGATGCGGGAGGAATGTGCGTCTCCGCCCCAGCTTTTAATGCTGTCTGCCGAACTGCCGAAGTGCAGGCTCTGTGTGTTGCGCACTGCTTCTTCGGTAAGGCTCAGCTCGCTGGCAGCCGTATGGAACATAAGTTGTACGGTGTCCCTGCCGTTCAGTACGGCCTGTATGGCTATGTTGTTGTGTTCCGTTAAACGAAAGGGGATCTGCTGTGCAAAAAGGTTTCCTGCCCAAAGCAGTATCAATAACGCATATAGTTTCTGCATTGCTTCCTGTTTTTTTCAAAGATAAGTACATCTGCTGCGGTCCGGAATTTTATTCGACGCGCTCCAGGAAAAAACTTTTCAGGGTGCCGCGATCGGTCTCACTACCGATATATGAAAAGAACAGGATGTAATCCAGTACCAGGTAGCGTCCCCCGGCATAGCTTTGTACCAGGGAGGGGGTGTGCAGTTTCGGCTGATATGCGTTCAGAGGGGCTAACCGGGACGGCGTTTGCACCGCTGCGCCTTCTGTGTATATCGTATCAACGGGAATACTTTCTATACCTGCGTTGCGGGGCGTCGTATGCAGGTCTTCGCGGTCTCCACAGGGGAAGGTGCCTGGTGCAACGCGATACAGCCGGTGCCGGGGATCCCTTCTCGGGCCTTGTATATGCATACGGAAGTCTTCCTGCACCAGGTTAGTTACCGGGTCTGTTTTCGACAAAACGCCCAGTCTTGCCTCAAAATGTACCTCAGCACTGAAAAGTACCCGGTAGCTCTGTATAGAGTCCGGAAAAAGCAGCACACTGTCCTGTGGCATAGCACAGAGTTTTTCTCTGAATGCTGAAAAAGCCCTCTTTGTGGCAATGACGGATGCGCTGTCGGTCTGGGCAGACAGGCTGCTGAGGCCGGGTAGCAACAGCAAAAACAGGTATATAAGCTTCATAAGAACAGATACACCCGGGAATGCCAGAGGTTCATTTATCCCGGATAATACTCAGGGTACCGCCGTCGTACATGAGCTTGTGCAGGTAGTAATGATTTTTATCTGCGTAGAATACGTTGCCGGTTGCGGGATCGGCCCCCAGCTTTCGAAAACTGCTGCTGTCCACTTTATCTTTCAGTTCGCTCATGCCTTCGGTAGTATCGCCTTCAATGATCATGCGGCAATCTTCGCAATAGAGTGCCCATATCCAGCGGGGGCGTGGCTTTTCGCCGTTTTCCGGCGGAAAGCGGTCTTCGGCCTTCAGGTACAGGTTGCCCTCGTTATCGGCATACAGGTCATCGTGCAGCAGACGGCAGGAACCGCATTCGTCGTTAAACGGATTCTGGCAGGCCGGCAGCAGCAGGAGGCTGAGTAAAAGCAGGCAAGGTATTTTCTGCATAGAACGAATATACGTAAAATGATGCATGCTCTATTTCTGCCAGGCGATAAAACGGAGCAGCACTTCTTCCAGGTTGCGGTCGCTGAAGTGGCGGTTCACTTCGGGAATGGATTCAAAAATCCTGAATTTACGGCAGGTCATGTACACGGGCAGCCAGTATTTTATATTGCCGTCATTGATATGATCGGTAAAGTGCCCGTGAAAAATATGTGCCGATGTGTCTGAATATGCTGTTTTTACTTCCAGGCGGAAGGTATTGGAGAACCCGTCAGTCGGGATCAGGGCAAAGTCCCGCTGCCGGATATCCCTGGTATGCAGGGTAAGATATTCCTTTTCGAAAAAATGCGTCATATCTGTATCACTTACTTTGTATCGCCGTTTTTTCGGTCTGGACCTTCAGACTGTCGGCAAACCCGGCAGGTGCCCTGAACTCAATGGTCTGTAACCGGAACAGACTGTCTAAATACCCCACGGCCGCCCCGATCTTCCGGTAGGCTCTCAGACGTTTCGATCTGTTTTTTTGCCCTGTTTCTCTGCCTGTATATGTGTTCTTTTGCCGGACATAAGTGCGTAGGACTCATATCTGCCTGCGTTGGACATGGAATAACGTACCGAAACGGACAGCTGGTAATAGAGCATTTCCTGCGCAATGGCCACAAAGGGAGAAGCTCAAAATAGCAGCAGGATAGCTGTAAAAATGAAACGGTGGACAGCGGATATGGAGGACATAAATAGAAAATTAACAGTCTTTGAAGGTACATTTTTTTAGCGAATAATACTTTTTTATTGCAGGCGCATTACTTCCGAAAGCAGGGGCGGCAGGCTCCCTTCTTTGGCTTCATCGTCGTAATGACTCATAATACAGGCTATATAACGTCCGCGTACGGGAGCCGCCACGTAATAGGCCCGGATGCGGTTACTTCCGCCCAGCAGGAGCTTGGGTATGCGTATTTTATAGTCTATCCGCAGGGCCCGCGCCGGAGAACCTTCGAAAAGTACAGGGATAGCCGAGGTTTTTTCTATGATACCAAAGGACGAGCTACTGTTTAAAATATGATCCCGGAGCATCTGTACGGCCCGCTGCATGTCGCGGAATTCTGACCAGTTTATCTGGCCCTTGCCGGAGCACTGTATATTATTTGCTCCCTGCCATTTACAGATGTTCCCCAGCTGTATATAGCGGCTGCCGAAACGGATACTGTCTACCGCATGATGGGAGAACAGGTGTGCCGGTAATTTTTCCTGTACCAGCAGATCTGTAAATACACGCTCGAATGTGCTATCCTGCAGTAGCCTGGTACGGAAGATGATGACACGCGTATTGTTCGCTTTCTCAACTAGGTAGCAGGCAGAAGATACGTGTGGATCTTTGTCATTTTTCCAGCCGTAGCGGAGATATCCTGTACCCAGGGTATCGGTATGCAGCTGTTCTGGAGCCTCAGAACGCTCTTTTAGAATTTTGCCGATCAGGCCGGGATATATATTCCCGTTGTGCGTATATGTATCAATGTTGTAGCCTTCTGAATTAAAGAACTCGAAGGAATCCTGCCGGATCCCGTTAATGTTTTCGAGCAAAGCTGCCATCTGTGCTGCTGAATCCGCGGGATTAAAAACGGGACTGCTACTGGCCAGGCTGTCGAGATAGGTATTAAAGGCTATAATGACCGGGTCCGTTGCCGGGTTTTTTCTTTCTCCGCAGCTGCTGAAACCGGAAAGAAAAAGTACTATGTGCAGAAGCAGGATCATTGTTTTTTTATGATTCATTTTTATAGTTCGTGTTATGAATATGCATTGTTTGTATAGCCGGAATCTCTGCGGGGCTGCAAGCGGTACAGTCCGTCATTGTGCTCCGCCTGTTTTTCCAAATAAGCAGCCGTTTCGGAGCTTAGCTGCAGTTGCGGATCGTTTCCGCCGAGGTCGATCTGTTTCAGGGCGGGCATACGGCCAATGTCCAGGTTGAAATGCCGCAGGCGGTTGCTGCTCAGGTCCAGTTCTTCCAGCTGCTGCAGGCGGGCAATTTCCGGGGGAACAGAGCGAAGACGATTGCCGGAGAGCAGCAGCTGTTTCAGGTTTTTCAGTTCACCGATACGGGCAGGCAGTTCCTCTAGTTCGTCGCAGATATAGAGGTATTCCAGCGTGTCGAGCCTGAAGAGATCGGCGGGTAGCGTTTTCAGGCTGTTTTCCCAGAGACTGAGCCGTTTCAGTTTTTTATAGCGCAACAATTCCGGGAAAAATACGGCTTCGGGGAAGCCGCCCAGGTCCAGCGCTTCGATCTCTTCTACGGGCACATGGGGCAGGGGCACCAGGTCTTCCTGTGCGTTCATAAGGGCCATACGGCCGCTCAAGGGGCCTGCCGAAAGTGCTGTAAATTCCGGGTCCTGTGCACAGGCATAGGTCATTTTCCAGATGGATCCGTACATGCCCGGGATAAACTGCAGGGCAGGCAGTTCCGGCAACAGGCGCAACCCTTCTTCAATTTCCGCCACGTCAGAGGAAGCTAATAAGCGTCGTATTTCCTGTTCGCCGTTCATGTTTAGTATCGTTATTGTTTTCGGAACGACAGGCGGTACATTCCGCTGCTGTCTTCTTCATGTTGCTGTAGTTCAAAGCCGTGCGCGGTCAAAAGGGCAATGCATTCGGAAGCCGTGTAATTCCGGTGTGTTTTCGTATAACAACGGGCCTCCAGGATAAAGAGCTGTCCGTCGGGCTTTAATTTAGTATATATGTCATTCAGCATCTCAGGTATATACGTAAACTCGTGAAAAGTGGAGACCAGAAGAATTTTATCGAAGCTGCCTTCGGGCAGTCCGCTGGCTTTTTCCGTGCCGATGCATATACGATAGTTGTTCTTTGTCGGGTATACGTATTTACGGGACAGTTGTTGTATACGTTTATTAAAACGGCCCTGTTTCAGTTGTGTGCTGTCTATATCCTGTACGTAAAACACAACACTGTCCAGCATTGTGGAAAGTCCGGCTATATTTTGTCCGTCATACGCACCGATCTCTGCAATACGGTCTCCCCTGTGGAAATCGAAGAAGGTCAGCAATTCCTTTGCCGAAGGAAAATAGTTGGCAATATTACCGTACAGCCTGTTCGAAAATGTGTTCTGTCCTGCTGCGGGAAGGAAGCAGGACGCAAAAAACAACAGGAGCATGGACACAATGATTTTGGACATACCGTAAATTTGCTGTTCCAAGGTAGAAAAAAATGCGGCCGGTCAGCTTCGGGATGCTTCCGGATTGCAGAGCATCTTAGAAATTAATGAAATATTCGCTCAGCGTCCTTACACCCGACAAAGAATCGGCCCCTGAATAGGTATCTTCGCGTATCATACCTACCTCTTTTGTATAATAGCGCCGGTTAAGGGGGTGCAGAAAGGACCCGTATACATAATAATCTTCGGTTACGATGGTCGGAAAGTAGTCCTGTCCGCCGATACTGATGGTCGTATCCCTGGCGATCACGCGGCGGCTTGTGGTAACCCCGGAGTTATAATAGAGCTGCCAGTCGTTCACATTGACATTTACAGAGAGCAGGGCCTGCGGAACAGAGGAGTAATTGGTGGGTACGGAATATCCCCAGAGTGGTTTCCCGTCGTATATGGGTACGTAGGATGAATCGGATGCCTGGTACGATGCTTTAACGTAATCCGGCCCGGTGTAAATGGCGGAAAGCTCTCCGCTGATGTCCGTATATTTCCAGTACGATCCCGGATAAGCCGGCAGGTAACTCAGCGGGTAAAGCGTGTCATAGACCAGGGGTTCGGGAAGAGGTTCCTCTACTTCGGGTTTGCGGCAGGAGAAAATGGCCAGGAAAAGCAGGATCCCGGCCAGCCATTGTGTCGGAATTTTTCTCATAGAGATCGGTTTTACGATGAAAAGAAAACCAGAGATCACCTTTAACCGGCAATTCAGCTTTCTTTATATGCTAATGTAAGTAAATAGTTTGAATTTTAGACAATTGTGTATTGAAAAAGTGTTCAGCTGCATTCTCGTATAGCCTGCGTTCCGGGAAAAAGTTTTGTCATCGCGTTATGCTTTCTTCTATTTGCTGATTTCGCCCTCATTTTTACCCCAAAATCTCCGAATTCGCCATTTTTTCTTCCGCTGTAAAAACAGTACCTTTGCACTTCAATTTTGGAACGGAGAAACCATGAGCGATAACATTAAGCACGAATGCGGAATAGCTTTCCTGCGTCTGCGTAAGCCTCTTGATTATTACAGGAATAAATACGGTACAGCCCTGTATGGCGTTAATAAAATGTACCTGCTTATGGAAAAACAGCACAACCGCGGGCAGGACGGTGCCGGTCTGGCCAACATCAAGCTGGACCCCGAGCCCGGTTACCGCTACATCAGCCGGGTGCGTTCCATTGAACAGCAACCCATCAAAGACCTGTTCGATAAGGTTACCTCCCGTTTTGCCGACGCCCGCGAACGCAATCCCGAAATATTCAACGATACCAGACGTCTCAAACGCGAACTGGCCTTTACCGGGGAACTGTTCCTGGGCCACCTGCGCTACGGCACCTATGGCAAGAACAGCATCGAAAGCTGCCATCCCTTCCTGCGCCAGAACAACCGCATTGCCAAAAACCTGATCGTGGCCGGTAACTTTAACCTTACCAATGTGGACGAACTCTTCCGCGAACTGGTGGAGTACGGTCTGCACCCCAAAGAAAAAGCCGATACGGTGACGGTAATGGAAAAGATCGGGCACTTTCTCGACCGCGAAGTGGACGAACTGTACCGCAAACACCGCGATGCCGGCGCCACCCGCATGGAAGCCGTAGAACGCCTGGCCACCGAACTGGATGTGGCCAAGATCCTGCGCCTGGCCAGTGCCCGCTTTGATGGGGGCTATGTTATATGCGGACTCATGGGTCACGGCGATGGGTTTGTGCTGCGCGACCCCAACGGGATCCGCCCGGCCTACTACTACGAAGACGAAGAAGTTTCCGTAGTATGCTCTGAACGTGCCGTGATCCAGACCGTGTTCAATGTGCCCTTCGAAAGCATCATCGAACTGCCCCCGGGCCATGCCTTTATCTCGAAAAAGGACGGCAGCTCTAAAATTGAAATGATCAACGAACCGGCCGAATACACCGCCTGTTCTTTTGAACGTATATACTTTTCCCGCGGCAGTGACGCCGAGATCTACGCCGAACGCAAGGAACTGGGCCGCCTGGTGGTACCCGATATACTGAAGGCCATCGACTACGATGTGGAAAATACCGTGTTCTCCTTTATCCCCAATACCGCTGAATCTTCTTTCTACGGTATGATCAAAGGCGTGGAGGATTACCTGAACGATCATAAGATCCGGAAGATCACCGAAATGGGCCCGAACCCGGACCCCGAACGGGTGGCCGAGCTCATTAACCGCCGTCCGCGGGTGGAGAAACTGGCCATCAAGGACGTAAAACTGCGTACATTTATCACCGACGATGAACACCGCGACGATATGGTAACGCACGTGTACGATATTACCTACGGTACTGTTCGCGCGGGTATCGACAACATCGTGATCATCGACGACAGTATTGTACGCGGCACCACGCTCAAAAAGAGCATCATCAAGATGCTGAGCCGGCTGCAGCCCAGATCGATCGTGATCGTGTCTTCGGCCCCGCAGATCCGTTACCCGGACTGTTACGGCATCGACATGGCCAAGATCGGCGATTTTATAGCCTTTAAAGCCGCTACTGAACTGCTGCACGAGCGCGGGCTCTGGCACGTGGTGAACGAAGCCTATGCCGAGGCCCTCGAAATGGAAAAACAGGGTACCTTCCGTTCGCGCAACTGCCTGCAGAAAATATACGAGCCCTTCAGCTATGCCGAAATTTCGGCTAAAATTGCCGAACTGGTGACCGATAAAGATATAGAATGCAACGTACAGGTGGTATACCAGAGCGTGGAAAACCTGCACCGGGCCTGTCCCAAAAATAAAGGCGACTGGTATTTTACCGGTAATTTCCCTACGCCGGGCGGTACCGGGGTAAGCAACCGCGCCCTTATGAACTACGTAGAAGGCAAAAACATCCGCGCATACTAAACAGGAAACATGGATAAGGAAGAACGCTTACGCAGAGCTGCCCAGGACGACTGGGGCGATACCGGGCGAAAGACCTGGACACCCGAAGCCGGACTTAAATTCAGCATGGGCTGGTACATCAGCCACATTTTTATGGTGCTGTATATTGCCGCCGGTGCCGGTGTGGTACTCTGGCAGGCCGCTATGGGCCTTCATTTCCGTATACTTACCGTAGCCACCTGGCCCTGGGTCATCAGCAGCTCCAAAGCGTTGTTCATCCTGTCCATTGTCGTGTATACGTCCATGCTTATACGTATTACCTGGGAAGTGGTGCGGCAGGTGCGAAATTTTCCGCTTACAGCCGCCAACCTGTCCTGGTTTTTCCTGTACTTTATGCTGGAACTGGCTATGCTGGCCCGCTTTTTTATTTTAATGATCACGCCCGAAAAACCGGAGAATTTAGTACCTTAGGGATTCATTTAAATCCCATGAGTCCCAATTATATACTATTTGCGATCCCGGTCTTTTTCCTGTCCATGGCCGTGGAATTCTGGTATGGCCGCCGCAAGGGCGCCGGCTGGTATACTTTCGAAGATACCATTACCAACCTGAACCTGGGTATCGGCAGCCAGGCCACCGGTATCCTTACCAAACTGCTGGTACTGGGTGCCTACGATGCGGTGTATACGCAGTTGCGTTTTTTTAGTCTGCCGGGCAGCTGGTGGGCATGGCTGGCCGCCTTTGTACTCTTCGATTATATCTATTACTGGGCGCATCGCCTGGGCCACGAGTGGAACTACATGTGGGGCGCACACATCGTGCATCACCAGAGCGAACAGTTCAATCTTTCGGTAGCCCTGCGCCAGAGCTGGATACACAACCTGCTTTCCTTTTTCATGTTCCTGCCCCTGGCCCTGCTGGGCGTGCCCCTGTACATGCTGGTACTCATCGGCGCTTTTACCACGCTGTTCCAGTACTGGATACATACCCGGGCCATACGCCGTATGCCACGCTGGTTCGAATTCGTGTTCAACACACCCTCGCATCACCGGGTGCACCACGCCACCAATCCGCAATACCTCGACAAGAACTACGCCGCCACCTTTATCCTCTGGGACCGTCTGCACGGCACTTTCTGCGAGGAAAAGGAAGAACCCGTGTACGGAATTACCAAGCCCCTGCATTCGCTGAATCCCGTGTGGGCCAACCTGCATTTTTACCCGGAACTCTGGAGAGGTATCCGCCGCGAAAAAGGCCTGCTGCGCAAACTGCTGCTGCCCTTCCGCGGACCGGCCTATCTGGGCACCCTGCTGCCGTCGGAAGCGCCTGCTGAAAAACGAAACCCGGCGCAGGCCCCGCTCTTCATGAAGACCTATGTGTTCATCCAGTTTGTGATTCTTACCGCGGCGCTGATCAAATACCTCATTCATTTCGAAGAACTGAGCAACTTTTACCGCCTGGCCGGCTTTGCACTGATCGTACTTACCACGCATATCTGTGCCGGACTGCTCGAAGGCCGCCGCGCCGCCGTTTTTTCGGAAGCGGTGCGCCTCGTCTGTGTGGTGCTGATGCTCAATGCACTGTACTACACCCAGTACCGCGACTGGTTTGTGGTCATGCTCGCCGGCTCGCTGTTCCTCAGCGTGTCCTTCGGGCTGGCCCTGCTGCTGCACGGACTGCGTAGCTCCTCTGCCCGGCGCGCCCGGCTGTAATACCCTGTTCCGGCACCTGTTTCCCACACAAAAAATACAGGTGTATGAAACTGAAATCGAGCGAACCTTTCTGGCTGGTCAAGAACGGCCTGCTGCATTCCTATCCCTCACTGAGCGGGGATATCGAAACGGATATACTCATCATCGGCGGCGGCATTACCGGTGCGCTGATGGCCCACCAGTGCATGAAAGACGGTTACCGTACCGTGCTGGCCGACCGCCGTGAAGTGGCCCAGGGCAGTACTTCGGCCACTACGTCCATGCTGCAGTACGAAACGGATATGCCCCTGTACCGCCTGTTGCAGCTGCATGGCGAAAAAGCGGCCGTAAACGTGTACCGTTCCTGCTTCAATGCCATCGGCACCTTGTCGGGCATCGTGCGCGAAATTGCTTCCGGCGCGGGTTTCGAAGAAAAGGACTCCTTTTATTTTGCGGCCCGCAAAAAAGACATTCCCTGGCTGCGGCAGGAGCTGGATGCCCGCCGTGCCCACGGGTTCCCGGTGCGCTGGCTCAGTGCCGGGGAGGCACAGGAACGCTATGGTCTGCAGCATACGCAGGGTGGCATTCTTTCGGCCGGTGCCGCCGCCATCGATGCGTTTCATTTTACGCATGACCTGCTGGCCTTCCATCACAGAAAAGGTCTGCAGATCTTCGATAAAACGGATATCCTTCGCGTACGGCACACCCGGCAGGGCATCGAGGCTATTACGGAATACGGCAACCGCATCCGGGCCCGGAGGCTCATCTGGTGCGGCGGTTACGAAAGTGTACGTCTTATCCCCGAAGAACCCGTGCGTTTATTTTCTACCTGGGCCATTGCCGGCGAACGTTGCGCACAAAGCCTTAAACATCTGCAGCATACGCTGTTCTGGAATACGAGCAGCCCCTATACCTACCTGCGCGCCACAGACGATAACCGCCTGCTGATCGGCGGGGCCGACGAAGATTTTGTAAACGCCGAACTGCGCGATGCACTGCTGGCCAAAAAAGCCGCTCAGTTGGAAAAATACCTGCACCGTATATTGCCCGGTGTCCCTTTCCGTACCGATTTTGTATGGGCCGGAACTTTTGGCAATACGCCCGACAGCCTGCCCTATGTGGGTACACATCCGGGTTACCCGCACACGTATTTTGTACTCGGTTTCGGGGGGAATGGCATCACCTTTTCGCTGTGTGCCATGGAAATGATCTCAGCTATGTTACGTAAAAAGAAACACCCGCTTATGCCGGTTTTCCGTTTCGGCAGGTATGGGCCTCATGCAGGCGCAGTGAACCCGGGGGCCCTGTAAAACCGTCCGGGGCCCTGTGTACGGGCTCCGGCATCCCTGCGGGCTGCGCTGCGCTCCGTACAGCGGGTGCGTGCACGCAGGCCTTTTTTCAGTCAGGCATTACCGGCGCGGTACCTATTTCTGGCCACAGGTATAACCCAGTGCTTTCAGGGCTGCAACCTGCTCGTTGTAAGCGTTCTTATCCGGGAAATCCGTCTCACAGTAATTCAGCGTGGTCTCGCCCTGTTTCTGGCAACGTACGCATTCGCCGCTGCAGGCCGAACTCAGCAGCAGGCAAAGGAAAGCCGGGATGATCAGAATTCTTTTTCGCATAAGTATATTTATTAAGCAAATATGCTGTTTTTTATCGGGATTTTCGCTTTGTGCTGCCACTAAAATTGTTAGTTTTGCCACTTCAACGAAATTCTATTAAAATTCAGCAATACAATTATGAATAAGATCAAAGTAGCCAATCCGGTGGTGGAGCTTGATGGCGACGAAATGACCCGCATCATCTGGAAATTTATCAAGGAAAAACTCATCCTGCCTTACCTGGACCTGGACATTAAGTACTATGACCTGGGTGTGGAATACCGCGATGAGACCAATGACCAGGTAACTATCGATGCGGCCAATGCCATCAAACAATACGGTGTAGGTATCAAATGTGCCACCATTACACCCGATGAGGCCCGTGTGCAGGAGTTCGGTCTGAAACAGATGTGGAAATCACCCAATGGTACCATTCGTAACATCCTGGACGGCACCGTGTTCCGTGAGCCCATCGTTTGCTCCAACGTACCGCGCCTGGTTACTACCTGGGATTCTCCCATCATCGTTGGCCGTCACGCTTTCGGCGACCAGTACCGCGCTACCGATTTCGTAGTGCCCGGGAAAGGTAAACTCACCGTTAAATTCGAAGGCGAGGACGGAACCGTGATCGAACACGAAGTGTACCAGTTCCAGGGCCCCGGCGTATCGCTCAGCATGTACAATGTAGACGATTCCATCCGCGGTTTTGCCCGTGCCTGTATGAACATGGGTCTGCAGAAAGGCTGGCCGGTATACCTGTCTACCAAGAACACCATCCTGAAAAAATACGACGGACGTTTCAAAGATATTTTCGAAGACGTTTACCAGAACGAATTCAAAGCCGAGTTCGAAAAAGCGGGTATCACCTACGAACACCGCCTTATCGACGATATGGTGGCCAGTGCCATGAAATGGAACGGCAAATTTGTATGGGCCTGTAAAAACTACGACGGCGACGTACAGTCTGACTCCGTTGCCCAGGGCTTCGGTTCACTGGGTCTCATGACCTCCGTACTGGTTACGCCCGACGGCAAAACCATGGAAGCCGAGGCTGCACACGGTACCGTTACCCGTCACTACCGCGACCACCAGAAAGGTAAACCCACGTCTACAAACCCGATCGCTTCGATCTTCGCCTGGACGCGTGGTCTGGCCTTCCGCGGTAAACTGGATGGCAATACCGACCTGATCCGTTTCTCCGAAACGCTGGAGCGCGTTTGTGTAGAAACCGTAGAAAGCGGCAAAATGACCAAAGACCTTGCCGTTTGTATCCATGGTAACAATGTAAGCCACGGCGAACATTACCTGTATACCGAAGAATTCCTGGATGCCATCGACAACGGCCTCAAAGCCGCACTCGCTTAATCCGGAAAATATATTTTTCAGAAGGCCGTCTCGCTCCCAGCGGGGCGGTTTTTTTATGGCATCAGGGTATAAACAGGCAGTTCATGTCCAGGTTGTTCTGCACCAGTCCGGCGGAATGCTCATTGGGTTTTACGCCATAAGTAGTGATCAGGGTCAGGAATACGGCCTTGCGGGTCTGGGTTTCGTTACGGAATACACCGATCTTGTTGCGCAGTTCGGCCGCGTATCGTTTATCGATCGTAAAGGGGTTTATGGAGAATTTCATTTCGCACAGGTTGATCACCTGGTCGCGGCGGTCGATCAGCAGGTCTACCTGCGCACCTTTGTCTTTGCCGCTGCTGCGCCAGGAAGCTTCTTCGGAATGTACCCCGCTGATGCCGAGTTCTTTTTTGATCTGCGGCACATGGGCCAGGCACACCTGCTCAAAGGCATAACCGCTCCAGGCGCGGTGCCCCGGACTGTCGGTCTGCTGCAGCCAGTGATCGGCAGAAAACTGCCGGCGTTTATGGATAAAGCGGTAGTAAAAAAGCGTATAGAAATCACTCAGCTGGTACAGGCTGTCCTTCACCTTTTTATCAAAAGGCAGGTAACGCCGTATAAAACCGCTGGCCTCCAGTTCTTCCAGTACTTTGGTAGCTCCGCCGCCATTGGGCAGTCCGGAGGCCGCGATCAGTTCCTCACGGCTTAACCCGCGTGCTTTCCGGCTCAGGGCCTCGCTTACGGCGGTGTGATTCTCGGGGAAACGGAACAGGGAAGCGTACAGGTTGTCGAACTCCTGGCGCAGGAGCCCCGTTTCGGAAAAACAGAGACGGTCTATGTTCTGTGCCGGGCTCATGCCGGATTGAAGCGCATTCAGGTAATAGGGAATGCCGCCCAGGGCCATGTAGATCTCGATCAGCTGGTAGCGGGTCCAGTGGATGTGCCGGGATTGCAGGAAAGCCTCGCACTCGTGCAGGGTAAAAGGCCGTATCTTCATGCGGCGGGTAACCCGGTTGTGCAGTCCCCCCCGGTTATTGATCAGCTTGTTCAGCATCCAGGAGGCCGCCGACCCACATACGATCAGCACAATATCTTTACGGGCCGAGGCCCAGCTGTTCCAGAAATGTTCCAGGGCACTGATGAAGGAAGACCTGGGCGTGTCCAGCCAGGGCAGCTCGTCCAGGAAAATAACCTGCCGCTTTTTTTTCGTTTTTTCCATACAGGCCATCAGTTGCTGAAACGCTTCAAACCAGCTTTCCGGCACCGGGTGCTCCCTATGTGGAAAAGCCTTCTGCAGGGCCGTGTGAAAATTGAGCAGCTGCTGGGACAGACTGGCATTGGCCAGCCCCGTAAGCTGAAAGGCGAACCGCTGTTCAAAAGCTTCGCGCACCAGGTAGGTCTTACCCACCCGCCGCCGGCCGTATACGACCACGAATTCGGGCCGGCCCGAATCCATGAACTCCCTGATCTCCCTGAGTTCAGCCCTGCGTCCTATAATATCAGCTGTTGCCATATTCGTTCCTGTAAGTCGCTATAAAGGTATAAAAAATACTATATTCAGCGACTTATAATTTTATAACTCGCTAAATATTGTGTTGTTTTTATACATTTAGCGAGTTATAATTTTAAGGATGTGCTGTGCTGTGCATCGGACGGGGAGCGCCGGAGGCGGAGCTTATGTGGAGATTGTTGAGCTTATGGCTTGTAAATCTGTTTTTTAGGTCTGATTTTAGTTCAATTTCCGGAGAGTTCCGGCAAAATTCGTACGTTTGTTCCCTTAAAAATCTACGTATGGTATATCTCGACTTTGAAGAGCCCATTAAACTTTTGGAGGAGCAACTGGAAAAAACCCGCGAGATCACGGAAGCATCCGGGGTAGACACTTCAAAAAGCGTAAAAGAACTGGAAAAGACCATTGCCAAGACCCGTAAGGATATATATAGTAAGCTGAGCGCCTGGCAGAAGGTGCAGGTATCCCGTCACCCCGACCGCCCGTATGTACTGGCGTATATGAATGCACTGTCGGACAATACTTTTGTGGAACTGCACGGCGACCGTAACGTAAAGGACGACAAAGCCATGGTAGGCGGTCTGGCCAAAATGGACGGCAAACCGGTGATGTTCATCGGCCAGCAGAAAGGCATCAATGCCAAAATGCGCCTGTACCGCAATTTCGGTATGGCCAATCCCGAAGGATACCGCAAGGCCCTGCGCCTGATGCAGACCGCCGATAAATTCAATATTCCCATCGTATGTTTTGTAGATACTCCCGGCGCCTATCCCGGCCTGGAGGCGGAAGAGCGCGGACAGGGCGAGGCCATTGCCCGCAATATCTACGAAATGTTCCGCATTAAAGTGCCCATCATCGTGGTGATCATCGGCGAAGGCGCTTCGGGCGGCGCTTTGGGCATAGGCGTGGGCGACCGCGTGTTTATGCTCGAGTACACCTGGTATTCGGTAATTTCGCCGGAAAGCTGTTCTTCCATCCTGTTCCGCACCTGGGACGAGAAAGAACGCGCTGCCGAGGCCCTGAAACTCACTTCGGACGATATGCTCAAGAACAAGCTGATCGACGGGGTGATCCGCGAACCCGAAGGAGGCGCCCATACCAACCACGAAGAAGCCTATGGCAATGTAAAAGAAGCGGTACTGAAAGCACTCGCCGAACTCGAAAAACTGAAACCGGAAAAACGCATTGCGCTCCGGATCGAAAAATTCGAGAAAATGGGCGTGTTCAACGATTAATAACCAATACATGATCTCTTTTTCTCCCCAGGATAAAACCCCGCTGGCCGTGCAGGCCTACCTGCAGGCAGCCATCGGTCCCCGGCCCATTTGCTTTGCCTCTACCATCAATGCCCGGGGCGAAGTGAACCTGTCGCCCTTCAGCTTTTTTAATATTTTCGGTACCAACCCGGTAACGCTCATTTTTTCGCCCGCCCGCCGCGTGCGCGACAATACCATTAAGCACACGCTGGAAAACGTGCGCGAGGTAGACGAAGTGGTGATCAATGTGGTGAACTTTGCCATGGTGCAGCAAACCTCACTGTCGAGCACGGAATACGCCCGCGGGGTAGATGAGTTCCTGAAGTCGGGCTTTACCAAAGTAGCTTCGGAAACCATAAAACCGCCGCGTGTAAAGGAAAGTCCGGTGCAGCTGGAATGTAAAGTGAAACAGATCCTGGAGACCGGCGACGGCGGTGGTGCCGGAAACCTGGTGATCTGCGAGGTGCAGAAAATACACGTCAGCGAAGATATCCTGAACGAAGCGGGTATGATCGATCAGCATAAGATCGACCTGGTGGGCCGCCTCGGTGCCAACTGGTACGTGCGTGCCTCCGGCGATGCCCTGTTCGAAGTGACCAAACCCCTTACCACACTGGGCATCGGTGTGGATGCCCTGCCGGAACCGATCCGCAACAGCAGCGTACTTACCGGCAACAGCCTGGGCCGTCTCGGCAACGTGGAAAAACTGCCCGATGCTAACGAACTGAACGATTTTGAAGCCTCCGGACGCCTGGCCGAACTGGCCGCAGAATTTGGCCTTACACAGGGCGAAATGATGGTGCAGGCGCATCAACTGGCCCAGCAGCTGCTCAACAGCGAACGGGTAGAAGAAGCCTGGCTCCTGCTGCTGCTCTCTTTAAAAAATAACGCATAATGCTGATATACAATGTAACCATGAACGTAGATCATGAAATTGTGGCCGAATGGCTGCAGTGGATGAAAAGCGTACATATCCCCGATGTAATGGCCACGGGCAAATTCACCGAATACCGTATGCTGCGCATGACCGGGCAGGCCGATTCGGGACTTACCTATGCCATACAGTACACCTGTGCCGACCATGCCACGCTCAACGACTATATGGCAAACCATGCACCGGGCCTTCAGAAAGAACACAACGAACGTTACGGGCACAAGGCCGTGGGCTTCCGTACCGTACTCGAAATAATAGATTAAGCTTTGATCGCTCCTAAAAAACACCTGGGTCAGCATTTCCTGACAGACATCGGCACGGCCGAACGCATTGCCCGCGCCATCCTGAACGTGGCCGGGGGCGCCGACCTAGTGGAGGTGGGGCCCGGTAAAGGCGTGCTCACGCAATTTCTGCTGGGCCGCGAAAACCACCGTACCATTGCCGTGGAGCTGGATAAAGAATGTATTCCCTACCTGCAGAAACACTTTACCCAACCCGATCTTACCATACGGGAAGCCGATTTTCTGCGGCTGGACCTGCATACGCTCACAGACGCACCCATCGTGATCTGTGGCAATTTTCCCTACAATATTTCTACCCAGATCGTTTTTAAGGCCATCGAGAACCGCGATAAGGTAACGGCGCTCTGCGGCATGTTCCAGAAAGAAGTGGCCGAACGGCTCTGTGCCCCGCACGGTTCTAAAGTGTACGGCATTACGAGCGTGATCGCACAGGCTTTTTTCGATACGGAATACCTGTTCACAGTGAACGAGAATGTGTTCAATCCGCCGCCCAAAGTAAAAAGCGGCGTAATGCACATGGTCCGCAAGACAGATTTTGAACTGGGCTGCGACGAGAAAGAATTCATAAAAGTGGTAAAGGCTGCCTTCAACCAGCGCCGCAAAACCCTGCGTAATGCGCTGAAAGCGATTCCGAACGTAGACCTGAGCCGGGTACCCGAAGATATCCTGAACAAACGTGCCGAGCAGTTGCCCTGGCCCGAATTTGTAAACATCACACGGCAGATCGCTACTTTATAAACGTGCGGTTCAGCACCTCAGACAGTTCGCGCCGGGTCTGGTTCCAGATCATAATTTCTTCCATGAGGCCCATTTCTGACTCTTCTTCCATTTCGGGAAGCAGCTGTTTGCGGGTATTTTCCAGCAGCTGGTCCACACGCTGCAGTTTCAGCGAATAAATGGTCTTCATTACGCTTTTGAACATGCGGTCCTCTTCCTTCAGCGGGTATACCTCGAACTTGCTCCAGTTTTCGCTGAGCGTGTACGGACTTTCGGTCAGGTTGATCACCATTTCGCATATTTCCGGGTCGGGGTGACTCAGGAAATAGCTTTCGATATTGGTATAGAACGGGTCGTGCAGGATCTGCTTGTACTCGGTGTAAATGCGGGCAAAAATTTCGTTCTCGAAGCTGAACCCGTCCAGTTCGATCTCGTTCACGATCAGTTCGCCCACTTTGTAACTGGCCTGTTCTTCATTTCCTTCGGTGTCGTAACCCACATAATGGGCCATGCGGGAGCCGAACTGCAGTATGTAACGGATAATATCGCGCTCCTGGGGCAGCAGTCCGCTGGCTTTGTTCGGCGTGATAACGGGCACTTCATGTTCCGGATCGGCCGGATCGGCCTTCTGTACGTCGCCGGTCTGGGTCTCGTTAACCACCGGGGTTTCGGCCTCACGACTGATCTGTCCCTTGCGGATGCGGTTCATTTCCAGCACCAGGGTATTTTCGTCAATGTCCATCAGGCGGGCACATTCCTTAATGTATACCGAGCGCGTAATGGAATCGGGGATCAGGGCGATACTCTGTACCAGGTCGCGGATCAGGGCGGCCTTTTTGATGGGATCATTACCTGTATCCTTTAACAATACACGGGTTTTGAAGGAAATAAAGTCCTCCGGTTTGTCTTTCAGGTAGGCGATGAGGTCGTCGTAAGGCGTTTTACGGGCAAAGCTGTCCGGGTCGTCGCCGTCGGGGAACAGCAGCACCTTTACGTTCATGCCGGCTTCCAGGAACATGTTTATGCCGCGGAAAGAGGCTTTGATGCCCGCCCAGTCGCCGTCGTACAGGATGGTCACGTTAAAGGTAAAACGCCGCAGCGCCTTGATCTGGTCACTGGTAAGCGAAGTACCCGAGCTGGCCACCACGTTCTGCACACCGTTCTGGTACAGCGATATAACGTCGGTATAACCTTCTACCAGGTACACCATGTCCTGTTTTATAATGTCCTGCTTGGCAAAGTAAATACCGTACAGGGTCTTGCTCTTGTTGTAGATCTCGCTTTCGGGCGAGTTGAGGTACTTGGCGGTGTTCTCGTTCTTTTTGAGCACCCGGCCGCCAAAACCCAGTACTTTCCCGGATACATTGTGTATCGGGAATATTACACGGTCGCGGAAATAATCGTAGGTGTCGCCGGAATCGTTTACTTTTTCGAGGCCCAGTTTCTGCAGGTATACAGGGTTGTATCCTTTTTCGCGCGCGGCGGTACCGAAGGCTTTGCGTTGTTCCGGGGCATATCCCAGCTGAAAACGGCGGATGGTCTCTTCGCTGAACCCGCGTTCCTTGAAATAGCTGAGCCCGATCACCTTCCCGTTCTCGCTGTTCCAGAGCTGATCGCTGAACCAGTTGCGGGCAAATTCATTGGCCACGAACAGGGCTTCGCGCTCGGTCTGCTGTTCCTGTTCTTCACGCGTAAGTTCGCGCTCCTCCACGGTAATGCCGTATTTGGAGGCCAGCACACGCAGGGCATCGGTATAGGAAAGCTTGTCGTGGTCCATCACAAAACGCACGCTGTCGCCTGCCTTTCCGCAGCCGAAACACTTATAGATCCCTTTGGCCGGGGCTACCATAAAGGAGGGTGTACGTTCGTCGTGGAACGGACAAAGCCCCTTCAGGTTAGAGCCGGAACGCTTCAGGCGCACGTAATCGCCCACCACCTCTTCGATACGGGCGGCGTCCTTAATCTGTGCTATGGTCTGAGGCAGGATCATTCCCTGCAAAAATACAAAGGATTTCAGGAATTCCCTTGAACGACCCGGAACAGTAATGTGAATATTTTTAATCCGTACAGGCGGTATATGCGTATATTTACTAAGTTTATCTCTGAAAAAATTACGAAAAGCAATATGGTGAGCTGGGTAAAATATCTTTCGGCCTTTGTGGTGGTTTGTGTGCTTTCGGGCTTTATGGCCGCCCTGGCGGTGTATTTTAAACCGCATAAGGATACCCGTGATGCCAAAGCGGATTTTGTATTTACAACAGACGGATTTGCTGCGGATGTAACGGGAAAGGATACTTCGTATACAAACAAGTACATAGGAAAGATCGTGGAACTCTCCGGCAAACTGGGCAGTATCACCCGCGATTCAGTGCAGTCTACCCTGGTCTTTTCCACCACAAATTATGATATTTCGGGCACACTGGACGAAACCAGCATGAAATCGGCCGGGAGTATAAAAGCGGGCGACGCGGTTCAGCTTAAATGCATCTGCACAGGCATTGAACCTGCCGAAGATCCCTTCCCCGGCGTTATACAGATGAACCGTTGTGCCATCATCGAAAAATAAAGTATGAAAAAATTCTTTTTTAGTCTTTCTGCGCTGGCGGTAGCCGGTATTTTAAGCCAGAGTGCCTGTACCTTCAAAAATGAAGAAGATGAGTATGGGGCGGGCTGTGATACGGCAACAGTCACTTTATCGGCAACCATACGGCCTATCCTGGAGCAGCGCTGTTATGCCTGCCACAGTGTGGCCAATGCCAATACCCTGGGCGCCGGGCTCGATTTCCAGACCTATTCGGCCATCAAAGAATTCCTCGATGGTTCCAAAGACGTGTTCATTTCGGCCATACGCCAGGAAGAAGTGAACGGCATCACCGCTTCGTCCATGCCCAAGGCCGAACCGCGCATCAGTACCTGCGAGATCCTGAAACTGGAAAAATGGATCGCCGACGGTTACCCCGATAATTAACAAAATACTTGCAAATGAAGGCATACCCTTTGTATACCTTTACCTAATACCTATTGATTATGAAACGTATTCTTTTTCTTTTTGCCGTACTGACGGTCTCGCTGCAGACCTTTGCCCAGTCAACAAAATACAAGACCACCACCGGCCATATCTGGTTCACTTCGGTGTCTCCGCTGGAGACCATTGAGGCGCACAACCGCCAGGTGATCGCCCTGCTCGATAAAAGCACGGGCAGCATCGCCTATAAAGTGGTGATGAAAAGTTTCGAGTTCAAGAAGGCGGCCATGCAGGACCACTTCAACACGCAGTACCTGCATACCGATAAGTATCCCAACGCTACCTTCGACGGTAAATTTACCAATCCTTCGGCCGTAAGCTACGACAAGGACGGCAGCTACAGCGTGGAAGCCAGCGGTAAGCTTACCATACACGGCGTTACGAAGGAGATCAAGGAAAAAGGTACCGTAACGGTAAAAGGCAATGCGGTAAGTACCAAAAGTACGTTCACCATCAACCTGGCCGATTACAACGTGACCATTCCCTCGAACTATGTGAACAATATTTCCAAGACCATTACCATTACAGTAGACTGTACCCTTACGCTTCAGTAAGGAGCAGTTTATCCAGCAGGGATTTCAGTGCTGCATTGGTTTTATGGCGCAGCAGGTCGTGTCCGGCTTTCAGGGCATGATGCGTAGCTCCGCTCTGCTGTGCAAAACGCGCCCCGATGTTCTTATGCAGTACCCGGTCGTGTATGCCGGTGAAAATATGTGCCTGTATATGTCTTTCACGAATGATGCGGTAGGTTTCGGGCGTGCCGCCGCGGAGGAGGGCGTAACTGCGCCAGGTATCCAGTACCAGCTGTCGTTTTTCCACACTGGAAAGATTCCCGGATACGAATTTGTACAGGGCAGGAGCCAGCAGGCCCGCTTTCTGCATAGTTTTAAGTGCCGGGAAAAAGAGGCCCGAATGATTCATGGTACGTCGGTACAGCCATTCGCCTGTTTTGGTGCGGCTTACAAAACGGTACCAGCCGCTCTCGGTAATGCCGTCGGGCGCAAAAAGAAGTATGCCTTCCGGTTTCAGGGGCAGCGTACGCAGCAGGAACAGCGCCGTTTTGCCGCCCAGACTGTAACCGGCCAGCCAGTAATGCGTAATGTGATTGTTTTCCAGGAATGCGTTGAAAAGGGCCGTGTAGAATTCCGGCTGCAGGGGCGTATCCTTTTTTAACCCGGCCGGGTATTTGCTTTGTCCGTGATGAAAATGATCGAATGCATATACGGTAAAGTGGGGCAGGAGTGAGGGTTCCAGCTGTTCCCATATACCGGCATCCTGTCCGAACCCGTGAAAAGCCAGCAATACCCGGGATCCCTGTCCCCAGCGGCGGTAATGCAGCGTATACTGTCCGAATTCGAAAAGCATGGTTCCAAAGCTACGTTTTTAAACGAAAAAAGGCGACCCGGGGCCGCCTTTTCTTATCTGCAAGGTTATTGAAAAAACTTATTTGGCTACGGCTACGGAACGTTTTTCGCGGATCACGGTCACTTTTACCTGTCCGGGATAGGTCATTTCGTTCTGTATGCGCTGCGAGATATTGAAGGCCAGTGCATCGCTTTCGTCGTCGGTCACCTTGTCGCTTTCCACGATCACGCGCAGTTCGCGGCCGGCCTGGATGGCATAGCTTTTCAGCACGCCGGGGTAGGCCAGGGCCAGTCCTTCCAGTTCTTTGATACGTTTGATGTAGCTTTCGGCGATCTCGCGGCGGGCACCCGGGCGGGCGCCGGAAATGGCGTCGCACACCTGCACGATGGGGCTCAGCATGGAGGTCATTTCTATTTCGTCGTGGTGGGCACCGATGGCGTTCACTACTTCGGCATTTTCTTTGTATTTCTCGGCCAGTTTGGCTCCGAACAGGGCGTGCGGCAGTTCTGTTTCACCGTCGGGCACTTTACCGATATCGTGGAGCAGACCGGCACGTTTGGCCAGTTTTACATTGAGTCCGAGTTCGGCGGCCATAATTCCGCAGAGGTTAGCTACTTCGCGGGAGTGCTGCAGCAGGTTCTGTCCGTAAGAACTGCGGTAGCGCATGCGGCCTACGTAGCGGATCAGTTCGGGGTGCAGGCCGTGGATACCCAGGTCGATGCAGGTACGTTTGCCGATCTCGATGATCTCGTCTTCCACCTGTTTCTTCACTTTTTCCACGATCTCCTCGATGCGGGCCGGGTGGATACGTCCGTCGGTCACCAGCTGGTGCAGGGCCAGGCGGGCAATTTCGCGGCGGATGGGATCGAAGCAGGAGAGTACAATGGCCTCGGGGGTATCGTCGATGATGATCTCCACACCGGTGGCGCTTTCCAGGGCGCGTATATTACGTCCTTCGCGGCCGATGATACGTCCTTTTACATCGTCGCTGTCCAGGTTGAACACGGTAATGGCGTTCTCGATGGCCGTTTCGGTACCGAGGCGCTGTATCGACTGCAGGATAATTCGTTTGGCTTCGCGGTTGGCATTGAGCTTGGTTTCCTCGATAAGGTTCTGCATATAGCTGAGGGCGTCGGTCTGGGCTTCGGCCTTCAGGGTCTCTACCAGCTGTTCTTTGGCTTCGGCGGCGGTAAGGCCTGCGATGGTCTCGAGCTGCAGCACCTGGCGTTTGATCATTTTATCGAGTTCGTCCTTCTTTTTCTCCAGCACTTCCATTTGCTGGCTCAGGGCGTTGTTCTTATTGTCGAGGTCTTTTTCCTTACGGGTATTGTTCTCCAGTTTCTGCGAAAGCTGGTTTTCTTTCTGCAGGGCTTTTTTCTCGAGTTCGGCCAGGTTGCGGTTACGTTCGTTCACTTCTTTCTCGTGGGCGGATTTCAGTTCGAGAAATTTTTCTTTGGCCTGGGTTATTTTCTTTTGTTTGATCACTTCCCCTTCCTGTTCGGCCAGTTTCAGGGTTTCTTCGCTTTTCTTTCGTGTATTTTTCAGCAGAGCTGCCGAGGCCAGGAAGTACCCTCCTGCGGCTCCTGCCAGCAGGCCGGCTACGGCTGTAACGATTATGGTTATGAGATCCATTGCGCTGTATATTATATATTTATGTAACTATTACCTGAGTTTTCAGGCTAAAGGTACGGGCAATGAAATCCGGGCTATCAAACGTTGGTATCCGATAAGAGGCGGTCGATCTTCGACAGCTTCTCGGTAAGGTCTTTTTCCGTTTCGGCAAGCTGACTGCTGCGTTGCAGCAACTGCACTCCCTGTTCCAGGGCGCACATGGCCAGCAGGTCCTGTTTATCCTTTACGGAAAAGGTCTCCTCGTATTTTTTTATCCTCTCGTTCAGAACGGAGGCTGCCTTCCGGATATTTTCCTCTTCGGAGGCATGTATGGTGAGCGGATAGGTTCGTCCGGCTATCTGTAACTTGATGGATAAGGTTGTTCCTGAGCTCATACATATCCTTTCAATTCACGAATGCACAGTTCTGTCTCCTCTATCAGCACATCCAGTTTCTGTTTGATCGCTTCGGCCTTCAGGTTGCTTTCCGATATAAGACCGGGTTCCTGTAGCCTGTTGTTTTCTGCCTGCCGCGCGTCTGCCACTCTCCGGATATACTCGTCCCTTTCGGCCCTCAGTTCCGCTACAGCCTGCTGTAACGCGAGGTTCTCCTCCATCAGTGCCTGATGGGCATTGACCAGCCGTTCTACTTTTTCGGCCAGCTTTTCTGCCAGTGTCGAAGAGTTTTCCATTGAAAATCAGCTCTGTTTGCCGCTAAACATGCAAAGTACAAATATATGTTTTTTGAATGTCTTTTCGCAGCAAAATTATCAGAACTTTAATTCATTTTTGCAATATATTTATAGTCAGATTTTTACAATATTTTTGGACAGCCCCCTAACTACATTCCTTTTTAATTTGCAGAAATTAAACAAATCCTTTCCGTTTTTTTTCATTGTTTTGTTGAAATTTCTATTCCGCTTATTATGGCACTTGTCAATACGATCAACGACGACATAAAGAAGGCTATGCTGGCAAAAGATGCCGTGGCATTAGCCGCATTACGGGCAATTAAATCGGCCATACTGCTGGCACAGACCGACGGCAGCGGAAAAGAACTGGACGAAGCGGGAGAGCTGGCACTGCTGAACCGCATGGTGAAACAGCGCAAAGACAGTATTTCGGTGTACGAACAGCAGGGCAGGGCCGACCTGGCCGCCGAGGAAAAGGCACAGCTGGCCGTGATCGAAAAGTTCCTGCCTGCACAAATGAGCCCCGAAGAGATCGAAACGCTTGTACGCGCAACGATCGGCGAACTGGGCGCATCCGGACCTAAGGACATGGGTAAGGTAATGGGAGCCCTGCAGCCGAAGACCGCCGGCCGCGCCGACGGAAAACTGCTGGCCGAAACCGTAAAACGCGTCCTGGGCAATTAATTATAGCGACTACAAAAACATTATGGCAAAAAATCTGGTTATTGTTGAGTCACCGGCCAAGGCCAAAACCATAGAGGGATTCCTGGGAAAGGACTTTACCGTGAAATCGAGCTACGGGCACGTACGCGACCTTTCCGAAAAAGGCATCTCGGTGGATGTAAAGAATAATTTTGAACCTAAATACGAGATCAGCGCCGACAAGAAAAAAGTGATCAGCGAACTGAAGGACCTGGTAAAGAAAAGCGAAACCGTATGGCTTGCGTCCGATGAGGACCGCGAAGGAGAAGCGATCGCCTGGCACCTGAAGGAAACGCTGAATCTCGAAGACGGTAAGACCCGCCGCATCGTGTTCAATGAAATTACTAAAAATGCGATCCTGAAAGCGATCGAGAAACCGCGCCAGATCGACCTGAACCTCGTGAACGCCCAGCAGGCCCGCCGCGTGCTCGACCGCCTCGTGGGTTACGAAATATCGCCCGTACTCTGGAAAAAGGTAAAACCTTCGCTTTCGGCAGGCCGTGTACAATCGGTGGCCGTGCGTCTCATCGTGGAACGCGAGCGCGAACGTTCGGCCTTTAAATCGGTATCGGCCTTTCGTGTTACCGGCGTGTTCAAAGTGGGCTCTTCTAAGATACGTGCAGAACTGAACAAACGCTTCGCCACCGAAAAAGAGGCCCTCGATTTCCTGGAAAAATGCACGTCGGCCGATTTCAGTATCGGTTCGGTGGAGACCAAGCCCGGTAAACGTACGCCGGCAGCGCCCTTCACTACATCTACCCTGCAACAGGAAGCCGGCCGTAAACTGGGGTACAGCGTAACGCGCACCATGACCCTGGCCCAGAAACTCTACGAAGAAGGAAAGATCACCTATATGCGTACCGACTCCGTAAACCTGTCGGATACGGCGCTGGAAGGCGCTTCGGCACAGATCGGCACGCAGTATGGCGATAAATATATACAGACCCGTAAGTTCACCACCAAGAGCAAAGGCGCCCAGGAAGCGCACGAGGCCATACGCCCCACGCATTTCGAAGAACTGAAGGTGAGCACGGACTCCGGCGCCCAGAAACTGTACGAACTGATCTGGAAACGTACCGTGGCCTCGCAGATGGCCGATGCCGTGCTGGAAAAGACCACGGTGGAGATACAGGGCTCCGGCCTCACGGAAAAGTTCGTGGCCCGCGGCGAAGTGATCAAATTTGACGGTTTCCTGAAAGTATACATGGAAAGTACCGACGAAGAAGAGGAAGAAGAGAACGACGACCAGATACTGCCGGCCGTGAAAAAGGGCGATGCCCTGCAGCGCCAGATCATTACGGCGGTGGAAAAATTTTCGATCCCACCGGCCCGCTACACGGAGGCCAGCCTGGTAAAGAAACTCGAAGAGCTGGGTATAGGCCGCCCGAGTACCTATGCGCCAACGATCACTACCATTCAGAAAAGAGGATACGTAGAACGCAAGGACCTGGAAGGTACGCCGCGTAACTACAGCATTCTTACCCTGGAAAAAAGCAAGGTGGATAAGGAAGTAAAGACCGAAATGACCGGTGCGGACCGCAATAAGCTGTTCCCGACGGACATCGGTACCATTGTGACCGACTTTCTCACCGAACATTTTAAGCAGATACTCGACTATAACTTTACCGCAAGGGTAGAGAAGGAGTTCGACGAAATAGCCGAAGGCCTCATGGAATGGCAGGATATGCTGAAGGATTTTTACGGTCCGTTCCACGAAACGGTGGAGCATACCGAAAAGCACAGCGAACGCGCCAAAGGCAAACGCGAACTGGGCGTAGACCCGGCTTCCGGTAAAAACGTATATGCCCTCATCGGCCGTTATGGCCCCATGGCCCAGATCGGGGAGGCCGAGGACGAGGAAAAACCGCGCTTTGCCAGCCTGCAGAAGAACCAGAGCATCGAGACCATTACCCTGGAAGAAGCGCTTTCGCTCTTTAAACTGCCCAAACCGATCGGCATTTTCGAAGACGAGGAAATGGTGGTGGGCGTAGGCCGTTTTGGGCCGTACGTACGCCATGCCGGCAAGTTCTACTCCCTGCCCAAGGGGGCCGACCCGCTCGATTTCCAGATGGGAGAGGCCATTAAGCTGATCGAGGAGAAACGCATCGCCGACAGCAACAAGACCATCAAGGAATTTGAAGGTACCGACATACAGGTGCTCAACGGCCGTTTTGGGCCGTACATAAAACAGGGCAAAGAGAATTACAAGATACCGAAGGGTACCGAGCCCGCAGCACTTACGCTGGAAGAGGTACAGAAGATCATTGCCGAAGCGCCCGCCAAAAAACCAAAGAAAAAAGCCAGGTAAACTGCGGCTTGTAAACGATATCAGAAGGTCTTCTTTCGCGGTTGCGGAAGGAGACCTTTGTCTTTACAATGTATTGTTGAATAGTTTCGGATAAGTTCCTGTGCGGGCGCCGCCTTGTTTTTTACCTTTAGGCCATGAATTTTATGGAATTCTTTTCACCGGTACCGGGTTTTTTGCTTCCCGACCGGCCTAACGGCGACCGCCTGGGCGATTCGATCCGCTATTTCGGTAATGTGGGCGCTTTTCCCGACCTCAGCAACCGGCCCGACCTGCTGCTGCTGGGCCTGGGCGAACGTAAGGACGGCACGGTGGACAACCGTTACCCCGACGAGATCCGTAAACATCTTTATACCTTATATAAAGGACTGTATAAGCCCGACCTGGCCGATGCAGGCAATATCCGTTTTGAAGGTCTGGGTGAAGCCGAGACCGAAGACGACCGTATTGTGGAGGCCCTGAGCTGGGCCATGAACTCGGCCGGACTGGTGATCCTGCTGGGGCACAGCCAGGACTATACCTGGCATATACACGAAGCCTACCGCCGCCGCAACATGTACTTTAACCTCTGCGTGATCGACGCCTCGCTCGATATGGGCGATGAGGCCGAAGAACTGGATGCCTCCAACTGGCTGGGCAAAATACTCTTCAACCGCCTGAACAAACTCTTTAACGTAAGCCTGATGGGCTACCAGAACTACCTGGTGCCGCCCCGCCTGGTGCAGACCTTCCGCGATCTGCATTTTGACGTGGTACGCCTGGGCGATCTGCGGGCGCAGATGGAAGAGGCCGAACCTTACCTGCGCGATGCGGATGTGGTGAGTATCGACGCTTCCTCGATGCAGTATTCGGCCTGTCCGGCGGCCCGGGAGCAATGGCCCAACGGTCTGCGCGGCGAAGAACTGTGCCGCATGGCCCGCTACCTGGGTATGAGTCCCAAACTGGCCTGTGCAGGCGTGTTCAACCTGGATACGGATTCGCCGCAGTTCAGCCTGGGCGCTTCGGCCATGGCCCAGGTGGTATGGCACATCATCGACGGCTTTTATGCACGTACGGTAGACAATCCTGATTTCTCTTCTTCGGAGTATTTATCGTACGAAGTGGCCGGCGACACCGAAAGCAGCAGCCTGCGCTTTTACCAGAACCGTATTTCGGGCCGCTGGTGGCTGCGGATACCCTTACCCATCGATCTGCAGATACAGTATAATGTACCCGAATTTGTGGTGCCTTGCTCCGAGAAGGATTACCTGGCTGCTACCATGAATGAGGTGCCTGAACGCTGGATGAACTCTTTAAAAAAGTTAAATTTGTAATCCATTAATAATCAAATAATTAATTCAACTTCGTAAGCAGAAATGAACATTTTTTTGTTAATCATTTGCACTTGTTAAGAAAAATTATTCGTATGTTTACGTTTCAAAATTATATTATTTGAGAAACATATACCGCAACTGTATGAAATTCAAATCCTTGTTTGCTCTTGGGGCCTTTTTCGCCCTCAATAACAGCTTGTTTTCTCAACAAGACCCTCAGTTTACCCAATTCTATTTTAACAAAACATTTATTAATCCGGCTGCGGCAGGGATTCACAATAATATTTGTGTAAACCTCATGAACCGCTATCAGTGGGCGGGTTTCGAGGGTTCTCCGCTTACCAACCAGCTTACGGTGGATGCGGGTCTTAAAAACATTATAGGTCACGACGTAGGTGTGGGCCTCAGTGTCTACAACGACCGTCTCGGTTTCTTTAATCATACGGGGCTGCGCCTTGCGGGTGCATACGGTTTCCAGGTAGGTGGCACAGGCCGTCTGCGTGTGGGTATCGACCTGGGTTTCATGAACACGATCGTGGACGGTTCCAAATGGCAGGCTCCCCAGACGGTTCTGGGCGATCCGCTGATCCCGGCTTCCGGTTCGGGGCTTACCTTCAATGCCGGTGCCGGTGTATACTACCAGGCCAATAACTGGTATGCAGGTATCTCTGCATCCAACATCCCGGGCCTGCGCGCCAAGAACGTGAACATTACACAGGCCCGTCACATGTACATCATGGGCGGTTATACCTTCCAGGGTGTGGGTAATCCGCGCCTGGACATCAATCCGAACGCGATCATCAAAACCGATTTCAAATACATTCCTTCGTTCGACATCAACTGTAATATTATCTGGGATAAGCGTTACTGGGGTGGTCTTACCTACCGTTTCCAGGATATGATCTCGATCGGCGGCGGTGCCGTGATCTGGCAGACCTCGAAACACAACCTGACCGCAAGCTATACGTACGATCTCACCACATCACGTATCCTGCGCTTCAGTTCGGGCAGCCACGAGCTCCTGCTGAAATACTGCTTCGTGATCGAGCTCAATCAGCCGTCCGGCGGAGGATTCATTGTACGTGACCTGGGTTCAAGAGCGCGCAGATATGCGCCGTAGTTTCGTTAAATTTTACAAAATAATTAACGAAAAGTATCATTAATTTAGGAAGCTACCGTTTAATACCATAAAATTGCATCTCTTAAAAGTTTTCAAGAAATCTGTGTTGAAAATGAAAAAGCAAAATCTCAGAAAAGTTGTTTTGGCCGGAGCAGTAGCCGCTACCGTGTATAGCTGCGGCGACCCCTACGGAGGTCAGCTGGTAGGCGCTCAAAACAGACCCAAGTGGTATCAGCCCGATCCGTTCGGTATGGTATACGTTCCCATGGGTAGCTATAATATGGGTCCTTCCGACCAGGATGTGCCGAGTAACTTTACTTCGCAGTCGAAGACGGTTACTGTAGAGGCCTTCTACATGGATCAGACTGAAATATCCAATAACGAGTACCGCCAGTACGTGGAATGGGTTCGTGACTCTATGGCGCGCCGCCTCCTGGGCGAAGCCGGCATAGACGGATTCTATATCCCGGATGAAGAATACGAAGAGTACGTTCAGAACCTGAACCTGCCCGATCCTCCGCTGCTGAACTGGAGAACGCGTATCGAATGGGAAGATCCCGATCAGGCAGACGCCCTGGAAGAGATGTATTATCCGCAGAAAGAACGTTACTACAAAAAACGCGAACTCGACGTTCGTAAATATGTATACGAATATTACTTCATCGACTACAAAATGGCCGCTGCCGATCCCGAGCGTGGTCAGGACGACAGAAGTCCGTTCCTGCGGAAAGAACGTGTAAAGGTATATCCCGATACACTGGTTTGGGTAGCCGACTACACCTATTCCTACAACGAGCCGCATACCAAAATGTATTTCTGGCACCCGGCGTATGACGATTATCCGGTAGTAGGCGTTACCTGGAAACAGGCCAACGGTTTCTCGAACTGGAGAACGAATTTTATGAACAACTACCTGCAGAACCGCGGTGAGTTCCCGGTACACGATTTCCGTCTTCCTACCGAAGCGGAATGGGAATACGCTGCACGCGGAGGCCTGGAATTATCACCGTACCCCTGGGGCGGTCCGTATATCCGTAACTCCAAAGGTTGTTTCCTGGGTAACTTCAAACCGCTGCGCGGTAACTATATCGATGACGGTGGCGCCAAAACCGTACAGGTTGAATCGTACAACCCGAACGGATACGGTCTCTACTGTATGGCAGGTAACGTAGCCGAATGGTGTCGTGATGCCTTCGAAGAATCAGGCTACAGCTTTGCGCATGACCTGAACCCGGATTTCTATTATGAAGCCAAAGACGGTGCGCTGGACGGTCCGATCGCCCTGCGTCGTAAGGTGATACGCGGAGGTTCCTGGAAAGATGTGGGATTCTTCCTGCAGACATCTTCACGTACCTACGAATATCAGGATTCCTGCAAATCGTTCATCGGGTTCCGTAATGTGCAAACATTTATGGGTAGAGCAAAAGAAGATTATAAGTAAGTTACTTCTTTCCTGACAACAACATAAATTCCATTTCTTTTATCAACTTTTAAAAATGCCTAAATTATGTTTGCCCTGTGTGAACGGTATATGTAATGGAGGTATATTAGCATAGGTAAAACCAAAACGAACAATAAAAAAACAAAAGAAAAGCGTTATGAAATTCTTGCATTCAAAAAGAGGAAAGATTGTAATGAACCTGATCTATGGATTGGGAGCTGCGGTGGTAATCGTAGGTGCGTGGATGAAAATCCTTCACTTACCCGGCGCCAACTACGCTATCTCCGTAGGTCTGCTTACAGAGGCCGTTATATTCGCGATCTCGGCGTTTGAAACACCGAAAGAAGAAGTGGACTGGACCCTTGTTTATCCGGAACTGGCAGGCTTACCTGCCGAAGAACGTGCCGCCCGTGGCGGTGGCGGTGTGGGTACCGCAAACCTCGTATTGAAAGATTCGGTTACACAGGAACTGGATAAAATGCTGGCCGAAGCCAAGATCGGTCCGGAACTGTTAACCAGCCTGCGCGACAGCATTTCCCGCCTGAGCGAAAATACATCACAGCTGAATGAAGTGGCTACGGCTGCCAGCGCTACCGACGAGTACGTTAGCAGCGTGCGTAACGCCAGCCAGACGGTTGCCAAATTATCGGACACATACGTAAAAGCTGCCGAAAGCCTCACCGGCCTCAGTTCTACAGAAGCCGAAGGTAAAAGCTACGGCGAGCAGTTACAGCGCGTAAGCAAAAACCTGTCTGCCCTGAACAACGTATACGAACTGCAATTGCAGGGTTCACAGGATTACCTGGAAGCTACCGGTAAAGTTTACGGAAACATTGCCCAGCTCCTGAATAACCTGAACGACTCTGTAGCCGATACGCAACGTTACAAAGAAGAAATTCACAAATTAGGAAATAATCTGTCTGCACTGAATACCGTGTACGGTAACATGTTGTCTGCGATGAACATCCGTCCTGCAGGTAACTAAGATCTTCCCATTGTTTCACAATTTAAATGAAAGGTAGAAAAAATGGCAAGTGGTAGTCAGAGCCCGCGGCAGAAGATGATTAACATGATGTATCTCGTGTTAACAGCGATGCTCGCGTTGAACGTATCAAAAGAGATCCTCGATGCCTTCGTGATCGTAGGTGAGGGCCTCGTTATGCAGAAAGGAAACCTGGAAAGTAAAAACGGACTTCTTTACGGTTCGTTCGAACAGCAGAAACTCCTTTACAAAGACAATTTCCAACGTATTAAACCCTACTATGACAAAGCGTTTAAGGTAAAAGGCATGTCAGACGAGCTGGTGAAATACATCGAGGATATGAAAGTAGAACTGATCGCCGAAGCAGAAGGCGTTACCAAAGACGAGGTGATCAGCAAAAATATCACGGCGAAGAACCTGAAAGCGCTGGATAACTACGATATCCCTACATATTATTTCGGTACCGATGACCCGAGCAAAGTACAGAACGGTTCGGCCCGCGTATCGGAACTGAAAAAGAAGATCGCCGAGTACCGCGATAAACTGCTGTCCAAAGAGTTCCTGGATAACATGAAAGACTCTTCAGACCTGCGCTTTAACCTGAACACAAACGATCAGCAAAGCTTTAAATCCAATGAGATACTTCCCTGGGAGCTTTACTATTTCTATCACCTGCCCATGCCTGCGGCTCTTACCGAGCTTACCAAATGGCAGAACAACGTCCGCGCTGCGGAAGGTGATATGGTAGAATATCTCTACAACCGTATCTCGGCCAGCTCTTACAAATTCGACGCCATTAAGGCTGCCATCATTCCGAAATCGAATGTGGTGTTTGCCGGTAATGCCTTCGAAGCGGAGATCTTCCTGGCTGCCTATAACTCTACCGAAAAACCGGAGATCATAGCCAACGGTACCCAGGTGAGCGAATTCGTTGACGGCCGAGGTATCTACAAGATCCAGGCTTCCGGCGAAGGAGAGAAAACGGTAAGCGGTGTGATCAAGATCAAAGACCCTATCAGCGGCGGTGTTCGCGAAGAGGCCTTCGAAACCAAATACCAGGTGTCTAAACCGATGATGTCGGTATCACCCGATAAAATGAACGTGGTATACCGCGGTCTGGAAAACCCGATCACCGTATCGGTACCGGGCGTTGCTCCCAACCAGATCACGGCCAACTGTTCCGGTTGTGCCGCCTTTACCGGTTCTAACGGTAAATTTATCCTGAAGCCGGGTACAGGTAGTACGGTAGACATCAGCGTAAGCGTAAAACTGTCTGACGGTACGGTACAAAGCATGGGTAAAGCACCTTTCCGTGTAAAACGCGTTCCGGATCCGACCATTCGCTGGGGTAACGTAAAATCCGGCGATGCCGTGAACTCGAACCACGTGAAGTCCGTGAGCGCCATCGTGCCCATCATGGAAGACTTTGACTTCCCGCTGTATTCAAAGATCCTGAGCTTCAAAGTAGTTTCTTTCCCGGGTGGTAACTTCGACGAAAGTTCGGTTACCGGTAACGTACTGCCCGAAGCTGTAAAAAGTAAAATGGCCAAAACGCCCAGAGGTAAATCCATCTACTTTGAACAGATCCGCGTACAACAACCCGACGGAAGAACCGTTACACTGAACGCTGCATTCCCAGTTCGCTAAAAAAATTAAAACAATAAAGTATGATTTCTAAATTCAGATTTCTCTCAGTTTTCGCCCTCGGACTCCTGTTCCTGGCACTTGGCCAGTCAGCGTCCGCACAGGTTATGGAACCTCGAGACGGAGTGTATGATAAAGTAACTACTCCTTCGCGCCGTGTAGTTCCTTATCCGGGAATCAGGGAAGCCGACGTAATGTGGCAACGCAGAATATGGCGCGTGATCGACCTTCGCGAGAAGATGAATCAGTACATGTACTATCCGTTCGAAATTACCAACGGACGTAAAAACCTGATCACCATTATCAAAGAAGGTATCGAAAAAGGAGAATTGCGTCCCTACGATCCGGTATATGACGACTTTACCGTGCCTCTGACACAACAACAGGCGCTGTCTATCGGTTCGGATACCATCTTTTATACAGACTATCGTCCGTATGAGCCCTACGAGGAATTCGATACATTCCGCTACCAGCCCCTGGATTACTCTTCCATCAAGAAGTTCCAGGTGAAGGAAGACTGGGTGTTCGAAAAATCCCGCTCGGTAATGGAAACCCGTATCATCGGTATCTGCCCCGTACGCGAAGTACGTGATCCGCAGACCGGCGAATACCGTGGCGAACAGCCGATGTACTGGATCTATTTCCCCGAACTGCGTCGTAAAATGGCCAATGAAGAAGTGTACAACCGCTTCAACAACATTGCCCAGCAGATCACGTACGACGATGCATTCATGAAACGCTTGTTCTCCAGTTATATCTACAAGGAAGATAACGTGTACGACCGTAAGATCAAAGACTATATGAAAAACGGAATGGAGGCCCTCCTTGAAAACGAGGACATCAAAGACAAGATCCGTAATTACGAACACGATCTCTGGGAACAGTAATCAATAAGATTTTTTAAGAGAGCCGCTGAAAATGCGGCTCTTTTTTTTGCGTTATATCCTGGTACGGAATTATCTGTATACGTAAATCTTCTGTGCCATGAAACGTATTTGTCTGCTCAGCGTATTTTTTCCCTTGCTGCTGGCCGCCCAGACGGAGGAACCCGGTCAGCCGCCGGCGGGCGAAGAGCCGGTTGTTATTCTGCGTGAACCGGTGCCTTATGCCTCCCTGCGCGAAGCCGATGTAATGTGGCAGCGCAGGATATGGCGGGTGATCGACCTGCGCGAAAAAATGAACCAGTACCTCTATTATCCCTTCGAAATGACGAACGGCCGCCGCAGCCTGTTCAGCATTATACAGGCCGGACTACGGGCCGGGCAGCTGCAGGCCTACGATCCGGCTTACGACGATTTTACCGTAAGAATGCCGGATGCAGACGCGTTGTCTATCGGTACCGATACGGTATATTACCAGGACTATATGCCCGAACCGCCCTACGAAGCGGTGGAGAAAAAGCGTGTGGAGACGCTGGACCCGGCTTCCGTTAAAAAATTCCGCCTTAAGGAAGACTGGGTATTCGATAAAGCGCGCTCCGTACTGGAAGTTCGCATCATAGGCATTTGTCCCGTGCGCGAGGTGTACGATCCGCAGACGGGTGAGTTCCGCGCCGAACAGGACATGTACTGGATCTATTTTCCCGAATTACGCCGCCTGCTGGCCAATGTAAATATCTATAACCGCTTTAATATGGGCGCTGCGCTTACGTATGACGATGCGTTCCGGCAGCGCCTGTTCTCGGGCTTCGTATACAAGGAAGACAACGTGTACGACCGCCGGATTGCCGATTATACGGCCGGAGGCATGGAAGCCCTGCTGGAAGCGGAAGCGGTCAAAGAACATATCCGTACCTGGGAGGCCGATCTCTGGGAGCCCTGATTTTGTATTCTCGCTTTTTTTCAATAAATTACGGTATGAAACTCTATACTACGTTTTTTGCCCTGCTGTTTGTAGCGTCTGCCTGCGCGCAGATCAACGAACACGTTTCCTTCAGCGGTTATGGTAATATAGCCCTCGGTTATTCCTATAAGAGCGTTAAAAACATCCTGGATGACGAAGAAGCGCATGTGGATTACTATACGCAGAAAGAGAACGAATACTATATGCAGAAGGAAGGTCTGAAAGAAGACGACTTCGACGATACACCCAATGCCTATTATATTAAACCGGGCCTGGCCACCTATTCCGAAATATTTGGCGTAAAAGTGAGCAAAACCGAAGTGGTCTTCGATGTGGACGATAAAGTGGTGCAGATACTGCTGTTCATACCCAAAAATAATGAAACGAAATTTAAACTGATACAGCAGGCTGAGAACCGTTTTGGCAAGGGCGGCTGCGATCTGCTGGAAGGCAGGTTCTACTGCGCCTGGAACGATTCGGTACGTATATACGATTATGAAGAACGCGGAGACGTTACCTACAACGAATACATTTATATACGTTTTTCGAAGGGGGATTACTGATATTCCTCCGAACTAAGGGGCAAAAAGATAAAAGTCCCGGGTCTGCTCCAGGTACTCTTTCGTATATCCATCACGATTTCGTATATACAGTTCGCTGATGCGTGGTCCATCTGCCGCATTTTTACGGAATTCGGCACAGACGAGCTTTTTACGGCTGTCCGTTCCCGTTTTTAATATAGTTTTGCGTACCAGCTGCCATAGCTGAACGGGAAGCTGCTCAAAGGTCTGTTCGGGCAGTACGAGCGAAAGCCGCGCCTCTGCTGTGCTTATTTCATATCCTTTATGGAACAGGATACGGAAGAATTCCGGGGCGGCGTGCCGTGCGCTGCGCAGGCGTTCGTCCGGGTTCTGAAGCTGATTGCTGAAGTATGGCGGATTACAGATAATATGGTCGAAGAGCACATCGGCCGTAAAATCGCTGAAATCACCTTCTTTGATGTGTATACGATCTTTCCAGGGAGAATGGGCTGCGTTGTGACGGGCCTCCGCAGCGGAATCCGGGTCTATTTCCAGGGCCGTGATCTGTGCCTCCGGGTTGCGTTGTGCGGCCATAAGGGCCAGGAGGCCGGTGCCGGTACCCAGGTCGAGGATCTGTTTATTTCCGCTGAAATCGGCCCAGGCGCCCAGGAATACACTGTCGCCCGTTACCTTAAAGGCGGCCAGTTCCTGGAAAATGGTAAATTCCTTAAAACGGAAGGGCTTACTCTTCTTCATCGTCGTCCCGGTCTTCGTCGCCGGCATCGTTCAGGTACAGGTCCAGCAGGCCTTCGGGCATTTCGGTGAAAATGATACGGGCTTCGTGGTCCACCCCGCTGATGAATTCGGGCGTATAGGGAATGAGGATCTCTTTGCCGGAGCTGTGTGTAACCGACAGCACTTTCTGCATTTTGCTGCCGCCGATCTCGGCCAGCTGCCCGATGCTTCCGTGTGCGCTGTCCTGTATATCGAACCCGATCATACGCTCAGGGCTGTATGCATCGGCTTCGGGCATCTGGTCCAGCGGAATGTACACCTGTTTGTTCTTGAGAGCCTCGGCCTGTTCGGGCGTGGATATCCCTTCCAGTTTTACATAGGCTTTGTTACCCTTTACCGAAATTTCTTCGATGAGGTAAGGCACCAGGCTGTGATGCTGTTCAATAAATAATGCGCCGAGTTCCGCATAAGCCGATGGATCTTCTACTTTGAGCCCGATCAGGACACTGCCTTTGATCCCGTGTGGTCTTAAAACGAAACCCGGACTGAAACAATCACTCGTTTGCATATCCGGGTTTAATGTATTTGAGGTTATTGATACTTCAAGAACCGATGTTATTCTGCAGCAGCTTCTGAAGATTCTTCAGAGGCAGGAGCAGCTTCTGCTTCTTCCGCAGCGGGTTCCGCTTCGGCGTTGGCAGCATTGGCGGCAGCTTCCGCTTCGGCCTGTGCAGTAGCAATGGCTGCAGCACGTTTCTCAGCAATTTCTTTTTCATTGCTCAGGGCTTTCGCTTTGGCGTCTTCCAGTTTTTTACGGATTCCGTCCAGTTTTTTACCGGTACGTCCTTCTTTTTCTTTCATCCAGGCTTCGAATTTTGCATCGGCCTGTTCCTGTGTCAGGGCACCTTTACGTACACCTGCCAGGAGGTGGTTACGGAACATAACACCTTCAGAAGACAGCATGGCACGTACTTTATCGGTAGGCTGGGCACCATTCTGTAACCAGTACAGTGCACGCTCCGAATCCAGTACCAGTTGCTGGGTTCCGATGGGGTTGAATGACCCGATTTTTTCGATAAAGCGTCCGTCCCGCGGAGCTCTGCTGTCAGCCGCTACGATGTGGTAAAAAGGACGCGCCTTTCTTCCGTGTCTTTGTAGTCTTAATTTTACCGGCATAATTATGTATTTATAAAAAATTTAGGACCGCAAAGATACGAATTTTTTTAATCTCTGCTCATTTCCGTCTCTAATTTTATTACGCCGTCGGCCAGCAGGCGGAAATAATACACTTCGTCCTGGTAAATATCGGCATCAAAGAAAAAGTCGATGTGCTTCTGTCCGGGCGGCTCCGCCGGGTTGTTGTACAGTTCGCGCACCACCACGTTCTGGCTGTTGAACATGGCAATATGAATGGCTTTGGTGCTCGACAGGCGAAAATCGTAATTGCCGCCGATCTTTATGCGCGGGTTCACCTGCAGGTTACGTTCGTAATCGTCCGGGGCGGGCGGGGGAGGAACGGGACGGCCGGTAATGGCCGCCAGCCGGTTTACCAGTCCGCTGCGCGTGTTCTCATTAAAGGACGTAACGTCTTCCAGCGGCTCATTGTCCGAAACGGTCCATACGGCCAGCTGCCCGGTCACGCTCTCGTACAGTTCCATATCGCGCACCAGTTCGGCCACCTGCAGCAGTTTACCCGTGGCCTTACCGGCATATTTGTACGGGGCTTCATTAAAGGGAGAAGCGCGGTGGGCATGGATGCACATGGCCGATACGGCTACGGATTTACTTTCGCCCGGGGCCAGTTGTACCAGCATGTCGCGGTTGCTCATATAGCCCTGGTGGGTGGTGTCTCCCGGTGTAAAAAGGCTGCCGGCGGGGATATTTACTTCCAGGCTGCCGCTGCTGGTATTGCGCAGGGTAAGCAGCACGGGGTTCTGGTAATGGGCCGATTTGCTGTTGGACACAACTTCGGCCTGAATTTTTTTCTGGGCAAGGGCAGTACCCAGTTCCACGGGCGTAGCCTGGAACCACTGGAGCAGATAAAAAAGAAGGAGCATAGGCATAGGTGTTTATTAGTGTAACGGATTTAGTTACAGTTTGTACGTTTTTTTGTGTTTTTTAACGGGATGGCCCCGGTATGAAATTATAAACGCGGCCGGCTGCAATAAAACCCCGTTTTTTGCGTAGGTTTGAGGTCGGATTATGAGTGTAGTAAAACGCATACACCGCTATACGCTGAAGTCGTACCTGGGGCCGTTCATCCTCACATTTTTCATCGCCGAGTTCGTGCTGCTGATGCAGTTTGTGTGGAAATACGTGGACGACCTGGTGGGTAAAGGTCTCGAAACTTCGGTGATCCTGGAACTGATGTGGTACACCTCGGCCAGCCTGGTGCCCATGGCGCTGCCTATCGCTATCCTGCTCAGCAGTATCATGACCCTGGGCAGTATGGCCGAAAGCCTGGAGCTGGTGGCCATTAAATCGGCCGGCGTATCGCTGTACCGCCTCATGCGTCCCCTGATCATCTTTTCGCTTTTCACGGCCCTGGCGGCGTTCTACTTTTCGAACAATATACTACCCGTGGCCAACCTGAAAACGCGTTCCCTCATTATGGACATCCAGAAGCAGCGGCCCGCGCTGGACATACAACCCGGCGTTTTTTACAACGGTATCCCCGACCTGGTGGTGCGGGTAGACCGTGTAGGGAAAGATAAAAAATCACTGGGCGACGTAATTATTTACGACCATTCGGATTACAGCAAAGGCAACGGCCGCGTTACCCTGGCCGAATCGGGCCGGATCGAGGTCACCTCGGACGACCGTTACCTGCTGCTGGCCCTGCACAACGGGGTTACCTACGACGAGCTGGGCTTTTTCGGCAAACGCGATCCCAACCTGCCCGAAGCCGTACAGCATTTCAAAGACCAGGTGATCCTGATCGACCTGTCGGAGTTCAAGCTATCCCGCGAGTCCGAGAACCTGTACAAGGACCATTACCAGATGATGACCATTTCGCAGCTGGACAAAGCCATGTTCGATATCCGTAACGAGGGCCGCCAGCGTTCCGAAGCCTATACGGTAAGTATGCGCAAAACCTATTTCTTCGGGCGTAAAAGTTCGTCCTCGGCCCAGAACCCCTTTGCTGCACAGGACAGCGCCAATATCCGCAGCCTGAACATGCTTACCCCGGGCCTGCCGAACAACAACATGAAGAACATGATGGAATCGCGTTACCAGGTACCGGTGGTACAGGGCGACAGTACCCGTCCGCTGATCAGTTTCGGGGAATTCGGCAAGAGCGACTGGATGGAAGAACTGAAGCCCGAAATGCAGGTACAGATGTACGACCTGGCCCTGAACGTGGCCCGCAGTAACCGTGCCCGTGCCGAAGATTATACCAACGAAATAAAATACCGTAACGAAAACCTGGCCCGGCATAAGACTGAATGGCACCGCAAATTCACCCTCTCGGTGGCCTGCGTACTGCTCTTTTTTATCGGGGCCCCGCTCGGCGCCATCATCAAACGGGGCGGCCTGGGCCTTCCGCTGGTTTCTGCCACCCTGATCTTTATTGCCTATTACCTGCTCAGCACCATCGGCGAAAAAGCGGCAAAATCGCTTACGCTTACGCCTTTCTGGGGCATGTGGATCAGTACCCTGGTACTGTTGCCCTTTGGCGTGCTTCTGACGTACATGGCCGCGAACGATAGTAAAATACTCGAACGCGAAACCTATAAAGATCTGGGTAAGAAATTTTTATTCTGGCGGAGATGGAAAAAATAAAGGTACTGTTCATAGGCAATAAGGTCCCCTTCCCGGACCTGGACGGAGGTACGGCAGCTTCCCGGGCAATGATCCAGAACATACTGGATGCCGGGTGTACCGTACAGGCCGTTTTTTTCGATACCGAGAAACACCCCGTACGTTCCGAGGCGTTGTTCCCCGAATGGCACGATCCGGCCTTCAGCCTGGAAAAAATACGTGTGGACACGCGTGTGAACCTGCGCGATGCCCTGCTGAACCTGTTATTCAGCACCAAAAGTTATCACATTATCCGGGTGCAGAAAAGTGTTGTGCAGAAACAACTGCAGGCCATTACCGAAAAGTTCGTTCCGGATATTATTCTGCTCGACGGACTGTTTGCCCTGGCCCAGGCGCCTTTCCTGAAATCGGTGACGCGTGCGCCGCTGGTATACCGGGCGCACAACATCGAATCGGAGATCTGGTTCCGGCTGGCGGGCCACAGCCGCTTTAATCCTAAAAAACGCTACCTGCGTATACTGGCAAAGCGTCTGCAGAAATTCGAAAAAAAGACCGCACACCTGCTCCGCGATGTATGGGCGGTTTCCGAACCTGTCGCACAGTTCTTTGCCGCGCTCAAAGTGCCGGCCCGTGTGGTGTATCCGTCGTTCCGCCTGCAATCGTATGAAGCCCCGCACGAACAGTATACCGGCCGTGGGCCCTTCCGTATGTTTCATGTAGGCGCTATGGACTGGCAGCCGAATACCGAGGCCGTGGCTTTTTTTGTAAAAGAGATATTCCCGCAGCTGCGCCGGCAGTTTCCCCTGGTAGAATTTCATGCCGGCGGGCGTCATTTTGATGTGGATGCATTCCCTGAAACGGAAGGCGTGTTCTACTATGGCGAAATTGAAGACTACCGTGCCTTTACCGCCGATAAGCATGCCCTGGTGGTACCCCTGCTTTCGGGCAGCGGCATACGCATGAAAATACCCGAGGCCTGGGCTGCCGGGATCCCGGTGCTGGCAACACCTGCTGCCATCCGGGGCATTCCTGCCGAACCCGGCGTACATTTTGGAATGTTCAGCGATACCACCGAATTGCTGACCCTGTGCCGTACTTATCTTGAATTGCCGGAGTACTGGCAGAAACTTTCGCAGAACGGCCGCCGCCAGGTGGAGGCATTGTTCTCCCACGAAGCCCTGGCAAAAAGTGTGGGCGAATACATAGCGGATATCGTGCGCCTCGATAAAAAACAGTAGGTTTGCGAAGTGGTAAAAACGTCGCAAAAAATACTGCTGGTATTACCCCGGTTTCCTTTGCCTGCCGATAAAGGCGATAAACTCAGGGCCTGGGAACAGATACGCGTACTGGCAGAAGAGAACGACGTATACCTGTTCTGCGTGAGCGATGAACCCGTTCCGCAGGCGGAGTTTGCCGCGCTTTCGGCCCTGGTGCGCGAAGTACAGGTGGTGCAGCTTTCATCGCTGTCCGTTCTGTGGTCGGCCTGCCGTGCCCTTTTTTCCGGACTGCCTTTCCAGGTGGCGTATTACCGGAACTCTGAAGCATATACGAAATTAGAGCGCTTCGTGCAGCGCATTGACCCCGATGCCGTATTTTTTCAGCTGGTGCGTATGGCTACTTACCGCAAAGCTGCGGGCAAGCGTACTACCGTGCTCGATTTTATGGACTGTATGAGTCACAACGTGTACCTGCGCCTGCAGACGGAAGGTTTTCCCGACCGCATCTTCTGGCGCTCGGAATACAAACGTCTGCTGAGATATGAAGCCGCCGTGCAGCAGGCGTTTACCCACAGCTGCATTATTTCGGAGCGGGACCGAGATACATTGCCTTTCGCCGCGAAAGACCAGGTACAGATCGTTTCGAACGGGATCGACCTGGAACGTTTTCGTCCCTCGGAGAAAGTCCCGGAATGCGACCTGCTTTTTGTCGGGAACCTCGGCTACAAACCCAATATAGAGGCCTGTGTGTGGCTGGTGCGTGAGATATTACCTCTCCTGCATCAAAAAAACGTATATCCATCCCTGCGACTGGTGGGCAGCAATCCCGATGCCCGTGTACAGGAGCTGAGCACCGTTAAAAATGTAGAGCTGTATGCCAGTGTCCCCGATACGGTGCCCTATTACCAGTCGGCCCGCATCATGGTGGCGCCCATGCGCATCAATACCGGGCAACAGAACAAGGTGCTGGAAGCCATGGCCTGCGGACTGCCGGTAATAACCACTTCCAATGCGAACGATGGCATCCGTGCCCCGGAAGGCTGCGTATGTGTGGGAGATACGGCAGAAGAACTGGCCGCGCACATATTGTCTTTACTCAACGATCCTGCCCGCACGCGTGAAATGGGGCAGAGAGCCCGCCTTTTTGTGGAGGAGCATTTCAGCTGGCATACGCATACCCGCGTATTGCAGCAATTACTTACAGGAAATTAATCAGTCTTTCAGAATACCGGCATATACCGCTACGGCGCGTGCACAGCGATACCCGTCGATGGCCGCGGATACAATACCGCCGGCATAACCGGCTCCTTCGGCACAGGGAAACAGTCCGGCCGTTTGTACGTGCATCAGCGTATGCGGGTCGCGCGGGATGCGCACGGGAGAACTGGTGCGGCTTTCCGGGGCTACCAGTACAGCCTCGTTCGTTACATAACCCTGCATTTTTTTACCGAAATCGCTGAAGCCTTTCTGCAGGCGCTGTGCCACGGCATTGGGCAGTACATTGCGCAGGTCGGCAGATACGATGCCCGGTGTGTAGGAACATTCGGGCAGAACCGCAGATATTTTGCCTTTGATAAAATCGGGAATGGTCTGTGCAGGGGCAGCCTGTGTATGGCCGGCAACGGCACAGGCGGCGCTTTCTACCTGTGCACGGTAATGCAGCAGGGCCAGCGGGTCGCCGGGATATTCCTCCCAGTCGCGGGCGTCTTCCGGTGTAATTTCGGTAACGATGCCCGAATTGGCAAAAGGATTGTTGCGTTTACTGGGGCTCCAGCCATTGGTAACGATCATACCTTCCTGCGTAGTGCAGGGGGCTATAATACCGCCCGGACACATACAGAAGGAGTACACACCTTTGCCCTGCACCTGTGTAACCAGGCTGTAATAGGCCGGGGGCAGAAATTCGCCGCGTTCGGCACGTTTGTACTGTATGCTGTCGATAAGGGCCTGCGGATGCTCGGCGCGCACGCCCAGTGCAAAGGCCTTGGGTTCGGTGTAAATATTGCGGGAGCGCAGCAGGCGGTAAATATCGTCGGCAGAATGCCCCGTGGCCAGGATCACCCCGATGCCGCGCAGGCTCTCGTTCTTTTCGGTCTTTACGCCCAGCAGTACCTTGTCGCTGATAATAAAGTCAGTGACCCGGGTGTCGAAGCGGATCTCACCGCCGCTGGCGAGTATAAAGGCCCGCATCGCTTCCATGATGCCCGGCAGTTTATTGGTACCGATGTGCGGACGTGCATTGACGCGTATATCGGCATCGGCGCCGAAGAAACAGAAGGTATCGAGTACTTTGCGGATATCGCCGCGTTTATCGGAACGGGTGTATAGTTTGCCGTCGCTGTAGGTGCCCGCACCGCCTTCGCCGAAGCAGTAGTTACTTTCGGGATTTACGATGTGGCTGCGGGTAAGCTGTGCCAGGTCGCGGCGGCGTTCGCGAACAGGTTTGCCGCGTTCCAGTACAACGGGTTTCAGGCCGAGCGCAATGCATTCCATGGCGGCAAAATACCCGGCCGGTCCGGCGCCCACGATCAGCACTTCAGGGGCATTGGCTACCTGGTTCTGTACGGGTTCATAGGTTTCCGTTTCCGGGGTTTCGCCTTCGGTATAGCAGGTAATCGCCAGCTGGTAGCGAACTTTTCCGCCGCGTGCGTCTATGCTGCGCTTCGTCACTTCGAAATGACGGAACGCAATACCCGAACTGCGCAGCGCCTGGGCCTGGGCCGCAGGATCAAAGGCTTTTTCGGGTTCCAGCTGTATCTGTACGGTCTTTGGCACGGCGCAAAGGTAATTAAATCCGGCAAAGCGCCGTATACTGCGGCAGAGGCCTTATTCCTTCGGTTTTGAATTGGAGCGGATAGCGGCTTCGATCTGGTCCCACATTTCGGGTGTGGTCATCATATCGAGCCAGTTGAATTCCCCGGCACCGTTGAGCCATTCGCCACCGTCGATGGTCACTACTTCGCCCGTTACATAGGCGCTGTAATCACTTACGAGGTAAGCGGCCAGGTTGGCCAGTTCCTGGTGTTCGCCCACACGTTTGAGCGGCACACGCATATCGGGTTTGATCATTTCGGCAAACTGTTTGGGAAACAGGCGGTCCCAGGCGCCTTTGGTAGGGAAGGGCCCCGGTGCAATGGCATTCACCCGTATGCCGTATTTAGCCCATTCCACGCCCAGTGAACGCGTAATGGCCAGCACACCGCCTTTGGCCGCGGCGCTGGGCACCACATAGCCCGAACCGGTAAAGGCATAGGTAGTGGTTATATTGAGCATATTGCCCTGTTTTTTTTCAGATATCCAGTACTTACCTACAGCCAGCGTACAGTTATAGGTGCCTTTCAGTACAATGTCGATAATGGTATCGAACGCGCGGTTGCTGAGGCGTTCGGTAGGTGAAATAAAGTTGCCGGCGGCATTGTTCACCAGTATATCTACCCCGCCAAAGGTGTCGATAGTGGCCTTCAGCATGGCTTCCACCTCTTCGTAGTTACGTACGTCACAGGCTACCGGCAGTACTTTGCCCCCGGTTTCGGCTTCCAGTTCGGCGGCCGTTTCTTTCAGCACGTCGATCTTGCGTGAGGTGATCACCACATTGGCGCCCAGCTGCAGGAAATAACGTGTCATCGATTTGCCCAGTCCGGTACCGCCTCCGGTAACAATGGCCGTTTTATTGCGGAAAGAACCTTCGGGCAGCATCGGTTGTGTATACATATTCATAGTGTGTATCTTGATTTGTAATGTGTTTCAGTAACGAAGGTACAAGGAATCTTTTTAGTATGCAAGCTGAGTATTTTCGGGTGTACTATTTTGCTGTTCAGTAGTTTGGGTTTGTTTTTTTAATTGTTGGGGAAGAGGCCTGCTTGTTAATTTTTAGCCAAATCCCTGCTTAGGGTGTATTTGTGGAAAAAACAGGCATTGCCTTTGTACAGGTTTAGCCAAATTGCTCTTACATTTGAAACCTTATAATTTATAGTATATGAAACGCTTATTTACACTGCTTACCATTCTGGCCGCCGCCGGCCCCTTGTTCGCCCAGAATCCCGGACAGATCGGAACCCTGCTGCCGAACTCTGCCCCTGTAACCAAGAATAACCGCAGCACTGCCAGCGGTACCATGAACTATGTGTGGAACTACAACTACGTGCCCGGTTATGCCGAAGTTTTTATCCGTATCCCGGAACCCGGCGTATTCACCGTTACCGTGAACAACCAGAGCATTACCACCAACAGCGGCCGTTTCCGCTTTTTTGACCTGCAGCCCGGCGCCAGCAATTTTGTAACCATTATGCGCAACGGTGTACTTACCTACCGCACCACGCTGAACCTGCAGAACAATATGCGCTACATCGTGGATTACTTCTCTATGCAGGGAATGTACCTGCTGAACACCGTTCCCCTGAACATGCCCATGGGCGGCGGAAACTACAGCGACCTGTGGAACCAGATGTGGAACGGGATGTACAACCCGGCCGGGAACGGAAGCATGTATAATTTCGGACAGAACTGGAACCCCTTCTTCGGACTGGATTACAGCTTCGGGAACAACAACTGGAACACCAATCCGAACTGGAATAACACGAACCCTAACTGGAACAACCAGAATCCCAACTGGAATAACCAAAATCCGAACTGGAACAACAATCCCAACAACCCGAACAATCCGAACTGGAATAACAACAATCCCAACTGGCCCAATAACCAGATGATGGCTATGGACCCCGGCACGTTCTCTCAGTTCAAAAGCACCGTTACCCGCCAGAGTTTTGACGACAGCCGTGTGAACACCATTAAGCAGCAGACGCGCAGCAGCTGGTTCACCTCTGCACAGATCAAGGAACTGTGCGACCTGCTCAGCTTCGAAAGCGGTAAGCTGGACGTGGCCAAATACTGCTACGATTACTGCATCGACCGTCAGAACTACTTTGTGATCTATCCTACGTTCGACTTTGAAAGCAGCGTGACCGAACTCACCAATCACATCGGTAGCCGCCGTTAAGCCGCAGACATATTTCTAAAAAAGTAAAGCCTTCCGGTTGCGCGGAAGGCTTTTTTATTTGCGGATGAGCACGAAAGTAGCAGACTAACGTAAGTGGTAGCGCAGGCCCAGCTGTCCGTTGGCACGATAGGGATAACTGCGTACCGAAGGATCTTTTACGGCGCTGAGCAGGTGATAACGGAAACCGCCCGATGCAAACAGCGACCAGCTGCGGATGCGGTAGGCAAGTACGGGTTCCACACCCAGGGAAATGTTAAAGGAAGCGGGCTGACTGATGTCTACCGGCAGCTGTGTGCCGTCTTCGTTGCGGAAATACACGTTCTGCCGCAGCAACACGTGAAATGCCGGTCCGGCAGTAATGCCCAGCGAAAAATTACGGAAATTGTACCGTGCGCCCAGGTCCAGCGGAAAGAAGAGATTGTGCGTCTGCATGTGCAGGCGGCCGTTGAGGGTCTTCTGTATACCGTTGTAATCGATCACGGGCAGGGGAATATTTATATCACCGAAAGATTCGTAAGAACCGGCGTCGATGGTCTCGGGGGCGGCTCCCGTGCCTACATTGGGCGAACCGGAATAGGTAAGCGCATAGGGGTTGGAAAAACCATAGTATTCGTAACCCATACCGGCCGAAAAAATGCCGTGGCGGCCGAAGAAAAATCCGCCCTTGAATATACCTGCGGCATACAGGCCCGAAGTACGGCTCTGCATATTTTTTTCGGCCAGGCCGTTCTGCGGATCGGAAACAGCGCGGCGGTTATACCATACTGAACCGGCTGAGGCTTCCAGGCTGATGAAGGGCGCGATCTTCGGGTATACCGGTCGTATGGCCGGACGGAAAAAAGCGCCTTCGCGCAGGTTGTTCTCCAGGAGTGAGGGTTTAAGCGTACTTGCGGGCAGCATAAAAGCGCCGTTGCCGGCCAGGTGGAGGGGGCGTACGCTTTTCTGCGCGGGTAAGGCGGAGGTTAAGCTTCGTTGCGGAACGGCAGCATTCAGGCGTGTTGCGGTAATGGCTGAACTTTCTGTGCCGGGAGTGAGCGGGGCAAAACCACTGTTTACCTGTACCTGTCCGCTTTCGCCTGTGCCTGCGTTTGTGGCGGCCTGTGAAGCGGCGGCACCATTATAGGGATGGCTGGCGGTTTCCGGAGCCGGTGTACCTGTGTGGGTATGCGCCGGCTTTGTGCCCGCGCTGTTTGCCGCTGCTGTTGTTGTCTCAAATTGCGGGTTGCTGCTTTCCCTGGAGGCTGCAGATGTGCTGCCGGTAGCTGCCGTATTACCTGTTGCCGGGCTTGCCGTTTCGGCTGTAGGCGCTGCATCGTTACCTGCGGAAGAAGCGGCTCCGGTTTCCTGCGTAGGCTCTGCAGGGTTGGCCGCCGGCGTTACGCCTGTATGCAGGTCGTTTTGGGCTGCCGTTTGTCCGGCACCGGAATATCCGTTGCTGCCGAGGAACCATACAGTACTGCCGCAGGCGATACCGCCCAGCAGCAGGAACCAGAACAGCAGGCGCCGTTTTTTCTTTTTCTGGTCCAGCGCATGGGCTACGCCGCTCCAGACCCTTTCCGAAGGCATTTCGGCATAGTTTTCCAGCTGCCGGCGCAGTTGCTCGTCGTTATATTTTGTCGAATCGTTCATTTCGGTGTGTGTTGTGGTTTGGCTTCACGGTGCAGGTGTGTTATTTTGTCGCGGAGAAGTTGCCTGGCACGGGCCAGCTGCGATTTGGAGGTGCCTTCGCTGATCCCCAGCCGCAGGGCAATTTCTTCGTGGGTGAATTCTTCCATGACATACAGGTTAAAAATGGTGCGGTACCCGGCGGGCAGGGTTTGTATAAGGGCAATAAGTTCAGCGGCCGAGATACCCGAAATGGCCGTGGAATCTTCGCTGATCGTCAGGGCGGGCAGATCGGCCGTGGTCTCTGCCAGCACATTGCGGCGCCGCAGGTCTTCCAGGCAGGTGGTAACGGTAATGCGCCGCGCCCAGCCTTCAAAAGAGCCTTCACTGCGAAAATCCGGTATCTTCTGAAAGATCCGGATCCAGCTTTCCTGCATGTAATCTTCCGCTTCGCTGCGCGAGGAGGCAAAACGCAGGCATACCGGGAACAGCCGGGGCGTAAGCAGCCTGTAAAGCTGCTCCTGCGAAGCTCTTTTGCCCGAACGGCATCCCTTGAGTATGTCGGCAGATATCTCCAAATAAAAGCTCCTTTACTGCTGAAAGGTAAAACTTATTCCCATTTCCAGGCGGTGATAGCTCATGCTGCGCGTCTGTACCTGCATAGGGCTGTTGTAAGGCTGAATTTCAGCGGTGTAGGCAGCCTGTTGCAAACGGTAGCCAAAGTTAAGGCGTAAAATCGTATTCCGGTCTATACGTCCTGCAAATCCGATACCGCCCGCCAGCATCAGTCCGCCTTTTGCATGGGTCACGCGGTAATAGTCATCGCCTTTGGGCGCCGTTTTTATACCCAGTCCGTAACCCGCCTGTACAAAATATACCGGGGTAAAACGCTTGTTGAGGATATTACCGGAAACTTCGCCAAAGAACGGCAGGTTCAGGGCCAGGCTTTCATAACGTTCAATACCCAGGCCGGCGCCTACGTTCAGGAAATCGAAGAAACGATAGCCTGTCGTATTCCGGAAGCTGAAAGCCACCCGGTTTTCGGTATTGCCATTGTAAGCGTAGGGCAGGCCGTATATATCGTAATAAGGATAAGGATAATAGTTATCGGGCGACATACGGGGCATAATACTGATGGTAGAGGTATTGTAAACGCCCAGCATGCTTTTACGCGGCAGGAGCAGGGTTACGGCCTCTTTTTGTGCCAGCAGGCCAGGGGTGGCCAGCAGGACGGGAAACAGTATGTTGAAAATTTTTTTCATAACGTGGAGTGTCTTTTTGTTCCTTATAGATGCAAAACGTTCCCGCAGGGTTGCATGCCCCCTGAAATTTTATTTTTTTTCTGTTCCGTGCAACCTTTTTGCGTTGGGCTGCATCTTGGCATTAAACTCAACAAACTTTTATGAAGTATATCCGATTCTCGACCGTAATTTCCATGCTGGTGCTGGTGTTTGCCGGCTGCCGCGATAAGTGCAGTGTGGAAACGATCTACGACGCCAACGTGCCCGTATACCTCTCTTACGAGGAACTGCGCAAACCCCTTACGCTCTCTGCTTCGCAGGTGCTGGAGAAACCATCTAAGTTCTGGCGTACCGAAAACCACCTTTTCGTCAGCGACCTGAACAAAGGCATACACATCTATAACATCAGCAACCCGGCTGCCCCCCAGGAACTGGTTTTTGTAAATGTTCCCGGTGTGGTTGACGTAGCCGTGAAAGGCAATTACCTGCTGGCCGACAGCTATACCGACCTGCTGGTGATCGATATCTCTAATCCCTCTTCGCCTTCGGAAGTAAAACGACTGACCGACGTATTTGAATACAATCCCTTTAAAGTAGAGGCTAAAACGGGTTATCCCGTAGTGGCACCCGATAAGGCCAAAGGTGTGGTTATCGGCTGGAACATTGAAAAAGTGAAAGACGAACAGGCCTGTACACCCGGAGGCAATACGGTTTTTTACGAAATGGACGATATGGTCAATTTCGGCGGTGGGTCCCTGGCTTCGGGCGGCGGCGGCGGCCCGGCTACCTATTCGGGTGGTGGTTCCCTGGCAGCTTTTGCCGTGCGCGGAGATTTCCTGTACAGCGTGAGTCCCAGCAGCCTCAGCGCCTATTCCCTGGCCGATCCGTCCAACCCTTCCAAAGTGTCGGAACAACAGGTGGGTATGAGTATCGAAACCATTGTGGCCTATGAGCGTTTCCTGTTCATCGGCAGCCAGAACGGCGTATTTATTTACAGCCTGCAGAATGCTTCTACCCCCACATTTGTAAGCCAGTTTACCCATGCCACAGCCTGTGACCCGGTAGTGGTAAGCGAAGATATTGCCTACGTGACCCTGCGCGACGGTACACCCTGCCAGAACGGAAGCAACCAGCTGGATGTGCTGAACGTGAACCAGGTGCAGAATCCCACGCTCATCCGTACCTACCCGATGGTAAACCCGCACGGACTGGGCATCGAAGGTAATATACTGGCCATCTGCGAAGGTACGCACGGCGTAAAGGTGTTCAATGCGGCCGATCCGGCCAACCTGCTGTACATACAGGAACTTACCGGTATCAGTGTAAAAGATGTGATCATGTATAACGGCGTGGCCATGTTCATCGGCGATAACGGAATTTACCTGTATACCTACAACCAGTCGGGTAATTTCCAGGCGGCCGGGGTCATTGCCATTGTAGGATAAACGATATAAAAACAGCAATATGAACAAAGCAGCCGCATACATCATCGTGTTTGTACTGGCCGGACTTTTCTCCTGCCGCAGCAAAGACAAGGCCTGCATAGAGCCGGCCATGGTGGTACCCTGTAAGGAAGACCCGTCCATGACCAATATTCGTATACGCAACGTAAGCGATTACAATTTCTGTAATGTAATGCTGAATCCGGGCTCCTATACCGCGTATTACGGCCCGGTTAAAAAGAACGACATTACCTGTTATCAGCCGTTTTCTGAGGCTTATGCCATGTCCAGTATTACGCTGTTCATAAACGAAAAGAAATTTATCCTGCAGGTGATCGACTACGTGGACGCCATACCGCTGGAGAAAGGAAAATACACCGTTTCGGTGAACGTGACCAATTTTGATAAAGGTGAGCTGCAGCTGCAGACCACCCCCGACTGAGTATGAAAAAGTAACGATTCATAAACAGAAGACCGTAAAACCCCGCAAGGGTATAGGCGCCTGATAAAGCGGGGTTTTTACGGTTTTTTGAAAGATTTTGGAGGTTTGGTTTTTTATTTCACAAATAAAAAAGGCTGTCTCGCTATAAGCGGGGCAGCCTTTTCATTTTTAGTATATCCTGCCGGATTACTTTTTCTTCTCTTTCTCTTTTTTAGCGGCTTTGTCGTCTGCTGCTGCAGCGGGTTTATAGCCGTATTCTTTTTCGAGTTCTTTTTTGCTTACCTGGATCACTTTGGCCGTGATGCGGATATCTTCCTCGGGTTTATCGCCGGGGCGGGTCTTTACGGCGGCGATCTTATCCACCACGTCCAGGCCTTTGATCACTTCGCCGAAAATGGTGTATTCACCGTCGAGCCAGGGCGTACCGCCGATGGTACGGTAGGCTTCCTTCATCTCATCGGGCATTTTATAGGAGGGGTTGCGTGCCTGGCGCTGTTTTTCGGCCATCATCAGTTCCTGGTCGTTCAGTTTTTTACCCTGTACAATGTAGAACTGCGAGCCGCTGGACGCTTTTGAGGGGTTTACGGCATCGCCCATACGCGCGGCCGCCAGTACGCCTTTGCGGTGGTACAGGTTGGGCTGTATCTCGGCATCAATGGTGTAGCCGGGGCCGCCCTGACCGGCCAGGTGCGCCTTGTCGGCAGTTTTGGTATTGGGGTCGCCGCCCTGGATCATAAAGGCACTGATCACCCGGTGAAACGTGGTGCTGTCATAAAAACCCTCGCCGGCCAGTTTCAGGAAATTGGCCTTGTGTTTGGGCGTTTCGTCATACAGGTATACATACATATTACCGTACGAAGTAGAGATCTCCACGATCTGGGTCTTGTTTTTCTGGGCGTCGGCATCGGCCAGTACGCCTGCTAAAGCTATGGTCATAATTATTTTTTTCATCAAACGCGAAAGATAAAAGTGTCACAAGGTACAAAAAAGAGAAAATGCTCAGAGCTGAAGGGATCTTTTCAGGTTCTGCAGTTCGGCCCGTATGTTCTCGAGGCGCTGTACCAGCTGTTGTTTACGCTTCCATTCCTGTTCGGATTCTTCCAGGAATTTTTTGGCTCCGTCCAGGGTATATCCCTGCACTTTTACCAGCTGATGGATACGGCGAAGATATTCCAGGTCGTTCCGGGTAAAAAAACGATTGCCTTTTTTGTTGCGAACGGGTTTCAGGGCGTCGAACTCATTTTCCCAGTAGCGTATGAGTGAGACGTTTACGCCGAGCATTTCTGCAACTTCTCCTATGGGATAATAGACTTTCAGGTGATCTTCGTTTACTTCTTTATATGGCACAGAGGGGGTTGTTTTATTCGACGAATGTACGAAATTATTAGACATCTGCAATTCAACTTCTACATATTTTGATGGTTAGGCTTGGAAATAAAGTTATATCTTTGGAGTTACAAGTTTTTAAAAATTATCATGAAAAGACTATTACCTTTCATTTTAGCCTTTGGTACAGGTACACTTCTTAACGCCCAGATCACCATCGGAGTAAACGACTTTGCGTCTCCCGGAGATGAGGTTTACATGGGTACGGACAATCTTCCCCCTACCAACCTCCCTCTCGGTACTCCCGGAACCAACAAGTCATGGGATTTTACCACGCTGGAAACACGCTCCCTGGATACGATCTCTTTCGTAAACCCGGCCACGCTGCCTAACGGAGCACAGTTCCCCACATCCAATATTGCACAGGTTCAGGGCAGCACCATCATTTACCTGAACAAGCAGAGCAACTCGGTAAGCGCCGTAGGAACAGAGCTGATCTTCAGTGGTTTCCCTATTGCCGTAAACTTTAACCCGGGCTATACCGTACTGCCTTTCCCGACCAATTACCTCGATAACTTCGGTGGTAACTACCAGTTTGAGCAGAAGGTATTTATCGGTATCGATACTACCGTAACCGTGCCGCTGATGGGTAATATCCAGGTGAAGGTGGATTCTGTGTGGATCAAACGTCAGTCGGACATCGACGCCAATGTGGATGCCTGGGGTAACCTGACCACAGACCTGGCCGTGGTGGCCGCCCTGCGTGCCAAAGTGGTACAGGAGAACGTAGATACCACCTATGCCTATTTCGGTAACCCGATCGTAGTGCCCGGCTTTATCAATATTACACAGGGCTGGAACCTGATCGACCAGCAGTTTGCACAGACCATTGCGCTGTTCTCGCCTGAACTGGCCGGCGCCCTGGGCAATGCTACCGGTATGGACACCATTACTACCTACGAATTCTTTGCCAATAACTACGACTACCGTTTCGCCAGCATCGAAGTGGACGAAGCCAGCAACCAGCCTACCAATGCCCAGTTTATCTCTAACGAGTCGCTGCTGGTGGGTATGGAACAGTTCGAAAGCATGCCCGATCTGAAAGTATACCCGAACCCCACTGCCGATGAGATCCGTTTCTCACAGCAGATCCCGGCCGGTACCGTATACAAGATCTTCGATATGAAAGGTACGCTGATCGAAGCCAAAACCGTTAACTCGAACGTACTTTCGCTGCAGAACCTGAGCAGCGGTTCTTATGCGATCATGCTTTACCACAACGATGGTAAACTGATGGCCATGGAAAAAGTAGTGGTTCGCAAATAAGCCTCACTGTTTATTAGATAGAAAGGCCTTTTCCAGCGGGAGAAGGCCTTTTTTTATTCCGGCAGGCGGTAGGCTGCAAAGTCGGCTTCTTCTTTCACAAAACGAGGGTCGAGCTGCAGCAGGCGGTCGGCTTCGTGCAGGCAGTCCTGCTGCTCGTCGCCCAGGATAAAGACAAGGTCGTAGGGATCTTTCGAAAGGGTAAATGTACCCATACGGCTGTGCACGGTAAAAAGCAGTTCGTTCAGCAGGACCAGTTCCGTTTTAATCACTTCGGGCTGCAAGGGCGCCAGTACGTCGAACAGTGTTTCCATAAAGGCCTCGAAGCCGCCTTCGGCATAAAACTCCAGCAGCAGCGTATCGCCGCCGTAAACAGGTCTGAAAAGATAGGTGTATGGCATAATTCAGGAATGTAAAAAGGTATGATAAGCCTTTTCTGCGGCCTGCAGCAGGCTTTTTTTCAGGTTGTACTTTGAGGCAAAGAAATGATAGTCCATTTCGGTATGCGTCTTTTTGCGCGTACGTGTCCAGGTGCCGTGGGCCTGTCCTTTGTGCAGGATAAGCGGCCGGAAGAGGCCGTTCTCCGTGATCACCGCGCGGGTATGGGCTTCGGGCAGGACCAGTGCACGCTTCTTATACGCGATCAGGTATTCGTCAAAAGCTGGTAACAGCAGTGTATCTGCCGCTGTGTTTGTTGCATACGGAGCGCTCTCCGTAAAGAAATAGCTTTCGTTCCCGAACGGCACTTCGTGTAGTTGCTTCTGTACCGATCGCAGGCCTTTGCGGGCTTCGGTAAGGGGTAGGCCGGACCACCAGCTGAAATCGGCCAGGGTAGCCGGACCGTGACTGCTGAAATAGCGCAGGCAGAGCCGTGCCAGGGCTTCTTCGCGGCTGAGGGGTGTTTGTGCCGGCACCCGTTGTTCCAGCAGGGCATAGGTGTTGTGCTTAGCGCGGGGAATACCGCTGCAGATCAGTCCGTCCAGTTCTGCCCGGAAGAACAGGTGCAAGAGGCGCAGTCCGCTCAGGGCAATGCCGTTCTGTTCCAGTTCCGGGGCCAGTTCTTCACGGGTCAGGTGCCGGCCGCCGGCGAGTGCATTGCCCAGGATATCGTTGCTTTTCCGAAAGGTGGCTTCGTCCAGTTCCAGTTTGCGCAGGGCAGAAGCAATTCCGCTGTTAATGTGCGGAGCGCTCAGTTGCAGCATCCAGCGGATATCGGCGGCGTGTACCAGGTGCCAGGTGGGGCGCAGTACGTGGGTACGCAGGATAAGGCCATCGTCCAGGGCCTGCTGTACAAGCGATTCTGTACTTCCGGGCAAACGTATGCCTACGGCCCAGAGCGCCATGTTGTAATCCTGGGCCTGTATGGCACCCATGTGGGCCACCACCTCGGCGGGCCCTGAAAAAACAGGAGCGTCGAGGGCCTGGTTGCGCAGCCGCAGCGCACATAGTTCAGAAGCAGTCATCAGCCCCGAAGGTACTAAATTCTGAAATGTATGTTAAAATGCCCGTTTTCATGGGTTTATACGGCCTCAGCGAACAGGAGAATGATGCTTTTGTAACATTGTTTGCCCGAAAACGTCTAACTTTGCGTTTTAAAAACCGCACATTCATGACGGATACAAATGATATAAGCCGCATTGCCAACGGGTTTTCGAAGTTGAGCAAGGCTGAAAAACTGAAGGCTACGGCCTCTATTTTTCCGGATGCAGCCCGGGTGGAAGCAGAAATGAACTCCTTTAACCATCCCGATGCCGCCAAGCAGAAAATTTTTGATGAATTCTCCGAGAATACCATCACCAACTATTATTTCCCCTACGGTGTGGTGCCCAATGTGATCATTAACGGCAAAAGTTACATGATGCCCATGGTGATCGAAGAGAGCAGCGTAGTGGCGGCCGCTTCCAAAAGCGCCAAATTCTGGAGTACCCGCGGCGGATTTCATGCCGAGATCGTGGATACCCGCAAGCTGGGCCAGGTACATTTTATCTGGAACGGCGATAAGCAAAAGCTGATCGATGCGTTCCCGGCCCTGAAGGCCGAACTCATGGAGCAGACCCAGCATATTACCGCCAATATGCAAAAGCGCGGCGGCGGTATACTGGACGTAGAACTGGTGGACATGACCGCTTATGAGCCCGGTTATTACCAGCTGAAGGCCTCTTTTGAGACCTGCGACAGCATGGGCGCCAACTTCATCAATTCCTGCCTGGAAGAGTTTGCTTCTATCCTGCGCAATTTCTGCGAAGACCGCGAAGATTTCAGTGGCAGCGAAAAACAGGCAGACGTGATCATGAGTATCCTGAGCAATTACACGCCCGACTGCCTGGTGCGCGTGTGGGTAGAATGCCCCATCGAAGAGCTGGGTACGTTCGAGGACGGTAAGATCAGTGCCGACGAATTTGCCCGAAAGTTTGCCATGGCCGTGAAAGTGGCTACGGTGGATACGTACCGCGCCACCACGCATAACAAAGGCATCTACAACGGTATCGACTCGCTGGTGCTGGCCACCGGTAACGATTTCCGTGCGGTGGAAGCGGCCGGGCACACCTATGCTTCGCGCAGCGGGAAATATTCGTCACTCACCTATATCGATCTCAGTAACAATACGTTTAAATACGTGCTGGAAGTGCCTATGGCCCTGGGTGTAGTAGGCGGTTTAACGGCCCTGCACCCCATGGCGCGCCGTTCCATCGAAATGTTAGGCAATCCCGATGCCCGCGAGCTGATGATGATCGCGGCCACCGCCGGTCTGGCCAATAACTTCGGTGCCCTGCACTCGCTTACCACCAGCGGCATTCAGAAAGGACACATGAAAATGCACCTGCTGAACATCCTGAACCATTTTGAGGCCAGCGAGACCGAAAAAGTGGACGCCGTAGAGTATTTTAAGCATAATAAAGTGTCATTCAATTCGGTACGCAGCTTCCTGATCGCCTACCGCGAAAATATTCTAAACCACGGATAGCTGATGGAATACCGCGCCCACGGCAAATTTTTACTCAGCGGCGAATACATGGTGCTGAAAGGTGCCAAAGCCCTGGCCCTGCCCCTGAAATACGGGCAGCGCATGCAGGTAAGCGATATCGCCTACGAAGGCTGCCGCTGGTACAGTGCCGAAAAAGGCAATGCCTGGTTCGAGGCCACACTGGACAGCAGCCTGTGCGTTATAAGCACCAACCTGCCGGCCATTGGCGACCGCCTGGACGGAATTATGGCTTCCATACTGCGTCAGCGGCCGGAGGCAGCAAATATGTTCCGGGGGAAAGAATTCCGTTTCGATACCGATTTTGACCGCGACTGGGGACTGGGCACCAGCAGCACCCTGCTGGCCCTGCTGGCAGAATATGCCGGAGCAGATCCCTACCGGCTGCTGGCCGATACCTTTGGCGGCAGCGGGTACGACCTGGCCTGTGCCATTGCTTCGGGGCCGCTGTTCTTTACCCGCCGGGAAGGAACGCCCCTGGTAGAACCCGCGCCTTTCGATCCGCCGTTCAAGGAACAGATCTTTTTCGTGTACCTGGGCAACAAGCAGAACAGTTCGGCCGAAGTCAAAAAATTCTTTAAAGAAGCCCGGATCAGCGATGCCGATATACGGCGCATCAGCGAACTGGCAGAGGCTTTCTGCTCGGCGTCCACGCCCCGCGAACTGGCTGCCTTCATGAAGGAGCACGAACAGATCATGAGCCGTATACTGCAGACACAGACCGTACAGGAAAAATACTTCCCCGATTTTGCCGGCGCCGTAAAAAGTATGGGCGCCTGGGGCGGAGATTTTGTAATGGTAGTGTCTGAAAATGAGGAGAAAGTGACCCGGAAATATTTTTTTGACAAGGGCTTTGTAACAATTTTGGGGTACTCAAACGTCTTATTGCGAGATTAACATGAACGCACAAACACAAACATACCCGGAAACACTTCCGGCTGAATTTGCAAACGGCCACACGGCATGGACCAGTCCGTCGAACATTGCCCTGGTTAAATACTGGGGAAAATACGATAACCAGATCCCTGCCAATCCCTCGATCAGTATTACGCTTTCGGCATGCCATACCAAAACGGAAATGGAATGGTCGGCAGCGGAGAACGGTCCCGAAGTAGAATTTTATTTCGAAGGAAAGGTCAACGAAGCGTTCGGTAACAAGATCAAAAAGTTCCTGGAGAGTCAGCTGCCCCAGCGTCCCTACCTGTCGGGCATGCGCTTCCGCCTGGAATCTGAAAATACATTCCCGCATTCAGCCGGTATTGCCTCTTCGGCAAGCGGCATGAGTGCATTCTGCATGTGCCTGGTAGAAATGGAGCGCCGTGTATTCGGCCTGCATACCGACGATGTTTCTTTTTACCGTGAAGCCAGCGTTCTTTCGCGCCTGGCCAGCGGCAGCGCCAGCCGTTCCGTATACGGCGGACTGGTAAGCTGGGGAGCCATCGATGCCCTGCCCGAAACATCGGACCTGTTTGCCAGCAAGTATGAAGGTAAGGTTCATCCCGATTTTCAGAACCTGCAGGATTCCATCATTATCTGCGACCGCGGCGAAAAGAGCGTAAGTTCACGTGCCGGCCACGGACTGATGAAGACCAATCCCTACGCCACACGCCGTTTTGAGCACGCCCGTGAGAACATGGACGCCCTGCTGCAGGCTATCGGCGAAGGCAATTTTAACCGCTTTGCCGAACTGGTAGAGAACGAAGCACTCACCCTGCACGGCATGATGATGATGAGCTATCCCTGGTTCATCCTGATGAAGCCCAAAACCCTGGAACTGCTGGATATTATGAAACAGTACCGCGAACAGCACGGAATACGCATGTGTTTTACGCTGGACGCCGGTCCGAACATACACCTGATCTACCCCGAAAGCGAGAAGGAGAAGGTACACACATTCCTGAATAACGAAATAGCTAAACATTTACCCGAAAATTCCATTATCTTTGATAAAGAAGGGAATGGCCCGGTAAAACTGAAATAACCCGAAATGGCAAACAAAAACTTCAAATCAAAGATTTTGTTGTTTGGTGAGTACAGCATCATTCATAACTCGATGGGGCTCACGATTCCCTTTGATTTTTACAAGGGCAAGCTTACATTCAAGAGCCGCAACCTGTCTGAGGAAGAGGCCAAACAGAGCAATGCCGATCTGAAAAAGTACGCGGCATACCTGCAGGGACTGGTAGAAAAGAAAGAGCTGGGTTTTACCTTCGATATTGAAGCGCTGAATGCCGATATTGAAAAGGGCCTGATCTTCGACAGTACCATTCCGCAGGGCTATGGTGTAGGCAGCAGCGGCGCCCTGGTGGCGGCCCTGTACGAGCGTTATGCCTTTGATAAAGTGTACAACGAAGAAAAACCGGGCACGGACGATATACTGAAACTGAAAGCCCAGTTTGCCAAAATGGAATGTTATTTCCACGGTACCAGCAGTGGTCTGGACCCGCTTATCTGTTACCTGCAGCACCCCCTGCTCATCGAGAATAAGGAGGCCATCGGTGCGGTACAGATCCCCGAGAGCGTAAAGACCGGCAACGGCGGCATATTCCTCATCGATACCAAACAGGTGGGAAAAACCGGTCCGCTGGTACAGCTGTTCCTCGATAAATGTAAGGAAGACGGTTTCCTGGGCCTGGTGCGCAAGGAAATGATCCCTTTCAACGATAACTGTATTAAAGCGTTCCTGAAAGGCGAGGCCAAAGACCTGCTGAGCAATGTAAAAGAGCTCTCGCACTTCCTGATCGCCCACCTGGACCCGATGATCCCCAAAAAGTTCCGTAAAGTATGGAAACAGGGTCTGGAAAGTGAAAGTTACTACCTGAAACTCTGCGGAAGCGGCGGTGGCGGTTACCTGCTGGGCTTTGCCCCGGACCTGGAAAAGGCCCGCGCCGACCTGAAAGAGTTCAATATAGAGGTAATACATCGGTTTTAAATAAATAATAGCAAAGAAGGCTTCCGCAAGGGGGCCTTTTTTGTTCCGTGCTTTTCAAAAAAATACCTAACTTTATAGACAAATCAGTATCCATGTCTAAGAAAGGACAGTACCGGGGAATTCTTACAGGCAAGAAGTTTATGCATAAAATACGTCTCAGACTATACATCTGGTCTGAAGACAAGGTATTCTTTGTGTATGCGCCGGCTCTTGACCTTACCGGTTATGGCAATACGGAGACGGAAGCAAAGGATTCTTTCACACATATATTGCAGGAAACTGTTTCCTACATGGAAAATAAAGATACGCTCTTTGACGAACTGGAACGTCTGGGATGGACCACCAATCGTGCCAAGAGACGTGTAAAAGCCCCGGATATAAAAGAGATGAAGGAAGATAACGAAGAGTTCAGGATCATATCTTCCAAACCTAATGTAAAAACCATCAATGAGTCCCTGGAGCTTGCTATCTGATGACAGTAAGACATTTACGGAATATTTCTTTATCCACCTTTGAGTCTTTCCTTGAACTGGCTCAGTGTAAATGTATGGGTGTCAATAGCGGACATGTGAAATATACACGGGCAGACCTGCTAAGACCGGTGATCATACAGACACATATAGATCCTGTACCTGAATTTATTATCAGGAACGCCCTGAGATCAATACAGGTCTCTAAAAACGATTTTTACGATATACTGGATGGGAAAAAAGTTGTGGTAAAGAAAGGGAGCGGGTATTCGATCGTGGAACAACCCGGCCCGAAAAATCACTAATTTTGTTAGAAGGCACCGTTGGAATTTTGACGATCTTTGAGCAAAATTTTTAGTTTATGTACACACTGAAAACGGCTGACGGCCGCTTTAGGACCATAGCCCTTATCGAAAGTCTTTCCTTTTTATTCCTGCTCTTTGTAGCCATGCCCCTGAAGTACGGCGCCGGGATGCCCCTTTTTGTAAAATACACCGGCTGGGCACACGGACTGCTGTTCATCCTGTACTTCTTTATGCTGATCGACGTGTATATCAGCGATCGCTGGCCCCTGAAACAGGCCTTTCTGGCCGCACTGGCCTCGGTTCTGCCTTTCGGCTGCTTTATTTTTGAGAGATTCTGGCGCAGCAAACAGTCTGCCGCATAGTTCACAGATACGTATAAAGAAAAAGACCGCCTTGCTGAAAACGAGACGGTCTTTTTCTATGTATATATTCTGGTGTCTTATTTTCTTCCGCCGAGAATACGCAGCAGGAACAGGAAAATATTCACAAAGTCGAGGTACAGGGTAAGCGCGCCGAAGATGGAACCTTTGCGTGCGCTCTCTTCGTCCAGGGCCAGGGCCATGTGCTTCAGCTTCTGGTTATCGTAGGCGGTAAGGCCCAGGAATACGGCCAGTCCCACATAGGTAATGATCCAGGTAAGTGTGTCAGAATGCAGGAAAAGGTTCACCAGGGAAGCGATCACCACCCCGATAAGGCCTACGATAAGCAGGGACCCAAGCGAAGTAAGGTCCCGTTTGGTAAAATACCCGATGGCGGCCATACTGCCGAAAAGGCCGGCGGTACACAAAAAGGTAATGCCTATGGTCTGCTGGCTGTATACCATAAAAAGTCCGCCGAAAGTAAGTCCGGTAATGCCGGCGTAGAGCATAAACAGGCCAATGGCCACGGGATAGCTTATTTTATGCAGCAGGCGCCCGATGCCTACCACCAGGCCCAGCTGTGCCAGTATCAGCACCCAGAAGGCCAGTTTATTGCCGTAAATGAGCTGCATGGCCAGTGCGGAAGATGCGGTGAAATGCGCCACCAGCCCGGTCACGATAAGGGCAAGAAACATCCAGCCGTATACTTTAGACATAAAAGCAGCCTGCTTTTGTGCATCCACAACGGCTTCGGTTTCGTAATAATAGGGAGTGTTCATGAATAGATATTTGGTTTAAATATACGAAAAATATTTATAAAGGCTTTTCGAAGGGCAGATGTTTCACACTTTCGAAGCGGGCAAAGGCAGCTTCCAGTGTAGGGTGCCTGAGCAGTTCCTCCAGGTCTTTCTCCGGGAAATAACCGTTGTCGATCCCTTCTTTGATAAATATAAAATTAAAACCCAGCTCATTGGTGCCGATCAGTTTATAGCCCTTCTTTTTCCCGAGTTTTTTCATGGCTACGGGCGAGGCGCCGTGGTATACCGAATGCACGTCGTTGAATTTGTTCTGTGCCTCGTAAGGCACCACGATATCGTTGTACCCGAATTCCACATGGGTCTCAATCACCACTACCTGGGGTTCTATTTCCGTAATGGCGTCCCAGATCCAGTAATCGTTACCGTCGATATCGATGGAAAGTACGCCTACTTTACCTTTCATATTGTTTTTCTGCAGCAGCTGGTTGATGTTCTCCCGCAGCACAAAGCTGCATTCAAAGCGGGGCTTGGGAAACCAGGGATGCGGGTAACGGCCGTAGAAATAGCGTCCGCGGTCTATGGCACGGGCATTGGCGTCGATGAAAAGTCCGTTGAACCCGAAGTGAAAATAAAGATTGGCGCAGTTGCTGTTGACCCCGTCGTCGGAGCCGATCTCTACAAAAGACTTATGCTCCATACCGATAACGGCAAAAATGAAGAGCAGCAGCCCATCTTCCTCGAACTGTGAAAAATTACGGAACCCGGTGTCTTTAAGCGGTATCTGCAGCCCGGCCTGTACCTTTTCGCGGTAGTACAAAAACAGTTGTCGCTGTTGTATCTGCACGGCCGAAGAGAGTTTATGCCGCTGCCACAGGATCTGGGCGTATTTTTTTATCCGGTTTTTCATCAGATCAAAAGTACTATTTTAAAATGTGAAGCAAAACCGGGCTGCCTGCCGGGGCTAATTCCGTGGCTGTCTTTAAACTAAATATAAACACCATGTGAAACGAATGCTAAAAATTTGTAGGTTTGATAGAAGCTAAACTTACCTTTTTTATGAGAAAAACCGTACTTCTTTTCCTTATGCTGTTCTCTGCGGCATACGGGGCCATGGGGCAGGGCACGTCCTGCAGCAATGCCACTCCGGTAACCCCGGGCAGCTACACCGCCCCGCAGCCCAACAGCTGGTACACCTTTGTGCCCACACAGCCGGGAATTTACCGGATATACACCTGCCAGCAGAGTTCCTGCGATACCAAGATCTATGTGTATGACTACTGCGTGGGCCTGAACCCGACCGAAAACAACCTGGCCACCGTGCTTTACAACGACGATGCCTGCAGCCTGCAGAGCGAAGTACAGGGCATTCTGCAGCCGGGCACCACCTATTACATCCGTATCGACGACTACAACAACCAGTGCAACGGGCAGACCATTAACTGGACCCTGCAGTACATCGGGCAGATATCGGGCTGTACAGACCCGAACGCCTGTAACTACAACCCCGAGGCCACCTTAGATAACGGTTCCTGCGTGTATGCGCCCAGTCCGCTGTGCCCCACGCCCGACCTTACCGTGGTGCAGAGCGCCATGGAAAGTTCGCTGAGTATGGATACCCGTAATGCCGACCAGTGTTCTGTGGAAGAAGGCTGCCTGAACGGGTACGGACTGCGCGACATCATCCGTTTTACCACACATATCAAAAATGTGGGGAATGCCGATTATTACATCGGGCAGGCGAATCCTTCGAACCCCCAGTTCGACTACATAAACTGCCACCAGCACGCACATTACGTAGGCTATGCCAAATACGAACTGTACGACCTGAACGGGAACGAGATACCCATCGGCTTTAAGAACGGGTTCTGTGTAATGGACCTGGAATGCAGCGGTGGCGGCTCATCGCAGTACGGCTGCGGGAATATGGGTATTTCGCACGGCTGCGGCGATATCTATGGCGCCGGGCTCGACTGCCAGTGGGTAGATATTACCGATGTAGACACCGGTACCTATCACCTGGTGATAAAGGTAAACTGGGACCATAGCCCCGATTATACCGGCAAGTACGAAACCACCTACGATAACAACTTTGCTTCTGTTTGTATCCGCCTGGCGCGCGACGCACAGGGTATCCCGTCCTTCAGCGTGGTGCAGGGCTGTGCCCCGGTGGTAGACTGTATGGGCGTACAGTTCGGTAATGCACAGACTGACTGTAACGGCGTTTGTAACGGTACCGCCATCCGTGGAGATATGAACAGCGACCTGGCCCTGGACCAGAGCGATGCCTCGCTGTACAACCAGAACCTGATCTCGGGGAACCTGCAGCAGGTGATCTGTAACGATATGGACGCCGACGGCACCTGGACCGTACATGATGCGGCCCTGATCAACAACTGCTCCCTGAACGAGCATCCCATCAACAACCCCTGCGACTGGCCTTTCGGTATTACCAATAACCAGCAGACCAGCGAACTTTCGATCATTGGTTACAACTGGAACCAGCAGTACATCGACATCGGCATAAAAAATGCCACCCACAGTGTGCTGGCCTACCAGTTCCGGGTGAGCGGCATCGAGATACAATCGGCACAGAACCTGGCCAATCCGCTGCAGTACAATATTACACCGCAGTTCCAGGTAAACGGCACAGAAGTGATCGGTATGTCGTACCAGGAAATGAAACTGGATACCTCGGCCGTACTGCAACCCCTGGTGCGCCTGTTCTTTAACAATATTACCGCAGAACAGATCTGCATCGATACCATTGTAGACATTGTGAACTCCCGTTACGAGGCTACGCTGAAGACGATCACCGGCAACTGCCTCATCTCGCCCTATGCGTCGGTAACGGAATACAACAAAGCCCTGCAGGCAGAGATTTTCCCGAACCCGGCTTCGGACCTGCTGAACATTAAAGTGAGTGCCGTACAGGCCGGTGAGATCCGTATGCGTATCCTGGACGTATCGGGCCGTGTGGTGCGCACAGCAGAATGGAACGGCAGCGCCGAACATACCGAAACACTGAACATACAATCGTTTGCCGACGGTCTATATACCCTCGAACTGGATTTTGACGGTGGTAAAGTGGCGAAGAAATTTCTGGTAAAGAAATAGAAGCCTGTGAAACTATGAAAAAGGAAACCCCCGCTTAAAACGGGGGTTTTTTCGTATGTGTACTGCCGCAGAAAGCTACGGCAACAGGTTGTAATAATAAGGGAGGCGGATCATCCGGTGATGTATGCGGGCAGGAGAGGACTGCGAGCCGGGAAACGCCATACCATTACACGAACGAACGTGAATTCATATACAAAAATGCGAAAAAACAGGCTACAGGGGCTTGTTGTTTAAGATCGGGGTGCTGATATCCCCGGCAGACTTCTACATTATTACTGCCCGGAAAAACTATAAATGCTGCCGGCGGATCTGCTCGCGGAAGCCGGTAAAGTCGATGCCCTTCATCTTCTTAAAGAACTTGGAAAAATGCGCAGGATCGTCGAAGCCCAGTGCAAAAGCCGTTTCCTTGGTGGTCATATCGCTGTGGGTGGCGTAACGCATGGCTTCGAGGGAGAGACGGTTCTGTATGTGCTCCTTGGCGCTGGCCCCGCTGGCTTCTTTTACCACTTCGTTTAGGTAATTGGGCGTAATGTTTTGCAGGCTGGCGTATTCGGCCACTTTGTGTTTCTGGTGAAAATGATTGTCCAGGTTATCGAGAAAGGATTTCAGGATGCGGTTCTCGTTCCGGTTCTCTATTTCGTTGGGGATAAGCCCTTTGATGCGGCTGCATTCGATAAGGAAGAGGCGCAGGTAAGAGGCGGCGGCTTCCAGGTAAAAATCGTGCGAGGGATCGGTTTCGGCAATGGCCTTGACGCAGAGTTCTACGAGGGCGGCTCTTTTATCGGCCGGGATAAAAAGCGGTTCGGCCTGTGTACAGCCCGTGAAAAGGCCCAGGGCCTGTAAAAAGCGAGGGTTGATGCCGCAGGCCTGCAGGAATTCTTCGGTAAACAGGAAAAGATAGCCCTGCACACCCGGATCGGAGCGGAACCAGTGTACCTGCTGCGGGCTTACGAAATGCACATACTGATCTTCGATCGGGAAATCGGTAAAGTCGATCTGGTGAATGCCCGAGCCCCTGGTGATCCACAGCACGGTGAAAAAATTGTGCCGGTGCGGGGTTCCTTCAGGGTTCTTCTTGCCCGTTTCTTCCTGTTGCAGGGTTTTGGCCACAAAGCCGGAAGGCAGATCAATTTTCGGGATGCGGATTTGAGGACTTGCCAACATGGTATAAAGATACAAATTCAGTAAGAAAAGGCTAACGTAAAAGGAAAATGAATGAAAATTAACTTTATATAGAATCAGGCATATAAAAAACTCCGTCACAAACAGGTTAAATTTCGCTGAAAAAAAAGTTACTTTTTTCTACGCGGAAACTTTTAGAATCACAAAGTTGGTTGTTTCTTTGCGACCGGAATACTCTAATCACATACTATCACCACATGCATACAAGACATTGGCCGGGTGCGCTTTTGCCTCTGCTTTTTTTTATTACCCTACAGGGGAGTGGTCTGTACGGACAGTTTAATATCAATGCCGGATCCACCAACTACACACAAGATTTCAATACGTTAACCAATGGTGCATGGAGCAACAATACCACACTGAGTGGCTGGTATGCCCGAACAGATGCTACAGCGTCCATTTCTACGTATGGTAGTAACACGGGTACTACCACTGCCGCCGGACTGTATGCTTTCGGAATTTCAGCAACCAACCCGCTCATTGATAGGTCATTGGGCTACGGCCCCTCGAATGCCTATACAGGTGGATCAGGTACAGGTCGTGGTTACATAGCCTGGCGTCTGAAAAACAATACAGGCAGTACCATCACATCGCTCAGCGTTACGTATACCGGGGAACAGTGGCGGAAAGATAATACGGTGGCCCAGAGTCTTACTGTGTCCTACCAGACGGGAACCACGGTAACCGACGTAACGGCTGGTACCTGGACAAATATCCCATCGCTGACGTTCAACTCGCCGGTTTTTACTTCGGGTACTACGGCACTTGACGGGAATGCCGCAGCCAACCGCACGGCCGGGCTTACCGCAACCATTTCACTAAGCCTGGCTGCGGGGGATGAGATCATGATCCGCTGGATCGATCTGAATGATTCAGGTAATGACCATTTCCTGGCGATCGACGATGTAACTATAAACGCAACGGTCTCTGCACCAGCCCTCAGCCCGGAGATCGATATCACCGGCAACGGTACTTCCATTGCCAGTAATGATCTGGTTCCTTCTGCAGCCGACCATACCGATTTCGGTGCCACACCCGTGGCCGGCGGTACCGTAACACGCACTTTTACTATACAGAATACAGGCACGGGGCCGCTTACGCTCAGCGCCGCATCGCCTTACGTAACCATAAGCGGTGCCCATGCGGCCGATTTTACGGTGACGGCTATTCCGTCCACACCCATTGCCGCCCCGGGCAGTACCACCTTCCAGCTTACGTTCGATCCTTCTGCCGCAGGCACACGCAGCGCCAGCATCAGTATTGCCAATGATGATGCTGACGAAAATCCATACATATTTGCCATACAGGGCACCGGCAGCGTTCCGGCCCCGGAGATCAACCTTACGGGCAACTCGGTTTCCATCGCCAATAACGATCTTAGTCCTTCTGCGGGAGACCATACCGATTTTGGTTCTGCACTGGTGCTTTCGGGCAGTGTCGTACGTACGTTCACGATCGAGAACCAGGGCCTGGCTACCTTGAACCTGACAGGTGTATCGCCTTACGTAAGCATAAGTGGCGCCCATGCGGCCGATTTTACACTTACGGCCATTCCCTCTACGCCCATAGCTGCTTCGGGCAGTACCACGTTCCAGGTAACGTTTGCGCCGTCGGCCCCCGGTCTGCGTACCGCCACCCTGAGCATTGCCAGTGACGATGCAGATGAAAATCCCTACCTGTTTGCGATACAGGGTACCGGCGCCAACAGCGCGCTTTCAGACATTATCGATGATGCCGCGTTCAGCTATAATTCCGATATTGACTATACGCAATACCAGGCGCCCGCCATTACCAATACCTCCAGCAGTGTAGGCGTGTTTCGTTTTACGATACGCGACGGCGGGGCGGCTGCTTCCGACGCGGATACCTACGGAACTACCCTGAACGCTATTACTTTTAACGTGACCAATATAGCCAACCTGCGTTCCGCCGCGCTTTTCGACGGAAATGCCATGCTGGCGAACAATCCCGTGATCGGCGGCAGTAGCATCAGCTTCAGCGGGCTCAGCGGCAGCAGTTTTACGGCACCCGATAACGGCAGCCAGGACCTGACGCTGCGTGTATCTTTTCTCACCACCGTTAGCGATAACCAGCAGTTACAGTTTACCATAAGTTCGGCTACGGCCAGTGCTTCCGGTTCGGTATTCGCCCTGGCCAATGCGGGCGGAGCGGCTTCGAGCACAAGCGGCAACCGCAACCGCATAGAGGTTACAGCCGATCGCCTGGCCTTTGTACAGCAGCCGTCCACTACGTCAGAGAACGTCTCTATGAGTCCGGCCGTAACGCTGAGCGCCACGGATGTAAACGGCAACCGCGACCTGGATTATGTTTCCGCGGTAAGTATTACCTCCACCGGTACTATGACAGGTTCGCCACTGAGCGCTTCGGCGGCTTCGGGACTGGCTACCTTCGGGAGTGTGGTACATACCGTTTCCGGAACGGGGTTCACGCTGCAGGCCACAGCTCCCGGACTGCTGTCTGCTACCAGCACAACGTTTGACATCAATACGGTGCCGGCCAACAGTTACCGCACCACGTCCAACGGTACCTGGCCTTCTTCGGGCACGGCCAGCTGGGAGCGTTTTGTTTCCGGCGTATGGACCGCCTCTGCAGCGCCTGCGGCCAATACCACCAGCAACCTGTACATACGTCATACCATAACCAGTAATGCGGCTTTTGCGGCAGCTGCACCGGGTACGACCATGATCATCGAGAACAATGGTAATTTTACCGGAGCGCACAACTGCACCTACGCTTCGCTCACCGTAAAATCCGGCGGCGTTATGCAGGTAAATAACCCGGCGGTCACGGTAAGCAGCAGCGGTGTGATCCGTGCAGAAAGCGGAGCCCTTATTGTATTGAATTCCACAACACTCGATAACAGCGACGGTTTCTGGGACGGTACAGAAGATTTCCAGGCCGGTTCTACCGTAGAACTGCGTAACTGGGACTGGGATGCCGGCAGCAGTGCCAACCGCCTTATCAGTAACCCCAGCCAGATATCCGCAAACAGCGACGGGTACCTGTTCGGCAACTTCTATTTTAATGCCAATCCCGGCGAAACGTTCAATTTTATACAGAGCATTCCTTTCTCCGGTACCTTCCTGAAACTCACCAAAAACGATCTTATTATAAATAATGCTTCTGTTTCTGCGGCGCAGCTGGTAAATACCGACCAGGACGTGGAAATAGGCGGAACTGTGCGAGTAGAAGCGGGCGAATTCCGTTTTGCGGCCGTTACAGCCGTAGAAGTAGCACATACGGTAAAGGGCAATATCGAGATGACGGCCGGCACTACCAACCTGAATCCGACCAACAGCTCCCTGGGCGGCTGCGTGGTGAACCTGGAAGGCGACCTGATCTTGTCCGGCGGAACCATTACCACGGCTGACATTACCGCTACCGGCCTGAAATTTTCGGGTACGGTACTGCAGAATATCGACGTAAAAAACACCGTGGCCATGAGCGGCCTTAAAATGGAAGTGCTCAGCGGAGCCAATGTACAACTCATAAACCAGGACCTGCGCCTGGGTAATAACAGCGACCTGACCGTGCGCTCAGGCGGTGTTTTCAGTTTTAATTTCAGCGCGGCCAATACGCCGCTGAACATAACCGAGATCAGTGCGGCCAATACCACGGCTTTTGCGGTAGAGAGCGGCGGTACGATCAAAATAACGTCAGACCATAACGGTGGTGCTCTGCGCAGCGGAGTTACCCTTTCGGGGAATGTACAGACGGATACCCGTACGTTCAATGCCGGCGCTACCTATCATTTTATAGGAAAAGCGGCCCAGGTACCGGGCAACGGTATGCCCAGCCCGGTTTCCGGCAGGGTGATCACCGAACTGGATAATGCCTCACTGGCCCTCAGCCTGGATATGTCGCGCCAGATCAGCGGCACCCTGCAGATGATACAGGGAGACATCGTAACCGGCAGTTACCTGCTGGAACTGGGTATATCCACCGCACAGACGGGAACCCTGAATTATACAGATGGTTATGTGCTGGGTACCATGAAGCGCTGGTTCAACGGCAGCAACAGCGGTGCTGCCAGCGGCCTGTTCCCCTTTGGCGTGGGTGGGTACGATCGTTTTGTAACCGTGGAGTACACCGCAGCTCCGGTAACGGGCGGGTCACTTACCGGGCATTTTGAACCCGTACCGATGGGTCTTAACGGTCTGCCCCTGAATATTGCCGCAGCCGGTTCCTGTGTGGCTTTTTCCGCAGAAAATACCCAAAGTGAAGGCTACTGGCAGATGGATGCCAACGACGGCCTGAATGGCGGCAGCTACGATATAACCCTGGTGGGTGAAAATTTCAGCGGGATTACGTCCCTGTGCGAACTCACCGCACTAAAACGCAACGGCGGCGGGCCCTGGCAGGAAAGCGGTGTACACCAGCAGCCGCAGGGCACACTGAGCAGACCTGTGCTGCAACGCACAGGCGCTTCCGGATGGAGCAACTGGGGCTTCAGCGGAGGTATTCCCAACCCGCTGCCGGTAACCCTGGGTGAGCTGGAAGTGGTCTGTAACGAAGACGGGAAAGCCCGCCTGGTATGGAGCACCTACAGCGAAGTAAATAATGCCTATTTCGAGATCGAAGAGGGCCGTACTCCGTATGTATTTGAAAAAGCAGGTACGGTAAGCGGTGCCGGGAATTCAAACGAACTCAATACCTACAGCTTTGAACTGCCGCAGGCTGATATGCATTACGTGCGCCTGCGCCAGGTAGACTTTAATGGTACAGAAACCCTGTATGGTCCGCTGGGCGTACATTGCGGAAAGGCTTCCTTTGCCTGGGAGCCCGTATGGAACGGCAGCGTACTGCAGATAATGTTCGATGGAACGGCGCCCGGTCCGTATACCATACGTATTCTGGATATGGCGGGCCGCACTCTTGTACAGAGTAAACATAAAAGCGAAGGCGGAAGCACCTGGCAGCGCAACATGCAGGACCTGAAACCGGGCATATACATCCTTACGGTAAATGACGGTCAGCAGGACCATAGCCGGAAATTCCTGAAACAATAAACCGCAGGTAAGACCACCACCATAGAACGGAGAGGAACCATAGTGTTCCTCTTTTTTTTACAAAAATAAAACAGGCATAATATAAAGGCCGGCTAAAGCAAAAGTTGAAAAGCGTTGAATGTGCTGAAAACAGGCAAATACAGGAGTACTAATGCCGTATTCTCCGGTTTAACGCAGACTTAAAACAGGGCATATATTCAGGTAGTGTAGACAAGGTTTATTTGTGCGACCAATTCTCTAATCTTAAATCACTACAAATGAATGCACCTAAACGTGTCCTGTTCTGCCTGTTTATCTGTACCTGTATACTCAGCGGATGGAGCCAGGTAACCCTCACTACCTCACCATACACACAAAACTTTAATACTACTCCGGGGGCCAGCGGAACCTCGTATCCCGCCGGCTGGAGCAGTTACGACGGAACGGCGGCAGATAATGCCATGATCACAGGTACGGCCAGCAGCACCACCGGCGCCAACTACAACTACGGCTCCCGCATCGGCCTCCTGGGCAGCGGATCGGCGTTCGATCCGGGTTCTATCGTGCTGGCCATTACCAATACCAGTAATTTATGCAACCTGGAGATATCCTACAACGTTATAAAAATAAGAGAACAAACGCGCGACTGTTCGTTTCACCTGCAATACAGCACCACATCACCCACCAGCGGTTTCAGCAATGTAACGGGCGGTACGTATAATTCGGGTACAATTGCACAGAATACCAGCACGGCCTATACCAACCTGGATATTTCGGCACTGGACAACCGCAGCGGGGTGGTATACCTGCGCTGGTACTATGCCTCCAGCGGCAGTGGCAGCCGCGACGGGTTAGCTTTGGACGATGTATCCATTTCCTGGACCAGCTGCGCATCACCGGCACCGGAGATCAATATCCGGGGTAACGGCGTAAACATTGCATCGGGTGACCTCACACCCAGCACCACCGATTTTACCGATTTCGGGAGCACGCCGGTGGGCGGAACCACCATCACACGCAGCTTTACCGTGCAGAACACCGGTACGGCCACACTTACGCTGGGCACACTGTCGATCACAGGTGCCAATGCAGGCGATTTTTCTGTTGCAACGACTCCGGCAGCCTCGGTAGCCGCCGGTGCTTCCACCACGTTCAGTATCGACTTCGATCCCCAGGCCGTAGGTACGCGCAATGCCGGCATCAGCCTGGTGAACAACGATGGCGACGAAAACCCCTATACCTTTGCCATCCGGGGTAACGGAACGGCGTCCTGTACCACACCCGACGCACTGGAATTTACCACACAGCCTTCCAATACACAGCAAAGCTCCACGATGAGCGTAGTGCGTGTGCGGGCTTACTGTACCACGAACGGGGTAACTGCCAGCGGCTATACAGGCCCCGTAACTGTACAGGTACTTACGCCGGGTTGCGGCTATACGGCCCAGACCGTAAATGCCGTGAACGGTATTGCCACATTCAGTTCCATCGTTTTCCAGCGTAGTCCACAGAGTGGTCTGCAACTGGAAGCCACCGCGCCTTCCCTGACTTCGGATATAAGTTCAGCCTTTAACATATCGGTGTCTCCGGGTACACCGGTTACCACCACGCTGCGGGATGAAAATTTTGAAGCTTCGCCGGCCATTCCCTGGGCTTACACGGTAGGCACGCCTTCCGGTACCGGTTCAGGCGGATCGTCCGGTGCCGATGTAACAGGGACTGCCGTCTTCAGCGGAAACACGGTTCTTACCAAAAGTTATTCCGTGGCCAACGGTAGCGGAGAACGGGGGAGTACGAATACCGTAACATTTGCCAATGTAAGCGGTCTTGCTGCGTACAATTACGTAACGTTCAGCTTTAAGGTAGCATCTCTGGGCAGTGGCAGCGGCGCCGGTAACGATAACGGCGAAGATTTTGCCCTACAGGTAAGCACCAATAACGGGGGCAGCTGGCAGACCATTCTTACCGAATCGGGCGGAAGTAACCGTCTCTTTAACCTCTCGGCCGCGCCGGTAACCGGTCTTACACTCAGCAACAGCACCTATGCTTCCGGTTCGCTGAGTGCTTTTTCGATACAACTGAACGGTATAAGCAATTTCATGTTCCGTTTTACGGCCAGCAATAACCGCAATAACGAAAACTGGGTGATCGACGATGTACGTCTTACCGGTACGGCTACCCCGGCGGCATCCTCTTTTGCGCTGCCTACAGCCGATGCGGGCCCGGATGTAATCGTGTGTAACGGTTCCGGAGCACAACTTTCTGTAAACGTAAATTCCTTCCAGGCGCCGCTTACGTACAGCTGGACGCCTGCTGCCACCCTGAATAATGCTTCCGTTTCGAACCCGGTGGCTACCCCATCCGCAGCACAGGTATACACTGTAGTGGTAACCGACGCGCACCAGTGCCGTGCTACCGACCAGGTGAGCGTGAACCTGCACGGTCCGGGCGGTACGCCAGGTCTCTGGACCGGCGCCGACAACCGCGACTGGTTCAACTGCTTTAACTGGGACGACGGACATATACCGGGCTCAGCCACCGATGTAAACATACCTGTAACCTCTAATGATCCTGAGATCGATGCCCCCGGTGCCACAGCCAATAACCTTTCTGTAGCCGCCGGCGCACTGCTCGAGATCGACGACCCCGCCGCCACGCTCGATCTCTACGGCAACTATACCAATAACGGGAACCTGCTGAACAGCAGCGGCGAAGTAAGCGTTACCGGCAGCGGGAATGCCGTTTTCAGCGGCACCGCCTTCTCGTTCTTCCGCCTGCGCATGGACAACCCGGATACACTGATCATGAACACACCGATACAGGTAGACAGTCAGTTTGTATTCAGCCAGGGGAACATACGCACACAGGCACATACTTTTACCCTGGGTTCTTCTGTCACGCGTACGGGGCTGCTCAGCTACACATCGGGCCATATCACCGGCACGATGAAGCGCTGGTTCAACGGCAGCAACAGCGGAGCGGTGAAAGGTCTTTTTCCTTTCGGCGTGAACGGCAACGACCGTTTTGTGACGGTGGAATATACTTCGGCACCTGCAAGCGGAGGATCACTGACCGGGCATTTTGAACCGCTGGCCATGGGCCTGAACGGCTTACCGCTGAGTGTGGCTGCTGCCGGCTCCTGTACCGCATTCTCTGCAGAGAACACACAAAGCGATGGCTACTGGCAGATGGATGCCAACGATGGCCTGAGCGGTGGTGTATACGATATTACCCTGGTAGGCGAGAACCTGGGTGGCATTACCTCGCTCTGCGAACTCACGGCCCTGAAACGCGTGGGCGGCGGAGCCTGGCTGCAGAGCGGCACACACCAGGAACCGACCGGTTCGCTTACCCGTCCGGTGGTACAGCGCACAGGTGCAACCGGCTGGAGCAACTGGGGCTTTGCCGGTGGATTGCCAAATCCGTTGCCGGTGCAGATGGGCAGCATGGAACTGCGCTGCAACGGCGATGGTGTGCCCGAACTGATGTGGGAAACGAATACCGAGATCAACAATGCCTATTTCCAGGTAGAGCTGAGTACCGATGCCGAACATTTTACGCCGGCCGGAACACTGAGCGGAGCCGGTAACAGCAATACACCGCTTTCGTACAGCTATGAACTGCCCAGGGGTACACAGGGTTACCTGCGCCTGAAACAGGTGGATTACAACGGCGATTTTGCCCTGTACGGTCCGTTGAGCATTCCCTGCAAAGCGGCTGCGGAATGGAACAGCCTGTGGAACGGTAAGCAGATGCAGGTACAGTTTGGGGCAGATGCCGGCGCTTCGTATACCATTGCCGTACTCGATATTTCGGGACGTATCCTGCGGAATGAGCAATACAGCTGCGAAAACGGTGCTTGTGTATGGCAGAGCGATCTGCAGGACCTGAAACCCGGCGTGTACGTACTGCAGGTATACAACCAGGGCGGAGGGCACAGCATTAAGTTTGTAAAACCGTAGGTATATACTAAATTTAACGGAAGCCCGATGTCGGGACTGTTGCTTTTTGAATAACTTTGTTGCGTTATTCAACTTTATTAAAAGTAAAGCATTTACTATGAAAAAGATCGTGTTAGCTTTCGTATTTGCCGCATTGGGTCAGTATACCTTTGCCGCAAGCAACAACGCCGCAGCGGCGCCGAACATCGGTAAACTGATCACCATGTTCACGGGTTCCCTTTCCCCGGATGCCTTTACAAGCGCCTGGGATGCGGGTGGAAAGAAAGAATTTACCAAAAAGGTGAAGAACAACGCCAATATGCCGGTGGTAGGCACGGCGCTGTCGAACCTGGCAAGCACTTACCTGACAGACGCTGCGTTTAAAACGGGCTGGCAGACGGTAAAATCGAAATGGATCAAAGATGCGGCAGCGGCCAAAACCGTGCAGAACGTGGCAGGAAGCCTGCTCACCCTGCAGCAGTACATCAATCCTTCGATGTTTACCAGCAAATGGTCAAAAATTCAGCCTTACTGGGAAACCGGTCTGAAAACACTGGCCTCTTAATTTTGTACGACCTGAAAAAAAGCAAAAAAGCCTCGCTGCAAGCGAGGCTTTTTTTTTGCATCGTTGTATAGATGACTATTTGGTTTTGATCTCGACCAGGGGCCGGAAGCCGATAAAGCTTTGGGCGGCAGAATCACTGGATACAAAGCGGCGGCTTTTCACCTGCATAAAGTGTGCGGGCATGTTCCAGGCACCACCTTTTATGAGCAGGCTGTCATTCAACTGCAGCGGTTGTACCATTTCGGCTACATTACCGCTGATACAGTACAAGCCGAAGTCATTCGGGAAGTAGGAAACAACGGGTGCGGTAATGCTGGCATCCTTATACGGCAGATGCACACCGCCTGTAGAGTCGCGGAAGGCCTGGAAATTAGCCAGGAAAAGTCCCCTGGAATTCCGCACATAAGGTCCGCCCCAGGGATAGGGTCCTGTGAGCCTGCCCAGTGCGGCCAGCATCCATTCACTTTCGGTAGGCAGGCGCATTTCGTATACACTGTTGTTGCGCGGACGGGAGGCGGCTTCTTTGTTCACCAGCCCGCTGAGCCAGCGGCAATAGGCCAGCATGGATTCATAGCGCAGGTTCACTACCGGGTAATGGTTATAGGCCGGGTGCGTGGAATAGTGTTTGCGCAGGGCCTCATTGCGGTTGTAGGGCCTGCTCCACATAGAATCTACGATGGCAGCGGCCCGGAATTCATCCAGGCGGTTGTGGATCACCAGGTCGTACAGGAAGGTGCGGTATTCCAGGTTGCTGATCTCCGTAGAACTGATGAGCAGGGTATGCGGGGAAACCCCCAGGCTGATCTCCGGCCAGGATTTTTTCTCCTGTTTCAGGATGGCCTTTACTATATCGGCCTTACGTTTTTCATTAGCCAGGATCTCGGCTTCACTGATCTCGGGAATTTCGGGCCATACCGAATGTTTTACGCGCATGGGTGGCATCATACGTCCGCCGCCGCCGTTACCGCGGGCCACGTAAAAGTCATTTTTCTTTTCAGGATCAGCCTGCGTACTATCCTTAGCCACAGGGGCGCCGGGCGTAGAGGGCGCGGAACGATCGGCGGAGACAGTGGTAAGACCGGCTGCTTCTGCGGGAGAAGGTTTTCCGGGTTCTTGTTCCGGGCCGGAAGCGGGTTGTGTATGCTCAGCGGCAGTGCTTTTTGCCGGTTGTGTGCTGCTGCCGCGGAGCAGAAAAAAGAGGCTGATACCCAGTAGCATCAGGCCGGCCAGGAAGATATCCAGGTAGAATTTTGGGAAGGATTTGGCTTTATACGGCCCGTAAACGGGCTTTTCGTTCAGGATGAAATTAGCTGTCATATCGAGTACGGTTTCGCGCTCATCATATTCCGAAAACAGTGCCGCCTGCCGCAGCAACTGTTCTGTATCCGTTGCGGTCCGGGACTTATTTTCCATGATTCTGCTGCTGTTTTAGTTTTTCATTCAGTTTCTTTTCGAGCCGCTTTTTCAACCGGGCATAATACACCTTAAGCTGGAAAGCGGGTTTGCCGGTATACGAAGAAATGGTGCTGTAATCCACACCCTGGCTGCGGGACAACAGCAGGATGCGTTCCCATGATTCCAGTTTTTCCAGTTCTTCGTTCAGGACCTGCAACTGCGGATTATTTGCGGGAGATGAGGGTTCGGGTTCCGGAACCCGTTCTTCCAGTTCCTGCAAAGGCACTACAGGTAAAGCCCCGGGGCCGCGCAGCGAATTCTTCAGCTCGTTCACAAAGATCCGGAACAAAAAACCGGCGTATTTTGCTTCGCTCTCGAACGTGTAAGCGTCCTTCTTCTCCACGGCCCTGTACAGGCATTTGTACACCAGTTCCCAGGCAGCGTCCGGTTCCATTCCCCAGGTGTGCACGGCATAGCGGTGCAGTTTGTGACCATAGGCCTCGAACGCTTTCGAAATTTCAGCGTTCGCCTGCTCGTCGGGAATATAGGTGCTGCGTGTTTTCAATGTAATAATGCCTGTAAATATAAAAACACAAAGTGGTAACAGCCGGACTTTGTTTTTATGCGCTTTCTATATATTTTTGTTATTGTTTTATGATTTAACATAAGTTTTGATTATAGTTATATATATGCATTCTATTTGACTTTGCGCGTATTAGCCTTCAACTTTGTAGTGTAAAATCAATATACCCGAAGAGGATGAAAAAAATTATGATCGGTGTTTCGGCACTATTGCAGATGCAGTTTCTGACCGCCCAGAACCTGACCACCAATACAGGCGCGCCGGTGGGCGATAACCAGAATTCGAAGACCGTAGGCAATAACGGTTCCGTATTGCTTGAAGATATCCACCTTATTGAAAAACTGGCGGCATTTGACCGGGAGCGCATTCCCGAACGCGTGGTACATGCCCGCGGCGCAGGCGCTTATGGCGAATTTACCGCCGCCGCCGATATGTCGGCCTTTACCAAAGCTTCTTTCCTGAATGCGGCCGGTAAGAAAACACCGGTGTTCGTACGCTTTTCCACGGTGGTACACAGCAGCGGCTCGCCCGAGACCCTGCGCGATCCCCGCGGTTTTGCCGTAAAGTTCTATACCGATCAGGGAAATTACGACCTGGTGGGCAATAACCTGCCGGTGTTCTTTATCCGTGATGCCATTAAGTTTCCCGATATGGTGCATGCTTTTAAGCCCTCGCCGGTGTACAATAAGCAGGACCCGAACCGTGTGTTCGACTTTTTTGCGAACATCCCGGAGGCTACACACATGCTCACCCGCCTGTATTCCGACTACGGAACGCCCGCTAATTACCGCGAAATGAACGGCAGCGGCGTACATGCCTTTAAATGGGTGAACGCAGCAGGGCAGGTGGTATACGTAAAATACAGCTGGAAAAGTATGCAGGGCGAACGCAACCTGAACGCTGCCCAGGCCGCCGAAATACAGTCGAAAGACTTTCAGCATGCTACGGTTGATTTGTATACGAATATTAAGGAAGGTAAATTCCCTTCCTGGGAATTATATGTACAGGTGCTGAAACCGGAACAGCTTTCCGCGCTGGCTTTCAATCCGCTGGATGCTACCAAAATATGGCCCGAAAGTATTGCCCGACCCATGCTGCTGGGCAAAATGACGCTGAACCGTATACCGGGCAATTTCTTCGAAGAAGTAGAGCAGAGCGCTTTTTCACCGGGAACCCTGGTGCCGGGTATCGAGCCCAGCGAAGATAAACTGCTGCAGGGCCGCCTCTTTAGTTATTTTGACACACAGCGTTACCGCATCGGTTCTAATTTTCAGTACCTGCCGGTGAACGCTCCCAAAGTGGCCGTAGTGTCGCACAACCAGGACGGGGCTTTCAGCAACCGCGGAAAAAATTCAGAAGTGAACTACCAGCCTTCGGTAAAAGAAAATAAACCCGACCAGGACGCCTACGATTACAGTAAAAAAGAACTTCCGGCGGGCACGGTCATTACCCAGGCCCAGATCGACAAACCGGATAATTTTACACAGGCCGGTGATTTCTACCGTTCTCTGAGTGAGGCGGAGAAGAAAAACCTGATCGCAAACCTTGTGGGCGACCTGTCCCAGGTGACCAACAAAGACGTGGTACGCACCATGGTCGGTTATTTTTACCTGGCCGATGCCGATTATGGCAAACGCCTGGCCGACGCACTGAAACTGAGCCGCGAAGAAGTAGAACGTACATTCATGAAACAGAAATAGGGTTACAGGGTGAGCGGTGCGGCAGGGGTGTCGCACCGCTTTTTTATCCCGCAGGCCTTCTCAACGCTACACCATTACATCAAATGTTATGAAACGGATCGTTTTTATATTCCTGATATGGATCCCGGTACCGGTCTTTGCACAGTACCCGCTTATCGATGCGGCCCGCAACAACGATACCCTGCAGATGGCGGCCGCTCTCGCTTCCGGCGCCGGACTGGACGCTACCGATGCCAGAGGTTCCACGGCCCTCATCGTGGCGGCCTACAACGGGAACGAAGATGCCCTGCGCTGGCTCATAGCCCGTGGCGCTGCACTGGACGCGCAGGATGCCATGAGCAATACCGCCCTGATGGGCGTGTGCTTTAAAGGCTACGAAAATATAGCGCGCATACTGCTGCAAGCCGGTGCAGACCCCGATATACAGAACGGGAACCAGGCCACGGCACTTAGCTTTGCCGCTACCTTCGGGCATACCGGCATGGTAAAACTGCTGCTGGCCTACGGTGCCGATAAAGACCGGCCCGACCGCTTTGGCAATACCCCGCTGATGCATGCACAGATGCAGGGCAATACCGAAATTACAGAGCTGCTGAAGCCCTGAGTCCGCAGGAGCTAAAATAACCTGTTGAGGGTATTTGGGTAATCGCCGGATAAGCCGTATTTTTGCACACTTTTAAACAGATTATGCAACACGAATTGAGCGAGCAGGAAGCACTGCGCAGGCAAAAACTGGCTGAGATCAGAGCACTTGGAATTGACCCTTATCCCGCCGAGGAGATAAAGGTAAGCCATTTTGCTGCCGATATAAAGCGGGATTTTACCGAAGGTGCCACCGGTTACGAAGAAGTATACCTGGCCGGCCGTCTCATGAGTGTACGCGATATGGGCAAGGCCAGCTTTGCCGAACTGATGGACAGCAGCGGACGTATACAGGTGTACGTGCGCCGCGACGACATCTGCCCCGGCGAAGACAAGACGCTGTACAATACCCTCTTTAAAAAACTGCTGGATATCGGGGATTTTATCGCGGTAAAAGGATACGTTTTCAAGACCAAAGTGGGCGAAACCTCGCTGCACGTCACCGAACTGCGCCTGCTGGCCAAAACACTGCGCCCGCTGCCCATCGTTAAAAAAGACGAGGAAGGCAATGTGTTCGATGCCTTTACCGATCCGGAGAAACGCTACCGCATGCGTTATGTGGACCTGGTGGTGAACGAAGGCATCAAGGAAACCTTCCTGAAACGTACCCGTATGATCAATGCCATCCGCGATTTCCTGAACGAACGCGGGGCCCTGGAAGTGGATACGCCCGTACTGCAGAACATTCCCGGCGGAGCGGCTGCGCGCCCCTTTGCCACGCATCATAACGCACTGGACGTACCTTTTTACCTGCGTATTGCCAATGAACTGTACCTGAAACGCCTCATCGTGGGCGGGTTCGACTGGGTATATGAGTTCAGCCGCAATTTTCGCAACGAAGGTATGGACCGCACGCACAACCCCGAGTTTACCGTGCTGGAATTCTACGTAGCCTATAAAGACTACAACTGGATGATGGATACCACCGAACAGCTGTTCGAAAAAATAGCCCTCGCCAGCAACAACAGTACCGAACTGCCGGTAGGCGACAACATCATCTCCTTCAAAGCGCCCTTCAAACGCGTTTCGATCTACGATGCCATTAAAGAGCATACCGGCATCGACGTAAGCGGTATGGACGAAAATACCCTGCGCGAGGTGTGCAAACAGCTGCACATCGAAGTGGACGAGACCATGGGCAAAGGCAAACTGATCGACGAACTGTTCTCCGAAAAATGTGAACACCATTATATACAGCCCACGTTTATTATCGATTACCCGGTGGAAATGAGTCCGCTCACCAAAAAACACCGCAGTAAAGAAGGGTTGGTAGAACGCTTTGAGCTGATGATCAACGGTAAGGAGATCGCCAATGCCTACAGCGAGCTCAACGATCCCATCGATCAGTACGAACGTTTTGTAGACCAGATGCAGCTGAGCGAACGCGGCGACGACGAGGCCATGATCATCGATCACGACTTTATCCGCGCCCTGGAATACGGTATGCCGCCCACGGCCGGTATCGGTATCGGTATCGATCGCCTGGCCATGCTGCTTACCAACCAGGCCAGCATACAGGAAGTGCTTTTCTTCCCGCAGATGCGTCCGGAAGTGGTGCACAGTAAAGAAACCAGCGAACAACCATGAGTTCACCAAAGTGGGTACAACGCTTACAGGAACGCTGGAACCTGAAATCGGCCTGGCAGGTGGTGCTGGTACTGCTGGCTTTTGCCTGCACGGGAACCACGGTCCTTTTTATTAAGGAACCCCTGCTCGATTTTTTAGGTATTTCCGAAAAAGGAGGCTGGATACGCACCGTACTTTACCTGCTGGCGGTATTGCCCCTTTACAATATCTTACTGCTGGCCTACGGAGCTGTTTTCGGGCAGTTCCGCTTCTTCTGGGAGTTCGAAAAACGCACGGTACGACGCATCCTGAAATTGTTTCGTATTAAGTAAGGCTTAACACAAACTTCTGAATAACAGAAAACTATTGACGCTAACATAAACCGCGGTTTATGATGGGGTAATACATAATAACGTACTTGCCATAGAGAAAAAACAAGTACGTGAAAAGAAAAATCCAAATAGCCGTAATTTCCGACGTACACTTAGGTACCTATGGCTGCAGGGCCGAAGAACTGCACAATTACCTGCGTTCGATAGAACCGGATATCCTGATCCTGAACGGAGATATCATCGATATCTGGCAGTTCAGCAAGAATTACTGGCCCAAATCGCACATGAAAGTGGTGAACCGCCTGCTGAAAATGATCAGCAACGGCACCCGTGTATACTATATTACGGGGAACCACGACGAGCTGCTGCGCAAGTTTACCGATTTTCAGCTGGCTTCCTTTACGCTCTGCAATAAACTGGTGGTGGAGATCAACGGACAAAAGACCTGGTTCTTCCATGGCGACGTGTTCGATATGAGTATTCATTACAGCAAGTGGCTGGCCAAACTGGGCGGCAAGGGATACGACCTGCTGATCCTCATAAACAGCTTCCTGAACAATGCGCTGGAGTACTTTGGCTACGAAAGGGTATCCCTGTCCAAAAAAGTAAAGAACAGCGTGAAAAGGGCCGTTAAATTTGTGAACGATTTTGAGAAGACCGCCATTGATATGGCCGGTTTTCACGGGTACGACGTAGTGGTATGCGGGCACATACACCAGCCGGCCATGCGCAAGGTGCAGACCGAACACGGCGAAGTGCTGTACCTTAACAGCGGCGACTGGGTAGAGAACCTCACCGCCCTGGAGCTCAACAACGGTACCTGGTCGGTATTCTCGTACCGGGATAGTGCCCTGCACGAGCATCCGCTGGAGCGTGGAAGTATTGAAGAGGAAGACCCGGAAGAAGATATTGCCAAGGAATTTGAACCCGTATTACAGATGATGCGCTCTATAGCCTGAAATGCCCTTCATTTGTCGCGTTTGTTAGGTTTTTCAGTAAGTGAAAAAGGCTGCCGGTTTCCCGTCAGCCTTTTTTGCATAATACGTTTGGTATACGATGGATATTCGCTTATTTTTTCTTCTTCTTTTTGTCTTTGGAAACGGCCGTTGCTTTTGAAGGCGCCGCTTTCTTTACTGCCGTAGCCTTTTTGGCCGGGGCAGGCGCTGCTTTTTTCGCCGTTGTACGGGCGCTGCTTTTGGCTTTTGCCGCCGGGGCCGCTTTTTTAGAAACTGCGGGTTTGGCTTTTGCCGTGCTGCGTGCCGCAGGTTTTGCCGCTTTCGCCTTTCCTTTGGAAGAGGCAGCTTTGCGTTTGGCTGCATCGCCGCGGTTGTAATAGGCTTTCAGTTTGGGACTGTTTTTCAGGTGATCGTTCAGTTCCTCGCGGGTGACCCATTTCAGGTTCTCGGCCTTGTTATTCAGTTTGTCGTGATCGAGGTGTATAACAAATTCTGCTTTTCTGCCGGACTTCTTATTGAAGGTCTCGGCCACGATTTTATGAATGAACAAAGTAACGTTTTGTCCGTCAGGCTTTGCTTTGAAAACACGGTAGCCCTGTACCAGGGTGCCCTTCAGCAACTTGCCGTCTTCGGTCTTTTCGCGAAAACTTACAATACGACCTTTGTTGGATATGGCATACTGATTTCTCAGCAGCGTGCCTTTAAAACTGAATTTTAAAGGCTTAAAGGTTTCGCCGGGTAGAAGTTTAAAAGACATTTCTTTCTATAGGTTTTATGTTAGCCATACAAATATAGTTTTTTTTAACAATCTTAAACTTTTATTTGTAACAAAAAGAAAATCTTATGTATACTATTTTCGGTCAAACCCTACCGGATAAAATAGTTTAAGAGTATACGCACAGTAAAATTTTTTGTAAATTAGAGCGTTCTTAACCATTCAAAACAGGCATTCTATGAAATCTTTTTCGTTATTCCTGCTCACAGGGCTGAGCAGCATCCTCCTCTCCTCTGCGCAGACCGTACACAAGTTCGATATCTTCCTTTTCGGGGATAAAGTAGGCACCATGACGGTGTCCAGAAAAGATTACGGTAACGGTACGCACTATTACGAGCTCAAAAGCCATTCCGAAGCCAAGGTCATGTTCGTGAAAAAGGTGCTCGATGTGGAGATGAACTCTACCTACGAAAACGGTAAAATGGTGCGCTGCTACAGTCGTTACGTGGTCAACGATAAAACGGAGACCTTCGTGAGTGCGTCCTGGGACGGCAGCAAGTATAACGTGGAGAATGAAAAGGGCAAGAGCACGCACGCTACACAGGTGCTGTATTCGGTGCTGCACCTTTTCTACAAGGAGCCCAGTGCCCAGCAGAGCCTCTGGTCGGAACGCGTGGGCCAGCAGCTGCCCATCAAGCATAAAGGCAGCGGGGTATACGAATTTAAAAACCCGGGGGGCGCTACCAACGTATACAAATACGAGAACGGCAAGGTAAAGGAAGTGGAGATGCAGGCCACCTTCGGTACTTCGTATATGCGCCCGGCCGTTTAAAAACCACAGTTGAACGTTTGTTACATAAAAAAAGCGGCCATTACGGACCGCTTTTTTGTATTCAGTTTTATCGGGATCAGGCTTCAACTTCAGCCGGCTGCTCTACGGCTGCCAGGGCCTCGGCCTGTTTCTTTTTCATAAGTCCGATCTTCGACGGGCTGCCGAAGACATAGAACATTTTCTCACGGAAACTGTCTGCTTTTTTCACATCGGCCACAATTTCCCTGATCTCATGGAAATTGAGGTAGAAGGGATTCGAACTGTAGGGGATCGGTGTGGTGAGGCCGTATACGGGGCGCTCTTCCAGCGGCTGGTAGGTGCCGAACATACGGTCCCAGAGGATAAAGGTGGCGCCATAGTTCACGTCCAGGTATTTCTCCTGTGAACCGTGGTGTACCTTATGGTTGCTCGGTGTGGCAAAAATATACTCGATAAAGGGGTGCAGACGCGGTACATACTCGCTGTGTACCCAGAACTGGAACAGTACGGCTACCTGGTTGGCCACAAAGAACACCATCGGGTGGAAACCGGCCAGGATCACAGGCAGGAAGAAAATGATCTTGAACTGCTGTATCCAGGACAGGCGGAAGCTTACCGCCAGGTTATAGTGGTTACCGCTGTGGTGTGTAATGTGCGTACACCACCAGAAACGCTGTTCGTGGGAGATACGGTGTGCCCAGTAGCTGCACAGGTCCAGCAGGATGTAACAGGGGAAGAACATCCACCATACAAACTCCTGGCGCCAGGGGATCAGGTTATACACAAACCAAACCATGGAAAACAGTAACAGTTTGGTAACCAGGTTGCTGGCCAGGTTGCCCAGACCCACGAAGATGGAACCCCATAACTCCTTGTTGTTGTAATAATCGCGTTTGTCGTGATTGTTGAGCCAGTATTCGAGGCCGGTGAAGGCCAGCATTACGGGTACTGCCCAAATGATGAGCTGGGGTGCTGCTTTGTCAATGCCGCTCAGTGTATCCCAGGTAATGGGATCGGCTCCAAAGATCTTAAAAGCTGTATGCATCATGTTGCAAAAGTAAAAAAATAAGAAACGTGGTGTTTTATTTTATAAATTTTCATTAAAAAGAGGGTGGCAGCGCAGTGGCAGGGCAGATTGTTGAAAAAGCGTCAAAAATGCTCGTTCCGGGGCTCCTAAAGTCCTTTAAAAATCGTATTTTTGCATGTTAAATTAAAGTAACGAATGAGTGAAGAACAAATAAGCAGCCAGTCGGTCGATTATTCAGCCGGTAATATTCAGGTACTGGAAGGTCTGGAAGCGGTACGTAAGCGTCCGGCCATGTACATCGGCGACATTGGTCCCAAAGGTTTGCATCACCTGGTGTACGAAGTGGTCGACAACTCGATCGACGAAGCTCTGGCCGGTCACTGTAAGAACATCAGCGTTTCTATTCTCGAAGGTAATTCCATCCGCGTAGAGGATGACGGACGGGGTATCCCCACCGATATGCACCCGAAAGAGAAAAAATCGGCCCTGGAGGTAGTAATGACCGTGCTGCACGCCGGAGGTAAATTTGACAAGGATTCCTATAAAGTTTCCGGGGGTCTGCACGGGGTGGGCGTATCCTGCGTGAATGCGCTGAGTACACACCTGCAGGTGGACGTTTACCGGGAAGGTAAGCATTTCCGCCAGGAGTACCAGATCGGTAAGCCCATGTACGATGTGAAAGAGATCGGAACGGCCAACCGCCGCGGTACCACCGTTACCTTTCAGCCCGACGATACCATTTTTACCACTACCCTGTACTCTTACGAGACCCTGGCCGCCCGCCTGCGCGAACTGTCCTTCCTGAACAAAGGCATCCGTATACAGCTGCGCGACGAACGTGAACTCGACGAACAGGGCAATGTACGCTCCGAAGAGTTTTACAGCGAAGGCGGTCTGCTCGAATTCGTAAAATACCTCGACGGTACCCGCGAAGCACTGATCGCCACACCGATCTATCTCGAGACCGAAAAGGCCGATATACCGGTGGAAGTAGCCATGACCTACAATACCACCTTCAGCGAAAGCATACACAGCTACGTAAACAATATCAACACGCACGAGGGAGGTACCCACCTGGCAGGTTTCCGCCGTGCACTTACCCGTACCCTGAAGGCCTATGCCGATAAGTCGGGTATGCTCGAAAAGATCAAGTTCGAGATCAGCGGCGACGACTTCCGCGAGGGACTTACCGCCGTTATCTCCGTAAAGGTACACGAGCCGCAGTTCGAAGGCCAGACCAAGACCAAGCTGGGTAACAACGAGGTTTCCGGCGCGGTGGACCAGGCCGTGGGCGAAGCGCTGCAGTATTACCTGGAAGAAAATCCCAAAGATGCCCGCAAGATCGTTGAAAAAGTGATCCTGGCAGCTACCGCCCGCCATGCGGCCCGTAAAGCCCGTGAGCTGGTGCAGCGTAAAGGCGAAGGAATGGGTATTTCACTGCCGGGTAAACTGGCCGACTGTTCGGAACGCGATCCTTCGAAATGCGAAGTATACCTGGTGGAGGGTGACTCGGCCGGCGGAACCGCCAAACAGGGCCGCGACCGCAGCTTCCAGGCCATCCTGCCCCTGCGCGGTAAGATCCTGAACGTGGAAAAAGCGCTCATGTACAAGATCCTGGAGAACGAAGAGATCAAAACCATCTTCAACGCCCTGGGACTGAGCGTAGGTACCGAAGAGGACAGCAAGGCCCTCAATATGCAGCGCCTGCGTTACCATAAGATCATTATCATGACCGATGCCGACGTGGACGGTTCGCACATTACCACACTGCTGCTTACCCTGTTCTTCCGTTATATGAAAGAACTGGTGGAGAACGGGTATGTGTATATCGCCACGCCGCCGCTGTACCTCGTAAAGAAAGGTAAAGACCAGATCTATGCCTGGAACGATACCGAACGCGATAACGTAGTGAAACAACTCTCCGGGGCCGGTAAGGAAAGCGGAGTGAACATTCAGCGATACAAAGGTCTCGGTGAAATGAATGCCGAACAGCTCTGGGATACGACCATGAACCCGCGGACCCGCACGCTGCGTAAAGTAACGATCGAAAGCGCCGCAGAGGCCGACCGCATCTTCTCCATGCTCATGGGCGACGACGTGCCGCCGCGCCGCGAATTCATCGAGAAAAACGCCAAATACGCAAAGATCGACGCATAACAACTGCGCGATTATGAATATACTAAAAAAGTGTCCCGCTCCCGGCGAGACGCTTTTTTTATGGGTATACGTTTTTGTTATTTCTTTATGAAACGTAAGGTATGTACGCCTGTACGTATGAAGTACAGACCGGGACGCAGCGCTTCCAGTGAAAGCGTATATACATCACCGGCATTGGGAATGTACTGCAGTACCTGTCCCGTGGTGCTCAGCAGGCTCAGATTGCTGCCCGGCGTAATTCCTTTTACGGTAACCTGTGTCTCGGCAGGATTCGGGAAAAGCTGCAGGGTATTTGTAGCCACGTTTTGCAGGCTGGTATTGTTGCTGCTGGTATCGCTGCTGATCGTAAGGATCTCGAGGTCGTCGAAATAGAAACCATCCCCTACTACGCCCGGGTCTGTCACCAGCTGAAAACGTATAGTAACGGATTGTCCCAGGTAACTGCCCAGTGAAATTTCTTCCTGCACCCAGTCGGGCTGTGTACCGTCGTATAAAGGTTCTCCCTCGGCCTGGTCGGCGGTTCCGGCATGGGTATACTTTCCGCAGAGCGGTGTCCAGGAAACGCCGTTGTCGGTGCTGGCTTCCACCTGTACATAATCGTAAGCGGCCTCTACGTCCCATTTGGCCCAGAAACGCAGCAGGGCTTCCTGCAGGTTGGAGGCGCTGAGGTCTACCGGCGTGCTGAGTACGATGCGTTTATTCTGGTTATTGCTGTAATTGCCGTTGGGGCTGTCGGTAATACTCGAAGGCGCACTCACAAAGGTATTGGTGGTGATGCCCCAGCTGCCGCCCTGCATGGTAAAGCCGCTCAGGGACGAAGCATCGTTGTCGAGTATGGCTACCGGCGTGCCGTATATTTTTTCCAGCGTATCGCTTTTGCTGAAGGTACCGTTATTTACCGTAAGCAGGAATTTGAGTACCGTGCCTTCGGGCAGGCCGCTGTTCAGCGTATAGGCAATACTGTCGTTATACACCTGTAACTGTACGGGATTTGTATACGTAATTGCTGCCCCGGTGCTTTGTATACCGCTGCCCAGGGGCGTGAGCGAAACGCTGAAATTACCGTTCTGCATGCCGTATCGGCTAAAGTCATACGCGATATAACCCGAGTTTGCCGGCAGGTAACGGCTGCTGCGGTCTTTGGCCAGTGCCGTTTTCAGTACCAGGCGCACCAGGTCGGTGTTCATTTTCAGGTTGGCACGGCACATGGGCAAAATACGGTTCTGGGCCGGCCAGAAACCATCGTCGCTGCCGCCCGATTCCGGCGTAAGGGCCAGTACTTTGGGTTTGTCGGGCGTAACGTCGTAAAGCCAGTCGTCTGTATCGCCGGAAGCCGGGTACAGATCTACGCTGCGGATATTACTGAAGTTGTTCACCGAAACCATTTCTTCGGTAAATGCGGCAAAATACGCATCGTCGGGCGTCAGTACATTGGCATAGCCGTACGGATACAGCAGCAGGTTCGAATAACTGTGGTGGGTAAAGGAAGCCGCAAAGTCATACTGTTCGGCAAACCATTTTAAGGCCTGTGTTTCGGGCTCCGAAAAAGCCGAAGGGCCGGGGTAGGTATCGTCATTGGTATTGGCCGAAACACCCGTGGTATTCCATTGTACCCCAAAGTTACGGTTGAGGTCCACACCCGGGTTGCTGGTGCCCACGCTGCGCATGTTCTTGCGGTGCATACCTCCGCCGCCGGGCGACTGGGTTTCGTTGCGGATCACTCCGTCGGGGTTCAGCACCGGTATAAAATACAGCTCGGCATTATCCACCAGGTATTTGATCTCCGGGTCTGTGGCATAATTCTCGAGTATATACCACATAAAATAGAGCAGCTGCATGCCGCTGATGGCCTCGCGTGCGTGTATATGGGCGCTGTAGAGCAGGCGCGGTTCATTCTCGTCGGCAGAGGCATTGTCGGAGATCTTTACCCAGTACAGGGGGCGGTTCTGGTGCGTAACAAAGCTGCCGATCTGTGCCCTGCCCTTAAAAATATTGGGATACTGTGCAGCCATATCGTCCAGTTCCTGCAGTATCTGTGCATAGGTAAGATAGCCGCCCATACCGCCGGTATTGAAGCCGGCCGGATCGTTATACGCTTCGGGGCTGCAGTTATCCCGGGTGCTGCCGCCGCTTTTGGCTGCCAGGCGTTCGGCATAGAAGCGTTCCATATCTTCCTGCAGTACGGTGTACGTATAGCCATCGGCTTTGATGCGGGCGATCTCGCTTTCGCTCATTTCGGTCTCCAGGCCGTGCTTGCCGCCATGAAAATGATCGGTACCATAAGTTGCCGTGAAGGACCGCTGGGCGGCGGGGTCCACGTGCCAGCGTACCTTATGGTAAAGTTCTTTCTGCTGGGCCGTGGCGCTGCCCAGCAACAGAGAAAAGGAAAGTGCGGAGAATAGACATTTTTTCATAAACAGCAAATTGTTCTTTCAAAGTAAACGGTTGTAGCTGACAAAACAAAGCCTGTTCCTGAATATTTTCCTGTTACTCAGCGATTGATCTTTACCGGCTGTTTGTGCTCGTCGATCGCTACAAAGGTAAACTCGCCGCTGACGGCTTTTTCGCGCTCTTCGGAATACATCTGCTCAATAAAAATGTCTACGCGGATCTTCAGGCTGGTATTGCCCAGGTAGGTCACTTTGCCCACCAGTTCTACAATAGTACCGGCCGGAATGGGCTTTTTAAAGTCGATACGGTCGCTGCTTACCGTAACCATGCGCTGGCGGCAGAAACGGGTGGCGGTGATAAAGGCGGCCTCGTCCATCAGCTGCATGGCGGTACCTCCGAAAAGCGTATCGTAATGGTTGGTGGTATTGGGAAACACGGCTTTAAAGATATGTGTTTCGGCCCGTTGTATCTTTTCTTCTACGGTCATATAATTTCGTTTTCGAGTGCTAAAAAATGCGTGATCTTCTGTTGATGGCGCAGCGGGAATATCTCAATGCCGCAGAGGTACTCGCTGCCGTCGGCCCGGTAATTGAGCAGGCTGCTGCGGAAGCGCCGTCCGGCCTCCAGCTTTTTATGCATATACGCAATTTTCCGGCTACAGCTGTTCGTTCCCTGCAGGAAGGACGGTTTTTTGCCGATGGCGTATGAGGCAGAATAACCGCTCATACGTTCAAATCCTTCGTCGGCCCAGCAGATAACGCGTTGTGCATCGGTAAGTACCAGGGCCTCGTAAGGGAGGGTAAGAATGGCGGGCAGCTGTCGTGTCCAGCCGGCGCCTGCGGCAATACGACACAGGGTATTCAAAACCCCGGCATTGTCGTTTTGGGGCAGCGGTGCCGCCAGGTCCCAGCACAGCAAAGGATGCTGACCGGGCATCGGCCCTTCGATCCGGGACTGTATTTTCGTATATTCATCCCAGCTGAGCGACATCAGGTACATGTCGAGACTCATGATGCGGCTGAGTTTTTTTGCGGCGTTGTTTTTTTGTGTCTGCACGGTTGTATCGTTTTTCGTATCCCCTTTAGCTATACCTGAGAAGCAGTGCGGACCGGGGGAAAGACAGGGCGGAGCCTCCGCGCGTACGAAGTCCTGCCATCTGTTAATTTCTGCCTCAATCCCCGAAAGCATTATTTCTGCAACAAAGGCAGGTCTCCTGACTTGCACCGTTCTTACCGCCTTCCCGTCCCGCTTTCAGCGGAGCAGTGGCATACGGGTAAAAACCGCGGGTGCTTACAGTTGCGGGACAGTTCGTGAATTGCACACGATTCCCTTTTCATCCCGCACGCAGCGGGAACCTTTGTCTGTATCTTACTAAAGAGCGATGTACAAATATATAAATCCCCTACAGATTCTTTCAGGGGATCAGCTTTTGTTTAAGAAAGCGTATGAAATCTCCCTGCTGATCGATGAACGCATTGTGGGAACATCTTTCGGGGTACAGCAGGTTCTCTTCGCCCAGCATCTGTTGCAAAGCCTGCACCTGTTCGGGGGAATAGAGGCCGTCTTCCTGGCCGTAGACCGCATACACAGGGAATTTGCGGGCACAGAGTTCTTTTAGCTGCGGGGTAAGGTCGAGTGTGGTATACTGTTCGTTCCGCCAGAAGCCCGCCGGCGCTTCGCGACTCATGTCCGACAGCAGTGCATACTGCGGGTCCGTACGCATTTTCGTATACAGAGCCTGGGCCTCTTCTGTAGGCTGGGCCGGGGAATAAAAACCGTTCTGCATGGCGTGCATAAAGCAGTAAGATGCATATTCCAAACTGCTGGAATCCATTTTTGCAAGTGCGGACAGGTCCTTCAGGGACTTTTCATCTTTCTCATACCTGTAGCGCTGTCTTGCGCGTTTGCGTATATACCTGAACGACTCCTGCAGGTTTACCGGGGCGCCCGCCAGGACCAGCGCATTCACTTTTTCAGGGTACTTTAAACTGAAGAGGGTGCCCAGTATACCGCCGAAACTGTGACCCAGCAGCGTGGCTTTACGTATGCCGCATCTTTTGTACACGCGTGCCAGGTCGCTGAAACTTTCCTTGAACGTATAGGCTGCTTTGGCATCGGGGGAGCGTCCTTCGCCCCGGCGGTCGTATACGATCACGTAGAAGCCTGAATCGGCCAGGGGCCGGGCGGTACTCAACTCAAAAGAAGCGGCATTGTAACCGGGACCTCCGTGCAGGAATACGAGCGCCGGATCCTTTTTTACCCCAAAAGTGCGTATATATAACGACTGTGCCTGTAACAGGCCGTTCAGTATGAGAAAAAGAATGCAGGATAAGAGTCTTTTTGGTATATTCATAAATAGATCAGGGTTTTATGAGTATAAGGGAAGAGTAGGGCAGTCCCTCTTCATACGCTACCAGTTTGTACGGATGTACTTCCTTAAAATACCAGCTGTCGGGCAGCGGCCAGGTCTTATAATGAGGCTTGCTGAAACTGAATTTCAGGGCATGTACCCGTTCGTAGGCCGTTTCCGGGTCGCTGGGATTCAGGGGCAGATTCGGGTAACTGTACAGCAGAACGCCCTGGTTGAGCACTTCATCTTCAGCGGCTGCGTTTGTTGTTTCGTAAAGCGTAACATCCGGGTAGCTGATCTGTATACGTATCGTTTGCATTTCTGCCGAATGGTCCTGCAAGGGGCAGGTGCCGCAGGTTTTATATTCCAGGGTGCTGAACAGCCAGCTGCCGTTTGCCGAAGAAAGAAATTCGGCCTTCTTTTTTTCGCGGAGCTTTTCTTCCTGCTTCACCGGGTCACAGGCTGAAAAAAGCACACAGGTGACCAGGCAAAGTAAAAAAAGTCGGACGGGCTTCATATTCAAATGTACATAAAAAAGAATACCGTGTATACCTGCCCGGGAAAGGGCTTTTTTATTTTACATTGATGTTCAGATTTGAATATTTTAGCTTTTATAAGACCGCATACCCGGAAATAGTTTATCCGTTCTGTATTTTTAACGAAGGTTTAATATATTGATATACAGTTTCATTTAAAAAATACGCTGCACTGCATACCTGTTTTTCGTCTAAATAATTAACACCTGTTAACGTTTTTGTGATTTTTTCATTAATATTACATTGACTAAACAATTAACTAATACAAACCAAGCTATACCTATGAAGTATTTAGTATTGCTGTGCTTTGCACTGTTCTCTGCGGGAGCGTTTGCACAAACGGAGATATGCAACAATGCAATTGACGATGACGGCGATGGCCTGATTGACCTGAATGACTCTACGGACTGTGTCTGCAATAATGCCGGTACTTCGGTGTCTTCACTGATCCCTAATGCTTCTTTTGAGGCCTATGACTACCTGCCTACGGGCTTTTCACAGATGGATGCGGCTACCGGCTGGACCCAGGCCACCCAGGCTACGTCCGACTATTTTAACCATCCGTCCTACAACTGGGCCCCGGCCGTAAACCTGGGTCTCGTGCCTCCTCCCGACGGAGTGGGATATGTGGGTTGTCACATTATGAGCGGCTATATCGAGTACGTGGGCGCCTGTCTTTCTTCGCCCATGCTGGCCGGTACCAATTATAAAATATCGTTCCAGACGGCGGCATTCCCGACAGACGGCGGCGGCGGAAGCTGTAACGGCGATGCCGTGGGCGCTACCACCATCGACCTGGTGATCTACGGTAATTCCAGCTGCGCCCAGATGCCTGTAATGACGATGGACTGTCCCATTCTTGCCGACCCCAGCTGGGTGGAACTGGGCCGGTTTACCTATACACCCGGCACATCCTGGTCTACCGTAACCATTACGTTTACTCCCACGACCAATATCAATGTAATTATGCTGGGCGGTCCCTGCTCTTCGGATATCCCTGCAAATTATGCTTCGGCTTTCGGCCAGTTCTGCTATCCGTATTTTGTTTTCGACGACCTGGTGCTGAACGAATCGAGCCTTTTTGCCGCCGTGAGCGACAGCGGAACTTTCTGCGGAGAAGACAAGACCCTGCTGGCATCCAACCAGACCACCCCGGGCAGCTGGCAGTGGTATTATGAAGGGGTGGCCATGAACGGTGAGAACGGTCAGAACCTGGACGTGATCGGAGCCGGTAACGGACCCGGACTGTATAATGTAGTGTATACCGATACAAGCGGTGCCTGTGTGGTAGCTTCTATCGAGATCGATAATCCCGTTACCGTAGATGCCGGTTATTCGGCTACAGAAGAATGTATCGGGAAAGTGACCACATTCACGGCTTCGGCCACGACCAATGACGGCCCCCTTACCTACAACTGGGACCTGGGCGATAATTCGGCCAGCACCGATGAAAACCCGACGCATACCTATGCAAATGCCGGGCAATATAATGTACAGGTGGTGGTAACTACCGCTACGGGCTGCCAGGACAGCATGACGCAGACCGTTACCGTAAATGCGCTTCCCGAAGTAGATGCCGGCGAAGACCTGTATATATGTGGTAACGGTAAGGTTACGCTCAGCGGTAGCGGTGCAGCAACCTATACCTGGGATAATGACGTGCAGAATGGCGTGGAATTCCAGCCCGCCCCCAATACGTATACCGTTACGGGTACCGACAGCAACGGCTGTGTAAATACCGACCAGGTAAAAATTGATGTGGCCCAGAGCGTGGATGCCGGTAAGATACCCAATATATTTACCCCCGACGGCGACAGCATGAACGATATCTATACCACCGACCAGTTCAAGGAATGTACTTCATTCGAATGTACCATTTACAACCGCTGGGGTGTAAAGCTGTACCAGACCAACGACGTGCTGATCAACTGGGCACCGGGTTCTATTGAAGACGGCGTGTACTTTGCCACCATCTTCTATACAGACTGTAATGGTAAACAGGAGAAACACGAACAACACATTACCATATTTCAGTAGCATCTGATGATATAAAAGCAAAATGCCGGAGAGTAATTTCTACCGGCATTTTTTTTGTTTTCGTTTTTGGATAAGGGTAAGTAAGAAGGTACAACGGGAAACGGAAGCTTCAGGATATTTCTTCGCTTACCTGGGCTTCGGGGGCGTTCAGTTTCACGGATTCGATACCGTTGTCGCGCGCGCTGCTGCTTTCGTACATTTCGCTTATGCCGATCACCTGACCGTTCGCTGCCTTAAGCGTAAAGTACGGACTTCCGTCAGATGCGGCCTTGCGTTCGTACATACTGTCGTCGGGTGCGTTTTTGCGGACCGACTCGATACCGTTGTCGCAGCCAGTACGGGAAGCATACCCTTCGCTGCTGAGAATGGTACGTCCGTTACCGGCCTTGAGCGCAAACTGAAACTCGCCGTTACTGCTTTTACTGATGACAAATTTTCCCATGTTTCGTTGTAGTTAGGTGGATAAATAATGAAGAAACACAAATTTAAAATAAAAGCGGACAATGCCAAATAATCCCTCTGAAGGAACGAATACGACAATATAAAAAAAGGAATGTACGGGTACATCCTTTCGCCGCGCCACAGGAAAATAATGACTATACGTTATTCCGGAGGGCCTTTTTACCCGGCATAACGATTTATATACGAATTAGAGTGTTTCACCGGCTCCGGCCTGCATAATTCCTTCGGCGGCATCTGTTTTATAACGCCGGTAACGGTACAGTTTGCGGTAGATGTCCTGTACCAGGGGTGCAAGTTGGTTGTGGGAATGTTGCAGGTCGATGTGTTCCACGGCCGAAGCGAGTTCCAGGTAATAGATAAGCAGTTCTTCGGATCGTTCCTTTTCGGTAAAGCCCATGAGCCGGAAAATGATCCCGCTCAGGTGCTGGGTATAGGCATCAGCGTTAAAACCGATGTTTCGCAGACCGATCAGCAGTTTCAGATGAATAAGATCGTCCCTGATCAGGGAGAGGATCAGCGCTTTTTTTGACATGGCAGAGAATTCTGAGACGAAAGTAAAAAATTAGTATATACAACAGGTAAAAAAGAAAAGCCTGACAACAGGAAGATATAGTCAGGCTGTGTAAGCAGGCGGGGAGCTCTTTTTTAAACCGTTTCTTTTACTTTCTCATAAAAGTCGATAGCGGCAACGAGCTGATTGCTATAGGTGAACAGATCGTCCAGGGACAGCAACTCAAATTTGGTCTCTTTCTTTTGTTCATCAAAGATCCCGAGTTGTTTTTTAGTGCCGTTGAGGTAGAGGCGGCAAATGGTTTTGCGGTTATTATCATCTAACAAAATGGAGAAGTACGACTGCGCATCCCTGTAGGCAATACGCGATACTTCTACCCGTTGCCGCAGAATACTTTTTATGATAAGAAAACATTCAAGCTCTTCTGCAGTGGTAACGATCTTGCTGATACTCTCGGAAACTTCCGCTGTTACCTCCGGTTCGGCCGCATTGTTTTCAGATTCTTTGGTCAATGCTGATTTTAAACGTTCCGTGATCAGATCGCTTATATAATGTGAAATAGATTTGCGTGTCAGATTGGTAAACTGATCCAGCACTTTCTGGGTGATCATCCCCGGGTATACCTGTCGGGCAAAGTGTTTAACAAAATTCTCGGATGGAGCGAAAAATTCGTTGTTTATGAGTGTCTTAAGCTCATTGGTGTATTTGAGTTCGCTGGCGGTTGTTATAATATTGTCTACATCAAAGTACGACTTGTGGAATTTCTTTAATTCTTCGATCTGGTTATCGCGCAGGTCGGCCAGGTTAAATTCCAGGAATGGTTTTTCATCCATTTTATTAGGTTCTACCAGGTCGGTATAAAAGCGGTAGAGAATACCATTGGTCAGGATACCGAACCGGGCCTTGGACACATGAAAATATCGTAATAACTGTCCGTCATGCACATCCAGGTTCTGGTTCCAGTGTTTACATTCTATGAGAATCGTCGGAATGGTATCCTTTAAGATCGCATAGTCGATCTTCTCGCCTTTTTTGGTACCTATATCGGATATAAATTCGGGAACAACTTCCAGGGGGTTGAATACATCGTAGCCCAATGCCTGGATAAAAGGCATTACAAATGCGGTTTTGGTTGCTTCTTCAGTGTGAATTTGTTCTTTTAATTTAAGAACTCGGTCACTAAGTTGCTTCAGGGTGTCTTTCAGGTCCATAAATTTTACTGATTTTAAAGTTACTCTTGGGTGTTGAATAAAAAGTTCCCGAACAGTTTTGGCTGTTCAGCAATACAAATAAATACGTCGGGGAATGGGTGAATGTATGGAGTTAGGGTAATATGCAGAGTTTAAGGTTAACGATGTCAAATATATTCATTTACAAAGAAAACCCAAGAGAAGTTGAAAAAATGTGGCAATGGCATGTCCTCAGCACACCACCATTTCGGTGGTAAATGCGTCAGTGGCCGGCGGCAGTAGGATATAGGAAGAACCTGTAGATAACATAAGCGATGGATCAGGACACAAAGGTAGGCTGCCTGTCTGGCCCGTACAAGAGGAAAAACCCGGTTCCTGACAGGGAATTTACCCGCAACGCCCGGGTTGCCATCGGGCGGGTTCAGGCGTCTGATGGCATTTGGAGCTGCGGCGTATTTCGCTTACGAACCACTGCCGGTCGCGCAGGCGGGCCAGCAACACATAACGTATGGCACGGTAACTTTTACCCCTGACCGGATCATGCACCAGTTCAATACGGTATTCGTTGTTCCCGTAGTTCTCCGAACGTACCGTTATATCCGAAGCCCTTGTCCCCGGCGGATGATCGTAGAACAGCAGGATCAGTTCTTCGGGTGTTTCAATATCCTGGCGGTCCTGCACCCGGGTATTGATGTCGGTGGTGTCCAGCAGGTCATACTCTTCGGTACAGGAGCTGAAAAAAAAGGTGAGGCACAGCAGCAGGGAGAGGTATCTTGCACTCATGATAAACGGTTTGGCTAAATGGGTACGCAGGGTGTGCGTAATCAAATATACTGAAATAAGGCCGTAATTCCACATAATAAGCGTATTATATGTACGGTTACTAACGGTAACAGAAGCTGCAGGCCTTGCTGAAACCCCGGTCTTCGGCGTCCTTCTTTTTCAGTTTTTTAATTTCGTGGGTGCAACGTTTAAGTCCGCTGCAATAACCGCTGTGATAGGCATAGGCACTGCCGCTTATGCATACGTACACGCTGTCGGAGACGGGCGGGGGAGGCGGGTATACCGTTGCGGAACGCTGCCCGGAGAACAGGGCCATCGCTGCCAGGCTAAGGGATAAAAAGGTCTTCATAGTGGGTGTGAATGGTGTTTTTCAAAGATACATTTTCCCGCGGATTTTACTCGCGGATGTATATTCTTTTTACACGCTGCCCGATGGAGGTAAGCACTTCGTAGGCAATGGTATCCAGTGCGCGGGCCATTGCGTGGATGTCGGGATTTTCGCCGAAGAGCACTACTTCGTCGCCTTCGCTGCAGGGAATACCCGTTACGTCGATCATACACATGTCCATACAGACAGAGCCCAGGGTCTCGCAAAGATGGTCGCCTATTTTTACCTGGTAGCGGCCCAGTCCCAGTTTACGCGGGAAACCGTCGGCATACCCTACCGAAATGGTGGCGATGCGGGCCTTTCCTTTTATTTTTCCACGGCGTCCGTATCCTACGGTTTCGGGCTCTTCAATATTGCGTATGGCGGCGATGCGGGTCTTAAAACTGACGGCATTTTTCAGGAAGACCTGTTGTGCAGGATCGGCGGCAATGCCGTACAGACCTATGCCCAGGCGGGCCATGTCCATAGCCCGGGGATGCAGGCGTTCCAGTCCGGCGGTGTTCTGGGCATGCAGCAGGGGCCGTATGCCGAGGCGTTCAGAAAGATAATCGGCCGATTCGTAAAAACGCCGCAGCTGTTCCTTTGAAAAATCGTCCATGGCCGGATCGTCGGCAGCGGCCAGGTGGGTAAAGATACTGCGTACCCGGATCTGCGGATTGGCGGCCAGCAGTTCGGCCAGGGCTTCGGTCTCTTCGGGCATAAAGCCCAGGCGGTGCATCCCGGAGTCGATCTTGATGTGTACGCCGGCGGCGCCACGGCCCAGTTCCTGCAGTCCCTGTATCAGGAAATGCAGGGAGCGGAAACTGTAAATTTCGGGCTCCAGGTCGTAATTCACCAGGGCACTTACCGAAGGTATCTCGGGGCTCATGACCATGATCGGCAGCTGAATACCGCCCTGGCGCAGCTGTACGCCTTCGTCGGCATAGGCCACCGCCAGGTAATCGGCGCCGAGGTATTGCAGGTGCCGGGCCATTTCTACCGCCCCGGCCCCGTACGAAAAGGCTTTTACCATCACCATAAGGCGGGCCTTGCCGGCCAGGTTGCGGTAATGCTTAAAATTATGCGATATGGCGTCCAGGTTGATCTCCAGTACGCACTCGTGATTTTTTTCTTCCAGTATGGCGGCCACCCGTTCCAGTCCGAAACTGCGCGCACCTTTAATAAGAATGGCTTCCTGGACAAAGGAGGCCGGGTTCAGTTCGGCCAGCAGGTCGCCGGTTTGTGCAAACGAAGTGGAAAAGCCGTTGAACAGCGACGCATAACGGCTGATCTCCGGACCGATCAGTATCACTTTCTCAAACTGGTAACTGTTGGCCAGGCGGGCGATCTCCGCATAGAGTTTTTCACCGGGCACATTATCGGCAAAGTCAGAGAGGATAAGGCTGCGTTTTAGCTGTACCGGCATGCGGTGCAGCTCTTCCATGGCTATTTTGAGCGACTGGAAATCGGCGCTGTACGTATCGTTGAGCAGCATGCTGCCATTGATGCCGTTCTGTATACGCAAACGTCCTTCCGGCGGATGCAGTAGTGGAATTACCGTGCTGAGTACCTCTGCGGAAACGCCGTAATGCAGGGCGGCGGCCAGGGCCAGGGCCAGGTTCAGCAGGGAAGTGCGGTCGGTACGGAAAAATGCGGAACGCAGCAGCCGGTGGCCGTTTTGCCAGATTTCCACCTCTTTGTCCGTGGCGGCTTTTATATATACAGAAGCCTCTTTGTCCTGCAGGGAAACGCTCAGCAACTCTTTTTCGGGGAAGAGCGTATGAAGCGTTTTGGTGTGCGGAGCCTCCTTTTCGGCGATCAGTATTTTACAATGCTGGAAAAGTTGTGTTTTTTCGAGGAATTTGGCCTGTTCCGACTCAAAATTTTCGGCATGGGCATCCCCTATGAACGTAAGAATACCGGTTTCGGGCTGTATAATGCGTTCCAGCCGCTGCATTTCGCCCGGGCGGGAAATACCGGCTTCGAAAACGCCGATCTCTGTATCTTCGTTCAGGTGGAGTACCGAAACGGGTACACCGATCTGTGAATTATAGCTGCCGGGGTTCTGGGTAACGCGCATACGGCGGCTCAGGATCTGTCCCAGCCATTCTTTTACAATGGTTTTGCCGTTGCTGCCGGTAATGCCGATAACGGGTATGCGAAAAGAAGCGCGGTGTGCGGCGGCCAGGTCCTGCAAGGCCTGCAGGGGGTCGGGCGTAAGAAAATAAAAAGCGTCGTCGTGCCCTGGTTCCGGCAGCCGGCTCAGTACAAAATGGCGGCAGCCTTTGCGGTAGGCATCTTCGCAGGATGCCCGCCCTTTTTCGCCGAAGGCAAAGAACAGTACCTGGCTTCCGGCGGCAATACGGCGGCTGTCGAACTCGGGCTGCAGGTCGCGCAGGGCATCACCGGCCGTAAAGGCTTCCGCGCCCAGCAGGCGGGCCAGTTCATTCAGACGTATTTTCATGTTGGCGCATTTTATCGTTGAAACATTCGCGGCAAAGCGGCACGTATTTATCTACTTCGCCCAGTACCACCAGGTGATCGCCGGGGGCAAAACGGTAGGAGTGATTGGCCTGGAACCCGCATTCCACACAGATGGCATGCACTTTGGTCACAAATTCGGCCATGGCCATCAACTGGGGTATCGGTCCAAATGGCCGGCCCAGGTAATCCATATCCAGTCCGGCGGCAATAACGCGTATACCCATATCGGCCAGCTGCGAGCACACCTGGGGCAGACCCGCGTCAAAGAACTGGGCCTCGTCGATGCCGATCACGTCCACATCGGAGGCCAGCAGCAGTATATTGTGCGAACTTTCCACCGGGGTAGAGCGTATGGCGTTCTTATCGTGCGAAACCACTTCGGTATCGTCGTAGCGTGTATCGATGGCCGGTTTAAAGATCTCGACCTTCTGCCGGGCGAACTGGGCGCGTTTTAAACGGCGGATAAGTTCCTCGGTCTTGCCGGAAAACATGCTGCCGCAGATAACTTCAATACAGCCGCGACGCAACGAAAACTGGGACCTATGCTCAAATACCATCGTTTTAAAAACCGCCTGTTAATAGATTGCCGTACCGGCCAGCCACAAAGTAAATAATTTTAGCTTGTTTTGATCGTTTTATTATTGAACCGGTGTATATAAAAACGATTGAACATGGATAAAAGGGCTCTGACTCTGGAAATTGATCTGCTCCTGAAAAAAATTAACGCCCGCCATCAGAAAATGATGGGTTACGGCACAGATATTCCCGAAGGTTTTGCAGAACTGCTGCAGCAGGAAGTACTTACCCTGTATAAGAAATATGTGCAGCTGGAATATACCCTGCAGAACGAAACGGAACAGGCTCCTTTCCAGGAAACGCAGGTGCAGCCCCAGGCCCAGGTGCAACCCCAGGCAGAACTTCCGCAAACGCCGCCGGTACAGCCCCAGGTGCCACCTGTAAAAGAAGAACCGAAGGCGGAACCGCAGCAGGAGCCGGTACAACAGGTCTCCACGCCCCAACCGGAAGCTCCGAAGAAGGAGGACGATTCTATTGTAAAACTGGTACAGCAAGCCCTGAGCGGACAGGGAGAACCGCGCAGTAATCCCTTTGCCACCCCGCAGCCCGTTGTAAAAGCGGAGCCGGTACCCCAGGCCCCGAAAGAACCCGAACCGCTGAAACAACAGCCTGTATACGAAGAGCCCAAGCAGCAGGTGGTGCAACCGCCGGTAAAACCGGTATCTACGCCGGCGCCGGCCCTTAAAAACGATGAAGAAGCGCCGCTTACCCTGGCCGATAAACTGCGTATGCAGGGTATTGCCGACCTGCGCAAAGCCATTCCTATTGCCGACAAGTTCCTGTATATGAATGAACTGTTCCAGGGAGAAATAAACCATTACAACCAGGCGCTCGACCGTTTTAACGCGTGCAGCAATGCCCTGGAGGCCCGCGACCTGTTCGAGAGCATGAAACAGCATTTTGAGTGGGATGAAAACTCCAAAACGGTAAAACGTTTTGCCGACCTGCTTACCCGTAAATTCCTATAAAGATGAAAAAACTGCTTGCCGGGCTGCTGTTCAGCCTGCCGCTCCTGGCTGCACAGGCCCAGGAACGCGACTATGCCCTTGCGCAGATACGGATACTTACCTCAGACAGTCTGCATGGCCGTGGCTACGTGAACCAGGGCGATGCAAAGGCGGCGCGGTACTTAGAGGCAGAGTTTGCCCGCATCGGGCTGCAGCCGCTCCCGGAACTGGAAAGCTACCTGCAGTCCTTTCCAAACCCGGTGAATACCTTTCCCGGCACACTGAAGATCGTGTATAACGATACCGAACTGCAACCCGGCGTAGATTACCTGCTGAGCCCCGAAAGTGCGGGCGGCAGCGGAAAAGCAAAGGTGGTGCAGGTAGACTGGAGTAACCTGCAACGTATAAAGGCCTCTAAATGCCGGGGCAAAGTACTGGTGGTCGATCCGGGGACCACAAAAAATAAAGACAGCCTTTCGCTTTTCTGGAAAACAATAGCTCCGCTGAGCCGGGAAGCGGCCGTATTTGTGCGTGTGGAACACGGTAAACTGACCTGGAGCGTGAGTTCCGGGGCAGCCGGCAAAGTGCTCATTGAACTGGCGGCAGCCGTGCCCCGGAAATACGGAAAACCCCGTTCCCTGGCCTGGGAAGTGGAGCAGAAGGCCGAACCGGCATATCGTTCGCAGAACGTGATCGGTATGGTAAAAGGAAGCCTTGCCGATAGTTTTGTACTGGTAACGGCGCATTATGACCATTTAGGCCGTATGGGCGCCGCCACGATCTTTCCGGGAGCCAACGACAATGCCAGCGGTACCGCCCTGATGCTGGACCTGGCCCGCAGTTTTGCCGCAGAAACCCCGAAATATTCCATGCTTTTTATCGCTTTTGCCGGCGAAGAGGCCGGACTGGTAGGCTCGCGCTATTTTACAGAACATCCGCCGGTACCGCTGAAAAACATAAAAATGGTGTACAACATAGACCTGGCCGGGGGCGGTGATAAAGGCGTTACCATTGTGAACGCCACAGAATACCCGGCTTATTTTGCAAAGCTCGAAGAGCTGAATGCCCGCAACGGCTGGCTGGCCGCGGTAAAAAAAAGAGGAAAGGCCGCCAACAGCGACCATTACTGGTTCAGTGAAAAAGGCGTTCCGGCCTTCTTTATGTATGCCGAGGGAGGCGTTACCGCTTACCACGATGTGAACGACACCGCCGATAAGCTGCCGATGAACGAGTACGAAGACCTTTTCCGCCTGGTACGCGCCTTTCTCGGAAGTCTGTAAAAGAAAAAAACAAATTCCTTGGGATAGAGGTCCGAAAGAATTTGTTTAGTTTTGTGATAGAGGATTTAGAGAGGTATTACACTTATAACAATTACCGTGCCATAAATCGAAAAAATTTCGAAGCCTCGCTCCAATTTTAACAAAAAAGCACTTTTGTCTAATTAAATTCTGCTTTGCTTAAACATTAGGCGAATCTTAACATCAGTTTTAATTATTATCGCTAAATTTGCATAGATAAATCTTATATCATTTGCTAATGACCGTACTGCAACTCGAATACATCATAGCCGTTTACCGGCACCAGAATTTTACCGAAGCCGCCGCTTCCTGCAATGTAACCCAGCCAACCCTCAGTATGCAGATACAGAAAGCAGAAGATGAGCTGGGCATACGTATATTCGACCGTTCGCGGCAGCCGGTGCGTCCCACCCGCGAGGGCGAAAAGATCATTGAGCAGGCGCTGATCGCCCTGCAGGAAGTGCGTAAGATATCGGAACTGGCACAGATCCATCACGATGTGGCCGAAGGCGAGATATCCGTGGGCATTATCCCTACCCTGGCGCCCTACCTGATACCGCTCTTCCTGGCCGACTTCCTGGAGAAGAACCCGAAAATACGGCTGAACCTCTTTGAGCTGACCACCGAAACCATTATACGAAAACTGAAGGACGAAAGCCTGGACGCCGGTATACTGGCCACCCCGCTCGAAGATGCCGACCTGCTGGAGGAACCCCTGTTCTACGAACCATTTGCGCTGTACCTGCCCGCCGATCATAAACTGCGAAAACGTAAGACCATCACCAGTTCAGACATCGACCTGGACGAGCTCTGGCTGCTGAACGAGGGACACTGTTTCCGCGACCAGGTGATCAACCTCTGTAAACATTCGGGCGGCGAGACCTATTTCCCGAACCTGCGCTTCCAGAGCGGCAGCCTGGAAACCCTGCGCAAACTGGTTGACCGCAATTACGGCTATACCATATTGCCGGAACTGGCCACCAAAGATTTTAACGGGAAAGACCTGATGAAGCTGCGCTACTTTAAATCGCCGCAGCCCAGCCGGGAGATCAGTATGGTTACCCTGCAGGGCCGGGGCGAACGTCTGGTGCTGCAAAGCCTGGCCCACAGCATAGCCCAGTCGGTACCGGCACACATGCGCCGCAAGACCGGGCACCAGGCCGTACCTATTTTACAGGAACAGGATTAACCCGGTAACCTTCGTTGCGCAGCAGGGTAATGAGTCCTTCGGGACCGCCCAGGTGCGCCGCGCCTACCGCAATAAAGAGTTTTTCGTTGTTGCCGAACATGGCCTTCATTTTTTCGGTCCAGCGCTTGTTACGTACGATCAGCAGCGGATCGTTCAGCGAACTGAACTCGTCGGCATTGGCAATATAATTGTAAATGGCCTCTACGTCCTGCGATTTGTATACCTGGTACATTTTATCCAGTTCCCTGGCCGATTTTTTGGGATTGATAGCGGTCTCGTACAGCGATTTGGCCTGGTCTTTCAGCGAAATAGCCTTTAACGCGGCCAGCTGTACTTCGGGTTCATCGAGTCCGCCGGTAAGTTTACCCAGTTCTTTGGCTTTGGCCAGGAAATAGGTCTCGTACCCCTTGGTATCTTTCAGTACGGCCAGCTGCATCAGCTGCTGCTGGGCCATAAGGGGTTTGAACTGCTCGAACATGGCTACGGAAAGCCCGTGTTTTTCCATGGCTTTGCTCAGCTTTTTGTATTCTTTGGGCGTATACAGTTCTTTTAAGGTCTTTACGCTGTCGATCTTCAGGGCCTTGAGCACTTCCAGCTGCAGTTGCGGGGCGTTCAGGTCCATTTCGAACACAAAACGGTCGCTGCCGGCAGCCACACTGTCCAGGCGGGGAGTAACCTCGAACTGGTCGGCGGGAATAATGTGAACGGTACCGAAAAGATAAACGGGCTGGGTGATGTTGCCGCCTTCTACTTTCCACAACAGGCTCGACTGGCCGAAAATGGAAAGCTGGCTTATAAACAGGGCAAATGTAGAGAGCAGGTGCAAAATTTTCATAAAACCGGACCTTTATATATATTTTTGTAAATGTAATCGAAATAGATGATGATAATGGCCTTTGGGAAGGATTTTCAGCAATTTTTAAATGCACCCCTGCTGGAACTGGATAAATATACGCTGTACCCGCGTCACGTGATCAGCCTCGTTTTTATTGTCGTGTTCACGCGCCTGTTGTCGTACCTGGCCCGTGTGATCATTATGCGCTATGCCAGCCGCAAGAACATGGCCCGGGGTAGTGCACAGTCCATACACCAGATCGTAAAGTACTTCCTGTACATTATGGCCGTGGTGGTATTCCTGGATAACATGGGCATTAAGGTAACCGTACTGCTGGCTGGTGGTACGGCGCTTTTTGTAGGTATAGGCCTGGGTCTGCAGTCTACGTTCAACGATTTTGTGTCGGGCTTCATTATCCTGTTCGAAGGCAGCGTGCGCGTGGGTGATATCCTGAACGTAGACAACGAGGTGGGCATCGTGCGGGAGATACGTCTGCGTACTTCCCAGCTGGAGACCCGCGATGGTAAACTGATGATCATTCCCAATTCGAAATTTGTGAACGATAGTATTTCGAACTACACGCACATGAACGATCAGACCTCGTTTGATGTTACCGTGGGCGTGGCCTATGGCGTGGACCCGCTGCTGGTGGAAAAGGCCATTGCTGAAGCGATGGACCAGGTACCCGATATACTGCAGGACCCCAAACCGACCGTGTCGTTCCACGATTTCGGCGACTCGGCCATGCAGTTCCGCGCTTCCTTCTATACCCGGCAAATATTTGCCGCCAACCGCGTACGGAGCCAGCTGCGTTACAAAATATACGAAACCTTTAAAAAATACGGTATCGAAATCCCCTTCCCGCAGCGCGACGTGCATGTGGATATGGAATGGAAACCGAAAAATGACTAACTTTAGAATCTCACAACCGCAAAGAATATTGTAATGGGTATGTCGCACGAAGAACTGGTAATAAATGCCGAAAAGGAACGCCTGGAGATCTTACGGAAATACAAACAACTGCTCAAAGCGGTAGAACCGCACATCAAGACCCGCGATGACCTGAAACAGATACACAAGGCCTACGAACTGGCCTGTGAAAAACATAAGGATATGCGCCGCAAATCGGGCGAGCCGTATATCTACCATCCCATTGCCGTGGCACAGATATGTGCGCAGGAGCTGGGCCTGGGCGTTACCTCGGTGATCTGCGGACTGCTGCACGATACCGTGGAAGATACCGACCTTACCCTGGACGATGTGCGCGAACTGTTCGGCGACGACGTATGCAAGATCATCGACGGACTTACCAAGATCTCCGGGGTGTTCGACCAGTCGCAGTCCATACAGGCCGAGAACTTCCGCAAGATCATCCTTACCCTGTCCGACGACCTGCGGGTGATCCTGGTAAAACTGGCCGACCGCCTGCACAACATGCGTACCCTGGAGCACATGCGCCGCGATAAACAGCTCAAGATCGCCAATGAGACCCTGTACCTGTTCGCTCCCCTGGCACACCGCCTGGGTCTGTACGCCATTAAAACCGAGCTGGAAGACCTTTCACTCAAGTACGTAGAGCCCGAAAAATATACCGAGATCGCCAACAAGCTCGAAAAGACCAAAGAGGTGCGCGAGCGCTTCATCAGCAGTTTCATTCACCCCATTAAAAAACAGCTGGCCGAACAGGGTTTTGAATTCGAGGTGAAAGGCCGTACCAAGTCTATTTATTCCATTTACAATAAGATCGTTAAGAAGGGCGTGCCTTTCGAGGAGATCTACGATATCTTTGCCATTCGTATTATCCTGGATTCCAAGCCGGAGAACGAAAAGTCGGACTGCTGGCGGGTGTATTCCATCATTACCGACCTGTACAAGCCCAAGCCCGACCGCATGCGCGACTGGATATCCTTTCCGCGCAGCAACGGCTATGAATCACTGCACATAACGGTAATGAGCCCTTCGGGAAAATGGGTGGAAGTGCAGATACGCACCGCCCGTATGGACGAAATTTCGGAACGTGGCTACGCCGCCCACTGGAAGTATAAGGAAAGCGGTATGGAAAATGCCGTGGACGACTGGATACGCCGCATACGCGAGATCCTGGAGAATAATGAGAACGCCGTGGACCTGGTCGAAAGCTTTAAGCTGGACCTGGACACCGAAGAGATCTTCATATTTACGCCCAAGGGTGAACTGCGAACCCTGAAATCAGGCACCACCGCGCTCGATTTTGCCTACGATATCCACTCCGAGATCGGCAATACCTGCATCGGGGCCAAGGTCAACAACAAACTGGTGCCCATCAGTTACAAACTGCGCAGCGGCGACCAGGTAGAAGTGCTTACCTCGTCCAAGCAGAAACCCAAGGAAGACTGGCTCAAGATCGTGATCAGCACCAAGGCCCGCGAAAAGATAAAAACGGCCCTGCGCGAAGAAAAACGCCGGGTGGCCATGGACGGCAAAGAAGTATTCGAACGCAAACTGCGGCACCTGGGTGTTACCTTTAACGAACAGGACATAAACCGCATCCTGCACTACTTTAAGGTGCCTGATGTACAGGATTTCTACTACAAGGTGGCCACGGGCGGTATTTCCAACTTTGAGATCAAACAGTTCTATAAAGATGAGAACAGCCGCAGCTGGTACCAGTACCTGGCCAATAAGATACGCCGCAAAACGCCGGAGAAAAAAGAAGAAAAAACGCTGGAAGAACTTATCAAGGACGCCAAGCGCGACGACAGCCTGGTGATCGGCGATAATACCGTAAAGCTCGACTATAAACTTTCGTCCTGCTGCAATCCCATTCCCGGCGATGAGGTGTTCGGTTTTGTTACCGTGAACGACGGCATCAAGATACACAAGACCACCTGCCCCAATGCCATGCAGCTGATGAGCAACTATGCCTACCGTATTGTAAAGGCCCGCTGGACCAACCGTGAGAGCATTGCCTTCCTGGCCGGATTGCGGGTCGACGGCTTCGACGAGGTGGGTATCGTAAACCGCATCACCAAAATTATCTCAAACCAGCTTAAGGTAAATATGCGTTCCATTTCTTTTGAGACCAAGGACGGCCTTTTCGAGGGGAATATTATGGTGTTTGTACAGGACACCAATCACCTGAACGATATGATCGCCAAGCTGCGTGAGGTGCCTGGCGTTATTAACGTAACGCGCCTCAACTAAAACACAGAATATTTGTTTTTAGACCATAGATAAAGAAAAACGTTATGAGCACATTAAAAGTAGGAGACAAAGCGCCCGCCCTCAGTGGCACCGACCAGCACGGAAAGCCCGTTTCGCTGGCAGACTTCAAAGGAAAAAAACTGGTATTGTATTTTTACCCGAAAGACGATACCCCGGGCTGCACGGCCGAAGCCTGCAACCTGCGCGATAACTACGCCGCCATTAAAAAAGCCGGTTACGAGATCCTGGGCGTAAGTGTAGACGATGCTAAAAAGCATACCAAATTCATTGCCAAGTACGAACTGCCCTTTTCGCTGCTGGCCGATACGGAAAAGAAAACGGTGGAAGACTACGGCGTATGGATAGAAAAGAGCATGTACGGCCGTAAATATATGGGTGTAAATCGTATGACCTTTATTATCGACGAAAACGGTGTCATCGAAAAGATCATCGAAAAAGTAGATACCAAAGACCATACGGCGCAGATCCTGTAACGGATTTGTATACTAAAATACGAGAGAGGCTGCAGGAATACCCGCAGCCTCTCTTTTTTACACTGTATGAGAAAAACGTTTACTGTACGATAAAGGAGCCGCTGTGCGAAGCTGCGTCCGTTTTGTTTTCAATGATGTAGTGATAGAGGCCGGGTTTCATGTGCCCGGTGGAAAGCTGCAGGGTTTCGCCATCCATGTCGCGTGCCTGCACCTGCTGTCCGCCCGCATTTACGATGCGCAGGCGTTTGGCGCCGCTGCCCGCCCCGGAAATGTACAGGGTATTGCCGGCACTTACGGGATTGGGCCAGAGCAGCAGTTCGTTCTGCGTATGCTGGGGTACGCCGGTGGAAGGACCTTCTTCGGGCACGAACCAGCGGAAGTGTCCGCCCTGCGGCATGCCGGGTATGGGTTCAAACTCGGCCACGGGGAAACCGTGATCTTCGGCCAGCCACTGGTATTTGCGTACGGTATCCATGCTTACATCGCCGCTGAACATAGGCGGAGTGCCAGCCGTAAGTTGTATAAAAACAGAATCTTCCGAGATCTGTGTTTCAAAAATGCGTAATGCATCATACGTGCCTGCGGGCGTGCTGATACTGCCCCAGGCATCCACGCTTTTCTGCAGGTTTATGTGCTGCACAACGATAATGCGGTATACGCCGAGCTGGGAGCCATCGATGGATACTTCGGAGCGGTAACTGCTGCCAAACTGGTCGCCCGATTGCAGGGGCAGGCTCAGTTCGGTGCGGGCCGGGCTAAGGACCATAGGGTCCACGCCGCTCATGGTGGTACCGAAACCATATACATTATGGGCGAAAGCGTCTACCGAGAAAAAGATAAAAGTAGTATCGTCTTCGGTAAGTGCGAGGTCTGCACCCGGAAAAGTGGCCGACATGCCCGTGGAGGCCGCCGTAACAATTTTCTGTTGCGAACTGTAATGTTCCTGCGCGGCCGAAAAATCCCAGCTTACATTGCTGCCGGAAGCGCCGGGGCCGCCGAGGCCGGTAGTATCGGTATACAGGTCGGCTTTATCGCCTGCCGAATACAGGTCGGCCTGCGTAATACTGATCTGGGCCTGTGCGGCCAGTGTGCCGAAAAAAAGAGATGCGATAAAAGTGTACTTTTTCATGTTGTTGGAATTTACTATGTGTATGATTGTTGAAATGTTTAGACAATAGGGTAGCTGCCCGGGATATCCGGGGAAAGCGGTATGTGTTCTGTAGTTAGGGGGTTACAGGCCGAAGGTTTTGGTATTTAGGGAATAAGCGCCCCAGATACCGCTGCCGTTGTTGATGTTGTCGTATACCTGTACGGGATTACCGAAGGGATTGCCTGCGCTGCCCTGGTACTGGCTTACGGAGTTTATGTATTCGTAATAGGCTTTGCTGCATTTGCGGAGTTCCAGGTACAGTTCGCCCTGGCCGGGCTCGCAGCCGTTTATCGAATGGTTCACAGGGAAGGTGAACCGTATCTCTTTACCGTTGCGGTCTGCATCACTGAAGGCCACACCGTGGTAATAGCCGATGTCCTGGTAACGTACATTGGCATACGAGGATGCATTGGCATTATTGCCGCTGCCCAGCGGATTGTCCAGGTCGTAGCTGATGTCGGCATAATCCTGGAAGGATACCTGTCCGTTCATATAGCAGCGTTTATACAGCACCGCATGGTAAAAATCGCCGGGTTGCGGCGGATCGTCAAAACGGAAATCCACCAGCAGGTACTGAGAACCATCGGCAATGAACGAATCGGCGCTCAGGCTTTTCAGGGCTACGGGCTGCGGCATGAACTCCTCTCCGGAAGACACGGGAGCGTCCACTCCGGGTATTTGGGCCTGTATGCGGTAGGTACGGCCCGGTACGGCATTCCAGCTGCTTTCATAGCGGTTGCTCTGGCTGTTATAGCTGAGTACCTTCTGAACACCGTTTTCGTATACCCATACCTGGGCATCGGGAATAACGTCAAAGGCTGCCTGTGCGCCCGGGCCAAGTACAGGTTTGCTGCGGGTAAGGTGTACACTCAGGGTGGTATCGGCGCGCAGAAGGCCGTTCAGTACGGGGCGTCCGGAGAGATCTTCCAGGTCGGCGTTCACTTCTTTGGTGCAGGAAAAAAGCAGCAGGCTGCCGATGCAAATAAGTATATACTGTAAAAGATGCCTGTTCATTTTATCTGAATTTGAAAATATAACTAAAGGATGGTATGATGGGTGAAATGGAAACCTGGTTCAGTTTACCGGCGTTCACGTAGTAGAAAAAGGGGTTTTGGCGGTTGTAGACATTGTATATACTGATGTTCCAGGTGCGGTGCCCCCATTTGGTCTTTTTATGGAAATTAAGGGCAAGATCGAGGCGGTGATTGGCTTTCATACGGAAACCGTTGCGGTTCTCAAAATTGTGTACCACATCAAAATCGTTACCGGGCTCGGCTACGGGAATGGTCTCTACCGGCAGGGTTATGGCATTGCCGGTACCGTATACCCAGGTAGCGCATACTTCTATTTTGGGGGTAATGGCGTAGGAAAGGGTGATCTCGAAATCGTGGCGGCGGTCGTATTTATACGGGAAGGGCTTTCCGCCGTTCAGGTCGGCAAAGCGGCGGTTGGTCCAGGACAGTGTATAACCGGCCCAGCCCGTGATCTTACCGGTCTTTTTACGAAGGAAGAATTCAGCTCCGTACGATTCGCCCTTGCCCTGGGTAAGGCTTTGCTCCCAGTTGCTGCCGGTAAGCAGGAAAGAAGAACCGTTACGGTATTCCAGTACATTATCCATGGTTTTATAATAGCCTTCCACACTGCTCTGGAACAGGTTGCCCCAGTCTTTGAACAGGCCCAGGGCCACCTGCCGGCTGCGTTGTGGCTTTATCTGCCCGGTAGAAGGCAGCCAGATGTCTGTAGGCAGGTTTATGCCCGGGTTCGACAGCAGTTGTACATACTGGGCCATTTCGGCATAGGAGGCCTTCAGGGCAAAATTCTCCATGATCTTGAACGAAGCGCTTACACGGGGCTGCAGCGACCAGTAGGTCTTTCCCTGTACATGAAAGGTGCTGCCGTGCAGTCCGAAATTGACCCCGAAACGCGGATGTGCTTTCCATTCGTCCTCGATGTAGATCTGGGTCTCGCCCGCGGTTACACGGCCCGTATTATCTGTGCTGCTGCTGTCGTTCATGTATTGCCGCGTGATACCGGGCGAAAAATAGTGAAAGATGTAGCGGCCCCCGAACTTTACATGGTGACGCGGAGAAGCAAACCAGTCAAAATCCACCGCTCCGGCCAGGTCGTCGATCCCGGAGCGGTAATCAAAACCCATGTTCAGTGTATCGCCATAGGCGACCGATTCGAGCCCCGAACCTGTTTTAAAACGGAAGCGCGTATAGGTTAGCGTGGTATTCATGAACAGCGAGGGCGAAACGGCATAGTTCCAGCGCAGTGCCGTGGTAACGTTGTTCCAGCCCAGCTTTGACTTAAGCCGGTACGAGCTGCCCGCAGGCTGATTCTTGTCGCGGAAGCGCAGCGAAAGGTTGTCTTCGCCGGTATAAGCGCTCAGGTACAGGCGGTGTTTGTCGTTTATCTTCCAGTTTATTTTCCCGTTGATATCGTAGAAATAGTACGAGAAACCGGTGGCCGATTTTTTACTCAGGTTCATGGGCAGCAGGAACAGGTCCATGAAGGTGCGGCGGGCACTGAGCAGGAAAGAGACCTTGTTCTTTACGATGGGACCTTCGGCGGTAAGTTTCACCGCCAGGGGACTCACCGAACCTTCTCCGCGGAAGCGGTTCATATTCCCTTCTTTCATGGTGATGTCGAGCACGGAAGAAAGGCGTCCGCCGTAGCGTGCCGGGAAGCCGCCCTTGATCAGTTCGGCACGGCTGATGGCGTCGGTATTGAACACCGACAGAAAGCCGAAGAGATGCGAGGCATTGTATACGGGTACGCCGTCGAGCAGGATCAGGTTCTGGTCGGGGCCGCCGCCGCGAACGTAAAAGCCGGTACTGCCTTCACCGCCCGATTGTACGCCGGGCATAAGCTGTATCACGCGCAACAGGTCGGTTTCTCCAAAAAGGGTGGGTATCCGCTCTATCTCTTCCTGCGTAAGGGTAACACTGCTCATGCGGGTGCCCTCAGAAACACGGTCATCGCGCTCGGCACTAACCACCACGGTAGAAAGACCGGTATTGCTTTCGAGCAGTATTTCCACGCCGTGCTCTTCCAGTCCGGAGTACACCAACGAACGGCTTTTGTAACCTATATACGAAAACCGGAGGTCCACACTGTCGGTTTCGGGCAGGTGCAGGCTAAAGTAACCAAAGGTATTGGTACTGGTGCCGATGGTGCTGCCCGGGATAAAAACCGAGGCACCGATCAGGTTTTCGCCGCTGGCGGCGTCGCGCAGGTAGCCGGATATCTTGTTACGTCCGGGTTTCAGGCCCTGTCCGGAAGGTTTCAGGGCCTGCTGCGGCCGGATAATATAACCGTCGGCCTGTTGCACGGCTTCCAGTCCGGTGTCTTTAAGGATCATCAGCAGGGCTTCTTCGGCCGTTTTACCGCTGAAGTCGCCGCTTACACGGTGTTTTTCAGGGAGCAGGGCCGGGTTGTAATACAGGGGCAGGCCACTGTGTTTTTCCCAGCGTTTAAGGGCGTCGGGCAGGGGCAGGTCCCTGAATACAAGGCTCTTGTTGTTTTGTGCCGAAAGCAGGGCCGGCAGCAGGAAACAGAGCATCAGTAGCAGAAGACCCGCCGGTCTGTTGTTGTTGTCTTTTTTCATTTTACGTTTTCTGATAAGCGAAAACCATTACCACATCAGGGTTTTGTGCTTACGTACACATAACCCGACGAATCGGAGAAAACGATATGGAGCGTTTCGGAAAGAATAAGGCGGGCCTGTGTCTCGGGCAGCGCGCGCAGGGTACCGGTAAAGTGCAGATTCTCTGCGCCGGGTTGCAAAACATAGCGGCTGCCGTAAACATGCTGCATGGTGCGTATGATGTAGGGCAGGGAATCATTATCAAAGGTCATCTGCCCGGTTCTCCAGGCCAGCGTATTGGGGTCTGCCTCAGCGTACACGGCCTGTTTACTGTTTTTAGGCAGCAGGGCGGCCTGTCCGGCCGTCAGGGTAAGGGCTTCGCCGTTTATACGACCGAAAGCTACTTTTCCTTCGGTGACCATAAGGCGGTATGCACCGCTGCTGTCTTCTGCCAGGTTGAATTCGGTTCCCAGTACCCGGGTGCGGCTGCCGCCGGTTTCCGTTATAAAGGGATGCCCCGGGTCTTTTGCCACGTCGAAGTAGGCTTCACCTTTCAGTTGCACCAGGCGTTCGTCCTCCGCAAAATATTCGGGATAGCGGAGTTCAGAATTACGGTTCAGCCATACCCGCGAGCCGTCGGGTAGTTTTACTTCCCGTACCTGGTTGCCGGAGCTCAGCACGATCATGCGGGCGCTGCCGCTGTGTCCGTTGCCCAGGCTTTTCCAGAGCATAAAGGCACACATACCCAGCATAAAGAGTACAGCCGCAGCTATCGCGGGCCGGTATTTCCGCGTCCACGAAAGTACGGGGGCCGGGCGTACCTGCTGAAGCGCTTTTTCCGCATCGTACTGTGCGGCTTCTGCACTGAGCCAGAGGCTGAGGGCCGCACGGTATTCTGCCTGCAGGGCCTCGTTTCTTTCCAAAAGTTCAAAGAACGCTTTCTCCTGTTCTGTATCAGCCTCTCCGGCCAATATCAATGGTAACAGTATGTCAAATTGTTCGTTCATTCCCGCGAGAATTCATTGTGATCACATAGTAAAGACATCCCAGAACCATTTTACCCCCAAAAGAAAATGAAAAAAAATCTGAACCGTCAGGTTTGCAAGCTGTTGCCTTAGTTTTTTTAAGGCGATCCCTACCTGGTTCTCTACGGTTTTGGGCGAAATGTTCAGTGCTTCGGCGATCTGTTTATAGCTTTTGTTTTCGAAACGGCTCATGCCAAAGATCTTCCGGCAGCTTTCCGGCAGTTCTTCCACGGCTTTATCTATCTGCATGCGGATGCGTTCCATTTCGGCGGCATCCAGGCTTTCGTCGTACAGTATATGTTTTTCGGTGATCTCTTCGTTTTGTATGCGGCCGTCGCGGCGCAGGCGGTTCAGGGCCGCGTTACGCACAGCCCTCGAAATATAGGCCGCCGGGTTATCGGCCGGGGGCAGCTGTGCATGCTGTTCCCACAGTTTTTTGAAAATTTCCTGCACCAGGTCTTCGGCATCGTCCTGCGAGCGGACAAGAAAACGGGCACGGGCACAATGCAGGGCATAATATTTTTTAAAAAGAAACGTAAACGACGCCGCGTTGCCTTTGCGGAGTTCATCCCAGTGAAACAGGTCCGTATGGGGTTCGTGCGGTGCTGTGCTCATGCGTTGGCCGTGTGGGGCTGCAAAGATGCATTTTTTTTAAGAAGCGTCAGATTTTTTTGCAAAATACGATCCTTTGACTAAATTAATGCCCAACAAATTGACGAAAAAAATGGCAAAAGATGAAAAGCTGATGAAGCTGGATGCGTTAAAATTAACGCTGGACAAGCTGGAGAAGGAGTATGGAAAAGGTGCGGTGATGCGTTTGGGTGACAGGAGTGTGGATAATATAGAGGCCATTCCTTCGGGTTCGTTGTCGCTCGACCTGGCACTGGGCGTGGGCGGTTATCCGCGCGGCCGTGTGATCGAGATCTACGGTCCGGAGTCTTCGGGTAAAACAACCCTTACCATTCACGCCATTGCCGAGGCACAAAAACAGGGCGGTATTGCAGCATTTATCGATGCGGAGCACGCCTTTGACCGTTTTTATGCCGAAAAACTGGGCGTGGATATCAACAACCTGCTCATTTCCCAGCCCGACAACGGGGAACAGGCGCTCGAGATCGCCGATCACCTGATCCGTTCCGGAGCCATCGATATCATTGTGATCGACTCTGTGGCGGCACTCGTTCCCAAAAGCGAGCTGGAAGGCGAAATGGGCGACAGTAAAATGGGTCTGCAGGCCCGCCTTATGTCGCAGGCCCTGCGTAAACTTACGGCCACCATCAACAAAACCGGCTGTACCTGTATCTTTATTAACCAGCTGCGCGAAAAGATCGGCGTAATGTTCGGTAACCCCGAAACGACCACCGGTGGTAACGCGCTTAAATATTACTCGTCCATCCGCCTGGACATCCGCCGTATCGGCCAGATCAAAGACGGGGAAGATGTGGTAGGTAACCGCGCCCGTGTAAAAGTGGTGAAGAACAAAGTGGCGCCTCCGTTCCGCCAGGCCGAATTCGATATTATGTACGGCGAAGGGGTAAGCAAAGTGGGCGAAATACTGGATATGGCCGTGGAACTGAACGTGGTGAAGAAAAGCGGCGCATGGTTCAGCTACGGCGATACCAAACTGGGTCAGGGCCGCGATGCCGTGAAACAGCTGCTGAAAGACAATCCCGAACTCTGCGAGGAACTGGAGAAAAAGATCAAGGAAGTGATCTTCTCCGGCGAAAAACCCGAGAAAGCCGACAAAAAATAGGCACCGTTATTCTTGAAGAATACGTCGTTTTAAACGACAAAAGGGGGCAAAAGCCCCCTTTTTTATTCCTTAATTTTTATAAGCGTGTTATTGTCGTAAGTTTCAATAAAAAAGTTGAAGGACGGTGGCTTTTCTCCGGTACCTCTGTTCAGAATGGTTCCCGGCGATAATTCAAAAAGATATTCAGGAATAATTTTCCCGGCATTGTTCTTACCAGGTAAAAGATATCTTTTTTCAATATCTCCGGATGTTGAAATGACGGCCAGGACAATATCTGAATCCCTTACATTATCCCATCTTCTGGGCTTTTCTCCATCCTTGGTCTGCCTGTTACCCGGATAGTCAAGATAAAATACATAAAGTTGATCCTCAAACAGGAACCCTTTTATTCCTGTTCCTATAGTATTATCTATCAGGTATTGGTACTTAGGCAGACGGACGTTCCATTCCGACTCACCCTCAGCATTTACAGAAGATATAACAACATCTTCAAATATATGATGGATGGAAGGCTCAGGGGTACGACTTTCAAATCTTGAAACATGGTACTTTTCTCCGATCAGATAAAAGCCACCGTTGCTTCTCATAAATATTTGCTTAGGTTCCAGCCAGGGAAGACCTTTATAGTCTTTTTCAAAACTGTATATTTTTATTAGGTCTTCTGTAAACGGAAGTTGTTTATTGGCTTCCAACTCCATGGTATTCTTACGGATAATAGCAGTTTGAATACCGGCACTGGTATAAACATCTTCTGAGGAATGATAGCCGCTTATTCTGAAATCTTCGCCGGAATCGGTTACCAGTATTTCCTGCATAAACCGAAGCGGAGCAATATCTATCATATACTGCTCATTCTTATCTTCTGACAGGTGATAGATAATCAGCTGATCGGACCCTTTTGTGTTTGTTTTCTTGTTGGGAAATAGTGTATGTCTTACAAAAATATACATTTCATCATCTCTCAACGTATTGGCGAGGACTTTATACGAACCATCACCGCCACCTATGACTATTTTCTGCTCCCATATTTTTTGAAAATCAGGTGTATAAAGATTAAATGCGTATGGAGTTCCCTTATTATCTGCCAGTTTCTCAGCATATCCCACAATAATATTGGAGTTGTTTTTTACACCGGCAATAAGGTAATAGCCCTGTGAATAATACGCATAATCTCCGCCGGTTTGATAATGTCTCAGATCGGCAGTAGAGGCCTCTATGATCTTTGTTCTTTCTCCCGCTTTTCCTGTCTGCGGATCTATTGCCTGGAAATACAGACTTCTCTCTGGATTCGTAGTCCTTTCTGAATAGAAAACATACGGTGTTCCATTTACCTCAGCGGCACCTTCGAGATAGGTATTAAGACTATTCGGGTCCGTAAAAGGATATAGTGCAGAGTTTGTAACGTTAAAATCAGAATCCAGTTTATAGATGCCATAGCCATCATAACCATAACGGTCCCGGGTAACTGCGATATAGCCATCTTTCTCATTACCCATCATAGCTATTTTTCTATGCTTTTTAGGGTACTCAATAGAGGTGCCGATAGTAATGGCCGGATTTGAAAGAGTAGAAGTTTGTGCGAAGGATGAAATTGATAGTGAAATGAATAAAACAGAAAAAATTCTGCGTGCAGAAAATGAAAACATTGTTTTTTGATGAATTAGAGTGAAATATAAAAAAACAAGTACCCAAATAAGATGAGTACTTGTCCGCACAAAATTAGTAATAATATAGAAAAACCTAATCCAGCGTAATAAGCGCCGGGGTATTGTTCTTGTAACCGAACAGGCGGGCTTTGGCACCGGAGCTGATCAGTTTGCCCGGAGCCATCTGGGTGATGTTCAGCGGAATAATGATCTTGTCTTCGCCGCGGGTATCAAACAGGAAATTGGTCTCGGGTTTGCCGTCAGGGCTGATCCGGGTCATGACCAGGGCGCCGTCCTTAAAGCTGCGGTACTGTACCGGGGCGGAGTTTTCGTCCAGGCCCCTGTTTTTAATGTGGTCCATGTAAAACAGGTACAGGTTGTCGTTGTATTCAAAAGCGCTTACACTGGCACTGTAGGTGGTATTGGTCAGGTGCTGGTTCTTGGGCACTTTAATGGTCCACTCTTCTTCACCGGCGGCATTCAGGGCCGATACAATGATATCCTGGTATATGTAGTGATAAATATGGCGGATATTTCCCCTTGAGTCTGTTATTGTTTCCACGTACATGTAATACTGTTCGCCTACCAGGTAATGGCCGCCATTACTGCGTTTAATGATCTGGCGGGTTTGCAGGTTGGTCATACCGCGTTCTTCGCCGCGTTTTTCCTCTTTGCGGTCCATCTTACGCTTGTCACGGGCCGATTCAAAGGCACGTACCAGTTCCGGTGAAAAGTCGTAACGTTTCAGGTCGGTCATTTCTTTGGTCTCCGGATCGAAAAGCGCCGTGAAATACCCTTTATATCCCACACTTTTATCGGTGGTGTAATAGCCTGCGATCATGATATCACCTATATTATCCAGGCTGATGATGAACTCCGACAGGCGGGAATCGTTGATATCCTGTTTGTATTCTATGGCCTCGTCGCTGCCATCGGCAATATGGAATACGATGAACTCATCGTAGGGTTTGTTCTTTTGTTTGCCACTGCCGCCATCCGATTTGTTACGGGCAAAAATATAGATGTCGTTACCGAAAAGACGCTGACCAATGACCGAAAAATTCTGGTCCGGTTTGCCGATGTTCACGTCTTTTTCCCAGATCATCTGCAGGTCCTTGTTATAGAGTGCATAGCTGTAACGGCGCTGTACAGGCTCGCCACGTTTGCGGTCCTGTTTTTTGGAGTAGTACACCAGGAAATTTGGGTTGTCTTCAAACCCCTGTATGTTGAATTTACCGTAAGTAGCAAATTTAAAATAGCCTGTCATCAGCGGAATACCTTCTACTTTGCTGTTTTCGGTACTGAGCATCAGCTGGGGCGCTTCGTCGATCTGGCCCAGCCTGGTATTGATCTCCTGGAGATAGAGTTTTTCGGAGTTCAGCTTTTTATCATAATCTGTACTTACCAGGTAGCTTTTCTTTCCGAGGGTAATTACGTCCTCAAGCAGGTAATATTTCGATTTGCTTACCGGGCTGGTCGATGAACTTTCCAGGCCCAGTGTAGGCGAAAGTTTAAAAAGGCCTACTTCTTTTTTGGCAAGATAGGTTACCTGGGTAAAGCCGTTCTCCAGGTCGCCGGCAAAGCCGAATTTAACATGTTTGGAAGGTAGTTTGATGGTTTCACCGAATTGTACGGTAACCCCGGGCGCGGAATAGGATTCCTGGGCAAGCCCGCTCATCTGCAGGGTAAAAACGGAAGTAACTGCAAGTATTGCAGTCTTAAAATGATTCATGATCGTGTATGGAATAAAAATATGGAACAAGGGAAAACCGGCGCCGGGTTCTATACCGGGGCGAAAATGCAGAGAGCTCGCACAGTGTAAGGGCCGGAACACTGTTAGGATGCATAGCTGTATAGTGTTAAGGCGCACAAAGATAGATGCTTTTTATAGTTTTTCTATCTGCGGACGGAATTTTTTAGTGAGAATGATGCCTGCTATTCCTACGAGTATCAGTACGGTAGAGATAATTTCGGCCTGTGTAACGCCGCCCAGTATATCGTATTCTGAATTTACACGGAACTGCTCTATAAAGAAACGTTCAATGCCATTGAAAATAAGATATACGCTGAACATGAGCCCGGGGCGGTCCAGTTTTTTACGGAAGAACCAGAGCCCGGCAAAGATCAGCAGTCCCATAAATATTTCGTAGATTGGTGTGGGAATTACCGGTATGGGCAGGCGGTTGCAGTACTCGCCCTGGCAGTTTTCGATGGGAATACCGTCGTTATTTACGTTGTGCGGGTATACGGAGGCAAACATCCAGTCGGGCAGGAAGCTGAGGGCCGCCGGCTTTTCGAAATAGGTATAGGGTACCTGGTCTACCGAGCCGAAAGCTACGGTATAATAGGCAGCATTGTCTTTTATATCGTTCTGTATGCTGTCGGGAGGGACCTGCACATAGGTACCGGTAGCGGGCACGTAACGGTAGGCGCTGTTCACCACGCCCCAGTCGCCGTCACCGGCCAGCTGGCAGCCCAGCCGGCCCAGTCCGTAAGCCAGTATAAGCCCCGGAGCCACGCAGTCGGCAATATGCATAAAGTTGAGGCCTTTGGAGTGTACGTACCATACCACGGCCACAAAGCCGCAGATCAGTCCGCCGTAAAAGGTGAGTCCGGCAAAGGAGAAGAACTGCCCCGCAGGGTCCTGCATAAAGGCGTCCCAGTATTCAAAATGGTGAAATATCTTGGCCCCGAGTATACCGCTTATGGCGGCGATCATGGTAATATTGGTCACCAGTTCGCCCGAAGTAAGTGCACGTTCTTCCGTAACCGGGTTGGGCACCGACTTGCGTTTTTTGTCCCAGTATACGTACCCGGCCAGCAGTGCAGCCCCGATAAGACCGGTGACAAAATTACCCTTCAGTGAAAGTATGGCCTCCTGCGGATGCGAACTGAAGAGGGCGGCATTGGTAAGCAGCAGGCCCAGTTTAAACCCGAGTACAAAACCGAAAAGAAGGTTATAGATAATTTCGGTGGCAGAAGCCGGTTTGCCCTTGGTCTCCCGGGTCATTACCGGTTTAAAGATGCCCAGCTGAAAACGGCGTTCCAGTTCTTTTTTCAATACCCAGGCCGCAGCCAGGAAGGATAAAGCCACTACAAATCCGAAAGTAGGCAGGCCAAGGTTCAGGTTGGTACCGAACAGGTAATTGAGTAAATAGCCCAGAGTAGGGAACATAACGCGTCTTTTTCTTTGTTTGGATTGCAAGTTTACAATAAAATGGCAGCATTCGGTACATTTTTTAAGCCTGCAATGCCTGTAAACACAAATTTAACGCAGTTCTGTCCCCTGTTTCAGCTCTTGTTAAGATTCGCTTAATTAAGATCTTTTAGAACGAAAACTGTCCGGTTCTTTTTATTATTACACTGTATGAAACGGATAACAGCGAAACTGATGCCGCTTGTTATGCTCCTGTTCACGGGCATAATACCGGTTTCGGCTACCTCTTATTTTACACCGCAGGGTGTTTTTGTAGGGAATTATGAACCTGAGCGCGGCAATGTGGCCATTATCTCGCATGATTATGTGCTGGGACGCGACAGTATTACAGAATTCGGAATGTCGGCAAAGCATTTCAATACCATTGCCCGTATCGTACGCCTGGAAAGTCTGCTGGGCGATGCCGAGGAAGTGCTGTATATTGCCCATACGGCCAATAACCGGGCCAGGGAACTGGGCATTTCGCTCTACGACCTGCTGATGACCTCCTATTCCTCGGTAAAAAGCTGGCACAAAACAGAAATGGACCCGCTGGATACATCGCTGAGTTCCTGCAATGCGCGTGCCGCCGTCATCGATGTGCTGCTGGGCAACCCCGATCCCACACTGGGCGCTACCTTCTGGGACGGTACCGATTTCCTGGCCTGGGGCCTGCAATCGCCCAACGGAACTCCGCAGAATAAATTCGAAGAATACAATTGTATCGAAATACCGCTCAATGTATTTACGGCCTATCTCTACAATCACCAGTTGCGTTACCGCGATCAGCTGGTGCGTTACTCGCGCCGTGAGTATGAATTTCCGGCACCCGTGTTTACGGAAGGCAGTAACTGGAATGGCAGTAATTTTGCGTTTTATACGGCCAGTACATCGCCGTTCCAGATCGAAGCCACAGCTACGGCCGGTTATAGTATCTTCTGGAAAAAATATCCCTGTACGGCTGCAGCCGATTAAGCGTCTGCCATGCGGGCAGCAATGGATTCGGGAATGTCCTCGCGGTTGGTAAGGCGTACCGTCATTACACCTTCACTGTCCTGTTCCAGCATGCGTGCTTCGCGGATCTCGTTGATGTACAGCGGATCGTACGGCATTTTTACTTTCAGGTAGTTTTCGGTGAAACCATGCATCCATTCGCCGTCGTTTTCGGCTTCGAACAGTACTTTCCAGGTTTTGCCGAGCTGACTGTCGTAAAAGGCTCTGCGTTTTTTCTCGGAGAGTATGCGCAGCATATTGGTACGGTCTTTACGTACACTTACGGGCACTTTGCCTTTCATCTTGAGGGCGCCGGTATTGCTGCGTTCGCTGTAGGTGAACACGTGCAGGTAGGATACGTCCAGCTCATTGATAAAACGGTAGGTGTCCAGGAATTCTTCTTCGCCTTCGGAAGGGAAACCGGTAATTACATCTACCCCTATGCAGGCGTCGGGCATCAGGCTTCGTATACGGTTCACGCGTTCGGCGTAAAGTTCGCGCTCGTATTTACGGCGCATTTTTTTCAGGATATCGTTATTGCCGCTTTGCAGGGGAATATGGAAATGCGGTACAAATTTGCTGCTTTGTGCGCAATAGGCAATGATCTCGTCCGACAGCAGGTTAGGCTCAATGCTGGAAATGCGGAAGCGGGGCACGTCCACCTCGCGGTCCAGGGCTTTTACCAGTTCGAAAAAGGTTTCTCCGGTGCTCTGGCCGAAATCGCCGATGTTCACCCCGGTGAGCACGATCTCTTTGGCGCCGCCGGCCACGGCCTCGCGGGCTTTTTGTACGGTCTCTGCCACGCTGGCGTTCCGGCTTTTGCCACGGGCCAGCGGAATGGTGCAGAAGGTGCAGAAATAATCGCAGCCGTCCTGTACTTTCAGGAAGGTGCGGGTACGGTCACCCGATGAAAAAGCGGGCGTGTAGTCTTTTACGTCTTTTATATTCCCGTTGCGTATCAGCGGTGTTTCGAGATGCCCCTGCAGCAGGTAGCTGTTGATATTGAATTTTTCGGCGGCCCCCAGCACTACGTCCACGCCCTGTATACGGGCAATTTCTTCAGGTTTCAGCTGGGCATAACAGCCTACGATGGCAATAAAGGCATCGGGATTGTGCTTTTTGGCCTGGGCCACTACTTTTTTACACTTACGGTCGGCATGGTCGGTCACCGAGCAGGTATTGATCACATATACATCGGCGCCGTCCTCGAAGTTCACGCGCTCGTATCCTTCGTCGGCCAGGTTTTTGGCAATGGCCGAGCTTTCGGAAAAATTGAGTTTACACCCAAGCGTATATATATGAAACGATCTCATTGCGGGGGCAAAGATACGAAATAGATCATCACTCAGGCAGAGGTCCAGCTATCCCTGTCCAGGCTCCGGTACTGAATGGCCTCAGCCAGGTGTTCGGGGCGGATATCGGCTGCGCCGGCCAGGTCGGCAATGGTACGGCTTACTTTCAGGATGCGGTCGTAGGCCCGGGCGGAGAGTCCCAGTTTCTGCATGGCGGCTTTCAGGAGCAGCATACCCGGCTGGTCGATACGGCACCAGGTATCCAGCTGTTGTTTGTTCATCTGGGCATTGCAGTACATGCCGGGTGTGTCTTTGTAGCGTTCCAGCTGTATGTCGCGGGCCCGGATCACACGTTCGCGGATGGTACTGCTTTCTTCGCTCTTGCGAATTTCGCTCAGTTCGCCAAAGGAAACGGGTGTCACTTCCACATGCAGGTCGATACGGTCGAGCAGCGGTCCCGAAATTTTGTGCAGGTATTTGCTTACACTGCCCGGCGGACAGCTACAGGCGCGGTCGGGGTGATTGAAATTGCCGCAGGGACAGGGATTCATGCCCGCAATGAGCATAAAACCGGCCGGGTAATCGATGCTGAAACGCGAACGGGAAATGGTCACATGCCGCTCTTCCATGGGTTGGCGCAGTACTTCGAGCACACTGCGTTTAAATTCGGGCAGTTCGTCCAGGAAAAGTACGCCGTTGTGTGCCAGGGAAATTTCGCCGGGCTGCGGATTGCTGCCCCCACCCACCAGGGCTACATCGCTTATGGTATGGTGCGGACTGCGGAACGGGCGTTGGGTCACCAGGGCGTCTTTGGCCTGTAACTTCCCGGCTACGGAATGAATTTTGGTGGTCTCGAGGGCTTCGTGCAGTGTAAGTGGAGGCAGGATCGTGGGCAGACGTTTGGCCAGCATGGTCTTGCCGGAGCCGGGCGGACCGATCATCAGTGCGTTATGGCCGCCGGCCGCTGCAATTTCCAGTGCCCGTTTTATGTTTTCCTGGCCTTTTACTTCGGCAAAGTCCATCGTGTAATCCGAAAGATTATCGAAGAACTCTTCCCGGGTATTGATCTCTGTTTTTTCCAGGCTGCCTTTCCCTGTAAAGAAGCTGACCACCTGGGCCAGGTCATCGGCGCCGTATACATCCAGGCCGTTCACAATGGCGGCTTCGCGGGCGTTTTGCCGGGGCAGGATAATGCCTTTGAACTGTTCCTTGCGGGCCTGTATGGCAATGGGCAGGGCACCCCTGATGGGACGCAGGCTGCCGTCCAGGGCCAGTTCGCCCATGATAATGTACTGTTGAAGTTCTTCGCCGGGCAGCTGGTCCGAAGCGGCCAGGATACCGATGGCCATGGTAAGGTCGTAGGCCGAACCTTCCTTGCGGATATCCGCCGGGGCCATATTGATGGTGATCTTTTTGCCGGGAATGTGAAAACCGTTGTTCTTCAGGGCCGCCTCAATGCGTTGCTGGCTCTCTTTTACGGCGCTGTCGGGGAGTCCCACCAGGAAGAACTTGGCTCCCGGCGCCATATTTACCTCTACGGTAATGGTCATTGCATTTACGCCATAAACGGCGCTTCCGTATGTTTTTACAAGCATGGTAAAGCAGCGGCTAATAGAAAAACAAAGATAGGGAAATGAAACGCCCTGAGGGCACGGTTTTACTGAATTTTATCCAGTGTGATTATCAGTAAGGAGCGTTTGTCTGAAAATGCTGTGGCAAGGCCGTTTTAAAACGTGTACCCGGCCCCGATACCGCACCACAACGAAAAGGTACGGGCAAACATAAAGGCATCTTTTTCGCTGCTGCTGATATCCGTGCCTAAGGGAGATACGCGGAACGAAGGCAGCACGGCGGCCCGCAGGAACAGTCCTCCGCCGGGTTTGCGGTACGAGTACCCGATGCGCGGCGAAAGAATAACGTAATCGCGGGTGTTGCTGACGGTACTCTGCATATCGGGCGTACGTTGCAGTGTGCTCAGGTGAAAATAGGTGATACCCGCACCGATCTCGAGGTGATGGGCCGTTTCGCGGTGGTACATGAGCGTAAGCTGCAGGGGTACGGCCGGGCCTTTCAGCGAGCGGAAGGGCAGATAGCCGAAACCGGCTCCTGCGCTCAGTTTAATACGACTGTCCCGGTATACCAGGTAATCGTAGTTCACCGACCAGGCATAGGCATTGCCCAGCAGTTCAGCATAAACGGTATGTCGTCCGTCCTGGCGGTTTTGTGCCTGTGCGGGCAGGAATGCCAGGCAGAAAAAAAACAGCAGGCTGAGGCGTACGGGTACTTTCATAGGCTAAAAATAGGAAATAGAACGGTATAAAACGAAAAAACAGCCCCGTTCCACAGCGGGACGGGACTGCCTTCTCTGCTTTCGTATAGATTATCAGCGGATCACGATCTTTTCGGTAAAGCTGCGGCTGCCCAGCGTTACCTGTATCACATACACGCCGGCGGCGCCGAATACGGCACGGTCCAGCGTAATGTTCTGTGTGCCGGCTGTAAGCGGTCCCTGGTAAAGTGCGGCTACTTTTTTGCCCACCATATCATAGGCGCTTACGTTCACTTCCTGTACAGACTGTGGTAAATGAAACTGCAGGGTAGAAATACCGCTTACCGGGTTGGGAAATACGTTCAGCAAAAGGTCTGCCGCGTCCATTTCCTCTACGGTTACGGTATTGGCGGAGAAGATCTCGAAATCGTCCAGCCAGAGGTTGTTGTTGAACTGTCCGCCGGCGGTAAATTCAAAACGGAAACGTACATCGCTGCCATTAGCTTTGCTGCCTGTGAGGTCGATGCTTTGCTGCGCCCAGTCGGCTTTGCCGGAAGGTATAAATTCATTGGGATTGATGGTATTGTGTGAAAGTTCGGTGGCCGTAAAGAGTTTCAGCGGGGTCCAGTTAAGGCCGCAGTCGGTGGAACGGGATACCAGCAGGCGGTCCGGTTCAATGGCGTAGGCTCTCTGGTCCTCTTCATCGAAACCGATGCTGTTGCCCGTACGCAGTACATAGGCCGATTTAAAACGCAGCTTGATATTGCCGCCGCTAACGGCGCTCATGTTATAGGCCGGCGATATCAGCACGTATTTGGCATCGCGCACGCTGCCAATGTTGCGGCACACCAGGCTGAAATTGTCCGTATACGAAGCGGCATTGCTGCGGTGCCAGCCTTTGGCGGGGTTGGGTTCGTTCACCACGGTCCACTTACCCTGTTCAAAAGGATCGCCGATCTCGATGCCGTCGCGGTAACCCCAGGATTTACTTTCTACATCCGTGGGCATTACGTGTATGTAGGCGGTACGCGAGATACTGCTGCTGCCGTTGGCACTGCTTATGCTCATGGATACGGAGTATACACCGGGTGTATTATAGGTTACAACCGGGTTCTGTGACGTACTGGCGGCCGGGCTGCCGCCTTCGAAGGTCCAGCTCCACTGGTGGGTGGCCGGGCTGATGTTCCCGTTGAACGAACCGTCGCGGAAGTTCACGGTCTGCCCGGCGCATATAGTGTTGTCCGTTGCCCAGAAATCGGCATAGGGTTTATAAGCCGTGCAGGCTGCCGCGCCGTCGGCTACGCCGGTACCCGTTAAATTGGCCTGTTGCCAGAGGTTTTTGCGGAACGGGTAAAAATCCAGTGCGCTGCGCATGCGCTGTACCTGGCCCCGGGTAAACATGCTCGGGCAATTGTAATTGTTTACATAGTCCATCAGGTTCTGGTAGTTCTCACCGATCACAAAACGGCGGATGGAGTCCAGCTGGCTGGTCTGCCAGTCGTCGTAACACACGGCTTCTTTTACGGACGAACCGCAGGGGTCGTTCCAGGCAAAGTTGGCGGTATCGCTGATGGGTGTGTCCTCTACCATATCGTCGCCGCAGATCTCATCTCCCCAGATGTGTACCAGGTTCAGGAAATGGCCCACTTCATGCGCCGGAACAGCCTGTAATACGGTAGACGATGCATCCACCACCGGGCCGTCTTTCAGGGCCTGTGCACCACCCGGCAGGTAGGCGTAGCCCAGTATGCTGCCCGGGCCGGAAGAACCTGGCTCGCGGATGTTCCTTACCACCCAGATGTTCAGGTAGCGGGAGCGGTCCCAGTAGCTCAGTGCCTTGAAATTCTTGTCTTCGTATGTGTTTGCCGTGGCATAAGGGGCATAAATGCGGCGGATACCGTCGGTGCAGTTGCCCTGGGGATCGAGGGTGGCCAGGCGGAATTCCAGCTGGGCGTCGGTGGCCAGGGAGTCGAAACTCAGGGGCAGGTTACCGATATTGGGCGTGGCCCGGTTGTAGGCCTGGTTTATCTTGCTGATCATCGTGTGTACATCGGCATTCGGGATATTGGAAACGGAGGAGCCGTCATGCACAATATGTACCACTACGGGTACGATCCGCAGTTCGTTGGCCTTGAGGCCCGGGGGAGCCGCCGGAAGCTGGTCCAGGTAGGTCTGGAAGGCAGCCTGTTCCGCAGCGAACTGGGGGTTTTGCATACTCTCGCGATAGTTTGGTGATCCGCAGGCCGCCGTGTGTACATGCTGTGCGGAAAGGGCACCCGTTAACCCGGCCATGACGGCCGTGGATAATAGAATTTTCTTCATAGTTGTTGTGTGTTAGGTTCTTATCTCACAAATTTATTTTATTGCCGCTGCCGCCGTTTGTACAAATTTTACAACTTGTCGGACAGCCCCGGGAGGTAGAAAATAAAGGAACCGGCACACAAAACCGCTAAAAACAAAAAAGCCATCCCGCTGTAAGCAGAATGGCTTCTGAAAAAATATATCTGTCGTTTACTTGATAACGATTCTTTCGGTGAATTCGCGGTTACCGAGGGATACTTTCACGAAGTATACACCGGCAGCGCCAAAGGTATTGCGGTCGATGGCAATGTTCTGTACGCCGGCCACGAGGGAACCTTTATACAGGGAGGCCACCTGTTTGCCTACCATATCGTAAGCCACCACGCTTACGTTCTCTACCGCCTGGGGCAGTTCGAACTGCAGTGTGGACAGGCCGCTAACCGGGTTCGGGAAGATGCTCAGGTTCAGGTCTGAAGTGTTCATTTCTTCTACAGAAACCGCATCGGCAGAGAAGATCTCGAAATCGTCCAGCCACAGGTTGTTGTTGAACTGGCAGCCTGAAGTGAACTCAAAACGGAAACGAACGTCGGTACCGGTAGCATTACCGCCGGTGAGGTCGATGCTCTGCTGTTTCCATTCTACTTTATCCTGCGGAACGAACTCGTTCGGGTTGATACCGCCGGAAACCAGTTCCGCTTTGGTAAATACTTTCAGGTTTGTCCAGGTATTTCCGCAGTCGGTAGAACGGGCAATGGTCAGACGGTCGTCGATCACACGGTAAGCGCTCTGGTCGGCTTCGTCGAAACCGTAGGCACTTTCGGTACGTAATGCATATGCCGATTTAAAGCGCAGTTTTTTGTTGGCGCCTGTGATGGCGGTAATATTGAATGCCGGGGAGATCAGCGTGTATTTGGCATCGCGTACGCTGTTGGTATTGCGGCAAACCAGGCTGAAGTTGTCGGTATAGGCGGCATCATTGGAACGGTGCCATCCTTTTTCGGCATCCGGCTCGTTCACTACGGTCCATTTACCTTGTTCATACGGATCACCGATCTCGATACCGTCTCTGTAACCCCAGAATTTGTTGTCCACATCATCGTCCATTACACGGATATAGCCGGTACGTTCTTTGGTGCTGCTGCCGCTGCCGTTCGAAATGGTAAGCGTAACGGTGTAGGTACCCGGAGTATTATAGGTAATAACGGGATTCTGTGAAGTGCTGGTAGCAGGTGTACCGCCTTCGAAGGTCCAGGCGAACTGGTGTGAACCCGGAGTGATATTTCCGTTGAAGGAACCGTCGTTGAAGTTTACCGTACCACCTACGCAAACCACGTTGCGGGTAGCCCAGAAATCGGCAACCGGTTTCAGGTTGGTGCAGGCGGGTGAACCGTCGGCAACACCGGTGATGGTCAGGTTTTCTTCGTCCCACAGATTTTTACGGAAAGAGTAAAAATCCAGTGCGGAACGCATTCTTTCTACCTGGCCTTTGGTGAACATGCTCGGGCATTCGTAGTTATTTACGTAGTCCATGAAGTTCTGGTAGTTCTCGCCGATCGCAAAGCGACGGATGGAGTCCAGCTGGTTGGTCTGCCAGTCCTGGTAGCAGGTGGCTTCTTTTACTATTGAATCGCAGGGGTTCGGCCAGGCAAAGTTCACGTTTTTGCTGATGGGGGTATCGTCTACCTGGTCGTTACCGCATTCGGTATCGCCCCAGATGTGTACCAGGTTCAGGAAGTGACCCAGCTCGTGCGAGGTAACGGCCTGTGAAGTAGCCGAAGAGGCTGCAACGGTAGGACCGTCTTTCAGGGCCTGCGCACCGCCCGGGTAATAGGCATATCCCAGGATGGTACCACCGCCCACTTCACCGGGCTCCTTGATACTTCTTACCAGCCAGATATTTACATACTTGGCACGGTCCCAGTAGCTGAGACTTTTAAAACGTTTGTCTTCGTGTGCGTTTACAGACGCGTAAGGCGCGTATACGCGGCGAATACCATCGGTACAGTTCCCGAGAGGGTCCAGTTTGGCCAGGCGGAACTCCAGCTGAGCGTCCGTAGCCAGTGAATCAAAGTGCAGGGGCAGATTTCCGATGTTCGGAGTAGCGCGGTTGTACGCCTGGTTCACCTTGGTGATCATCTGCTGTACGGCCGCATTGCTGATATTGGACTGGGCAGTTCCGTCATGTATAATATGAACAACTACGGGAATGATGCGCAGCTCGTTGGCTTTAAGCCCGGGTGTTGCCGCCGGAAGCTGTTCCACATAGGTCTGGAAGGCAGCCTGCTCCGCAGCAAACTGCGGGTTCTTCATAGCCTCGTGGTAATTCTGTGTTCCACAGGCTTCCGTATGTACGTGCTGCGCTGAGGCAACTCCTGCAAAACCAGCCACTGCGGCTGTCAACAATAGAAATTTTTTCATAGTCACGTATTTTCTTAAAATACAAATTTAACTTTTTATTATCGGAACTCGTTCGAACAAATTTTTACGTTTGTCAGAAAAATATTCCCGGTGCAATTATAGTACAAAATTAACATTTCAGTAATTTTACAGAACAAATTTCTCGATAATCCACATACATAATGAGTAAGAAGAATATTGCGATCAACGGTTTTGGAAGAATAGGACGATACACCCTGAAAATGCTTCTCGAAAAATCGGGCCACGACGTGGTGGCTATCAACGATTTAACCGATACGTATACACTGGCGCACCTGTTGCGTTACGATTCCGTTCACGGCCGTTTTAAAGGTACCGTGGAACACCGTGAGCACAGCCTCATCATTAACGGTAAAGAGATACCGGTGTATGCCGAAAAAGACCCCGCCAATCTGCCCTGGGCCAAACATAATGTAGATGTGCTCGTGGAGTCAACCGGTATTTTCCGCTCCCGTGACAAAGCTTCGGCTCACCTGAAGGCCGGCGCCAAAAAAGTGATCATTTCGGCCCCGGCAGACGGAGACGATATACAGAGTGTGGTAATGGGCGTGAACCATTCGGTGCTCAACGGCAGCGAGGACATTATATCCAATGCGTCCTGCACCACCAACAACGCCGCTCCCATGATCATGATCATTGACCAGCTCTGCGGAGCCCTGGGCGGATTTGTAACCACCGTACACTCCTACACCAGCGATCAGCGCCTGCACGATTCGCCGCATAAAGACCTGCGCCGTGCCCGAGCCGCTGCCGAAAACATCATCCCCACCACTACCGGTGCCGCCAAGGCCATCACACGTATCTTTCCCGAACTGGAAGGCAAGATCGGCGGAGCCGGCATACGCGTACCGGTAAAAGACGGTTCCCTCACGGATATTACCCTCATTGTGCAAGATCCCAAAAGCGTGGAGGAGATCAATGCCGCCTTTAAAGCTTCTGCCGAAGGCAGCCTGAAAGGTATACTGGAATATTGCACCGATCCCATCGTGTCTACCGACGTTATCGGCAACCCGGCCTCCTGCGTGTTCGATGCGGAACTCACTTCCGTGATCGGCAATATGATAAAAGTGGTAGGCTGGTACGACAACGAGGCCGGTTACAGCAACCGCCTGGTAGATCTTATCGATTACTGGACCGCTCTCTAACGAACGATCATTCACATTATACTAAGGAAGGCTCTCCCGCAGCGGAGAGCTTTTTTGTTTGGTATAGTATGCATAAAAAACCCGGATACAAAGCTGCATCCGGGTCCGTATTTTTTATCTGGAAAAGATCATTCTTTAACGATACGCAGCACCGCTTTTTCGCCGCCGGCGTTCGTTACACGTACAAAGTACAGGCCTTTGGCGCCTTCGATGTTCAGTACGGCGTTTTCGCCGTTCATACGGAGGTTCTGCAGCACCTGACCCACGCTGCTGATGAGTTCCAGCTGTAGTATTTCTTTATTTTCTGCGGCTTCTATACGAAAAATGCCCGTGGTGGGGTTGGGATACATTTTCAGCGAAGCGCTGAGGGCATTTTCGAGGCCGAAATAGTAATAGGGTTTGCAGGCCGAGGTATCTGTACACCCGTTTGCCGTTATAATAACCGCAAAATCGCCGTTCATACCCGGTGAAAAGTTCTGGCTGGTGGCCCCGGGTACCAGCATCTGATTGTTACAGTCGTACCACTGGTAACTGCTGGCTCCGGCAGCAGCGCTCAGTTGCGGCGGCACGCTCAGGGTCATGCTCACGGCCGTATCTGCGGAATTAACGGTTAGGGTAATGGTCAGCACGCTGTCGCAGCCGGCGGCATTCGGAATGGTATCGGTATATACGCCCGAAGTTGTGTAAACGGCTCCGCCGGGAGACGTATAGCCCTGGGTGGCACAGGCTGTGGCAGCGATAGATGCACTGCTTTCGAGGCTGTTGAAGATGATGGTATCCGAACCGCTGCCGCAGTCACCCGTAATGCTTACAGAAAAGGTATCTGCCGTAGTTACAGTCAGGGTAGGCATGGTGGTACCGTTAGACCAGCTGATGCCCGAGCTGGAAGCCGGGTAGGGCAGATCGAACGGTACAGCGCCGTCTGAAGGGCAGATGGCCTGATCGGGGCCCAGGAAGCCCGGTGTGGCATAAGGATTGTACAGCTGGGCTATTTCGGCTGCGCTCAGGGCGCGGTTATACACACGGAATTCGTCGAGCAGTCCGCCGGAAGGTGCACCTACGTTCGTGGCGTATCCCATTACTTTAAAAGGCCCACCGACAGAGGTAATAACGGGCGTAGCGCTTTGCGGTACGGTATTTACCAGCGCACCGTTCAGGTAGCCGTAAATGGTATTGGTAGGCTGATCGTACACAAAGGTGGTCATGGTAGAAGCTGTTATGGCGCCCCCGTTTACCAGTACATCGGTAATACCGGTGCCGCGCAGGATCCAGTTATTGGCCCCGGCCACGCCATTGGTGAAGCAGCGGAACGAGCCGGCATTCGCATCGCCGAAAATGTAAAAGAGCGTGGCGCTGGCCGTTATCTGGCTGGTACGGAAGGAGATGGTCCAGCTTATATTGCTGAGCTCGGTGTTCCAGCCGGTATTGAGATAGTCGGAGCTGGCACTGTTACCGCTGCCGATGAGTGTACCATTGCAGAGGAAGGTGCTGCTGCCCTGGGTAATAGCCCCCTGTATGCTGGCCGTATCGGTGCCGGCCGGCGGAGCAGAAGCCAGATTGGGTACCTGGGTGCCGCTGCCTTCAAAGCTGTAATAAAGAAGTTCGGGTGTGTTCTGTGCGTGCAGAGAGCAGGCAACACAAAGCCATACCATGATGGCAATCGTAGAGAGCTTTTTCATGCTGTTCGTTAATGGTTTCGGGATCAAAGGTATGAAAACATTAACGAATGCTGCAAGAGCAGGCTTTATTTAAAGAGAAACGATACGTCCGTCGGCCATTTGTATATGCCGGTCCGATATGGCCGCCAGGTCTTCGTTATGGGTCACGATCACAAAGGTCTGCTTTAGTTCGTTGCGGAGCGAAATGAACAGGTTATGCAGGGCTGCGGCGTTTTCGCTGTCGAGGTTCCCGCTGGGCTCATCGGCAAAGACCACCGAGGGAGAATTGATCAGGGCCCGGGCCACGGCCGTACGCTGCTGTTCACCCCCGCTCATGGCCGAGGGTTTGTGCTGCGCCCGGTGGGCAAGCCCCAGGATATCGAGCAGTTCCCAGGCCCGTTTCTGGGCTTCCTTTTTATTATGGCCCGAAATATAGGCCGGTATCAGTATGTTCTCCAGGGCGGTGAATTCGGGCAGCAGGTGATGAAACTGGAATACAAAGCCGATATTATGGTTGCGGAACGCCGATAATTTGCTGTCGTTGCGAAAATTAAGGTCTGTGCCGCGGAATTCTACCTTGCCTTCATCGGGGGCGTCGAGCGTGCCCAGGATATGCAGCAGGGTGCTTTTCCCGGCGCCGGAACGGCCGGTAATGGCCAGTATCTCAGCCTGCTGAATGTCTATGTCTACGCCTTTCAGTACGTGCAGACTGCCATAACGCTTGTGTATATTCCGGGCCTGGATGATCATGTGTTCGATTTTAAGAATTCTTCTGCAAATATAAAATGGTCTTTGTAAGCAGAGGGGTGTGTAAGTATATTGATGTGGTCGTAATCTTCAAGATTGCCGTTCTCCCGGCTCAGCAGGCGGAAGTTTTCTTCGGGAATACCGCTTTCCTTCAGCAGGCGTTTTACATCGGAGGCATGGCCCAGCAGCTTGTCGTTTATACCGGTGAGGAACAGCGAGGGCGGAAGCTGTATATTGCGCAGAGTGCCGGCAATATCGCTGCCGTCGGGGTAGAACTTCCAGCGGCGGGCATATACCCAGCGGTTTATCTGCAGGAAAAAAGGTCCGGCCTCATCGTCGCTGCCCATTTTCAGTTTACGGGCGGGCAGGTAACCCAGTAAAAGTGTGGATAAGGTGCCGAGGCCGCTCCAGATAATATCGATGATCCAGAGGCGCTGCAGGGAGAATACGCCGATGCGCCGTTTACTGCCGAAGCAGAGCAGGGCCGAAATATGCGGCAGCAGTTCCGGTTTACGGGCCAGGGTGGCCAGGGCCAGCACACCGCCCCAGGAATGTGCGCCCAGGATCAGCTTTGAATGTCCCGTTTCCTGCATGGCCCAGCTTATCAGCGCGGGCACCTCGTTGTCTATCGTATCGTACTGGCCGGCTTTATTGCCTTTGTGTACGGCCGGCACCGACTCGCCTTTACCCCGGAGATCGGCCGCAAACACCGTATACCCGGCATTGGCCAGGAAAGGGGCCAGGCCCTTGCCGCTGCGGCTGAAGAAAATACGGGCATTCTCGATAGAGCCGTGCAGCAGCAGAACGGTTTTCCCGTTGGGCAGCTCCGGTTCAAAGCAGTGAATGGCTACCTGGTCCGCCTGTAAAGTAAGGGTAGCCTTTCGGTATTGATAGTTCATGAAGGGAAGCGGATTATTTTTCCACAAAGTAATAAAAACCCGGCCGGATATTCGTATTTTTGTTTCCCGCTTTGGAGATGAAGGAGTTTCTATGTCAGAATTTATAGTATCGGCCCGCAAATACAGACCGCAGACGTTTGAAGACGTTGTAGGCCAGAAACATATCACAAATACGCTCAAGAATGCCATACGCACCGGAAAGGTAGCGCATGCGTTCCTGTTTTGCGGTCCGCGCGGGGTGGGTAAGACCACATCGGCCCGTATCCTGGCAAAAACGCTCAACTGTATGAACCTTACCGCCGAGCTGGACCCCTGCAACGAATGCGAGTCCTGCACGGCCTTCAACCAGTCGCACTCCTTCAATATTCATGAGCTCGATGCCGCCTCCAACAACGGGGTGGACGATATCCGCCAGCTGGTGGAACAGGTGCGCATTGCCCCGCAGGTAGGTACGCACAGCGTATACATCATCGACGAGGTACACATGCTCAGTACCGCGGCCTTCAACGCGTTCCTGAAAACGCTGGAAGAACCGCCCGCACACGCCATTTTTATCCTGGCCACCACCGAAAGGCACAAGATACTGCCCACCATCCTGTCGCGCTGCCAGGTATTCGATTTCAGTCGTATCACCATTGAAGATATGGCCGAACACCTGGGCAATATCGCCCGCAAGGAAGGCGTGGACGCCGAACAGGATGCCCTGCACGTAATTGCCCAGAAGGCCGACGGCGCCCTGCGCGATGCCCTGTCGATCTTTGACCGTATGGTCACCTTCTCCGGCGATAAACTTACCTATTCGGCCGTGATCGAAACCCTGAACGTGCTCGATTACGATTACTTCTTTAAAGTGGTCGACTATGCACTCAACGGCGATATACGCCAGCTGCTGCTCACCTATAACGATATTATCAATAAAGGCTTCGAAGGCCATAATTTCATCACCGGCTTCTGCGAACACCTGCGTAACCTGATGGTTGCCCGCGACGCACAGACGGTACGCCTGCTCGAGGTGGGCGAAAAAGCCCGCGAACAGTACCTGCAGCAGGCCAAAAGTACGCCGGGCGACTGGCTGCTGGCCGCCCTGCGCGAGTCTACCAAGACCGATATCGACTACAAGGCCGCTACCAATAAGCGGCTTATCGTGGAGTTATTACTGTTGCAGCTGGTCGACCTAAAAAAAAAAGCCATGACCGCGTAGGCCTCTCCGATTCCGGGGACGGTTACATTACCTCTTCTTCGCCGGGACAGGCCCGTCCGCAACCCGGACAGACCGGGGGTGCAGGCGCAACCTATTCCAAGGCCAAAAAAGGCGTGGAAGAAAGTATCCTGAAACCGGGCTATTCCATTAATCCGAATACAGTGCTGGGCAATAAGCCCAAACAGACCACAGCCCCGGCAGAACCCGATGATAGCGGGCCCATGGTGGTGGAAGATCCCGAAGTAGTGCGCCAGGCCGGCGAACGCGAACTGCTGGATTTCGACACACTGAAAAATCAGCTCATTGAACAGTACAAGAGCCAGAACCGCAGCAATATGGCCACCTGGCTGGGTATGCTGCAATACAACGAAGCGGCTAAAACACTGGATATAACGGTGGACGCCAAAGCCCAGGAAACGGAGATCGGCGGCGAAAAACCGGCACTGCTCTATCATTTCCGGCACGGTATGGGTATTCCCGAATTGCAGCTGAATGTAGTGCTGCGCGAAGTGCAGAAGGCCGATGTAAACATGCGCAAAATGTATACGGCCAAAGAAAAGTTCGACTATATGAGCGCTAAAAATCCCAACCTGGAAATACTGCGCTCGACCTTCGGACTGGAGATCGATTTTTAATTTTTAGGCAGCAGCCGGAACGAACTGTATATTTCCGGGGCAAAGTGTTCGTTGGCCACCTGCAGCAGGTCCTGCGAACTTACTTCGTCGATCTGGCGCATGATCTCGTGCACGCTCAGGATATGCCCGTTGTGCAGGAAGGAACGCCCCATGTAGTGAATAATGCGGTCTTTATTATCGTCGGCCAGGGCCATAGCACCTTTTACCTGTTTTTTTGCCCTTTGCAGCTGTGTAGGGCTCAGGGCGGTCTCGCGGAGTTTTTTCAGTTCTTTTTCCACGATGCCCACGGCTTTTTCCAGCTTGCTTTTATCGGTATTCAGGAAAATATGCATGGTACCGCAGTCGCTGTAGGCATTCAGCTGACTTTCTACCGAATAGGTGAGGCCGTTCTTCTCGCGCAGGCTCAGGTTCAGCACCGAGGTAAGGGAGGGCCCGCCCAGTATATTGTTGAACAGCAGGTGGGGCGCCCGCAGCCGTTCCTTACGCGAGGGACCGTGCGTGGCCAGCAGGTAATAGGCCGAATGGATGTCTTCTTTCTGCGTGGTGTGAAAAGGCGTGGTATACATGAACGGTTTGCGTTCAAAACTGCGGATGGAGGCCGGGACCTCGTTCAGCAGCGGTTCGGCATATTTACAGATGCGCTCAAAATTGAAGTTCCCCACCGAACAGAAAATGATCTGGTCGGTATTGTATTTGCGTTTTACAAAGCCCGACAGCTGTTCCCGCGTTATTTTTTTTACCGAGGCCGTGGTGCCCAGTATGGGTTTTTCGAGCGGGTGCCCTTTAAAATACAGGGCGTCGAACTTATCAAAAAGACTTTCTACCGGATCGTCCTTATAGGATTCGATCTCGTCCAGGATGACACCCCGTTCTTTTTCCACCTCTTTTTCGGGGAAAGTACTGTGAAAGGTGATGTCGGTGAGAATGTCCACGGCTTTTTTCAGTTCCGAACGCAGGAATGATGCATATACGAAGGTCTCTTCCTTGGTGGTATAGGCATTCAGTTCGCCGCCGCTGTCGTCTATGGACGAAATAATACGCCAGGCCGGGCGTCTTTCGGTACCTTTAAAAAGCACGTGTTCAAAAAAGTGGGCTATGCCGCCTTCGCCTTTTTCCTCGTCGCGGGTACCGGTATTGATGTACAGTCCGCACCAGGCCGTAATGGTCTTGGCCGGTACGTGCAGGATCCGGATCCCGTTAGAAAGTTCTTTTACAAAATATTGCATAGCTATTTCCAGCGCAGGGTTTGGGTAATATGTTCCACATCTTTACGCAGGAAGGCCAGGGCAGGGGCCACCGAATCGGCATTGGCACTGGTATTGAAGTACAGGCTGCCCCGTATAAAGTGATGCAGGGAATCGGTAAGGTGAAACTGGCAGTTGGAGGCCGCATCGCCCTGTATCTGGTAAATAATGCCGTATACTTTACGCTGCGGGTCGTTCACCAGTATCTCGTCAATGGCATTGGCCTTTACGGTATGCTTGTATACCAGGGTGCGCGAATCTTCCAGGTAGGGGCGGGCATCGCCTTTTATGTCCTCGTAACTCATGTATACGGTGGCATTGTACAGGGGAAACTGCAGGTCGAACCAGCAGGGCCGCACTTCATCACCGCGTTTGTAGGGCTGAATTTTAGCGTACACAGGGTATTCAAAAGAAAAAGGGCAGAGCGAATCGTACAGCAGGTATTTCTTTTCGGGTTCCGGCAGGCGGAAATAGCCCTTGGGTTTGGGTATAAGCTCCTTTTCTTCACCGATACAGGCCTGCAGCCCGAGCAGGGTGAGCGATAAGAAAAACAGAACGCTGATATTATTCCTGGACATTTTCGTTTTCAATGATCGTTATTTTTACTTTATGTATGCGGCGGTTGTCGGCGCTGAGCACTTTCAGCTTCAGGTTGCCTATTTCCACTTCCTGGCCGCGTTCGGGTATTTTACCCAGTGTTTCCACAATGGCGCCTGCAAGGGTATCCACATTTTCCTCCAGCTCGCTCAGGGCGCCGTCGGGCAGGTTCAGCACCTGGTACAGGTCTTTGAGGTAGGTCTTGCCCGAAAATATGTACTCCGAAGCGCTGAGCCGCAGCTGATCGCGCACTTCTTCATCGAATTCATCGTTGATCTCGCCCACGATCTCTTCCAGTATATCTTCCAGGGTAACAATGCCGCAGGTGCCGCCGTATTCGTCCACCACTACAGCCAGGTGCATTTTTTTATTCTGGAATTCCTTCAGCAGATCGTCGATCTTTTTGTTTTCCGGCACAAAAAAGGGCTTGCGGATCAGGCTGCGCCAGTCGAAATCATCGCCTTCGTGCAGGTAAGGGATCAGGTCCTTTACATACAGGATACCGCGGATATTATCGGCATTACCGGTGTATACGGGCACGCGGGAGTAACCGTTCTCCACCACGCTTTCGATCATTTTACCGAAAGAGCATTCGTCCTGGATAAAGAACACGTCCACCCGGGGCGTCATGATGGTGGAAACGTCCACGCTGCCGAATTTTACAATGCTCTGCAGCAGTTTGCCCGAATTTTCGTCCTGGGTCCCCACGCCGGTCAGTTCCAGGGCCTGGGAAAGTTCTTCCACCGAAATGGAATTATCTTTTTTACGGATGCGTTTATCGATGTAGTTTCCCATACCGGACAGGGGCAGGGAAAGGGGCTTCAGCAGGCGTACCATTACAGAAGCCGGGGCGGCCATCACCAGCGATATACGCAGGGAGTTGCGGTTGGCAAATATTTTGGGAATGATCTCGCCCACGAGCAGGATCAGGAAGGTAACGGCCACCACCTGTATCAGGAACTGCGCCCACAGCGGAATGTTGTGCATGGGCAGTGAGGCCAGCAGTGGTTCCGAAAGTACCACCACGCCGATGTTCACCGTGTTGTTCAGGATAAGAATGGTAGCCAGCAGGGTTTTGGGCTTATCGAGCAGGTTTTTGAGCTTCTCGCGGGAGGAAGTATCGGGCAGATCTTCCAGTACGGTGGGCTTTACAGAGAAGAAGGCCACTTCGGAAGCGGATACCACCGCCGAGCAGGCCAGTAAGAATAAAATGATGATGCTGTAGACGATCAGACCTGTGACCGGATCGGAGATCTGCATTCCCGTTCCCGCAAAGTTGACCGTCAAACTGACCGGATGATCGTCCAAAATGTACTGTTTTTAGTTAATATTAAAAAGGGCTGTTGCCGCGTCCCCCGGTTTCGTTGCCCAGGTCCTCGAAATTGGGTCCGGAGCTGGAACTGCTATTACTGTTGCTATTGCTGTTGTTCTGGTTATACGAGGACGACTCCTCGTCGTTTTCGTTATGTCCATAGCCGCCGCGGTTGCTGTCCTGCCGGCGGTCGAGCATTACCAGGTTCTCGGCCTCAATTTCAGTGATCGTTTTTTTAGAACCGTCAGGTCCTTCGATCTGCCGGTTTCTCAGTTTGCCTTCTACGTAAATGCGTGCGCCCTTGCGCAGGTATTTGTCTGCCAGGTCTGCCAGACCTCTCCACAGAATGATGGTATGCCATTCCGTTTTGTCGATCCGGTCACCGGACGCATTGCGGTATGTTTCTGTTGTAGCCAGTCTCAGTCGTGCTTTCGATGCTCCATTGTCCAGTTTTCTAAACTCCGGGTCCAACCCCAAATTACCTACAAGAATTACTTTATTTACTCCGTTCATTTTGGCAAATTGATTACTACGTTTTCCTATTTCCTTTTGTCAAATATAAATAAAGGATTTTATCAAATAACCCCTCTTCCCAAATTTACCTAAAAAAACGGAACAACCTACAAAAGCCCTTTCCCGGCGATAAAAACGTTGCTGAATTTACGCAGTACGATGGGGAAACCATAGTTGTCGAGTTCGCTGTCGGCCACGGCTTCGTAGCCCTCCAGGCGGTCGGCCTGCAGTTCGGTCTGCCAGAAACGGATATGCAGCAGCTGGTGGCTCAGGGTATGTTTAGCCTGTTGCAGGAGTTGCGGAGCGGTTTCCTTGCCGGCAAAGGAAGGCAGGGGGCCCGGGTCCGGACTGCCGGTTTCCCGGAGCGGAAATTCGTACAGTCCCTGCCAGATATCTCCGGCGCCGCGTTTACGTATGTACTGTATGCCTTCGCTGCCCAGGTAGTAATGCAGGTAGCGTTCTTTTTTCGGGGCGGCCTTTGTTTTCAGGGGAATGAGGTCGGTAAGTCCGTCCCGGAATGCGGCACAGGCGCTTTGCAGGGGACATTCGTGGCAGAGCGGGTTCCTGGGTTTACAGATAAGGGCGCCGAGTTCCATAAGGGCCTGGTTGTGCAGGGCGGCGGTACCGGGCTGCAGCCATTCGGCGGCTATGCGTTCTATTTCGCGGCGTACGGGCGTAGAGTTCACCGGTTCGGTAATGCCCGCAAAACGGCTTATGACGCGGATCACGTTCCCGTCTACCACGGCACGGTCTTCATTGGCGGCAAAAGAAGAAACGGCGGCGGCGGTATAGGGGCCGATACCCTTGAGAAGAATCAGCTCATCGTATGTTACGGGAAAGTGATCCGGGAACTTTTCGACGATCCGTTTTGCGGTGGCGTGCATGTTGCGCGCGCGGGAGTAATAGCCGAGTCCCTGCCAGAGCCGGAGTATGTCATCCTCGTCAGCTTCAGCCAGTTGATGTACGGTGGGGTAGGCTTCCGAAAAAGCGTTGAAATAGGGAAGTCCCTGGTTTACACGCGTTTGTTGAAGTATTACTTCTGAAAGCCAGATCAGGTAAGGGTCCCGTGTGTTACGCCACGGTAAATCCCTTTTCATATCAAGATACTTTTTTATTAAAACTTCCGAAATTTTCATGCAAGGTTTGGCAAAGTTACAATTTAGATTTGTACATTTGCACCCCAATTTAGGGAGGCAAGTATTACAAAATCAATGTTTAAATAAAATAGAGATGACAAAAGCAGAAATCGTAAATCAGGTTGCAGATGCTACAGGAGTAGAAAAAGTAGCAGTTCAGGCCACAGTTGAAGCTACCATGAAGGCTATCAAAGACAGTCTTTCACGTGGTGAGAACGTGTATTTGCGCGGTTTCGGTTCTTTCATAGTTAAGAAAAGAGCTGAGAAAAAAGGCCGTAACATTTCCAAAAACACCACAATTATTATTCCTGCTCATAACATCCCTTCATTCAAACCTGCCAAAGTATTCATGGAGCAGGTAAAGAAAAAGGTGAAATAAGCCCCGGGCTTGGTTAAAAACATTTTCAGATGAATAAAACAGGCATTATACTGATATTGGCGCTGGTTGCGGGCTCTGCCTTTGCAGCGGCATTCTTTATGCCTAAAACATTCTCTGATGAACAGGTTAGAGAGCGCAATCGCAAACAGGCGGCAGAAGAGTTCCTGAAAGAGCTGAAAAGCATCAAGACGGAGGTTCCGCCTCAAACAGCTGTAGCGTCCGACCGCTGGGAAGAAGTACTTTCCTCGGGTGGCAGCCAGGCTGTTCCTGCTTGCGATTCGCTTGTTTTACTGTGGGACAGGGCTATGTTCCCGCAGGTATCCGCTTACTTTTTCGGTAAAAAGGCCGAACTGGTAAACGATGCGGACACCTGGACACAGGCCGGTAAACGTTTCCTGGCCGTATCGGCCTTTGCAGGGGACGGTAACCGTGGCTGGGCCGTTGAGAACGCGGAATATGCCTTTGAAAAGGCACTGGCCATCGATCCGCGCAACCGCTCCGCCAAAATTAAACTGGCAGCTACCATCGTGGAAAAAGGTACCGAACCCATGAAAGGCATCGGTATGCTGCGCGAAGTAGTGGCCGAAGATCCGGCAAATACCGAAGCGATCATGGAACTGGGACGCTTTGCTATGGTATCCGGGCAGTTCGACAAGGCCATAGGCCACTTCACAGAAGTAACCCGTATCGACACCAGCATCAGTGAGGCCCGGTTCTACCTGGCCGACGCATACGCCGCTTCCGGTAAAAAAGATTCGGCACTTGCACAACTTAACCTATATTTGCAGAAAGTGCCCGCCGATATGGTGGCACAACAGGCAAAGGAATACATGAAATCCACCTACGGGATTGAGAATAAATAAAATTATTGTTTAACGAATTAAAAATTACACATCATGCCTTGCGGAAAAAAAAGAAAAAGAGCTAAGATGAACACGCACAAAAGAAAGAAAAGACTTCGCAAAAACCGTCACAAGAAGAAGAAGTAATTCTTTTAGCTAAGTATTATCCGATTGTATAATTTGGCCCCGTTCCAGTTTCGGTATCTGATGCCGATTGGTACGGGTGTGCCTGTTTTATCTTGACTTATTATGATGAATGAACTCATAGTAGAGGTAAAGGGTAAGGATGTATATTTGGCTGTTTTGCAAGATAAAAACTTAGTTGAGTTCAACCACGAACTGGCCGACAGCGCTTATACCGTAGGCGACCTGTACCTGGCCAGGGTATCGCGTGTGATGCCTAACCTGAACGCGGCATTTATCGATGTAGGGTACGAAAAGGATGCTTTTCTGCACTACTTTGACCTGGGCCCGCAAATACGCTCGCTGAACAAGTTCATTGCTGAACTGCAGTCGGGAAAGGTGAAAACAGGTAACCTCATGTACCTGAAACCGGAACCCGATATTGTGAAAGAGGGCAAAATTGTGGACGTGATCAAACCCGGACAAAGGGTCCTGGTGAAAATCGCCAAAGAACCCATTTCCCAGAAAGGGCCGCGTCTCTCTTGCGAAATCTCCATTCCCGGACGATATCTTGTACTGGCTCCCTTCGGAGCACGTGTCTCCGTGTCTTCAAAAATCAAAGACAGCGAAGAACGTAAACGGCTCAAGGATATCATTGAACCGGTCTTACCCAAAAATTTCGGATGCATCATCCGTACAGCCGCAAAAGGGGTAGAGGCTAAAGAACTGCAGCGCGACCTGGAAGAACAGCTCGTGCGCTGGAATTCGGCCGTGGACATGATGAAAGTGGGACATACCCCCGTAAAGGTCCTCGGCGAACTGAAACGAACCTCCGCCATCCTGCGCGACCTGATGAACGAAAGTTTCTCGTTCGACAGCGTGGTCGTGAACAGCAGAGCCCTGCACGACGAACTGCGCGACTTTGTTGCCAATACCTTACCCGGTAAAGAAAAAATTATTAAGTTCTACGAAGGCAAAGCCGATATTTTCGATGCCCATAAAGTGACCAAACAGGTAAAAGCCCTGTTCGGCCGACAGGTGGGACTGCCCAGCGGAGGATACCTGATTATCGAGCATACCGAAGCCCTGCACGTGATCGACGTAAACAGCGGCAATATGCTCAAGAAAGGCAATGACCAGGAAACGAACGCCATCGAGGCCAACCTGGAAGCTGCCGCCGAAATTGCCCGTCAACTACGTCTGCGTGATATGGGCGGAATTATTGTGGTTGACTTTATCGATATGCATAAGGCCGAAAACAAACAGAAACTGTACGAGTTCCTGAAGACGGCTATGAAGAACGACCGGGCCAAACACAATGTACTGCCCCCTTCCAAGATCGGCCTGGTACAGATCACCCGCGAACGCGTGCGCCCCGTGATCGATATCGAGACCAAAGAGGTGTGCCCCACCTGCCACGGTACCGGTAAAGCCGAAGCGCCCCTGCTGATCGTGGACGATATGGAGAACGAGGTACGCTACCTCATGACCGAACGTAAGGGAAGTCCCATTACCATCGAATGCCATCCCTTCGTACACGCATTCCTCACCAAAGGCTGGATCTTTTCCCTGGCCAATAAATGGAAACGTAAGTACAAGGGCAAGATCGAGGTAAAATCCAACATGTCGCTGCCTTTAATGGAATACCGTTACAAGGACAAAGACGGCGTTGAAATTAATGTATGATCCCCACCGGGACGAACGTATAGAAAAGCTGCTTCGGAAGAGGCAGCTTTTATTTTTTCTGTATTTCCAGGGCCTGTTCGATCCAGTCGCGGTCGCTGCGCAGGCACACGTCCGGGGAAATGCCTTTGCCTTCGTAAGGCAGGTATTTTTTCCAGTTGTCCTTCATGTCTGAAAAATAAATACGAAAACGTCCGGAGGGACTTGCCTGATCTTCCGGGTAATTGCGGCCGTACGTGATCATTCCCCGGGTATTATCGCCCAGCAGGGTAACATTTTTACGGTCTTTGAGTTTAACGGTAAACTGCTCGGCATTGCTTACCGTGCCAAAGTTGATAAGCAGCCATAGCTGACCTTTATACGCTTTCAGCAATTTGTAAAACTGCAGTGAGGTGCGGTCTCCGCCACCCGGATTGTTCCGGATATCTACGATCAGGTTCGGGGTATGTAGTTTGTCTTTTATCCCGTTGCAGAATGTCGTTGCCTGCCGCAGGTTTTCGCCGGAAGAGCTAAAGCTGCCGAGTTTTATATACAGGGTAGACGGATTCAAGGTATCGAAATGGAATTTTTTTTCCGGGAAGGCGGCCCGGTAAAAATCAGGACCCTCACTTTTCTTTTTCCAGGGAAGGAATTTAAATTCCCCGGCATCGAAGTAATCGAGCGCTGAAAAAAGCCTTTTGTGCAGCGGATGTCCCATAAACAGGCGAAAACGTTTGTTTTCCCGTCCGGCCAGGTACAGTATGGTCTCGCCAGGTTGCCAGGCGGGTATACGGCTGTCTAAAACGATGCCTTCGTATATACCTGCGGCATTCCGGCAGATGCCAATTTTAATATAGGTCTCGTAGTAATAAATGCCTTCGTAGTCGTTCAGGGCTTTTTTTTCCAGGGCTGCTTCCAGGCTGTCGAGGTTTGCCGTGCTATACGGATAGAAAGTATACTCCGGGGAGTTACGTATTTTTTCCAGGAATTCCGGCTTTTGCAGATCTGTATACGAAAAAGGTTCTGTATTGCCGTAAATGTCGTTGTGAAGGTCATTAAGCACATCCACCAGTTCGTACAGTCGGAAATAACTTTCGAGGGTGTTCAGCTGCCGGCCGGCGTAGGTATTTTTCAGTTCCCTGTATTTTATATCGAGGGCTTCCCGTTTGTCTTTCTGGGTTTTGTAGGAACTGCTCTGCTTCAGCCGGGTATATACGAAATCCAGGTCTTTATGGAAACTGTCCTGGGCATGGATATGTAAACAAATGCAGTAAAAGAGTATAGGAATAAGTTTTTTCATGTATATACTAAGATATGTGCTAAGTGGAACCGAAGTGTCAGCTTCCTCTTTTTTTCAGGCTATTAAAAATAGGAATATAGATGAAGGTTTTCATATGTCTCTGGAATATGACACTGTGTGCTGGTTTTTATTTCCATTTTTTTACGTTCCCATCACGAACGAGTTCCGTTATCATACTAAACGGGTCATGATGGCCATCAATCCACTCTCCGTTTTTGAATTGATGTAGTACACAATGGAATAGGCAAAGAATTGTTCGTAGAAAGTCAGGATGGAAATAAAGAGTAGCAGGTGTTTTAAATTTTGCATGCGGAAAGATAGTTCCCGGCGGTTTTGTCTGTAGATTAAATCTTAACGAATACAGTTGTACATTTTAGTATGACAAACATTAGTTGTGGCTTCATAATTGTTCTTTTATGAGTTCTAAAGTTGCCTCTAATATAGCCGGAACTTCTTCGTCAATTAAATTTTTATAGTTTACCTCTTGTTGTGCTGAAATATCTACAACTATGCAGTATTGAGGGCTTATTTGAAATTTTTCATCAAAGTTATTCGTAAGATAAATAAATAAGGCCTCTGCAAACATTCCAAGTTCTTCTTGTCTATAACCATTTAATTGTGCAACAAACCAAATTGCCCCAATATATTCATTTCCGTTTTCCTCAAATGAAAAAATCTGACTTGGAGTTATTTGAACTGGAATCGCGTTTATATGTATCGTAGTTTTCTTATTTGATTTAGACAAAATTTTAAATTCATTTGGCAGCCAGTTTGAAAAATCCACATTTTCATAATTGTGCAAAATGTTTATATTTCGTTGATACATATCCTTAGTTTGTCTTAATAAGCCGGGAAGTAAAAGCCCTAATATTTCATCAATTTTTTCCTTAATTATTGTATTGTCCTTATGATTTATAGCATTGCTCAATGCACTTAAACTTCTTCCCCAATAATTTCCTCCACCCTCAGTTTTAACCTCTGCTTTTCTTTCTAAACTCTTAATAAAGGTTTTTCGATTTTTTTCAGCCTTATATCTAAATTTTATAATGTTGTTAATAGAAATTTTTTTCATAATTGGTAATTTATTAGGGGGCTATATAGAGTTTGGCTATTGGCACCATCTCAAAAAATTATAGATGACCAATTTTCAAATGTACGTAATAATCAGTCTATGTACAATTGTGTCAAAAAAATAAATACTGTATAAGACTTTCCAACAGTGAAGGCAAGAAAATCCAGCTTTAGTTGATATAAATTCCTATGTAACAGATTTGAAAGATGACGTCGGGGAATAACACAAAAAAAGGCGAAAGTCTCCTTCCGCCCTTGTATACTGTATGATGATTTTTCCGTTTAGTACTGTGCCATGAACGCGTCCACCGATTCCATTACGTGGGCGATCTGTTCCTGGTTCAGGCCCTGGTGGCAGGCCATCAGCATACCGCCCCGCATTACACGGTCGGCTTCCGGGTAGTCGTCCACCCGTTTGCAGGCAATGTTCTTAAAGCCGGGCTGACGCAGGATGTTTCCGGTGAACACCGTACGGGTCATGATATTGCGTTTCTCCAGGAAGATCTGCAGGTCGCGGCGGATGAACGGCATTTTGTCGCGCAGGGTCACCGCAAAGGCCAGCCATCCGGTACGGCTGTCGGGCAGCTGTTTCGGCAGAATAAAGAACTCTTCGTATTTTTCGAAGAAGGAACGCATCTGCTTGTAGTTGGCAATGCGGGTATCGATATTGGCCTGCAGTTTGGCTAACTGTACCAGTCCGAATGCAGCGCCCATTTCGGAAGGTTCTACGTTGTAACCCGGTTCTTCGAACACGAATTTGGCGTCGTAAGGTATACCGTCCACTTCTACATTGAAGCGGTTCTCTATCTTTTCACTTTCCACGAACAGCGAGGAGCTGCGGCCCCAGGAGCGCAGCAGTTTGCCGCGGTTGTAGTGGGCGTCTTCGTTCACGCAGAGCATACCGCCGTTGCCGGCGCAGTTGATCACGTGTGAACCGTAGAAACTCGTAGTGCTCATGTGGGTAAAACGTCCCGAACTGGCTCCGCCGATCTCGGCGCCCAGGGTATCGGCACTGTCTTCCAGTACAAAAAGTCCGTGTTTATCGGCAATAGCGCGCAGTTTTTGCCAGTCGGGCAGGTTCCCGATCAGGTTCGGGATGAACATGGCTTTGGTTTTGGGCGTGATCATGGCCTCTACCTTATCGGCATCGATATTATACGTGCCCTCTTCCACGTCTACAAAGGCGGGTACCCAGCCTTTTTTGATGAGCGGGGCCACCGTGGTCGAGAAAGTAAGTACGGGGGTAATGATCTCGGCTCCCGGCTCATAGTCGAGCAGGTCGGCGGCCAGGTACAGGGCGGTAGAGCCCGAGTTTACCATAATGCCGTGTTTTTTGTTGTACAGTGCCGAAACTTTTTCTTCCATTTCGCGCACGTGTTTGCCCATCATGGTTGAGGTACGGAGCACGTTTACCACAGCTTCGATCTCTTCTTCACCATGTACACTTTTTCCGTAGGGGACCTGAATGTAATTTTGCGTTACTGACATATAGATAGCCGATAAATTAACGACACGAAGGTGCGCAATATTCTTTGCTTTTCAAATCGGCCCGGTGTGAAAATTCTCTTTACAAAGGGTTAATTCGGTGTGAAAGCCCTTACTGTTCCCACTTGTATTTGCAGGAAACGGCCTGCAGGGGTTTGCCCGATGTGCTTTGTTCGCAGATCTTTTCATCGCCTTTCCAAAGCTCTACACGTATTTCATCGTTGAGGAAGAGGCTGCTGTCGCAGGCGCCGGTCTCGGGGCATACGGAGCTTTGTACCGCAACCTGCACGGGCTGGAACTCTAAGGCGGCAATATCCTGTTCGAAAGAGGTGCCAAAACCGGAGCGGGCTACAAAATTACCGTCACTGTCGTAATAACTCACTTTGCAGGCGGTGCTGCAGCTGGCTTTGTAGCTGAAGGCCGTAGTTTTCTTACAGGCCATAAAACCGCTGGCGGTCATACCCAAAGCCAGGAACAGAATTGCTTTCTTTTTCATAGTAGTTCTCAATAAACTCAGCTAAAGATAAAGACTTCTGCCGAAAAACAAAAAAGGAGGCCGAAGCCCCCTTTCCGTTTAGTTTTTTATCAGGTTTCGCGAGATCACGAGTTTCTGAATTTCGGAAGTTCCTTCCCCGATGGTCATCAGTTTGGAATCGCGCAGGAATTTTTCGGCGGGGTATTCTTTGGTGAACCCGTAGCCACCCATGATCTGTACGGCTTCGTTCCCGCATTTTACGCAGAGTTCCGAAGTAAAGTACTTGGCATAGGCACCGGCCTGGGTTACTTTTTCGCCGCGGTTCTTGAGGTCGGCCGCACGGTAGGTGAGCAGCTCGGCCGCTTCGATCTCCGTAGCCATATCGGCCAGTTTAAACCCGATGGCCTGGAAATTGGCAATGGGCTGTCCGAACTGTTCGCGTTCCTTGGCGTATTTCAGGGCCGCTTCGAAAGCGCCTTTGGCAATACCCAGGGATACGGCTGCGATAGAAATACGTCCGCCGTCCAGGATCTGCATGGCCTGTTTAAAGCCCTGACCCACCTGTCCGATCACGTTCTCTTCGGGGATACGCACGTTGTCGAAGATCAGCTCGGCCGTTTCGCTGGCACGTACGCCCAGTTTGTTCTTGATCTTAACGGCAGAAAAGCCCGGTGTGCCTTTTTCAACGATGAACGCGGTGATACCGTTGGAGTCGAGCAGGTCGCCCGTACGCACCAGTACCACGGCCACATCGCCGCTGAGACCGTGTGTGATCCAGTTCTTACTGCCGTTCAGCACCCACTCGTTCCCGTCTTTTACCGCCGTACATTTCATACGCATGGCATCGGAACCGGTGTTGGCCTCGGTCAGTCCCCAGGCGCCGATCCATTCGCCTGTGGCCAGTTTGGGAAGGTATTTCTTCTTTTGTTCTTCGCTGCCGTGGTAGTAGATATGCCCGGTGCAAAGGGAATTGTGAGCCGCTACCGAAAGGGCCACACCGCCGCATACTTTGGCCAGTTCGCTCAGAGCTGCAACATACTCGTGATAGCTGAACCCGCTTCCGCCGTAAGCTTCGGGAACGAAAATGCCTAAAAGGCCCATTTCGCCCATCTTTTTCATTACATCAACAGGAAAGATCTCATTTTCATCCCAATGCATCACATTCGGACGAATTTCTTTCTCTGCGAAATCGCGCACCATCTGCGCGATCATTTTTTGGTTTTCATTAAATTCGAAATTCATGGGTTTCAAATAAATAATATGACAAACAACAACTTAGAGAGAGGACTTTTTCAGGGGCGCTAAAGTAGTAAATAAGGCAAACATTTGGAATAGGTTTCGGCGTTTAGGAGACCCTTTTCGCCTAATTCTCCCAAACGGCGGAAAAAACCGTTCTTTTCCCTGTAATTTACAATGTTCCGGGCGGTCTTTTTGTCGATATAGGGCAGCTGCAGCCAGTCTTCGTAGCTTGCGTAATTGACGGATACCTGCCGCAGTTTTACCGGGCTGGTCCACAGGCGTTTTTCTATGGCCAGGTAGGTTTCTTCCTTTAGCCCGTATACATCGCGCAGCTGTGTAACGGAATGGAAGCCGCCCAGGCGCTCCCGGAAACGTACGATACGCAGGGCCAGGGTGCTGCCTATGCCCGGCAGGCGTTTCAGTTCGGTGGTATCGGCCGTGTTCAGGTCTGTCTGGATTTCTGTACTGCCTGTTGCTGACGGGTTTTCGCTAACTTCCGCTCCTGTTTTTCGTATACGTATAAAAGGGGCTATGCGGTTGTAAAATTTCCCGGAGATCACAAAGCATTTCTGCAGATCTTCGGCCTTACGGAAACCTCCGGTACGGGCTTCGTAATTCTTCAGTACTTCGGCCTGCCGGGGCGAAAGTCCCATACGGACCCATTCTTCTGCGGGCAGTCCGTTTGGATCGAAAGGCTGAAGGGCAGGGGTGTTTTTTCCGGGTTGAGTGTACATGTTCCGTTCTGCATAAGCGGGTGCGGCCTGCAGGGAACTGTCGAAGGGCATAGCTGCAAAAGCCTGCAGCTCGGGAGATACGGGTGGTACAATAAGGGGCAGAAAAGTGATAAAAAGAATGCAGGCACCAAGGATGCCTGCAAGTACGATCATTCCCCTACGTTCCGACCGGTTAAAACTGAAAAACGGACGCAGGAATTGTTTCATTTTGTATTTAAGGATTTTCGTCCAGCGGATCGGGCAGCTCTGTATGCTCACCCTTTTCCGTAGGCGCTTTCATTACTTTCACAAAGAAATAAATGGTGATGGCGGTGACCGTAACCTGTACGGTGATCATCATAACTAATGCGATCGTGTTCATAGATTAGAATTTTTTAGTTCTGAGCTTGCTGGCACGGTATACCAGGAAACTGATGAATAAAAAGGCCGCTACCAGTATTAAACGGGCAATGATGGTAAAGGTTAGTTTCTTTTCCAGGAAAGCGCGTTTTACATTGTCGGTTTCGGCTGCTATTTCGCCACGAAGGCCGTTCATGGTAATTTTCTTGATCAGAGAGCCGTTATCGAGTGGCCATCCGTCGCCGCTGAATAGTCCGCTGAAGGCCATGCCCCAGTCGTTATCCACGGGTTTGATGATATTGGCCAGGAACACCAGCAGCAGCAATACGGGTGTTACATAACCGATGACGTACCTGAAGAAGCCGGGCACTTTAAAATCGGCGCCGAGCGTAATTTCCTGCCAGCCCTTTTTGATACCGAAGATCCAGGCAAAAAGCACGGTCTCAGCCAGGGCGAACACAAAGAGCGAGTTGGTCCCCGCCCAGTCGTCATATTCGTCAAAGACCCCGTACTGGTAAAAGAATACTGTAGGCAGCCCGAGTACCAGTACGAACAGACCGAAGGACCAGGCGCCCAGTTTGCGGCCCCAGCCGTATTCGTCGTGCATAAAGCCCATCCAGGGAGTACCCATGGCCAGCGAAGACGTGATGCCCGCAAAGAACAGCAGCCCAAAGAACATAACACCGGCTACCGGAGCCAGTACGCTGCCCCACTGGTAAAACAGGTAGGGCATGGTTTTAAAGCCCAGCGCAAAGCTGCCCTGTTTGGCGATCTCGAGCATACCTTCCACACCGAAATAACCTACGGTGATCGGAATTACGATCGATGCGCCCACAACCACTTCTACAAATTCGTTCATCCAGCCGGCACTCATGGCATTTAAGGCCACATCGTCGCGGGAGTTCAGGTAGGACGCATAACAGTGTACGGTTCCCATACCCACCGAAAGGGTAAAGAAGATCTGTCCGGCGGCTGCCAGCCATACATTGGGATTGTACAGGGAGTTGAAATCGGGCGTCCACAGGTAATTGAGACCTAGGGTTCCGTCATAGACAGCACCACTGTCGCCGGCCTGCAGGGTAATGGCACGCACAGCGAGGAAGATACCGAAAAGGATCAGCAGCGGCATACCAACTTTGGCCACTTTTTCCACGCCGTCCAAACCTTTGGACAGGATATAGGTGTTCAGCAGCAGGCAGAACACGTAAAAAATAACAGCTTCGTAAGGAATACCGGTGGTAGAGGTGCCGATGTCCACATAACTGTCGAAAAAGGAAGCCACGGCATTGCGGTCCATGCCATTGAACGTACCCATGATGGAGTGCATTACGTACGACATGGTCCAGGATTCAATATAACAGTAGTAGGCAGCTACGGCTACATTAGTGAAAATACCGAATACACCGATATATTTCCAGAGGGCTTTTTTACCCATTTCGTTCAGGATAAAAGGTGTAGAGTGGTTACCGTAACGACCGCCGTAACGGCCCATGCTCCATTCGATCCAGAGCAGGGGAATTCCCATCAGTACAAAGCAGACCAGGTAAGGTATAATAAAGGCACCACCGCCGTTCTGCACGGCCTGGGCCGGGAATCGCAGGAAGTTTCCGAGTCCGACGGCATTACCTGCCATCGCTAAAATAAGTCCGATGCGCGATCCCCATTGTTGTTTCTCCTTTGTCATAGGCTAAGAAATAGTGTTCTTGATCGGGCTAAATTAATAATATTATGAAAAGTACAAATGAAAGTTATGTTTGTTTTATGAGTATGTTTCCACAGCAAAGCCCCGGATGGCCTGTATAGCATCGCCTGGGGAATTTTTGGTATATTCATGAAGAATCCGGTGCCGGCAATGTGCCGTTGCGCAGTATCTTGTTGCCGATAAGGCAGGAGATACACTGGCGGGCGCGGCAGTAACGCTTGTGCTGGTGATACGCAGCCTGGGAATCGAAGGCATTTTGTAACGGAGCTTCCCATTGCGCATATATACGGGTGTGGCGGTTGTCTTCCGGCGGCAGTGACTGCAGGAGTTCCACGGTTTTTTCCATGAGGGCGGCGTTTTCAGAGCGTACGGCCTCCCAGGCCATAAGGGGAACCGCCGAATTTATGAGCAGTCCGTCGATGCTGTGCTCTCCCGGTTTGGCCTGTCTGTGGGGCCGTGGCGAGTTAAAATCGTAATGCGTAGCCCAGAAATCAGAGCAGGCGGCGCGGAACAGGTTGCGTATGCCGGCCGGGTCGTCCGCCTGCAGAATGGAATTCACCATAAAGCCCGAATGGTGGATGAGCGCTGCCAGCTGAGCCAGGCGTACGGTAGGGAAATTCCCCGGCCGGGTCTTCGAAAACTTCCAGAGGTGTTTCTGCATGGGCGTCAGTGGAAAGAGTCTCCGTATATGCAGGAACTCCTTCCGCAGTTCCAGGGCATAGGCATTGTCCCCGGGATCTTCGAGAAATCCGGCCATGCCCAGCAGTATGGCTTCCAGCTGGAAAAGGGATTGCCGGTGCCGCGCCAGTATTTTTACATCGGTGCGCAGCCCCAGCATCTGCCCGGCTTCCGTATTGATGCCGAAGCCGAAATTGCGGCAAAGCAGGATGAAAAAAGCCTGATCGATCCGTTGCCCGCTATATTCAAACAGTTCCTGGAGCCGCCGGGCTTTTTCCTGTATACGTTCAATGCCGGCCTTTTCCCATTGCCGGGTAAAATAGATGCCGGGCACCTGCTCCAGGGCGTAGGTGCAGGCAGGTTGTCCGCTCCGTTTCTGCAGGCCTGTATAGGTTTGCCAGAAGGCTTTTTCTATAAAGGGATGCAGTTCCAGAACGGGAATTTCCTTGCCCAGTACCTGGGTGCGGCAGCCTTTGCGGAATACCACATGCAGTATTACATTGCTGTAGGCCGCATCGTCCTGGTGCCCGTGCAGGTACCAGTCGGGGCCTTCGGTATGCAGTTCCACATTGCCTGCCAGCAGCAGTCCGCCGATACGCAGCCGTGCATTAAAGAAATCGGGTCCGGAATCCGGGTTCAGCCGGCCGGGGTGGATGTATTCCACCTTTTCACCGTCGAGGGTGTACAGACGGTCTTTGTTAAAAAGGCCGTACTGCCATATAAAATGGAGGACATTTTCGCGCATGGGTTGGTAAATTTTGCGTATGTCCAAAAATAAAAAGAGCCTGCACACCGTGCAAGCTCTTCGTAAATCAATTTCGCGCGTTTATAAATTAATGCTTGATGAAACGCAGGGTTTTTAACCCGTTCTCGCTTTTCATACGGATCATGTAAACGCCGTTGGCCAGGCCGGTAAGATCAAATGCTTTGATGTATTTACCCTGTGGCACGAATTTCTCTTCTTCAAAGATCTGTTTGCCCATCGCGTCGATGATGGTAAACGTGATGTCTCCGGCAACAAAAGCCTCAAAGTTCAGGCTGATGTTCTGTGTGGCCGGGTTCGGGAACAGCAGTACGTCGCTGAAGGCGGGTGTTTCTTCCACACCAAAGAGCGAAGTAACATTGAGCACGTTGGAGGTGTCCGAACAACCGAACATATTGGTGGCAATTACCGAATAGTTGCCGGCGAAGGCAGGGATCAGCGTGGCACCGGTGCCGTTCGGGAATACCGGGGTATTGTTGAACAGCCACTGGAAGGTACTTCCGGCCTGGGCAGAAACGCTAAGTACACCGGCAGTGTTTGTAATGCTGGTGTTGTATACGCCCGGGAAGTGAGATACCTGCGTCCAGGCAGACTGGCTTGAGCAGCCGGTGGCCAGATCGGTGATGCGTACCATGTAGCTGCCTGAATCCATTACGGTAATGGAATTACCGGATGAATCAGAAAGCAGTCCGGCTGCATTGTACCATTCGTACAGGTAGTTGCCGGCCGGTGCGCTCAGGGTCACCGGTGTCAGTTCGCATACGCTGTCGTTCGGTGAAGCGCTTACGATCGGTGCTACCGGTGAATTGAAGATATTAATGGTATCGGTGGTGGTATTGCTGGAGAACTGGCTTTGCGTGATGTTGAACGAGAAGTTCACACCGCCGCCGCCGGAAGTAATGGCCGTAGTAGAACCGTTGTAGGAGCCCGGGCCGGTTACGATCACCGTAGTGGCGCCGCCATTATCGTTCGGCGAACCGAACGGAGGACCGGTGTCATTCTCCTGGAAGGAGAAGGTAAGCGTCCAGGATTGCAGTACAACGCCCAGGTTCGACCAGGACGGCGTAACGGTATTCCCGATCTCGCTGCTGGTATAGTTACCTGCACCGTGTGTAAGGGTAAACTGCAGGTCGGCATTGCCGCTGCCGCAGTTCAGCTCTTCGATATCGCCGCACCACCAGCCGCCGGTAACATTGGCCGAAAGGCTGTTCAGTACCGTGTTGTAGATGGTAGTGGTAAGCGAGGGGTAATAAGCTCCGGCCGGGGCATAGTTCTGCGCCGGGGGACTGACTACCGTACTGTTGTTACCGTTTCCGAAGTTCCAGGTATAGCTGGTGATCTGCGGAGGCGTGGTAACCACGTTGGCCGTAAAGTTGATGGTAGCACTGTCGCAACCGCCTACAGGCGTAAAGTTAAAATAGCCGTTGCCGCTGGTAGGGGCATCGATCGTAAATACGTACTGCAGCTGTTCGTTTTGTGTGAACTGGCCGAATGGCGTATTTGCCGTACCGGCAATATTGATCGTGGCCGTGTAGTTGCCCGGAGGTGAAAGTGGTGTTCCGCAGAAACGGATACAGGCCAGCTGTTCGCCGTTATCGGGATTGTAGTTACAGCCGTTGGCGTTGTTGTTGCACTGCCAGCTGATGCCTACCGGAAGTCCGGTAATGGATACGTAATCTACGTTTACGATCTGTACCGTACCGATACCGGATATATTCGTGTCCTTGGGCATGTAGAAGGTAACGTCTGTCTGGTACGCCTGGTACTGCGTCATGTGAGGCGACTGCCCCGACAGGGGACACTGCGTGCCGCCCTGTGCAAAACACCCCGGTAACGGAGTGCAGGTGCCGCAGGCCTGTGACCACAGGTTACCCATGACCAGTCCTGCTGCCAGGATAAGTGTAGAAATTTTGTATTTCATACGCATTTGGGTTTACTGATGAATTGATGTTTGTGATAAAGAGATAAGGCCCGGCGCGGAACCGGGCCTGTTTGTTATTTGATAATGATCTTCTTCTTAACGGTGCCTTTTTCGAAATCGACCAGGGCAATGTAAATGCCCGGAGCCAGCGATTCTACAGAAACGTATTTGTTCCATGTATTGGCCGTGGCCTGTATGTTTTCGCTGTAAATGGTCTCACCCACCATATTTACCAGGCTGAAGCGGGTAGGCGTATGGTCGCCGCCCTTAATGTTCACGGTAAAGTGTCCGTCGTTGGGATTCGGGAAAACGGCGATCATATTTTCGTTCAGTACTTCTTCGTTGCCTACGTTAAATACGTTCACTACGTTCGAGGTATCTGTACAGCCGTACTGGTTGGTAATGATCAGCGAGTAGCTGCCGTTCACGGTTGGCATGTAGTTCTGTGTCTGGCCGGCCGGTATGATCGGCGTGCCGTTCAGGAGCCACTGGTAGGAGGTATAGCCCGCATACAGGGTGCTCAGCTGACCGTTGGCCATCTGGTAGGCGCCACCGGTAGCGAACTGCGGAGGCAGGGACTCATTATAGGTAACGGCAATGGATGCCGAAGATGCCGCGCAGTTGGTGGCCGGGTTTTTGATCACCAGGCGGTAGCTACCTGTCCAGGGGAAGTTGCCCGGTACGGGAACCACAAAGAAAGAATCTACAGCCGTCGGGATCAGGGTAGTATCGTTTTCGTACCATTCGTATACATATCCGCCGGGACCGTGCAGGGTCAGGTTCTGACCGGCGCAGGCCGTAAATGCGGGCGAAGCCGTTACCACCGGAACCGGCGGCAGGTTATATACATCAACCGTATCTGTAGTAACAAACTGGGAAGCCAGCACGGTATCGATCACAAAAGAGAAGTTTACACCGCCGCCACCGGAAGAAACCGCCGTAGTGGTACCGGAATAGGCCCCGATGCCCGTTACGTTGATGAAGGTAGCGCCTCCGTTGTCATCCTGTGAACCGAAGGGAGCACCGTTATCGTCTTCTGTAAAGTTAAAGGTAAGGTTGGTGCCCGAAAGCGGCTGGTCTACATTGGGCCAGCTCGGGGTCATGGTATTACCGATCACGGAAGAGGTATAACCCAGTCCGCCGGAAACGGTAAAGAACAGGTCGGCATTACCGTTACCGCAGTTGAGCTCTTCGATATCGCCGCACCACCAGCCGCCGGTAATGGTAGCTGCCAGTGACTTAAGACGCAGGTTGTAAATTTTGGTATACAGTGTGGGGTAGTATTGGCCGGGCTGGGTATAGCTGCTGACCGTTGTATCGTGGTTGGCAGAGAAGTAAGACTGGCCGTTGCCGAAATCCCACTGGTAGGCAACCATCTGAACGGGATCATTGCTGGTATAGGTAGGGTGGAAGTTCACACCGATGCTGTCGCAGCCTGAGGCCGGGGCGTATGTAAAGAACGCGTTACCGCCGCCTGCTCCGTCGATGGTGAGCGGCAGGGTGAACGACTGGGCCAGTGTGGAACATCCTACGATCGGGATATCGCACACCGTAACCATTACATTTACAATTACATTGTACGTGCCGGCCGCCAGGGGGGTACCGCATATTTTAACACAACCGCGCTGTGTATTTACGTTCGATGTGGGATTGTAGGAGTTCGAGGGATATGCGTTCGAGGTCCAGTTCAGCCCCAGCGGCATACCCGCCAGACCGGTAATGGTCACCTGGGTAAGGTCCAGGTTGCTGAAACCGCTGGCATCCACCTTGTCCGGCATAAAGAACGTAACGTTCTGATCATAAGGCTGAAGCTGAGTGCCGTTGGGCATGGTAGCCGGGCATAAAGACGGAAAATTGGTCGGGCTCGTACAGTTGATGTCGATGCTGCAACCCGGACACTGGTTCCCCTGGGCGTTTACAAAACCTATAGTGATGAAGGTGTAAAGTGCGGTTAAAGAGGAAATTAGGGTAAAATTTCTGATCTTCATAGGTTAAAATTGGTGTTTGTTCAGACGGTAAAAATATTAAATTATTCCATTCCTTTTCAATTAGGCCCCTGAACTTCACTTTTTTTCGACGTCGAAGAGCACCCGGCACCTTGGCAGGGATAGACGTAAAATGTCCAGTTCCTCGCGTGAGATCATGTTCCCGCGTACGTCCAGCGTCTGCAGGTTGCTCAGGTAAGACAGCGTGTAGGGCAGGGTACTCAGCTTGTTGTTCTGCAGCGAGAGGTACTGTAGTTTTTTCAGGTAGCCGATGCTGGCCGGCAGTTCCTGCAGGGTATTGTCCGAAAGGTCCAGGTGTACCAGGCCGGAGGCATAACCGATGCTGTCGGGCAGGTAGCTCAGTTTGCAGGACGAGCAGGTGAGCTTTTCGAGCTTGCCGGCCTCGTAAATATTTGCATGGAATTTGTATATATTGGCCTTTACTACCTGCAGGGTGCGCAGGGAGCGCATTTTGAAAAAGTCTTCGGGCAGTTGCAGCGTATCCTTCGATTCGTTCTGCATGATCCGCAGCAGTTCCAGGTTCTGCATATCGCAGAATTCCGCAGGCAGGGAATCCAGCCTGGTGCCGGTCAGCTCCAGGATCATGAGGCTTTGCTGCCTGCCGATGGCCGGATCGATAAAACCTATGGGATTGCTTTTGCTCGAAAAGATAAACAGCTGGCTCAGTTCGCCCATGGTGGCCGGCAGCTCTGTAATGCCGTTGTTGTCGAGCAGGGCGATCTGTAACCCCGTTAATTTGTTTATTTTTTTGATCTTTTTACCGAGATACTCCCAGCTTATCTTCATTTTCTGGCAGTTACGCCCGTCTTTCATGGCGCTGCCCCAGCTTGTATGTACGGTGGCGTTTCCGGCCCCTGTTTTATAGATAAATTCGGGGTCCTGTGTATTAAGATCGGTTTGTGTACGTGCAGGAATGCATATCCCGGAGAAGAAGAGAAAGAAAACAAGCCAAAATCTGTATGTCATATAAGCCTCTTTATCGGAGTCGGGCGCCCAGTTCCGACTCGTATGTGCTGATCAGCTCCTTCATCAGGCCGTCGATCGTTTCGTCGGTCAGGGTACCTTCTTCGCTCATAAAGATATAACTTAAAGCATAGGAACGTGTTCCTTCGGGTAAATTTTTGCCTTCGTAAACGTCGAAAAGGTTAATGCCGCGCAGCAGTTTTTTTCCCTTTTTGCGGGCAATATCTTCCAGCTGAGTGTATTTCACATCTTTGCTTACCACCAGGGCCAGGTCGCGGCGTACCGAAGGGTATTTCGGGATCTCGCGGAAACGGATGGTGTTCTGTGCATCGGCCTGCTGTATTTTTTTTACGTCCAGTTCGGCATACCACACGTCGGCCTTAATGTCCATGGATTCGGCCGTTTGGGAACGGATATGTCCGAATATGGCGAGGGTGCCGGCTTTTTTCGATCTGTACTCCAGTCCGTATTCCAGCACAGAATCCTGGTATTCGGCGGCTTCCTGTCCCTCGATGCCCAGGAACTGCAGCAGCCCGTCCACGGCAGCCTTCAGGGTATAAAAACCGGAAGGTGTGGCCGTATTTCTCCAGCTTTCGGGGCTTTCGGCGCCGCTTATCCAGAGGCAGAGCTTTTCTTCCTGTATGTACTGATCGGGTTTACCCGGAACGGCTTTGTAGGTATTGGCCATTTCAAAAAGGCGCAGGTCGGGACTTTTGTGATTGCGGTTGCGGGCCACTACGTCCAGCCCGCTGAACAGCAGGGTAGGACGCATAATGTCCAGCTCTGAGCTTATCGGGTTGATCACCTTTACCCATTCCTCTTCCTTTACCTCGGCCATCAGGGCCGCGTTTTTGCTGTGGATGAGGGAGTTGGTCAGTATTTCGTTAAATCCGCCGGCCGAAAGAAAGGCCGCCGTTTTCTTGTAAAAGCGTATGGCTTCCCGTTCGCCTCTGGGGCCGGGCGTATAGCCGATGGTCTTGTTCAGGGGTACATTGTTCAGGCCGTAAACGCGCAGCAGTTCTTCCACCAGGTCGATCTCGCGGGTAACGTCCGTTTTAAACAGCGGCACGCGTACTTCGTAGGCTTCGCTGCTTTCGCTGCGGATCTCGATGCCCAGTCCAGTCAGTATTTTTTTGCAGATGTCGCCGGGAATTTCCATGCCCGAAACGGAGGCAATCTTTGCTTTACGCAGGCTGATCACCCGTTCGGGAACCGGTGCCGGGTATACGTCCACGATGGCCCCTTCGGGTTCGGCGCCGCATATTTCCTGCATCAGCAGTGCGGCACGTTTCAGGGCGTAAAGGGTTCCTTCGGGATCGGTACCGCGCTCGAAACGGAACGAAGAATCGGTCTTCAGCCCCTGACTTTTTGAAGTACGGCGCACCCAGGAAGGATTAAAATAAGCGCTTTCCAGGAATACGTTCACGGTTTTTTCGGTGGTGCCGGAATGCAGTCCGCCGAAAACCCCGGCAATACACATGGGTTCCGAAGCGTTGCAGATCATCAGGTCGGAGGCGCCCAGCTTGCGTTCTGTGCCGTCCAGCGTTACAAAAGGCGTACCCTCGGCGCAGGTCTTTACGATCACTTTATGGCCTTTAACCGCATCGGCATCAAAGGCGTGCAGGGGCTGCCCGGTTTCCATCAGTACAAAATTGGTGATGTCTACCACATTATTGATGGGGCGAAGACCGATGGCCAGCAGGAAATTCTTAAGCCAGTCGGGCGATTCGCCCACTTTTACGTTTTTCAGGTACAGGCCGCTGTAGCGTGGACAGGCTTCTGTATTCTCGATCTCTACCTGTATGGGTCCCGCATGGCTGCCGGTTGTAAAGGCGCTTACGTCAGGCAGGTTCAGTTGCAGCCCGTCGGCTTCAATGCCCAGGTAGGCGATAATGTCGCGGGCCGAACCTATGTGGCAGGCCGCGTCCGGGCGGTTGGGCGTAATATTGGTTTCGATCACGGTGTCCGTATCGATCCGGAAATATTCGGCGGCGGGCATACCGATGGGGGTATCTTCCGGCAGTACCATAATGCCGGCATGCGATTCGCCCAGGCCTATTTCGTCCTCGGCACAGATCATTCCTTCGGAAACCGCGCCGCGGATCTTGGATTTTTTTATGCTGAAAGGCTCGCCCCCCACCGGGTACAGGGTGGCACCCACGGTGGCCACGATCACTTTCTGTCCGGCAGCTACGTTCGGTGCCCCGCATACGATGTCGAGCAGGGTGCCGGTGCCAACGTCTACTTTGGTCACACTCAGGCGATCGGCATCCGGATGCTTGTCTTTTTCAACCACCTGGCCTACTACCATGCCCTGTAGTCCGCCCTTTACGGTCTCGAACGCAAAAATATCCTCCACTTCCAGGCCGGTAAGTGTAAGTATTTCTGCGGTTTTTTCTACCGAAAGCGGCACCGGAAGGTACGTAGATAGTTGTTTGTAGGACAGTTTCATGTTGTAAAATGACGTTTAGCTGAAATTTGTGCAAAAGTAAGATACGGCAAACAAGTGACCAAATATTACTTTTGTACCGTGATCGAACGTGGAACCGATATACAAAAAGCGGCCGGACTGCTGCGTGGCGGGGCTTGTGTGGCCATTCCCACCGAAACGGTGTACGGCCTGGCTGCCCATGCCTTCGATACGGAGGCTGTGGCTTCGGTGTTCCGCATCAAGGAACGTCCGTCTTTCGATCCGCTGATCCTGCACATCGCCTCACAGGAACAGCTGGCCCCACTGGTAACGGAATTCCCGGAGAAAGCCCGCCTTCTGGCCGACGCCTTCTGGCCCGGTCCGCTTACCCTGGTGCTGCCCAAAAGTGCAGCAGTACCCTATACGGTTACCTCGGGCCTCGAAACTGTGGGCATCCGCATTCCCGATCACCCGCTTACCCTGCAACTGCTGCGGGAACTCGGTTTTCCGCTGGCGGCACCCAGCGCCAATCCCTTTGGCTACGTAAGCCCTACCACGGCGCAGCATGTGGTGGATTCCCTGGGCGAAAAAGTACCTTACGTACTCGACGGCGGCCCCTGTACCCGTGGCATTGAAAGTACCATTGTAGGTTTTGAGGATGGTGAACCGGTGATCTACCGCCTGGGCAGTCTGCCGGTGCAGGAGATCGAGAAACAGGTGGGTAACGTGCGTATTTCGGTGAACCAGAGTTCCAATCCCGTAGCGCCGGGCCAGGTAAAAATGCACTATGCACCTTTGGTTCCCCTGTTGAACATGCCGCTGGAAGAAGCGCTGAAAACCTACCGGCCTGAAGAACTGGCCGTACTGGTCTTTGGCGAAAGCCCCGAAGCGGTCCCGCCGCAGAACCGGGTATTCCTGTCGGCAAAAGGCGACCTGTACGAGGCGGCCCATAACCTGTTCGGCGCGCTGAGGCAGCTGGACACCCTGCCCGTAAAAGCGGCCCTGTTCAGTTATGTGCAAAACGAAGGTGTCGGGGCGGCCATTAACGACCGTTTGCGCAGGGCGGCGGCCCGGCATTCCTGAAACCCCTGCCCGGGCCAGAAAAAGGCGGTTCAGCTCCATTTTATAACCAAAGTATAATTTTTGCCCCTCGAAATATTTATGTTATTTTGTACCTGCAAAAAAAGGAGTAAAAATTGGCCGAGGAAAAGAAGATTATTTACAGCGAAGATAATGTACGCACACTGGAGTGGAATGAGCACATCCGCTTACGTCCGGGCATGTATATCGGCAAAACCGGCGACGGATCTGCACAGGACGACGGTATCTATATCCTGATAAAAGAAATTATCGATAACTCCATCGACGAACACGTTATGGGGCATGGCAAACGCATCGAAATTACCATCGAGGAGGGCCGGGTAGCCGTACAGGACTATGGCCGCGGTATTCCGCTCGGTAAGGTGGTGGACTGCGTGAGCAAGATCAATACCGGCGCCAAGTACGACAGTGCCGCTTTCCAGAAATCAGTGGGCCTCAACGGGGTGGGTACCAAAGCGGTGAACGCCCTTTCCATCGATTTTTCCGTACGCAGCACGCGCGACGGGAAGACCAAACTGGCCGAGTTCAGTAAGGGGATCATCGTAAACGATTACCCGGTGGCCGAAGCCGAACCAAAGATGAAACAGGGCACCCGCATGGAATTCGTTCCGGATGCCGAGATATTCCACAATTTTAAATTCCGTATGGAATATGTGGAAAAAATGCTCTGGAACTATGCCTACCTGAACCCCGGCCTGGTGCTGGTGCTCAACGGTACGGAATTCCATTCGGAGAACGGTCTGCTGGACCTGTTGCAGAACAACATCAACGGCGAAGTATATTACCCGGTGATCCACCTGAAGGGGAAAGACATCGAGGTGGCCTTTACACACGGACACCAGTACAACGAAGAGTATTACAGCTTCGTGAACGGACAGTTCACGCCCCAGGGCGGAACGCACCAGGCAGCCTTCCGTGAGGCGGTGGCCAAAACGCTGAACGCCTATTTCAAAAAGGATTTCGATCCGGGCGATGTGCGCAACGGGATCATTGCCGCAGTAAGCGTGCGGGTGATCGAACCGGTGTTCGAGTCGCAGACCAAGACCAAACTGGGAAGTACGCACATGGCGCCCGACGGTGAGACCGTGCGTACCTTCATCAACGATTTTATAAAGAACGAGCTGGACAATTTCCTGCGCCGTAACCTGGAAACGGGCAACGCCATCCTGGAAAAGATCATCGCCAGCGAAAAGGAACGCAAGGAGCTGAGCGGCATCCGCAAACTGGCCCGCGAAAGGGCCAAAAAGGCAGCCATCCACAACCGTAAACTGCGCGACTGTAAATCGCACTTCAATACCAACCGTACCGACCGCCTGGAAACCACCCTCTTCATTACCGAGGGTGATTCGGCCTCCGGTTCCATTACCAAAGCGCGTGATGTAAATACCCAGGCCGTGTTCAGCCTCAAGGGTAAACCCCTCAATGTATTCGGTCTTACCAAAAAGATCGTGTACGAGAACGAGGAGTTCAACCTGCTGCAGAACGCCCTGAATATTGAAGAAGGCATCGAGGGCCTGCGGTACAATAATATTGTGATCGCTACCGATGCCGACGTGGACGGTATGCACATCCGCCTGCTGCTCATCAGCTTTTTCCTGCAGTTCTATCCCGAGATCGTAAAGGCCGGGCACCTGTACATTCTGCAGACGCCGCTCTTCCGTGTACGAAACAAGAAGGAAACCCGTTATTGCTATTCGGACGAAGAACGTAAAAAAGCCATCAAAGACCTGGGCCCGAACCCCGAAATAACCCGATTCAAAGGACTGGGAGAGATCTCTCCGGACGAATTCCGCGGTTTTATCGGGCAGACGATCCGCCTGGAACCGGTGATCACGAGCAAAGACCTGAATATCAAGAATCTGCTTTCATTCTATATGGGTAAGAATACCCCTGAACGCCAGGATTTTATCATCGGGAACCTGAAAGTGGAAAAAGACGTGGCCCTGGCCGACGGATAAATCGTATAACCCCTGACTACCTGATAAAAATACAAGAAGAAATGAGTGATATGCGTACATGGGTTGCTGAATTCGACAAGCAACTTACCGATGCGGAAAATATAAGCCGGAACGCTGGTCTGAAACCGGTAACGGAACCCATACAGAATGTGATCATAAGCGGCCTGGGCGGCAGCGGCATCGGAGGAACCATTGTATCCGAACTGGCTAAACTGCATAGTCCGGTGCCGGTGACCGTGAACAAAGATTATTTCTGTCCGGCTTTCGTAGGGCCGCACACACTTTTTATTGCGTCTTCCTATTCGGGTAATACCGAAGAAACCCTGCAATGTACCGAAGAAGCCTTCCGTAAAGGCGCCCGTGTGGTGGTGATAACCAGCGGCGGACGCCTGCAGCAGATAGCGGCAGAAAAAGACTTCGACTGTATTGTGGTGCCGGGCGGCTACCATCCGCGGGCCTGCCTGGGATACTCGCTCTTTCAGCTGCTGGGTATTTTTATCCATTACAGGCTGCTGCCTCCCGTTTTTGAGGAATACCGCTCCGGGCTGGCCGCCTTTATCCGGGAGAACGGACCCGCTATGCAGGCCAAAGGGCAGGAGCTGGCACTCTTCCTGAAAGATTCCATTCCCGTGCTGTATGCCGAAAGCCACCTGGAAGGTGTAACCATACGTCTGCGACAGCAGATCAATGAGAATGCCAAAATGCTGTGCTGGCACCATGTGATCCCCGAAATGAACCACAACGAACTGGTAGGCTGGCGCAATACCAATAACAACCTGGCCGTGGTATTCATTACCGATCCGGACGGTTATTACCGTAACCGCGAACGTACGCAGTACTGCATCAACGTGGTAAAAAAATACACGCAACGTTATACCGAACTCTCCGCAAGCGGCAGCAACCCGCTGCAGAAGGTATTTTCACTGATACACACCGGAGACTGGGCCAGTATCTATCTCTCCGAACTGAACGGGGTGGACGCCATGGAGATCGACGTGATCCATACCCTGAAAAGTACACTGGCAGACCTTAAATAATGAGTACAAAAGTTCAACTGAAAGACTGCGGACGTATTTCCTACAAAGATGCCTGGGAATTGCAGACCCGCCTTTTCGGACGCTCGAACGACCTGAAAATATTCAACCGCAGTCACAAAGACCAGGCGCAGCCTATTGCCAATTACCTGCTCTTCTGCGAACACAACCACGTGTATACGCTGGGCAAAAGCGGTCATGAAGAGAACCTGCTGGTACAGAGTGACGTGCTGGCCGAGCAGGGTATCGAATTCTTCCATACCAACCGCGGCGGCGATATTACCTACCACGGCCCCGGGCAGATCACCGGCTATCCCATCCTGGACCTGGAACAGTTCTTTACCGATGTACACAAATACATGCGCTACCTGGAAGACGTGATCATTCTCACCTGTGCGCATTATGGCGTGGAAGCGGGCCGTTGTCCCGGGCAGACGGGCGTGTGGGTAGATTACGACAAAGGCGCCCGCGCCCGTAAGATATGCGCCCTGGGCGTACACATGGGCCGCTGGATCACCATGCATGGTTTCGGGTTCAACATCAACAGCGATCTGCATAAATTCGACCTCATCGTACCCTGTGGTATCGTGGACAAGGGCGTTACTTCCCTGGCTGCTGAAACGGGCCGTGAAATCGATATGCAGGAAGTAAAAGAGGTGATCGCCCGTAATTTTGCCGAAGTATTTTCTGCCGACCTGGTAGCGTTCCGCGAAGAAGAGCTACCCACAGCTCCCTAAGTTACATTTCGGATATCTGTACCTTCAGTATGCGGGTACTGGCAGCGCTTATTTTTGTTTTTTCGGAGGTCGCGTAGCGGTACAGCCATACGATCTCGTCGCCCGAGCACAATACCAGGGCTTTTTCCTTATCAAAACGGTTCACTTTTTTATCCGTCAGGATATCGCTGAGTTTTTTGCGCCCGTTCATTCCGAGAGGCTGCATTGTGTCGCCGCGTCCGGCAGAGCGCAGCAATAACGGGAAGTTCAGCTGTTCGGCATCGGCATAAAAAACGCCGGGGTCCGAAAAATCGGGCGCTTCTTCCGGGTTGCAGAACGCAACTTCCACCCGGTATTTTTCGTATACATAAGAACCGGGACCTTCTACCGGGAAGCGGATTTCTGCGGGGTCGTACCTGCCCGGACTAAAGATCAGCTGCCCGCCGTGCAGCAGCAACCGTCCCAGCCGGCTGTGCCATTCGCCCCGCTCGTAATGCCCGGACAGGATATCTGCGGCCAGGCCGGAGGCAAAGCCTTTTTCAGCCAGCCATTCGGCATAAAAGAGTTTGTATTCGGGTTTCAGTGTCAGCTTTTCGGTTTGGGCCTGGTATTGCAGTTCTTTGCCGCAAAAATCGCGGTAAGCCGTATGGTAAAAGGCCAGTACGTGCTCCAGGCGTTCGCGGCTGCGCGCAAAATGCTGCATGGCCTGCGGGTTCAGGTCTTCGAACAGGGGGGCTATTTCCTTACGTACACGGTTCCGTTTGTAAATGTCTTTGTTATTGGAACTGTCGTTCCGGTAATTCAGCCCTTCGGTATGGCAGTAGGCCTCGATCTCGCGGCGCGTGCAGTGCAGAAAGGGCCGCAGGTATTTGCCGTTGCGTGAGGGAATGCCCAGGAATCCGGAAGGGCCGCAGCCGTCGGCGGTGTTCATCAGCAGGCTTTCGAAGGCGTCGTTGGCCTGGTGAGCGGTGAAAATGTAGGAAAACTGCAGGCTCAGATCCAGTTCCTCAAAAAAACGGTAACGGATGTCGCGGGCCCATTGCTGGGTATTGCCGTTTTTGGTAAGCGGATCGGCCTTGTATACATGAATGGGAACGTTCAGCTGCCGGCAGAGTTCCCGGCAGAATGCTTCGTCTTCCTGGCTTTCTTTCCCGCGCAGGCCATAATTTACATGGGCAGCATGTACTGTACAGCCTATTTTGTGCAGCACGTGCAGCAGGGCCACGCTATCGGCACCGCCACTCAGGGCCGTAAGCAGGGTTCCCGTATGGATGCCGGGTATGTGTTTCAGGTAGTCCGAAAGAGCCATTCCGGGAATAAAATTACCATTTAATGTCGGTTATGTCAAGCCCCAGTGCTTTCAGGGAGCCCATGGCCTTGAGGTGGCATTCTTCGTATTCGGCGGCCGGGTCACTGTCAATGGTAATGGCGCCGCCTACGGGAATGCAGATGGTACCGCTGTTTGCGTCGTAAATGATGGAGCGGATCACCACGTTCCAGTCCATATCGCCGTCCGGGCTCACATAGCCCAGCGATCCTGAAAAAATACCGCGCTGTTGTTTTTCATGAGCACGTATCAGCTGCATGGCGCTTATTTTGGGCGCGCCGGTCATGCTACCAGGCGGAAAGCTGGCCTGTATGGCATCGGCGGGGTGCAGGTCCGGGGCGGTTGCACAGCTGATGGTAGAGATCATCTGGTGCACCGTGGGAAAGGAATAAATGCCGAACAGTTCTTCTACCTGTACGCTGTCTTTCAGGGCCAGCCTCGACAGGTCGTTGCGTACCAGGTCTACGATCATTACGTTTTCGGAGCGTTCTTTTTCCGAAGCGGCCAGCTGTTTTTTCAGTTTTTCATCCTCGGCGGGGTCGCTGCTGCGTCGGGAAGTGCCTTTAATGGGCTGACTTACCAGTTTCTGACCGCGGCGGGCCAGGAAACGTTCGGGCGAAGCGCTCAGTACCCAGAGTCCGTTTATATGCAGTACGGCGGCAAACGGCCCCGGGTTGTTGCGGCAGAGTATATGGAACAGCGCGTACGGATCGCGGATATGTGCCCGGCCCTGCAGTTGCATGCAGAAGGTGAGTTCGTAAATATCGCCCTGCTGCAGGTGCTCTTTGATGGATTCCACTGCCTGTATGTATTCCCGGCGGCTGAAATCGGGCTTTAAGGGCTCTGCCCATTCAATGCCGGGATCGCTGTACGGTTCCGGAACTCCGGACTCTTCGGAGAAATGGAGCTCGTCGGGTACAAAGAGACACATAGGCGGCAGATCGAAGACCCGTTGCGGGTGAGGCCGCACGGCAGCGGTCTCCTGCTGCAGTTCATAGCCCAGGTAGCCGGCCAGGAAAAGGCCGTTGCCCTTCTTTTTCCACTCCTGCAGCGAGCGTATCAGCTGCGGGTCCTGTGCCGAGGCCCGGCAGCTGCCAAAAGCAGAATAGGGGTCCCGCTGCCCGGCAGGCATAAGGGTACGCGCTTCAAAGTAGTAGGGAGCCGGTTTCATTGCGGGTACAATGTTACAAAATCGGCGCCATACGGGCATCTTTTAGGCGACGCATGTACGTTAAGCCCTTTTTTTACGTTGCTCATCCGGTATCCTTTTTGTTTCTTTGCCGCGGATAGATGAAAACCATTGATACATACATCATGCGTAAATACCTGGTCACATTTTTTGTGAGCCTTACGCTGATCATTGCCATTGCCGTGGTCTTTGACATATCTGAAAAAGTGGACGATTTTCTCGGTAAGGGCGGCAAGGCCCCTTCGCTGTACGAGATTGCTTTTGTATACTACGCCAATTTCATTCCCTATTTTGCTTCGCTGTTTGCCCCGCTGTTCGCCTTTATCTCCGTGATCTATTTTACCTCACGGATGGCTTTCCGCAGCGAGATCATTGCCATACTGGCCGCCGGGGTAAGTTACCGCCGTATGCTGGCCCCCTTCCTGGCGGCGGCCTTTATTGTAAGCATCATGCTGGCGGTGCTGGGCAATTTTATTGTGCCGGTGTCCAACCTGAAAAAGAACGGTTTCGAACGGGAATATTTCGGGCATGGCAAGTACAACCCGCGCAATATGCACCGGCAGATCGCCCCGGGTACGCTGCTCTACATCGAATACTGGAGCAATGAGACCTTTACCGGGCAGAAACTTTCCATTGAGCAGTTCGACGGGCGCCGCCTGGTATCCAAGCTGATGTCCCAGTCGGTAAGCTACGATACCCTGCACAAGCGCTGGACCCTGGTAGATTACATTATCCGTACCTCAGGTACCAAGGGCGATAAGATCTATGCGGCCATACAAACGGATACCCTGCTGCCTTTTACGCCTGCCATCTTCCAGGTGGAGAACCGCGACGTGGAAACGATGAACTATTTCGAACTGAATGAGTTCGTGGAGAAAGAACGGGAATCGGGCAGTAATTACATGGACTTTTACCTGATCGAAAAATACAAACGCTGGTCTACTCCTTTTTCCACCATCATTCTTACGCTTATTGCCGTGCCGCTGGCAGGCCGCCGGGTGCGCGGCGGGGTGGGACTGCACATCGGTATGGGCGTGGGTCTGGGCTTTTCGTACATCTTTTTCGATAAAGTGGCCGTTACCTATGCCATAAACGGTACCCTGGCCCCGGTACTGGCCGCCTGGCTGCCGAATGTGATCTTTCTTTTCGTGGGCGCCTACCTCATCCGCACGGCGCAGCGGTAGTTTTCAATGATCTTATTTGTAGTTGTTTACGTTTAAATCCGGAAAAATTTTTCTTTTTTTCGTTTAAATCGCTTTACCTTTGCTACGCGATACGGCAGAGAGTATTCTGTCGTGCTGCCACGGGGTGCTTTCCCTGCAAACGGAAGGCTGAGATCATACCCGTAAAACCTGATGCGGATAATGCCGTCGAAGGGAATGGCAGGAGATACCACCAAAGGATCGCCTGTCCGCTTTATTTATGTATAAACGAAAAAGACAGGGGATGAGAACAACTGTACTTCTTTTTCTCAGCGTATGGCTGAGTGTGGCTCTTGCAGGAGCACAAACGCGTATCAAAGGGACCGTGGCCGATGCTGCTTCCGGAACACCGCTGCCTTTTGCCACCGTAGTGTGGGAAGGTACCTATGCCTACACCGTTACCAACGGAGACGGCTATTTTGAACTGAATCTGCCGGCCAATGCCCGCGGTATCCTTAAAATATCACTGCTGGGTTATCTCAGCTACCGCGATAGTATTGCGGCTTTTAGCGGAAAGGAACGGTTTTTGCTTAGCCCCGACCCGCATACCCTGCGCAGCGTAGAGGTTAGCTCTACCCGGGCAGGCAGTAACGATCCCTTTACCTCCAGCCGCCTTAGCGCGCAGGACCTGGAAAAGACCAATACCGGCAAAGACCTGCCCATACTGCTGGACCAGACGCCCGGCATTGTGGTGAACTCCGATGCGGGTAACGGTGTGGGCTACACGGCCATGCGCATACGCGGCTCGGACATTACCCGCATTAACGTGACCATTGACGGTATACCCGTGAACGACGCCGAATCGCAGTCGGTATTCTGGGTAAACACGCCCGACCTGGCCTCCAGCGCCAGCGATATACAGATACAGCGCGGTGCCGGTACATCTACCAACGGGGCCGGGGCTTTCGGCGCGTCGGTGAACCTGAGCACCACCAGCTTCGAAGAAAAACCCTATGCCGAACTGGCCGGCTCCTATGGCTCCTTTAATACATACAAAGCCACACTAAAAGCCGGAACCGGACTTATCGCCAAACGTTTCACCATCGATGCCCGCGCGTCCAAAATTCATTCCGACGGGTATATAGACCGTGCGACCACCGACCTGCAGTCCTTTTTTGTATCGGCGGCCTGGCATGGCAACAAAACGAACATCCGCTTTAATGCCTTTACCGGCAAGGAGCGCACCTACCAGGCCTGGAACGGGGTGCCGCAGTACCTGGCAGACTCGCTGCCGCGCTACAACGAATCGGGCACCGAGAAGCCGGGCACGCCCTATGCCAACGAAACCGATAATTACCGCCAGGATTACTACCGCCTGTTCATCACGCATTCTTTTTCGCCCTACCTTACCTTGCACCTGGCCGGCTTTCTTACCCGCGGCAAGGGCTATTACGAGCAGTACAAGGCCGGTGAGGATTACAGTGCTTACCTGCTGCCGCCCATGGTCCAGGGTGCAGATACCAGTTACAGTACCGACCTGGTGCGCCAGCTCTGGCTCGATAACTATTTCTACGGGGCTACCTATGCCCTTCAGTATACGAAAAAGCGCTGGGACGTACGCGTGGGCGGGGCATATTCGGCATACGACGGCCGGCACTACGGTAAAGTGATCTGGGCCTCCGAAGGACTGACCGATCCCGAACATACCTATTATCGCATGCCGGCATTCAAGAACGACTTTAACATTTATGGCAAACTCAACTTCAACTTTGCAAAGAAATGGTATGTTTTTGCCGATCTGCAATACCGCTACGTAAATTACAAGGTGCGTGGCTTCCGCAGTAATCCCGGTGTTTTTGCGGACCTGAACTGGAATTTCTTCAATCCGAAGGCCGGTATCAGCTGGAGGGCCACTTCACGCGATCGTCTTTTTCTGTCCTTTGCCGTGGCTAATAAAGAGCCCAACCGCGACGACCTGGAAGCCGGCGCCAGCAGCCTGCCCAGGCCCGAGACCCTGTACGATACCGAACTGGGCTACGAACATGCCGGCAAACGTTTTTCACTGGGCGCTACGGCCTACTTTATGTATTACCGCAACCAGCTTATCCAGACAGGCAAGATCAACGATGTAGGCGCATATACCCGCGTTAACGTACCCGAAAGTTACCGCGCCGGTATCGAACTGCAGGGGAAAGTGCGCTTCCTGAAACGCGTGACCTTCTCGGCCAATGTGGCCTACAGCATCAATAAGATCCCGGAATTCACCGAATACCTCGACGATTACGATAACGGCGGTCAGCAGGAAACCGTGCATAAGAACACGGATATTGCCTTCTCGCCCTCGGTAGTGGCCGGCGCCACCCTCGAAGTGGACGCTTTCAAAGGATTTAACGTGGCCCTGGCGGGCAAATTCGTAAGCCGCCAGTACCTGGATAATACGCAGAACAAGGCCCGCAGCCTGGATCCTTTTGTAGTGAGCGACCTGCGCATGAGTTACCTGGTGCCGGTAAAAGCCCGGATGCTGAATAAACTGCTGCTGCATTTTACGATCAACAACCTGTTCAACACGCGCTACACGCCCAATGGCTATACATACGGCTACTTTGCAGGCGGACAGCGTACCGACGTAAATTACGTATTCCCCATGGCGGGCATACACTTTACAGGCGGACTCACCATACGCATCCAGTAAGGATAAAAACAGATAGAGGAAAGGATAATTGTGTGCCCCGCCTATGGGTTGGGGCCGCAGTTACAGCTATTGGTAAATTCGATCTTGGTACCGGGCAGCATGCGTTCCAGTTCTTCCTGCTGTTCTTTGCTGAATATGATGTTCCGCAGGTCGATGTACATCAGCTGGGTACATTTTTTTAGTGAAGAGGGCAGGGTAGCCAGGTTGGTGTCCCAGGCAATGATGCGTTCCAGCGAGGAACAGTTGCCCAGGGATTCGGGCAGGTAGAACATATCGCTGCGGTTGATGTCGAGGATCTCCAGGCTGGGCAGGCTCCCGATGGATTCGGGCAGGCTTTCGATCTTGTTGCGGTCCAGCCGCAGGATGCGTAGTTTTTTCAGCTGGGATATCTCGTCGGGGATCCTGGTGAGTTTGTTTTTGGAAAGGACCAGTTCGTACAGGTTCTTCAGCTGGAATACGTCGGCAGGTACTTTGCTCAGCTTCTGTTTGGAAAGGTCGAGGCGTTTCACGGCCAGGGGCGTTTTCATAGCCTCCTTCATATCGGTAAATACGGGCTCGTCCTGGAAGTCGGCCTGGGCCAATGCCGGCATGGCCAGCAGCAGGCTAAGGAACAGGCAGCTTAAATATCTCCAGGGTCTTATTGCGGTCGTTCTGTAACTGGGTCTTGAGTGCATCGACGGATTCAAATTTTTGTTCATCACGAATACGGGTTATAAAACGTATGGATATCACTTTGTTGTATAGGTCGCCTTCAAAGTTAAGGATATGCGCCTCAATTTTTTCTTCGCTGCCGTTAAAAGTGGGCCGTGTGCCAATGTTTACCATAGCCGGCCAGGCTTTGTTCTCAAAAAGCACTTCGGCGGCATACACGCCTTGTGCGGGTACCATTTTCAGGGGTTCCAGCGGCTGTATATTGGCTGTGGGAAACTGTATGGTACGTCCCAGCTGATGGCCTTTTACCACCAGTCCGCTGATGCTGTAAGCGTAGCCCAGTTTTTCGTTGGCCTTTTCAATGTCGCCCTGCAGCAGGGCTTTGCGTATCTTGGTGGAACTTACGGCAGAATCGTCGATCTCCAGGGCCGGTATCTCTTCTACCTCAAAACCGTAGGCCGGGGCCATTTCTACCAGGTCTTTAAAGCTGCCTCCGCGTCCTTTGCCAAAACGGTGGTCGTAACCGATCACCAGTTTGCGCACGCCAATGCGTTCTACCAGTATATCGCGGATGTACTCTTCGCCGGTGGTCTCGGCAAACTCCCGCGTAAAGGGAATAATGATGAGGTGGTCGATGCCTTCTTTTTCAAGCAGGGCGATCTTTTCCTCGGTGGTGTTCAGCAGTTTCAGTTCGGTATTGGCCTCCGGGTGCAGCACCATGCGCGGGTGCGGATCGAAGGTAATGAGCACGGCCGGCCCGTTTATGGCCCTGGCGGCATTGCGCAGGCGGTTCAGGATCACTTTGTGCCCAAAGTGTACTCCGTCGAAGGTGCCCGTAGTAACGGCGGCATTCTTCAACGGGCTGAAATCGTTCAAATCACGGTATATTTTCATCCCGAACCTTTACAGAGCCCAAAAGTAATATTTTGCCGACAGCTTTTCTTTTTTTTGTGCGCTGCCGAAAGTGTAAATCTGTCGTTCATTTCGGTGGATTCGCAGCCCATTTTGTATGGTTAAGCGGATTTTCCCGCTAAAATGTAAACGTTTTGCGTCCTTTGACGTATACTATCAGACAATAAAGCAAAAAACAGAGATGAAAAAGAAGACAATGTTATTCTGGGTGATCATGGTACTGGGCGTAGCTACGTTCCTGCCGTCCTGCGGATATAACAGCATGGTTGAAAAAGAAGAAGGAGTGGATGCGGCCTGGGCCCAGGTAGAGAACCAGTACCAGCGCCGTTCGGACCTGATACCGAACCTGGTGTCTACCGTGAAAGCGGCCGCCATTAAAGAACAGGACATCCTGGAATCGGTGGTAACGGCGCGTTCCAAAGCCACACAGGTAAGTATTAACCCCGAAAACCTGAGCCAGGAAGAACTCGATCGTTTTGACCAGGCACAGGGTGAACTGAGCCAGGCCCTCGGACGCCTGCTTATGATCACCGAAAACTACCCGCAGTTGCAGTCCATACAGGGCTACCAGGACCTGCGTTATGAACTGGCCGGTACCGAGAACCGCATTGCCACGGCGCGTATGCGCTTTAACGAGGCGGTACAGGATTACAATGCCTACATCCGTAAATTCCCGAACAATATGACCTCAGGCATGTTCGGTTTTGAGAAGAAAGCCTATTTCAAGGCCGATGCGGCTGCACAGAAGGTGCCCGAAGTTAAATTTGAATAATACCCAAGGCACACAAGTCTTTTTATACAGTAATGACCGTCTCGTCTATAAGCGAGGCGGTTTTTTTATTCCGCTTTCACTGTAAGTTTTACTTCTTCGATGCGGGCGCCCGAACTTTTCAGGATAATGAACTCGAAACGGCCGATGTTTACCACGGCATCTTTTTCGGGGATGCTTTCCCCTTCGTCGATGATAAGACCGGCCAGGGTGGAATACTGCTCAGATTCGGGTAGGTCGAAACCGTATTTTTCATTCAGGTATTTGATCTCCTGCCGGGCAGAGAATACAAATTCGTTCTCGTCGATCACGCGTTCGGTCAGTGCTTCCTGGTCGTGCTCGTCTTCGATCTCGCCGAAGATCTCTTCCATAATGTCTTCGGTGGTAATAATGCCGGAAGTGCCGCCGTACTCGTCGATGACCAGGGCCAGGCTCTTACGCTGTTTGATGAGATCGCTCAGGGCGCTCTGGGCCGGGTACGATTCCTGTACTTCCAGCGCGGGGATCAGTATGCTGCGCATATCGGCCGGTTTACGGAACAGCGCAAAACTGTGCACATAACCGATGATGTTGTCGATGGAGTTTTCGTATACAAGTATCTTCGAAAGCCCGGTCTCCACGAACAGGGCACGCAGTGCTTCCAGTCCGGCATTTACCTCAATGGCTACGATCTCCTTGCGCGGTATCATACAGTCGCGGGCCTTTACATCGGCAAATTCCAGTGCATTCTTAAAGATCTTTATTTCATGATCTACTTCTTCCTGGCTCTGGGCCGGGTTTTCCTCGGTGGCTTCCTTGATCAGGTGGTCCAGGTCCACCCGTCCGAAACGCAGTTCTTCGCCGCTGTATTTCTGCCCGAAAATGCGCAGCACCAGTTCAGATATCCACACCGTAAAACTTACCACCGGGTACAGGAACCAGTAGAAAAGATAGGCGGGAACGGCAAAAATGCGCATGATACCATTGGGATTGATGCGGAAAATGGCTTTGGGCAGGAACTCCGCCAGGACCAGTATCACCAGGGTGGAAACCATTACCTGTATGGTCGTAATGATGCCGGAATTATGGATGTAGAGGCGGAGCCAGGGTTCCATAAGTTCGGCAAAAAAGATACCGTACACCACGATAACGATATTGTTGCCCACCAGCATGGCCCCGATGAATTTGGCGGGTTGCCGTGCAAAGAAGGCCACAATGCGTCCGGAGATGCTGCCGGCGTTTTTATCCAGTTCTATTTTAAGACGGTTGGCCGATACGAAGGCGATCTCCATGCCGGAAAAATATGCCGACATACATACGCAGAAGCTGATTACGATCCAGTGAGTACCTGTTTCCATGCCTTTGGGCTAAAATACGATAATTGTTTAATATATATGCGTTTACTGCTTTTGGATAAGGTAAATATAACGCAGGTGCTGTTCGCGGGTCTTCTGCATCAGGAAGCCGGGTTTCAGCAGGGACACCGAGTAATCCGGGTATACCGAATGCAGGCGGTAAAGCTGTGGTTTGTCCCGCAGGATGCTGGTCTTATGCTCGCGGTTCACCAGCACCAAGGTGCCGGAAGGCAGGGTGTCCAGCGCGGCTTCGGACGTAAAGGGCACAATGCGGCGGGCATAGAAATCGAGGGAGTAATTGTGGGCATCCAGGGCGTAGAAACGGTCCTGAGGTACCTGCATTTTCTCTATATACCGGCCCACGGCAGAAGTACCCTGGTAGCCCAGCAGGCTGGGGTAAAAGTGTACCGCCATAAAGGCCCCGAGCCAGAAAGAAGCGCTGCTGCCGGCCAGGAACCATTTTTCGGCCGGGGAACGTTCGCTTTTGATGATGAGGAAAAAGGCAATGGCCAGCATGCCGCAGTAGGCAATGAGCCGGGCCGGTCCCAGCGGGAATGCGTATATGGATAAAAGGATGACCATGGCCGGTATGGCAGCGATCACAATACCCTGCAGTATATTCAGCAGAACATCCAGGGCCCTCGGCAGGCGTGCTTTGTAGGTGTACAGGAAAGACGCGGTCTGCACGGCGGCAAAGGGAAACAGCGGAAATACGTAGTGCGGCAGTTTGTAGTGCGAAGAAGACAGCGCCGCCAGGCATACCAGGAAGCCCCAGAAACTATAGGTCTCGGCCTCGGCCTCCGGGGTGCGTATGTGCTGTACAATGCGCCAGGCCGAATACAGGAAGGCCGCCACAAAAAGCAGGTACCAGGGGGCCATGTCCCAGCCCATGGACATCAGGAAGAATTCCGGACCGGAATCATCTTTCCAGTAAATATCGCCGGTAATGCGCCCGAAGCTTTGTGTCCAGAAAAAGAACCGGATGCCCGAAGGGCCCTTGAGTCCGTAGACCTCTTTTTCGGGATGCAGGTCGTACTGCTGGTACAGGCCATACAGCATGGGCAGCAGGCAAAGCAGGGCCAGCATGGGCACCAGCAGCCAGCGGGGGTTAAAAAGGGTACGGAAGTCACGTTTGTACAGCAGGTGCATGCCGGTAGCGGCCACGGGGATCACAAAACCGATGGGGCCTTTGGCCAGCATGGCCAGACCTATGCCTATACCGCCCAGCAACAGGTGCAGGTTCTTTTTGTACAGCGTGAAGGAAAGGAGCTGCCAGGTGGCAAACGCCGTAAACCCGGTGAGCAGTCCGTCGGTGCGTACATCGTTCACCATCAGGAAATAGCCCTGCATACAGGCCAGGATAATGGCTGCGCTGCCGGCAATGCGTTCGTTGTAGAACAGGCGGGCAGCCCGGTAGGTACTGAAAAGGCCCAGCAATAAGACCAGCATGGCGGGCAGTTTGAACGAAAAATTATGTACCCCGAAGATCTTGAAGGAAAGTGTAACCAGCCAGAAGAGCAGGGGCGGTTTGTCCAGGTAGTCGCTGCCGCGCTGCTGCACCTGCAGGTAATTGCCGTTCTCGCTCATCTCGCGGGAGATGGACGCATACTGAGCGGCGTCGATGTCCATAATGTCGATGGGGAGGAACAACAGGTAAAAAAGCCCGATCCCGGTAAGTGCGGCAGGGTACGGGTTGTTGCGTATAGTATGGCTTAACAGCCGGATCAGCGCTTTCATCGGTAGTGCACAAAACTACACAATTGCGCCGAATTATGTTTTCTGTTTTTTCTTTTTCGCCGCGGGGAAAAGTACGTTGTTCAGGATAAGCCGGTAGCCGGGTGACGTAGGATGCAAGGCCAGATCGGTGGGCGGATCGCCTACCATGTGCTGGTAATCTTCGGGGTCGTGACCGCCGTACCAGGTCCAGAAACCTTTGCCGGCTTCGCCGTGGATGTAGCGGGCCTCATTGGCGGCCTTGGTCTCGCCCAGTACCAGTACGCCCGGTTTCAGCACCTGTTTGCGGAAAGCCGTGGTCTGGCCCATAAAGCCGGGGATCACGTTCTGGTGGCACTGGGTAAGCATGGTGGGTACGGGGTCCCATTTGGCCGAGAAATCGAACAGCGTAAAAAAGTCCTGTGTGCGGGGCACGGCGCGGTAATTGGTGGCGTCGATATTGCTGTATTCGTATTCCATGGGATTGGTGGAAAGCGTAAAATCCCGGAAAGCAAAGGTCTGGTCAAAGTCGATCTTGCTCTGTGCGTTCTTGTCCATGGGATCGCCGTCGAACATGTATTCGCAGATGTCCACCCCTTCGGCGGCCAGGGCAATATCGTAGCTGTCGGTGGCGCTGCACATGGCAAACATATAACCGCCGCCTACCACAAAGGTCTTGATGTTCCTGGCCACGGCCAGTTTCAGCTGACTTACCTTGGTAAAGCCGTATTTACGGGCAATGGCTTCCTGGGTGCGCACCTGTTCCTGGTACCATTCGGCATTGCGGTAGCCGGCCCAGAATTTACCGTACTGTCCCGTAAAGTCCTCGTGGTGCAGGTGCAGCCAGTCATACTGGGCCAGTTTGCCGTCCATCACTTCTTCGTCGTAAATAATTTCGTAGGGAATTTCGGCATAGGTAAGCACCAGGGTAACGGCATCGTCCCAGGGTTGTTTGTCTTTGGGGCTGTACACCGCAATTTTCGGGGCTTTTTCCATGCGTACGGCATCCATGTTCACTTCCGGATCGGCAATTTCTTCCAGGATGGCCGAAGAACGTGAGTCGGCGATCACCTCGTAGCTTATGCCGCGGATGGTGCATTCTTTTTCGAACTCCGGCGCATGCTTGAACATAAAGCTGCCGCCCCGGTAATTCAGCAGCCAGTATATTTCTACATTGTAGGTGAGTACGTTATAGGCAATACCGTATGCCTTCAGGTGATTCACCTGTTGTTCGTCCATAGGCAGCAGTATATACGAGGCACGTATGTTTTGTGCCAGTATGGTCGCGCAAAGGACCAGGGTCGTGAGCAGAAATTTCACCTTGTGCATTTGATCTTCAACGTGAAAATACGGAAAATGTTGTGATTTAGAAGGGTTCGTCGTTGAATTTTGAACTTACCGTAATGGTATCGAACTGTACGCCGCCGTCGAAGTTGTTCTGCATCACGTAGGAAGTTTCCAGGTTCTCGAAGCGGGTCTTCTCTTTCACGAAGCGCAGGTTTACCGAGCCTACCGAACCGCTACGGTGTTTGGCAATGATGATTTCGGCGATACCCAGCAGGCTGTTGCCGTTCTCATCCACGTCCAGTTCGTAATATTCGGGACGGTAAATGAACATTACCATATCCGCATCCTGTTCAATGGCGCCGGATTCACGAAGGTCGGAGAGCTGTGGTTTTTTGCTTCCGCCGCGGGTTTCCACGGCACGGCTCAGCTGCGAAAGGGCAATGATGGGTATACCCAGTTCCTTGGCAATACCTTTCAGGGAGCGCGAAATACTGGAGATCTCCTGTTCGCGGTTACCGGGGCCCTTGCTTTCGGTGCCGGCGGTCATCAGCTGCAGGTAGTCGATAATGATCATCTGTATCTGGTGCTGCATCTTCAGTTTACGGGCCTTGGCTCGGAATTCGTATATAGAAAGACCGGCCGTATCGTCGATGTATACCGGGGCCTGTTCCAGGCGGGCGATCTTGGCGGGCAGTTCCAGGCGTTCCTGTTCGGTCAGCTTGCCTTTTTTCAGTTTTTCACCGTCCAGGTCGGCTTCCGACATAATGAGCCTGTTCACCAGCTCCAGGTTACTCATCTCGAGCGAGAAGATGGCTACGGGTTTGTTGAAGTCTACCGCGGCGTTGCGCACCAGCGAAAGGGCGAACGAGGTCTTACCCATGGCCGGACGTGCCGCCAGGATAATGAGGTTCCCCTTTTGCCAGCCGGCCGTCATCTGGTCCAGCACATAATAGCCCGAAGGTACGCCGGTGAGGCCCTCTTCCTGGTTGGAGGCTTCTTCCAGCTGTTTCAGGGCTTTCTGGATCACGGTGTCCACGCTTTCCACCCCGCGTTTAATATTGTTCTCCGCTACGCTGAAGAGGCTGCCTTCGGCTTCGTCGAGCAGTTCGAAGGTATCTACGGTATCGTCGAACGATTTCTCAATGATCTTGGAAGAGATCGTGATCAGTTCGCGTTTGATGTATTTTTCGGCAATGATGCGTGCGTGAAATTCTACGTTGGCCGAGGAACCCACGCGTGCCGTAAGCTGGGCTATGTAAAAGGCGCCGCCCACCAGTTCCAGTTCGCCGTTCTTGCGCAGACGGTCGGTAACGGTCATGATGTCTACGGGCTGACTGGCTGCGAACAGCTGCGAGATCGCCTTGAAGATGAGGCGGTGTTCTTCGCGGTAAAAGAAATCTTCCTTCAGTATTTCCAGTACGGTCACCACGGCTTCCTTATCAATAAGCACGGCACCCAGCACAGCCTCTTCCAGGTCGGTTGCCTGGGGCGGTACTTTGCTGTTCTGCGGCCACGCGCTGATGTCTTTCTGGGTGCGGGTAGCCCGGCGGGTCTGGGGTTTGTTTTTATCTTCCATATTCAGTACTGCAAATGTAGTGAACCCGCTGCGTTTAACGGGTTATGAATTTTTTTCAACACAAAGGCGGATTTCAGTAGTTTGCTTGTAGTTATTACGATACAGAAACGGAGCACGTTTCGCTTTTGTGTTTTTTTAATGGAGCTGGCTGTGTTAAGCCGTTGTTTCGCAGGGGGTTGTTGTATTTCCCCTGTGTTAATAAAAAAAAGTACATCCGCAGGAGGGCCGCGGAAATTGTTAATAATGAAAAATCGTATAGCCGTAGTGAAAAGAAAAACGACCTGTTGTTTTCCTGCAGAGCTGTAAGCTAAAGACTTTCAGCCTGCGATCAATTCACTTTTTCCACGTTGCCGGAAGCGCTGTCGTCCACATCGATCTGTGAAGGGTCGCCCTTGTAGCGTATATTGCCGCTGCCCGAAATACTGCCCGTCAGTTTCTGCATCACCGTGGTTTCGATATTGCCGGAAGCCGAGGTACGTGCGTCGGTACTCTGGGAGATACAGTCGAACCCGAAAATATTCCCCGAAGCGCTGGTCTTGTACACGGCACGGGTGGCGGAACCTTTCAGGGTGATACTGCCCGAGGCGGAGGTTTCGGCACTCAGGTCGTCGAAGATACCGCTCACCTCAATGGCACCGCTGGCGCTGGTCTTCAGTTCGGCCTGGGCCGCCAGGCAGTCGGTACAGCGTATATTACCGGAGGCCGAAGTTTCCAGTCCGCGCAGTTTGGCCGAAGTATGGACCTCGATGTCCAGTACATCGTATTTCTGCAGTATCTTCATGGGTTTGGCATCGATGTGCAGTTTGCCGTTGCTTACTTTCAGGCGCAGGGAATTGATGATGTTTTCGTTGGAAGTGATCTTTACAAAATCGCTGCCGTCGTTAATAACGGTTATTTCGCCGGCCGTGGCCATATCCAGGCGTTCGAACGTGCCGGGTTCAAACGTCTGGCTAACGACAGGGCCTTTGCCTTTAACGCAGGCCTGCAGGCTTACAAAGAGAACGATAACAGGGAGCAGTGTGCTGTATTTTACGGTATGCATAAGAAATATATTGATGAAAGTACAAAGATAGGAAAAGCTTTTCAGGCGGGGGTGGGCGGCCGATATGGATCTTAATATTTCCAGTAGTAATACAGCAGCTTCTGCCATTCGGTATTTACAGCAATGAGGCCTTCTTCGCTGTTCCACCAGTTGCGGGCATCGTAACGGTCCGAAGGTACACCGAAGCAGTAGATATCCCGGTCCCGGGGCAGCATTTTTTTGCGCAGGCGCCATACACGGCGGGTATGTGCCGATGAGGTAATGATGACCAGGGAACCCGGCCGTTTTTCCAGGAATGCGGCAATGAGCTGTATTTCTTCAATGGTAGAGCTGCCCCTGTTCTGTAAAAGGATACGGGAGCTGTCCACGCCGTTCTGCAGCAGTACCTGCCGGCTCAGTTCGCCTTCGGTCTCGTTGCGGCCTATGATCCTAAGATCGGCAGATACGTTGGCGCCGGTGCAGATGAGGGTATCGATCTGCCCCTGGCGGTACAGGGCGGCTGCGGTTGCGGCGCGTTCCCGGGCATTGCCGGAGAGTACCACGGCGTATACGGCATGTGGGAAGGCAGAATTTTCGGACACGTCCAGGTACGCGTACATACCCCGCAGAAGCGGTTTGCGGAAACAGAAAAGGATCAGCGGAACAAGCAGGCAGAAGAGGATTGCGCGGAACAGCGGCTTTTTAGCCCAGCTTTTCAACGGCGCGTATAATCTTTTCATACACTTCGTTGTTCACGGGGGCCAGGGGAGCGCGCAGGGTGTTCTCGCAGAGGCCTTTTTTGTACAACGCGGCCTTGATGCCGCCGGGATTGCCGTCCAGGAAAATAAAGCGGGTAAAATCGAACAGTTTAAAGTGCAGCTCACGGGCCGATTCAAAATCGTCGGCCAGGCAGAAACGCACCATTTCTGAAAATTCATAGGGATAGGCATTGGCCACCACCGAAATTACGCCCGTGCCGCCGCTGGCGATAATTGGCAGGGTAAGGGCGTCATCGCCGCTGATCACCTGGAAATGTTCGGGTTTGTTCATGATGATATCGGTGATCTGCTCCAGGTTGCCCGAAGCTTCCTTGATACCCAGGATATTTTTGTGGGCATTGGCCAGTTTCAGCGTGGTAGCAGCCGTCATGTTGCTTCCGGTGCGGCCCGGTACGTTATAGAGGATCACCGGTTTGGGCGAGGCGTCGGCCACGGCCATAAAATGCTCGAAATAGCCCTGCTGGTTGGGCTTATTGTAATAGGGAGCCACCGAAAGTACGGCGTCCACCTTGGAAAGATCGTAGGTTTCGAGGTTCTGTACCACCTCGCTGGTGTTGTTGCCGCCGATGCCCACTACCAGGGGCACGCGGCCGTGTATCTTTTCAGCGGTAAAAGCAAGCAGGGCCTTTTTTTCTTCGGCGCTCAGGGTTACACTTTCGCCGGTGGTACCCATGACCACCAGGTATTCTACATCGCCTTTTATCCAGAAATTAATGAGGTTTTCCAGGGCGTTATAGTCGATACTGCCGTCTTTTTTAAACGGCGTTACAATGGCGATTCCCGTTCCTTTAAGTTTAAGCATGCGTGCTGAATTTTGGGCAAAGATAGCTATCGGTTTATAATTTACTGCGGAAAAGTACTTCGGCCTTACCGCTTTTATCCGTGCGGTAAAATTCGAGCCAGACCTCGTTACCGGGATAGATGTTTATTTCGGCATGGCCGCGGCCCGGGTAGCCGAAATGGAGGCGTTTGTGCTTTACCACATGCGAGGATTCGGTGCCGGCGCCACTGGTTACGTAGTGTACGCCGTTTTTGGGTATGTACTGCAGCGAATGGTCGTGCCCGTTGAGGTAAATGGTGTTGGGATACTGCTCCATTACGCTTTCGAGGCGTTGCTGCAGCTGTTTGTAGCGTTTGTTGGTAAGGTCCTGTATATAGCCGCTCTTGCGGAACAGCACGTAAATACTGCCCAGTACGGGCAGGGGGATCCAGAGTTTGCGGTTGAACTCGCGCAGGGGAAAAAAGTGTGCCGTTACCGGGAATTTACCACCGTGCGGCCCCTGGCTTTCCATGGGGTGATGCGCGGCCACGATCACTTTTTTACCGGCATTTTTGCGCATCAGGTTCTCGAACTCGTTCAGGAACAGGTTATCGCTGCCGTAGGGGCAGATGCCGGTATCGGGCTTGGCGTAAGGGTGCAGCCACCACTGGGTGTTCAGGATGATCATGGTGATGCCGGAGTCCAGCGGTATTTCCTGTGGACCGGGGCAGGCGTCTTCCGGGTAAAAAACGGAAGCGTTCTGCATTTTTTCTTCAATGTACTTTTCTTCTTCGCGGGCGCGGATGTAGCCGTTTGTGTGCCCTTCGTCCCAGTCGTGGTTGCCGGGAACGAATATAGTACGGCCGGCAAAACTGTCGGCAATGGCGATCTGGGCGTCCAGGTGGGCTTCAAACTCTTTGCGGCGGCCTTCGCTGGGATGCGGCAGTCCGGCGGGATAAATGTTATCGCCGAGGAAAATAAGCATGGAATTATCTGAGGCTGCGGCCAGGCGGTGGCGCAAGGTGCCGAAATTGCTGTCCATCCGCAGGGTATCGGGGTCGCCGGCATCGCCGAGGGCAAAAATGGTGTAGCGGGGCGTGGCCTGCGGCAGGTTTAGCTGCTGCCAGCTGCTTTCGGTGCTTTTGTTATAAATGGGGCGGGGACCCGCGCATGAAAAAAGAGCCGGCAAAATTCCGGCTCCCAGTAATACAATCAGGTATTTTCTCATTTTATACGGTCTTCAATATGGCCATCGTTGGCCTCACAAACGTCTCTCCAGTTGTAAAAGTAGTTGGTAGAATAAATGGGGTCATCGGTACACAGGGTACCCCCCACTTCTCCGTTGTCGTTGCGTATGCAGTCATAGCAACGTGTCTGGCAGGATGCCAGCAGGCCTGTGGTCAGTACAGAAAGAACGAGAATAAAAAGAGAAGATTTTTTCATTATTTTTCCGAGAATTGAGTCACAATCTCCGGGGCTATGCCCATTTGGCTGAAACCTCCGTCGTGGTACAGGTTTTGCATGGTAATCATACGCGAAAGGTCGCTGAACATGAACACGCAGAAGTTGGCACAGGCTTCCGAAGAGGCGTTGCCAAGCGGAGAAAGCATATCTGCATAGTCGAAGAAAGCGTCAAAGCCGCCTACACCACTGCCTGCCGTAGTTTTGGTAGGCGATTGCGAAATGGTATTTACGCGCACTTTCGATTTTTTACCATAGTGGTAACCCCATCCGCGGGCAATACTTTCCAGGAGACTTTTGGCATCGGCCATATCGCCGTAATCCGGGAAAATACGCTGGGCCGCGATGTAAGACAATGCCAGGAAACTGCCCCAGTCGTTCACGGCATCCATTTTATAGGCGGTCTGTATCATCTTGTGCAGGGATACCGCCGAAATATCGTAGGTTTTCTGAAGGAAATCGTAGTTGAGATCGGTATAGGGTTTGCCTTTACGCACGTTGGGCGACATACCGATGGAATGCAGCACAAAGTCGAGCTTTCCGCCCAGGTGGTCCATACTTTCGGTGTACAGTTTTTCCAGGTCTTCCAGGCTGGTGGCATCTGCAGGGATCACAATCGTGTTGCACTGTTCGGCCAGTTTCTGGATGGCACCCATACGCATAGCCACAGGGGCATTGGTCAGGGTGATCTTTGCACCTTGTTCCACGGCTTTTACGGCCACTTTCCAGGCAATTGAATTTTCGTCTAACGCTCCGGTTATAATTCCTCTTTTCCCTTCTAATAAGTTTTGCAGCATGTTCTAAGGTTTATATGCTGCAAACTTAACATTTTTTTTCATGCCGGGTATTGAAGTTCAGGCAGAAAAAAGCCCCCGCAGGGCAGGGGCCGTTGTTATGAGAACAGGATGTGGTGCTGTTTTTTCAGGGTTGTACGTCGCTGAAATTGCCGTTGCTCAGTTCCAGGTCGCTGCTGCCGTCGTTCACCGTACCGCTGAAGGTGCCCGACCAGCCGCCGCTGCCTGCCGTAAGCAGTTTGAGCGTGCCCGATATACCCTCTGTGTTCACGGCGCTGCCGTTATTGTTCACATAATACTGGAAAGTGGCCGAGCCGGCGCTACCCTGGCCGGAGGTAAATGCATAATCGCCTTCGGAAGTACCGTAAATATCGATCTCGATATTGCGGTAATTATTGCCGCTGCCTTCTTCCCAGTACAGGCGGTTGCGGTTATCGGGCAGGGTTTTACGCACAGCCTGTACCGAAACGGTGTTGCCGGCGAGGGTAAAGCAGAGATTGCCGCCGTTGCAGGACGCGACTTTTTCTTTGTTGCAGGATGCCGCCGCAAGAACGAGCAGGGGCAGCAGTAGGAGATAGCGCTTTTTCATTGTTTTTTAAGCAAACATAGGCTGCTTTGTGTGTGGCCACCCTCACGCAAATGCAGTATTCTGTATAAAAGCCCCTGCGGCAGTAACGCAGAGGCCTTATCCGGAAAGCTTGTTATCCGCTTTATACCTGTTTAACGTGGTATTGCAGCCTTTTTAGTGTAAATTTAGCAAATTGAAGTTTGGCTTAATAGATAACAATTTTCGCATTATAAATTTTACCCTGGCTATCCTGTGCACGGATCAGGTAAAGCCCGGGTTTCAGCTCGCCCAGCTGCAGGTTCAGGTATGCTGCACCGGGGTGGCTGCTCTGCTGCAGCTGTTGTCCGCTGAGGCTGAGTACGGAGATCAGCCAGTCTGAAGCGGCCGGCAGCTGTACGGAAACCTGGTTGTGTGCAGGTACGGGCCAAACCTGTAAGCCTTTGGCGGGAGCGGCGGGTTCTTCTTCAGACAGGGTGCCGAGGTCCAGCCCGCTGGGGAAATTTTGTGTATTGTACCAGTTGCGTATGGTCTCTGTAGCGCTGCATATCCGTCCGTTCAGGTAGTAGGCCGGCTGTGAACTGTCGCCCAGCAGGGTAAGGAAGGCGGTTTCCAGCAGCAGTTCGTCGCCATTGAGCAGGCCTACATTCGGTTTTACGATGCCCAGGCTGCGGACGTCCGTGGCTGCCAGGGGGGTAGTGCTGCCTGCAGCGGGTGTCAGGGCCGTCCAGATGAAGCCGGGATCAGTGCCGCCGGTAGACAGGAAAGACGGGTCTGAAGCGCCCGGGAAGGCATAGCGGGTAAGCAGGTCTCCGGGCCCGGGAGAAGCCAGGTAACCGTTGTCGCCGAAGTAGAAGGGCGTTCCGTCTTTCCAGCGGCCATTCAGCATAGCAATATAGTGAAAGGGTATCTGAGGATCACAGTAGATACAGGTGCCGTTCTGGAACCAGGTGGTGTTTGTAAGTCCGCCGGTCTGTGGAGCGGCACTGGTCTCTACGGTATCTTTCAGAAAGATCTCTGCCTGCACCATACGGAGTGCCGTAGACGTTTCGCTGCCTGCGGCTGCCGACGAACTGTAACCATACAACGACTGCTGGTCTACACAGGTGCCCATGTAATCATTATAGGGTTCCAGTATATCGGTATCGAAAAAGGAGGCGGCCAATACGTTTACATAGTTCCTGGAGCTTCGGTTTATGATACGGGTTTCCAGGAAGGTGGTGTAATTGATGAGGCTGTCAGGGCCCTGTGCCGTATCGTTTACAAAGGCATAGGCGGAATACTGCACTTCAATACCCAGTTTATATCCGCCGGAAGAACGTTGTGTGGTCATATCGTTCACCACCCACCACAGCATCTGGTCGCCTTTAATTTTCGGGTAATCGCCGTCGGCGGGGTCGTAAATGCCGTCTCCGTTCACATCTTCGAAAGGAGCCAGGGTCTGGTCATAACCGGCCGGACCGTTACCCGGCCAGCTCAGTATGGAAGCGGGTACCTGGTAACCCTGCCCGATGGTACCGTTGGCATAATGGGTGCGGAAATTTTCAATATCAAAACGGTTCACTTTCCAGACACGGTCAAAAGCCTGTATGGTTGCCGAATCGATATCGCCTGTGAGCAGGCGCAGCGGTCCGGGCTGAAAATCGCTGCCGTTGGCCCGGTAGGTTTCCGCAGAGAGGTAGTCCCCGCCGTTCAGATCTTTGCCGGTGATCCACAAGGCATGGTTGTTGATGCTGTAGTGCCCGGAACCTTTGGGCACCTCGTATCCGTTCAGGCCCGAAGGATCGCTGAAAACAGAAGCGGAAGCATTGATGCGTGCCCGAACCCGGTTGATGTCCAGGAAATCGAAGGCCTGTGCATGAGCCCCTGCGGAAACCAGCAGAAAGGTCCCGCACATCATGTGTCGAAATAGATTCATAGTTGTATAGCGTTTGAGTTTAGCCCAAAACTATACCATAAGCCATGGGGGTACAAAGACAGAAAAGAGCTTTTATCACAGCAGAAAAGCGGTAGAATTTTTATTTGCGAAGCGACGGGAAAGGGCCTTGAACGCGGCTTTTTTAACCGACATAAAACCAGGCTTGTGGAAAAATGAAACCAGCGTAGGGTTGCACATATTGAGTAAACGGCAGCCGGTCTTAGTTAAACAGGCCCCAGCTGATGCCTACGCGGAACTGACGGTCGGGCATGGGCATGCCCTTGGCCACAAAATATTCGCTGCGGGCCGGGAATCCCTGGTTGATGTGACTGGCAATAAAGAAGGCCCGGAAACGCTTGATGCGGATGTTCACATTTACGTCGATATAGGGATAATTGCCGATCATGGCGCCGTTCTGCAGGTACCAGTTGCCGGTAGCCGGCATGTAGGCGTAGCCCTGGAAACCGAGGGCATAGTATACGTCGAACCCGATCTGGGCCTGCAGGCGTTTTTTGAAGAGTTTGTTCTCGTAATAGAAATTACTGCGGAAGAACAGGGGCGGTACGCGTATCCAGTCGCGGTCGCTGCGCTGGTGCATCACAAAATTGTTGAAATGGAAATTGCGGGCAAAGGTAAGGTCGTATTTCAGCCACACGTTGTACCCGCTGATGGCAGCCGGAGCCTGAACGGGAACGGCCGTGGTATCGTAATAGATGAAATTGCCCAGTGTGTAGGCCGAGCCCCCGACCGACAGGCCCCAGCGGGGGAATACCGCGGTGAAATTGAGCTGCAGGGTACGGGTCTTGGCAAAATTGTTGTTCCAGGTAAACAGGTTGCTGTACATGGTCTGCTGCAGGAAGGCCGGTTCGGCCAGGCGGAACAGTATGCCGGGTATCAGCTGTACGATCTTGGGACGGCCTTTGCGTCCGGCGCCTACGCTCAGGTCGGCCTTCAGCTGCATATCGTTCTGGTTGTAACCCAGCGGAAAATAGTCGAAACGGGCCCGCAGCCGGAAGACCTCCCCGAATTCGAAATCGAGGTTCGAGAACAGGTTTACGTTGTAGGTGCTGGTAAAGAGTGTATCCTGTTTTACATCCAGGTAACTGGCCTGTATGCCGGCCGAAATACTGTTAAAACTGCCTTTGTTGCGGAAGGGATAAAAGGAGAACTCTGTGTTGCCCGAGAAATTCCGGTGATAAATGCGGTAAAACGTGCGGCTGGTGTCGAAATAATAATTCTGGTAAAAGTTGTCCTGGGCCAGGGTGGAATCGATGTAACGGTAGCGTTCCACCCGGAAAATAAAGCGGTTGCTCACCCGGAAAAAAGGAATGCTCACTTCGGGAGAGGCGCTGTCGGCGCGGAAGGTACGTGTGCCGATGTTAAACCCCTGGAAAAGGTCCAGGTCGTAGGTCTGTGCCTGGTTCTGTGCCGAAGTAAGGTTTACGGGATACTGCTCTTTGCGGTCGAGCTGGGCAATGGGATTTCCCAGGGAGTCGAGCTGCTGGCGGTTTTTAAAATCCACCAGGGGCGAAAGTCCGCCGTTCTCGTACATCCGCTGGTTGTTGAACGAAAAGGAACCCACCAGGAAATATTTACTGCCCGGTGAAAAGTAGGTGCTGAAGGCCCGCACATTGGTAAGCCCGTTCCACATGTGCTGGTAAAAACCTACGGCCGTGATCCTGCGGAAATCGAAACCGATCTGTACCGAGGGCGATATCCGCTGGGTATGCAGTATGTTCAGTACCTGTTCCAGGCGGCGGTCTTCCTTGGGCAGGCCGGTATTGGCAAAGTTATAGGCCGCTTCGGTATAGGGCCGCAGTGTGCGGTAGTAGCGGGCATTGCGCCCGTTGAACTCGTAAAAGGCAAAATTGGGCCTTCCCAGGTTAAAGCCGCTGAGCGTATCGGGCTGGAAAAGCATGGGATACACCGGCCGGCCGGGATTGTCGGTCACGGGGTATTTGTAGTACTGCAGGGCCGGGTGCCAGAGCTGCAGGTCGCGCAGGGTGCTGTCCTTGCGGATGAGGCGTTGCTGGGCCAGCACAAACAGGCGGTAATTGTCCAGCGTATAGCATTCGGTAGTGTCGCGCAGCAGGCGCAGGCTGTCTGCCCGTGTCATTTTCTGCTTCGGTACCGGAACCTTCTGTTTCTGGGCATATACGCCCGACATCAGGAAAAGAAAGAATGCTATGGCCGTTAATTTCTTCAATGCGTGCAAAAGTACACTTTGTTTTTAAAACTGGGTTCAAACCTCTCCTAAACCCGAAAACCTGAAATATATTGTAGGTTTGTGGTCATAATTCTGATAACGATGACGGAACTGGTGCTGGCTACGAATAATCCGAAAAAGGTAAGGGAAATACAAGCCCGCTGGGGCAATGATGCCGTACGGCTGTTCACCCTGCAGGAAGCGGGAATTACCGAAGAACTGCCCGAAACGCATGAAACCCTGCGCGAAAATGCCCTGGAAAAGGCGCAATATGTATACGAAAGGACCGGCAAATGGTCCCTGGCCGATGATTCGGGACTGGAGATTGAAGCCCTGGACGGCCGCCCCGGCGTGTACAGCGCCCGTTATGCCGGCGAACACGGCAATGCCGAAGCCAATATGCAGAAAGTACTTTCAGAAATGGAAGGTGCTGCCAACCGCCGCGCTTCCTTTAAAACCGTACTGGCCCTCGAGACCGGAGACATCAGCTATTTCTTTGAAGGCGAGATACAGGGCATGATCATTCCTGAAAAAAGAGGCACAGGCGGCTTTGGCTACGATCCCATCTTTGTACCCGACGGCTACACCAAAACCTTTGCGGAGATGGACCCGGACGAAAAAAATGCTATCAGCCACCGCTCCCTTGCCGTAGATAAACTGCTTGAATTTTTAAAGAACAGCTGATATGGAATTTATCGACCAGGCCATACAACACTATGCCGATGCCATGACCGAACCCGAAACGGAACTGCTGGCCTCGCTCAATCGTGAAACGCATACAAAGGTGATGCAACCCCGGATGCTCAGCGGGCATTTCCAGGGCCGCCTGCTTTCTATGCTCAGTTATATCCTGCAGCCCAAACGCATCCTGGAGATCGGGACCTATACCGGTTATTCGGCCCTTTGCCTGGCCGAAGGACTGGCCACCGACGGAGAACTGCATACCATCGACATCAATGCAGAGCAGGAAAAGCGTATCCGCAGCTATTTTGAACGCAGTCCGCAGGCTCAGTCGCTGCACCTGCACATCGGCAATGCCCTTGAAATCATCCCCGGTCTGCCGGCGCCTTTCGATATCGTGTTCATCGATGCCGATAAAAGCAATTACCTGAATTATTTCAACCTGGTGGCCGATAAAATGTCGCCGGGCGGACTCATTATTGCCGATAACGTACTCTGGAGCGGTAAAATACTGGACGAAAAGGAACGTACAAAAGACAAAGACACGGCGGCCCTGCACGAATTCAATACCCGGGTCTCTGCCGATCCCCGTTTTCAGCCGGTATTGCTGCCCGTGCGCGACGGTCTGATGCTGCTGCGCCGGAAGCGCTGAGGCCTGAGAATGTGACCCGCGGGGGAGAACATCCGCAATGCTTTTAGGAATAAGGGATTGTACAGCGCGCTTCATAAAAAGTTGGTCACTCTCAAAAATTCTTAGTAAGATTGTCGAATTATTTCATCGCAATGAGTGATAAGCAGCGTACATTAAAACAACATTTTTCACTGTCAGGACAAGGGCTTCATACGGGCGCTTCCGTTACCATACGGTTCAACCCCGCCCCGGTAAATACCGGCATCGTGTTTAAACGTACCGATCTGGAGAACCAGCCCGAAATTAAAGCAAAGGTAGAGTATGTTACCGATACCATGCGTGGTACTACGCTGGGTATCAATGATGTAAAGGTGCATACTGTAGAGCACGCTCTTTCGGCCCTGGTAGGTTGTGGTGTAGATAACGTACTTATCGAACTCGACGGCCCCGAAGTGCCTATCCTGGACGGCAGCGCCCTGCCTTTTACGGCCGCTGTACTGGAGGCCGGTACCGAAGAACAGGCTGCAGACCGCGATGTTTTTGTAATTACGGAGCCTATCCGCTATAAAGACCCCGAAACGGGTTCGGAACTGGTGGCCCTGCCTTCGGATACGTATGAAATTACCACCATTGTGGACTTCCGTTCCGTTGCCCTGCCCACGCAGTACGCTTCGTTCACCTTTGGTAAAGACGACTACGCTTCGGAAATTGCCCGCTGCCGTACCTTTACCTTCCTGCACGAGCTGGAAATGCTGATGAAGCATAACCTGATACAGGGCGGCGACCTGAGCAATGCCATCGTTTTTGCCGAGCGTATGATCGATGAGGACATTCTCAAAGCCCTGCGCGAACGCTTTAACCTGCCGGAGCACGATATTTCGGCCGGTCGCATGATCAATACCGAACCCCTGCGTTACGAGAACGAACCGGCCCGCCACAAACTGCTCGACGTGATCGGCGACCTGGCCCTGGCCGGCGTACATATCAAAGGGCATATCCTGGCCACCAAGCCGGGGCATAAGGTAAACACTGCATTTGCCCGCCTCATTGCCGACGAGGTGAAAAAACACCGCAATGCCAACCAGATGCCGGCCATCGACCTGAACAAGAAACCACTTTACGACATATACGATATTCTGAAGATCCTTCCGCACCGTTTTCCTTTCCTGCTGGTTGACAAGATCCTGGAAATGAATGAGCAGCGTGTGGTGGGTGTGAAGAACGTAACCATGAACGAACCGTTTTTTACGGGTCACTTCCCCGGGAACCCGGTTATGCCCGGCGTTATGATGATCGAATCCATAGCGCAGGTAGGCGGGATCCTTGTAATGAACACCCTTGACAATCCGTCTGACTACACGCCGTATTTTATCAAGGTAGATAATGTGAAATTCAAGCGTAAGGTATCTCCCGGCGACACACTGGTATTCTTTGTGGAGCTGGTTACACCGATACGACGCGGCATCTGCCATATGCGCGGAGTAGGTTATGTGGACGGAAAACCCGTGATGGAGGGCGAAATGATGGCCCAGATAGTTAAAAACGACACCACAAACATCTAAGGAATGATTCAACCGCTTTCATTTATCGATCCGTCGGCTAAAATCGGAGCCAATGTGATAATCGACCCTTTTACCGTGATTCATAAAAATGTGGAGATCGGTGACGGCACCTGGATCGGGAGCAATGTAACCATAATGGAAGGGGCCCGGATCGGCAAGAACTGCAAGATATTCCCGGGCGCCGTGCTTTCGGCCATTCCGCAGGACCTGAAATACCAGGGCGAAGATACCACGGTGGAGATCGGTGATAATACCACCATCCGCGAGTTTGTAACCATAAACCGAGGTACAAGCGATAAATGGAAGACCGTTGTGGGCGCCAACTGCCTGGTAATGGCCTACTGCCATATTGCACACGACTGCATTGTGGGTAACCACTGCATCCTGGCCAACGGCGTTACCCTGGCCGGGCATATCCTGGTGGGCGATTATGCCAATATCGGCGGACTTACCGCCGTGCAGCAGTTCGTACACATCGGGCAACATACCTATATTGCCGGGGGATCCCTGGTGCGTAAAGACATTCCGCCTTACGTAAAGGCCGCCCACGAACCCATTACCTATATGGGCATCAACAGTGTGGGCCTGCGCCGCCGGGGTATGAGCGCCGAAAAGATAAACGAGATACAGGACATTTACCGTACCATCTACCTGCGCAACAAAAACCTGAGCCAGGCCCTCGAAATGATCGAGACCGAAATGAAGCCTACGCCCGAACGCGACGAGATACTGCTGTTCATTACCCGCAGTAAAAAGGGTATCATGAAACGCGGCGGCGGCGACAACGGATCTGAGTTTTAGGCATGGAGATCCGGCTCGAAAATATCTCCAAACGATTCGGAAACACGCTGATCGCCAAAGATCTTTCCCTGACCATCGCTTCCGGCGAACGCTGGCATATTGCCGGACCCAACGGCCGCGGCAAATCTACCCTTATGCAGATCATGGCCGGCTATGTAACGCCGGATAAAGGTAAAATACAGTACCTGGACGCGGGTAAAACCGTAAAGATCGATCAGCTCTATAAACACATCAGCTTAAGTACACCTTACACCGACCTCATCGGCGATTTTACCCTGGCCGAACAGCTCAGCTTTCATTTTAACTTTAAACAGGCCCTGTATGCCCCGGCTGAACTGGAACAGTGGCTGGAACGGGCAGGACTCACTGCCGCAAAGAACCGCACTATCGCGCAGTTCTCCTCGGGCATGAAACAAAAGCTGAAACTCATACTTACACTTTGCAGTAAAGCAGACATCATCTTCCTGGACGAACCCTGTTCGAACCTGGATGCCGGCGGACGGCAGTTCTATGCCGAGCTGGCACAACATCGCCTGCAGACGGAAGCTACCTGGCTGGTATGCTCCAATAACATCCAGGAAGAGCATTTCTTCTGCACGCGTACGCTCGATCTGGGCGCGCTCTGAGAGACTAAAAAAACGATTTAGTAAAGTACCGAAATGTGCCCGAAATACTCGTGCTCACGGCCGAATACATCCATTACGAAAATACGGTACACGTATACGTCCTGCGGTACGATAGGGCCTGAATCGGCATTGTTGCGGCGTCCGTTCCAGTGGTAATAAATGTCTGATGATTCGAAGATCTTTTCGCCCCAGCGGTTAAAGATGTAGATCTGGAAAGAGTCGATACCCAGGCCTTTAACGGTATAGGTGGGGTTTATCTTGTCTGCATCCGGGGTAAAGGCATTGGGAATATAAATGCCGTATTCCGGTTCAATGATCACTTTGTGTACCGCGGTATCCGGGCAGCCGAACTCATTGGTCACGGTTTGTACCACCCAGTAATTACCGGCTTCCAGGTATTCGTGTATGGTATTGCAGTTGGTAGAGGTTGTACCATCGCCGAAATCGTACTGGCAGGCTATGCCGCCCGTAGACTGGTCAAAAAAGCGTATGGTGGAAAGAAAAATATTGGCTACCGGGGGCGTCAGGAAGAAGCCTGCGTCCGGGCGTATGAACACTTCAATGGCATCGCTGAGGTTAATGGTGGTTTGCGCTGTGCAACCCGTAGGGTCGGTAATGGTCAGCGAAACGTCGTAACTGCCGGGCGCGCCGTATATATGCGAGGGATTGGGCAGGTTCGAAGTGCCGCCGTCGCCGAACTGCCAGGAGAACAGGGGCGTTACGTTGGCATTGTCGCCGGTATAGGTAAAGAAGGCGGTATGCGGTACACAGCCCTTGGAAGTGTCGATCTCCCAGGAAGGTACAATGGGCCCGATAATGGTCACTTCCGTGGTACGTACCTCTTCGCATTCGAACTGGTTGGCCGTAAGCGTTACCGGGAAGGTGCCGTAATTGGAATAGGTAACCCCGTTCACCGTTTGTCCTGTGGCGGTTCCGGGAGTAGAAGGGCCTCCGAAGGTCCAGTTGAAGGTGGCGCCGTTCTCGTAAATGCCGTTCACATTAAAGTTGAAGGAATTGCCCGCCAGGCACTGCGGCGCGGGAGCTGTGATCTGCGGATCGAACTCGGGGCGTACCACCAGGTCCTGGTAAGAGGTATCGGCACAGAAATAGCCGGGGTTGGAAACCAGCATGATCTGGTAGGTACCCGGTCCGGGGAAGGTATAAGTGGGATCTGTCTGCGTGGAATTATCGGTGGTGATGTTCGGCACGCCGAAGTCCCAGTAATAATAGCTGGAATTGATACTGTTGTTGTCGAAGGTCACCTGCAGCTGTCCGCAGCTTACATAGGTGCCGTTCACTTCCTGTATATCGTTCAGTGGAATTTCGAACTGGGAAACCGTATTTACGAGGCACTGGGTAACGTTGAACTGGAAATCGCGGCGGTGAATGCCGATCAGCACGCCGTTGCGGTATTCACGGGCTGCTACACCCACTACGAACTGGCCCTGCTGTGTAGGATAGACTTTCAGTACGCCGGTCTGCGGGTTAATGCTGGAGGGCGGACTGGAGGTAATGGGGTTATTGGCCGAAAAAGGCGCCTGGAAAAGGATAGGAGCATACGGCGGGTTCGATGCCACATTGGGCATGGGATTACCCGGTGTAGCCCCGGAAAAGGTGGGTACAAACTCATATACCAGTGAATCGCCGTCGGGATCGGTGGCCGAATGGTCGAATATCAGGCTGTCGCCTACGCAGAGTGCGATCGGCGGAAAATGATTGAAGCGCGGACTGTTGTTGCAGGTGGCCACATTGTTCAGCGGGGTGGTCTCGGTATAGGTGGCGCCTGTACCGCCCGGGTCCAGGATATTCAGTATGGTGTTATTCCGGCAGCAGCGCTGGTAGGCAAAGGTATAGCCGCCCGGCGAACCCGAAAGGGAAACGGTTGTTACGTAAATGGCCTCCTGTACGCACACATTGGGCGGAGCCTGGAAACAGGGGTTGCCCGGTGTAAAAGGTACATTGGTAAAGCCCGGCAGCGGAATTTCCAGGGTTTGCAATACCTGGTTGGCCGAGCCGAATATGGTCAGGAACAGCGGGTCGTCGAAACCGGTGGTCACACCCGGACTGCAGTCCTTGTAAATTTTTATGGTAATGCGGTACTGGTCGCCGCCCAGGCAATCATAATACAATTCCCCGCCTACAATGTGCGTGGCATACGAACGTATTCCCGCAAAGAGGAAGCAAAGTGTGCAGCATATTTTCAGCAGGGTCTTATTCATGGTTAGTTAAGTGGGTATGGGCTTTAGCGCAGAAGGTTCACATGACCGATGTACCTGTATTTTTCGCCTATGGGAGAAAGGATCTCGATCTTATACACATAGGTGCCTATCGGGGAATCCTTGCCCTGGTATTTGCCGTCCCAGCCGCGCCCGTACAGTTCTTCGGACTCATAGATCTTTTCGCCCCAGCGGTTAAAGATCAGGATGGATTCAGCAATGTAGCCTTCGCCTTTACCGTTGAAGAAGGGATTGATGTTATCTCCGTCCGGGGTAAAGGTGTTCGGGATGTAGAACTTGGTAGGCGGATAGGCCCGTACCGGTTTCTGTATACTGTCTTTACAGCCGAACTGGTTCTCCACGATCAGGGTTACTACGTACAGACCCGTATCGGCATAGTGATGCAGCGGATCGGTAAGAGAATCCGAAAGGCCGTCGCCGAAATGCCAGGTCCAGCCGATCACATCGTCGGTAGACTGATCGAAGAACTGCAGGGTGGGGTTATCCACATAGGCATAGGTGAACTGCGCCGTAGGCGATACCACGTCGATATTGATCTCTTTGCTGAGCACATTGCCGCAGCTGTCGGTTACGGTAACCTTGTAGGTGGTGGATTCTGTGGGATTCACAAAAATGCTGTCACTGGTAGCACCGGTACTCCACAGGATATTGCGTTCCCCGATGCCGCCCGATGCCGTGGCCCAAAGCGTAATGCCTTCGCCGCCGCAGATACCGGTATCGTTAATGGCTACGAGGGTAAGCGGATCGTATTGCGGAACGTGCACGGTAACCTGGTCGGTAAGTGTGGTATTGGTACATTGTTCGGTAACGGAAACGGTATAGGTGGTGGTTACGGTGGGGAATACCACGGCCGGGTTGCCGCCGATATTGCCCGGTGTCCAGATAATTACGTTATTGGCGCCCCCGGTAATGGTGGCGTTCAGGGTAACCTGCTCGTTGTTGCAGTTCACAAATACATCGGGGGGAGCGGTCAGCGCCAGGGGCTCGTAGTCACGGATGATGACCGTAGCCGTGGGCGGCTGTGTGGTGGGGCAGGGTGAGGTATCGATAATGGTCACCGTTACGGTTTCGGCAGGTTCGGTTACACCGTCGCTTACCGCGTTAAACGTTACGTCTACCTGGCCCTGGCCGGCAGCAAAGGTCACCGTGCCGCTGAAGGGTGGCGTATAATCGGCCGGACTTGCCGTACCGGAAACACCGTAGCTGATCGTAAGCGGCGAAGAAAGATCGCCTTCGCGGGTAAAACGGAAAGTAGCGGTTCCGCAGCCTTCGAAGATCTCGTTGGAAGCGCCCGCCACCGGGGAATTGATGATGGGAATTACATTCAGCACATTGGTCTGGAACGATTTGGCCTCCAGGAACACGCCGCTTTCGTAAATGGCGTCACCCACGTCGGTAATGGCCAGCACAATGGTATAGGTGCTGCAGGGCACCACATCGGCCTCGGCGGTAAGCACTTTCGTAAAACCGTCGAACTGTATGGTGGTACCGCCTGTATTGTTGATGTAATAGCTGCAGTTGGTGCAGGGCCCCGTATTGGTGGAGCCGTTGTTGAGCGTGTTGATGGACACGGGATCGCCCGAACCCGGCACCCGGGCCAGGTTGTTGAGCGTATAGTTGCCGCCGGCGGGGTTCGGACCGCTCAGGAAGAACCCGAACACGTCGTTGAACTGTGAGCCCACGTACTCGGGGTATTCTTCGGACCCGAACACGTAACGGAATTTGATCTTGTTACCCTGCGGAATAAAGTTGAAAGACAGTACGGACGCATTTTCCATACTGCTTACCCCACCCGGAAGGATAGAGGCCAGCGCGTTATAGATCGGTCCCGGAGGAGCTCCGGCGCCGTTGTTGAAAGAAAGCGAAGGCGAGTTGTTGGGGCCTACGGCCGATTGCAGGTTACCGGTGGTCATCAGTACCCCGCTGGCAAGCCCGATATTGGTGCTGGCCCCGTTAAAGAAACCGAGAGCCGCGGTAGACCCGCTGAACGTAATGTTGGATACCTGGACCCCACCGCCGAGAAGGACGTTCGTAACCAGGTCGTTGGCGGTCTGCTGCTGCACCACAAGCTGCGCGTTGACACCGCCGGCCGTGCAGGTAAGTAAAAGGAGAGAGAGGTATATGTAGTGTAAAAATTTCATCAAAATTTAAGATCGGCTTAGCATAGAACGTATTAACAAGTAATTTTGTTGTATCAAAAATATAACGAATTTTGCAAACTTTAGTGCGAAAACAAATAATTAACAAAGATGAGCGAAGTAAAATCCTACATTGAGCAGCATAAGGACCGTTTCATACAGGAACTGTTTGAGTTATTGCGTATTCCGTCAATAAGTGCCGACCCGAAATACAAAGATGAAGTATTTCGTACGGCCGAAGCCGTTAAAGAATCTCTCGTAAAGGCCGGAGCCGATAACTGCCGCCTGATCCCGACCGCCGGTTTCCCTGTGGTGTACGGCGAAAAAATAATCGATCCTGCCAAACCTACCGTGCTCATCTACGGCCACTATGACGTGCAGCCTGCCGAGCCCCTGGACCTCTGGATCAGCGGCGCCTTTGAACCCGAGATCCGCGACGGCTACATCTATGCACGTGGTTCTGCCGATGATAAAGGTCAGGTATTCATGCATGTAAAGGCTTTCGAACTGATGATGAACACCGGTTCACTGCCCTGCAATATCAAGTTTATGATCGAAGGCGAGGAAGAAGTGGGTTCTGCCAACCTGGCGCCTTTCCTCAACGAAAATAAAGAACTGCTGAAAGCCGACGTGATCCTTATCTCCGATACGTCGATGATCGCCAACGACGTGCCCAGCCTCACCGTGGGACTGCGTGGTCTCAGCTACGTGGAAGTGGAAGTGACCGGTCCGAACATCGACCTGCACAGCGGTGTATACGGCGGAGCGGTGGCCAATCCCTGCAATATCCTGGCTAAAATGATCGCTTCCATGCACGACGAGAACAACCACATTACCATTCCCGGTTTTTACAACGATGTGGTGGAAGTGAGCGCGGAAGAACGTGCCGAAATGGCCAAGGCGCCTTTCAGTCTCGACGAATACAAGAAAGAACTGGCCGTGGGCGATGTATGGGGCGAAACGGGCTATTCCGTGCCGGAACGTACCTCGATCCGTCCTACCCTCGATGTAAACGGTATCTGGGGCGGTTACACGGGCGAAGGCGCTAAAACCGTGCTGCCTTCCAAAGCCTATGCCAAGATCAGCATGCGCCTGGTGCCCAACCAGGACCCGGATAAAATTACCGAACTGTTCAAGAACCATTTCGAAAGCATCGCCCCGAAATCGGTAACGGTAAAAGTTACGCCGCATCACGGCGGTCTGCCCGTTGTTACAGAAACGAATACACCCGAGTACAAGGCGGCGGCCATGGCCATGAAAGAAACTTTCGGAAAAGATCCCATTCCGCAGCGTGGCGGCGGTTCCATTCCGATCGTAGCCCTGTTCGGCGAGGTACTCGGCCTCAAAAGCGTACTGATGGGTTTCGGACTCGACAGCGATGCCATTCACTCGCCCAACGAAAAATACGGCGTGTTCAACTACCTGAAAGGTATCGAGACCATTCCGTACTACTTCAAATACTACACGGAACTGAAAAAATAAAAGCCAGACTAAAAAACTGGAAAACCGTCCCGCTTTTGGCGAGGCGGTTTTTTTGTATATTTATAGTTTAAAACCTGCCTGTGAAACCAAGCCTTGGACGTGTAATACTGCTGGTGAAGGACTACGACGAAGCGCTGTCCTTCTACGAAAAGAACTTTTTCTGCCGTACGCTTTTCGATACAGAGGCTGACGGCCGCCGTTACCTGCACATCGCTTTTCCCGGCGATGAAACGCACGGTATCTGGTTCATGCAGGCAGAAGGAGATGCGGAGCGCGCGCACATCGGCTCACAAACGGCAGGGCAGCCCGCGCTGGTGGTGTACGTCCGCGAGATTGAACGTTTTGCACAACACCTGCGTAAAAACGGGGTACTCATCACCGAAAAGCTGGTAAAAACACCCGAAAGCAGCTTCTTTCACTGTCTCGACCTCTATGGCAACCGCATTGTAGTCGCTGAAGTACATTAGGCCGCCGCCTGTATTTCTTGTTCTACATTAAGTAGCTGTACCCGTGGTATGCCGTACCTTTGTAGTGTAATTAACAACAACAGCAATATGAACAAAGAAGTAGTACTGAACGAGGCCGAACACCGTTTCGAGATACAGAATCCTGAAGGCATTGCCTTTGTAGAGTTTAACCTGTTCAAGAACGGGATCGTATTTACACATACCGAAGTGCCGCCTGCCCTGGAAGGGAACGGCCTGGCCGGTGCGCTGGCAAAACACGTGCTGGAATATGCCAAAGCACAGAACTGGGAAGTACTGCCGCTGTGTCCGTACATAAAAGGATACATCGACCGACACGATGAGTACAAAAGCATTTCGAGTTTGCACAGGGAGAAATAATCATGAATAAGTCAATAGAACACGTTTTCGAACCCACGCAGCCGCACATGGTAGGCGACGGGTTCCGGGTACACAATTTCTTTCCGTCCGGCTACCGGATCGGGTATAAACGGATGAGTCCCTTTTTCCTGATGGACTATAATTCGCCCTTCCGGGTAGAGCCTTCACAGACGCCCCGCGGCGTTGGCGTACACCCGCACCGGGGTTTTGAAACGGTGACCATCGCCTACAAAGGCAAAGTGGCACACCACGACAGCGCCGGGAACAGCGGCGTGATCGGGGAGGGCGATGTACAGTGGATGACCGCCGGCAGCGGTGTGCTGCACAAGGAATACCACGAACAGGAATTCAGCCGCAGCGGCGGATGGTTCCAGATGGTACAGCTCTGGGTGAATCTGCCTGCCCGCCATAAAATGACCAAACCCCGCTACCAGGGCATTACACGTTCGCAAATGACGGCCGTGGACCTGCCCGGAGGCGGAACGGTGGAAGTGATCGCCGGGGAATTCCAGGGACATAAAGGCCCCGCAAAAACTTTTTCGCCCATGCACGTATACAATGTACGTCTGCCCAAAGGCGCGCATGCCGGCCTGAGCTTTCCTGCCGGCTTCAATACGGGTATGGTCGTGATCGAAGGCAGCGTACGTCTGCAGAACGATAAGAGCGTAAAGGCAGATCGTTTCGTGCTTTTTGCCAACGACGGGGAAGACATCAGCCTGCAGGCCGAAGAAGATGCCGTGGTACTGGTGCTGAGCGGTGAGCCGATCGACGAACCCATTGCCTCTTACGGGCCCTTCCTCATGAATACCCAGGAAGAACTGGTACAGGCCGTAAACGATTTCAACGAAGGTAAATTCGGCGAACTGGAAGAGTAAAGGTCTTATTATTTGCACAATACATAAAAAGGGTGTTCCCGCTTGGGAGCACCCTTTTTGCTGAAAGGGGTATCTGCGGTAGGAACAGATACCCGGGCTGATGGAACGCAAAAGGTCCGCAGCAACCTGCAGCTGCTGCATTCGGCTTCCGGCCGCCGGACGAACAGCGGCCGCACAGGTATGGTGAAACACTGGGTAGAGAAGGCCTGTACCACCCGGAAAACAACCCCGGGTTCGCCTGTGTGCCTGCAAAGATGAGCAGTGCCTCCGGGATGCACAAGCATTTCAGGCCCTGTTTTTGTGAGCGTTGGTATTTATTTTACGAAAACGGATTTTTTTTTGCTCCGCAGGGCCTGAACAGAGTGTGAATTTTTGCTTAAAATGTAAGCAGGTAGGGGCTTTCTGAGGAAAAAGAGCGATCTTTGTATATGTTTTTAAAGCGCATTTTCCAGAAGTACGGCAAATGGCTCGGTGTACTTACGCCCGTAATTATGCTGACAGGCATCTGGATATATTCTTCAGGTTCGGGTGAGGCCCGCGGGCGCAGGGGAGAAGTGCTGTATGCAGAGCACTGTGCCTCCTGTCACGGCAGTTCGGGAGAAGGTCTGCGTAAACTGATCCCCCCGGTAAGGGCTTCGGACTATGTAAAGCAAAATCCCGAAAAGCTCGCCTGCATCATTAAATACGGTACACGTGGCCCCATGACCGTGAACGGCCAGCGCTACAGCGGCGCCATGGAAGGTATCAGCCGCCTGGAGGCCGACGAGATCCGCGACATCATCAATTACATGCGCATTACCTGGAACGGCGAAAAAGAGGCGTATTCCCTGAAAGACGTACGATCTCAGCTCGACGCCTGTTTATAATGCGCTATTTTTGATATCTTTGTGCCCGCTTAAGAAAAAAGTATTGGCCAGGAACCGCATATACGATATTGAAAGAGAGTATTCTGAAGGAGATGCTGCCGGGGAACCGCAGGCTTCTGCCATGAATTTCCTGGAATGGCTGCGCCAGGCCGATGCGGGAGAACTGCAGCGCCTCAGAAAGAAGAACGTACAGCAGCAGGTGATCAACCGTTTCATTACCACGGCCCCGAAAATAAAGCCGGTGGGTAAAGAGGACGAAGTGTTCGTTCCCCTGGTACAGGACGATTCCCGTGCGGTGAACCAGGAGATCGTTTCCGAAACGCTGGCCCGCATCTATATGGAACAGCAGCATTATGCAAGGGCCAAAGAAGTTTACGAAAAACTAATTTTGCTTTATCCGGAAAAAAGTAATTACTTTGCAGCCCTTTTAAAAGATTGTAAAAAACAAGAACAGGCTAATCGCAAATAGAAATGAACACATTTATTATCATAGCCATCATCATTGTATCGGTAGCACTTATAGGTATCGTACTTATTCAGAATGCTAAAGGCGGTGGCCTTGCCTCCAACGTGGGTGTAAGCAGCCAGATGTTCGGCGGTGTTAAAAAACAGAGCGACCTGGTGGAAAAGATCACCTGGGGGCTCATCATTGCGTTGTTTATCCTTTGCCTGGGTTCCGGTTTCAGTTTTAATGCCGGTTCTGAAGGTTCCGACCAGGCTCCGCGTGTACAGGTTCCGGCACAATCTGCCCCTGCAACGCCTCCGGCTACTTCGCCGCTGCCTACACAGGCTACGCCCGTTGCTCCGCAAAAATAAACAGTAAGTATTTTACTTTACAATAATCCACAGGTCCCGCAGCATAGCTCCGGGATCTTTTTTTTGCTACAGGGCCAGCTCTGTGGCCGGGTCCCAGAATACTTCCCGGAACCGCTGTACGCGGTCGTTCTTTACCTCTACGCCTTCTTCTTCCAACAGTTCCTGCATGGGGCGCACCTTAAAAAAATGCTTGCCGCTCAGGAGTCCGCTGCTGTTCACCACGCGGTGCGCGGGTACCGGTTCGGCCTGGCTGTGGGCGGCGTTCATGGCCCAGCCCACCATACGACTGCTGCGGGCTGCACCCAGGTAACTTGCTATGGCTCCGTAGCTGGTAACACGTCCGTACGGAATGAGGCGTACCACCTGGTAAACCTGGTCAAAAAAGTCGCCCTGCCCCCTTTTTTCAATATTATGCGTTTGCATTTGGCAAAAATAATGCAAAGAATTACTTTTGCCGTCCTTTTAAACAATCGTAATTACTAAATATACAAATACATGGAACAAACTTTGATTTACGTACTTCCCGGATTTGGTGTGCTTGCACTGTTATACACCATTATTAAGTTCGGCTGGGTGAGTAAGCAAAATGCGGGTAATGAGAAAATGCAGCAGATCGCCGGCGCTATTGCCGACGGTGCCATGGCATTCCTCAAGGCCGAATACCGCGTACTCGCTATTTTCGTTGTAGCCGCAGGTATATTATTGGGTATAATATCAACCGTGCCTTCCATAAAAGCGGAACACAGTCACTGGTTCATCGTGGTGGCTTTTGTGATCGGTGCCGTTTTCAGCGCACTGGCCGGTTTTATCGGGATGCGCGTAGCTACCAAAGCGAACGTACGTACGGCTGAAGCTGCCCGTACCTCACTGAGCAAAGCCCTCAAAGTATCCTTTACCGGAGGTTCGGTAATGGGTATGGGTGTTGCCGGTCTGGCGGTACTGGGTCTCAGTATGCTGTTTGTTCTTTTATATACCTGGTTCATGGGCGGTACCTACACGGGTCCCGAAGACATGACCAAAGTACTGGAAGCCCTGGCCGGTTTCTCCCTGGGTGCAGAATCTATCGCCCTGTTCGCACGCGTAGGCGGGGGTATCTATACCAAAGCGGCCGACGTAGGTGCTGACCTCGTAGGTAAAGTAGAAGCGGGCATCCCCGAGGACGATCCGCGTAACCCTGCCACCATCGCCGATAACGTGGGCGATAACGTAGGAGACGTGGCCGGTATGGGCGCCGACCTGTTCGGGTCTTACGTGGCCACCGTACTGGCGGCCATGGTACTCGGTAACTATGTTATTAAAGATTCAGGCGGTATCCAGGACGCTTTCGGAGGTATCGGTCCCATCCTGCTTCCTATCCTGATCGCCGGTCTGGGTATCGTATTCTCCCTCATCGGGTTCTTCTTTGTGAATGTAAAAGACGAAGGTGCCAACGAATCCAAGGTACAGGGCGCCCTCAACATGGGTAACTGGTCTTCCATCATCCTTACCCTCATTGCATCTTTCTTCGTTATTAAATGGATGCTTCCCGAAACCATGACCATGAACTTCTTCGGCGAAGGTCCCAAGGAAATATCCTCCATGCGTGTATTCTACTCCGTGATCGTAGGTCTGTTCGTGGGCGGTCTGATCTCTTTCATTACCGAATACTATACCGGTATGGGTAAAAAACCGGTGAACGGTGTTATCGAGAAATCGGGTACCGGTGCGGCTACCAATATCATCGCCGGTCTGTCTCTGGGTATGATGAGTACCTTTATGCCGATCCTGCTGTTCGCAGGCGCTATCTGGGGTTCATACACCCTGGCCGGTTTCTACGGCGTATCGATCGCCGCCGCCGCCATGATGGCCACTACAGCCATGCAGCTGGCCATCGACGCATTCGGTCCCATTGCCGACAACGCCGGTGGGGTGGCCGAAATGAGCGAACTGCCCAAAGAAGTACGTGTAAAAACGGACATCCTCGACTCGGTAGGTAATACTACAGCAGCCATCGGTAAGGGTTTTGCCATCGCTTCTGCAGCGCTGACGGCCCTGGCCCTCTTTGCCGCCTATGTAACATTTACCGGCATCAACGGTATCAATATCTTCAAAGCCGACGTACTCGCCGCCTTATTTATCGGGGGTATGGTACCGGTGGTATTCTCGGCCCTGGCCATGAGTTCGGTGGGTAAAGCCGCTATGGACATGGTGAACGAGGTTCGCCGCCAGTTCCGCGAGATCCCGGGTATCATGGAAGGTACCGGCAAACCGGAGTACGGCAAATGCGTGGAAATTTCCACACGTGCCGCCATCCGTGAAATGATGCTGCCGGGTGCCATTACCATTATTTCTCCGATCATTATCGGTTTTGTAATGGGGCCTGAAGCCCTGGGTGCCTATATGGCCGGTGTGTGCGTAAGCGGTGTGCTCTGGGCCCTGTTCCAGAACAATGCGGGCGGTGCATGGGATAATGCCAAAAAATCGTTCGAAAAAGGCGTGGAGATCGAAGGCAAGAAATTCTTCAAAGGTTCCGATCCGCACAAAGCGGCCGTTACCGGTGACACGGTGGGCGACCCGTTCAAGGATACTTCCGGACCGAGCATGAACATCCTCATTAAACTTACCTGCCTGGTAGGTCTGGTGATCGCTCCGATCCTGGGTAAAGTGAACGGCAGAACGCATGCGGACAAAGTTCCGGCGGCCGTGGAATGGAGTGTGAACGCAGCACAGGGCCAGGTTCAACAGCATTAATAAGATAGAAAATACAGGGGTTTGCAAAGGCCTGATTTAGAAAAAGATTATTTTTTAACAATAAGGTTTGGATAATTAAAAAAAAAACCACACCTTTGCAAGCCCAAAAATAAGGGGTTAACAATAAAAGTTCTTATACAGAAATGAGTCAGAAGATACGTATCAAACTGAAGTCTTACGATCATAACTTGGTAGATAAATCTGCTGAGAAGATCGTGAAGACCGTGAAGTCGACAGGTGCAGTGGTTAACGGTCCTATTCCGCTTCCTTCTCACAAAAGAATCTTCACAGTGTTACGTTCGCCACACGTAAATAAAAAGGCGCGTGAACAGTTCCAGTTAGCCTCTCACAAGAGACTGCTGGATATTTACAGCTCTTCAGCAAAAACAATCGACGCTCTGATGAAACTGGAGTTGCCGAGCGGTGTTGAAGTTGAGATCAAAGTGTGACGGATATAAAAGTTTGGTCATTAATATAGTATAAACTGCAAGAAGGGTTGGCCCGAACGGGCACCGTTCCGCTGCAAAAAAATAGAAATATGTCAGGAATTATTGGAAAAAAGGTCGGTATGACCAGCATTTTTTCTGAAGAAGGTAAAAACATCGCCTGTACAGTAGTTGAAGCCGGTCCGAATGTCGTGACGCAGGTAAAGACTATTGAGAATGAAGGTTATGAGTCCATTCAGTTGGCCTTCGGAGAAAAAAAAGAGAAAAACACCAGCAAAGCGCTGAAAGGACACTTTCAAAAGGCAGGTACTACGCCGAAAGCGAAAGTTGTTGAGTTTAAAGAATTTTCTGAGGCGAAAGCCCTTGGTGATACAATCACTGTAGATTTATTTCAGGTTGGCGATTTCGTTGACGTGGTAGGCACCTCGAAAGGTAAAGGTTTCCAGGGTGTTGTTAAACGTCACGGCTTCGGTGGGGTAGGTATGCAAACCCACGGTCAGCACAACCGTCTGCGTGCTCCGGGTTCTCTGGGTGCGTCATCATTCCCGTCTCGTGTATTCAAAGGTATGCGTATGGCCGGCCGTACAGGCGGTGAACGCGTTAAGACCCAGAACCTCGAGGTGGTAGCGGTGTTTCCGGAAAAAAATATTATTGTGCTTAAAGGTGCCATACCGGGACCTAAAGGCGGTTTTGTAATCATTGAGAAGTAATCATGGAACTGGCTATATATAACATACAGGGAAAAGAGACCGGCAAGAAGGTTACCCTCAGCAAAGAGGTATTCGGTATCGAGCCGAATGATCACGCCGTGTATCTGGATGTGAAACAATACCTGGCCAATCAGCGTCAGGGTACCCACAAAGCAAAAGAAAGAGCGGAGATCGCACGTACCACTAAAAAGGCCTTTCGTCAGAAAGGTACAGGCGGTGCCCGTCGCGGTTCTTATAAATCTCCTATCGTTCGTGGTGGTGGTCGTGTATTCGGTCCCCGTCCCCGTAACTACAGTTTTAAACTGAACCGTAAACTGAAACAGCTGGCCCGTCGCTCTGCACTGAGCACGAAAGCTGCCGGTGGTTTCATCACGGTTATCGATAACGTGAACTTCGATGCACCGAAAGCGAAAGCTTTCCGCGAAGTACTGAAAAACTTCGGTTTCGCAGATACCAAAACACTTTGGATCCTGCCTGAGAACAACCAGAACGTAGTACTTTCCGCCCGCAACTTTAAAGGAGCGAACGTTATTACTGCTTCGGACCTGAACACGTACGCCGTGATGAATGCACAGCGTGTGGTACTGGCTGAGGGATCTCTTTCTAAAATTGAAGAATTATTAATTGCGAAATAATGGCAAATAATACGATTTTAAAACCTTTGGTTACCGAGAAACTGACCATTCTGGGCGAGAAACTGAATCGCTACGGTTTCCTGGTAGATCTGCGCTCGAATAAAGTGGAGATCAAGAAGGCAATTGAGCAGATGTACGGAGTTACCGTAGTTTCCGTGAACACGATGAACTACATGGGTAAATCCAAAGTAAGATATACAAAAACAGGATTCTCTTCCGGACGTACGAACCACTTCAAAAAAGCGGTGATTACGGTAAAAGACGGAGATACTATTGACTTCTTCAATAATATTTAAGAACTATGGCAGTAAAGAAATTAAATCCGGTTTCTCCAGGTACACGTCACGCGGTAGTGGCTGACCACAGCGGTTTGTCTGCCGTTCGTCCTGAGAAGAGCCTGACAGGAACTAAAACAAGATCCGGTGGTCGTAACAACACCGGTAAAATGACCATGCGCTACATCGGCGGCGGTCACAAGAAACAATACCGTATCATCGACTTCAAACGTAACAAGTTCGAGGTTCCGGGTACTGTAAAAAGCATCGAATACGATCCGAACCGTACGGCGCACATTGCCCTGGTGGTATATGCCGATGGTGAGAAACGTTATATTATTGCTCCTTCCGGATTACAGGTTGGACAAAAGATCTCTGCCGGTCCGAATGCACCGATCGAGATCGGGAACACCTTACCGCTTTCTAAAATTCCGCTGGGTACCATTATCCACAACCTGGAACTGAAACCGGGTCACGGAGCTCAGATCGTACGCAGTGCCGGTGCTTATGCACAGCTGGCTGCGAAGGATGGTAAGTATGCCGTAATCAAAATGCCTTCAGGCGAAACCCGTATGATCCTTATCGAGTGTCTGGCTACCATTGGCTCGGTAAGTAATTCGGAGCACAACCTGCTGGTAAAAGGTAAAGCGGGTAAAAAACGCTGGGCCGGTCGTCGTCCGCGCACACGTGGTGTTGCTATGAACCCGGTAGATCACCCGATGGGTGGTGGTGAAGGTCGCTCTTCCGGCGGTCACCCACGCTCACGCAACGGTATGCCGGCGAAAGGTTACAAAACCCGTAAACCTAAAAATCCGACTTCTAAACTTATTATCGAACGTCGTAAGAAGTAATTGAATTATGGCAAGATCACTAAAAAAAGGTCCATTTGTACACTATAAACTGTACAAGCGTGTAACCGACATGAACGAGTCGAACAAAAGAACTGTGGTAAAAACATGGTCACGTGCTTCGATGATCCTTCCCGATTTCGTAGGACATACGATCGCCGTTCACAACGGAAATAAATTTATCCCGGTATTCGTAACCGAGAATATGGTTGGTCATAAATTGGGTGAGTTCGCTCCGACGCGTAACTGGAGAGGTCACTCAGGAAATAAGAAAAAATAATAAAGAGCTTTAATATACTATGGGAGCTAGAAAAAAAATAGCAGCCGACAATCGTAAAGCAGCGAATAAGAGCAAATACTGGGCTATCCTGCGTAATACGCCTACTTCACCGCGCAAAATGCGCCTGGTAGCGGATATCATCCGTGGCCTGGAAGTGAACAAAGCCCTGGATATTCTGGCGCATACCAATAAGGAAGCGGCTCCGCGTCTTTACAAATTATTAAAGAGCGCTATCGCCAACTTTGAAGCGAAATCGGGATTACGTGCTGACGAAAGCAGCCTGATCATTTCCGAGATCCGTGTTGACGGTGGTACCATGTTAAAGCGTATTCAGGCGGCTCCTCAGGGACGTGCACACCGTATCCGCAAAAGATCAAACCACGTAACACTGGCAGTGGATACAGTAAATCCTGAGATCAAAGAAAAATTAATTAATCAAGCTAAAGAAGCTAACGCTTAATCATAGAATCGAATGGGACAAAAGGCTAATCCAATAGGTAACAGATTAGGATATATCAAAGGTTGGGATTCAAACTGGTATGGTGGTTCCAACTATGCGGATAAAATTGTGGAAGACTACAAGATCCGCAAATATATCAACGCCCGTCTGAACAAGGCAGGTGTATCCAAAGTGGTTATTGAGCGTACTTTGAAATTAATTACCGTAACGATTCACACATCCCGTCCGGGCATTATCATCGGAAAAGGTGGCCAGGAAGTGGACAAACTGCGTGAAGAGTTACGTAAGGTAACCGGAAAAGAGATCCAGATCAATATCTTCGAGATCAAACGTCCGGAAGTAGATGCCCGCCTGGTGGCTGATTCTATCGCCCGTCAGATCGAAGGCCGTGTTGCTTACCGCCGTGCGGTGAAAGCATCCCTTTCTTCTGCCATGCGTATGGGAGCCGAAGGTATCAAGATCAACATCGCAGGTCGTCTGGCCGGTGCAGAGATCGCCCGCAGCGAGATCTTCAAGGAAGGACGTACCCCGCTGCACACTTTCCGTGCTGACATTGACTATGCAGTTGCGGAAGCACATACAACCTATGGTCGTATCGGGATCAAAGTCTGGATCTGCTTAGGCGAAGTTTACGGTAAACGTGATCTTTCTCCGAACGTAGGCAATCCGAAAGCCCGCAAACCTGCCGGTAATGCCGGTGCTCCGTCACACGCAGGCGGCCGTAGAAAGAAAAAATAATATTGGTATTAATTAACTGAAAAAAAGGCTTTTAAAATGTTATCGCCTAAACGTGTAAAATACAGAAAGGTCCAGAAAGGCAGAATGAAAGGAAATGCTCAGCGTGGTACTGAGATCGCCTTCGGTTCCTTTGCTCTTAAGTCTTTAGATACGGCCTGGTTGAACAGCCGTCAAATCGAGGCTGCCCGTGTAGCGCTGAACCGTTACATGAAAAGGGAGGGTCAGGTATGGATCCGCATCTTCCCGGACAAACCGATCACCCGCAAACCGCTCGAGGTACGTATGGGTAAAGGTAAAGGTGCTCCGGAGTTCTGGGCTGCCGTTGTGAAACCGGGACGTATTATGTTCGAAGTAGAGGGCGTTCCATTAGAAACTGCTAAAGAAGCTTTGCGTTTGGCCGCACAGAAATTACCGGTGAAAACTAAGTTCTTGGTAAGAAGAGATTATGTAGCCTAATAAATAAATTTGAAGAAAATGAAACAGGCAGAATATAAAGAACTTTCCATTGCTGAGTTAACTGAGAAAGTAGCAGGATTGCGTACCGAACTGCAGAAATTGACCATGACACATTCCGTTTCTCCATTGGAAAACCCGATGCTGATCCGCAAAGTCCGTCGATCGATCGCAAGTATCCTGACAGAATTAAACAGCCGTAAAAACACTGTTCAGTAATAATCTTAAATAGATCCGGAGATGTCAGAGTCCGTTCAAAGAAATATCAGAAAAGAAAAAATTGGAGTGGTAACCTCCAATAAAATGAATAAAACCATCGTGGTGAGCGTGGAGCGTAAGGTGAAACACCCGCTGTACGGCAAGTTCGTGAAAACGACCAAGAAATTCTATGCCCACGATGAGAAAGCGGAATGCGGAATCGGTGATACCGTACGCATCATGGAAACTCGCCCCTTGAGCAAACTGAAAAATTGGCGATTGGTTGAAATAATTGAAAAGGCTAAGTAATCATGATACAGTCAGAAAGCAGATGTACTGTGGCCGATAACAGCGGCGCTAAAGAAGTATTGATCATCCGTGTACTGGGTGGTACAGGCAAGCGCTATGGTCGCCTGGGTGATACGGTGGTAGTAACCGTAAAAGATGCTATCCCAAGTGGTAACGTGAAAAAAGGTCAGGTTACCAAAGCTGTAGTAGTTCGTACGAAAAAAGAAGTACGCCGTAACGACGGATCCTATATCCGTTTCGACGACAACGCGGTGGTACTCCTGAACAACCAGGGTGAAATGCGCGGAACGCGTATCTTCGGACCGGTTGCCCGTGAACTGCGTGAAAAGCAATATATGAAAATCGTTTCATTAGCACCCGAAGTGCTTTAATCCATATATACAAAATGAAACTGCACGTAAAAAAAGGTGATAAAGTGATCGTAATCTCCGGCAACAACAAAGGCGCCACCGGTACGATCCAGAAAGTAAGCATAAAAAATGCTACTGCCATCGTTGAAGGTGTGAACCTGGTGAAACGCCATACCCGTCCGAGCGCTCAGAACCCGAACGGAGGCATTATCGAGAAAGAAGCCCCCCTTCACGTGAGCAAACTGATGCTGGTAGATCCGAAAACCGGTAAGGCTACACGCATCGGCAGAAAAATCGACGAGAAAACCGGAAAGACTGTTAGAATCGCTAAAAAATCAGGGGAGGTAATTAAGTAATGAGCACGCCCAGATTAAAAGAAAAATACACGAATGAAGTAGTGCCTGCCCTGAAAGAGCAGTTTGGCTACAAAAACGTGATGCAGGTACCGAAACTGACCAAGATCGTTCTGAATCAGGGTATGGGTGCCGCCGTTGCCGACAAACGTCTGATCGACGCTGCGGTGAACGAAATGACCATGATCGCCGGCCAGAAAGCCGTTCCGACCAAGTCTAAAAAAGATATCTCGAACTTCAAACTGAGAAAAGGTGTTGCGATCGGCGCCCGTGTTACACTGCGCGGCGAACGTATGTACGAATTCCTGGACCGCCTGCTGGCCATCTCCCTGCCACGTATCCGTGACTTTAAAGGAGTGAACGCCAAAGGTTTCGACGGCCGCGGTAACTATACGTTCGGTGTTACCGAGCAGATCATCTACCCGGAGATCGATATCGATAAAGTGTCACGTATCAACGGTATGGACATTACCTTTGTTACTACGGCACAGAACGACAGCGAGGCCTACGCCCTGCTGAAAGAATTTGGAATGCCTTTTAACAACATAAAAAAGAGCTAAGAGTTATGGCAAAAGAATCAATGAAAGCCAGAGAAAGAAAACGTGTTTACCTGAACAACCGTTTCGGTGGCAAACGCGAATCTTTAAAAGCTGTGGTGAACAGTACCGAATCTTCTTTCGAAGAGCGCCTGGAAGCCCAGTTCAAATTACAGCAGCTGCCGAAGAACTCTGCCAAAGAGCGTCAGCATAACCGTTGTAAACTGACCGGCCGTCCCAAAGGATATATGCGCCAGTTCGGTATCTGCCGTAACCAGTTCCGCGATATGGCCAACTTCGGTCTGATCCCGGGTGTTAAAAAAGCAAGTTGGTAATCAAGATATAAAGAAAGAAATGGATCCAATAGCAGATTTTCTGACCAGAATACGCAACGCAGCCAATGCCCGTCACCGGGTTGTGGAAGTGCCTGCATCGAACCTGAAAAAAGACATCACCAAGATTCTTTTTGACAAAGGTTTTATCCTGAACTATAAGTTCGAAAAAGGAGAGCACCAGGATGTGATCAAGATCGCTCTTAAATATCATCCTGTTACCAAGGAATGCGCTATCCGCTCTATCCAGCGCATCAGTACCCCGGGTCTGCGTCAGTACACGGGTGCCAATGACTTACCTCGCGTTCTGAATGGCCTGGGTATCGCTATCCTGTCCACTTCAAGAGGGGTGATGTCGGATAAAAAAGCCCGCGAACTGCACGTTGGCGGCGAAGTATTGTGTTACGTTTATTAATGAATTGATAGAAAATGTCACGTATAGGTAAATTACCCATAACTGTTCCTTCCGGCGTTACGGTTGACGTAAATGCGAACAACGTAGTAACCGTAAAAGGTCCGAAAGGCGAGATGAAACAGGCCGTTGATCCTGCCATTACCCTGAAACAGGAAGATGGCAAGATAGAATTGGTACGTGCTACCGAACAGAAACGCCACAGAGCCATGCATGGTCTGTACCGCGCGATTCTGAGCAATATGGTGGAAGGCGTATCTGCCGGTTTCAAGAAAGAGCAGGAGCTGATCGGTGTGGGATACCGTGCCGAAGCAAAAGGACAGATGCTTGAGCTGAACCTGGGTTACTCACACACCATCATGTTTGAGATCCCCGCCGAAGTGAAAGTGGAAACCAAGACCGAAAAAGGTAAAGCTCCCATGATCATCCTGAACAGCCACGATAAACAACTTATCGGCCAGGTAGCCGCAAAGATCCGTTCTCTGCGTAAACCGGAACCGTACAAAGGTAAAGGTATCCGTTTCGTGGGTGAAATTGTACGCAGAAAAGCTGGTAAATCTGCAGGTAAATAACAATAGAAACGTTGCATAAAATGGCAAATACGAATATTAAAAGAAGAAAATCCATCAAACTGCGCATCCGTAAAGTGGTGAACGGTACGGCTGAAACTCCGCGTATCAGCGTATTCCGCAGCAACAAGGCGATCTATGCTCAGATGATTGATGATTTGAAAGGTGTTACCCTGGTAGCCGTTTCATCTCGCGATAAAGAGCTGGCCGAGCTGAAAGGCACGAAAATAGAGATCGCTGCAGCCGTAGGTAAAAAACTGGCTGAAAAAGCATCAGCCGCAGGTATTACGAAAGCTAAATTCGATCGTAACGGATATTTGTATCATGGCCGCGTAAAAGCTCTGGCCGATGGTGCACGTGAAGGTGGTATTCAATTCTAAAAGAAATTATGACAAACTCAAACATAAAACGCGTTAAAACCAACGGCGATATCGAACTGAAAGATCGTCTGGTTGCTATAAACCGTGTAACCAAAGTTACCAAAGGTGGCCGTCACTTCAGCTTTTCAGCGATCGTGGTGGTAGGTAACGAGAACGGTGTCGTTGGTTACGGATTGGGTAAAGCAAACGAGGTAACCGATGCTATTTCGAAAGGTGTCGAGGATGCCAAGAAAAATCTGATTAAAGTTCCGATCATCAAAGGGACCATTCCTCACGAACAGTCTGCCAAATACGGCGGCGCCCGTGTATTCATCAAACCGGCTGCAAACGGTACGGGAGTAATTGCCGGTGGTGCGATGCGCGCCGTGCTCGAAACCGTAGGTGTAAAAGACGTACTGGCCAAGTCGAAAGGTTCATCGAACCCGCACAACGTGGTAAAAGCTACGTTCTACGCCCTGGCCCAGCTGCGTGATGCAAGTGCCCTGGCCCAGCTGCGCGGTGTTAATCTTGATAAAGTATTCAACGGTTAAAATTATCGGTCATGTCTGAAAAGAAAATCAAAATCACACAGGTTAAGAGTGGTATCGGAAGACCTGAAACGCAAAAACGCACCCTGGTTGCCCTGGGCCTGCGTAAACTGAACCATTCCGTTGAAAAAGCGGTAAACCCGCAGATCCTCGGTATGGTCCGCACAGTAGAACACTTAGTTAAAGTTGAAGAAATTTAATTCCTGAATCAGAAATGAATTTACATACATTAAAACCAGCAGACGGCTCTACGGGCAAAGGTAAACGTGTAGGCCGCGGTCAGGGATCCGGCCGTGGCGGTACATCCGCACGTGGTCACAAAGGTGCCCAGTCGCGCTCCGGTTACTCCCGTAAAAAAGGTTTCGAGGGTGGCCAGATGCCTTTACAGCGCCGCGTTCCTAAATTCGGTTTCAAAAACGTGAACCGTGTGGAGTACAAATCGCTGAACCTGGATACGCTGCAGAGCCTCATCGACACACACAAGGTAGAGGTGATCGACACCGAGGTACTGTACCAGCACGGCCTGATTTCGAAAAGCGACCTGGTAAAAGTCCTGGGCCGCGGAGAACTGAAATCGAAAGTGACCGTTAAAGTACATGCATTCTCTGGCACGGCCGTTAAAGCGATCGAAGCCGCAGGTGGAACCGCTGAAAAAATCTAATGAATGAAAGGTTTTATTACAACAATTCGTAATATATTCAAGATTGAAGAACTGAGGACTCGTATTCTTACGACCCTCAGTTTAGTTCTTATATATCGTCTGGGATCGTATATCGTGCTGCCGGGCGTGGATTCAACCCGCCTCGAATCTGCCGGCGGCGACGGAGCCACCCTCATCGATATCCTGTCCAACTTTACCGGTGGAGCATTTACCCGTGCTTCCATTTTTGCACTTGGTATCATGCCCTATATCTCTGCATCGATCATCGTGCAGCTGCTGGGTATCGCCGTACCGTATTTCCAGAAACTGCAGAAAGAAGGGGAGAGCGGACGTAACCGTATGAACCAGATCACCCGTATCCTGACCATTATTATTACGGCTGTACAGGCCCCGAGCTATATCTTTACCTATGTAAATGCAGGTGCCCGTCCTGACTCAACCCTGTGGCTGGTAATGGCCGTTATTACGCTGGTAGCCGGAACCATGTTCTGTATGTGGCTCGGCGAGCGTATCACCGATAAAGGTATCGGTAACGGTATCTCCCTGATCATTATGATCGGCATCATCGCCAACCTTCCGGGCGCGCTCTTCGTAGAGTTCGGTTCTAAAATGGAACCCGACGGAGGTGGTCTGATCATGTTCATGCTGGAAATGGTAGTGCTGCTCGGTGTGATCATCGCATCGATCCTGCTGGTACAGGGTACCCGTAAGATCGCCATCCAGTATGCCAAACGCATCGTTACTTCGGGCCGTACACCGCTTCAGCAGGGTGGCCGCCGTGAGTACATGCCCCTCAAAGTGAATTCAGCAGGCGTTATGCCTATTATCTTCGCGCAGGCGATCATGTTCGTACCGATCTACCTGGCCGGTTTTGCCGGTGGTGACGGTAACTGGTTCGCCCGTAACTTCAGCGATTATACATCGTTCTGGTACAACTTCGTATTCGGTCTGATGATCGTACTGTTTACGTATTTTTATACGGCGATCTCCATCAACCCGAACCAGTATGCCGACGATCTGAAACGCGCCGGCGGTTTTATCCCGGGTATCAAACCCGGCAAAGCTACGGCCGATTATATCGATAACGTAATGTCGCGCATCACCCTGCCCGGATCGCTGTTCCTGGCACTGATCGCCATTCTTCCCGCATTTGCCGCACTGGCCGGTATCAACTCCGCGTTTGCGTATTTCTACGGTGGTACGTCCCTGCTCATTATGGTGGGTGTGGTGCTCGATACCCTGCAGCAGATCGAAAGTTACCTGCTGATGCGCCAGTATGACGGTCTGATGAAGTCCGGACGGATCAAAGGTCGTAACGCCAATCTTGCTCCGCAGAGCGGAATTTAAGGAGCATCCCGTCTCGCCCCCGGCGAGGCAAAACGTTCTTTGCTTGTAAGCAAAATCCCGGCAAAGGGGACATTCAGCGAAAAAGCATATTTATTATGCCTAAGTTTTTGAATATTACGAAAAAGTGTTACCTTTGCCGCCCCTGAAAATGGCTTTAAAACAAGCCTTCTGCGGAACGAAAATGTGCTGAAAGCCATATTTATAACGGGAAGCAGCAGTATGTGAAAATTGCCTGCGGGGCTGCAGAAACGGCGTATGCCTTATCTGTTGTGGAATAAAGAGTATATAGAAACAAAAAAATGTTGCTTGAAGTAGCCCTATGGCAAAACAACCATTGATAGAACAAGACGGGACGATCATTGAAGCCCTATCCAACGCGATGTTCCGTGTGGAATTAGCGAACGAGCACGTAATAACGGCTCATATTTCGGGTAAGATGCGTATGCACTATATCAAGATCCTGCCGGGCGACAAAGTAAAAGTGGAGATGTCTCCCTACGATTTGACCAAAGGAAGAATTACATACAGATATAAATAAAATTATGAAAGTTAAAGCATCCATAAAGAAAAGAAGTGCGGAGTGCAAGATCGTGCGCCGTAAAGGTAAGCTTTATGTAATCAACAAAAAGAATCCCCGTTACAAACAACGTCAGGGATAATTAACCGATAAGAAGACTAAAGAACATGGCAAGGATAGCAGGTATTGATTTACCAAGAAACAAAAGAGGCGTGATCGGCCTTACGTATATTTACGGAATTGGTCTTTCCACATCCAAACGTATTCTGGCAAATGCCGGGATCGACGAAAGTATCAAAGTACAGGACTGGAATGACGAGCAGCTTACGGCGATCCGTACACTCATCAGCAACGAGATCAAAGTAGAAGGTCAGCTTCGCTCTGAGGTTCAGCTGAACATCAAACGTCTGATGGACATCGGTTGCTACCGTGGCGTACGTCACCGTGTAGGTCTTCCGCTCCGCGGACAGCAGACCCAGACCAACGGACGTACCCGTAAAGGTAAGCGTAAGACGGTTGCCAATAAAAAGAAAGTAACTAAATAATAAGTAACAGATACCAATGGCTAAAGGAAAGGTAACGAAGAAGAAGGTAAAAATTGAGCCGCGCGGTGAAGCACATATCAGCGCTACGTTCAATAACCTCATTATTTCGTTGACGAACTCTGCCGGTCAGGTGATCACCTGGTCTTCAGCAGGAAAGATGGGCTTCCGGGGCTCTAAGAAGAACACCCCGTATGCAGCTCAGGTTGCAGCTTCAGATGCTGCAAAAGCAGCGTATGAACTCGGACTTCGCAGTGTGAAAGTGTACGTGAAAGGCCCTGGTGCCGGCCGCGAAAGCGCTATCCGTACCATCGCGCAGGAAAATATTGAAGTGATTGAAATCGTGGATGTGACTCCAATGCCACATAATGGTTGTCGTCCTCCTAAAAAACGCAGAGTTTAATCATTTAACCAGTAAAAAATTATGGCACGATATAGAGGTCCAAAATCCAAAATCGCTCGTAAATTTAAAGAGCCCATCTTCGGTCCTGATAAAGTACTTGCCCGTAAAAACTACGGTCCGGGTATGCACGGCCCTTCAAAACGCCGTCGCAAACAGTCTGAATACGCTATTCAGCTGCAGGAAAAACAAAAAGCGAAACTTATTTACGGAGTACTGGAGCGCCAGTTCCGCCGTATGTTCGAACATGCGAACCGCATGAAAGGTATTACCGGTGAAAACCTGCTGTCACTGTGCGAAAGCCGCCTGGACAACGTGGTTTACCGTATGGGCATCGCCCCTACACGCCGTGCTGCCCGCCAGCTGGTTTCCCATGCTCATATAAATGTAAACGGTGAAGTGTGTAACATCCCGAGCCGCAGCCTTCGTCCGGGTGACGTGGTTTCCGTTCGCGAGAAATCAAAAACCCTGAGCGTGGTTACCAATAACGTGGCCAGCGCTTCGGCTAAGCTTGACTGGGTTACTTTTGATGCGGCTACGCTGTCAGGTTCTTTTGTTGCCCGTCCGGTTCGTGAACAGATCCCGGAAAACATCAAAGAACAGCTCATCGTAGAATTGTATTCTAAATAATAACATTTAAACGTCATACAAAATGGCTATTCTTGATTTCCAAAGACCTGATAAAGTAATAATGCTGGAATCGGATGATTTCAACGGGAAATTCGAATTTCGTCCGCTGGAACCCGGATATGGAATCACCATCGGTAATTCCCTTCGTCGTATCCTGCTTTCTTCTTTGGAAGGTTTCGCCATCTCCGGTGTGAAAATTGAAGGCGCTTCGCATGAGTTTTCATCACTGAAAGGAGTTACTGAAGACGTTACGGAAATTATCCTGAATCTTAAAAAAGTACGCTTTAAACGCCAGATCGAGATCCTCGATAACGAGCGTGTAACCGTAAACTTTACCGGTGGCGATAAACTGACTGCCGGCGATCTGGGTAAATTTACCAGTGGTTTTCAGGTGCTGAATCCCGATCTGATCATCTGCCACATGGAACCCGGTACCAAATTCCAGATGGAGTTCTCCATCGTGAAAGGCCGCGGTTACGTTCCCGCAGAAGAAAATAAACAGACCGGTGCCGAAATCGGAGTGATCGCTATCGACTCCATTTTTACACCGATCCGCAATGTGCGCTATGCCATCGAGAACTATCGTGTAGAACAGAAGACCGACTATGAAAAACTGGTCCTCGATATCGAAACCGACGGTTCCATCACTCCCAAAGATGCGCTGCAGGAAGCTGCCAAAATCCTTATCCAGCACTTTATGCTGTTCTCCGATGAACGCATTACCCTGGATATCGAAGAAAAAACGCAGACCGAAGAGTTCGATGAAGAAGCCCTGCACATGCGTCAGCTTTTGAAAACGAAGTTGGTTGACATGGATTTGAGCGTGCGCGCATTGAACTGTCTGAAAGCCGCTGATGTAGAAACACTGGGCGAACTGGTTTCCTTCAACAAAAACGACCTCTTAAAATTCCGTAACTTCGGTAAGAAGTCACTGATGGAGCTCGAAGAACTGGTGCGTTCCAAAAACCTGCACTTCGGTATGAATGTGGCTAAATTCAAATTGGATAAAGACTAACTTTACTATAATCCTTAAATTTTTTAAGAAAAATGAGACACGGAAAAACTATAAATCATTTAGGGCGTACTGCTAGTCACCGTAAAGCGCTTCTGTCGAATTTAGCGGCCCAACTGATTACGCATAAAAGAATCACTACGACCGTAGCCAAAGCCAAAGCGCTGCGCAAATTCGTAGAACCCATCATTACCAAGGCTAAAGATGATACCACGCACTCACGTCGTATCGTATTCTCTTACCTGGGTAACAAATACGCGGTATCTGAACTGTTCCGCGAAGTAAGCGCCAAAGTAGGCAGCCGCCCCGGTGGTTATACACGCATCATTAAACTGGGCGTTCGTCCCGGTGATGGTGCCGAGATGGCCCTGATCGAGCTGGTTGACTTTAACGCTAACCTGACCAAGGATTCTGCCAAAGCCGGTAAAAAACGTACCCGCCGCGGTTCAGGTTCCGGAACAGCCAAACCGAAAGCAGCCAAAGAAGAAGCCCCGAAAGAGGAGCCTAAGGCTGAAGAATCTGCTAACGAAGAAACACCGGAAGAAAACGCATAAATGTTGCCTTTTTTTTCAATTAATTTTCACAAAGGATAAACCGCAAGGATTTATCCTTTTTTTTTGTACTCTGATTATGAAATATAACGTACCGCAAAAAGGAATTGTATACCTTCAGGATGGAACTGTATTTGAAGGTTTTGTTGCAGGAAAGATCGGTACCTGCACAGGGGAGATCTGTTTTAACACCGCGATGACGGGCTACCAGGAAACGTTCACAGACCCCTCTTACCTGGGGCAGATCCTGGTAATGAATACCGCCCACATCGGTAATTACGGCGTACATGCAGACGAAGTGGAATCCGGCGGCATTAAGATCGCCGGCATGATCTGCCGTAATTTGTCGGATAAATATTCCCGTACGGCTGCCATCGATTCGGTACAGGCCTATTTTGAAAATGCAGGCGTAACGGTGGTGTACGGTGTAGATACCCGTGCCCTGGTGCGTCATATACGCAGCTGTGGTGCCATGAACGCCATTATCAGCGGCGAAGTGTTCGATACGGCCGAACTGCAGAAGATCATGGCCGCCATCCCATCTATGGAAGGCCTGGAACTGTCTTCCAAAGTATCCGTACAGCAAGCCTATGAGACCGGCCCCGAAACGGCTGAAAAGAAAGTGGCCCTGCTCGACCTGGGCGTAAAGGAGAACATCATCCGCTGCCTTACCGAGCGCGACGTGCGTGTAAAAGTATTCCCCATGAATACCCCCCTGGCCGAAATGCAGGCCTGGAACCCGGACGGCTACCTGATCAGCAACGGACCCGGCGACCCGGAAACGCTTACCGGTATCACCCGGCTGCTGAAAGACATGATCGCGGCCGACCTGAAAATATTCGGCATCTGCCTCGGACACCAGGTGCTGGGACAGGCCCTGGGCATGGAAACTTTTAAAATGTTCAACGGGCACCGCGGTATCAATCATCCCATCCTGAACCACCTGACCGGGAAGGGCGAAATTACTACCCAGAACCACGGTTTTGCCATTAAAAAGGAAAATATACCAGACCATGTGGAGATCACCCACAGCCATCTGAACGACGGTACCGTAGCGGGTATCCGCATTAAAAACAAGCCGGTATTCAGTGTTCAGTACCATCCCGAGGCTTCGGCAGGGCCGCACGATTCCCGTTATTTATTTGACGAGTTCGTTGCTTCTCTGTAAATTTGGTATATGAAGAAACATATACTCGCTGCATGTATTCTTACTGCCCTGTCCCTTACCGGCCTTTCTGCGCAGAAGGCCGACCTGCTGCTGACAGTTCCGGCTACTGAGCTCAAGGCGGCGTATAAGGACGGCTCTATGTACGTCATCGGCCAGGTACAGGAAACACCGGGGCATACCTCGGAGAATACCGGCACCTGGATCACGCATGGTGACGGCTCCCTGTTGTGGCGCTATGTGATCTCCGCTCCCGGGGCCAAAGGCATAGATGCTTATTTTACGGAACTCAGTCTGCCGCAGAATGCCGCTATGGTGCTCCGTGCACCCGATAATTCCTATGTGGCCGGGCCATATTTTGCTTCCGACATCAGCGAGGGAGTGTTTGCCACGGGCATCGTACCCGGCGAGAATGCGCTGCTGGAAGTATACCTGCCCGACGGCAATAAAAGTGGTTTCTTTGCCCGTATCCCGGAGTCGGGTTATATCTTCAGAGGGGTGGAGAACCTGCTCGAAAAAGATGCCGGCGACCTGGGCGCGTCCCAATCCTGTGAAGTGAACGTGAATTGCCCGGAAGGCATCAACTGGCAGGACGAAAAACGGGCGGTGGTAAAGATCAAACTGCGCGAAGGCAACCTGATCGGACTCTGCTCAGGCACCCTGCTGAACAATACGGCGCAGGACTGCAAAAATTACCTGCTCACCGCGCAGCACTGCGGTGCAGGAGCTACCGTGACCAACCTGAACCAGTGGGTGTTCTATTTCAACTTTGAGTCGCCCGATTGCAGTACACCGGGCTCGGCCGTTACACTCGACGACCAGACCATTACCGGCTGTGTACGACGTGCCACAGGCGGAACCGTTTCGGAAGTGGCCAATTCTGATTTTCACCTGCTGGAACTCAATAAAAGTATTCCGCCTGCCTACAATGTCTACTATGCGGGCTGGAACAAAGCGGGTACCACTTCGCCTTCCGGGGTGAGCATTCACCACCCGATGGGCGATCTTAAAAAGATATCTACCTACACGTCTTCGCTGATAAGCAGCAGCTGGACCGGAACTCCCGGCACGCACTGGGCTGTTTCCTGGTCTGCCACGGCCAGCGGACACGGTGTAACCGAGGGCGGCTCTTCCGGCAGCCCGATCTTCGATAACAACGGCCGGGTGATCGGCGACCTGAGCGGGGGAAGTTCTGAATGTGCGGCTCCCATGCAGCCCGACCTCTACGGAAAACTGAGCTACAGCTGGGAATCCGTGGGCGCCACAGCTGACCGCCGCCTGAAACCCTGGCTCGATCCGGCCGGCCTGAATCCTTCCTTTATCGATGGGCGTAATGCCTGTACATCCGCCGCGGCACCACCGGTAGCCGACTTTACAGTGGACAATACCCTGGTAGCGGTTAACGGCATTGTGTATTTTACGCAACTGTGTACCCAGTCGCCCACGTCCTATTCCTGGACCGTATCGCCTGCCGCAGGCTGGGTGTTTGCCTTTGGTAATTCCACAAGCCCGTACCCGGGACTGCGTCTCATTGCCACAGGCTGCTATACCATTACGCTTACTGCCACCAACAGTGCCGGTTCCGACAGCGAGACCAAAACCTCGTACGTGTGTGCCTCGCTTACCGCTAATGAAGAAGAAAGCCTGAATACCGTTCAGATCTATCCCAATCCCGCGGCGGAGACCCTTTACGTGCAACAGCAGGGTAATGAGACCCTCGAATACCAGATCACCGATATACAGGGCAAAACCATACGCAACGGTATCCTGAACGGGAACAGCATTGCGGTGGACCAGCTGTCTAACGGTACCTATTATCTTCGTATCAAAACGGGAAAAACGCAACAGACAGTGCCTTTTGTTGTTGCTCATTAATAAAATCAGTGTATGAAAAAACAATTCCTTTTATTCGCCATGCTCCTTGCCCTGCAGGCAGGGATGTTTGCGCAGAAGAACGTTTACCTGAACACCCCGCGTGGATTCAGCGAACGGCAGAGCCTGCCCGAAGTGTCCGCACAGAAAATTGATGCGCCCTCGGAACAGGTCATTGCCGAAATGATCAAAGAAAGTGGTAAGGACGGCAGTTTTTACAAAATTGCGCGCCTGATGCCCGTTGCCTACGATATGAACAACGCGGGCAAATGGACCCTGTATCCCGACGGCAGCCGCCTGTGGCGCTTTAAGATAAAAGCCGAAGCTGCACAGGGTCTGTCTTTCTATTTCGACCGTTTTTACATTCCGCCCGGAGCGGTGCTCTTCAGCTATAACCTGGAGACCGGTTTCGTGGAAGGGCCGCACTACGCCAACGAAAATACCGAAACGGAGGCCTATGCCAGCGCCATTGTTCCCGGGGATGAAATTATGCTGGAATATTACCAGCCGGCCTCAGTAGAAGGAGAGCCTGTGATCGAGATCGGAGACATCGGTTACTTTTTCCGCGGGCTGAATTTCCTGGAGAAAAATGCCGGTGATTTCGGTGCTTCGGATGCCTGCCAGGTAAACGTAAACTGCAGCGAAGGCAGCAACTGGCAGGACGAAAAACGTGCCGCGGTAAAGATCATCCTGGTAGAAGGCAACAGCGCAGGACTCTGCAGCGGAGCCATGGTAAACAATACCGCCCAGGACTGTAAGAACTACCTGCTTACGGCCCAGCACTGCGGCGCCGGAGCATCGGCTTCCAACCTGGGACAGTGGATCTTCTATTTTAATTTCGAGGCCCCTTCCTGCCCGGACCCCGCTTCGGCCAATAACCTCGACGACCAGACCAAGACCGGCTGCGTACGCCGTGCGGCCAGTGGTTCCACATCGGTAGTAAGCCAGTCGGACTTTCAGCTGCTGGAACTCAACGGCTCGATCCCCGCTGCCTATAACGTATATTATGCCGGCTGGAACCGCGGTGCCACTGGTTCGCCTTCCGGGGTGGGCATTCACCACCCGTCGGGCGATATCAAGAAAATATCTACCTATACCTCTACACTGGTAAACGGTACCTGGACCAATGGTACGGCCAATGCACACTGGCGCGTGACCTGGGTGCCCACGGCCAACGGACATGGCGTTACCGAAGGCGGCTCTTCCGGCAGCCCGATCTTTGATAACAACGGTCGTATCGTAGGTGACCTGAGCGGGGGAAGTTCCTTCTGTTCCTCGCCCAATCAGCCCGACCTGTACGGTAAATTTTCCTACAGCTGGGAAAGTGCCGGAGCGGCCAATTCGCAGCGTCTGCGTCCCTGGCTGGACCCCTCAGGCAGTAACCCCACTACGCTCGACGGTAAAAATGCCTGCACAGGCACGCCCCCGGTAAGCGGTTCCTGCGATACCGTGGGTAACTTTACCAACAGCAGTACAGCTTCCCAGATCCAGCTTACGAACGGCGACGGATTCCTGGCCGGAAACAACAACTACGGCGATAAAGCCAAAGCCGAACTCTTTACCGATAACTGGCCCAACGGCTACCTGCTGAAAGGTGCTTTCCTGGCCTTTTACAATGCCAGCGGCAGTGGTACCTGTATGTTTAAGGTATGGAGTGCCAACGGGGCAGGCGGAGCGCCGGGTACCGAACTGCGTTCCATAACCGTGAATGTGAGCTCACTGCCCACCAATGGTAATTTTGTGTTCTGGGACCTGAGTGCCAATCCGGTGACCGTAAACGGGAACTTCTACGTAGGCGTGGTATTGCCGACAGGCGGAACTACCGTGGCCCTGTTCACCTCTGCAGCCGGCGAAGTACCGGGAAGCACCGGCTGGGAAATGTATAACGACAACAGCTGGCACTCTTACGTAGAAAGCTACGGCAACAACTATGCACACACCATTTTCTCGGTGGTTTGTCCTCCGGGAACCTCGGTAGAAAGTGCAGAGCTGAACGAGGAACTGGTACAACTGTTCCCGAACCCGGCTGCGAACGAACTGTTCATCGAAGCCGGTAAAAGCGGTTTCAGCGTAGATGTGATCGATATGGCAGGACGTACCGTGCTGACGACACCTGCACAACAGAATGAATCACTGCTGCGTCTGGATGTATCCGGCCTGAAGAACGGCGTATACAACGTGCGCATTCATTACAGGAATATCAATAAAAGCGTGGCCCGCAAATTTGTGATCGCACGATAGGCTTTGCGATATATAGAAACAGTAAAGGGTAGCTTTGGCTACCCTTTTTTTATTCGATTCGTAACAGTTTTATGCGTTTTACCGGCCCGGGGCACATGGTGGTATGGCAGTTCAGGCAGCCCTCGGTGTAGGTGGCAAAGGCTTCTTTCCGTTTTTCGGGAGCGGCGGACAAAAGCTCCTTTGTACGCCGGATAAAATCGTCGGCAAAGGGATCGAAGGTTTCGTTCTTCATGTGCTCGTCCGTAGGCTTTGCCGTTTTCAGTTTATCAAAGGCCACAGGGTAAATGCCCAGGTCCTGCCCGTTTTCGATGGCTTTTTTCCATTCTTCGGAACGGGCGAACATATCGCGCATCAGGGACGCCAGTTCGGAGGTCCCGTTGGGGTTCACATTATCTGCAGGTTTGGCGCAGGAGGCCGAGTCTGTTGCAGACACGGTGCCGGCCGGAGTTTTGTTTCCCGTTTGTGTGCAGGCGGCCAGGCAGGCGAAACCGGCACTCAGGATCAGAACGCTAAGGTTTTTTCTGGTTCTCAAGGGCATCCAGTTTTTTCTTGGTTAATTCAATATTGACCAGGTCGTATACTTCTTCCAGTTTTTTGCTGTTGGCCGAATAGTAGGCAAAACTCTCGTCGAACTGCAGGGTATCGCTACCCAGGCGTTCCAGCACCTTCTGCTGTACCTGGCGGCCTTTGCCCTGCACTTCGGGTTCGATGGCCCCGCTGCGGTAGGCCGCTTCCACCAGGTGCATCTCGGCCAGCACATGGGCCATGGTTTCCTTATCGTACACGCCCGGACTGATCTTATTACGGCCGTCGCTGTCTACACAGGATTCCAGCGCAGGCAGGGTACAGGCAATGCACAGAACCGTCTTAATCCAGTACCACTTCATCCGAACCGGCAAAATCGCCGTCGATATAAATTTCGAAACGATAATTCCCCTTGGTGAACACTTCCTGGTCCCAGTTGATCTCCTGGGTGGAACTTCCGCCGTCGTAGCTGAATTTAACCAGGCGGCTGTACGGCATTTCTTTGCCCTCCCGGGTGCTGAAGGTACGTGTGGTCTGGTTTACGTCGGCCACCACATACCCTTGCGGATTTACGATACGCAGGTACGCCACTTTGTCGCCGGCGGCAGACAGTTTATTGGGCATGATGGTAAATTTTACGTTGATGCGGTCGGCCTTGCTGGCTTTTTCCACGGCCACCTGTTTGCCATTGCCTTTTACCTTAAAGGTGGTGAGGCGTATGTTCTGTACTTTGAGGGCAGAGGCAATATCTACCTTACCCACCAGTTCTTCGTTCTTTTCGTTGAGTTTGTCCACCTTCACGCTCAGTTCGGTGTTCTGGTAGCGCAGTTCTTTATTTTCGGCCAGCAGGTTATCGATCTGCTTCAGGTATTCGTCTTTCAGTTTACGCAGGTCGTTGTAGCGGGCCTGCAGTATCTGGTAGTCCTGGCGGGTATCGATAAGCCCTGCGATCTGGCGGCGCTGGTCTTCAATTTTCGTGTTGGCTTCGGCCAGCAGGGAATCCAGCTCGGCGCTGCGTCCCCGGAACTGGTTCAGTTCGTCGGAGATCTGGCTTACTTCTTTTTCCAGTTCGGATTTACGTGCCGAAATCGTGTCGATCTGGGTCTGTGCCTGTGCTTTTTCTATAATGATCTCCCGGGTGTTGAAATACTGGTACACATTGCCTCCGAGCGACAGTAAAAGCAGGATGAGCAAAACGATAACAAGTCCTTTGTTCGATTTTTTCTGATTCACTTGATTTTCCATACACGATATTTTTGCAAAAGTATCAATTTCCTCAAATAACGGTCAAAACCTTTAATCTGCGGCCTTTTTAATATTTTTTTAATGAACAACCCATAGTTTACCATTGCCGTTCAGCTTGCCGCTATTGCCCTGCCAGTAAAGGGTATAGAGTCCCGGGGCCAGGTGCTGAACGGAAAACTGCAGCGGCATGCCGGCAGTGAACCGCTGTGTAGATACGGTTTTGCCGGCCATGTCTGTAATATTCAGGGTACCGCCCGAATGCGGGTCCAGCGGAATGGTTACCATGTCTGAGGCCGGGTTGGGGTAGGGAAGAAGCTGCGCGGTACTGCCGGCTTCCTGCAGGCTGGTATTGAATACCGTTCCGCGGAAGGCCGAAACGCCGCCGGCGTAGTTGCCGAGTACCAGGTCCCATTTATTATCGTCGTCGAGATAGGCTATGGCAGGCGCTGTACGCAGTCCCTCGCGGGTAATGCCGCCCAGGCTGTTCGTCACACGCTCAAAAGTACCGTTCAGGTTCCAGATCACGTTGCGGTAGTGCGATACACGGCCGCTGTAGGAGCCTACGAAAATATGGATATCGTTCCCGTCTTCAATGGCTACGGGCGTACTGAAGCCGTTGAGGCTCACGCTGCTGTCTACCACGCTGATGCCCCCGACCTTGGCAATGGTAGGTGTAGCCGAAAATTCGGGCACACTGCTGCTGCCGTTGTTCTGGTAATAATCTACCCAGCCGCGGATATTACCCACGATCAGGTCCAGCTTGCCGTCCTTGTTCATATCGAACAGGAAGGGAGCATTGTACTGCTGGGTCTGTATACCTTCGAAATTGGCCTCGGCCAGCGTAAACTGTGCGGGTTGACCGGAGGCCGCAATATTGCGGTAAAAATGCAGTTTGCCGTTCTTCTCGCCGATGATCATGTCTTTATCGCCATCGCCGTCCAGGTCGCCGAAGGTGGGCGTAATGCTCTGCAGCCCGGCCCCGGAAAGATTCGCAAAATTATCGTTCACGAGGGTGAATTCCGGCGCCGAAGCCGTGCCCGTGTTGCGGAAAAGCGCTATGCGTGTGCTGTAGCTGAGCAGGGAAATAAAATAACCGTGGTTCGAGATAAAGAGGTCCTGCAGTCCGTCGCCGTCGTAATCAAAAAATACGGGATAGGCACCTTCGCCCAGGTCGATCATTTCTTTCTGAAGCAGGTTGTTCTCCACGAATTTAAGATCGGGAAAGGCATCGCTGCCCTGGTTGCGGTACCACCACACGCTCTGTTTATTCTCGGAGCGGTTCACGCCCTGCGGAGAGACCACCAGGTCGCGCTTGCCGTCATTGTCCACATCTTCATAAAAAGCTGCCGGAAAAATGGTCAGGTTCACGGCCGAAGTAGAGAGATTATTGGCGGGGAACTGGCTGTCGAAACTGGTAAAATCGGCGCTGACCGGGGTACCGCCGTTCTTGAGGGAGATCAGGTTGTTGTAGTTGGCATCGCCAAGCACGCATTCCACCAGTCCGTCGCCGTTCAGATCGGTGATCAGGAAGGTAGAGGCCCCGTCGGCCTTATCGCTTTTGAGCACATCGCAGCTGTCGTTCAGTACCACGGCGTTGCTGCTGATGCCTTCGGAAAAATTGCCCCAGTTGTCGGACTGCAGGCGGAAGCGCAGGCTGTCGGAATTACCGTAGAGTTCCTGGCTCATATTGCGGTGGAACTGCACGCAGCGGCCCAGGTTATTAAAGGTACAGATGTCGATATCGCCGTCTCCGTCCACATCGGTGATACCGGGAATATCGTCAGAGGTGATGAATATACTCTGGGTGATCATACCGGTATTGCTGGTAAGCAGGTTGTTCATGAGCTGAAAACTGAGTCCGGAGCCGGCGTTGCCCGTATTTTTATACACAGCGGCCCCACCGGTGGAATAGGTGAAAATGTCCATTTTACCATCGCCGTTGTAATCGCGCATGATCATCCATTCGCGCATCAGCGGGAAGGCGCTGCGGTATTCGGGCGCATAGCGGTAGTTCACGTCCCCGCTGTTGCCCTGGTTCAGGAAGGGAAGTACACGAAAGCCGCTGCGGTCAAAGAACACCAGGTCTTTTTTACCGTCGAAATCGAGGTCTACCGAATTGGCCTGTACAAAGTTCATTCCACCGGTCCAGGCATTGGACAGCAGCACCGACTGTACGGTCACCGGTATTTCATCGGCCCGCTGGAACTGGTAAAATCCCTGGGCATGGTTTTTCTGAATAGGGCAGAGCAGCAGTAAAACGGCGGCCAGTTTCGGCAGGAACGAAAAACTTATGGACAAGTGTTTATTTTTCATCGGTAACAAAATTGGGAAATAAAAAACAAAAAGATATATTTGCCGCCTTAATTTTAGGATCAATATATTTAAATTTCACTAAACGTCTATGCAGAATAAGGGATTTGTTCAATTCCTGGTAGTATTAGTGGCGCTGGCCTCCCTGTGGTCCTTGTCTCACACCTTTGTGAGCCGCAAGGTTGAAAACGATGCCAAGTCCTATGCCAACGGTGACGCCGCCAAAGAACGCCTGTACCTCGATTCGATCGGGGACCAGCAGGTATTCGGCAAATACACCTACTTTACCTACAATGATTCAAAGCGCAGAGAGCTGAATCTGGGATTGGACCTTAAAGGTGGTATGAACGTTACCCTCGAGGTATCCGTGCCAAAACTGTTAAAAGCACTTGCCAATAATACGGAAGATGCAAATTTCAATAAAGCCCTGGAAAGTGCTAAAGAAGAGGCCAAAACCTCGAACCAGAACTTTGTTGATCTATTCTATGCAAAACTGAAAGAGCTTGATCCTAAGGTAGTACTTGCCTCACCTGCATATTTCGGACATAAGGACCAGACTTCCATAACCAATAAAACGAGCAATGACGAAGTAGTGGCCATCCTGAAGAAAGAAGCGGAAGAATCGATCGAACGCTCTTTCGAGGTACTGAACTCACGTATCGACCAGTTTGGGGTAACCCAGCCGAATATACAGCGTTTACAGGGTAAAGACCGCATCCTGGTGGAACTGCCGGGTGTGACCGATCCCGAGCGTGTACGTTCCCTGCTGGCCGCCACAGCCAAACTGGAGTTCTGGGAAACATACGAAATGCGTTCCCTGCTCGACGAGTTCGAGAAAGCCGACCAGGAAGTACTGCGTTTTAAAAACGGTGCTGCCACCGCATCTACGGCTGGCGTAAGCGATTCCACACTGAAGGACTCTACGGCCACTGCAGACGTTACTGCCGTTGCTGCCGATAAGATACAGATGCCCGGCGATTCAGGTGCCAAAGCGGCAACCCCTGCTCCCGGCGACTCAGAAGCTATTGCCAAACAACAGTTCGACGAGTATAAAAAGAACAACCCGATGCTGAGCCTTGTTCAGTTCAATATCGGTCTGAACCCTGAAACACAGCAGCAGGAATATATCCCCGGTCCGATCCTGGGTATGATCCTCTCAAAAGATACCGCCGAGTTCAACGGTTACATGCGCGATCCGCGTATCAAATCGTTCTTCCCGGCTGATCTGCGCCTGATGTACAGTCCGAAGCCCATCCTGGGCGGCGGCGGCGCTTACCTCACCATCTATACCACCAAGGAGACCCGCAAAGGTAAATCCCTGATGGACGGTGATGTGGTAACGGACGCTTCTTTCGAGAAAAACCCGAACGGAAGCGGCTTCATGGTTACCATGCAGATGAACCGTGAAGGTGCCGAAAAATGGTCACGTATTACCGAAGAAAAAGCGGCTAAAAAACCGCAGGAAGCCGTAGCCATCGTGCTCGACGGTAAAGTATACAGCGCTCCGACCATTAACCAGAAGATCCCGAACGGTTCTTCACAGATCACCGGTAACTTCTCTTTCGAAGATGCCAAAACCCTGGCCACGGTACTGAAAGCAGGTAAACTGCCTGCACCTACCGAGATCATCGAAGAAGCGGTAGTGGGTCCCTCACTGGGTGAACAGGCCATCAGTGCCGGTCTGCTTTCGGTGGTGATCGCCCTGGTAGTGGTACTGATCTATATGGCCTTCTACTACGGTAAAGCCGGTCTGGTTGCCGATGCGGCCCTGGTTTCAAATATCCTGTTCCTGATGGGTACCCTGGCCTCTCTGAGCACAACGCTCACCCTGCCCGGTATCGCAGGTATCGTACTTACCTTCGGTATGTCGGTGGATGCGAACGTACTTATCTTTGAGCGTATACGGGAAGAGCTGCGCGAGGGCAAAGGCCTGCGTATGGCCATCTCCGAAGGGTATTCCAAAGCCTACAGCTCCATCATCGACGGTAACGTAACCACCATCCTTACGGCTCTTATCCTGATGATCTTCGGTGCCGGCCCTGTAAAAGGTTTCGCCGTTACCCTTTTTGTAGGTATCCTTACTTCACTGTTCAGCGCTATCTTTATCTCGCGCCTGATCTTCGAATGGATGCTGAATGCCAAAAAAGATATTCCGTTCTCTATCAAAGCTACGGCAAATGCCTTTACCCACTTTAAGTTCGACTTTGTGGGCAAGCGTAAGATATTCTATGTGATCTCCGGGGTGATCATCCTGGCCGGTTTTGTATCCTTCTTTACCCGTGGTTTTAACCTGGGTGTGGACCTGCAGGGCGGACGTACCTTTACCGTTACGATCGATAATGCAGATTTCAAGACCGATGATATAGCTAAATCAGTAGCCGTGCAGTTCGAAGGTATGGAGCCGCAGGTAAAACTCTTCGGCAGCAATGATAAAGTGAAGATCGTATCCAAATACAAATACGATATTACTGATCTGCAGGGTGAAGAAGACGTGAAGCACAGGCTTTACGAAGGTCTGAAGCCTTTCTACAAGCAGGATCCGGGGTTCGAAAAATTTAAGGACGAAAACTCAGGTATTGGTCTGAGCGCTGCCGAAAAAGTAGGTCCGAGCATTGCGGGGGATACCCGTCAGCAGTCTGTTTATGCGGTTATTGCCTCGCTGGTGATCATGTTTGTATACATCATGTTCCGTTTCCGCGGCTGGCGTTTTGGTGTGGGAGCCACGCTGGCTCTGCTGCACGACGTATTGATCACGCTGGCCATGTTCTCCCTGCTGAACGGTATTGTGCCCTTCTCGCTCGAAGTTGACCAGGCCATTATCGCTGCGGTACTTACCGTGATCGGTTACTCGATCAACGATACGGTGGTAGTGTTTGACCGTATCCGCGAATACCTGGCCGAGAGCCGCAAAGGATCATTCCGCGACCTGATCAACGGAGCCCTCAACAGTACCATCTCACGTACGGTTAATACGTCATTCACAACCCTGATCGTGCTGATCGTTACCTTCCTGTTCGGCGGCCCGGCCATCAAAGGTATGAGCTTTGCCCTGCTGGTGGGTATCGGTGTAGGTACGTACTCATCCCTGTGTATCGCTTCACCGATCATGGTTGACCTGGGTGCAGAGAAAAGCCGTAAAAAAGAAGAAGAAAAAGCTGCGGTAAAAGCCTAACGCAGATTTTACGAAATAATTAAGAGAAGCCCCGCCTGTTCTGGACGGGGCTTTTTTCATACATTTGTAAAAAATAAGTTCATGTATATTCCTTTCTTTCTAAATATGAGCGGCGGCGAGATCTTCGTGATCCTGCTGTTTATCCTCATTTTTTTCGGCAGTAAACGTATACCGGAATTTGCACGCTCACTGGGTAAGGGAATGCGCGAGGTAAAGAATGCCACGGATTCTATCAAGAAAGAGATCACAGGCAGCGTGCGTGACGTGGAACGGGAGATCTACGAGAACCGCCGGAATTTTACCGAGGAGATCGACAAAACGCTGAAAGATATAGACCCGGCCGACAAAGAAAAATAGCTCTTTTTCGCTTTTTTTTTCTTTTTAACAAAATTTTCATAATTTCGCTCTACGTGTATATTTAACAAAGTTTATTCCTCTACTTATGATATCTTTGAAAAACAATGCCTTAACCTTGATCCTGGCTGCGGGTAGTACCCTGGGAGCATTTGCCCAGTGCGACACGAAAGCCTCTATGGAAGCGGATAAGCAGTACAATCAGGGCTTCTATTTCAGAGCCTATGAGTACTACGAGAAAGCCGCGTCTAAAGTGAAAGATAAGTCAGAGCGCGGTTGCCTGTACTACATGATGGGTAACTGCATGAGCTACATGGAAGATCACAAAAAAGCGATCAGCATGTACGACAAAGCCCTGAAAGCAGGTTCCGACAAGCCGGAGCTGCACCTGTACAAAGCCATTTCCCAGAAAGAAATGGGCCTGTACGAAGATGCCAAAGTAGAGTTCCAGGAATTCCTGAAAACAAACCCGGATAATGCCATTGCCAAGGCCGGACTGGAGTCCTGCGATATGGCCGTGAAATATAAGAGCAATCCCACCTGTTATACCGTGGAGAACCTGAAGCCGCTGAACACGAAAGAGAATGACTATTCTCCGATCTATGCCAGCAAAAAAGGCGACCAGGTGATCTTTACCAGTAAGCGTGAGGACGGCCTCGGAAAACCGGACATCATTACCGGCCAGATACCGGAGGACCTGTATTCTATCTCTTACGACGTAAAGAAAAAGAAATGGGGCAAAGCCGCTCCGCTGGGCGAACCGCTGAACACCAAGGCCAGCGAAGGCGCTACCGCCATCAACAAGCGTTTCAACGTAATTTATTTTACACGTTGCGCCACCGATAAAAAGAACAAAGTAGGCTGCCAGATCTATGAAGCCAAGAAACAGGGTAAAGGCTGGGGCGAACCCACGCTGATCCCGCTTACGCCGGATTCTTTCGTAACCGGTCACCCGGCTATTTCTGCCGATGGTAACTACCTCGTATTTTCATCCAACATGCCCGGTGGTAAAGGAGGAATGGACCTCTGGGTTGCCAAATACGACCGTCGCGGACGTACCTTTGCCGATCCGGTGAACCTGGGTCCGGAGATCAACTCTGCCGATAACGAAATGTATCCCTACCTGCGTGCCGATGACCGTCTGTACTTCTCCAGCGACCGCCTGAGCGGTATGGGTGGCTTCGATATCTACAAAGCCGGCCTCGTTGAACCCGGTAAATGGAACAACGTGGAGAACATGCGTTTCCCGATCAACTCTGAAGGCGATGACTTCGCGATCGTGTTCGACGGTATCAACGAAAAAGGTCTGCTTACCTCCAACCGTCCCGGCGGCCGTGGTAAAGACGATATCTACACTTTCGAAATTGCAAAAAGCAGCATTGCCATCGTAACTACCGTAGTGGACGTGAGCAGCAAACAGCCGATCGCAGGTGCTACCGTATCGTATAAGAACTCGGCCGGTGAGACCAAAGAATTCACTACCGACGCTTCGGGTAAAGTTACCCTGCAGGGCGCTTCTTTCAACGAAGTATACGACATTGCCACACGTAAGGAAAAATATTTCGGCAGCAGCGGAAATTCAACCACCAAAGGTATCGATCCGCTCACTACCTGTAAAGACACTACCCTGTACCTGGAACTGACCATGAAGTCGAGCGAGGTGCCCCTGGCCTTCGATATCCTCTTCGTGTTCGCCCGCCCGGAATACTACCCGGAATACCAGGATACGGTTGACAAGATCTTCAATATCCTGAAAGAGAACCCGACCATGACCGCCGAACTGGCCGCCCACACCGATAACCGCGGTAGCGTGGAAGCCAACCAGAAACTGTCTGATTCCCGTGCCAAATACGTGTACGATAACCTGATCTCCAAAGGCATTGACCCCAAACGTCTGAAAGCCATCGGTAAAGGTGAAGGCGATCCCCGCGTACTGCAGTCGGATGTAGGACCTTTCAAAAAAGGTACCAAATTGACCGAAGAGTTCATCAACGGCCTTACCAACAAAGACGACCAGGAACTGGCCCACAAGCTGAACCGTCGTGTGGAACTGCGTAAGATCGACGACAGCTTCGTACCGCCTGCACCTCCTGCTCCGAAAGAAGAGCCGGAAGACGATAAAGAAGATAAGTAGCATTTAAACGAATAAAACAAAGAGCATTTCCATTGATTTTGGGAATGCTCTTTTCTTTTTTGTTCCTTTGCACCCGAATTACAAAAACCGATGACTGAAGCATCCAAATACGAGCAACGCGGAGTATCTGCCGATAAAACGGACGTTCATAACGCCATCCGGAACCTGGATAAAGGACTTTTCCCGAATGCGTTCTGCAAAATACTGCCCGACCTGGCAGGAAATGACCCGGAGTATGTGAACGTAATGCATGCCGATACCGCCGGCACCAAAACCTCACTGGCGTACATATACTGGCGCGAGACCGGGGATAATTCCGTGTGGAGAGGTGTGGTGCAGGACTCTATCGTGATGAACCTCGATGATATGGCCTGCGCCGGTATTACAGACAACATCATCCTGTCTTCCACCATCGGACGTAACAAGAATTACATCAACGGCGATGTACTTTCGCACCTGATCGCTGCGGCCGGAGAATTTATAACCGAAATGGAGCAGCATGGCGTTTCACTTCACCTTTCCGGCGGAGAAACGGCCGATGTGGGCGATATCGTGCGTACCCTGGACGTAGGCTACACTGCCTTTGCCCGTTTGCCTAAAAAAGATGTGGTAGATATACAGGTACGCCCCGGCAGCGTGATCGTGGCTTTTGCCTCCTACGGTAAAGCTGCCTGGGAAAAGGAATACAACGGGGGAATGGGCTCCAACGGACTTACTTCGGCCCGCCACGATGTGTTCAGCAATGAATATACTACGAAATACCCCGAAAGTTACGATGCCGCAAATATGCCACAGGAACTGGCTTATTCCGGTTCGCTTAAACTGACCGATATTGAAGCCCAGACCGGTATTACAGCCGGTAAACTGGTGCTGTCGCCCACACGTACCTACCTGCCGCTCATTAAAGCCATACTGGCCAAACACCGTGCAGCCATACAGGGTATGATACACTGCACCGGAGGCGCCCAGACCAAAGTAATGAAGTTTGTAGAGAACCTGCGCGTGGTTAAGAACAACCTGCTGCCGGTGCCGCCCCTTTTCCGCATGATACAGGAACAGAGCGGAACCGATGCCCGCGAAATGTACAAGGTATTCAACATGGGGCACCGCCTCGAAATATATACCGATGCCGCCAGCGCACAGGATATGATCGCTATGGCCGCCGCCGTGGGCATAGACGCACAGGTGATCGGTTACTGCGAGGCCGCAGACAGGAACGAGCTGCTGATCGAATCGGAGCTGGGTACCTTTACCTATTAAACACCCGGTCCGCCCACAATATTTGAACTATGTTAGATAAACTGGAATTTATAAAAGATCGGTTCGAGGAGGTTGGTAAACAACTGACCGACCCTGCCAATATCTCCGACAACAAGAAATTTATGCGCCTGAACAAGGAGTATAAAGACCTGGAGCCGATCGTAGAAGCCTATCATCAATACAAACGCTGCCTCGAAAACATTGAGGGAGCCCGCGAAATACTGAAAACGGAGAAGGACTCCGACCTGATCGAACTGGCCAAGGAAGAGCTGCAGCAGAACGAGCCGCTGAAAGAGAAGCTGGAAGACGAGATCCGCATTATGATGATCCCCAAGGATCCCGAAGACGGTAAAAACGCCGTGGTGGAGATCCGTGCCGGTACGGGCGGTGACGAAGCCTCCCTGTTTGCCGGCGACCTGTACCGTATGTATTCCCGCTACTGCGAGCGTAAAGGCTGGCGTGTGAATGTTACCAGCTCTAACGAAGGGACTACGGGCGGGTATAAAGAGATCATCTTTGAAGTGGAAGGGAACGACGTATACGGTACCCTGAAATACGAAAGCGGCGTACACCGCGTGCAGCGTGTTCCGGAGACCGAATCGCAGGGCCGTGTGCATACCTCGGCGGCCAGTGTAGCCGTGCTGCCCGAAGCCGAAGACTGGGACGTAGACCTGAAAGAAAGCGACGTAAAGATGGAAACCGCACGAAGCGGGGGCGCCGGCGGACAGAACGTGAACAAGGTAGAGACCAAGGTAATGCTTACCCACCTTCCCAGCGGACTGGTGGTAGTGTGCCAGACCGAACGTACCCAGCTGGGCAACCGCGAGAAAGCCATGCAGATGCTGCGTACCAAGCTGTACGATATCGAATATACCAAACGCCAGGAGGAAGTATCGCGCAAGCGTAAGACCATGGTAAGCACCGGGGACCGCAGTGCCAAGATACGCACCTACAACTGGCCGCAGGGGCGGGTTACCGACCACCGTATCAATTACAGCAGCTACAACCTGGATGCCGTGGTGAACGGAGAGATCGATGATTTTATCCGCGAACTGCAGACCGCAGAAAATGCTGAAAAACTGAAAGAAGGATCTTTAATTTAGTATACACATGAATCGCGAACAGCTGGTAGCCGAAATATTCCGTAAGAAAAGTTTCCTGTGCGTAGGCCTGGATACCGATGAACAAAAGCTTCCGGAGGGCCTGGAAGCGTATGATGAGCCGGTATTCGAGTTCAACCGCCGCATCATTGATGCCACGCGGGACTATTGCGTAAGCTACAAGCTGAATACTGCGTTTTATGAGTGCCTGGGGGCCCGTGGCTGGGAGATCATGGCCAAAACGATACAGTACATCGGCGATACGCACTTTATCATTGCCGATGCCAAACGCGGCGATATAGGCAATACCAGCGATATGTATGCCCGTGCCTTTTTTAAGGACCTGGGCGCCGATGCCGTGACCGTGGCCCCGTATATGGGCCGCGATAGCGTGGAGCCTTTCCTGAAATATGAAGATAAAAGCACCATACTGCTGGCCCTTACGTCCAACGCGGGCGGTAAGGATTTTCAGCTGTTGCAGAGCGATGGCCTGGAGCTGTACAAACAGGTGCTGAAAACCTCGCAAACCTGGGACGGAGCCCAACGCCTGATGTATGTGGTAGGCGCCACCCGTGCCGAATACCTGCTGGAGATACGCAGTTATATTCCCGATGCCTTCCTGCTGGTGCCGGGTGTGGGTGCCCAGGGCGGCAGCCTGGCCGATGTGGTACGCTACGGCCGCAATAAAGAGATCGGCCTGCTGATCAATGCTTCGCGCTCGGTGATCTATGCCTCTTCGGGCAGTGACTTTGCCGAAGCCGCCGCACTCGAAGCCCGTAAAATGGCTGTTGAGATGGCCGATCTGGCCTTTTCATAACCGCGTATACAGCGGTACTATCCACGAATGCGATCCGGTTGGCGTATCTTCCGGAAGGCATCTATATTGCCGAAGTATATACGGCCGATGGCAGCCGTACGCTCCATAAGATTTTAAAACAATAAGTGATCAGGCCGAAACCACGATCGAGGCGATCAGCAGCAGGAAACGCAGGGTCCAGCCCAGGGTGATCACCAGGTTCTGCTTCAGCAGTTTTTTATGAACGGCCGGGTCAAAATCTTTGTCGTATTCCTTCAGGGTCTTGTTGCGCATCATAAAGGTGTAGATGAGCAGCAGTACCAGCAGCATGGTGGCCGCGGCAAACAGCGGATAAGCCTTGCTCTGCGAAGCCATAAAGAACAGGAACACCGCGCTGGCCGCTTCAAACAGCATCACCGGGTAGGTGACCATGGTAAAATTCATCCGTCTTTTTTCGGCAAAGTTCTCCCGTGCGGCAGCATCGATATAGGGCAGCATAGGAAGGTACACCACCTGGATGAACCACAGGATCCCCACATAGGCAACGGTAAGAAACAGGTTAAAGTAGAATATGGCCATACGCTGAGTTTATACCCCAAAGGTAGGGATTTCTGCGGGTTTGCAGCCAAACACAATGCCAGGCGTTTGGCAAGCCGCGGATTTCTGTTATTTTTGCCCTCCGTCTCAGGAAAGATATGTTGTTCGGTATCGATATATGGCAGTTGTTCAGGTTCGGCATTACAGGTGCCGCCGGATTCATCATCGATTTTGGTGTTACCTACCTGCTGAAGGAAAAACTGAAGGTACATAAGTACATCGCCAACAGCGTGGCCTTTATTCTGGCCGCAACCAACAACTATTTCCTGAACCGCAGCTGGACCTTCGAGAACAGCGATCCGGACATGACCGGGCAGTACATCACCTTTATGATCGTAAGTATGGGCGGACTGCTGGTGAACAACGGCACAATATGGTTACTGAACGACCGCCGGAAAATGAACTTCTGGCTGGCAAAATTCCTGGCCGTCTTTGTTTCCATGATCTGGAACTTCATCGGGTATAAATTCTTTACCTTTAACCAGTAATGACACTGTCGATACGCATAGGCAACTGGCTGTACCGGAACGCATTCCCGGTATACAACCGCATTTACCCGCTTTTTAAGAATATACAGGACAAACGGGAAATGGAACTGATCGGCAGCCTGGTAAAACCCGGCGATACCGTGGTGGATATCGGGGCCAATATCGGGTTTTATACGCGTTTCCTGGCCCAAAAGGTTGGTCCTACAGGCAAAGTATATGCTTTTGAACCCGATGCGCTCAATTTTAAACGCCTGTTGCAGAATACGGCCGGACTTACTCAGGTGCAGGCGGTACAGGCCGCGGTAAGCCACGAGAACGGTGTGCTGAAGATATACCGCAGTAAAATGCTGAACGTAGACCACCGTACCTACCCGGTAGACGGCGCCGAAAGCGTGGAAGAGATCCCCGCCATAACACTGGACAGTTACCTGCCCTCCGGTCTGAAACCGTCTTTTATCAAGATCGATATCCAGGGCTACGAATATTTTGCCTTCCAGGGCATGCGCGACCTTATTGCACGCAGCCCTCAGCTGTTCATTATTTCGGAATTCTGGCCGCACGCCCTTACCCGTTCCGGAGCTTCGGCCGATAAAATGCTGCAGCTGCTGGACGAACTGGGACTCCGTATACAAGTAGTGCAGAAAAATGGACTCGAAGAACTGAAAGCAGAGCAATATTTGAATCTCGGTAAGCTAGAATTTTTAAATTTGTTGCTGAACAAAACGCAACATGAAGACAAAAACGGGTAACCCTCTCGCTTCAGCCTCCAAACCTACCGCAGATAGAGAAGAAACAAGCGGTATTTTTGCCATACTGGATAAACACTTTTCTACGCACTATACCCGCTATATGTGGGGTTTTACCATTTTTGCCCTGCTTATGGCCCTGGGCAGCTTCCAGGGGAAAATGTCCATTGCCAATGACGATGCCCTGTATGTGGTGGCTGGTTACCGCATGGGTCAGGACCCTATATCGAATCCCTACACATTTACGGCTCCGCTGTACATTATGCTGCTGGCCCTGCTTACTTCGGTATTCGGGCTGAACCTGCTGGTGCTGAAAGTGGTTTCCCTGATCTGTTACGTGGGTTCTGTGCCGCTGTTCTTCCGTGCATTCCGCAATAAAGTTCCCGCTACCCTGGTAATGTGCGGTATGTTCCTGTTCACCACCAACTGGCTGCTGCTGGAATATGCCTCCTATACCTTTACCGAAGCGTTCTTCCTGTTGCTGTTCGCCTGGCTTTTTGTGCAGTATTCCCGCTATCTCGACCTTGAAGATAAAGAACCCTTCGGCCGCAGGCTTATTCTTTCGCTGCTGCTGCTGGCCTTCATTACCACGCTGATCGTTACCACGCGTAACGTAGCCGTGGTGATTATTCCCGTGATCGTATTTCTCTTTTTTATCCGTAAAAAATTTAAAGAAGGCCTGGTTTACGGCGTGGCGCTGGGAGCCTTCGTGGGCCTGCGCGAACTGCTTTTTCACCTGATCTGGGGCGATAAACTGAACCAGTACAAAGGGCAGGGAAGCCGTATCATGTACAAGGATTACTACAGCGATGCTGCGGGTAAAGAAGATCTTGCGGGCCTGCTGCTGCGTTTTAAGACCAACTGTGCCTTTTATACCGAGCGTTTCCTGGAAACCCTGGGTTTTATAGATCCCTATTCGGCCATTAAGCCCGGCACTTACGGAGCGGCCGCCTTTCTGTTTGCATCGCTGCTGGTTGCCGGACTTGTATTTGCCCTGCTGCGCCGCAACCGCATGGTACAGTTTGTTGCCTTCTTTGCCCTGTCTCTGCTCGGCGCCACGTTTGTAGCCCTGCAGACCACCTGGGCCCAGCACCGTTTTATTGCGGTATACGTACATCTTATTGCCATTACCATTCTCTTTTTCCTGTATACCCTGAGTGCCCGCCGTAAGGTGAACCTGATGCAGGTTTTTGTACTGCTTATGTTTGCGGTAACGGGTATTTCGTCGCTCATGAGTTCCCTGAAAAGGCTCAACGAAAATATACCGGTGGCTATTGCCAACCTGCAGGGCGATAAATACAAGGGCTATACCCCCGACTGGGTGAACTTTCTGAAGGCAGGGGAGTGGTGTGCCAAAAACCTGCCGGCCGATGCCGTGATCGCCAGCCGGAAAGAACCGATGTCGTACCTCTACAGCGGCGGCCGCAATTTCTTCCCCATCTACAAGATACCGGCAGACAGCGTTACCGGCAAAGCCATACAGGACGCCGATGCTATGGTGGCATACCTGCGCAACGTACCGGTAGGTTCTTTTAAAGGGAAACAGGTAGATTACTTTATGCTGGCTCAGCTGCGTCTCGATCTTAAACGCAAAATTCCGGGACGTTTCATCAATACCGTGCACAATACGCTGTACCCCATCGAGGCAAAGTATCCCGGCTGTCTGAAACCGATACATACCGAAGGTAAGGACGAAATAACCCAGGTAGTAAAACTCGATTACCGCTATATCGATTCCATGCGTGTGGTAATGGCAGCGGCGCCTCCGGCCGTACAAAACCTACCGGCGGCTGCAAAATAAAAACGCAGATGATTATTACGCTTTGGATGCCGGTATGGCCACCAGGTCTACCGTGCCGTAGCGCGGAATATGGTCGGTGTAGTTCTCCGGCGTTACGGGCTGTCCTTCCGGCATAAATACCGCATAGCCCAGTGCCTGGAAATAGTTGTGGTAATCGCTGTAGCCGATGCCTTTTTCTTCCATCACATATTCACCGATCTCGAATACGATCTGCGGTTTAAAACCGGCAATGAGATTGCGGCAGCCTTTCAGCACTTCGTATTCATGTCCGTCGGTATCGATCTTGATGAGGTCGATGCGGCTGATGTTCCGTTCGGCACAATAATCGTCGAGACGTACCGAAGGAATATTGTTCCCCGTTTTTTTTACGCCTTGGTGAATAGAATGTTTGTCCGAACCGCCGGTCACGGGCCAGCTACTGAACACCTCTACGTTCACCGATTCGCGGGCCTCGCTGCTGATGAAGGCCTGGTTTACCGTAATACGTGCGGCTTCGGCGGGGTTCAGTTCCATATTGCGTTCAAATTTACGCAGTGCGTAATCGGTAGGCTCAAAACTGTGTACCTGGCCTTGGGGCGCCCGTTGTGCAAACATCAGGGCCATTACGCCGGCATTGCCGCCCACGTCAAAAATAACAGCGTCGGCAGGGATTTTAATAATATCGTTGTTGTACACGTGTTTCTGGAAATTTCCGAACCAGAACAGGTGCAGGTCAATGCCCTCACGGATGTCCAGTTCAAAAGTAATGCCACCTCTTTTCACCACCTGTACCGGGTTCCAGATAAAGAGGCGGGTGAAAATATACAGTATCCTCGCTATGAATATTTTGATGCGGGTGATCTTGAGGCGTCTCAGAATGAATTTTTTCATAAAGTAAATTACTGATCCAAAGGTAAAAAAAACACCCTATTGCAAAAGGGAATGCGCCATATTACCGATAGGTTTAAGGCCAGGCGGCGCTGTGTATGTGGCAATTTAGCATGAATAAAAATGCGAATTGCGCGGCAAAAATTTATATTTGTGGGCTCCGGAAAAGAGTTTTCCGACACAAAAATACAGAGATCCGTATTGAAAAGTAATCTACCACATACCGAACACCTGGGATATTTTAACCAGATCGCTCCCGGGCTCCGGAAATACCGTTCTTCACGCCGTTATTACTGGAACGATATCGTACGCTACTGCAATTTTTATATTCACGAAGAAGATTCCGTGCTGGAAGTAGGCTGTGCCAACGGCGACAGTCTGGCCCGCCTGAAAGGCCGCGAAAAAACGGGTATCGACTTCAGTGAAGCTATGATCGCAGAAGCCCGTAACGCACATCCGGGTATTCATTTTCAGGTGATGAATGCCGAACAGATCACCCTGGAACAGAAATTCGACGTGATCGTTATTTCCAATTCCATCGGTTTTTTCTTCGATGTACAAAAAGTGCTGGAAGAGATCCGCAAGGTTTCGCACCGGCATACCCGCGTTATCATTACGTATTACAACCACCTGTGGGAACCCCTGCTGAAACTGGGCGAGACACTGGGCATAAAACGCAGAACACCTACACAAAGCTGGCTTTCCTCGCGCGACCTGGACAATATGCTGGAACTGGCCGGCTGGGAAAGCTTCCGCAGTACACGGCGCATGCTGCTGCCCTACAATATTCCCCTGCTGTCCTGGTTCACGAATAAGTATATAGCCAAGCTGCCGTTCTTCAATGCTTTCTGCATCAATAATTACATCAATGCCCGCCTGGTGCAGGACATAAACGAAGATACCTCGCAGAAGTATTCCACCACCGTGGTGATACCCGCCCGTAACGAAAGCGGTAACATCGAAAATGCTATCCTGCGTCTGCCGCGCTTTGGCAAACACGTGGAGATCATTTTTGTGGAAGGTAACAGTACCGACGATACCTGGGATAAGATACAGGAGATACAACAGAAGTACAAAGACACACACGATATCAAAATTGCCCGCCAGGATGGCAAGGGCAAGGGCGACGCGGTGCGTAAGGGCTATGCCATGGCCACGGGCGATATACTCATGATCCTGGATGCCGACCTCACCGTTCCGCCCGAAGATATTCCCAAGTTCTACCAGGCCATTGCCAGCGGTAAGGCCGAGTTCATCAACGGTTCGCGCCTGGTGTACCCGATGGAAAAAAATGCCATGCGTTTCCTGAACATGCTGGGCAATAAATTTTTCTCCATGCTGTTCTCCTGGCTGCTCGAGCAGCACATCAAGGATACGCTCTGCGGCACCAAGGTAATGTTCCGTACCGATTACGAACGCCTGGCGGCCAACCGCAAGTTCTTCGGGGAGTTCGACCCCTTTGGCGATTACGACCTGCTGTTCGGCGCCTACAAGCTCAATCTTAAAATTATGGACCTGCCTATACGGTACCGTGAGCGTACCTATGGCGATACCAATATCTCGCGCTTTAAGCACGGACTGCTGCTGCTGCGCATGTGCTGGTTCGCCGCAGGCAAGATCAAATTCATTTAAAGAAAACCGTACAGATAAAAAAAGAGGGCTCCGTGCAGGATGCCCTCTTTTTGGTTGAAATAGGTTTAAACGCTTACTTCTTGATGAAAGAAGAACGTTTTACGATACGTTTGCCATCGCTCAGTGTAGCGGTGTACATACCGGCTGCCAGTGCATTTACGTTTACGCTGGCGGTCTGACCCATATAGGTCTGCGTAAGTACGGTTTTGCCGGTAGCGTCCATGATGTTCAGACGACCGTTCTGGATGTTCTCCGTATAGGTAACCGTGATCATGTCCGAAGCGGGGTTCGGGAAAATGTTCATGGTTTCGTTGTTCATGATCTCTTCGTTCAGACCCATGGTATAGTCGAAAGACATATCGTCCACCCACAGGGTGCTGCCTACTTTACCCTGGCCCTGTGTCAGGTTCTGCAGGTTGTAACCGGCGCTGGATACGCATACGATAACGATAGAGTCCGGGGTTCCGGCTGCTAATTCCTGGAAGGGAATTTCGAAGGCTGTCCAGTTGCTAACGGTTTGTTTGATCACCATTTTGGCCACGGTAAGCGTTTCGCGAACACCGCCGGTAGTACGTACGGTAGCTGCGCTGATCTCTGCAGAGTCACCCTGTACGGATGTATAACGGAACCAGCCTTTGAATTTCTTGGGGCTGTCGGTGAAAGGTACACCCAGTTTAGCGCCGATGTTCGGGCTGTAGTAAGGTTTTACCGTACCCAGTACTCCCGGTACAAAAATAGTGGTACCTACCAGGGTTACGCTGCCCGAAACCATACGTGCTGCATAGGAACCGCCGTGTACGTTGGAGGTTTCTTTATAGCAGGTAATGGGCGGGTTGCCCGGGAAGGAAGAAATTTCGTTCAGGGAGAACAGCATACCGCCGGTAGGCTCTTCATACGTGGGAGGAGGCGTAGTGTGGGTTGCCCAGCTTTCCAGGTCGCCGTTGATCAGCGGAGCCTGTGCCGAAGCGGTATACGCCGTGAAAAGTGCCGAAGCAATAAGTAAAAGTTTACGTTTCATATTCTCTCGATATTTAATTTAAAAACAAAGATATTACAATTTATACATAATCTGCAGTTGGGTAGAACGCGGCGCCTCGGCATTCATCGGGCGCAGCACGTACGACTTGTTGAGCAGGTTATTTACGATGATAGCGGCCTTGATGCGGTTCTTGTAACCTACGCTCACACGCATGTCGAACACCCAAACGTTCAGGTTGTTGTTCTCCATATAGTGGCGCACGCCGGTTCCCAGACCACCCGGGGTATCGAAGTCGATAAAGAACTGGTCGATGTTCTTCATACCGCTGTAAAAACGGGCTGCGGCACCGATGCCAAACTCCATTTTGTTGAATTTGCCCTTACCGAAATTACCCAGGTTGAACTGGATATCTACTTTGCCCAGGTGCTGTATGCGGTACTTGAGCAGACGTATGGAACTGTCGGGCGTTACGCCGGAGCCGGTAGGCTTGTTGTCGTTTACCAGGGAGGCGCTGTTGAGGTAGGTAACGTTCACGGAATCGAGCCCGATAAAAGGTTTGTAGGCGCCTACCACCAGGTCGGGCTGCAGGGTAACGGGACGGGTATAGGTATAACCGCTCAGCAGCTGTATTTCCAGGTGTTTGCCTATTTTACCCTGTCCGGCCAGTGTTACTTCTACACCGGGTACGCGGGCGCGGCCTGTATTCAGGAACTGGAAACCCGCTCCGAGTATGGTGGTCTGCTGCAGGTCGGGGTAGTTGTTTCCCCAGCCGCCGGCATAGAATTCCACAAAGTTCTTGTATTCCTGCCAGAAGCCTACCACGTCTACAAAACCGCCGAAGTTCTTGATACGGAACATCTGCTTAAAGCCGATCTCGGCATTGTAAGACGATTCGGGTTTGAGACCCGCATTCGGGTAAAAACCGAAACCGCCCACGGCCGTTACAATATAGCGTTCGCCGATGCTGGGGAAGCGGTAACCCTGTCCGAACGAGGCACGGATAAAGGTACCTTCGGTCACGGCCAGGTTGGCCCCGGCACGGAACACCGGTTTGCCTGCCGATTCGCCGTTGATCTCGAAATATTCGAAACGGGCGCCCCCGAGCAGGGTAAGGCGTTTAAAGAATTTTTTCTCCAGCTGCAGGTACATGGCCGCATTAAGCTGTGTACTGCGGTTACTGCCGTCGGGCGTACCGATGAATACCTGCGAGTTGGCAATGGTATACGAGGTCATTACGCCGGTAACCAGGTTAAAGCCCAGTTTTTTGAACAGGCGCTGGTACTGGTATTCGCCGTAAATATTATGGCTGTTGGTATTTTGTCCGCGGTCGCTCAGGTTATCGCTGTAGAAATAGCGCATTTTGAGGCTGTGGCGGTCGTTCTGCTTGTTCAGGTAGGTCACATAGGGATCCAGGTAGAACATAAAGTTGGTAAAATTGATGAAGGACCCCGGGAACGATTTATAAAAACCGGTGGTGTCGTTCAGCCAGAATGTGGCCTCACCCTGCTGCTGCATCATAAAGTTACCGGAAAGACCGATGGCCAGCCCTTCTTTTTTCTTGGGCATGTAGCGGATGGCAAAATTGATGCGGCCGCGTTTTTCGTACTCGCCCACGTTCTTTTTACTGATGATGCTGCTGTCGAGCACGGGGTTATAGTTCAGTTCTTCGGGACCTACAAAGCCTTTATCCCAGAAGAAATTGGCGCCGAGCACAAAGTCTACTTCCTTGCCCAGTTTGCGGGCATGCAGCGCACTGATACCGGTGAACCAGGGGTTGTTGCCTTTTTTCCAGGGACGCATACTTTCGTCTTTGGGGGCTGAATATACGCCGGCGAACAGGTTTACCTTGGTCTCCGGTTTAGAGCGGGCAAAGGCCGTACGTATGTTGATGGCGCCGTTCAGGGCCGATGAGCCGTAAAGCACGGAAGAGGCGCCTTTCAGTACCTCGATCTGTTCCACGTTCTCGATCGGGATAAATCCCCATACGGGGCGGCCGGCATCGGCACGCATCAGCGGCAGATCGTCCACCAGTATGGTCACGCGGCTTCCCAGTCCGGACGAAAAGCCCGAACCACCGCGAACCTGGGGTTCGTTGTCGATGATAGCCACACCCGGCGTAGCCTCAATGGCCCGGTCGATGGAACTGGGGTTCTTGTTTTCGATCAGGCTGGGGCGTATCACTTCGATGGAAGTAGTAATTTCTTCCTGCTTCTGCTCATACTTGGATGAGGATATAACAATGGTCTGCAGGTTGGTGTTCACCTTCAGCATCTCGATGTTCAGGGGCTTGTTGCCTTCTTTCTTTACTTCCACAATACGGGTGAGCTTATCGTACCCTACGATGGAAAAGGTTACGTTGTGCAACCCGGGGTTCAGGCTCAGGGTAAAGGTGCCGTCCGGACCGGTGCTGGTTCCGCGGGTCTGATCTTTTACCGAAATATTTACAAAAGGAAGGGTCTCTTTTGTATCCGAATCGATAACGGTACCGCTTATCTGCACGGCCTGGGCAAAAGAGAGGGCAGGGCTGGCAAAGAACAGAAATGGTATGGATAGTAGAGCGATTAAGTAGCGTTTATGCATACGCAGATGTTTAGGTTTTCGCTACAAATGTAGAAATTGCCTTATTCAGAGCAAACGTTTGTTTCTAAATTTGCTAATCCTCATGGAAGTAGAAGTTGGTCTAAAATGTTAAAAAACAATTAAACTTTTTTAACAAAACTGTTGGAACAGTCAAAAACAGTTCTTAATTTTGACAGAATATTTAATCTACAAATAATAGTATGAAGCACCTGTTAACATTCATTGTGTTTTTGATAGGAGCGCTCGGTGCGGGCGCCCAGGTGGGGCCCGATCTGTCTGTCACCAAAAAAGATCTCGGAGGGAAGACGATGGAAATGGTCTATTCCACCCCCACAACAAATTATTATGCGGTCGATCTTTCCGATCTCGACGATGTGGCCCGCGAATACTTCAAGGAGTCGGTTTACAAGGCTTCCCTGGTATTTGCCGCAACGGTAGAGAACAAGGAAGGGATCTGGGTACTGGGTTCGCACGTAAGTTATGCCCGCCCTGAAGTGGAACAGCAGGTAAGCACCATGCGTTCAGCAGCCATGAGCCGCGCTAACATTGCCAGTGATACAGAGAAAAAAGAGGTTGTAAATAACAAGAAGAAATAAAAAAACCATGAAAAAACTTTTTTTAACCTTATTCGGAACGGGGCTTTTATTTCTTTCTACCCGGGAAGCAAATGCCCAGATCGGTCCCCCGTGTAATGCAGCCTCTCCGGCCTGCGCCTCACAGGGCCTCAGTTTCGGCAACTCCACCGGTGTTCCCAGCCTGGGGACCATCGGCTGTCTGGGTTCTTCTCCGAACCCTACCTTCTTCTTTATGGAGATCGCAGCCCCCGGTAATATCGATATTACCATTAACCAGACCAATACTACCGGCGGTGGTATCGACGTAGACTTTGCCCTCTGGGGACCGTTCACATCGGTAAGCTCGGGTTGTAACGCCATTACGGCCAACCCCGGCGGAACCATCGACTGTAGTTTCTCGGCCGCCGCCACCGAATATGCCAATATCGTAGGCGGACAAACCGGTCAGATCTATATCCTGCTGCTCACGAACTATTCGAACCAGCCGGGTACCATCAGCTTTGTGCAGACCGGCGGTGCAGGAAGTACCAACTGCGGTATCCTGGCCACAGCCTCCAACAACGGTCCCATCTGCGAACTGCAGACCCTGCAGCTTTTTGTGGATACACCGTATACCGCAGGCCCATGGCTGTTCCAGTGGACAGGCCCCAACGGTTTTACCTCTAACCTGCAGAATCCTACCATCCCCGGTGCTACGGCTGCTGCCAGCGGTACCTACCAGGTGATCGTGACCAATGCCATTACCTTTGAATCGGATACAAGTCTCACCAATGCTACCGTGAACCTGGTACCTGCCGCTCCGGGCTGGACCATGCCCCCGGTATGTCTCGGTCAGCAGTTCTGTCTGAGCCCCGATCCTCCGCTGATACCGGGTGCTACCTACAACTGGACGGCACAGGTGGGCGCAGGTTCGCTCAATTCCACGGCCGTGCCGTACTGTAATATCGGTACCGCGCAATGGAACGGTGTAAACATGTCGCTTACCGTTACGGTTAACGGCTGTACCAGTCCGGCCACCACACAGCCGATCACACTCAACCAGCCGCCTACCATGACCATTACGGGGCCGCCCCAGGGTTGCGAAGGCGTGCCGGTAACACTGACCGCAAATCCTTCCGGGCTCGATACCTATGCCTGGTCTCCGGGCGGAGCTTCTACCGAGACCATCCAGGCTACCCCGGGTACAACCTACACCGTAACCGGCACCCTGAACGGCTGCTCGGGAACCTCAGCGCCCTTTAACCTGGGCGTGATCCCGAACCCGCTGAACGTATCCGGTAACGCGCCTTTCTGCAGCGATACCCAGATCGAACTGCGCGCCAGCCCGGGTAAAGCCTCTTACATCTGGAACGGGGTAAGCACTACCGACTCCATTTTCGTAGTTTCGGCCTCCGATGCCCCGCAGGTTACCCTGCAGATCGTAAGCGTGGACGGCTGCGTACGTAACGATACATTCGACATTACCGTATACAATGCCCCGCACGCGGCCTATTCGCCGAATACCGTATGCGACGGAACGCCTATCCAGTTCAATGACGAAACGTCTATGGACTCCGTAGAGCACTCTTCCGGTACCGGTTACCTGTCTTCCTTCTTCTGGGATTTCGGTTCCAACGGCAGCACCTCTGCCGATCAGAACCCAAGCTTCCAGTACCCGGGTCCGGGCACCTACAATATTACCTATATTGTAGTAACTGCCGAAGGTTGTGACGATACCATCCAGAAACCGTTCACCGTGTACAAAAAGCCGGAAGCGAACTTTGTTTCTATACCTTACTGCTTTGGTCAGGTACAGTTTGCGGATACCACTGCGGTAGGCGATACCACACTGGCTACCTGGCTGTGGACATTCAGCAACGGTGCGGAAAACGAGAACGTACCGGTATTCGATAAAACCTTTACAGGTACCGACAACCAGGTGGAAGTGACCCTGGCCGTAAGCGATAACCACGGTTGTACCGATGATACCACGATGATCGTGCCGATCACGGCTACGCCTGATTTCAATAAACTGGCCAATGTGATCACCCCCGGCGACGGCGGACTGAACGATTATATCGACCTGGGACCTGACGGACCGATCTACGATCAGTGTTACGACTACTCCATACAGTTCTTTAACCGTTGGGGACAGAAAGTATACGAGATCACCAATTCTTCGCAGAAATTCGAAGGACTGAACAGTTCCGGCGGCAAACTGGAATCCGGCGTATACTATTACGTAATTATGGCCGATAGCAAAAAGCGCCACAGCGGCACCGTAACGATCTTCAGAGCAGGCAGCTAAGGCTGTTTGAAACGATCATACTATTTTCAGTAACGGATTACTCCTCACCGGGTAATCCGTTTTTTTTGTCGAATGGACGAATAAAGTGTTGCCCGTTCGTGAAAATTTGTTAAATTTGCATAGTTATAAAATTACGGTATGAAAAAAATTCTGCTTTCTTTATTCACTCTGCCTTTTTTAGTTTTAGAATCGAATGCACAATGTGCTTTCGGTAGTTGTTATGTGAATATTGGAGCCAGTGCCACTACGATATGTGTAGGCGATCAGGTGACGCTCAATGCATTCAGCGGTACAGCCTCTATCAGTAACGATTTTAACAACTCTTCGCTGGGGCAGGGCTGGATAACCAACAATAACACGGTTAATTTCAATAGTCCCTGTGGTCCTTCGCTGGACGGTACTCCGCACGTATGGTTCGGAAGCGCTGCCGGTCCGGGTACACGTCTGCTGCAAACAGTAGACTTTAATACACAGTATGGCGGAACAATCTGTTTCGATTTCAAAATGGCTCAGCAGGGTGGTTCTAATCCCTGCGAAGGTCCTGATGAGGCAGATGAAGGCGTATCGCTTCAATATTCCATCAATGGTGGTGCTTCGTGGGTGGATATTACCTATTTCAGTCCTTCAGGCGTACTGCTGCCGGCAAACCCCGGAGGGAACAACGTAGTGGCCACTGGAGCTACTCCGTTCACGGTTTGGGCCAATTACTCATTCCCCATCCCCGCAGGCGCCATGACGGCAGCTACACGTTTCCGCTGGTTTCAACCCTTTAATACTTCGGCCAGTAATGACCACTGGGGCATCGATAATGTACTATTGGTAACCAATCAGTCTATTTCCGGGGTGCCTAACTTTACCTGGCTTGATAACGGGCAGCCGGTGAATGGTCCGCGTATAGAAACACCTTCCGTGACTACAACTTATTATGCGCAGTGGGCCTCCGCAACGGATACCTGTATGGATTCGATCACGATTGTGGTAAACCCGGTACCTGCCACACCTTCGTTTACCGTACCTCCGGTTTGCCAGGGACAGCAGTTCAGCCTGGCCCCGAATCCGCTGCTCCCCGGAGCTACCTATTACTGGACCGGCTCCAACGGGGTTGCTTCCAATGCCATGCCTTACCAGAATATCGGCACTTCGGCCTGGAACAATGTAACCATGAACCTGGTGGTAGTGGCCAACGGATGTACCAGTACGGCAGCCAGTAATGTGATACAGGTTACGCCCACACCGGTATTGTCTATCACGGGCATCAACCAGGAATGTGAAGGCGTACCGGTTCAGCTCACCGCAAATCCTGCGGGCCTCGACAGCTTTTTATGGTCGAGCGGCGCTACCGGGCAGGTTGTTTCAGTACTTCCCGGCCAGTCATACACCGTAACCGGCTACCAGAACGGATGTCCGGGCACCTCGCAGCCCTTTAACGTGGCCATTGTGCCCAATCCCCTTACCGTAGCAGGCAACCAGCCCTTCTGTGAGAACAGGACCATTACGCTTACGGCTACCGGCGGTAAGCAGACCTATACCTGGAACGGTACTACAGGTGCCGATTCTACCTATGTGGTATCTTCAGACGATGCCCCGCATGTGATCCTTACCGTGGTAAGTGCCAACGGCTGTTCACGTACGGATACCATCGATCTTACCGTATACCCGGTGCCGAATGCCTTCTTTACACCAGGCAGTATCTGCGACGGAGAAAATATCCAGTTCGATAACGTTACCACGCTCGATTCTTCCGGCGGCGCTACCATTGCCGGTTATTTCTGGAATTTCGGCGACGGTACCAACAGCACAGATACAGACCCTTCTAAACTGTTCAATACACACGGCACCTACACTATTTCACTGGTGGCGGTGAGCAGCCAGGGTTGCGCCGATACGGCCACGGTCCCCTTTAAGGTGTACAAAAAACCGGAAGCCAACTTCGTATTTGCTCCCTATTGTTTCGGAGCAGTTATGTTCAGCGACAGCACGGCCCTGGGCGACACAACGGTATCTGCCTGGCTGTGGACCTTCGATAACGGCGCCGAAAATGAAACGGTGGCCACCTTCGAAAAAGAATTCGACGGCAACAGCGTGAATGTAACCCTGCAGGTAACCGACCACAACGGTTGTGTAGACGATACCACCATTAATGTGCCGGTATTGGCAACGCCCGACTTTACGGCGCTGCCCAACGTGATCACCCCGAACGGCGACCTGATGAACGACGAGATCAAACTGCTGCCGATCTTTGACGAATGTTACGATTATTCGGTACAGTTTTTTAACCGCTGGGGCCAGAAAGTGTACGAGATCACCAATTCTTCACAGACCTTTAACGGTATCAGTTCGACCGGCACCAAGCTGGAAGACGGCGTGTACTTCTATGTACTCATCGCCAACGGCGAGAAGCGTTACAGCGGGTCGGTGACCATATTTACAGGAAGCTAAACCACCATTTTGATAAATAATTAACAGAGCGGAAGAACAGAGATTCTTCCGCTTTTTTTATTTTTGTAGTATGAACACCGTTATGTCCATCCTGCTTTCCTTCCTGCTGCTTCTTTCGGGATTCAGCAGCGGGCCGGCATTGCATTACTGCTATTCCAGCGGTAATCTGCGGGCAGACATCAGCCGGGTGCTTTCCGGCGATGAGGACGATGTACATAGTTCCTGCAGCGAAGCGGCCACAGATGCCTGCTGTGCGGTGAAAAAAGCCGGACAGGAACGCACAGAAGCCGGTGGCTGCTGCGACGATTTTGAGTTTAAAGTGGAGCTGAAGGATTATTCCTTTTCACCATGGGCAAACCCGGTCCCGGCACCTGCTGTACTGCAGCTTTTTAGTATACCCTTCTTTTCCGTTTTTGCAGCTCCGCAGCATATTGCAGAAGAAAGCCTGCATTACAGCTATGCAGATCCGGGCATACTATGGGCGGAGAAACTTCCGCTGTTCATAGAGTACGCCGTATTCCGTATTTAAAACCGGTGCTCCTCAGGGATTTTATGCTCCCCCGGAGGGAGTGCACTCAGTTTTAAAATATGGAAAAATGAAAATCAGACTTATATTTATTTTACTGTTCGGTATAACGGTAAAGCTCTGGTCGCAACAGACGATCAGCGGTTTTGTACACGATAAGGACCGGACCCCGCTTATAAATGTTCAGGTATACTGGAAACTGGCCCGTAACGGGGTAGTGACCGATACCGCAGGGATGTTTTCGATCCCTCTTTCGGCAAAAGAAGCCGATACCCTTGTATTTCGTATGGTGGGTTACCGTACGGAGTATTTTCAGCTGGAATCCGGCGAGTACGATTTTGAACTTTCGGCCGACAATACGCTCAAAGGCGCCACTATCGACGGCTCACAACCCGGCATGGTCATGACCGAAAGTGTAGGCATACAATCGGTGATCACGGCCGCGGGCCTGCGTAAGTCGGCCTGCTGTAACCTGGCAGAGGCTTTCGAGACCAATGGCGCTGTGGACGTATCGTTCAGCGATGCCGTTACGGGGGCCAAACAGATACGCCTGCTGGGCCTCGACGGCAAATATGTACCCATTACCTTTGAGGGACTGCCCAACCTGCGCGGCCTGGCGTCTCTCTACGGGCTCAGCTATATCCCCGGGCCTTTTATCGAGAATATCTCCGTATCCAAAGGAACCGGCTCGGTTACCCTGGGTTATGAGAGTATGACGGGGCAGATCAATGTAGAGTACAAAAAGCCTTTCGAAATGGAACGGCTGCACGTGAACGGGTACTTCAATTCCATGACCCGCAGCGAACTGAACCTGGTAGCTTCGCACCGCTTTAAAAAAGGCTGGAGCACGGCCCTGTTCGCACACGGCAATATTTTCCGCATGCATACCGACCGCAATAAGGACGGATTCCTGGACATGCCTTTCGCGCACCAGGTGAACCTGAGCAACCGCTGGGTATATACGAATGAAAAGACCGAATTCCAGGCCGGCATCAAATATGTATGGGACGTAAAGGAAGGCGGACAGGGGGCCTATTACCGCCACCAGGGCCACAGTGATTCAAACAGCTATTACCGTTTCTTCCTGGAGACCCACCGCGCCGAAGCCTGGCTTAAAAACGGCTTTTTCTGGAAGAACAAACCCTATAAGTCGCTGGCCTATACCATGACCTTTATTTACCACGACCAGCGCGGCAGCTATGGGTTGCGCCCCTATACCGGGCGGCAGACCACGGGCTATTTCAACAGTATTTACCAGAGCATCATTGTAAATACGAACCATAAGTTCAAGACCGGCCTAAGTTTCCTGTACGATAAGGTAGACGAACGTTTTGCCACAGCCGGTACGGCCCGCACGGAATATGTGCCCGGGGTGTACGGGGAGTATACCTTCCGTCACCGCGAAAAACTGGACCTGGTGGCCGGCCTGCGTTACGATTACCACAACCTGTATAAACACCAGGTAACCCCGCGCCTGCAGCTGAAAGTGACACCGGTAAAGGATGTCTCGCTGAAGCTGAGCGGAGGCCGCGGTTTCCGCAGTCCGAACGTATTTGCCGACAACGCATTCCTGCTGGTATCGAACCGCCAGGTGCTGATACCGGCCACACTGAAGCCCGAAGTTTCCTGGAACGGGGGTGGAGGAGCCGTATACCGTTTCCAGAAAGGAAAAGTGAGTGGTAGTATCGGCGCCGATTATTTTTATACCTGGTTTCAGAACCAGCTCATCCCCAATATGGAAACGGCCGGTCTGGTCGTTTTCGAAAATGTGGGCGGCGCTTCGTATGCTCATGCCTTCCAGCTCGATTTTATGCTGGAACCGCTAAAACGCCTGCAGTTTCACCTGAATGCCAAATGGAACAACGTACGTTCGGTATACAACGGCCAGCGCAAAGCGGTACCTTTTATCCCGGTGTACAAGGGATTGCTGAACGTAGCCTACAGCACGGGAGGCCCCAATCCCTGGAGTTTTGACGCTACGGTACAGCTGAACGGCCCGGCACGTTTGCCGCTGACTTATAACCCGGGAACGGGAGAGGCCAACCGCACCCGATCGCCCGTGTACGCGCTGCTTTTTGCACAGGTAAGCAAAAAATTCCGGAACTGGGAAGTGTACATCGGGGGCGAAAACCTTACCGATTACCGTCAGCCCAATCCCCTGATCGATCCGCAGAATCCCGGCAGTGCTTCTTTTGATGCCTCACAGGTATGGGCGCCCGTTTTCGGGGCTATGGCCTACGGAGGCTTCCGCTACACACTTAAATACAAGTAAAACTTTAATCGTACATTTGAAAAGATATGAGAACCATCAGAAATATCATTCCGGCCTTCCTGTTCCTGGCGGGCATATTGTTTGTGTTTGCCTGTAAAAGTTCCGAATCGGTCGCAGGCAGTACCTATGTCTCGGCCGTAATCACCACCAGCGCCGAATGCGATATGTGTAAGGCAAAGATCGAAGGCGTGGTAGGCGAAATGAAGGGTGTACGCTCGGCAAAAGTAGACCTGGCCAGCAAAACTCTCTCGGTACGTTACAGCAAGGACAAGATCAGCCTCGACGATATCCGCAAAGAAGTGACCGGCCTGGGTTACCGTGCCGACCAGATGGCACCCAGCGCTACGGCCTACCAGGCATTGCCGGCCTGCTGCAAAAAGAAATAGGAAGGCAGACCGGCAGAATTTAACGGGACATGTGCGGCAAAAACCGTTCGAAAAACGCATATTTGCAAAAAACACACACAGATGTTCAATTGCAATCTTAGCCTGATCGAAGAAACCGCCGCGTTCATCAAAACCAAAACCGACATACGCCCGCTGGTGGGTGTGGTACTGGGCTCCGGCCTGGGCGGTGTGGTTTCCAGGATGGAGATACAGCAAACGATACCGTATGCAGATATTCCGAATTTCCCCCAGAGTACCGTAGTGGGTCATGGGGGAAATTTACTTTTCGGCCACTGGAACGGCGTACCGGTATGTGTGATGCAGGGCCGTTTCCATTACTACGAAGGCTACCCGATACAGCAGGTGACCTTCCCCATACGGGTAATGAAGCTGCTGGGGGTGGAAACACTGATGGTGAGCAATGCAGCGGGCGGACTGAACCCGGCCCAGCACATTGGTGAACTCATGATCATTAACGATCACATCAATATGCAGCCCGAACATCCCCTGCGGGGCCGCAACGAAGAACGTATGGGCCCGCGTTTCCCGGATATGAGCGAGGTGTACGATGCCGGACTGATCGCGCTCTGTAAAGAAAAGGCCGCAACCATGGGCCTGCACGTGAGCGAAGGCGTGTATGTGGGCGTGCAGGGGCCTACCTTTGAAACGCCTGCAGAGTACCGTATGTTCCGTCTGCTGGGTGGCGACGCGGTAGGCATGAGCACCGTGCCCGAAATTATCGTGGCGCGTCACATGCAGATGCGCTGCTTTGCCATGAGTGTGATCACCGACCTGGGCGTGGACGGAAAGATCGTAGAGATATCGCATAACGATGTAGTGAAGGCGGCGAACGAGGCCGGCGAAAAAATGACGGAACTGTTCGGGAAAATGCTCGAAGAAATAGGAAAATAATACCGTACTATAGTCTGCGTTGCGGGCTGGAAAGGCAATAGCCGTATTTTTTGGATAGTTATTGATTTTATTTTCTCTGTGGAGTTTTAACTCTCTTTGTTTTTAATTGTTACGTATTTATTATCAGTTTATTACCTGATCGTGTTGTGTTTTCAGTGACCCAGGTCTACTTATTATTTTGGTAAAGGCTAAGACACACCCTGTTTATATTAAAATGTTCTTTTTGTTCTGTAATCAAACAAATACAAAAAAACATGAGAAGATATTACTATCTCTTCCTGCTTTTTTGTGTATGGAACGGATCCTCTGTCTATGCGCAACTGAGCATCACTGCAACCGGTGTGAACTTCACACAGAACTTCAACTCCATGGGTAGCTCCACGGGCACTATTCCCGGCGGCTTCAAGGCGGGCAACACTTCTATGGCTTCCGATGATCATAATGCCAATGGTACCAATCCCGATAATGCAACCACAACGTTCAGCAGTAGCCAGGGTGGGGGCTGTTACAACATGGGGGCCGGCAATAATACAAGTGACCGTGCTATCGGTTTCCTGAACAGCGGTTCCTTTTCTTCGGGAAAAGCCGTTACGCTGCAAATTACAAACAATACCGGCGTGCCGATCAACAGCATCACACTCAGCTGGAATTATGAAAAATACCGTCCGGGCAGCCGGCAGTGGACCTGGACCTTTTTTCACGGAGCAGGGTCCCTGGCCAATATTGCCGCCACTGCAGGCGACCAGATCTATCCTGCCGACGGTGCCAATGGTAGTACCATCAGTCCACCGCTCAGTACTTCCAAATCGGTAACGCTTACAGGTCTCAATATCGCCGCAGGTGCTTCGTATTATTTCCGCTGGAAGCTTACCGGCAGCGGCGGCAGCTCCAACGGGCAGGCCCTGGCTATCGACGATTTCGTGATCAATTGTACCAGCAACGTTTCACCCTGCCCTCCGGGTACGCCGAGCGTTTCCCTGGGTGCCGATACGGCTTTCTGCGCCGGCACACCTTTTTCCCTGCTGCTGAATGCCGGCAATGCCGGTGCCACGTTCGACTGGAACAATGGTGCCGCCGCCACACAAACCTTCACCGCCACCACGCCGGGTACCTACATCGTAAAAGTAACCGACAGCAATGGATGTATCGACCGCGATACCCTGGTGATCCTTTCTAAACCCCTGCCCGTAATTCCGCTCAGCAACACCGCCTCTTACTGTGCCGGTACGCCTTTCAGCATGACCCTGGATGCCGGTAACCCCGGTGCTACCTACAACTGGGAAAACGGGGCCGCCAATACCCAAACCTACACCGTAACTACTGCCGGCACCTATTCCGTAGTGGTAACCGGAACAAACGGCTGCGTGGCAAGCGACTCCATCGTAATTACACAAAACCCGCTACCGGTAGTGAATATCGGTGCGGATACTTCTTTCTGTACCGGATCTTCGTTCTTCCGTATCTATGATGCCGGCAACCCGGGATCTACCTACAGCTGGAACGGCGGGGTCTTCACCGGGCAGACCTTCATTGCCAACCAGGCAGATACCTATACTGTAACGGTAACTACTCCGGCCCTGTGCACGGCCAGCGATACGCTGATCGTAACCGAACATGCGCTGCCGGTAGTAAACCTGGGTGCGGATACGGCATACTGCGCCGGAACACCTTTTTCCTGGACCCTGGATGCCGCTAATGCCGGTGCCACCTTCGACTGGAACAACGGGGCCGGTTCCGTACAAACTTTTGTGGTAAGCGGCCCGGGTAACTGGTTCGTGACCGTAACGGATCTCAACAGCTGTGTAAATTCTGATTCTGTATTTGTTACCGAGCATGCGCTGCCGGTAGTAACACTGCCTGCCGATACGGCTTACTGTGCCGGAACAGCGTTCTCATGGACCCTGGATGCCGGTAATGCCGGTGCTTCTTTCGACTGGAACAACGGTGCCGATTCTGTGCAGACCTTTGTAGTGACCGGTGCCGGTAACTGGTTTGTGACCGTGACCGATTCCAACAGCTGTGTAAATTCAGATTCGGTGATCGTGACCGAAAACCCGCTGCCCGCTGTAGACCTGGGTAACGATACGTCCTACTGTGCAGGCGTTGCTTTTGCCTGGGCTATTAATGCCGGTAATCCCGGGGCCACCTACAGCTGGAATAACGGTGCCGATTCTACGGCCGTATTTACCGCCACTACCGCTGGAACCTACTCGGTTGTAGTTACCGATGTAAATGGCTGTGTAAACACAGACTCTGTGATCGTGACCGAAAATCCGCTGCCGGTGCTGAACCTGGGCCCGGATGTGGTTACACCGAACCAGAACGCCGTACTGACCGGTCCTTCAGGCTTCGCTGCCTACAGCTGGAGCAACGGTCAGAGTACTCAGAATATTTCCGTATCGCAAACGGGCAGCTATACGCTTACTGTAACGGATGCCAACGGCTGTACGGCCAGCGACAACATCGAGGTGCTGATCACGTTCTCGAACGAAGAAACGGAACTGGCCCTGGACGCTACAGTATACCCCAACCCCGCGAACGGTTACCTGCACATCCGCCTCAACGAAACGCTGAAAGGCGCTGCCGATGTGGCGCTCTTCAACATGGCCGGTCAGTCGGTATACAACAGCCGCATACAGCAGGCTGAAGTTACGCTGGACCTTGCACACCTGGCCGAAGGGATGTACATCCTGCAGCTGAACGGTGATGCCAAAACACGGACCTTTAAAATTATCATACGGAAATAAGACCTATTTCCCCATGCTTTTTAAAAGGCTGTCCTGCTGCACGCGGGGCAGCTTTTTTCATTTGGCAGCCTTGAAAAAACACAGCAAAAAGGTATGGACGAAGATATTCTGCAAATACCTTTTTACGTCAGATCGTATCGGTCTGGGCGGCTCAGCTGGTAAATTGCCGGTAGTGGAATGTGGGCGAAATAGCAGTGAATAATGCAGAGCGATAAAATGATCAGATGAAGTACTGACCCGCCTGCCGGCAACTACTAAATAAAAACAGGGATTAAGATCATTTACTCCCGCACCACGGTAACGGCCGTTTTGTGAAAAGCCGTACCCGTTTTCAGTACCAGGAAATAAACACCGGAGCTGATGCGGTCGGGGTTCCATTCGGCCGGCAGTCCTTCGGAACGGAATACCGAAATGCCCCAGCGGTTAAATACCTGTATTTCGGTACAATCTGTAAAGCCGGGTGGTACAAGGGCTTTCCATACATCGTTGCTGCCGTCGCCATTGGGTGTAATGATGTTGGGCAGCTGTATCTGCAGGTAATCGGTCAGCTCCTTAGCCGTGAGTGTTTTACCCGCCGTATCTGTACAGTGCTGGTTATAAGCTACCAGGTTCAGGGTATAATTGCCGGAGTAAGGCACGGTAACCTGTATGGAACTACTGCTGCCGAGCGCGTCGGGCAGGTGGTACCACTGGATACTGTCTTTGTCGGACGAAATATCGTTAAAGGTCATTACCAGCCCGTCACAGGCAGGAAATGCACCGGCTTCCTCAAAAGCGGCTTCCGGGTTGGGAATACTTTCAATATTCAGCAGCAGGGTGTCGGTACAAACACCTTCGTAATCCAGTACGATCTCGTAACTAAGCGTGCCACTTACCAGTATTTCGGCCGTACACCCGTTCAGTTCCTGCGGCAGGGGATTCCAGCTGCATTGTACACCCGCTCCCGAAACAGGGGTATATACGAAAAGCGTATGTTCGCAGAGGCTGGTGTCGATATCGCCTTTGGGTACATCGGGCACGCGTATACGCAAACTGTTGGTATCGGAGCAGCCATGTATATCCGTAAATTCAGTAATGTAATCGAAACTCTGCGGCGGATAAAAAATATGACTGCCCGGTATACCCGGCATATTGTAGAGGTTCGGTTGTATGCTCAACTGTAATGAATCGGAATACAGCAGCGTAATGCTATCGCCGAAGCACACCACATATTCCGTGGCCCAGGGATTCTGGGGCAGGGGCAGCACTTCTACATAAATACTGTCGGTACGGGTACAGGTAAGCGGATCGGAAACCGTAAGCGTATAATAGCCGGACTGCTGTGCCAGCGCATATACGGCAGGGCCGTTCAGCGGCGGAATAAGTCCCGGACCGCTCCATGTATAACTGCTGAAGCCGGTATTGCTGCAGCTCAGCAGTATGGTGTCCCTGAAACAGACGCTGTCGGCCGCGCTCAGGCTGAATTGCGGCTCGGGCAGGATCACCAGGTTATGCTGGGCGGTATCGCTGTTGCATACACCCTGCCAGATAAGCTGTACGGAGCCATTGCCCGTATTGTTCCATTGGGTGCCGGCCGTAGGCAGGTTGGCCGGAGTAGTGAGTGTTCCGTTCTGCACACTCCACAGGAAGCTGCCTGCGGGCACATTCGACCCGAAACTGAGCATTTCGCCCAGGCACACCGAATCGGGGCCGCTGATCTCTACTTCAAAGGGCAGACTGTCTACCTGGAACGAAAGGATATCGAAGTCGTTCTTCGGCAGGCAGCCATTGTCCAGGGCCTGTATGTACAGGTTATAGGGGAAGGGGGACGCCTGTCCGCAAACCGGGGCAAAGCACACGTTCAGTATGGTTTCGGAGGCCGTACTGTTTAGCACCGTGATCTGGGGCGGGTTCGGCAGATTCATGACCGGGCCACCGAATGTATAACTGAGGCTGTCTCCGTCGGTATCGCTCAGCGTTACCTGCACGCAGACCTCTTCTTCTTCGTGTACGTTCACCAGGGTGCTGCCGCTTTGCAGCTGTACCTGCGGCGGATTGTTCTGCGGACATTGCGTAACGGCGATCTGCAGCTCGCGCCGGGTCTTGTTCAGCAGCTGGTTGTTCCGGAATTCGTTCACCTCAAGGGCGATCACGAAACTGCCGGGGATCGTGCCTTTTATGCGGGTGAGTCCGCTGGATGCGTTCAGGAACACATATCCGCCCGGACCGAAGGGTTGCGTGGGCGAAAATCCCGCTGCGTACGTTACCAGCGGCGGTTCATAACCCAGCGGATTGGGCGGCGGCGGTGCCGTATTCGTAGGAATACCGTAGCCGGCGTAGGGATGCACCCAGTTGTAGATAAGCAGGTCTCCGTCCGGATCGATGGCCGTGTTGGGGAAGGTAAGCGTATCGCCAATGCATACCAGCGGCAGCACGGCCGGTTCAAACACAGGCGTACTGTTGGGCTGTGTGGTAGGCGGAATGGTACATACAAAGCTTTCGGACTGCAGGGAGGGGCCGTTCAGGCTGATGACCTGGCTACTCCGGCAACAGCGTTCGTAAAAAAGTATATACCCCACTGCAGAGGCGGGAAGCAATAATGTGTCGCGGTAAATACCCTCGTACATACAGATGCTGAAGGGTACGATACAACCGGGAGGCAGCATGGGTTCCACTTTACGGGTCTGGCTAAGCTGCAGGGTAAGGGTTTGCAGCAGCGGTTTGAACTCGCCGCTTACATTTTCATAGAGCCCTGCACTCAGCGGACTTTCCGGGAAAGGAATCTCCGAACCGGAGGTACAGTCGGTATAGGTGGTGAGTTGTATAGCGTAGCGGAACTGTCCGTTCTGCATGCCCAGGTAAGTATAGCCGAAATCGCCGCCCAGCAGGTGACTGGCCGAAGCCAGGCCCGAACCCAGGAAAAAGAACAGGAGTAAAAGGCGGTACTTCATATCAGTTCCGGATCAGTTTTTGAAAATGAACACCGGCCTGGGTATACAGGCGTACCTGGTATATGCCGGGAGAGAGCGCACGTATATCCAGTTCCGTACCGGGATCTTGCTCCAGGTAGACCGTTTGGCCCTGCATGGAAATGATCTCCGCCTTTTGCAGCGGCAGTTCGCTCTTTATAAAAACATAAGCGGCAGATGGATTCGGGTAAAGCGTTATGGACGGCTGCGCAGCCGTTTCCTCCTGGCCCAGTTCACAGAGCATAAGCGCCGTAAAGCCAGATAGCGTATATACATCGTCGGTTTTCTGGATCAGGGTAAGCGAAGGCCCGGTAGATTGTACCACGCCGCCCTGTGGCAAAGCCGTGCCGCTGAATTTACCAATGAGCGGGTAACTGCTGTTGGGCCCGTCGTAGATATAGAGAAAATCAAAACCCGGTTCAAAATTAAATTCAGTGAACGTAAGTTTTACATTTTCAGCAAAAGAAGGCGAAATAACCAGGGTACCATTGGTATTATCGCTGTAATTATTTTTTTTACCGTTATCCATAATTACGCCGTTGCAGTAATAAGTCTCTACACGGGAGCCTGAAACCGGCATCAGTATGGTGTCGCAGACGGGTGAGAGTGCTACATGAATATACGAATTACGTACCAGGGTATCGGTACCTGCCGAATTTCCGGCGATGAGGCGTACACTAAACACTCCGCTCTGCTGGTACTGGTGGCCCGGACTTTCGAGCGTGGAGCCGGTACCGTCGCCGAAATCCCAGATATAATAGGCCGGATTGTTGAGCGATGTATTGGTAAACGATACAAAACCATTGCAGGAAACCTGGTTCTCTTCGGGTGAGAAAAATCCGGCTACGGGTTTATCGGGCGCTGGCACAATGCGTACACGGTAAAGCTCGGTCTGTCCGAACTGCGGCGTGGAACAGGGCAGGGGCTGCGAGCCGGAAAAGTCGGAACTGACCAGCATCAGCAGCGGTGTATTGTACACCGAAGCCACAGGTACCGTTACCGGCGTGGATACACTTACACTGTTATCTGCACTGAAAAACAGCTCGGAAGGATGCTCCAGCGTGCCGTTGTTATTCAGGTCGATCCATATACGATAATCCTGCGGAAGTGCCGTGTTTGAGCTGATCTGCAGGGGTACGGGACTGCCTTCGGCCAGGTCGGGAACGGGCAGGCAGGAAAAATCGCGGAATCCCTCGGCCCCGTCTGTGCTGTTATGTGTAAAGCCGTTCAGGGAAAAGGAGCTTATGCCATACCCGCAGCAATATACGCTGCTGCCCTGCACACAGGAAGGCAGAGGCAAGCCGGAAGGCGTGTAATGTATATAGTTTGTACGTGAAACAGAATCGTAACTTCCGCCGTTGTACCGATAGAGTGTAATTGTATACACCCCGGCAGCCGGATAGCGGTATGCAGATTGCAGGCCGGAGGTCCGGGCCCCGTTTCCCCAGTTCCAGACCAGCGAGTCGTAACTGCCTGTTCCCGTATACTGTATGTGCACTTTTCCGTCGCAGGTAACGCTGTCCGGCGAATAAAAAACACCCTGTGCCCGGCTTAGGGAAAGCGGCAGGAAAAAGCACAGCAGGAGCATGAGAAGTGGTGTATTTTTCATCTCGGGAATTGCGTGTAAATATACAATAAGGAACGTCTCCGGCCGGAGTTTTGAGATAGACCCGCTTAAAAAAATATGCGGGGACGATCTGTCTGGCCTGTTAAGTATTTGATTATGTGAATTAAGCAGCGCTCTCTTTAATGGAATGTACATCAGTGTGTAAAAAAATATTTTCCAACAGATAAAATCTATACTTTTAATAAAATATTTTATTGAAATTCAGTATGTTGTACGTTTTCGTCTATTTTATTTCAGGGTCCGGATAAAAGCTATGTGTTTATATTCTATTTTTGAAACTGAATTCTTATGACACCCTGCATCCGCTTCTGCGCCCTGTTCCTGCTGCTCACCCTTTTGGGGGTGACGCGTCTGCGCGCGCAGATCATGGTAACTCCCAAATGCAACGAAAGTAATGTGCAGCAGACCGGCGACCTGTTCCCGGTGGAGATCAGTAACTCGGGCGGAGCCGTACAGGTGCGCCTGCTGATGGAAGTTACGCAGGACGGAGAGACCGTAGGTGCAGGCCAGAGTAGTGTGGTGCAGCTGCCTTCGGGCGTGTACCGCTTCCAGCGTGATATCTCCGCCCAGATGCAGTGGAATTACGGCAGTACGCCATCCGCGGCTACCTTACAGAGCAAACAGCATTTCGAAGATGGCACCTACCTGGTGTGCTGGAGCCTGCAAACGGCCGAAGGTGTGGAACTGGGCCGCGAATGCCGCAGCATCATCGTAACGGCACAGCGCACATCCGATCCGAAAAATCCCAGAGACGCCAAAGCGGCGGCCGATAAAAAACAATTCCCCGTTTCTTTTCATGGTAATGCCGAATGGATGGTGGAATACGGTTCCCGTCCGCCTATGTATTCGCAGTACCCCAACTGGATGACCACCCTTTCCGTAACGCCGCGCCTCAGTATTTACGATGTGCCGCTGACGGGTACACTGCTTTTTACAAACCTGGGTGGCGGAAAGCTGCAGAGCCCCAACGTATTTTCGCTTCAGTTCGATGCCGAAGGCTTTAAGCAGGCCCTGATGAACCGCCTTAAAAAAGCGGTGATGGAGAACAAAAAAGTACAATCCGTTACCGGAGGTAAACTGCAGACCTTGTCCGAACTGCAAAACCTGAACTCCGTACTGGAAAATCCGCAGGTAGTGCAGGAACTGAAAGGTATTAAAGAACTGGACGCCTACCGGGGCGTACTCGACAGTGTGCAGCACCTCAGTAAACTGGCCGAAGGCTTCGATACGCAGAATCTCGACAATAAGGCCCTGGATATGCTGAAGACCCAGGGCAGCAAATACGCGGCCAAACTGGCCGATTCCCTGCAGAAATGCGGATGTGTGACCGATTCCCTGGCCCAGGTGCAGGAGCCCGACAGCCTGCAAAGCGATAGCCTGAACAACAAAACAGAAGGCGATTCGCTGAAACCGCGTTTCCCGGGCCTGGATGATAAACTGAAAGCCGGGAAAGAACAGCTGAATGCCGGCGTGGACAAGATCAAATCTGCCTTCGGGAAACAGAAAGACAAACTGAAATGCGACTCCCTGCAAAACCTGCTGAATACAGAGATCAAAACACCGGATTTCAAGAACAGTCTGCAAAAGACGCAGGACTCTCTCCAGGGCAAGATCGGCAACCTGGCCTATCTCGACTACAAAAAATCGGGTTACAACAGCCTTTTACAACAGAAAGAAAAACTGCTGGGCGATGCCAAAATGAATGGCTGGCTCGATTCGGCCGGTCGTGCCGTGAACCAGGTAAAAGACCTGCAGAATATGGATATGGCCCAGTTGCAGGATCCCAATAACCTGCTGCAGAACCTGCAAAGCCTGGGTATACTCAAAAAATACGAAAAGTACCTTACCTACCTGAAATCCTTCACGATCGGTACCGGTTTCCGTCAGTATTCCGATTTTTCGCTGAACAATGTCCCTGTGAACGGCATTTCGTTCGAAGTGATGCCGAAGAACGTATACGTAAGCGCCACCTACGGACAGGTGCAGAAACCGGTGTACAGCCAGCAGCTGGAAGAGGCTACCTACAAACGCACACTCTGGGCAGTGAGCGCCGGTTACGGAGCCCAGGAAAAATCGCACTTCCATGTAAATATCATGCAGGGCCGCGATAATCCGAATTCGATCAACCCGCGTGATTCTATTTACCTGTACTATAAAAAACCGGCCCAGAACAATGTGATCAGTGCCGATTTCGGGCTGAATCTCTGGAAGAACCGCATCATGATCAGCGGCGAACTGGCCGGATCACAGATCATACGCGACCTTACCTACGAAGCCGATACCAATATCATCGCCCTGCAGGGTCAGAAATTATATCCTTCGGGTGAGTGGTACATGAACATCTTCCGCCAGAAACCGGTGAACCTGAATACAGCGGTGGACTTTGCCTTCCAGTTAAAAACGGAAGTAAACCTGTTCAAGAACAAGGGCCGCCTGCGCCTGGGAACCAGCCGGGTGGGCAAGGATTTCTATTCGTTCGGTAATCCTTTCCTGATCCGCGACATGTTTGTACTGGAAGGGAATTATTCGCACACCTTCTGGAAAAACCGTATACGCATCGCCGGTGGTGTAAAACGCCTGGAAGACAATACGGCCAAGGATAAGCCGCTTACCACCAACCAGTGGCGCTGGAATGCCGAACTGGACATCCGCATCCCGAAACTGCCCCAGATCAAGCTGATGTATACCCCGGTGATCCAGCAGAACGACTCGGGTATGGTAAACATGAACGTGGCCAATGCCAATGTATCGTACAGCCGTAAAATACGCAAGACACAAAGTGTAAGTACCATCGGTTACGTGTTCCAGAAAGGGGTGATCACGTATCTGAACGGCAGTTTTTCGGCACACTACATCATCCTGAACCAGATGCTGAGCTTTAAGTCCGGCTTTGTGTTCAATGCCAACCTGAACTATATCGCCACGGACAATGTGAACGGTTTTGTACAGACGATCACCAGCAATATGTCGCTGGGTGGGGTTATTAAAAAGAAAGTGCAATGGAATGCCGGCGGCAATTTCCTGCTGAATAAGAACGAACAGCGCATCGGCGTAATGGCCCGAACGGGTTTCACGGCTACGAAATTTATGCGTTGCCAGCTGCAGTTCGATTATTTTATCTACAAGTCCTGGAACAGCACCTATATCTACTATCCGCGTTACGAGCGGGCTGCCCTGCGCAGCATCTTCACCTTTAACTGGTAAGGAATGAAAAACCGGAACACCGTATCTTTGCTTATTTGCACGGCCGGCGCGATCTGCCTCGGTATCTCCGCGTATTTCGGTATACGCGCAGCAGAACTCGAAAACGGCGGACTGGGCGGACTGAGTGAGACGGTGAATGCCCTGGTGCTGAATGTGCTGGGTATGGGACTGGTAGCCGGCTACTTCCTGCTGGTTTCCCTGCTGCCGGGAACCCGGAAACAGCTGAACCGCAGGGATGGTCTGTACGGACTGATTTTCGCGGGCCTGGTGCTGGTACGGTTTGTGCTTGTACTGGTTTTAGTTATGTAGAGGGATGTTTATTCGTTGCCTGACTTCTCACTATTTACGTACATTTGAGCGATGAATGCGAACCGGGAACTGAAACTGTCCGTCATTGTAGCCGTGTACCGCCGCGAGGATGAGCTGCGCGAACTGCTGGAAAGTCTGAGTCTGCAAACCGATACAGACTTTGAACTGCTGATCGTGGATGACGGTTCGCCGGAGTCCCTGGAACCGGTGGCGCTTTCTTTTGGCGACCGCCTGCAAATACGCTATTTCTACAAAGCTAATTCCGGGCCCGGAAAAACCCGTAACTACGGCATGGAACGTGCGGAAGGCAACTATTTTATCTTCCTGGATTCAGATACCATCATTCCGTCTTCGTATATAGCTACCGTGCGCCGCGAACTGAACGAAAATTACGTGGATGCCTACGGTGGGCCTGATGCGGCTGAGGAACGCTTCAGCGACCTGCAGAAAGCCATTACCTTTTCCATGACGTCTTTTCTGACTACGGGAGGTATCCGTGGCGGTAAAAGGCATATCGGAAAGTTTCAGCCCCGTAGTTTTAATATGGGCATCAGCCGGGAAGCGTTCCTGGCTACAGGTGGTTTCGGCAACCTGCGCATCGGTGAGGACCCCGACCTGAGCCTTACGCTCTGGGAGAAAGGTTTTAGTACGCGCCTGCTGCCCGAAGCCAAAGTATATCATAAACGCCGTACCAGCCTGCGTAAGTTTGCCAAACAGGTGTACGAATTCGGTGCGGCACGGCCCATCCTGAACCAGCGGCATCCCGGATCTGCCCGGCTTACCTTCTGGTTTCCCTCGGTATTTATTTGCGGACTGCTGATCGCCCTGCTGCTGATCCCTTTTGCTTTATGCGGTTGCGGTAATAGCTGTGCGCAGCCCTGTATCCTGACACCGCTCTGGCTGCTGGTCTTCCCTGGTTTCTATGCGCTGTACATAGCGCTGGTTGTGATCAGTGCCACGATACAGTTTAAGAGCATCAAAGTGGGCATACTGGGTAAAATTACTACCCTTATACAGTTCAGCTGTTATGGCTACGGTTTCCTGAAATCACAGTTTAACCTGAATATACTGAAACGCCGGCCGGAAGAGGTATTTCCGGGGCACTTCTATAAAGAAAAATAGAGTGTTATGCTGAATAAAATAACCTGATGGCTTTATGTATATACGAAATCAGTCCGTCTCCGCGGATGCATTCAGCTCATCCAAAAAACGCTGTGCTTCTGCCAGGCTGTCCAGGTAAATAACAAAGGCCTCTGCCATCTGCCGGCTTTCCATAAACGCACGGATGTCGGGCACGGCTTCAATGGTACGCAGTGTACCGTTTGCCGGGGATGCGGGATCGGGTACAGAAATAACTCCCGGACTGTGTGTGGCTTCTTCAAGGGATGTTTTCATATAAGGGGTGTAAGGCCGGCATTTGTCCGGCATGTTTTTGTGCCCCGAAAGTTACAAAAAGGCCTTTACCGATCTCATTCCAGCGAAAAGATAATGTCAGGGTCTGCCGTTCAGCTGTATCAGGTGGCAAAATCCCGGCCGCAGCACGGTGGCATCGGGCACCTGCAGCACCGGATTGCTGTATACCGGGAGCCCGGGTATCTGTGGATAAAGGCAAAAACAGCTTTTACGCCGGAAGATTTATTAACAGCCCGGCAGTATAGGTGCAAAAAAAACGGGCCTTCCAGAAGAAAGACCCGCCTGCAAACGTTGAGAACAAAAAAACGTTTAAAATTTCATGCGTAATATGCGTACGGCATTGAGTATGGCCAGCAGGGCGACGCCTACATCGGCAAAAACAGCTTCCCACATGGTGGCAATGCCTCCGGCGCCGAGTGCCAGTACCAGTATTTTTACGGTAAAGGCCAGTATAATATTCTGTATGACCACCCTCCGGGTAGCCCGGCCGATCTGTATGGCGCTTACGATCCGCGAGGGCTGATCGGTTTGTATCACCACATCGGCGGTTTCCACGGCGGCGTCGCTGCCCATGGCGCCCATGGCTATACCAATATCGCTCAGGGCCAGTACGGGTGCGTCATTGATGCCGTCGCCGGCAAAAGCGATCACACGCGATCTTTCCTTTTTCAGGGCATCTACTCGGGCTACCTTATCTTCCGGCAGAAGATCGCCGTAGGCTTCCGTAATATTCAGTTCAGCGGCAATTTTCCGGGTGATGGCGGCTTTGTCTCCGCTCAGCATCACCAGCTGCTGTACACCGTTCTCCTTCAGTCCCTGTACGGCTGCGGCGGCATCGTCCTTTACCTGGTCGGCAATGAGTACGTAACCTGCATAACGGCCGTCGATGGCTACCACCACAATGCTGTCCACCAGCTCGTCGATGGCCGTTTCGTACGGTACACCGAATTTGCGAAGCAGTTTACTGTTGCCCGCCAGTACCTGTTGTCCGTTTACCAGGCCCGAAAGACCATGTCCGGCAATTTCCTGTACCTCCCCGGTATCATACAAAGGCGTATTTTCCGGCAGGGTAGCGATGATCGCCCTGGCTACGGGATGCGTGGAGTGCTGTTCCAGGGAGGCCAGCAGCTTCATAAATTCCGGCTCCGGAAGCTGCAGACTGTGTATCTGCTGCACCTGGAAGACGCCCCGGGTGAGTGTGCCCGTTTTGTCCATCACCACCGTGTTTACCCGGGTAATGAGATCGAGATAACTGGAACCTTTGAACAGGATACCGTGCCGCGACGCCGCTCCGATACCCCCGAAATACCCGAGTGGTATGGAAATGACCAGGGCGCAGGGGCAGGAGATCACCAGGAACACCAGGGCGCGGTATATCCAGTCACGGGCAATATAGGTCTCTACAAAAAACCAGGGTAATAAGGCGATACCGAGTGCCAGCAGGAAAACCACCGGCGTGTAAATGCGGGCAAAACGGCGGATCAGCAGTTCGGTGCGGGCTTTACGGCTGTTGGCGTTCTGCACCATGTCCAGTATACGGGCCAGGGAACTGTCGGCATAGGGACGAGTTACCCGCAGTTCGGTCAGGTTATCCAGGTTCAGCATACCGGCCAGCACCTGTTCGCCCTGGCGTATGGTTTTGGGGCGACTTTCCCCGCTCAGGGCCGAGGTATCGAAACGGCTGAAAGCACTGAGCATTTCGCCGTCGAGCGGTACTTTTTCCCCGGCCTTTATGCGAATGGTCTCCCCGGGCTGAACTTCCTCGGGTGCTGTGTCATGGTAGCTGCCGTTGCGCAGTACCGAGGCAATTGCCGGCCGTACATCGAGCAGGGCCCGGATGTTGTTTTTGGCCCGGTTTACGGCGGCCGACTGAAACAGTTCACCTACGGCATAGAACAGCATTACGGCCACACCTTCGGGATATTCTCCAAGGACGAAGGCGCCCGCAGTGGCAATGCTCATCAGGGTGAATTCAGTAAAAAAGGCTTTTTTGCGGAGTGCCTTCCAGGCATCACGCAGTACGGGAAAGCCCACCGGGATATAGGCGGCCAGGTACCAGGCAAGACGTACATACCCGGTAAAAAAAGCCGGCTTTATATACTGATCGGCAAGAATACCGCTTATCAGCAACACAAAACTGAGTATAGCCGGAATATATATACGAAAACTGCCGCCGCTGCCGTGATCATGGTCGTGATCATGATTGTGTCCGTCCTCCGGATGTTCGCCTTTATGTACATGCGCATGTTCATTGCCGGCCTTCAGCAGGTCGGGCTGCCCGGTTCCGGCATTGATCTTTTCTTCCTGGGTGCAGCAGGTCATGCGGCCCTGTGCATCGTAGGTATGTTTATGCGTCTGGCTCATATGCTTTTGTTTTCATTAATGGGCGTGTCCGCCGCCGCTTTCGGTTTTTACCAGGTGACTCTGCAGGTAATAGGCACCGGATTTTACGATCTTCACTTTCGCAGGCAGCTCTTGCAGCGGCGTTACGCCGGTATAGCCCAGCTGGGTTACCCCGCTTTTTACTTCTACCCGGCGGAAGTGGATGCCGTGTTCATGTGCTTCGCCGCCTTCCTCATGGGCATCGGTATCTTCTTCCTCTTCCAGAACAAAAATGAACTCGCGTCCGTCGGCTTTGACAATAGCTTCCGAAGGCAGGGCAGGTACCTCGTTTACACCTACGTCGATGAGTGCATTTACGTACATACCCGGTATCAGCATCTGCCGGTCGTTGATGATGTCGGCATGTACGGCCACCGATTTGGTCTCGTTCTCAAAGGCTTTACCCACGCTGAATATCCGGCCGCGGATCTCGGAATGGTCCTGGTTGGTAAGTACAAAACGCACGGTTTGTCCTTCTTTAACCTTGTAGAGATCTTTTTCGTATACTAATAAGTCTACGTGCATCTGTGAGTTGTCCACGATGGAAAAAAGAGGTTTCCCGGGCTCGGCATTGGTACCGATCTTTACGTTCACAGCCGTTATGTAGCCCGATATGGGAGCGGTAACCGAAACGGCGGAAACACTCTGTTCCGAAACAGGTATATGCATCAGCTCAAGCTGTTTGCCCAGGGAAGCGAAGCGGGCTTTTTCCGTTTCGTAATCGGCCTTCGTTTTTTCGTAGGTCTTGCGGGCATTTACCTGTTCCTGGTTCAGGACCTTCTGGCGTTCCAGCTCCGAAGTAAGGAATTCCAGGCTGCTTTTCGATGTGAAATAGGCTTCCTGCAGGCGGGTAAACTCCGGACTTTCCAGTGTGGCCAGGCGCTGTCCCTTACGTACATATTCGCCCTCGATCACGTCGATGCTTCGGATAAGTCCGCCGGTAAATACGGATACATCGGCCTGGTTCTGCGGAGGTAATTTCGTATATCCATTGGCATGGATCACTTCGCTGAGGTTCTTTTTCTCGAAACTTCCGAGTTGTATGCCCGAGGTCTTGTACTGAGCCTCGCTGAGTTCCACTTCGCGTTCGCCGCTTTCTGCACTTTCCGTGTCAGGGGTTTCGGCGCTGGTTTCCTGTGCCGCTTTCGGTTTGCGCAGGATAAAATACAGTGCGGTGCCCGATAAAAGAACGACCGCCAGTAGTATATAAATCGTTTTTGCTTTCATTGTAAATGCTTATAAATGGAGAAGGTAACGCAGGTTAATAACCGTAATGTTCAGTCCGGACATGGCTTCGATGTAATTCATGCGGATATCCAGCGAGGTGCGGAGGGCCTGCAGGTATTCCACGTACGAAATATCGCCGTTTGCATAGCTTTTGGAAGCGTTCTGTGCAATAACGGAGGCATTGGGCAGAGCCGATGTACGATAATATTCCAGCAGTTCTGTATAGTTGTCCCTGCGGTCCAGTTCCTGCTGATAACGGGTCTGCAGCGTTTGCAGGGTATACGCGGCATTGGTCTCTTCGGCCAGTACGCGGGTCTGGGCCGAACGGATGCGCGAAGCCTGTCCCATGGGAAATAGAGGTAACGTAATACCTGCTGTAAAGCCTTGGAAACGTGGCCTGCCGTCGTATACCATCGTTTGTCCGCCTACGTTCTGTTCGCCGCTGAGTGATTGTATGTAGTAACCCGCTGTGATCCCGGGATACAACTGTGCTTTTTCGGTTTGCCGCGTCGCTTTGGCCAGTTCCACTTCCTGCAGGGCCAGCTGTAGGGCCGGATTGTTATGCAGCAGCGAGCTGTCGCGAAGGTCCGGGGCCTGCCATACGCTCAGTTCCCGTTCCTGTACCTCAAAATCGGTGCTGATACCCAGCAGTACTTTCAGTTTCGATTTTTCAATGCCGATCAGTACCTGGTTCTGGCGCAGCATACGCTGCATTTCCAGTTGCTGTGTTTCGGCCGTGGTTTTTTCGAGCAGTGTGATATCGCCGGTGTTGTAGCGCAGTCCGGCCGCCCTGACAAATGCCAGTAACAGGCTGTCGTGCGAGCGCAGCATACGGTTCTTTTCCTGCAGGTACAGTATGGTATTCCAGGAAGTACGTATGTTGTAGATCACATCCTGACGGGTAAGTCCCTCCTGCATCTGACTGCTTTTGATCCCTGCGGCGATCTCTTTTCTCCGTGCAGAAAAACCGAAGGGATTTATGTCCTGACTGATGCTGAAGTTCTGGTCGAAGGCCCGGGTATTGTACTGTCCGAACATGCCGTTGATATTTGTCTGCGGCATGTCGAAGGCCGAAGCCTTCAGGTGTTCCTGTGCCTGGGTGCGCAGTTCGGCCGAACGTATCTGCAGGTTATTGCTGCTGCTGGTTTCAATGGCCTGCTGTAATGTGTATACGGGCAGGTCCTGCGCTGAAAGCGAAGGGAAGGTCAGCGCGAGCAGCAGTACGCTCAGTGCCGCTGTTTTTATGCGTTTCCCGAAGCCTTTTTCGGAATAGTAATACAGCACGGGCAGCACCACCAGGGTAAGCAGGGTGGCAGAGATCAGTCCGCCGATCACCACGGTGGCCAGCGGTTTCTGTACCTCAGCCCCGGCACTGTGACTCAGCGCCATGGGCAGGAAACCCAGCGAAGCCACGCCGGCGGTCATCAACACGGGACGCAGACGGACCAGGGTGCCTTCTTTGATGCGGGCGATCACATCGTCCATACCGGCACTTTTCAGCTGGTTGAAATACCCGATGAGCACAATGCCGTTGAGTACCGCCACGCCAAACAGGGCAATGAAGCCCACACCAGCCGAAATACTGAAGGGCATACCCCGCAGCCAGAGTGCAAATACCCCGCCGATGGCCGAAAGCGGAATGGCCGTGAAAATAAGCAGGGACTGTTTTACCGATTTAAAGGTGAAGTACAGCAGTACAAAGATCAGTCCCAGGGCTACGGGCACGGCTATGGCCAGGCGTTTGTTGGCCTCGGTCAGGTTTTCGAACTGTCCGCCGTAGGTCACATAATAGCCCGGCGGCAGTTTCAGCTGAGCGTCCAGTTTTTTCTGTATATCGTTCACCACGCTTTGTACGTCGCGGTCGCGTACGTTAAAGCCAACCACAATACGGCGGCGGCCGTCTTCGCGGCTTATCTGCATGGGGCCGGGTTCGTATTTGATATCGGCCACCTGCTCCAGCGGTATCTGGTTGCCGGTGGGCAGGGTTACGTACAGGCTCTGCAGATCGCTGATGTCCTGCCGGCTGTCGGAAGCAAGGCGTACCACCAGGTCGAAGCGTTTTTCGCCCTCGTAGACCACGCCGGCGGCTTCCCCGGCAAATCCCATGCGGATCACCCGGTTCAGGTCGCCCACATTAAGGCCGTACAGGGCCAGTTTATCCTTGTTGTAGGTAACGGAGATCTGGGGCAGACCCGAAATGCGTTCGGCACGGGCGTCGCTTACGCCGTCCACATTGTTGATGAGGGCCAGCACTTCGTCGCCCTTGGCGGCCAGCATATCAATGTCCTCACCGAATATCTTGATGGCCACATCGCTGCGTACGCCGGTCATCAGTTCGTTAAAACGCATCTGTATCGGCTGCGAGAATTCGGTATTTACGCCTGGTATATCCTGCAGGGCCTCTTCCATTTTCTGCATAAGTTCCTCCTTGGTTTTTGCGGATGTCCATTCCTTTTTGTCCTTCAGGGTAATGATCATATCCCCGGCTTCCATCGGCATGGGATCGGTGGGTATTTCGGCACTGCCGATCTTGGTCACGATCATGCGTATTTCCGGGAAACGTTCGCGCAGGATCTGTTCGGCGCGCGTACTTACTTCCACTTCCTGCGAGAGCGAACTGCCCGATGAAATAATGAGGTGCGTGGCAATATCGCCCTCATCGAGCGTGGGGATGAACTCGCCGCCCAGGCGTTTGAATACGAAGAAGGCAATGAGAAACAAGGCCAGGGATGTAAGAACGATCACACTTTTTACGCGCAGGGCACGGTCCAGCAGGGGCTGGTAAACACGGTTCACTTTTTCCATGATGCGGTCGCTGAAGGTCTTTTTGCTGCCGCCCTCTTTTTTTAGCACCAGGGAGGCCATCATAGGCACATAGGTGAGCGAAAGGATAAAGGCACCCAGTATGGCAAAAGAAACCGTCTGTGCCATAGGCTTGAACATTTTGCCCTCGATGCCGCTCAGGGCCAGTACGGGCAGGTACACGATCAGGATGATGATCTCTCCGAATGCCGCACTGCTGCGTATTTTTGATGCGGCGGTGTACACTTCTTCGTCCATGCGTTTTGCAGAGAGCTTGCCCGTTACGCCGGATTGCAGGCGGTGTACGATGGCCTCTACAATGATCACGGCTCCGTCCACGATCAGCCCGAAGTCGATGGCTCCCAGGCTCATCAGGTTGCCGCTTACGCCAAACAGCTGCATCATGCATACGGCAAAGAGCAGGGCCAGCGGAATAACGGAGGCTACTACCAGTCCGGCCCGCAGGTTACCCAGCAGCAACACCAGTACAAAGACCACGATCAGGGCGCCTTCGGCCAGGTTGGTCTCTACGGTGGATATGGCCTTGTTCACCAGTTTGGTGCGGTCGATGTAAGGTTCGATGGAAACGCCTTCGGGCAGGGTCTTTTTGATCTGTTCCATCTTGTCTTTTACGCGGGCTACTACTTCGGCGCTGTTTTCGCCTTTCAGCATCAACACCATACCGCTTACTTCCTCGCCTTTACCGTCTTTGGTAACAGCTCCGTAACGTATGCCGCTGCCTTCGCGTACCAGGGCCACATCGCGGATCAGGATAGGAATACCGTTCTGGTTCTTTACCACGATCTTGCGGATATCTTCCAGGCCGTTCACCATGCCGATACCGCGTATAAAGTAGGCATAGGGTTTTTTATCGATATAGGCGCCGCCGGTGTTTTCGTTATTCCGCTCCAGGGCATCGAAAATCTCGGTGATGGTTACGTTCATACTGCGGAGCTTGTCGGGCTCTACGGCAATCTCATATTGCTTCAGGTAACCGCCCAGTACGTTCACTTCGGCTACGCCGGGCGTACCGATCAGCTGCGGACGTATGATCCAGTCCTGTATGCTGCGTAGTTCGGTGGCTGAATATCGGCTTTCGTAGCCTTTTTCGGGATACACCACATACTGGTATATCTCGCCCAGGCCGGTGCTTACCGGTGCCAGTTCGGGCCGGCCCAGGCGCTGTGGAATAATTTGTTCGGCCTCTTTCAGCCGTTCGGAGATCTGGGCCCGTGCCCAGTAAATGTCTACGTCCTCTTCAAAAACAACGGTTACCACGCTGAGTCCGAAACGACTTATGGAGCGCAGCTCTACAATGCCGGGGATCATCTTTACCGATAATTCCACCGGGTAGGTGATGAACTGTTCTACTTCCTGTGTGGCCAGGGCCGGTGAAGTAGTAATGATCTGTACCTGGTTATTGGTGATGTCGGGCAGGGCGTCCACGGGCAGTCTGCGCATGGAATAAATGCCGCTGAGCACCAGGGCCAGGGTGAATAAGCCGATGATGAACTTATTCCGTATACTGAATAAGATGATTTTGTCTAACATATAAAACGCTTAATGAGTTTACAGGCCGCGGTACAACACGGTGTACGCGGAATCTCCCCGAAGTGCGTACCTCAGGGACAGAAAAAAAACAAATACCATTAAGCTATTTTAGGCGGTTGCCAGATGTTACCGTAAAAATCGGGACAGGCAGAAGAACGGTACAGGCTGTGGGCCTTTGTTTCTTCCTGCACAGGACTTTTGGGCTGGGGCAGGGGATTGCTGAAGCTGAGCTGAGAGATCTGCTGTCCGCAGCAGGAGCAGAGACAGAAAGAGGAACAGGCCTCGGTTTCGTGAGAATGGTCCTGGTGCGTATCGGCCTGAGCCACCTGTGAAGCCTGGGTATAATCGTCGCACTCCGTGCTGTCTGTACAGGGCAGACAGGCCAGTACGAAAATGTATACGCTGAATATATAGGCCAGGTAGTTCACGGAGTCAAATGTAGAAAATCCTGAGGAACTACCATGCCACAAAGTTGCATAAGTGCTTAATTTGCGACGATTTAACATTATAAATGCCGGATCTCCCCCTGCAAGAGGAAAGACCCGGCAATCGGAATTCGTTTATACCTGCACTTCTTCGGCTTTTTTACCGCTGCGGTATTCCACGGCAGACACGCGTGCCTTGTGCGATACTTTGTCGTAAACTTCGTCGAAGGCGTTTTTACAGAGTGGAAGCAGGTTGCGCAGGTGGTCGTAGGTGCTGTGGTCGAACATCTGCCGGAACTGCTCGCGGCTCATCAGGGAACGGGCATACAGCGCCTGGTAGCCCTTGTTGGCGATCACGAAATTTTCCAGTTCGCGCAGGGCCCGGTCGCCGTTAAAGCCTTTTACTTTGGGCGTTCCGTAAGCGCCAATGTCCACAAAAAGGGTGTCTTTCTGTCCGTCGCTACGGGTAAAGGGATGCAGGAAGCCCGTGCCGCTCTCGTTGTCGTAAATGGCCATGGGCGAGAGCCAGAGCGGGTACAGGTTGTAATTTTCATGAAAATGCTCCAGCGATTCCTTCAGCAGGGAAACGGGCATCAGCATATCCTGCACCACGTGGTACTGTTCGCGCAGGCGGCGTGTGGTAGCGGTTTCGGTATATTTCATGAGCGAAATGCCCGGTGGCAGCGCCCAGCCCAGCAGTGCGCGGAACAGGGGGTGATTGCCAAACGGAATGATCTCGGCCATTTCCCAGAACAGGCTGCGGGTATGCCGGTGGTAATAGTGCCGCAGCGGAATGTATTCTACCGCCGACAGCCCGCTTTCCATAAAGGTTTCTACATGTTTGTAGAACCAGGGCTTGTAATAACGTCCGATGGCGTTTTTCTTTCCGTCGTCGTGCAGGTGGTCGGTCAGTTGCCCGGTCATGATCACGGCCCGGCCCGGCCCGTATACCAGGGCTTCTACAAAGTCGTTACGGCCTTTGTTGCGGCTTTCGGCCTCAAAGCGTGTACACAGTTCCTCCATACTGTATACCGGCTGGTAATGCAGACGCACGTACTTGCGGGCGGGAATAATGCGCAGTTCGGCTGCGGTGAGGAAGCCCAGCGTGCCGTGCGACCAGGGAACGGAGTAAAACAGTTCGGGATTTTCGGTGCGGGAGCAGTGCACTACGCTGCCGTCGGCCGTCACCAGTTCAAAAGATTCGCAGATGTACTGGAACAGCCCGTATTTGTGACTGCTGCTTTCCACGCCGAAGCCCATAATGAGGCCGCCTACGGTAAGATCATCGAGCTCGGGCAGCACGGGCAGGGTCCAGCCTTTGGGGTTCAGCAGGGCGGTGATCTGGCCCATGGTCACCAGGGGTTCTACCCGCACGGTTCCTTTGGTTTCGTCGATCTCAAGGATGTCCTGGAGTTTCACGTAAATACGGCGATGGGTCTTTTTGTACTTCGGTACCGAATCACTCATGGTGAACCAGCCCGAGCGGCCGGTGGTGAGTTTGCCCGGCGAACCTTCGGCGATCCAGCTGCGCAGCTGGTCCTGCACATGTTCCACCCGTTCGGCATGCCGCGCGGGAGCGCTGTGCATCCAGAACGAGAGGCGCCTGCGTATACGCAGAAGGGTGTTGTAGGTTACGGAAACGGGTAGAAGGAAAATGGTGGCGAACCAGCCCCGGTGATACGTAAGAATGTATTCGAACAGGTTAGAGGGTTTAAACTCCGCTTCAGGAGCAGTACTCGTAATTGCTTCCATACACTTAAGAACTTTTGTTTAGGAAAAGATAGTAAAAGTTTCGCTAACATGCGCCTGCCACTGAAACTTTTGAGCGCGGAAAGTTCAGGCACAGATTTTTAGTTTACGGTATACGATAGGGCGACGGATGTAGTTATATAGATCGACAATCAACATACTATACTATGAAAAAATTTGCAAAGGCAGTCACTGCTTTTTTGCTGAGCGCTTTTTTGCCCTGCCTGAATGCACAGATCACGCTGGAACACACGTACACGGGTGACCTGCTGCGCCGTATCGAACTGGAAAATTCCGGGGAGAAATACTATGTATTTGACCGGGCCGCTGCCGAACTCCGTTTTTATAATGCCGACCACAGTCCCTGGAAAACGGTGGCATTGATAAAAAGCCCGGGACAGCGTATAGAAAGTATTAATTATGTAGGCGAAACCCGTATCGATCCGGATCCCGGACTGGAAATAGCATACACCTGTGCTCCGGAGCCGGGGGAGGTGGCTCTGTTCGAAAGTGTGGTTATACAGGAGAACGGAACGGTTCTGTTTAGCCGTGCGAGTTCCGGCCCTTTATCCGCAAGTGTGCATGAAAATGAAAACCTTCCGGCCCGGTTTATTATAAAAGCGGCAACCGGGGCTTTTCCCGATTCTTTTCATGTATATACCTTATCCGGACTGCAATGGCAGCACAGCTATTATGGTAAAAATATGAAGCGGGTGTACCTGGAAAATTCGGGTGAAAAATATTACCTCTTGAACCAGTCCGATTCGTATATAACGCTTTTTAATGCGGACCATACCTTATGGAAAGAAATACCCCTGCCGCATACACCGGGCCTGAGTGTGGAACGGATCGAGCATGTTTCGGAAACAAAGTTCAATACGGATGCACTGCTTGAGATCGGCTATCACAGTAAAAGCCCTACGGTGTCAGAAAGCCGCATTGTAAATGAACAGGGCACGGTCCTTTTTTCGTTGAATGAAACGCTGGGCAACGAACTTAGCCTGATCAGCGGACTGGATGCCAAACTGATCGTGAGGCTGCTGCCTCTCGGGCATACCCGGATTTATTCTGTACCCGGACTGCAGGTAGAACATGAATATACATATACAGCCTCGGCCCTGAAGCGTATCCGGCTGGAGGGATCGGGCGAAAAGTACCAGGTGGTGGCCTTTCAGAATTCGTATATACGTCTGTTCAATGCGGATCATACTCCCTGGAAGCAGATCGGGATACAGATCCCTGCAGAGTATACCTCGGCCGGATTCATTCATCTTTCGGAGACCCGGCTCGATCCGGACAATCGTATCGAACAGATGTATATAATGGTAGCCTACCCCCCGCTTGCCCCGAAATCGCAGGGCTGGATAAGCAATGAAGATTACGAAAGCCTGCTTGTGATTCCCGGGGCACAGCAGATGAGCATCAGTGAAATTCCCGGTTTGTCCAATAAATTACTGGCTACGGTAGATACAAGTACCGATAACCTGCATGTATACAGCCTGCCTTCGTCTACCTATCTGGGAATGAGTCCCGAAGCCGCCCTGCCGGATGCTGTTTCTGTATATCCCAACCCGGCCAGCGGCAGCTTTGTGCTGGAAAGCGATAAAATTCTGAAAAACGTATATATATCGTCGATGAACGGCGCTGTGGTGCAACAGATCAATGTATATACGAATAAAACAACGGTGGATATTTCGGGTCTGCGGTCCGGACTTTACATAGTAAGCGGAAACCGGCAGGACGGAACACCCTTCCGTAAAAAGATCGTTGTACAGTAAAGATGTTCATGTCTCAAAAAAAGAAGAGCGGAGATACACAGGTGTCTCTGCTCTTTGTAGTATATACGTTTTCTGTTTTAGAACTTGCGTGTAAAGGGGTAGGGCTTGCGCATACGCACGATCAGAAGGATCGGAATGAGCACGTAAGGCGTGTTCAGTGACAGGAATTTCGGGATGTTCTGGCAGCGCCATTCAGGTTCGCCGAAAAACTCTACCCCGAAAACGATCACACCGGTAATTACCGAAATGGCGGTGCCATACATAATGGCGGGCACGTGTATCCAGTTTTTACCTTTGAGGAATGCATATACGAGAACCAGGTAAAAGGGGCCGTACACGAAGGCCGAAAGACCGGTCACGAAGCGCATCCACACGGGCGGGTGCAGGAACAGGGGATCGCAGCCATAGGCATAATCGTAGTTGGCCTGCATGAGTAAATTGGGGTGATTGGGCTGCAGTTCTCCGGTGAGCGTTGGCACCATGTCCGAGATCATGGACGTGATGAAGAACAGGGAGAACATAACCACAAAAAAGTAATCGAATTTGCGTTGAGAAAGCGGCAGTGTGTTTTGCAGATCTGCTGACATAGGTTTACGTTGCTTTTTGATTCAGGCATCAAAAATAAACTTTTTCATACGCGCTGTCCCTGCCGCCGGATATTTCTGTGCCCGGGGCTGTAAGCCGCTGGTTATGAGCCGGTGTTTTTTTCGTCCCGGTCCTTCAGCAGGCGAATGATCTCGCGGTTGTTGCGTATGGCCTCGGCCTGTGTGTCGGCCTGTTTGTGCAGGGTGTCCAGTTCGCTGTTCTTCTTCAGATAGGCTGTGGCATCTTCGCCGGCCGGCAGTTCGGCTTCGGTCAGCAGTTCTTCGGCAGTGCAGTGGAGTATGCGGGCAATTTTCTGCAGGCGGGCCCTGCTGATGCTGCTGATGCCGCGTTCCAGGGCTGAATAGGCAGAGGGACTGATCTGTAATGCGGCCGCTACCTCTGCCTGACTGAGGCCTGCACGTTTCCGGAAGCGGCGTATGGTTTCCGGCAGGGGGCTCATGAATCGGGCAGCTGTTTCGGGTCTTTGTCTTTCAGCAGGCGTATGATCTCTTCTTTATCGGCCAGCGCCTTACGCAGCAGGTCGTTCTCCCGTTCGAGCGAGCGCTCATAGGGCGAACCGCTTTTATAGGCCGGCGAATCGGGATCGTTGCTGTACTGCATGTCTCCGTTCTGACTGTACCTTCTGCCCAGCAGCAGATCGGCCACATCCACTTCCAGTACTTCGGCAATGGTATACAAACGGTCGATGGTCATTTTACGCCTGCCGGCTTCGGTAAGCGCGTAGCCTACCCGTTCTATTCCGAGCTGGGTAGCCATATACTCCTGCGAGATACCCTTTTCGGTGCGTATCCGCTTAATTCTTTTCAATAATTCATCCACATAACAAAAATATCGCTCTGAAAATCAAACGGATGTATCGTTATTAGTAACGATTAGATTGAATGAAACGGCATATTGTATCCTTTTAAGATACATGTGCAGCGTATTTGTCAGGATGTGTATTCTGAATGAATGTGCAGAACCGTTGAAAACAGCCGTGGCCGTTCTTTTTGATGTATATGCTAAATTAATTCAGATCGTCCAGCAGGCGATGCTTCAGTACAAAGAGTACCAGCCCCGTTTTCGATTTGATGCCGAATTTTTCGAACACCGATTCGCGGTAACCGTCCACCGTGCGGTGCTGTACGTTCATCTCCGAAGCGATCTGTTCGTAGGTGTACTCGTGCTCGTCGCACACCAGTTTCAGGAACTCCTTTTCCCGCGGGCTCAGCTGTTCCAGGATATCCATCCGCAGGTCGCGGCGTGGTTTTTTATCGTTGTTGCGCAGGTAATGTGCCAGGAATTCGTTGTGGTAATACCCGTAGCTGAAGATATTGGCCAGGGCGTTCTTCATGGTCTCGGAACTGCAGTCCTTCTTCAGGAAACCGCATACCCCGTTACGGAAAAGCTGTAGTATAGTGTCCTCATCACTGTTGAGCGTAAGAATGAGTACCGGTACCTTATACCCGATGCTTTTCAGGTAGGCGCTGGTCTCGGTGCCGTTCATGGCTGGCATGTCCAGGTCCATGATCACCAGGTCGGGATCGGGACGCCAGTCCATTTCGTCCAGGAAGTGACGTCCGTTGTCGTATTGTGCGCTGATGGTGTAGGGCCCCAGTTTTTCGATCAGTTCCTTCAGGCCGTTGCGGACCAGGATGTGATCGTCGACCAGTACGATGTTCTTTTGCATTTCCATAGGGACAATATTACAAAAAGCCCGGCTGCGGAATACCCGAAAGTATGAACAAAGTTCCTTTGCCGGGTGCGGAAACGATCTCGCAGCTGAACCCGGCCATCTGTGCACGCTTGCGTATGTTCCGGAGCCCGGATGCCTTGTTGCCGCGGAGTATCTCTTCTTCGTCGAAGCCCTTGCCGTCGTCCTGTACACGCAGTTCGAAAATATCGGCTTCGCTCTTTACGGAGATGGTAAAATTGGCGGCGCCGGAATGGCGCAGGGCGTTCTGGGTGATCTCCTGGAAGATACGGAAGATCATCAGTTCCTGGTCTTTATTGAGCCGCGAAGGTCCCTGGGTAGCGTTCCAGTGCACCCGGAAACGCCGTAGCGCGCTCAGGCGTTCTACCTCCAGTTGCAGGGCGGCCATCAGTCCGATGCGGCCTATGTAGTCGTTGTTGAGGGTACGGCTCAGCAGGCGCAGCTGCTGGGTGGTCTCGGCCAGGTAGATCTCGATGGGCTGCATGCCGGCAGCCAGCTCGGGATGGTCGAGTTTCTGGTTCTGTACCTGTATGTGCATGGCGGTGAGCAGCTGCCCGATGTTATCGTGCAGTTCCCGGGCGAACTGGGCCATAATGTATTCGCTTACTTCGGTCTCGGCCTGGCGTAGTTCGCGTTCGAAACCAAGCCGGGTCTCCGCCAGCACTTTTTCCTGTTTCATGCGTTCGCGGCCGCTGATGAAAAAAGCAATGATGATGCCCGATACCAGCAGCAGGATCAGCAGCGTGGCCGAAACGATGGCAAGTACAATGTCGTTCATGGTTTAGGTTTTTAAGGTAAGGGGTCTCCGGCACAGCTGCCAGAAGGCAAGTGCGCAGAGCATGTAACGTATAAAGGCCAGCCCGTTGCTGATGACGTCGAACAGCAGTGCATTGTACCCGGGGCTGTATTTTTCCATATAATGAAGCAGCGCAATATAAGGTACGCTGCCGGCAAAGTACAGTAAGATACCGCTGCAGAGCAGGAGCCCGGGAAGCGTTTCGCCGGGGTGTTGCCGGCGCCGGTGCAGCAGCGTATACAGTACCATGCTGTATAAAAGCGTGAGGGCAATGCATGCGCTTACATCGGCATAGTTCAGGTAGCTGCTGAAGCCGCCCGTAATGCCCTGTAACAGGTAAATGCAGAGGAAGATGAGAAACAGGGCGGGTGCCAGTATCTTCTGCCACAGGGCTTCCAGCCGGCTGAGGGAAGCCAGCATCAGCAGACTGCATTCCAGCAGTATATGTATGTTCAGCAGCCACTGATTCTGAAAAGGCTGCCCGTCTTTGCTGCCATACCGGCCCAGGAAAAAGAGCAACAGGTAAAACGCGATCCACACCAGCCCCTGAATATAAACGATCCGGAAAAAACGGTCCATACGCCTGTATGCAAAAAGTCCGGACAGGAAGAATGCCGACAGGCTCAGTATTTCAGCGATCGTTTCGGGCATAGGTCTTACCTCGACCGTTGTGTCTGTAACGCTGCCTGGGCAGTTACTTCAGCTTTAAGCTGCTGTATGATCACCTTGTAGGAGATCGCGCGGCAGTCCGGCGGGCAAAGGCGCGAACGGTTGGCGTAGCTGCCTTCCATGCTCGGGAACTGGTTGTCGTTAAGCGGGGTGGGCAGCAGCAGGATACAGTGGCGGGGCCCTTCGTACAGGCCGCTGTCGATGTTTTTATCGCGTACGGCATTGTACAGCCAGATACTTTCGGAATTATCGTTCTCTTCGGCCAGGGTAAAAAGGGTCTGGAACGGGAAGATCAGGCTGCCGGTATCCTGGTCCTTGATGTAATCTCTGAAACCGGGGCCAAGCTCGGTGCGGATCTTTATTTTTTGTGTGTAGGCTTTGGTATAGGCGTCCTTCGTTTCGCCCGATACCGCTGAAAAGGCTCCGTTCGTATACACGTAATAGAGCTCATTGTCCTGCGTTTCGTACAACCCGTCGGTATTGCGGTCCATTGCCAGGGGCTGGTATACGGGTACAATCTCCTGCGGATTTGCTTCTTCGGGGTCTGCCCCCAGGTACATACGCAGTCCGTTTACGTAGTTTTCGGGACTATCGGCATTGTTGAGCTGACTGTAAAGTAAACGGAAAGCCTGCAGGGGTATTTCAGCTATCAGGGGCTCCGGCGGAAGCAGGGTCTCATCGGCCTGCTGCAGGCGGAAGAATTCGCTGAGCTGTTCTATTTCTTCGATGCCGGTTTCCGGGTCCAGGGGCACCAGGGTCAGGTCCAGTACATCTTCGCCCAGCAGGGTACGTATACTGCCGGCGATCTTCTGTGCATTGGACGGGTCGTATTCGATATCACCTGCCCAGCGGCGCACGATGTCCGTTACGGGTGTGGGATTCACATCAAAAATAATGGGGCGGGCATGGCGGTAGGTGATTTCAACTCTCATAGTTCGGCGTTTTGGTTGAGGACAAATATAGGCGCAGAGTCGGCTTGCCCCTACCGTAATTTGTACAAAATTAGCCCGGGATTTTTCCCGGCCTGTGTTTACGGGCTAAAAACGGGATGTTGCCTGCACAAAGATCCCTTTTAACTGCTGCGGCGGGCATGCACCTTTGTTCTGAAACCGAACACGACGAAAACCTATGGAAAAAGAAGCTGCCGTCAATGAAGAGATCGTTCTTGTATACGATGATCCCGGAACGGAAGCCGGTAAATACGGCACCAGCAGTATCCGCAATGTGAACAATATTCCCGTTGGTATTACCCGCCGCGAACGGGAGGTGCTGCGTCTTATCTGTGCCCAGTATACCAATGCAGAGATCGCCTGCCGCATGCACGTGAGCGTGCGAACGGTGGATGGACACCGCAACAACCTGCTGGAAAAAACAGGCTGCCGCAATACGGCCGGACTCGTTCTTTTTGCCGTTTGCAAGGGCCTGTATGATCCGCAGCAGCACAAGTGGCGCTGTTAAACGGGCACCTGCAGCCTGAAATTACCCGGTACCAGTACCGAACCGTAAAAATCCGGATCGGCCAGGCGCAGATAATAATAACCGGTACCGGCCAGTCCCATCATCATACCGGGTGTGGGCAGGTTTCCGCGGATGCCGCCCGGCCAGGGCAGTTGTGCCTTGTGATAGCGCTGTATGCCCAACAGCCCGATGCCTGCCGCCAGCCCTTTGTATTCAGCTTTTCCGGAGCTCAGCAGTACATCGGCATTTCCGCAGATACCGTGACACAGACTGAAATTAGGCAGGTTCTGTGTATCGGCGCTCATTTGTAAGGTGTGCCGGTACGTGGTGTCCAGTGCCGCGTCGATCTGTGGCAGGAGCGTTTCCGATGGCCAGGCCTCATACGCATACATACGCGCCAGGGCAATACCCGGTGCCCCGTGGCACCAGGCCACCCCGTAATGATATTCACCCGTTCCCTGTGCCAGGCCGGCCTCCCGGAAGTCGGGCCAGTTCTTTAACTGCGGATGGTAATACTGTTGCTCGTAACGGATGGCCTCCCGGGCTCCTTCCAGGAAAAGCGGATCGCCGCATACGCGGTATGCATCCAGCAGGGCACAGGCTATACCTGCAGCCCCGTGCGAAAAGCCCGTGAGGTTCTTTTTACTGCCTACCGTAGCCCATGACCAGCCTGTATCTTCTTTCAGGGCCATGTTGCACAGCGCCGAGGCCAGGGTTCGGAGCATCCCGGCGCTGTACTGGTCGTTGTGCATTTCGTGGAACAGTTTCAGGGCCGGTATGGTACCTGCAATACCGCTGATGATATCGGTCTCATAAGTGGCAAAACCTTCCTGCTTCAGGTTTCGGAGCAGGGCATAGGCTTCTGCTATCCAGTCCTCCCGCTCCATCACATGTCCTGCCGCCGCCAGCACACAGGCTGCACCCGGTTTGCCGGAATAGAACCCGTGATCGGGCAGCTGTGCGGCCGTACTGAGTACCTGGTTGGCACAGCCTTCGATGCTGCGTGCCAGGAAAGGGTCATGGCGTTTTTCGTACAAACGGCACAGGAAATACAGGATGCCCGAAGTGCCGGAATACAGGTCGGGACCGAAACTGCGTACCACGTTGCGGAAAGAGCCTTCGCTCATATCGAACCAGTTCCCGGTCCAGGTACAACGCTCCCGGCCATCCCAGACCGCGTCTCTTACCAGCTCGAGCCCGATCTCCCAGGCGGTTTCAAAAAACAGGTCTTTATCGTTGGCGTTCATAGGCAATGGGTGTTTGTATGTGTAAAGAAGCTTTGGAACCGGCTTCCAGGAAAGGGAGTTCCGGGTCGAGGCCCGTGCTGGTAAAGGCATTTTCTATATAGCGTAGATAGGTGGCGGAATCGTCTCCGGCGGCAAAAGCGTTGAGCAGTCCCCGGGCCACGATCTGCATACGGCTTATGCCGAAGCTGTTGCCGTCGGGCGGACTTTCACAGATGCCTGTTCCGGGCTGCCAGGCCTGTGTAAACAGCGGCGTGTCATTTTTCAGCAGGGGCGCCAGGTCTTTGTGTATGCTTTTCAGCAGGGGCAGGACCTGCGCCAGGTAGCGGATGCCGATGTACAGCACGCAGCCGTCCCGCCGCCGGTAGCCACCCGGATCGGAAAGGCATTTAAACAGAAAAGGCAGGCGGTAGGCATTCAGCAGGGTGCTGAGTGATTCTACCAGAAACAGGGCACCTTCGGGCACCGTATTCCAGTAAACGCGGGCCATCGGGGCCGCGTATTCGAAAAGAGCGTTGCTGTGCAGGTAATAAAAGCCGGGCTGAGAGCCGGTATCTTCCCGTTGGCTGCGGAAAGTAACGGCTGTACCGGCAGCAGCAGAAAAACCCGGGTCGGTCTTCATGGTGCGGGTTACCCCGAATTTGCTTACCCGGGCCGTGGTATCGCTGAGCATAGCGTTTAGTGTCCAGCCCGCATCGCTTGTTTCCTGCGAGTGATTTACGGCGCGCAGCTGTTGTATGAACTGCTGGATAAGCTCTGCAGAAGAGTTTACGGCAGGTTCTGCGGTATGCAGGGGATTTACCACGTAGCATTCGGCATAGAGTGCCCGTGTGAGCACGGAAAGCGGGGTGTCCTGCTCATTGTAGGGTGTATAGTTCTTACCGGCATAGCTAAAGCCGTTCCCCTTGCTCTGTATGTTTCCGCAGAGTGCTTCCAGCTGCGGCAGATCTTCTTTTCTCATACGTATTCAGGACGGGTTATGCCCAGCAACTTTTCCGCGGCCAGGGCAGGGTTTTTAAGTATGTTGTGGGCGATCTGTATGCTGCGCATATTGTTGGCCTGTATGCTGGCCACGTACACAACGCCTTCGATAGCGGTCTGTATCATACGTGCAGCGCAGAAACGCAGGGTTTTCAGCAACAGCGCGTCGGGGTCGGTTCCGGGTTGCAGGCAGGCCAGGTAATGCTGCCAGAAAGCCCGGGTGGCCCCGTGCATCTTTTCAGGTTCAAAGGCCTGCAGGGCGGGGTTCAGTTGCCGGCTGGAAGGTTGTTGGTTGTCGAACGAAAAAGCCCAGGCGGCCAGGTAGGATTGCAGGATGCCGGCCGTGTCCCAGCAGGGGTCGCCGATATCGCCCAGTTCCCAGTCTACCAGGTACTGGGGCGCATTTTCCGAAGCTTTTGGCATAATAAAGTTGATCCATTTTACATCGCCGTGTACCAGCGAGGTAGGTGCCCAGTCCCCGCGGAGACGGGCCAGCAGGGTCTTTAATTCGGGCTGTGACTGGATAAAGGAAATAAGCTGCCCGTTGGCCGTACTCTGCGGAAAGAACTCGTGCGGCCCGAAATCGTTGATGCGCAGGATCCAGGGCTCCGCTTTGGGAAAGCACGAGGTATCGGCACCCGCGGGCACCGGAAAATGAAACGAAGCCAGGATCCCGGCCTGGTCGCGTGCCGGCGCTTCAGAAAATACCTGTTTCTGCATGTAAAACTCGTGTGTGCTCCATGTATCGCGGCAATATTCCGTAACCAGCACATGCTGCTGCGGGTCGTAATGCAGCAGGGCAGGTACCCGTTGTTTCAGCTTTTCGTACCCGGGAGTGCGATTTATAAAACGTAAACTGTCGGCTTCGCGGCGCAGTATGCCCGTTTCGGCCGGACCAAATGTAAAGGTCTGTTTTACAAAAAGACTCCGCTGGTTATTGCAGAGAATACGGAACAGGTTGTTACGCGTGGGCGATGCCATAACGCTGAAATTACCGTCTACAAGGGTTTCGGCCGGCACGAGGCCTTTTTGCAGCAGGTAGTGGCAGATATTTTTCTGGTTGAGCAGCATGTTTTCTGTTTTTAGAAGGAGTTTGTAAAAGACAGCAACGGAAGCGGACCTCCGTTACTGTCGTTCATGGAGATAAAGGCCGAATGCAGAAAGAAGACCCGGTTTTAGTGCAGCAGACCGGGAACTTCAGCTGTGTTTAGCACACAAAGGGAATACCGGTGCAGGTAACGCAGCTTACTACCGGCATGGTAGGCACACAGGCCTCGATGGGCAGGGTGGGAATGGGCCCTTGTGCATTGGCCCGGACGGACTGCGGAGCGGCCTTCTGGCACCACACCAGGGTGGGTGAAGGATAGCAGGTCATGACCGGCAACGTAGGAAAACAGGTGCTTGCGATCATTGTGGGTACCCCGGTCTGTGTACCTGCCTGTAAACTTCCGCCGGAATTGGCAGCCGGTGTACATGCAAAGGGCAGCCCGGTGTAGGTACCACAGTTAATCACCGGTATGGTAGGAACATAGGTCTGTACGCTGGCCTGTGCCTGTGCCTGTGGGTTCTTGCTGCAAAGCGTAACGGTGGGGAAAACCGTCTGCAGGTTACCCTGCGGTGTGGCATTGGGCGCCTGCGAGCAAACGAAGGGAATACCTGTGCAGGTAACGCAGCTTACCACCGGTACGGTAGGAATGTCGATCTGTGCCTGCAGGCCTGCGCCCTGTGCAGAAAGGCATCCGGCGGGAGGCGTAGTGGGGCACACCACGCAACTGAAGCCGGGCATGGAAGGGATATTGGTCTGCAGATTGCCCTGTAAGCCTGTATTTGCAGACGACTGCGGCGCCTGTGCGCACACGGCAGGGATACCTGTGCAGGTAATACAGCTTACTACGGGCATCGTGGGTATATCCATCGCTGCATTGGCCTGCAGTCCGGCATTAGGCGCCTGCGAGCAAACGAAGGGAATACCTGTACAGGTAACACAACTTACCACCGGTACGGTAGGAATGTCGATCTGCGCCTGTGCCTGCAGGCCTGAGCCCTGTGCAGAAAGGCATCCGGCGGGAGGCGTAGTGGGGCACACCACACAACTGAAGCCGGGCATGGAAGGAATATTGGTCTGCAGATTGCCCTGTAAGCCTGTATTTGCAGCTGATTGCGGAGCCTGTGAGCAAACAAAGGGCAAACCTGTACAGGTAACACAGCTGATCACCGGCATGGTAGGTATACAGGCTTCAACGGGCAGTGTGGGAATGGCACCCTGTGCGTTGGCCTGCAGGCCGGACTGCGGGGCCTGGCCGCAGATCAGGGGTATACCCGTACATACGATACAACTTGCCGCCGGTACGGTAGGGCAGGCATGTACGATGGAAGGTATAGGCGCCTGTGCGCTGGCCTGTACCCCGGCTTTCGGGGCCTCTGAACACACAAAGGGAACGCCTGTGCAGGTAACACAGCTCATTACCGGTACCGTGGGAATGGCATTCTGGTTCAGGTATGCGTTGTAAATATCGCCCTGCAGGAAAGAAGCCGGTGAAGCTTCGGTCTCCGTGGCATGCTGAACGCTTTTCTTTGTCCATACCAGCATGGCTTCCAGGTTGTTGCTGTCGGTGGTCTTCCGGCTGAAAAGGATGTCCTCTTTACGGATATCCAGCTTTTTGCCCAGGGCGGCATCGAGGTACAGGCTGATGGAATTATCGGGATCGGCGGCCGATCTGCCGGCGTACCCGAAGAACAGCACGGCGCCATCAAAGCCCGCGCTGCCGGTGATCTGGTCTACCCAGTCATTGGTTTCGGCACCCGCCTGGGATGCCTTGGAATCGTTTTTCATAAGTGATTTTCGTGTTTTTGGATCGTTAAACAATGTATTTATAGCGAAAGGCAGTCAGCCTTTATCTCCCGGGTAATAAAGCAAATGTAGAGGCCGGCAGAAGAAGCCTTACGGGTATAAAAACCTGTTTTTACGGGTATGGGAATAATCCCGGGGCGCCGGAGGGATATATGCCCGGCACCTTTTTAAAAAAGAAACCCCGGCGCAAACCGGGGTAAAACGAAGTAGAAAAGCAGCACTATGAAAAACTGCGTTTATGAATATGCTAAAATGGTCTGCTGTCCGCTCAGAGCTTCTCTATGCGGAAGCCGGCCGATTGTACCGCTTCGGTGATCCCGGCGGCGTCGCTGCCCTGTACGGTCAGCACCTTGTCCCGGGCGGCGGTGTCTACCGACCAGTTTCCGGCTCCGGCCGCAGCGTCCAGGGCCGGGCTAACCTTGGCTATGCAACCCTCACAGTTGATATTGGTCTTAAACTGCAGGTTACCTTCCGTGGTGCTGAGATTCGCAATGTTCTCCACGCTGTACCCGGCATCCTGTATGGCTTTTACAAGGGCTGCCTCATCGCTGTAGGAAACTTCGGCCGTACCCGGCTGTATATTGTGTACAACGGTATTGTCCAGCTTGCTGAGGGCATTCTGTACACGGGTGCGGCAATGTTCGCTCTGCATATCGGGGATGGTGATCTTTGCGCGTTTCATGTTCTTTCTGTTTTTATTCTTTGATACAAAGTTCGTAGGATCCGGCGGCATTCCTGTTACATCATCCGGGGAAAGATTTACAGGATTTCCGCTTTATTTTTTCCATTTCAGGCGCAGGCTGTTCAGTACCACGCTTACGCTGCTCAGGGCCATAGCTGCCCCGGCGATCATGGGATTCAGCAGGAAGCCGTTCAGCGGGTACAGTATCCCGGCGGCCAGCGGAATGCCGATAATGTTGTAGATAAAGGCCCAGAAGAGGTTCTGGCGTATGGTGGCCACCGTATGGCGCGAAAGTTCCAGGGCCTGGGGTATTTTTTCAAGATCGGAGGAAATGATGGTCATTTTGGCCACGTCCATGGCAATATCGCTGCCCTTGCCCATGGCTATGCTCACATCGGCCTGTGCCAGGGCGGTACTGTCGTTGATGCCGTCGCCGGCCATAGCTACTACTTTGCCTTCGCGTTGCAGTTGTTTTACAAAATCGGCCTTAGCGGCGGGCAACACCTCGGCGTGGTACTGCTTTATGCCGGTGCGGGCGGCTACGGCGGCGGCGGTATGTGCATTGTCGCCGGTGAGCATGTATACTTCGATACCTGCATCCTGTAACTGTTTTACGGCGCGGGCCGAACTTTCCTTTACCTGGTCGGCAATGGCGAGCAGGGCCCGCAGGTTTTCCGCATCGGCGAACCAGACCAGGGTTTGGGCTTCGGAACTCCATTGTGTGGCCTTTGTTTCGGCTTCGGCCGGGATGGAAATACCATTGTCGAGCAGCAGTTTTTTATTGCCGGCGAACCAGGTATGGCCTTCCAGCTGTGCTGTTACACCCTGCCCGCTGATGCTTTCGAAATGCGTGAGCGGCAGTTGTCCGGCAGAGCCCAGGTAGCGCAGCACGGCCTCGGCCAGGGGGTGTTCCGATCGTTTTTCGAGCTGAAACAATACCTGCCGGCTCAGTTCTTCGTTTTCAAAGAAAAGGGCGTCGGTCACTTCGGGCCGGCCTTCGGTAATGGTGCCGGTTTTGTCCAGTATAAGTGCATTTACCTTACGTGCCGTTTCCAGGCTTTCGGCGTCTTTGATGAGTATTCCTTTTTCGGCCGCCTTGCCGATGCCAACCATAATGGCGGTAGGGGTGGCCAGTCCCAGGGCACAGGGACAGGCGATCACCAGTACGGTGGCCATGGCAATGAGTCCCTGCGAAACGCCGTTCTCTCCGCCCGCAAGCGCCCATACCACAAAGGTAAGCAGGGCGATCCCGATCACCACAGGTACAAAGATCCCCGCAATGCGGTCTGCCAGTTTCTGTACGGGTGCTTTACTGCCCTGGGCATCCTGCACCATGCGTATGATCTGGGCCAGCATGGTTTCGGAACCTACTTTTTCGGCCCGGAAACGGAAACTGCCTTTCTGGTTGATGGTGCCGGCAAAAACGGTGTCGTTCTCTTTTTTGAATACGGGTACGGGCTCTCCGCTGAGCATACTTTCATCAATATACGAATTCCCGGAAGTGACGGTACCGTCCACGGCAATTTTTTCGCCGGGTTTTACCAGTACAAGGTCGTTTTTCTGCACTTCGCCGAGGGGGATCTGTATTTCCTGCTCCCCGCGCAGCACCGTAAGCGTTTTCGGCTGCAGGCCTATCAGGTTCTTCAGGGCGGCGGAGGTGTTACCCTTGGCCCGTTCTTCCAGCAGTTTGCCCAGCAGTATAAAGGTAATGATCACGGCTGCAGCCTCAAAATATACGTGTCCGTGCAGGCCCCGGTCCATCCAGTACTGCGGGTAAAGCGTGTTGAATACGCTGAAGAGATAGGCAATGCCCGAGCCCAGGGCCACCAGGGTATCCATATTGGCGGAGCGGTGCCGGGCCTGTTTCCAGGCGTTGATGAAAAAATCCTTTCCGGTCCAGGCAATCACCGGGGTGGAAAGTACCCACATAATGTAATTGGCATAGGGTATATTCATGAAAAACATACCGATGATCACCACGGGCAGAGTCAGTACGGCGGCCAGTATGGTCTTCCGTTGCAGGCGCCGGAAATGCTGCCGGTGTATGTCTTCGAGGGATTCGGCCCCGGGGTCCTCCGTTTCCAGGAAGAGATCGTAACCGGCATTGTATACGGCCTGTCGTATATCGGCGGCCTGTATCATATTGGGCAGGTATTCCACGCTGAGCACGGCGGCGGCGTAATTCACCGAAGCGCTGATCACACCGGGCAGTGTGCGTACGGCATTCTCTACATTGGAAGCGCAGGAAGCGCAGCTCATCTGCAGTACGGGAATGTTCTTTTTAACGCTGTTTACGCCATAACCCAGGTCTCGTATGGTCTGTACCGCTTTTGCCAGTACGCCGCTGTCCCCGCTGATGAGGGCCCGGCGGTTATTCAGTTCTACTTTATGCGAAGTAATGCCCTCGGTCTTCTGCAGGCCTTTGTCCACGATCAGAGCGCAGTGTTCGCTTTCCACGCCTTCCAGCGGTATCTGTATCAGGGGCTCCTTTACGTCTTTCATATCCTTACGTTTTGTAATACAAAGTTCGGGAAGAAAAGGGGAGAGAGTGTTACAGTATTTGCGCAAAGAATTACAGGATTTACACCTGGTCGAGCGGTTTCCTTTTATTACTGCGCAGATCCTTGAAATGGCTGGGAGTGAGGCCGGTCACTTTTTTGAACTGGGCGCTGAGATGGGCCACGCTCGAATAGTTAAGGCGAAAGGCGATCTCGCTCAGGCTCAGTTCGTCGTATACCAGCAGTTCCTTTACCCGTTCGGTCTTCTGGGCGATGAAGTATTTTTCTATGGTAGTGCCTTCGATCTCGGAAAACAGGTTCGAAATGTACTTGTAGTCGCACCCGAGCTGGCTGCTCAGGTAATCGGAAAGGTTTTCCTTCAGGTTGCCGTCGTGGCGGTGCACCCGTTCAATGATAAGGGTTTTGGTCTTTTCAATGAGCCGGCTTTTGCGGTCGTCGATCAGTTCAAAGCCCAGGGCTTCCAGCTGCCGGCCGATCTCTTCCTTTTCGGCGCTGCCCAGTTCGCGGTCCAGGGTCACTTCGCCCAGTTCCACCTGCTGCGGATGCAGTCCGGCCTTTTCCAGTTCGGCCTTTACCACCATTTTACAGCGGTCGCATACCATATTTTTAATGTAGAGTTTCATAGCGGCAGTGCAAAGGTACGGAATCTGCCTGTTCCTGCGGTACATAAAGTGCGTTTGTATGTACAGCGGGTGATTCAGGTGTTTTTACGCTGTTTCTCGTTTGATGATTTGTCTATCTTTGCCGCACATTATGTTTTCATTTTAACCATTTAGCTATGAAGAAATTCTACGTACTTCTATCTTCCGTTTTCACCCTTACGTTATTTACCCAACAGCTTTCTGCACAGTGTACTATACAGCTGCTGGCTTCGGATACCCTGGTGTGTGCGGGAGATTCGGTAACGCTTACCGTGATTCCCCCTACCAATATGCACCAGCTTACGTCCACCCTGGCGGCGGGCAACAACCACCGCGGGAACATGTTCGATATACATGCCCTGAACACGGTGACCATTGAATCGTTCGATGCACACCCGATGGGCAATACCACCATGGAAGTGTATTACCGCCCAACCCCTTTTTCCGGTTTCGAAAACTCATCGAACGGCTGGATTCTCCTGGGTTCTGCAGCCGTTAATGCACAGCCTTACGGTACACCTACCCCGGTGCCCGTAGCGGTAAACGTAACCATTCCGGCCGGACAGACCTATGGTTTTTACGTTACCTCTTCCAATACAGGCATAAGCCTTAATTATACAGACGGAAACGCACAGGGCGCTGTATACACCAGCGATGCCAATATCCAGTTCCTGCAGGGTGTAGGTATGGAGTATCCTTTTACGAACGGCGGCGGTGTTTTTACACCCCGTATCTGGAACGGCGTTATTCATTACAGCACGCCCATAAGCACCAGCTACCTCTGGAGCAACGGTGATACTACCGCTTCCATCAGTACCGAAATTACAGCTACCACACAGTTTGGCGTAGATGTGAACGTGAGCGGCTGTGCCACACAAACGGCCCTGAAGACCGTAGTGGTTTCCACCCCGCCCGTACAGGCCGGCGCCGATGTTGCCGTGTGCGAAGGCGAAGCCGTGACCCTGGCCGCAAGCGGTGCGGTTTCCTACAGCTGGACAAACGGTGTTAGCGACAGCGTAAGCTTTATACCGCAGGCTTCGGGCCAGTACGTGGTAACCGGTACCGATTCGATCGGCTGTACGGCCAGCGATTCCGTTACCGTTACCGTAAACACGGTGGACAACGGCATCAGCGTAAACGGACTTACCCTTTCTGCATCAGCTTCAGGAGCTATTTATGCATGGTACGACTGTATCAATAATACCCTGCTCAGCCTGGTCTCCACACCGACCTATACGGCTACGGCCAACGGCAGCTATGCGGTTATCGTTACCCAGAACGGCTGTACGGATACTTCGGCCTGTGAACTGATCACTACCGTAGGCATCGAAGAAAATAACGGCCAGGATGTACTTACCCTGAGTCCGAACCCTACAGACGGAACCCTGAACATCCGCAGCGAAGGCCAGGTGGTACGCCAGGTAAGTATCCTGGGTGTGAACGGCCAGGTACTGGGCAGCAGCTTCCCGATGGCGGCACAGACCAGTATCGACCTCAGTGCTTACGCGGCCGGCGTATATTTTGTACGCATCCATACCGAAAACGAAACGTATATACGAAAAGTGATACGCCGCTGATACAATTTTGCTTATTTGGTTATAAAAAGGTGCAGGACAGGTTTCTGCGCCTTTTTTGTTTTTCTACTCTCTCCGGACTTTCGGACTGCGGACCCTAAGCTGACATCTTCAACAAAGCAAGATTGACATGCTGAACAAAGCCGGCGGCCCGGCAAGCGGGTACCTTTGTTTCATTAAAAAAACAGAACAATGGAACAGAACAACGGAGACCTGGCGATGCAACAGCCGCTCGGTTCAGGATTTAACGCAGGGTCAACGGCCGAAGAAGTGATAAAGGGGATCGGTCTGCACGGAAAAACGGTCATTATTACGGGAGGTTATACCGGTATCGGCCTGGAAACGGTGCGGGTACTGGCGGGCGCCGGGGCACAGGTAATTGTGCCGGCCCGCAGTCCGCAGAAAGCCGCGCACAACCTGCAGGGAATAGCCGGTGTGGAATTGGAACAGCTCGACCTGAGCGATCCGGATTCGGTAGATGCTTTTGCAGCCCGTTTCCTGGCCTCGGGCAGACCGCTGCATATCCTCATCAACAACGCGGGTATCATGTGGGTGCCCCTGCGCAGGGACAGCCGCGGCAATGAATCACAGCTGTCCACCAATTACCTGGGGCATTTCCGGCTTACGGCCGCGCTGTGGCCTGCCCTGAAAGCGGCGGGCAGCGCCCGGGTGCTGAATGTATCCTCTTTTGGCCATCAGATGGCACCGTTTCACTTTGATGATCCCAATTTTGAACGGCGGGAATACGAGACCCTGCAGGGCTACGGACAGTCGAAAACGGCCTGCAACCTGTTTACCGTAGAGCTTGACGAACGCGGTAAAGCACACGGCGTGAGGGCCTATGCCGTACATCCCGGTTCGGTGAACGATACGGAACTGGGCCGCGAAGCGCCCGTGGAAATGTTTATACAGATGGGCACCTTTGATGCATCGGGAAAAATAAAACCCGAAGTGGCCGCCAGACTGAAGACCGTTCCGCAGGGAGCTGCCACAACGGTATGGTGTGCCGTAAGTCCGCTGCTGGAGAACATTGGCGGGGTATACTGCGAGGATGCGGATATTGCCGTACCCGACCTGGGAAATATCGAACACCGTTACGACGAACCTTCGACCCTGTATGGCGTACAGGCTTATTCCATGAATAAGACCTCTGCAGCCCGGCTCTGGGCCCTGGGCGAACAGCTGAACGGGATCGTTTTTACGGCGGACTGAGAATTGTTATTTTTGTAATACAGATGGAATTCCAGGTAACCTACATAACGCCGGACATAAAGCTTTCCTGCTATGAAGACAGGCTGTTTAAAACAGAAGTGCTGTTTGAACACCACATGCTTATCTGGTTCATTTCGGGCGAAACAAAGATCATACGTCCGGAGGCGGCCTATGTGTTCGGGCCGGGCGATATTTTCCTGATCCCGCGCAACCAGCCCGTTACGGTGATCAATTACCCGAAGGACGGGCTACCGCACAGATCGGTGGCCATGCACCTTTCCGAAAACCGCCTGCGCAGTTTTTATGCCGCTGCGGACGTTAGACCTGCGCTGCAGGTACCGTCGCCGGAGATCCGCCGCTTTGGCCGGCATCCCCTGCTGGAAGGCTGCCTGGCCTCGCTGATCCCGTATTTTGAAGTACCGGGACCTTTCCCGGAGAACATCGCTTCGCTGAAGATCAATGAGGCCATAAGTATACTAAGAGTGGCAGACCCGGGTATCGATGAGGTACTGGCCAACTTTTCGGAACCGGGAAAAATAGACCTGGGCCGATTTATGGAAAAGAACTTTATGTTCAATATGCCCATGGAAAAATTCGGTTACCTCAGCGGGCGCAGCCTGTCTACCTTTAACCGCGATTTTCGTAAGCTGTTCGGCACCGCTCCCGGGCGCTGGCTCACCCGCAAACGCCTGGAACTGGCCCATTACCAGCTGAGCGAACTGAAGAAAAAACCGGTGGATGTTTACCTGGAAGTGGGCTTCGAAGACCTGTCGCACTTTTCCTACGCGTTTAAAAAACAGTTCGGGTATCCGCCGGCGGCTCTGGTTTGAGGGGGCCGGAGTGAAGAGGGAAGAGTAAAGAGGCCGGGGTACATGGGTGTGTGATTGGCGGAGTGAGCTATAAGCTGATCGCTATTGGCTATATTTGCAACAATGCGAAAAATAATCTTGGACCTTGCCGTAACCCTGGACGGTTTTATTGAAGGCCCCAACGGGGAAATTGACTGGTGTATACTGGATGACGATATGGACCTGGAAGCGTTTATCGGTACGATCGACACGATCTTTTACGGAAGAGTGAGTTACGACGCCTGGGGCAATTTTCAGCCGGACGAAACGGCTTCGCCCGCAGAGCAGCGGATATGGCAGGGTGTGCATTCCAAAAAGAAGTACGTTTTTTCGAAACAGGAAAGGCAGGATGAACGGGCCACTTTCATCCGCACGGACATTACGAAAGCCGCAACGGAAATAAAAAAGCAGGCGGGGAAAGACATCTGGCTCTACGGCGGAGCGGGCCTGATACGCAGTTTTATAGAGGCAGGCCTGGTGGACGTGTATCGTTTATCCATACACCCGGTAGCGCTGGGTGCCGGCAAGCCCCTGTTCGAAAACCTGAATGGGCGGTTAAATCTGAAGTTAACAGGCACAAAGGTATTCCGTTCGGGTGTGGTGCAGCTGGTATACGAGACCGGGAACGAGGCGTAAAATGCCGGAAGTGTAGCTTTTTCCGCTGCCAGGGGCTTTTGCTGCACGATGAGATCCGGACGTTATGCGCCGGATAACCGGCCTCCCGTTGTTATTCTTAATTGTGAGCATGGTATATCGCCGTTGAAGATAAGCTGTTACATTTACGTCCATAGAACAGGCGTATGCATATTCTGATTGTACATAAAGAAGCGATTCCCGTACAAAAATATGGAGGTACAGAGCGTGTGATCTGGTACCTGGGACAGGAGCTGGTAAAAATGGGACACAAGGTTACGTACCTGGTAAAACAGGGTTCGCAGTGTCCCTTTGCCCGGGTTCTTTACCTGGACCCCAACCGTAACATAACGGAACAGATCCCCGATACCGTAGATATTGTTCATTTTTCGGACCCGCCCAACGGCGAGGTAAAAAAGCCCTATATACGTACTGTGCATGGTAACAGCAATGACCTGGAACGGCTGGATATAAACAGTGTGTTTGTATCGCAGAATCATGCGGCCCGTTATGGTTCTGCTTCGTTTGTGTATAATGGAATGAACTGGGACGATTACGGCGATCCGGCCCTGTCGAACCCGCGCAGGTATTTCCATTTCCTGGGCAATGCCGCCTGGCGTCTTAAAAATGTGAAGGGAGCCGTGCAGGCGGTTACGCAGGTGCGCGGAGAAAAGCTGCATGTGCTGGGAGGCCGCCGGCTGAATTTTAATATGGGATTTCGTTTTACGCTGAATCCCCGGGTACGCTTTCACGGTATGGTGGGCAACGAGCGTAAGAATGATGTTCTGCGCGGTTCCAAAGGCCTGGTATTCCCGGTACGCTGGCACGAACCTTTTGGTATTGCCATTATTGAAAGCCTGTACTTCGGTTGTCCCGTTTTCGGAACGCCCTATGGTTCTCTGCCGGAACTGGTAACCAAAGAAACTGGCTTTTTATCCGGAAGTTCGGAGGAACTTAGCGCGGCTATCCGCGACAGCGCTAAGTTCTCCCGGAAAGAGTGCCATGCATACGCCGTGGAAAATTTTAATGCGCGCAGAACGGCCGAAGCCTACCTGCAGAAATACGAAACGGTATTGAATGGCAGAACGCTGAATGCACAGGCTCCGCAATTGCTGAAGGTGCAAGAAGAAAAGTTCCTGGCCTGGGAGTAACGAGCCAGGGGCCAGGAGTGAAGAGAGCGGGCGCATTACTCCGCACTTTCGGCCCCTTCCCGGGCGCTGCTGTCGTTCAGCAGTCCGCGCAGCTCGTCGAGCATGTTCTGCATGGGCGATTTTTCGAATCCGCCATAATCCGCTTCCGTGCGCAGCCAGAGTTCAACCACTGTTTTTTTATCGCGGCCGGCAACGGTATGCTCGGGCGGAGCATCGTCGAAGAAATAATCCACATTGGTCTCCTCTTTTTCAGATTGCACGAGCTGACCGGGTTTAATGAGCTGATCGCGGTGTGCGCTGCTGCTGCTGCCCTGGCCGTATATTACTTTCTGCAGTACCAGGTTCTCCGGCGTGTCGTTGATAACACCGCAACGAAGCATGGGAACGTCTATACTGATTTTGCTGCCGTTTTGCAGGGTATAGCTGCCACCGCCGAACGACATAAAGGTTTTGTGTTCTTTATTGCCGGTAGCCACATAAATGTTGGAAGCCCATACGAACAGGAAGACCGAAAGACCGATCCCGGCAAAAAAGCCGATTCCGGCACCGAGACTTTGTTTTTTACGGACCGTTCTTTTCCAGATAGCATAGAATAGGATGAGGAAAATAAGCCAGGCACTAAGGATAATGGCAAAACCGAGGTAGTAGTTGATGAGCATGGTTGTTGTTAGGTTACAAGGTGTTAATCTGCAAGGGCTGGCAGTACAGGATAAATATACGAAGGGATAAGCGTAACCGGAAACTTACTGAGTTTACGGCAGGAAAAGCTATTTAACGGGTGTTGGTAGGGAAGAGCCAGGAGTGAGAAGTCCAGAGTCCGGGAGTCCGCTGGTTTCCTTTTTTTGTGAGTGTAAAGAGACCGGAGCTACGAGCTGTAATTATCCGGAGCTCGCGGACTTCGGACGCGTTACTCCGGACTATTTTACGGACGTCGGCCGGACCCGCTGCGGAGGTTAAACGTTTGGGTTGGGCAAGTGGTTGGGACTACCTGTACACCCCAAAATGACCACCTGTATACCCCAAACGTTTAGGTTACCTGACTTAAACGTTTAAGGTAGGTAACCTAAGCGGGTCACCTGTATACCTTAAAACGGCCACCTGAACAACGTAAAATTTTAGGTTATACAACATAAAACGACCACCCGTACAACGTAAACGTTTGGGGTGGGCAACGTAAAAGAGCCGATAGATAATAGTCAATAGCCGGCATGTGGTTCTGCCGTTTATGGCAGATCGTTCGGTTATAAGATATTCGCATTATATTATTTCCGGCGTTGGTTGGCTCCGAATTCCCTTTGGGCGATTCTGTAAGGGTTAAAGAGAGTACATAGGCCCGCTATAGACGAAAGCCCCCCTTAGGAAAAGTAGGGGGGCTTTATTCCAACTGAAGAGATTATTCAGTTAAAGCTATATGGAAGATTGCTGCTAAAATAATCTATGGTTTAACCAAAGGAATAACAACACTAGTATTATCTTGTTGTCTATACCAATCTTCGGGCATTGGCCCTTCTATAGACTTGCTGGATTGATCATAGGAGATTAGAGATGCTACTTTTTTACCAGCCATACTTCCAACAATGCCTCCAATCAAACCTCCAACGGCAATACCTATAGGCCCTCCAACAGCACCTATACTTGCGCCAAGTTCAGCACCAGCCCAAGTACCGCCCATGTCTAATACTTCTTCATTAGCTCTTTTCATAGTGTTTATCCCAATTTTGTCACCATCTTGGGCATATGTCTCTTGAAAATCTTTTACGGTACCGTATATATCGATAGCTTTGCCTATCATACTGGCTTTATACAAGGTGTTATTCATTGATTCTGGCAATGCGACGGTGGATACATACTGATTTCCCATAAAAACCCGACCAGTTTTCATACTTTTGGTATACAATTTTCCATTAGTTCCCATCCTTGCACCATCTGTCAATTCATACAAGGTTGAGTTAACATCAGAAATTATGCTATTTGCATCAAGTATAGGCTCCGGAACTTTCACTCCGGCCATAAACTCCTGGAAAACCCAATATGTATATTCTCCTTGAAACTCCCAGGTCCAACTTGCTCCAACTACAGAATAATCTTGAATAGTCATGACATTAGGATCAGCTTGACTATGATACAATGCGGGTTCTAACCCTTCTAATTCAAGGGCATCAATAACTCTATTTCCAGAAAAAGCATAAGGGGAATAGAATGGGTATTTTGCTGTCAGCGGATCAACTGCAAAGAACCTTCCGATCCTCGGATCGTGCATGCGATACTCGTAATTAAGCGAATTACCTGCACCTTTCATTTCGTCATCGCGTTCCTGGCCCTGGTAACCGTAACGGTATCCGCTGGTAAGATCGGTGGCCAGTACTTCGTTGGTGGTACGCAGGAATATGTTATCCAGACGGAAGGTCTTGGTGCCCGTGGTGCCGTTACGCATCTGTATACGTATATTGGGCATGGAAGGGGTTATCGTTACTGTAAATGTTCCGTTAGACGCCATGTTCAGGTAAGGTACGGGCAGCATAAGACTGAGGCTGCTTGTGGTGACATACTGCCATACAATGATGTTCACCGAGACGGCCGTACCTACATCCACATTCATGCTGAGCGTATAGGTCTGCCCGGGCGTTACTGCAAAATCCCGCTGGGTACCATGGGTAGCGTCCGAACTGGTCACCTGCAGCATCTGGCTGCCGCCGGAACTTACCACGGAAAGAGAGGACGAGGGATAATGTCCCCAGCCGTCCACCGTTTGTATCGTACTGCCTGACATTACGATGTTCGGACTCTGGAAATTTGTGAATGCCAGGGTATCGGTTTCTTCCACCCATACACTGTCTCTTTTCTCTGCACAGCGTTCATCCATGAGCATACCAAACGGATAGTAGTCATAGGTATTACGTATTTCCGGTTCGTAATAATTATAACTCGGGCTACCCAGACAAACCAGCTGTTTACGGTCGGTAACTACCGCCTGTACGTTGTTCAGGTGGTTGCTGAGTTCGTATTGTTTATGACCACGTTCCTGCACGCCGCTTGTAAGTGATACCGGGGTATAGGAAAGCTTCTTATGTCGTTTTATGCTGCCTAAGCGATCATTGCCGTATATGAGGTTCTCTTCCAGGTAAAAACCTTCTACTGCGGGGTCATCGTACTCTTCCAGGTCTACCTGTTTGTAGATGGCGAGGGGATTTCCGTGGGCGTCCAGTACATAAAACTCGGTTTGCATCAGCCCGGTACCGTATTCATCTGAAAATGCTTCGCTGTACTTATCCACCCGGCGTCCCATCGGGTCATAGCCGAAAGAGAGATAAGTTGATGAGATACGGTGAACTTCCCGCACCTTGTTCAGGTTGTTCCAGACAATGGTAGGCATATCCGCAGCCACATCGCTTAAGAGGTTACCGGTAGGGTCATAGGTATAGTTGCTGGTTCCCTGGTTATCTATATCATACGCTACTGTGGCTGCCGGGATCTGATCCTGGATATATTTCAGCTGGTTCGTATTCGGTATGTAGGTATAGTGAAACTGATCGAACTGTGTGCCTGCTTTATCCATACGGTTCAGGGCGATCAGGTTCCCATTGGCATCGTAGCGGTAATCGGTGTAGTACATATACGTTTGCGGTGCCGAAGGGTTCCAGTTTGTAAGCAGAAAAGCCTCGTTGTATTGCAGGTAGCTTCGGCTACGGGTAATACGTTGCAGCTGATCGTAACCGAATACCTGTAACAGCGCTTCTGATTTATACGGGTCGCCGATCTGTTTCTGGGTATTGTTCATGGCCCGGATGTTTCCGTTGTACAATCCATACCCACCGTAATAAGCCGTGGGTACATCCAGCAGAAAGTTCTGGGACCCACTGATGGCTTTGTAATCCTGGGTATAATAGGTAAGCGAATAGCCATACGCATCACGGGCTACAAATTGTGTGCCACTGCCAACATTGCCGTCCTTGCCGGGATCTTTGGGGGCATCCAGCTGTTCGCTGTTGATGGCTTTTGTCCAGCCCTGTATGGTATAGGTATAGTCGGTACCCTGTGATTTGTAAGGACCCAGTTCGGTTCTTGCAAGCGGTCCGTGATGGTAATAGTCGTATTCCGCATCGGTATCGAACCAGTACCCATCGGTGCTGGTCATGGCCTTAAGCAGGCGATTCTGATCGTCATAGGTATAGCGGTGTATGAACTTATCCTGGCGACTGGCATTCAGCGATACCGAACGCACTTTGCCGCTGAGCAGATCGTATACATATTCTACCTTATGATAGCGGAAATTGTAATCAAAATTTGATGGGTCTGAATTTGCTATTTGTTTATTTTCCTGTAGCATAGCGCGCACATTGCCGTGTGCGTCATAATCGTAATAGGTCGCCTTATTATAACTTGTCGCATTAGCGGGTTGTCCTGCTCCGCTCTGGCTGGTCATATACGCTATACGTTTGCGCAGGTTGGCCTGGCTGAAGAAGCCTGCCGGGTAATAGCCGCTTGTAGGTGCTGCATCATAATAGCTGAGTACATATTCCGATTTTGTAAATCCGCTTGTGAGAAAAGTATTGGTGTTTATTGGGTTATACAAATAAGGTAGCGTAGCTGTAAGTGCATCCGAACGGTTCATGATTCCGGTTTCCGTTGTACGCCCCTGGGCATCGTATTTGGTATAGGAATAAGTGTTTGCTCCCTGACGTGCATTTTTAGAAACAATGATACGTCCCAGGTTATCGTAGTAGAAGCTGGATACACCAGCGTCCGGGGTTTTGTTTTTAACCGGGTTACCCAAGGCGTCATACCGGTAACGAGTAGTAAGCATATACGCCTCTGCGGTAGCATACGTAACGTTATTATGCTTTGGTTTAAACTCGGTGCCTGCAATCCGTGCACTGTTCACCGCTACCATATCACTCAGGGGCAGACGGGTTACGGCTTTTGGTGGAACGGTACGAACGAGGTTGCCTGCACGGTCGTAATAGTAGAGCATAAAATGATACTCATCATTGCTATACGTGGCATCGAAGGTTTCCAGGGCGCTCATGCAATGGCTTATGTACGCCTGGCGGTAGGCGTTGCGTACGCTGTCCAGGTAGGCCTGGTAGTCGTTCCAGGCGTTCTCGGCGGCCAGGCCCAGCAGGTAATCGGCGCAGGGGTCCACGATCACGTCCGTCGGGAAAGGGACCACGGGTTCGTTACAGTCCACCTCATAGCTGAACGGTTCCACCACCACTTCCCATTGCTCGTCAGGGACCCCCGTAGTCATTTTCACCGGTGGCTGTTCCCCGGACGGACAGCAGTTGGAGCGGTCCGTAGTGATGTTTTTTTCTTTATAGCTGATCGTAGCCGACCAGCCATCGCAACCGCAACCGGGCGGCATAAAACTCCGGTCGCGCTCAATGATCAGTTGTGTACCGGACACATAGGCGTGTATTCCCACAGAGCCGTACAGGGTGTTCAGCTCCTGTGCCCAGGCATCCAGGAAGTGCAGGAAGGAAGGATACTGGGTGACCGTATACAGAAACTGATGCTGGTATACAAAGCCGCAGGGTTCGGGTCCGTTCTGTAAGGTATAGTAGCCTTCGCTGAGCCGGCCTTTCGCTATGTAATCGCGGAAGTCCAGTTCTACAGATACAGTATTACAGGCCTTCTCCGCGCAGGGATCGCAATTCCTGAGCAGGTCGCAGCTCTGGATAATGAAGGAGGCCGGACTGCCGTTGTATATAACCTTTACCACGGCGGTATTGGTACCTTCGCCGGCATTCTGTGAAGCGCTCATAACAGCTTCTACCGAAGTAATACTGCTGATGAGTGTGGGATCAAATCCTACCCCGTTGGTAAGCGTGGCCGGGAAGGCAATGCAGGGCTGCAGCTCGGCCAGTATCTCTGTCGTAAGGCCAGATTCTACAGCCAGGCGCAGTTTCTTTTCGATGTTGCGCAGGTTCTTATGCTCCTGGGTATTGCAGCGCGGATCGGTTATATAATCGCAATCGGCCGTATAGGCACTGCGCAGGGTGCCACTGGTGGAGAGCGTTCCGTACAGGCTGGTTTCCGGTGTGCCCGGGGCAATATAGAACTCCGTGGCATTGGTGCTTACTACAGAACCGAAATAAAAGTCCGACTGCATGGAGGGAGAGCCCGTAGTGGGCGGTACCGGATATATTGTGGTAAAGGTTTGTGCCTGTGCCGGGGGCAGTGCGAGCGTGCTGCTGCCATTGTCCAGGTTCAGGGTGATGATAGCGGAACCGTACTGGAGTTCGAAAGTATATGTAGGCGCAGCGGTGAATTTCCAGGTATAGGCGGCAATGGGCCCGCTGCCTAAAATACTCTTCAGGTTGGTGGTGATGAACGGTTCGTAGTCTGTGTTGAGGTTAAAGGGTGTTGTACTCCATAGCTGTCCGTCGGCGCTGAGCTTATTCATCAGGTTCTTCAGATCGCTGATATCATTTGTAACTTTACAGGGGGCTTTAGGTGCCGGACTGCATCCTGTAAGCGGCAGGCAGGTGCTAAAGGGTATTTCTATAGAGGTGGGGTTTGCGTTATTGATATAGGCATAGAGGGCCGGGCCACCCGAAGTATTGTGTACATCGCCTATGAAGCTGATGTCGCTCCAGTCGATACCCGCCGGGGCTCCCGAAGGCCAGCTTAGGGTGGTAGTGCAGTTGCCGGCAATAATTACCTGGATCGTACCCGGAGATACGTTTACCTGTGCATTGTAACCGTTACCCAGGCCCTGCAGGTGATCGTAGAGCGTACTGCCCAGGTAGGCGCCGCTGCCCAGGTCAACCAGTCCGCCGCTGGTAAATTTACCATTGGCCGCCAGTATGTGCAGCATATTCTCAAAGTCGATCTGCATGGGGCATTTGCCGGTAAGCATCGTGCCGGATTGTGAACCGTACTGGGTCATCTCGTCTGTGGTGGGCGGATCGCTGAAATCGTTCTGCTCCAGTATGGACCCGAAGGTCGGGAACCGCTGCTGCAGGGACATGAACAGGTGAAAATCCCATAAGTTACAGGGATTAGCCGGTGCCCCGCCGAACCATATCCCGCTATATAGGGTATTAAAATACACCTGGTCGCTGCCGATACAATCGGTATAGATACGCTGGCGTTTGTTGGCCTGGAAGATACGCTGGGCCTGTGCCATGGCATGCTGGCGTGCCGTAGCGTACAGGATGGCCGTCTGCCGCCATACCTGGTCGGGCTGTATGGCGGGGTTGGTAAGGTCTATGGTAGAAGGTGCCGAAAGCACGCAGCTGCCCGGACTGGCAATACCGCAATGGGTGTTTACATAAGCCATTTTTACAATATCCAGGTTCACCGGCATCGGGAACAGGCTTAAATAATAATGGTTCAGCTTGTTCAGGAACATGGTGCGTACATCCAGGCTGGGCGTGGAGGGCAACAGGTTACCGTATGCATAAGAACCGCTGTTGGAGAAAAAGGGATCATTGGCAATGAGGGTATTGATGATGGCCGACGTACTCATCGGGGTACTCAGTCCCAGCAGCGCTACTGCCTGAGCTGCGTTGTATTTCTGCAGCAGGTTGGCATACTCGTAGGTGTTTACACTTACGCTCGTTCCGGAACCATTGTCCATGGAAACCTCATACCGGAAGGCCTCGCTGCAGAACTCGTATTTAAAATATTCGGGGTGATACACCACCAGGGAACGGGCAAAGGAAGGCAGCCATGCATTTACAAAGTCCACCGTGGAAGCCAGTTGTTCCGGGTAAATACAGGGGGCGCCCGTAAGCGGATCGGTCATGGGCGTAATACCTGCAGCCGGTGCCGGGGACAGGTTGCCGCTGACATCTGTAGTCAGTATAATCCGGACGCGGTTGCCGTTATCGTCGTAATACCCGTCCATCCAGGTCTGGGTAAGCGGGTTGAGGTATTTAGGATTTTTCCAGTTGGCAGACGGATTGGAGGCGAATACAGATGCTCCTGCCTGACTGCCTCCGCTGAAGGGATTGTTGAACTGGCTGTCGTCCCGTTTGGGCAACTGGTTGTTCAGGTTCAGGACCGAAAGCGGGAAAGAAGAAGCGTCCCCGGCGGTGTGGCGGGCATACTGCCCCAGCGGAGATACGTCCTGCAGCATCATTTCGTAACCCAGTGTACATTCGTCCTTGTAATTGTCTGCACACAGGCTTTCGCACTGTTCCTTCAGGTTCAGATACGCCATACGTGCCTGGTCTTCTCCGCCCAGTTCGGCCTGGTTGGCTGTAACAAAGTCCTGTTCGCTGCCCAGTGAATGCAGGCAGGTCTCACAGGTAATGTAACAGTCCGAAACGTCGGGCATTTCATAGAAATCGGCCAGTTCTTTCAGGCAGGTGTCGCGTGTCATAATGGTATCCAGGTAAGATTCCAGGGCATCGGTAGCAATGCTCAGTTTCTTCACCACATTATAGGCACCTACGTTCAGGGTTGCAACTGCGTTGAAGGCAAAGGGATCATTGGCCTCACACTCTGTGTTCAGGGCCGAACCGGGTATCCGCTCCTTAAAAGGCCCTGTGAGTCCGGCATTGCCCACCACGTAATTGCCACATTCGTCGGTAACGCTTATTTCCAGGTCGTATACGCAATCGGCACAGAAGTCCGGTATACAGTTACCCGAAAAATCTTCGGGTGTAAAACCATAATCGAAGCGGTATTCTTTTTCACCGGTAACCAGTATAAAGCGGTTAACGGTATAAGACGTTCCGTCCTGCGAAAGCAGGTTCTGTTCGCCGTGCGGATTTTGTGTACTCAGGTCCAGCAGGTCTTCGGTTACGTCTTCGCCCAGGCTTTGCAGGGGATCGTCCGCTTCATTAACCAGCGGGTCCAGGCTCTCGGGCGAAAGTCCGGCCAGCGAGGTGGCAATGGTCTTTCCGCCCATATCGGTATAGGTAATGCCAACCTGTCCGTTGGCGTCTACGATCATGCTCTTCTGGTAATAACCGGCATACCCGGCATCGGTACCAAAGAGGCGGTTCAGGTCGGTCTGGCTCGGGTTCCCGTACACATAGCGCGTTTCGTGTCCGCTGCCGATCCGGAAATCATAACCCGCCCCGCTCTGTATTTTAGGTCTTGACGCATTATCGGCCTCGTAGATCATGCGTGTGAACGGGAATTTTTCGGCGTCGGGTACCCGGGCCTGCTGTGCCGTTTGCACGGGATTGGCCGGGGAATAATAATTACTTACGCCTCTTGCCGTGCCCATACCCTGGGCCTCTGCATAACAGGTGCCCGGTACCGGGGTGTCAAAATCGAAATCGAGGTAGCTGTATTTATTGCCGGCCTGGTTCTGGTTGTAATTCGGTTTATAGAGAAAGCCGGTTTCGGTAACTCCCGGCAGGGTACTGATGGCCGGGCGCCCCAGGAAATCGTAGATGGTTTCCGTTACGATGCCTTTTTTGTTGTACGTATTTACATCTGTTTGTTCCACTGCGGCCGCTATATTGGTCTGGCGTACGCGCATGGAACCATCGGCATAGGTGCCCTGGGGCAGTATTTTGCCGTCTTCGCTGAAGGCTATGGAATACTGGGCGTTCAGGTTGTTGATCTGGGCAGTGGTACCATCCGTAAGGTACAACCGGATGTATGCATTGGCCGGCATGTCGGAAACCAGCATGGTGCCGGTATTGTTCGGGTCGAACGACCAGTTGCCGTACAGGTCTTTATCCAGGTTGGGGCCGCCTTTGGTAAGCGGGCGGACACGGGCGCAGATATAGCCGCGCGTATAAATGAGCGGTATATAAAAACGATTCTGGCTGGCCGGTACACGTACCCGGGAGGCATTATTGCGGAATTTTGCCGGCAGGGCCAGGGTGGGCAGGTCTAAACTGATGTCGCCGGCCACATAATTATCTACATGGATCCATTCCAGCTCATACTCGGAGGCCCAGCTTACGGGTGTCCACTGTACCTGGAATACATTGTGGTTTATGGCGAATGCCGCCTGTACAAAGGGGCTTACCGTTACAAAAGAGGTCGTCAGCTGGCTGGTGTTCAGGTTGTAGTAACGGGTGCGCTGTAATTCCAGTTCTACTTTAATATCGTCGGGCAGCATGGACACCGTAACGGGCGTTCCGTTCTCGTCCACTGCGGTAACGCCGGTCACCCGTACTTCGGACCAATAGGCATTTTTATAGGCCTTCCAGGCGCGTTCCTTGTCCTTCATTTCCAGGTTGGGGTATTTCTCCACTTCCAGTACAATATTGTCTGTAACAGTGGCCGAAGGACTACCAAAGGTATTTACCGTAATGTACTTTACCTGCAGGTTCACTTTTACATTGCGGTAGCCGCTGTAACAGGCATTTACGTCCGGATCTATGAACAGCGACACCAGCAGGTCGGCGCTTTTATCCCGGAAATTAGCCGTATTGGCCGCAATAGCCGTATAGTTGGGATCGGTAACATTGCCCAGCAGCACGGAGCCGCCCGGGTACATATTTACTACATAATCCGATGTGATGCTCGGAATATTCGGCTGGGCCCAGCTTTTTACAAAGCTACCCGTAAGCAGTAGCAGGCATATTGCGTATACATATCGCTGTCTTGCTGCCATGCGGGTTATATAAGATGTTAACTGTTTCATAGTTTCCGTTGGGTTTTTAAAGAATGTGTTCTTTTTCATAAAAATCAACGTTTATAAATGGTTCCACGGGTTTCTTTTACGGTCAGTACGCCGCGTTCGCTTTCCTTGCGCACACGTACCGGTTTGCCTTCCAGGTCATAGTCGTAGAAGCTGGCAAAGTTGTTCTCGTCCAGTTCCGATGTAAAGCGGAAATTGGTACGGTCGTACACAAAGCTCTTCATATTGGCATCGAACGGATGGATACGTATATCGTCGAAGTAAGCCTGTTGTCCGCCCGGTTTCAGGATGAGCGAAAGATTTCCGCTGGCATTGGCGGGGATGATGAATTCGTATTCGAACTTCTGCCAGTTTTCCACCAGGTCGGTCTTTTTCAGGGAACCGGCCACCAGCAGGGAGCTTGCCCCGATCCGCACGTCGGCACTGATATTCGTATAGTCGTATGTACTGTTGGTATAAGCGCCCATAGCCCAGAACGAAAGAATAAATTTCTTAGCCGGACTTGCCGTATTGGGTGAAAAGCCGCTGATCATATCATTGGTATTGAGTACATACGGCACTTCGATGCTTTGTTGTGCGCCGGGCAGGGCACTCAGCGGGAAGGTCTTTGTGTAGTCGGTACTGATCTGCATAGAGTATTTGCCCGTGTGAGACTGGGCCGCGCTTATCTTGTTCAGTGCATCGGCAATACGGAAGCCCGGTCGCACGCAGTCGTTCTGGAAGGTATTCGAATAGTAATCTTCGAAACCGTCGAAGCCGAACTCCTTGTTACGGGTATTGGAACCCACTGCCGTAGAGAGCATATTTTTGAACCCGTATGTGGCCGCAGAGAAATTCCCCAGCGGGTCCATACTTTCCAGGTCAAAGCCATAAGGACTGATGATGGTGGCTTCGGCTGTCCAGTTCCAGTTTTCGTACTGGGTATTGTTCACCAGGCTGTTTTTGGTCCAGCTGGCTCCGCTGTTCACCCAGAACGATTTGTAATTGGGCAGGTAACCATCGCGGCGCAGGTTTTCGGCGGCATCTACATTGCTGTTGTTGCGGCTACCCTGGAAGGTCCAGCTCTTATGCCCGCGCCAGTTGCCCAGTATATTGGCAATATAGGGGTTCACCATATCGTTGGTATGTACGCAGGAATAGGTGGTTATGTAATCGATAACGGTTTCTGAATCGATGCCGAAGCAGTGGTCCAGGATGACGAAAGTGCGTGTTCCGCCTCCGATCATATCGGCACTTACCAGGTGACAGGCAACAGGTCCTGTATAAGCAGGCGCACCGGGAATGGTAATATACTGTGTAGCACTGATACTGTTGAAATGATCGATCTGCCACCAGTCATTATTATCGAAAACCGAATAATCATCTACGCAGAACATCTGCAGTTTAAAGCAGGTCATACAACCGTCCCCGGAAAAATCGAAAGACAACACGGAGTTTGTTGTATTTAAAGGATAACCAAATGCCTGCAGTGTGTAATAGATAGGGGTATAATCGGGCGCATAATTGTCGAATATCGAAAGAAATACCGACAGATCGCTGTTGCAGTCGAAAAGTGGTTCTGTATAGGTGCCGTATGTGCTGTAACTCATCGTTATGTTATTGCTCCAGCCTTCATGTCCAATTGGCGGATTGGGGGCAGAACCCAGTATGTGGTTTGTATACACGGCATTCAGTAAACCAATAAAATCATCGGCCTGCTGGTTCTGGTATACATGGGTCACCGTTTGCGACTGCAGTTTGGGCATCGCGAAGTCGGTCTGCCACTGTTGTTTGAATTCCGTAGCCGAAGTATTCAGAACGTTCAGCGTATTATCGGAAGTAAGTTTCCAGGTTCCGCCTGTATTTTTCAGCGGGTTCAGCATGCTGGTATAGCTGCCTACCGGTGTTTGCTGCTGGTTGCGGTGCCCGGAGCGGACCACCTTAAATTCCAGCGCTGCGGGGTACAGGTTGCCGAATACGGCCTTGGCGCCGGTATAATCGATCAGGTAATATTTATTGTCCGACTGATCGTACGCCACCCAGTAATGCCATGCGTTGGAGTTCACCGTATTGCTGGTAGGTATGTAGTTGCCGTTGCGGTTCAGTACCACTTCGTCGCCCGGAACCAGGTAGGCCATAGCCGGGGATTTTACTTCGCCCGTAACCCGGTCGAAGATGGTATTGTCTGAGGTGCCGCTGGTACCAAAGCTAAAGCCGATGTTCTTACCGGCCTGGGCCATGCCGGAGTATACCCAGTGGGCCGGCAGATCGGTCTTGTAGTATTTATCCTTGTATTCGTTGGTCATTTCCTGCAGGATCACATTGCCCGTCTGTTTGTCCAGGGCCAGGGTACGGGTTTCCAGCAGGGCGCCCTTGTCGTAGGAGATGGTCTTTTCTTCCAGTCCGTAGCGCTGTATTACCTTGGTAGTTACAATGCTGCGGAATCGGGTATGATTGCGCTTAAAGCCCGGGAACAGCGAGAACGAGAACGTAGGTATAGGCCCCAGCTGCGAATAGCCAATGTTAAAGGCCAGGCTGCCGCTCATGCCCGTGGTGTTCTGCTCGCGTACGTCCACCACCATATCGTATTCTACGCCTACTTCCTCACTGGTCTGTGTGCTGTTGGCGGCGATCACCGGGAAGCTGTTTGTGAGCCTTCCGTTTGCGTCTGTTTTGTAGTAATGCTCGGTGTACGAAAACGGCTCCGAGGCGCCTTCGGCATACATGCGCTGTGCTTTGGCCTTGCCGTGCATGTCGTTGATCTCGATGGAATAGCCCTGGCTTACGTTCATGTAGTTCCAGCTGTTGAAAGAAAGGAGGCTTACGATCGGGTTCGATTTTTTAGGGATGGCATCCAGTTTGGTATAGCGCACGATCGTAGGAAAGTCTTTGGCCGTATAGAACTCATGTACCATTTTACCGGTACTCTTGCTGGTTACGCCCTGGTCATATACGATGTCTTTTACTTCCACACGTGAATAGCCTACGCTGGGCGAAGGATAAAAGCTCTCGCCGAAGGGTTCTTCTACGTAATAGCGCTCTTCCATCACCAGTTTCAGTTTGGGATCGTCGTTGTACACCGGTATTTTAAAGGGATTTTCGTCTGCGCCCATGGCCGGCTCGTACTGGGCTACGCCCGAAGAACGCCCGTCGGGCAGGGTGTAGCTGTATTCCTGTCCATAGGTGCGTGAGGTTTCGCTGGGTACCATCTGCGTCCAGCCGTCGTTGATCTCAACCTTTTTTACGCGGTAGCCACCACCGTATTTACGGCCATCCGGGTCGAACAGGCGTACCCAGGAGGCTTCCGGCTGTACGGTACTGGCATAGCCTTCCAGCATCATGCGGCGGTTTACGCCGGTGAGCATTTCGAACATGTTTTTCATCACGCTGGCCGAGGCAATGGTCTTGATGATCTGTTCGGCACCGCTGTCGTCGAACTGGGGCAGGTTGTATGCGTATTCGGGCGTATGCATTCGGGAGAACGACCAGCCGGCGTAGGCAAAGGGGCTCGACCAGGGACTGGTGGGCGTAGGCATAATGTTTTTGATCTTGATGTAGGCCGTAGTGGCGTTCGTCATGCCATAATTGGCCGGATTGCTGTAATCGATCTCGGCATAGCCGGATACGTATTCGTATTTGGGATCGTTGGGTTTGTTCACATTCATCAGGAAGCGGAAGTAGAGGTACTTCAGCGGCCCGTAGGTGTTACCGGGCGACTTTTCTTCCTTCAGGTATTTTTTCATAAAATCGGCAGAAGAAAGTGTGGCGCCCGCATCGGGTACGTTCAGCACCAGGTATTGGTTCACCACAACACCGGCCGCACTGAATACCTGGTTGCTTACCGTGGCGTCCGGTTGCTGTGCAAAGCCTTTCAGCGTGTACATATTGCAGGCGCGCCGGTCCTGTACATACGCATAATCATCGCTCTCGTAGGTAATGCTTATCTTTCCGCCGGAAGGCAGTTCGATCTGTTTTACAGACCATGCCGCGGCATTTTCAGCCTGTTTGGCGGCATCCTGCAGGGCATAGGGAAAATCGCCGTTGCTCATACCCGAAGGATTGTCTGCCGGGTCTTTTCTCACGCCCCAGCGGTCGGTATTTCCATAGATATACGAAAAAGGATTGCCGTTCTGGTCATTCTGATTGTAGGTAAATACATAGGGACTGAACTCGCCGGCATTGGAATTTTCGTAGGTAAAGAACACGCGTTCCAGCGTAAGTTTGCCCTGGCCGGGACCGGTAGAGTTGGGCGTTCCCGGGCACAGGTTGTAATTATAGCGGAAGTTGATCTTTTTTACCGGGGGCGTATTGATGTCCCCTTCAATAGATACATGCGAAATGCTTTTGATCAGCTTCAGTTTTTTGGAGGTCTGGATGTTGCCGTGTTCATCCACGCCGCGTGCATCCTGGCGGTCTTCCAGTTCAAACAGGGCCTTGTGGGTTTTCGACTCAATGGAGTGGCAATACCACACGTCTTTGGTACCGAACACCACATTGGCCTTATCGTCGGTAGGGTTGGTGCGCAGGCCTTCCATATAACCGGCCTGGAATGCCGCGCCCGTGGTAGGCGTACGCCAGCCATAGTCTTTTACGTCGGGCTGCAGGTAGCCGTTGGCATCGCGGCTTCCGTAGCTGAATTTTACATAGGAGCCGAGGTCGTCCTGCGTGGGGCCGTCGCCCTTCAGGTCGGAATAATCCGGTGAGAGAATTTCCGTCAGCATCCAGCTGTGTACGTAAGCGGGCGTTTCGGTCTCCTGGAAGAAATTGTCGATGCCTTTATCATTACTGGTCGAAGAAGCGGTGGAATTGTAATTTACAATACCCTGGTTGTTTTCGGAAGAGCCGCTGGCAAAGCCGCCGTTCGGACTCTTGCGCGTACCGCCTACGGCAAAGGAACGCTCTACCTTGCGGGTGTTGTAGGCTGCTAATCCGAACACGTAACGCATGCCTTCGGGCGTTACCACTACAATTTGTGCAATGTGGTGCTTTTTGGCATGGGGCGAAAGGTCTTTTACCTTATGCGGATAGGCATCCTTAAGTTCGGCCATGGTAAAGAAATACACGGCCGTATTGCGGTTCTGGCGTTTATCGCGCTGGTTGCTGCTGATGCCCGAAACCGTATTGCCGGCATCGTTGGTAAAGCTGTTCACCGCTTTTACTTTGGGCAGCCCCGCGGTATGGTTCATGTTGTGGCGCAGCGCCTGTGTGCCTTTTACGGTATTGTTGAGGAAGGTAGGGTCCTGCTCGGGGATCTTTTCCCCGGTCATACGTAAAAAGTACGACTCCTTGATATCGTTTTTTGCGGTACCGCGGAAAGGCAGGGGATCGATGGCGTAATTATCGTCGCGCCAGGCACCCGAGGTAGACTGAACCATATTCATACCCAGGTCGATCCCCACGTCTACGATCTGGCCTATGCCTACTTCCACACCCAGGGAGCCGGAATTGCTCGGACTTAGCTGTTTGTTATTGTATACATAGCCCACATCGTTGCGAAAGGCGCGGAAGGTGCCGCCCAGGCCCTGTGCTGCAATAGAGAACATGTCGTAGGTGTAGGCGGTAAGGGGAAGGTGCTTGTGATGCTTGGAGAAATTACCGTCTTTTTCGCGGTTGTAGTCCAGCAGGGCATTATCGTTATTGTTGGCTTTTTCGGCATACATATAGCCATAGGCAGGTGCCGAAAAAGTGTTCGAGGTCAGCTTCTGTACGCTTCCGTAGCCGTCTATACTACCGCCAAAATCCTGGTGTACCGTGGCGCCGCCTACCTTAATGCGGCCGGAGAAGGAATAGGTTTCCATGGCATGCTCGATGGACGGGGTAAAGGTATAGGGCCCGATGTCAATGCTGGAACTGTTTTTGATGCCCATGGCGGCAACTTTGTAATCCAGGTTGCGGGCCGTGGCTTTGGCGCTGGTCTTATGGGCCGGTTTAACGGTAACGCCGCCGTTGAGGCCAATATCGGTAAGCCCTTTGCGGGAATTTATATTGGCCCCGAAACCGATGTTTCCCTTACCCAGGGTTTTCTCTTTGGAACCGAAGAGGCGGCCCGAGAAGCTCACATTCGGCGATATCTGTAACCCGTCTTTACCGCTGGTCAGGTTCAGGCTGCCCGTCATCGGGTAGTCCGCTCCGTTAGAGAGGTTCAGTCCGGCCGATGTGGTTACGCTTACGCCGGTGTAGTTGTTGTATTCAATGCCTAAGCCTACCGAAAGCTGTCCGTTGGGCACTTCTTCGCCCTCGGGTAATTCGGGGTCATTGGCCTCAAACCCGAACAGCTCCAGGTCTACCGCCACGTTCACGCCTACGGTCTTGTTTGGCTTCAGGTTCACGCGTTCCACTACGGATTCACCTTTAAAATCGTCGGGCAAACCGCGCAGATCGCGGGTAATGGCGCCTGTGTGCAGGTTCCAGCCCAGGCCCACCCAGCTGGCCTCCTGGTCCATCGA